>JBBAEN010000001.1:0-1159652 GCA_041655955.1 Micavibrio sp.
AAAGACGCCCCGCCTCCCCGATAATGCGCGTCCGCGCTTCGTGTTCCCCTTATTCATGGTATTTTGCCCCTTCTACCACTTTCTATTCACTCTATTTTATGATAATCCTAGTTAAACTCCGGTTAATGATCCAAAGATACCATAAGTGCGGGCCATAGGGCTTGTTTGCGCTTTATGGGCTTGAAATTCTTTTGTTTTCTGATTTTTGCTAAAGGCGGGATTTCATCCGTTTTTACACGGATTCCCATATTTTCGGAACAAAAAGGCAGGGCTTTTTAAAGCCCGTCAATGATGTCCATCCGTTCGGAAAGCGGGGGCGTGCGGCGTTTGCGGGTGAGTTCAAGAAGGCCGAGCGCCGTCAGCCCGTGAAGCTGGACTGTGCAGGGATCGGTATCAAAGATAGCTGTCAGCGCGCTTAAAAAATTCGCCTGTTCGGATTTTTTGGAGAATTTCAGGAAGTCAATCAGGACGATCCCGCCAATATTGCGCAGGCGGATTTGGCGGGCGATTTCTTCCGCCGCCTCCATATTCACCTTATAGGCGGGCCGGTCGTCACTGCCGCGATTGACGTCGATGGCGGTAAGCGCCGCCGTTTCCTGAATGATAATCGAGCCGCCGCTGCGCAGCAGTCCGTATTCCTGAAACAGATCCTCTATATCGCCAAGAAGCCCGCGATAATCGAACAGGGCGAGTTCGCCTTGCGGGTCTTCAACCGCGATCGGATGGATGCGCGTGACAAGATCGGGGGCGAATATTTGGCACCATTCTTCGACAAGCTTGAATTGTTCCATCGTTGAAAGCTCGATCCGCTCTATAGCGAATCCTGCCTGATCGCCTATGGAGCGGATGAATGCATCAGGCCCGTTCAAAAGAAGGGCAGGGGCGGAGCCTTCAAATTTTTCCTGCAGCGACGTCCATACGCCGTTCAGGATTTTTGCTTCGCGCAGGAGGATGTCCATTTGCGTGTCTTCGCTGGAGGCGCGCAGGATAAGCCCGTGAAGGGGGGCGAAGCCGTTCATCATCGTCATCATGCGGCTACGCAAATCCTTGTTGCGGATGCGCGACGACACCTGGTTTTGTTCCATCAGCGGCGCGTGGATAAGGAACCGGCCCGGCAAGGTGATATCCATGCTGAGCCGCGCCGTTTTATCCTCGCGGATAAATTCAAATTCGTCATCGCGTTTTAAATAGCCGCTTTTTGCCTGAACGATAATAAACTGGCCGGGGCGAAGAAGCTTGCCGACGGGCTCACCGCCGCCTTTGATCGTTTTTCCGTCCGGCGCGGCAAGGCGGATATCCTGATTGTGCAAGATACCTTCGTTGCCTTCGCCGAGATCGATAAAGGCGGCATCAAGGGATTTATCAATGCGGGCGACCTTGCCGCGATAAATAGAGCCCCAGCGCACATTTTCCTGCGGCGGATCGATTTCGAGGCCGTAAAGCCTGCCGCGCTGTGTCGCGGCAACCCATAAGCCGCCATCCATTTCCTCGATGATGATATCCATGGCTTATGCTCCTGCCGGATCGCGGCGATAGCCCGCGCTTTTCAGCATGGCGTCCGCATCATAAAGGGAAAGGCCGATAATATTGCTGTGGGAGCCGGCGATATATTTTGCGAAAGTTGCCGCTATGCCTTGAATGGCATAACCGCCGGCTTTTCCTTCCCAGTCGCGCCCCGCCACATAGGCGTCGATCTCGTCTTTTGAAAGCCTGCGGAACGCCACCGCAGTCTGGCACAGGCGCGTGCGGACGGTGCCTTGCGGGTCGATGACGCAAAGCCCGCCATGAACTTTGTGCCGCCTGCCGGAAAGAATGTTCAGGATGCGGCGTGCGTCCTCTTCGTCCCGCGGTTTGTCCAGAATGCGTCTTCCCGCCGCGACGACGCAATCCGCGCCGAGAATGATGGCGTCCGGATTGAGGTCTTTTATCTTTTCCGCTTTTTGCCGCGCGAGCCGTACGCAAAGCGCATGGGGCAGTTCGCCCTTCAGCGGCGTTTCGTCAATGTCGGCGGGGATGATGTGATCGGGAACAATGCCGATTTGCGCAAGAAGTTCAACGCGGCGAGGCGATGACGATGCGAGGATAAGCTTATTTTTCACGGAAGATGATGCGGCCCTTGGTCAGGTCGTAAGGCGTCATTTCAACAACAACCTTATCGCCTTCGAGGACACGGATACGGTTTTTACGCATTTTTCCGGCGGTATGCGCGAGAACCACATGGTCATTCTCCAGCTTTACGCGGAACATTGCATTCGGCAATACTTCCGAGACGATGCCTTTAAATTCTATCAGATCCTCTTTAGCCATAAATATCCTTAAAAACCCTTGGTTTTCCTTGGTTTAGTGTGTGCGTAGGACTTATACAACCCCGCCTAGCCGCTTGTAAACCCGAAAAACAGCCTTATGCAAGGAATGTACTTGCAAGTCCGCTTATTTTCGCTAATCTTATGAAAATGAAGAGTCTTTGTTTCATGGGGGAGAAATGAGTATTAAAAAAGAATCGCCGGAAGGCCTTTATAGTCCCTTTGCAGCGCGGCGCGCGGATTATTCTTTCTGGGCGGCTGCGGCCCTTAAAAGGCAGGAAAAGGGAAGCGGGCCCGGAACCGCGGCGATCATCAGGCTTGACGAGGCACGGCCTGCGCCGGCGGGAAAGCAGTTTGCGCCAAAACCTTAGGGGCCGCTTTGCCCCGGCTGGATTGAATGGACGAGCGAGAGATGGGCGCCGCGGCGCTGCGGATTGACGATATGATCCACCTTTTCCTCTACATCCTTCAGGAAAGCATGCAGCTCCTGCCCTAATTTTGTTTGCCTGTCGACAAAACGGTAGATTGGCTGGAATTTTGTACCAACAATCTCAAGAAGATCGTCCGCGCTGCAAGAATCGAAATGCTGTTCAAGATGCACCAGATTATCGAGCGCGTGCAGATGCGCCAGAAAAATCCCTTCTTTTGAATATTGATTATTCGCGGGATTGAACGCCGCTGTTTCCGCCATCAGGGAGGAGGCTTCGGCCCAGATGCGTTGCGCTTGCCCCAGAATATCCGCATCGAACCCAGCCTGCGGGGAAGCTTCGCCGATATAACGATCACAAATAGCGGCGACCGTCAGCGCATCTTCGCGGTAGGAGGGCAGCGTTTTGAAAAAATCGCTGCTGAAATGATCATTCAGTGAATATTGGAAGGATATTTTTTCAATCGTGAGGTCTGCCGCAATGCGCCCCGCTTCGGTGCGCGGGGTATTGGGCGGCAATTCTTCCAGCATCATTTTGAACATAAAACGAAGCGCGGCATATTCATGCGGCTTTTCCGCCGTCGTATAAAAATACGACGTGACAAGATCCGCATTGAAGGAGGAGAGGCCCGTAACGGGCGTTAAATTATTAAACTCTGTCATTCTACGCATCAACTCTACATAAAGGAATGATTGTCAGCGTTCTTTCACGCGCTCTATATCCGCGCCGACATTGGTGAGCTTGCGGACGATATTCTCGTATCCGCGTTCAAGGTGATAGATGCGGTTGACGATTGTTTCGCCTTCCGCGACCAGCCCTGCGAGGACGAGCGCGACGGAGGCGCGCAGGTCGGTCGCCATGACCTCGGCGCCTTTAAGCTTGCCCGCGCCGCGCACGATCGCGGAATTGCCCTGCACGGTGATATTCGCGCCCATGCGGCACAGTTCGGGGACGTGCATGAAGCGGTTTTCAAAAATCGTTTCGGTGATCATGCCTGCGCCCTTGCACATGGTCATCATCGCCATGAATTGCGCTTGCAAATCGGTCGGGAATCCGGGGTAAGGCTCGGTCATGATGTCGATGCCCTGAAGATGGTTGCCGTTGCGGTAAACGAACACGTCGTCCCCGTCCTGCTTGATCTCCATCCCCGCGCCCGTGAGGGGGCCGATAAGGGAGGCGAGGAAATCGGTGCGCGTGTTTTTAAGCCGCACTTCGCCGCCCGTGAGTCCGACCGCGCACATATAGGTTCCCGTTTCGATGCGGTCGGGGATACAGGCATGGGTCGTGCCGGAAAGGGACGAAACGCCCTCGATACGGATCTCGGACGTGCCGAGCCCTTCGATTTTCGCGCCCATTTTAATGAGCGCTTTGCCCTGATCGATAATCTCCGGCTCCCGCGCGGCGTTGGACAGGATTGTGACGCCGTCCGCGAGCGTGGCTGCCATCATGATGTTTTCGGTCGCGCCGACCGACACGAAAGGAAAGGTGATATGCGCGCCTTTCAGGCCCTTTGGCGCGCGCGCCTTGATATAGCCGCCATCCAGTTCAATCTGCGCGCCCATGGCTTCAAAGCCCTTGAGGTGCAGGTCAACGGGCCGCGTGCCGATGGCACAGCCGCCGGGCATGGAAATATCCGCCTGCCCTTCGCGGGCGAGGAGGGGGCCGAGGACGAGAACGCTCGCCCGCATCTTGCGCACGAGATCATAGGGCGCAATCGTCGTCTTGATTTCTTTCGCATGGAGCATCGCCACGCCGTCATTGCGCAGTGCGACCGTCATGCCGAGATAGTCGAGAAGCTCCGACAGCGTCCGCACGTCGCCGAGCGTCACGGGCATGTTGGAAAGCTCGACCGGATCGGATGTCAGGAGCGCCGCACACATATGTTTGAGCGCCGCATTCTTCGCGCCGCTAATGGCGATGTCGCCCTTCAGGCGGTTGCCGCCGCGCACGCGCAGCGCGTTCAGGTTCGAGGGCTTTGCCTCGCCATGGATAATCTCGATGATCCGGCCTTCCGGCGCCGTTTCCGTCGTGCCGTCTGCGATCAGTTCTTTGGCGGGGTTTGCCTGCATCGTCGTCCTGCCTTTATTGCGTGTATCGCGCGGCTGTGTAATAGGCGCAGCTATTATGGTTGCGGAAGGTCTGGAGTGCTTCCTCGCCCGTTAAACGGTTTGAATGGAGGACGATCTTGTCACCCGGTTGCATATCCTTGGCATTCAACATGCCTATGCCCTCGCATGCCCCGCCGAATTTTTCGGCAAGGCTGAGGAGAAAAGTCGGGGCGCCGCCGCCGGAGCCGTTCAGCACGGCGCACTCGCCCGCCGCCTGATTGCCATTGGCATGAATGACCTGGATGCGGTCGCCGGTAAAGGCTTCGTCCGCGAGGATCCTGTCGAAGCCGAACGTGCCGATGCCGTCCAGCGCAAGTTCAAAAAACTGCCCGCGAAGGCGGCCTTTTTTATGTTCGACGACGTTGATTTCAATTCTACCCATCTTACTCCTCCTTCATGCGCGGCAGCGTAACCCCGCGCTGGCCCATATATTTCCCCGCGCGGTCGGCGTAGGAAACCTCGCATTCGGCAGATCCTTTAAAGAACAGGAACTGCGCAACGCCTTCATTGGCGTAAACTTTTGCCGGAAGGGGGGTCGTGTTGGAAATTTCCAGCGTGACATGGCCTTCCCAGCCCGGTTCCAGCGGCGTGACATTGACGATAAGGCCGCAGCGCGCATAGGTGGATTTTCCAAGACAGATGACCAGCACGTCTTTGGGGATGCGGAAATATTCGACGCTGCGCGTCAGGACGAAGGAATTGGGCGGGATGATGCAGACATCGGTTTCGCGATCGACAAAGCTTTGCTCGCTAAAATTTTTCGGATCGACAATGGCGTTATCGACATTCGTAAAAATCTTGAACTCGCTGGAGCAGCGCGCGTCATAGCCATAGGAAGAAAGCCCGTAGGAAATGACGCCGTCAAATGTCTGGCGCTCGACAAACGGTTCTATCATGCCGTGATTGAGGGCGAGGTTTCGGATCTGCCCGTCGGACAGGATGCCGGGTGGAAACGCGGCAACCGATCCCGCGGCGCGGTCTTCGTCATTCGCTGTTTTGAGAGTTTGCATCCTGTTCCCCTTTGTCTTCGATCTCTATGCCTCTTTGGGCCTGGCTTTGCTCTTTCCGGCGTTTGAGATTGGCGCGCAAAGCCTCGGCCCGCTTTTTGGCCCTGATTTCTGCCGCTCTCCGGCCCGCCTCGGTCAGATTATTCCCCATACGGCCTCTATTTCGGAAAAACAGGGTGGACTATAGACAAATCAGACTTGAGAGGGAAGGAATATTATAGTAGCTTCCGGCGGACTTTGGGGATAACCCAAGGGTTTCCAACGGTCTTGGCTGCGGTAGCTCAGTGGTAGAGCACTCCCTTGGTAAGGGAGAGGCCGGGAGTTCAATCCTCCCTCGCAGCACCATTTTCCAAAACGAAAATATTTCTTAGCTATATCAGGGTTTTAGCGAATAAGGTGTAAATTTACGTCATCCATTTTTGGCCTGTTAAACGTATGAATTTATTAACTAATTGAATTAATTTGTAAAAATGGAGAAGGTTCCCATGCTATGCATAGGAACCTTATGTGCGCATTCAATTGTAAAAACGTACGCTCGCGGCATAAAAATAGACGGCTTGTAGCATGCTTCCGGTAACATCGGATTGAAGCTATTGTAAGGAATTAATGGCGATAATAAAAAACTGGCTAGAGAAACGGAGAAATTATGTGTCAGATTTTCCTAGGTTGCAGTCTTGACACAGAGCTTGCAGGTTATCATCCACTGTTTCTCCGCCATTAGCGTAAGCAATAATATGATCAACATGCAGCACGATTCCATCACGTTTAGGATTACGTCCACAAGATTGGCATGTAAAATTATCCCTTTTTAGAATGAGAAAACGTTGTCTTTTTGATGGTAATCTTCCCGTCTTGCGAATTTCATATCCAAATTCACTGTTATGCGGTTCTGTAATTTTCGAAGCAGCTTCCAATGTTTTATTTTTTGGAAAAATATTTTCGGGAAGAGAAACGACCGTACCTAAAGATTGCGCTACCACACCGTTTTTATCATTACGGTCTTCACAAAATGCAAGTACTGCATTTTGCCAACTTCCAAATACTGTATAGTACGCTTTAGGTGAAATTGTTCCTAGGGTTTCTATATCTTTACGAGTTGGTTGTTCTCCCAAAATCTCCCATACACGCTGCATTTCATCAAAAAGCGCATCCTTTGAATATTTCGCCTGTCGGCCTGATACTGCCCCTGCCGCCTGAACAGCATTTGTCCAGCTTCCGAAATGGGATTGAAATGTTCCTATCGAATAAGTCCCTGCATTCTTCTTATATAAGGCATAGGTCAGAAGATCGCCCGGACGTTTTCTTTGAAGTGCGCGTAACTCATTCACCAATATTTCTTTGGATGCATATGTGTGGGCCCTGCCTTGGATAGTTATGTTCTTATTCTGGCAATATAATTCTACAGCCGTCTTCCATGATCCAAAACGTCTTTCATAGATACGAATTCCAAATTTACATTCTTTACGGAACTCTCCGTAAGTTGGCCTTCGCCCCTTTTCCTGCCAGATGCGCCCTATTTCTTCGATGAGATCTTCGTTTGAAAGTGCAGCAAATTCTCTGCGTTTTTTTCCTCGCTCTGTAGTGCGAATAAGATGCGGACGAGATTGTGCTCCTATTTCAGTCATGACCCCCTGCCAATCTAAACCAAGGAGAGATTTTACAGTTTTTATACTATAAGCACCGCCATTTTGCCTATAAAAATTGTAAGTAAACTTACATCCTTCCGCCAGCTTAAGAACTCTTTGTAAATCTTCTTTCACTTTTTTGGGGGTATATTTTTGCTCTGGGGGCATAAAGCCCGCGTGCCGAAGAGCCTCCCCATAACTGCCAAAGCGCCGACGGACAGGCTCCATGCTATATTTGAAACACTTGATAAACTCGGCTTGTGCTGGAGCTGTGCCGGCAAATAATTGCATCACGCGCGCTATTTCTTCAAGCATTTGAGAATCAGAGATTCTGGCTGGTTTTTTAGGCTCAAATAGCATCTACGTGAGCCTACATTTTGCAAGATTTTTGAGCCATTCAACAAATATTTCCATGCAAGAGATATAGCAGAATGAAGACGTCAAGGGTTAATTTTTATAATGTTTTCACCTACAAATCCTCTGAAACCCACGGTTTACTGGAGAAAATCTTCGCTCAAGGTTCCTTCGCTGCGCCATCTCTTTCAATTATCTTGTTGCTTTTATTTGATAAATTAAGGGACTAGTTTTTCCCCGTTTTTACGCTGTACGGATTTTTACCCTTTTCTGCGAATTGGTAGCCAAGCTTGTCAGCGCACGGCAACATATACGTCCCTTTCTTTCTCCTTTAGCCTTGACGTATCCCCCAAGACATCAAACGCCCTTGGGCGCGAAAGAACTTTTTTGTGCTAACACCTTGGAGATGGGAGGCAGCCGGGAGGCATAGCTCCCGGCTTTTCGTCTGGTTCGCGTTGCGCCTAAGCGGCTTCGCTCAGAGCCTTCTCGTTCGCCGAGCTGTCGGCAAGTTCGGTCAGTTTTTCGTCGGTTCCGGCTTCTTCCTGAAGGGTTTCGTCAAGAAGGTCGGCGGCTTCGTCCATCCCCATCAGCTCTGCCCAGCATTTGAGTGTCCCGTACCGTGCTATTTCATAATGCTCGACGGCCTGGGCCGCTGCAATCAGGCCCGCATCAAGGGCGGGGGAGTCCTCATAGTCCTTCATAATTTCTTCCCCCTCTTCGATAATACCGTCAATGGCGGGGCAGGTTTTTCCCTGCGGGCTTTTACCGAGGGTTTCAAATATTTTTTCCAGCCGTTCAATATGGATTTCGCTTTCTTGCCGGTGTGTTTCAAAAGCGTTCGCCAATTCCCCGGACTGCGCCGCTTTTGCCATTTTAGGCAATGCTTTAACGATCTTCTTCTCGGCGTAATAAATATCTTTGAGCGTATCGTGAAAAAGATTTTCCATTGTTTTGGTGCTCATAGTCTTTTCTCCTTATTGATGGGGGGATTGCATGGATAACCAATGGCGCGGTTTGAATTTTGTTCCTTCACATGGCTGTGTCTGCTATCTAAGCCTTTATAATTGTGACGGACTTTATTTCGGTAGGAGGGGATAAGATGCTTGGCTGGATAGTGAGGGGGATGCTGGTGCTGGGCGGCATTGCCGCGAGCTGGTTTGTTTCCCGCGACGCCCATATTTTCCCTATCGCAAGTTTTGTCGCTGGCCTGCTTTTATTCACGCTTGCCGTGGCGCTCGCGGCTTACGGGCCGGAGATTATCAGGCGGCTGCGAAAGCGGTTGAAAAAGGGCGGGCGGGATTCTTGACAAAAGTGCAATAATCCCCTAACCTGTCTTTCATATCGGGGCGCATTGCGCCCTTTTTCTTTGGGCTGCCGCGGCGTTGTCGAACAACCGCTTCCGGCGGCTTTTTTTATGCCTTCCTTACAAGATTGGAGAATAACGATGACGCTGGGTTTAGGGTGCGGTTTTCACGCGCGCCCGCATGGGGATATGGGCGGGGATGGTTGGTCGCCCTCTAGGATAGATGATTTATACGCATGGTACGACGCGGCGGATCCGGCGACCATTTTGCATGATGAGGGCGCTGTTACAGCATGGAATGATAAGAGCGGCAACGGCCACCACGCCGTGCAGACGGTTCCGGCAGACAGGCCTTTGACGGGCGCGCGCAGCCTTGGCGGGCGTAATACGGTTTATTTCCAAGGGGATTCGCAGCAGCTTTTCCTGCCCGCCGGCATGAGCGGTATTGTGCAGGGGGATAGTACGCTCGTTACCGTCTTTGTGCCGGATACGCCTTCGCTCTGGCCTTTTTGTTTCCTTGCCGGCGGCGGGCGGCGGTACGGCCTGGAATTGCACACTGCGAACGGCCTCCGCTTTTGGAGCCGGGATGAAACGGATTTTATTCCGTGCATCTGGGATAGCTCCAAGGGGTATATCGGCGTCAACAGGACTTCCGGCAATGCCATTACAGGTTTTTTTGAAGGGGCTTCCATTGCGGGAACCAACAGCGAGGGCGCATGGGCGACCTTGCCGAGCGTGCGTTTGATGGGCGGTTTTAACGGGACTTCGGCCTATTTTCACGGGCGGCTTGCCGAGATTATTCTTTATGAGCGCGCTTTGTCTGTGGCCGAGATAAACCGGATAGGGGCCTATCTGTCGCGCAAATGGGGCGCGGGCTGGCTGCCGGTGCTATAGGCGGACACGGGCGGATAGGGGCGGAAAGAGCGGGCGGGCCTGTCCGTTTCCCGCGCCGCGGCGCTTATTTATAAGGACTGTAATCTTTGGCGGGCGGCAAGGGGGCGGGGGTATAGTTTTGCATCGCGTCCTTGTCGAAGATCTCATCCGATGGGCAGGCAACCGTGTATGTCAGGAAGTCCGGCCATTTTTGCACCCAGCCAAGCGTATGATCGGCATCGGGAACAAGCGTGTAGTGGACGCAATCCGATTCCCCCAGCGCGGCGCGGTAGGAATGATAAACGGAGGCGGGAACGACATCGTCACCGGCCCCCACGAAATGGTGTTGGGGCAGGCGCGCCAGTTGCGGCGCAAGGGCGTTGGCCTTCACGCTGTCGCCGTCCAGAGGCTCCTTGGGGTTGGTGTAAACCAGATCGGGGGCAAGCGCTCCCGCGACGGTGCGCAGGCTTTTGACGTCGCCGCGCCGGGCCGCGATGGCCGCCGCGATATTTGCGCCGCCGCCATAGCCGATAATATTGATGTCGGTCAGGTCATAGCGCCGTTTGACCTCGTCGATAATCTCGTTATAGGCGGTGATGACTTCGGGGGCGAAGCGGCGGTTGCTCCAGTATTTCGGATCGCACTGTTTGGGATCGGGCGATTCCCTGTACTGACAGGGGCGGGCGATATAAAGCAGGTTTTCCGCGTTGTCGCGGGAAGCCAGATGCAGCGCGACCGGATTTTCCGGCGACGGTTCCTTTGTGACGCCGCCCATATGGTAGAGTGTTTCGCCGTCACCCTCGATATAGATATTGACGGGCGCGTGGCGGGCATGCATCCGCTCCCATAATTTGAAATCCATCTCCTGTGCGCGGAAGCTCCGCTCCACCATAAAGGCAGGGCGGGCGATGCGCTCGGCCGTTATTTCGCGGAATTCCTCTCCGGCGGCACATGCGCCGACGGATATAAGCGCGGCGCCTATAAGAAGGGCCGGGAAAATTCTGGTTGCGGGGCGCGGCGCGTTGCCGGGATATTTTTTATGCATGGCGGGATTTTCCAAAAGGCAGGTCAATGAATCATCAAAATCCCGTCCAGTTTACGGGCTTTTACGCGGCTTGGCCATATGGGAGTTTTGCGAAGCGCCGATTTTATGGGTGCAGGCACGATGGATGGAGGACTTCATGCCCAATCCGCCGCGGAAAGCCGGTCGCGTGGTTCGGGCATTGGTTTTGGCCGCAGGATGGGGCGCAGGGCGGAGTGCCCGTAATGACGCAGGAAAATGATGGCGGCGTGCGGCAATAAAAGCCTAGCCGCGGAGTTCGAGAATAACCGGCGTATGGTCGGACGGGCTTTCCTCGCCGCGCGGTATGCGGTCGATGGCGCAGCCCCTGATCCTGTCCGTCACGGGGGGCGAGGTCAGGAAATGGTCGATCCTGATGCCCTTGTTTTTGGGCCAGCATCCGGCCTGATAATCCCAGAACGTGTATTGTTTATCGTTTTGGTTGAGGGCTCTAAAGGCATCCGTTAATCCGAGATGTAATAGCTTCCTGAAGGCGCGGCGGGTTTCGATACGGTAGAGCGCGTCTTCTGCCCAGAGTGCGGGATCCCAGCAATCATGCGGCTCCGGTATGACATTAAAGTCGCCGGTGATGAGGAAAGGGGTTTCATTCGCCCGCAATTCATAAAGCCGTTGATAAAGCCGCTCCATCCAATTGAGTTTATAGGTAAATTTATCGCCGGGGGCGGGGTTGCCGTTCGGCAAATAGATATTGATAAGGCGAAGCCCCGCAATATCCGCCTCGATATAGCGCGCCTGTTCGTCTTCCTCGTCGCCGGGCAGTTTCGTGAGGAGGATTTCCGCCGGATGGCGCGAAAGGAGGGCGACGCCGTTATAGGCTTTTTGCGTGACGCTGTGCGGCTGATAACCGGGGAAGGCGTCTTCGGGAAAATCCAGCCCCTTGAGTTCCTGAAGGCATAAAATATCCGGCTGCACCCGCTCCAGCCAGCGCTGGACATGCGCGGTGCGCGCCTTGATTGAGTTTACATTCCATGTCGCGATCTTCATGCGGGTGATTTAAGCACGGAATTGCTCGAATTCACACTTCCGATTATCGATGCAAAGCAGGCGGCGCAAATTATCCGCGTCCTCCGGTGCGGCGGGGTCGGCGTAATGGGCCTCGATGGCGGGAATATTGCCGTGGGTGAAATCAAGCTGTTCGCCGCGGTGAGGGCCGATCCGCCGGAAATCCTTGTAAGCGGACAGGGCGGTTTCAAAGCCGAGCCTTATATGAAGGCCGAACGCGCCCTTGCTGTGGTTGAACCTGTCTATGGCGCGCTGTTCCGGCCTGGCGCTTCCGGGGAAAACGAGGCGGGTTCCATAAGGGTTTCCGGCGGCATCGGTGAAATGGGTGGAGGCGGCAATCACTTCGACGCAAAGAGCGTCTTCAAACCTTCCTTCCGCAACCCTGACCCACAGCGGATAAAGCGCGGATTTAACCATGCGAAAAGACGGGGAAGGGGACATGGAAGACATGAGGCGGAGCTTAATCCCCGCCGCTTGGGAAGGCAAAGGAATTTCCGCGGCCTCCCGCGCGCTCAGACCGAAAAGCTGGTGCCGCAGCCGCAGGAAGATTTGGCGTTGGGGTTGATAACCTCGAAATGCGCGCCGATGAGATCGTCTTTATAATTGATGATCGCATCGCGCATATAGGGCAGGGAGATATCGTCGATAAGCACGGCGATCCCGTCTTTTTCAAAGACTTCGTCGTCGGGGTTGATATCTTCTTCGAGGCTGAATTTATATTCGAACCCCTGACACCCGCCGCTATCGACCATAACGCGGAGCTTTAACCCCGCGCGGCCATCGGCGGCCTGAAGTTTCTTGATCTGCGCCACAAGGCTGTCGGTCAGGGTAATCGTGCTCATAGACGTATTATATAGGACGGCGGTTAAAGATTTTCCATGTTTTATTCTTTTATTCTTTGCGTGACATTATGGATTTTGCGTTTAATATCAGCGCTATGAGTGATATGCCCCAGCCAGCCTATAATTATTGCGCCCTGCCATTGGCCGCCTATGCGTGCCGCCCCGACCAGTCGAAGGGGAGAATTTATGCGGAAGAAGAAAGCCCGACCCGCACGCCGTTCCAGCGCGACCGCGACAGGATTATCCACGCCTCGGCCTTCCGCCGCCTGAAATACAAGACGCAGGTCTTTGTCTATCACGAGGGCGATCATTACCGGACGCGGCTTTCGCACACGCTGGAAGTTTCGCAAATTGCCCGCTCCCTCGCCCGCGCCCTTTATGTGAACGAGGATCTGGCCGAAGCCATCGCGCTGTCGCACGATCTCGGCCACACGCCCTTCGCCCATACGGGGGAGGATGTCCTCGCCGAATGCATGAAACCCTATGGCGGGTTCGAGCATAACGATCAGTCCTTGCGCGTCCTGACAAAGCTGGAGCGCAAATATCACCGCTGGCCGGGGCTGAACCTGACATGGGAAACGCTGGAAGGGGTGGTGAAACATAACGGCCCTGTGACCGGTCCCTTGCCCGTGACGCTTGCCGCCGTGCAGGAACAGGCCGATTTGCGGCTTGGAACCTATGCGAGCGTCGAGGCGCAATGCGCGGCGCTGGCCGACGATATCGCCTATAACAACCATGATGTGGAAGACGGGCTGCGCGCCGGCATGTTCACGCTTCAGGAGCTGGAAAAAATACAGCTCCTGCGCGAAGTCATCGCGTCCGTGCGGGCCGCCTATCCCGATATTGCCGAACATTACCTGATACAGGAATCCATCCGCGAGATGATCGGCGCGATGGTGAGCGACGTTCTGGCCGAATCGCAAAAGCGCCTGCAAAAGCTGGGGGCCGCCGCGCCCGAAGATATCCGCATGGCGCCCGGCGCCGTCGTCGCCTTTTCCGGCGCGATGCATGAAAAAGTCGAGGCATTGCGCGATTTCCTCTTCGAGCGCATGTACCGCCACTATACGGTGATGCGCGAGCGGCTGAAGGCGGAGCGGGTGGTGCAGGAACTGTTCGACGGTTTTATGGATCGTTACCAGCTTTTGCCCGAACACTGGCAGCGCCGCGTGGAAGAAGCCGGCGGCATGCTCGAAAACGCCGCCCGCGCCCGTATCGTGTGCGATTACATCGCCGGCATGACCGACAGATACGCGGTGCGCGAACATGAACGGCTTTTCGATCTCTATCTGGATAAATAATGACCGGAAAGGCCGGAATATGGCGCAATGCCTTGCTGCTGCTATTCTCAACGGCGGCGGCATGCGCTTTTCCGGCCTATCTATTCTTTATACTATATAACGGAACATGGCAGGCCGTTTTCAGCGTCTGGCTGGTTCTCGCGAGTTTTGGCACGCTCTGGATGTTTCCGGCGCTCTGGGGATATTTTTACGACCGAACTCAAGCCTTGATAGGCGCGGGGGATGTTTCTTACGGAAAATTTCTTGTGCTCGGCCTCAAGGCGCCGTTTTTCAATCCGTTCAGCTATATTCTCGTTATTTTTCTTCATAGCATTGCGCTTTTTTGCTTTGCGCTGGGATGTTAGCTCGTAACAGCGGCGATTGCCTCGCTTCTTTATTGTTTCCTTTTAAGGGTTTGCGGCTTTCCGCAGACGGGGCCTTTGGTAATGCGGGACGCTGTGGAAAACTCATGATAACGCGGTCTTTCCCGCCTTTACAGGGGCAGGCTTTTTTCATAGCATCCGACTCATGGCAAAAAGATATAGCGATTTCGATGAAGACGATCAGGACGGTTTTTTTGACCAGATCCTGACGATTATTTCCCACAAAAAGCGCGAGTTCGCGATTGTGTCGGTTCTGGCCGCCATCGTCCTGCTCGGCCTTGTCGTCTGGGGCAGTTATCCCGAAAACGAGGACGCCGCCGCGAACCAGAGCGTGCCGATCATCCGCGCCGACGCGGGGGCCTATAAAACGGCGCCGGATAATCCGGGCGGGATGGAAATTCCCTACCGCGATTCCACCGTCTTTGCCGCCGCCGGAAATGGCGGCCCTGAAAACATCCTTGCCGACGACGCGGCGGAAGAACCCGTGCCGCGCTCTCAGCTTTTCGCGGGCCTGAACACGGACGGCGACCAGCCGGGCGGCGCACCTTTGAGCGAGATTGAGGAAGCGCAAAAATTCGCCAAGGCCGAACCGGTCGAACCGCCCGTACAATCCGGCCTGACCTCCGCCGACCCTTTGGTGAAGGAAGCTATCGGCGGCGCTCCGCAAATGTCTGCGGCGCCCGCGCCGAAACAGGAGGTAGCCATAGAAGCCCCGAAAGCCGCGCCTGTTGAAAAACAAATCACCTCCGCAAAAGATGCGGCGAAGATAGAATCCGCCGCGGGCGCTGCCGCCACCGCGAAAGCCGTCCAGCCGGGCGGTTATTACATCCAGCTTGCGAGCGTCCGTTCGACCGCCGGAGTCGAGGGCGAATGGAAGAAGCTTCAGGCGAAATATGGCAGTCTTGGCGCGCTTCGATACCGCACCCAGCAAGCCAATCTCGGCGATAAAGGTATTTTCCACCGGATTCAGGCAGGCCCGGTGTCCAAGGATGACGCGACGCGGATCTGCAACGAGATTAAGAAAACAACGCCGGGCGGCTGCCTCGTCGTTTCCCAGTAATTTTACCGCGGGGGCGCGGGAGATACACGGAATTATCGAACATTTCCTTGTGAAACGCCGTGTCCTGCCCGCGCTTTGCCGTGGTTCAGGAAAATGCATCCAGACATAAAACCCGTTATCCTTTCCTGTTCCGGCCCCGTCCTGACGGAGGAAGAGGCGCGGTTTTTCGCAGGATTCAAGCCGCTCGGCTTTATCCTTTTCGGGCGGAATATTGAAGACAGGCCGCAGCTTGAAAAACTCTGCGCCGCTTTGCGCGCCGCCGCCGGCTGGCATTGCCCGATCCTCATCGATCAGGAAGGCGGGCGGGTACGCCGCCTCCGCCCGCCGCACTGGCCCGACTATCCGGCGATGAAGGAGATCGGCGATACGGACGACAAGGACAGGCTGATCGAAACTATCCGCGGCATAGCGGCGGATTTGAACGAGGCCGGGATCGATGTCGATTGCGCGCCCGTTCTGGACGTTCTTTTCCCGCAAACCCACGAAGCCATCGGCAGCCGCGCCTTTTCGGACGATCCGCTGCGCGTCGGCGCGCTGGGCCTTCTCGCCTGTGAGATATTCCTGGAAGAAGGGATTACGCCCGTCATCAAACATATGCCGGGGCAGGGGCGGGCGAGCCTTGATTCCCACATCGACCTTCCGGTGGTGTCCGCAAGTCTGGACGCGCTCGAATCAAGTGATTTCAAGCCCTTCCGCCATGTCATTGAAAGCCCGCATGCGGATCGCATCTGGGCCATGGTGTCGCATATCGTCTATGAGGCGATTGATCCGGAGCATCCGGCCTCGACCTCCGCCGCCGTAATAGGGTTTATTCGTAACAAATTGAATTATAACGGACTTCTTGTGAGTGACGATCTCTGTATGGAGGCTTTGTGCCGCTACGGTTCTCCTGCGGATAGAGTGGCTAAAACACTGGAATCCGGCATGGACATCGCGCTATATTGCGCGGGTCACTTACATGAAATGATTGATATCGCAAAGGCTTGCCCGCCGATGCGTGAAGAGAGTTTGAACAGATTCAATGCAAGCCGCGATCGACGATAACCTGCCGCAGGATAGGCCGCCGCCCGAAGGGGGGCTGGAAACGGTTACGGATGAATTCCTGCCCGAAGGCGGGCATGAGGCGGATTCGCTGCTTCTCAATCTCGACGGGTTCGAAGGGCCGATAGACGTCCTCCTCGAAATGGCGCGGAACCAAAAAGTGGATCTGCGCGAAATTTCCATCCTCCAGCTCGCGCGGCAATATCTGGATTTTATCGAACGGGCGCAGGGGCTGCGCCTCGACCTTGCCGCCGAATATCTGGTGATGGCGGCGTGGCTTGCCTATTTGAAATCCCGCCTGCTGCTCCCGCGCGAACAGGATGAAAGCGGCGAGCCGAGCGGGGAGGCCATGGCCGAGGCCCTGCAATTCCAGCTCCGCCGCCTTGAATCCATGCGCGAGGCCGCGCAAAAACTGATGGCCCGTCCGCAGCTCGGCCTCAACGTCTTCGCCCGCGGCGCACCGGAAGGGCTGCGCACCGCCTATAACGCGACCTATAAGGACACGCTTTACGATCTGCTGAAGGCCTATGGCGATATCCGCCGCCGCGCCGAAGCCTCCACCTATGAATTGCCCGTCTTCCGCGTTATGACGATGGAAGAGGCGGTGGAGCGGATGGCGCGGATGCTCGGCAACCTGCCGAAATCGGGGCCGTTTTCCGTCTGGACGACCTTGCAAAGCTTTATGCCGGACAATATCGACGACCCGCTTTTGCGCCGCTCGTCACTGGCCTCCACCTTTACGGCGGGGCTGGAACTGGCGAAGCAGGGGAAGGTGGAAATCCGTCAGGACGGGCTTTTCCGGCCGATTTACCTGCGCACCGCGAACCGCCCGCCGCTGGAAGACGCTGCGCGGGACGACAATGACGAAGACGAAACAAAAGGGGAGTAAAATTAAAATGGCTGAAGTATCGGAATTCAATCTTAATGCGGATGGTAGCGTGGACACATCGACAGGGCTTTATAGCGGAGAGCCTGAAGATAGGTCGGTAGATCCAGCTCTTGTTACGTTTGTCGCCGGTGGTTTTATGGCCGCGGCCGCCGGAGGGCTTGCGGTGTTTGTTGCTTTAAGCACTCCTGCCGAAAATGTGCAGAAGCCGGAAATAAAGGCGGCGCCTATTGTTCAAACACTGGAACCGTAATATGACACAGCAACAAATCGAAAATCTAAAAGTCCTCGAAGCGATGCTCTTCGCATCGACCGCCCCGATGACGCCGCAGGCGATGCTGGAAAGATTGCCGGAAGGAGCCGATCTCAACGTGCTTTTGCCCGAATTGAAGGCGCTTTACGCCGATCGCGGTGTGGAGCTTTCCGAAATCAACGGCGCCTATGCGTTTCGCACTGCGGCGGCGGTCGCGGCGTCCCTGACC
This sequence comes from Micavibrio sp., assembly GCA_041655955.1. GTDB lineage: Bacteria > Pseudomonadota > Alphaproteobacteria > Micavibrionales > Micavibrionaceae > Micavibrio_A. The sequence continues at coordinate 18,056 of JBBAEN010000001.1, forward strand.
ATTGAAAAAGATGTCGAACGCCGCCTGTCCCGCGCCGCGCTGGAAACGCTGGCCGTCATCGCCTATCACCAGCCGATAACGCGGGCGGAAATCGAGAATATCCGCGGCGTCGCCACCCATAAGGGGACGATAGACCAGCTTTTGGAGCTTGGCTGGGTCAAGCCCGGCAAGCGGCGTGAAACGCCGGGCCGCCCGCTGACATGGCTGGCGACGAATGCCTTTCTTGATCATTTCGGGCTTGGGTCTATGATGGAGTTGCCGGGACTCGAAGACCTTAAGGCCGCCGGCCTTCTCGATCGCCGTCCGGCCATCGAAACAGTGCCGGATTCCCGCGACCTGTTCGACAATCCGGACAAGAGCGCGGCGGAAGTGCTTTCCGGCGTGAAAGACGAAGAGGGCGACGGCGGGGAAGATGCCGCCGCCGACGAGTTTGAAGGATACGACGAAGAAGAATAAGGCGAGGAATAAGACAATGTCTTTGAGCATATGGCAGATACTGATTGTCGCGGTTTTGGTGATAGTCCTGTTCGGGGCGGGCCGCGTGCCGCGCATCATGGAAGATCTCGGCAAGGGGATCAAAAATTTCAAAAAAGGGCTGGCCGACGAAGACGCCGCGCCCAGGCAGATCGACGATAAAGCCGACGTGAAGAAAGATCAGTAATGTTCGGTCTTTCCTGGCCCGAAATCATGGTGATCGTGCTGGTCGCCGTTCTGGTGATCGGGCCGAAAGATATTCCCCAAATCCTCTATCAGGTCGGGCGGTTTTTCCGCCGGCTGCAATATATGCGCTTCGCCATGAGCCGGCAGTTCGACGATATATTGCAGGCGGGCGATATCGAGGAATTGCGCCGCGGCGTGAATTTCGAGGCGTGTGAAACGGACGAGCGCGGGGCCGACGCGGATTCCGGCAATTTCTCCCCGCCTGAAAGTGAAGAGGACGCCGCGATTGCGGGAGAGGCCGCACCGGCAGAAAAATCCGGGACGGCGGAGGACTCTGCGCCGCTGGATGGAGCCGCGCCGGCAAGACGGACAGCACAGGCAAAAGGAACCGCATCGGCGGGAGGGGCCGTTGACGCGGCTTCCGCGCCCGCGCCCGTGCCGGAGCCGCACCGCGAGGGGGAACCTTCATGAGAGCCGCGGCACAAACAGAACAGGCACAAAAGGAACAGGCGGGCGCGACGCTGGCCGCGCATCTTGCGGAATTGCGCCGGCGGATCCTGTGGTGCCTTTTGGCGCTGGCCGCCGGAACGGGCATTTGTTACCTGATGCGTGAGCCGATTTACGCCTTCCTTATCACGCCGCTTGCCGACGCGATGGGGGATGAGGGGACGCGGCGGCTGATTTTCACCGGCCTGCCGGAAATGTTTTTCACCTATTTGCGCATCGCTTTTTTTGCGGGATGCTTCCTGACCTTTCCGTTCATTTTGTGGCAGGTCTGGATCTTCGTAGCGCCCGCCCTTTATAAAAACGAAAAGCGCGTGTTCGTCCCCTATCTGATAGCGACTCCCGTGCTGTTCTTTCTCGGCGGGGCGCTGGTTTACTATCTCCTGATGCCGCTGGCGTGGAAATTTTTCCTGAGCTTCCAAAGCACGGCGGCGGAAACTGTCCTGCCGATCCAGCTTGAACCCAGGGTCGGGGAATATCTCGATATCGTCATGACGCTTATTTTTGCGTTCGGCCTGTCGTTCCAGTTACCGGTGCTTTTGACGCTTTTGGGCCGCGCCGGATTGATCCGTTCGGCCACGCTGAAAAAAGGCCGGAAATATGCGATTGTCGGCGTTTTCGCCTTTGCCGCAATCGTGACGCCGCCGGATGTGTTCAGCCAGATAGCGCTGGCGATCCCTCTTTATGGCCTGTATGAAATTTCCGTCTTTTTGATTGCCCGTATGGAAAGGGCAAGGCTGGCGCAGGGCGGCGCCGATGATTGAATCCTACCATGCCCTGATCGCGCAAAATGACATCGCGGCGGACGAAGCACAGGCCCGCGCCGCGCGTTCCTTGCAACGGTTGCAGGACGAGCTTGCTGCCAATGAAAAGCGGTTTTTCAAAAAGAAGAAAATCCGCGGCGTTTATATTTACGGCGGCGTCGGGCGCGGGAAATCCATGTTGATGGATTTGTTTTTCGAGGCGCTCCCGCCGCACATGCTTGGGCGCCGTATCCATTTTCATGAATTTCTCATCGAAACCCATGACTGGCTGCACCAGCGCCGCGCGGGCAAGGCCGTGGATAATCTCCTTCCGGCCTATGCGGCGTTCGTGGCGAAGAATGTGCGCGTCCTGTGTTTCGATGAATTCCATGTGACCGACGTCGCCGACGCAATGATTTTATCGCGCCTGTTCGCGGCGCTTTTCGATCTCGGCGTCGTGGTGGTGGCGACGAGCAACTGGATTCCGGACAGGCTCTATGAAGGCGGCCTCCAGCGCGTGCGCTTCCTGCCCTTTATCGCGCTTGTCAAGGAGCGGATGGAGGTGGTGCATCTTGACAGCCCGACCGATTACCGTAAGGAGGCCCTGCTGGATCTCGAAACCTACCTGCATCCGCTTGACGCGCGGGCGCGGGAAAAAGCCGACAGGTTCTTTATCCAGCTTTCGGGCGGGGAGGCGGTGAGGGAGGATGTTCTTACCGTCAAAGGCCGCTCCATTCCGGTGCGCAGCGCGGGCGGCGCCGCCCGTTTTACCTTCGCCCAGCTTTGCGAACAGCCTTACGGCGCGGAGGATTACCTGCTGATAGCCGAAACATACCATACGGTTTTCTTGGAGAATATTCCCCGCATGGGCTATGATCGCAATAACGAGGCGAAAAGGCTGATGACATTGGTGGACGTGCTTTATGATGCGCGCCGCCGCGCCGTCTTCACCGCCGAAGCCGCGCCGGACAAAATCTATACGGACACGAAATACGCCTATGAATTTGAACGGACGATCAGCCGCTTGCAGGAAATGCAATCCTCGTCCTATCCGGGGGAGTGATGCTGGCGCTCTTTAAGAAAATACTGCCCGCCCGCCGCCGCAAAAAGCTTTTGGAAGAAGAAGAGCGGGTTATCGCGCGGGACGGCAGTACATCAAGGCGCCGCGCGCTGGCAAGGGACGCGCGGACGTCGCAGGAAATCCTCTATTACCTTGCCGAAAACGATCCGTCGGATGCGGTCAGAAGGGCGGTCGCCGAAAACCCGTCAACGCCGCTTCAGGCAAGCCCCATCCTTGCGAAAGATCGCGATATGGATGTGCGGCTGAAGCTGGCGGGAAGGCTTGTGGCGATTTTGCCGGATCTTTCGGAAGATAAATACAGCCAGCTTTACGCCTTTGCGGTTCAATCGCTCGGCATGCTCGCGCTGGACGAGGTTTTGAAAATCCGCCGCGCCCTGTCCGAAACGCTCAAAGACCATGCCCACGCGCCGCCCGAAGTCGCGGCCCAGCTTGCAAGGGATGTGGAGCGCGAAGTTTCAGAGCCTATCCTGCGTTTTTGCGCAGCGCTCTCGGATGACGATCTCGCCGATATCTTGCGCACCCATCCGTCCAATTGGGCGGCGGAGGCGGTCGCGCAGCGAAAGGCGCTAAGCGGGCGCGTTTCAAGGGCGGTTATCGATACAGGGAATCTCCGCGCCGGTTCTTTCCTCCTTGAAAACGAGGGGGCGGAGATCGGGGATGATCTGCTTGAAATCATCGTCGAGCGCGCGCGGGAATATCCGGAATGGCACAAACCTCTCGCGTCGCGGAAGACCCTGCCGCCCTTGATGGCGATGAAGCTTGCGGCCTATGTCGACGGGACGGTGAAGAAAATATTGCTGGAGCGCGGCGATCTTGATGCCGTCACGGTCGGGGAAATCACGGCGATCGTCAAACGCCGCGTCGAGTTCGAGGAAGAGCGCCGCAAGAGCCGCATAACCGAGGACTCCTATGAACGCGCGGAAAAGCTCCACGCGGCGGGGGAGATTGACGAGGCGCTGGTGAGCGACGCGCTCGCCATGGGGGATCATAAATTCGTGCTGGCCTGTCTTGCCATGCGGGCGGGCGTTGCCGTATCCGACATTGAAAAAGTCTTTGACGTGCGCGCGCCGAAGACGATTTGCGCCTTGACGTGGAAATGCGGGTTTTCGATGCGGCTTGCCTTGAAGCTCCAGCAAAATCCGGGGCGCGTCCCGTACCAGTCGCTTATCTATCCGCGCGGCGGCACGGATTATCCGCTGGGCGAGGAGGAAATGCGCTGGCAGCTCGAAGCGACCAGACTGGCTTGAAGCCGCCCAAGCCCGCCGTTTCGCCCTCTTTCGCCCGCATGCGGGTGCGGGGGCGGTTTAGGCCCTTGTGCCGCACTGCAAGAGTGCTAAAATCCGCCCATTGGATTCACATTGCTTTTCTAAGGATATCATCACATGGCACGCGCAAAAATCGGATTGGTCGGGGCGGGAATGATTGGCGGGACGCTCGCCCATCTCGCGGGGTTGAAGGAGCTGGGCGATATCGTCCTTATCGACGTCGCGGATGGCATCCCGCAAGGGAAGGGGCTTGATCTGGCCGAAAGCTCCCCCGTTGAAATGTTCGACGCGCATTATACGGGCAGCACCGATTACGCCGCGCTGGAAGGTTCGGACGTCGTTATCGTGACGGCGGGCGTTCCGCGCAAACCCGGCATGAGCCGCGATGATTTGATCGGCATCAATTCCGGCATCATCAAAACCGCCGGCGAGGGCATTAAAAAACACGCGCCGAACGCATTCGTTATCGTCATCACCAACCCGCTGGACGCCATGGTCGATGTGATGCAAAAGGTCACGGGCTTTGCGCCGGAAAAAGTCGTCGGCATGGCGGGCGTTCTTGATTCCGCAAGGTTCCGTTATTTCCTTGCCGAGGAATTCAGTGTGTCGGTCGAAGACGTCACGGCGTTCGTCCTTGGCGGCCATGGCGATACGATGGTTCCGCTTACGCGCTATTCCACGGTTGCGGGCATCCCGCTTCCAGACCTTGTGGCGATGGGCTGGACGACACAGGAAAAGCTCGATTCTATCGTCCAGCGCACGCGCGACGGCGGCGCGGAGATTGTCGCGTTGCTAAAGACAGGATCGGCCTATTACGCGCCGGCCTCCAGTGCTATCGCGATGGCGGAAAGCTATTTGAAAGATAAAAAACGCGTCCTTCCCTGCGCCGCGAAATTGAGCGGGCAATACGGGGTGGACGGGCTTTATATCGGCGTTCCCGTCGTCATCGGCGCGAAAGGCGTCGAGAAAATCATCGAGATCAAGTTGAACGAAGACGAACAGAAAATGTTTGAACATTCGGTCAGCGCGGTAAAGGATCTGGTATCCGCCGCGCAAAAAGTCGCGGCTTAACCCGCCGCGCCGGCCGAAAGAAACGCAAGACGCCCTGTTCCATGCAGGGCGTTTTTTTATGCGGTGTTTGCGGCTGGCTTCGGACATGGCTTTGCAAGCGCGGCGGATATTTTGACGGCCATCCTGCCCCGCCGTCATGCGGATCCATGCCATTGCGCAGGCGGGGATGGCCCAAGGATATTGAAAAACGTGCAGAATATTTTATCGCATGGCTGTGACGGGCCGATAGGAATAATCCGCCCGCGCCGGACAATGGCGGGCCATGGTCAGATGGCTGGGCATAGGGCGGGCAGGCCGCTTTTGAACACAGTATCAGGCATCCGGATATAGGCCAGATCGCGTAAGCGGGAAGTGGGGCTTAGCGGGGCCACTTGCTTTGATGGGCTGTGGCGGGGCGCTTACGGGCCGGCGGGTTTGTGCGCGTTCGGCGGCGGCACGGGGCGGGCGGCTTCCGCTTCGCGGATTTCAGCCGCCGTAATCTTGACTTCGCTCTGGTTCGTCGGGTCGGCGATGGTGCGTTTGATGGCGCGGTCGCTTGCGGCTTCGCTCTTGATCCTGAAGACGCAGACAAGCCCGTCGCAAGGAAGTCTGCCGTGGGGATTGTGAATTTGCTCAAGCTCTTCGACGCGGGCGAGGGAAGGGATGAATTGTTTTGTTTCCGGATGGCGGCGCATGTCGAATTCTTCGGCGAGGTTGAGGACGCGCATGGCTTGCCGCGCGCGGTCGCCTGGAACGGACGCTTTTTCCCCGCTCAACATGGCGTCGAGTTTTTTGACTTCGGCGGTGATGGTCGCCGCGTCCTGTTCGATCGCCGCTTGCGTCGCAAAGGTCACGCGCATCGGCGTGTCGTCGAAAATATAGCGGTTGTTATCGTCCGCGAGCGGCGCGTCCTTTGCGGGTTCCTTGAAAGATTTCCGCAAGGAGGATCCGGCCTCGTAGAAAAGCTTTTCCATGCCGACGATAATGTCGCCAAGCGCGGCGTTGCGTGTAAAGAGATGGATAATCGCGCGCTGCTCCTCGCGCTTTTTGAGTTCGGCGGGCGTAGCGCCGCCGCGCACCTGCCGTTCAATCCGCCGCCCCGTCAATGTCGTGGGCAGGCCGAGATTGACCGCGCGCACCTCGTCCTGAAAATGCTTGTGATCCTCGCGCTCCTTCAGGGCAGCGGCCTGTCTTTCCTCAAACTCAAGGGCATCGCGCTCGCGCTTGCTGAGAGTGCGTTTTTCATTATCGCTTGGCATGCGCCTACTATAGCAAGATTGGCGCCTTGATGCAATAAAACTGCATTTCTATGCGCTGCCCCGTATGAAAATATCAAAAAGAGGGAATGAATTCCTTGAATTTCGCCGTCCATTCCATGGGGGGCGTTTGCGGCGTGACCGCTTCCGGCCCCAAATCCACGGAAGTCTGGAAAGAAGAAATGGAATCGAGAAGATTGTCCGCGCCAAGTTGCGGCATTTCAGGCTCTTGCCCTGCCGCGCGCTGTTTGATTTCTTCCTGAAGGTCGGCGTCGATATCTTCCGGCGCCAGCTCGCCGCGTTCGACCCGCGCGATGACGTCTTCCTTGCGGGCGATTTGCGTATCGAGAATCTCTATTTCCTTCGCGTAATTTATATTAACGCGTTTCCCGCCGGCATAGCCGACTTCTTCCTGCGCGAAATAGGCGCTACAGCCCTTGATGCTGGTTTCAAAGGCTTCTTTCTCTTCCGTGGTGCGGACGAGATATTTTCCTTCCGGATCCTCGCTGGGGTCGATGCGCTTGCCGTCCTTGACGTGGAGCATTTGCTCCGGTGAAACTTCAAGGTGATGCTGGTGCATGTTTTTCCATGTCTTGTCGAAATCCAGACTCTTGGAAAGATAGTCGACGACTTGCTGCCCCGAAAACCGGAACGGTTCCGCGGTGAGTGCGGCGCGCACATAGGCGGCATCCTTATATTTCTTCTTGGCGCTGTCCTCGCTGTCTTCGCCTTCATAGAGGGAAGAGGAGGCGTTGAAACGCGCGGCATAAATATTGGGGTTTTCGAGATAATTGCCGCTCATCTGCTGCCACAATTCGTCATTCATGTCGGCATGGGTGGGGCCTGTGCTGATGACAGGCTCGTCCGCATCCGCGGCGGCGTGCGTGGAAGCGGCGTTAAAGATATTGGGGAAGGATGAGGGCGGCGGCTGCCGCAGGGCGGACAGGCCGCCATTGCCCAGGCCGCTTTGTGCGTACCCGTCATTCTCTGGCATGTCTTTGTGCTTTTCAATCATCACACCAAAATTTTACCATTCAGGTGTTAAGAAATGCAAATTTCGGCCTATAATCCGGCCCGCGCCGCAAAATAGGGGTTTGCGCGGGTTCGGGCAGGATGCTAGAAATGGGCGTGACGGGGGATCTTCCCTTAAAAATTCCAAGAAAACAAAGGCTTAACATTATGAATATCCATGAATATCAGGCAAAAGAGCTTCTGGCGAAATACGGCGTTGCGGTTCCAAAGGGAATTCCTGCCATGAGCGTCGAGGAAGCCGTCAAGGCGGCTGGCGAGCTGCCCGGCCCGCTTTATGTCGTCAAGGCCCAGATTCATGCAGGCGGCCGCGGTGCCGGAAAATTCAAGAACAACCCCGAAGGCAAGGGCGGCGTCCGCCTGTGCAAGAGCGCGGACGAGGTTAAGGCCGCCGCCGAAGCCATGCTGAATGAAACGCTCGTCACCATCCAGACCGGCCCCGAAGGCAAGCTGGTGCAGCGCCTTTATGTCACGGACGGCGTTGACATTAAAAAGGAATATTATTGCTCCGTCGTGCTTGACCGCGCGACAAGCCGCGTGACCTTCATGACCTCCACCGAAGGCGGGATGGATATCGAAGAGGTCGCGCACAAGCACCCCGAGAAAATTACGAAAGTGGCAATCGATCCTGCCGCCGGTTTTCAAGGGCATCACGGGCGCACGCTGGCCTTCGGCCTCGGCCTCGAAGGCGACGCGCTGAAATCGGCGCAAAAATTCTTCGCGGCGCTTTACAAGGCGTTCACGGAACTGGATTGCTCCATCGTTGAAATCAACCCGCTCATCGTGACGGACAAGAACGAGATTCTGGCGCTCGATGCGAAAATGAATTTTGATGAAAACGCCCTCTATCGTCAAAAGGCGGTTGCTGAAATGCGCGATGAAACCGAAGAGGACCCGAACGAGAAGCTCGCCAAGGACTGGGAACTTTCCTATGTCCGCATGGACGGCAATATCGGCTGTATGGTCAATGGCGCGGGGCTTGCCATGGCGACGATGGACATTATCAAGCTTTATGGCGGTGAGCCTGCAAACTTTCTCGATGTCGGCGGCGGAGCGACGACCGAGCGCGTGACCGCGGCCTTTAAGATTATCTTGTCCGACGAGGCCGTGAAGGGCGTTCTCGTCAACATCTTCGGCGGCATCATGAAATGCGATATTATCGCGAACGGCATTGTGGCCGCCGCGAAGGAAGTATCGCTTTCCGTACCGCTCGTCGTTCGCCTTGAAGGCACGAACGTGAAGGAAGGAAAAGAGATCCTGAATAATTCCGGCCTGCCGATCATTGCGGCGGACAATCTTGACGACGCCGCGAAAAAAGTGGTTGAAGCCACGGAAAAAGCGCAAAAAGCCGCGTAGTTTTTCGCGCGCAAAATTCGCCCGCAAAAATTGAAAGCGCCCCGTCATCATGCGGGGCGTTTTTCTTTATCCATCCGGAAGGGGGGGGTGGTTATCCTGCCCGCCATTCGGGAAGGAAGCTTGCGGAGATTTCCGGCTTTTTGATTTCCGGCGTCCCGGCGCTGCTGCTGATTCCGACGGACGGAGCCTGCCAGTTTTTGATGTTACCGAATTTGATCTTGCCGAGCCCGCGTTCCGCCGCGATGTAATTCAGCATGTTTTCAAAGCTGCGCGCATTGCCTTTCCTGTCAAAGAACATATGACGGTTGAACCGGACGGCCTTATGTTTTGCGCCTGCCGCATACATGGAATAGGCGGGGGCATCCGGGTCTTTTTCGTATGTTTTCCAAAGATTGGCGGCGCCTGTACCGCCTTGCCAATGCACCGTATAGCCATGAAGGCTCGTGAGGTCTGAGCCGATAAGCTGTTCCAGGTTTTTGAAATATTTGTCGTTATATTCCGCCGTGACGAAGATCGCCTTCATGGGGTTGTTGAGGACGCTTTCCAAAAGCTTGTCTTCATCCACGCCATCGCCGACGCGGAAGCGCAAATATTTCTTCCCGTCTTTTGCGATTTCTGTATAACGCTCGACCATCGCCGATTCAGGAATATGCGGGTATTTTCCGCTCTTACGCATGTCATAAAGAATTTCAAGCGCCGTTGACGGTATTATTTGCGAAAAGCCGCGCGCTTTCGTGTCGGGGTTCATCCTGTCTATGTGGAATCCGTTTTCCGCGAAGGCGGTGCGCATCCAGTATTGATAAGGGTAGGGGGTCATGACATCGGCGACGACGAAGGCTTTGTTCAGTTCGTCGGGGATTGCGACGCCCTTGAAAGATTTTTCCACACCGTTCGCCAGAAAATCGACCGTCTTCATATAGTCGCTGAATTTTGCGAATTTCAACGTGACGCCGCTGCCCATATCCAGATCGCAGCGGTGAATGCGCGTGCGGCAGTTAAATTCCTTGGCGACGGGCGTTGCGTTCATGCCGATCATCGGCGTTACCTTATCGTTCATATCGAGGATGCCGACCATGGTCATGGTGTCATCGCTCATCATGGCCATGCCGTAACCGAGTGCCGCCGCCGCAACGGGCGGAATCGCCGCGCCAAGCAGACCGCGCCGGACATATTGCCCGAATGTTTCACTGTGGCGGCGCTTGGCCGTGTCTGTTTGCTTTGCCGGTTTTGCCATGCTTCCCCCTTAACAGCCTCATAATTATATGAAAAATATTAAGAAAGCCTGAAAAAAGAACCGTGCCAAGGGGGCAAATTCTTGATTTCACCGCCCAGCCCTTTATAAAGAGGGTAGTTTTAAACCGTTCTTAATAATTCCAGCGAAAGAAGATACGAACATGGCCGTTTTGGTAGGCAAGGACACGAAGGTGATTTGTCAGGGTTTTACGGGTACGCAAGGCACGTTCCACAGTGAACAGGCAATCGCATACGGCACGAAAATGGTCGGCGGCGTGACGCCGGGCAAGGGCGGCTCCACCCATCTCGGCCTGCCTGTGTTCGACACGGTTCTGGACGCGAAGAAAAAGACGGGCGCGAACGCCACCGTCATCTATGTGCCGCCCCCATTCGCGGCGGACGCCATTCTCGAAGCGATTGACGCGGAACTCGAACTCGCCGTCTGCATCACCGAAGGGATTCCGGTTCTGGACATGGTAAAGGTCAAGCGCGCGCTGACGGGTTCCAAAACGCGCCTTATCGGCCCGAACTGCCCCGGCGTCATCACGCCGGGCGAATGCAAGATCGGCATCATGCCGGGCCATATCCACAAACGCGGCAAGGTCGGGATCGTTTCGCGCTCAGGCACGCTGACCTATGAAGCGGTCGCGCAAACGGGCGCGGCGGGGCTGGGCCAGACGACCTGCATCGGCATCGGCGGCGACCCCGTGAACGGTACGAACTTTATCGACTGTCTTGAGCTGTTCATGGACGACCCCGAAACCGAAGCCATCCTGATGATCGGCGAAATCGGCGGCACGGCGGAAATCGAGGCCGCGCAATGGTACAAGGATCTGAAAACCAAAAAACCGATCGCGGGCTTTATCGCAGGCGCCACGGCGCCCCCCGGAAAACGCATGGGCCATGCCGGCGCGATTATCTCCGGCGGGGATGATACGGCGGCGGCGAAAATGGACGCGATGCGCGCGGCGGGCTTTGCCGTATCCGAATCCCCGGCGGGCCTTGGCGATGCGGTTCTTAAGGCCATGGCTGCCTAACGCATGTTTGAAGCCGCGATCCAGTGGATTGTCGAGATCGTTAAATGGATGGGCTATCCCGGCGTGTTCGTGATGAGTGCGCTGGAAAGCACCTTCCTGCCGATCCCGTCCGAAGTCACGCTGATCCCCGCCGGCTACCTCATCCATCAGGGTGTGTGGAACGGGCCGCTCGTATTCTTCCTTGCCGTTGCGGGGACGCTTGCGGGGTCGCTCGCCAATTATGCGATCGCCTATTATTGCGGGCGCTATGTTCTGGTGCATTATGGCCGCTATTTCTTTATGAACGAGGAAAAGCTCCTGAAGATGGAGGGCTATTTCGTCCGCCACGGATCGCTTTCAATCTTCCTCGGGCGGCTTGTAATGGGCGTGCGCCATTTCATTTCCTTTCCGGCGGGGCTTGCCAAAATGGACTTGAAAAAATTTTGTATGTTCACATCTGCGGGCGGCGCGATTTGGACGCTTATTCTTTTATCGCTCGGCTATATGATCGGCGATAACAAGGAACTGGTCATGGCGGTGATGCCTGTTTTGAAAATAGGGTTCGTCGCGGCCGTTGCCACTGTTGGAGCATATTGCTGGCTCCGGCATAGAAAGAAAAAAGCAGCTTCGATATAGTTCGATATAAAGACGCATACTGCGCTTACAGCTTATAGATCTGGCTTACGACGGGGGCGGCTTATTGCCCGCCATGTTCTGGATGACGGCATAAATCAGCCTGTTACGGAATCCGTCCACAACCAGCTCTCTGCGCAGGATCTGGGCCATAGCGCCGTCTTTGTCGTGAGCGGAGATAGGGACAACCCCGGATCCGTACGGCTTGGCCCGAAGCGGTCGTCGCGGTTTTCGTCCCGGCGGGCGCGGTAGCGGCGCAGTTCGTTGCGATAAGGGATGGCTCTGTGCCCGATGCGGGGCAGGGATAATAGCCGTTCGCGGCGCGGAAGGCTTCGATAGCGGTGACCGCGGCGGTGATGTTGTCCTTGGCGGCGATAACCATCTATCTTTTGATATGCAGGGAATAGGCGGTCATGATGGAAGCTGCCAGAAGGTCGACGATCATCAATACAATCGACAGTTCGATCAATGAATATCAGTTTCTTTTAGGTTTACAGCGCATAGATCCCATCTTTCTGCCTATAACTCATTAAAGAGTTTTTTATTATGATGGCACGCAGCTTTGAAATGACGGTCTATTTCATCAAGCTGGCTATTATAAATCCTTATATACGTTTTTAAACAAATTGCAGTGGGTAGTATGTATGCGATGGTCGCATGTCCCATCAAAGTTAAGCAGCAATCCGCCCCCATCGTTTAATAAAACTCCATGCTCCCCGGCTCCCGCATCTGTGCAGGCCCATAGGGTGCTTACGGTGACATAAGGGTTTTCATTGACTTGATTGCCCTCTGTTGCCCCATGCAGAGTCCGTTCATATCCTTGAGATATAATCCCGCGGGGCTTGCCGTTCAGACAGACCAGTTTACAATATGCTGTAAAAATACCCGCAGAGTGGGGGCTGCATTTATGGGTGAGGCTTCCCCAGGGATTCCTGAATTCTACGGTGGAATGATAAAATTCTACAGAGCCGTTGATCCCCGCAACCGGCGATGCCGAGGGGTTCGCTTTCGTTCCGACAAAATCATCGAAGTTGCTGTTATTTCCAGTAAAGCTTCTGGCCCCTGCGCCGCTATCGGCGAAGACTGCGTCGTCATTGCAGTTCTCACCGTCGGTGGCGGCCATATTGCAAGGGGCGCGCAGGGCGCCGTTTGCCGTGTAGGCTCCGGCCCCGTCCGGCCCGTGGCTGAAGATGATAAAGCGGGCGGTTTCATTGAATGGTTCGCCGGACATATTATTAGAGTTTTTAATGATGATGGAACCGTTTCCGGCGCTGTTATAGGCCTCGGGCGTTGTCGCCATTGTTTCGATGACGGCATAGGCGAGGCGGTTCCTGAACCCGTCCACGACCTGTTCCCCGCGCAGGATTTGGGTCATGTTGCCGTCCTTGTTACGGGCGGAGATAGGGACGACCCCGATCCGTACGGTCTGGCCCGAAGCGGTCGTAGCGGTTTTTGTTCCGGCGGGGGCAGCCGCGGCGCAGTTTGTTGCGATAAGGGATGGCTCCGTGCCCGATGCGGGGCAGGGATAATAGCCGTTCGCGGCGCGGAAGGCTTCGACGGCTTCGATTGCGGCGGTCAGATTGTCCTTTGTCGTGACGATTTGCTGGCGTTTTAGATGCAGGGAATAAGCGCTGATAATACCCGCCATCAAAAGCCCGATAATCACCAGGACGACCGATAATTCGATAAGGCTGAAGCCTTTCTCATTATGCATATTATCCTTCTCCGTTTTCTTGCCCTACGCAAGCATAGCGAAAAAAAGGTAATTTGTTATGAATAAAAGAACTTTTTGCAGCTTTGGGGGTGAAATACTGTGTCTCTTGCAAAAAATGCGGGTGTGATTAAAAGGTTATGGCTTCCTCTTTTGCCCCGGCGGGCTTAAGCTAAGCCCGTAACAACCCTCTACCCCGATGGAGCCGCCGCAAAGGCGGTAGTAGCAAATATGTCCGAGAATCTTTCTTTTCTAACCGGTGTGAATTCAGAGTATATCGCCCATCTTTATTCCAGTTTTCTAAAAAATCCGGGGAGCGTCGATCCCAGCTGGAAAGAGTTCTTTAAAGGTTTGGACGATCGCGAGGTCGGCCTGTTGCGCGAATTGCACGGCGCGAGCTGGACGCCCGCGGAAAACCGCCGCGATCAGAACGGATTCCAGAATATCGAACCCGCCAACAGCAACGCCAACACGCACGGGGCCGATGCATTGGGCGCGTCCGCCGATGCGAGGGCGGCGGCGCTGGATTCCATCCGCGCGCTACAGCTTATCCGCGCTTACCGCGCCCGCGGCCATTTGATCGCCAATCTTGACCCGCTCGGCCTGAAGCCGGTTGATTATCACCCCGAGCTTGAACCCGCCCATTACGGCTTTGCCGAGGAGGATATGGACAGGACGATCTTCATCAACGGCGTTCTCGGTATGGAATATGCGACGCTGGGGGAGATTATCGCCGCCCTGAAGGAAACCTATTGCGGCACGATCGGCGTCGAGTTCCTGCACCTGACGGATCCGGATGAAAAATCGTGGATTCAGGAACGCATCGAGGCGCCGCGCAACCACACGGAATTTACCGTCAACGGCAAGCGCGCTATTTTGCAGCGCCTGGTCGCGGCGGAATGTTTTGAAAAGTTTCTTCATACCAAATATGTCGGGACGAAACGCTTTGGCCTCGATGGCGGGGAATCACTTATCCCTTGCATCGAGCAAATTATGAAGCGCGGCGGCCAGCTCGGCATGAAGGAAATCGTCGTCGGCATGGCGCACCGCGGCAGGCTCAACGTGCTGACCAACGTGATGGGCAAGCCTTTTACGGCGGTCTTTTCAGAATTTCAGGGACAGTCCGCCGTGCCGGATGACGTTCTCGGCTCAGGCGATGTGAAATACCATCTCGGCACCTCGTCCGATCGTGATTTTGACGGCAATTCCATCCATCTTTCCCTGAATGCGAACCCGTCGCATCTTGAGTTCGTCAACCCCGTCGTCGTCGGCAAGGTGCGGGCGAAGCAGGTTCAGCGCGGCGATGCAGAGGGCACGCAAGTCCTGCCGCTTCTTCTCCACGGCGACGCGGCATTCGCGGGGCAGGGCGTTATCCCGGAAACATTGATGATGTCCGAATTGCCCGGCTACCGCGTCGGCGGGACGATCCATATCGTCATCAACAACCAGATTGGTTTTACGACGACGCCGAAGTTCGGACGATCCGGCCCTTATTGCACCGATGTCGCCAAAATGCTTGCAGCGCCGATCTTCCACGTCAATGGCGACGATCCGGAAGCGGTCGTCCATGTCGCGCGCATCGCGACGGAATTCCGCCAGACCTTTAAAAAGGACGTTGTCATCGACATGTTCTGTTACCGCCGCTTCGGCCATAATGAAGGGGACGAGCCGGCCTTTACGCAGCCCTTGATGTACCAGAAAATCAAAACCCAGCCGACGACGCGCGAGCTTTACATGGCGCAGCTTGCCCGTGAAGACATTATTGCCGGTGACGAAGGTCAGGCGATGGTCGATGAGTTCATGACCTATCTTGACGAAGCGTTCGAGGCGACGAAGAGTTATAAGCCCAACAAGGCGGACTATCTCGAAGGCAAATGGAGCGGGATGAAGGTTGCCTATGGCGATGACCGCCGCGGCGAAACGGCAGTGCCTGCCCCGCGTTTGCAAGAAGTCGGAAAAACGCTGACGACCCTGCCGGGAAGCTTTACGGCGAACCCGAAAATCGTCCGGTTGCTGAATGCCAAAAAGAAGATGTTTGAAGACGGCGAGGGCATCGACTGGGCGACGGCGGAAGCACTGGCCTTCGGCACGCTTCTTCAGGACGGCTATGCCGTACGCCTGTCCGGGCAGGATGTCGGGCGCGGGACATTCTCCCACCGCCATGCGATTTTGTACGATCAAACGAACGAGGATAAATATATCGCGCTTCAACATATCGGCGAAAGCCAGCCGCGTTTTGAAGTGCATGACTCGCCGCTTTCTGAAATGGCCGTCCTCGGTTTTGAATATGGCTATACGCTGGCCGAACCGCGCACGCTCACTCTTTGGGAGGCGCAGTTCGGCGATTTCGTCAACGGCGCGCAAGTGATGATCGACCAGTTTATCTGCTCCGCCGAATCCAAATGGCTGCGCATGTCGGGCCTTGTCATGCTCCTCCCGCACGGGATGGAAGGGCAGGGGCCGGAACACTCCTCCGCGCGGCCCGAAAGATTCCTCCAACTTTGCGCGGAAGATAACTGGCAGATCGCGAACTGCACGACGCCGGCCAGCTATTTCCACATTCTGCGCCGCCAGATGTGCCGCGATTTCAGGAAGCCTTTGGTGATTATGACGCCGAAATCCCTGTTGCGTCATAAGCTGGCTGTGTCCGGCTTGTCGGAATTTGCGGAAGGGACGAGCTTCCACCGTTTATTGTGGGATAGCGATCGCGACACTCTTGCAAGACCGGATAAAATCAAACGCGTTATTCTTTGCACGGGCAAGGTTTATTACGACCTGTTGCAAGAGCGCCGCGAAAGGAAGATCGACGATATAACAATCGTTCGTATCGAGCAGCTTTATCCGTTCCCGCATAAGGCAGTTGCCGAAGAGCTGGCCCGTTATCCGAACGCCGAAATTATCTGGTGTCAGGAAGAGCCGCAAAATCAGGGCTATTGGCACTTCGTCGATCGCCGCATCGAGGCCGCGCTTTCCGAGATTAAGCACAAGGCCGCCCGCCCGCGATATGTGGGCCGGATTGACGCCGCCGCCCCCGCAACGGGCCTTTTGGGCCGCCATCAGGCGGAGCAGGCGAAGCTGGTTGATGAGGCATTAACCCTTTAAATACAAAGGGATATAGATATTTAGTTGTGCTGGCGGCCCTGTTTTGTATAGTGCCGCCAGTTCTTTTTTATTGTTATGGAGTTTCGAGATGAAATCATTTGGCGGCCAGCACACCCACATCATTCAGGAAACAGGTGCGGATTCCATTTTAAAGGCGCTGAAGGCGCGGGGCATCAAGGCAGGGCATTTCAATAACGGCACTTTTATGCTGCCGGAAGAAAAGCTTGTCCCCGCATTCCTGTCCGCCTTCAAACGGGTTGTCGATTTGCGCAATGACAATGAAACGCCTTTGATTGTCGCGATCAATTCGGACAAAAGCATGCTCGCTTCCTATCAGGGCAAGGAAAACGAACAGGATTTGATCCGCGGCCTTGTTCCCCAGCAACAGCGCGCGGAAATGGTCGTGTCCATATTGTCCGCCCTTTGGCCGGAGCGTGACGCCGCCGCTATTTTCTATGATGAGGATACGCCTTATGCGCTTTATAGCGGCCTGCATGGCGGAGGCTTCGGCCTCAAAAGCCTGCATAAGGTAGGGTATGGCACAAACCCGTCGGACAAGCCTATTATCGGCGCGGAATTTTTTGACTGGGTTTATGCATGCCCGCTCTATAACGATGAAAGACCCGTCATGCACAAAGAAACGCGCAATGCCCAGCCGGCGGATCGCCAGCCGGATCTGGTCGAAAGATTGACGGATGAAACAGGCCCGCATGGAAAGCCTTATATTACGGCGGGCGGTAAGCTGCTGTTTCCGGTTCCGCCGGCTTTGCAAAAATACGCACCGGTTGCGGAAGATGGGCCGAGGCCGGAAGCGCCGTAATGCTAATGCCGCTTGGCTGAACCATCCATATATCCAAAGCCGCCCTTCAGGGGCGGTTTTTTTGTATGGAAAAACCATCCGGCCTCTGGCAAAACAGGGGCATGAGTTCAGTCACGATGTGGAAAGCCCGTTTTATCGCGGAGGACGGCACGGAACATGATGTTCAGGTGCCGGGGATGGAGCTTGGCAAGGGCGCGGCCTATTACAGCGAACAGTTTCATAAGGGAAGACTGTGCTGCGCCTATTGCGACGCGGGCGTGCATTATAATGGCGGCTCCCCGTCCATATTGGGAAGCAGCAGTAACGGGCGTCCGCCGCATTTCGTAACCAATGGCGGCGCGAGCCATGAGAATTGCCTCTGGCCTTTACGCAAATCTTTTGGTGCCGAAAGCGCGATTGATCCGGAGAAAGGCTACCGCATCCATGTAAACACGCAAAGTTATAGCGAGCTGTTCAACGAACCCGCCGGCGCCTATCACAAAGGCAAAATCGCCGATGCGCGGCTTCGTGGCATGGAAATGCTTTCCGTCCATTCGGCGCAGGATTTTGTAACGCTTTTGCAAAAAGGCGAATATGACCGCATCAATAAATCGGTGGCTATTTTTCGCAACAAGGTGATTGAGTGGGATAAATTCTGCATCCATCAAGGCAAGATGGCACGTTATTTTGAATTGCTTGAAAGGCTTCA
The DNA here is from genome assembly GCA_041655955.1 of Micavibrio sp. GTDB lineage: Bacteria > Pseudomonadota > Alphaproteobacteria > Micavibrionales > Micavibrionaceae > Micavibrio_A. The sequence goes on from JBBAEN010000001.1 coordinate 36,203, forward strand.
GGCCCGCGCGAAAGACGAGCCTTTGCCATTCTGCCTGATAGAGCTGACGACCGAAAAGCGCCACAGCTTTCGCGGCTATGGGCGGCAAAGGGTTCCCATGAAGGATATTGTCATGGCCGAGCGGGACGGGCAGGGCCGCACCCAGCGCATCAGCCCCGCGGTTTATATCCGCAACCGCGACAATATGATTGTGATGGACGCCTTTGGCGGGCGGGAGGGCAGCTATTTTGTCCTGGGACAGGTGCAGTATAAAAAGAACGCGCTGGACAAGGTTGTTTTCCACAATCTCAATATTACCGTAATCCATGCGCAGCAGGTCGTGCCCGTCAATACTGCCGAAATCGCCGAAAAGGGCAGGAAGCACACGAAAAGGCGGGTTCTTCCTTCGGAAAACGGCCCTTCTTTATAAGCATAAACCCGCCTAGTCCCTTGACCTTGCGCGCACTTCGCGCCATGTTAGGCCAAAGAAAAACCAACGCCCAATCACAGAGAAAACGATGGCTGAAATCAAAGTCCCCACCCTTGGCGAATCCGTATCCGAAGCAACCGTTGCCAAATGGCTTAAAAAAGAGGGCGACGCCGTCGCGGTCGATGAAACGATTGTTGAGCTGGAAACGGACAAGGTGACGCTGGAAGTCAACGCTCCCGCCGCCGGGGTCATTGCGCGCATTATCGCGCAGGAAGGCTCCAATGTGGGCGTCGGCGCTATTCTGGGTGAAATCGGCGCAGCTTCCGGCGCTAATGACGGCGCAGGCGGCGCACAGCATGATCCGGTTGCACCCGCGCCCGCCGCGCCGGTTCCCGCTGTCGCGACACAGCCCGCCCCGACGCCGGACACCGCCCGGCAGGGGGGCGCGGAAGGCGGCCACGGCCCCGCCGCGAACAAGATGATGGCGGATAATAATATCAACCCCGCCGATGTTCCGGCAACGGGCCGCGATGGCCGCATTACCAAGGGCGACGTCATCAGCCATATCGAAGGCGGCGCGGCAACCGCCCCGGCGCAGGCCCCGGCCCCCGTAAAACAATCGCCGCCGCCGATGGGAACGCCTGCCGGCTCGGCTTCTCACGGCCCTTCCGCCGCAACAGGCCCCCGCGAAGAGCGTGTCCGCATGACGCGGCTGCGCCAGTCCATCGCCAGACGTTTGAAAGAAGCACAAAATACGGCTGCCATGCTGACCACTTTTAACGAGGTGGATATGTCGAATGTGATGGCCATGCGCACGCAATATAAAGATGCGTTTGAAAAGAAATATAAGGTAAAGCTCGGCTTTATGTCCTTCTTCGTGAAGGCTGCGGTGAACGCGCTGAAAGAATTCCCCGCTGTGAATGCGGAAATAGACGGCGATGAAATCGTCTATAAAAACTATTACGATATCGGCGTCGCCGTTTCCACGCCGCAAGGGCTTGTCGTTCCTGTCGTGAGGGATTGCGATTCCAAAAACATGGCGCAAATCGAGAAAGACATTGCGGATGTGGGCCTGCGCGCCCGCGACGGAAAGCTGACCATGGACGAAATGAAGGGCGGAACCTTCACCATCACCAATGGCGGCATTTTCGGGTCGATGCTGTCCACGCCGATTTTGAACGCGCCGCAAAGCGCTATTCTCGGCATGCATAACATCGTCCAGCGTCCGGTCGTGATGCCTGACGGTTCCATAGAGGCGCGTCCGATCATGTATCTGGCGCTATCCTATGACCACCGCATTATTGACGGGAAAGAGGCCGTAAGCTTCCTCGTCCGCATCAAGCAGGCGATGGAAGATCCGCAGCGGCTCGTGCTTGAAGTATGATGAACAACAAAAACCCCGCTTTTTTGAAGGCGGGGTTTTTTCTGGCCGTGTTTTGCGTTTTATTTCGCGCTATTGATTGATACGGGCGATATCAAGGGGTCATCCCGCCTGGCCCCGGCCCGGCCTGCTCAGGGGCTTGTCCTTGTTGCAATGCTTGTTTGATAAGGCCGATGTCGCGCGCCATTTGCGTTCCGGCGGCAAGATCGCGCGCAAAATAGCAATCAGTTTGTTCCGTTTCCTTGGTTCGCGGCATTTCGCAAACGCGGTCGCTCATGGCGTTATAGGTTGCGGCAAGAGGACGGCTTTCTATATTGCTCGTGCGACGGTAGGAATTCATCCTATCATGGTAATAAAGATATTCATATTTAAGATCATCATCGCTTTTAGAAGCAAAATCCGTTGCAACATTCTTTAGATAAAATGAAGCGCGGTCTTGTAGGGTTTCAGGGGACGGGGCGCCTTCTAAAACCGCTTCCGGCCCTTGATGATAGATGAAATAGAGGCCGTTTGAATCTTCTACAATCCGGCCCTTACCATCGGGAGAGTTTTTGCGCATATGTTGCACGGCGGAAATAGTGTACTGGTTTTCCTCGGCAATAAGTTCGTCCATATACGTTGCGAGCATGTTGATTTGATGCCGGGACGGTGGGGAAGGAGGCTCTATCTCCGTTTCTTGCGCGGGCTCTAAAAGGGTCGCGGCAACCCCAATGATTCCGGCTCCGGCGATGACCGGCGTGGAAAAGCGCATCCAGCGGGCTTTTACGGTAGTGTTTTGCATATATTGCTCCATCCTCTTTTACGGTGTGGGGAGGTTAAGATAGATTTAAGATTATGTCAATTAAAACTTTATTAAGAAAGTGGTGTCTTCGTAACGATTTGATATCTAATGATATTCTATGATGCCTGCCTGTGAGAGCTGCTGCATCGCCGTGAAGGAGGCGGCATCGCGGGCCTTTTTAATATCGCCGATCGTAATCCGCTTGATTCCGGCGCCGGCAAGATTGACCTGTTCGCGGCTGGTTGGTACATGGGCCGAAAAAATATAGCCGTCGACGGGCTTTAAACCTTTCCGCGCCATGAACATGAGGAGGCGGTTCACCGGTTCTTGAAAAAGGCTGTATTTTTCTTCTTTCAGTTCCGCCGCCGCGATGTCTTGCGGGTCGTTCATGGTAAAGCCGGTGACGGCGTGGCTGCGCATGATGATGGAATAAAAGGCCCCATTCTGATCCCCTGCGATGGCAACTGCGAATTTCCTTTGATCATGCCGCGCAAAAGCCGCGGCGATAAGCTGTTTGAAAACGGCTTCATCCGGCTTTTCGATGGGTTCGCACTGGGCGGGGCTGTCGTCGATTGGGGCATAATTTTGCGGCGGTTCAAAAATAGAAGAAAGCCTGCGGTCTTTGCGCCACAGCTCGTAAACGGCTATCCCCGCTTTTTCGCAAATACGCATCGACATTGTATCGAAATGACCGCCGCGGCGCTGAAAGAAATCCTTATCGAACCCTTTATGGTCGATATAGATGGCCTTGATGCCCGCCCCGGCGATATTTTTTGCGCAGTTGGGGCAAAAAGGATCGGTGATGGCAAGACTCGCGCCCCCCGTCGCAAAGGGAGCATGGAGGATGCAGGCTGTTTCCGCATGCACCGTTCCGGAAGAATTGCCGATGCTGGTTTCAGGCCCGAAAGCGGCCATAACGGGTTCCGGCCAGTAATTGGTGCGGGAGAGGCCGCGCCCGTCTTCGAAAAACAGCGAGGCTGCGATCTTGTTATGCGGGTGTTCGCTCTGGCCGACAATATTGACGGCTTCTTGCATGGCATCGAACGGATTAGCAAAAGCCATGATGCGGCCTTCCTAAATTTGTTGCAGGAACTTCTTGAAATCTTCTTCGGGCCGCGCGCCGGGATAGGTGATGATTGAGGCCGCGCAAAGATGGCCGAGCCGTGCCGCTTTCTCCATACCCATAGCATGGGCCAGGCCATAGAGATAGCCGCCCGCAAAAGCGTCGCCCGCGCCGTTTGTGTCCGTCACGGGGCGCTGCGGCTTTGCCGCGGGGACGTTTACCAGCGTCTTTTCATCGAAGACATAAACGCCTTGCTCCCCCGCGGTAACCGCGCCGGCCTTGAAGATCGTTTGTATATGTTTCAGGGCTTCATCCGTTTGCGCCGTCCGGGCGATGTAGTGCAGTTCCTGTTCGTTGCATAAAATCATGTCGGATGCGGCGATGACGGCCTCGACCGCATCGGGGTAATTGCGCAGGATTGAAATATCGCTTGGCGAAAATACGACCGTATGACCGGCGGCATGCGCCATTTCAGCCGCTTTCAGGAATGTTTCCTTGCCTTTGCGGGCATTGAGCGCATAGCCGTCCAGATACATGAAACGCGAGCGGCTGATGGCGTCCTCGTCGAGATCGGCGATGGAAAGATCTTCCTGTACGCCGTAATAGGAGGCGAATGTCCGCTCCGTGTCCGGCGTGATAAGGGCGAAAACGCGGGTCGAGCCTGCGCCCGGCGTCGTGTCCGGCACGCCGGTATAATGGATATTGCAGGCTTCCATATCCTTGAGGAACAGCTCCCCCACGGCATCTTTGGCGACACGCCCGATAAAGGAAGCCTTCCCGCCGAGATTGGTGATGATGGCCGCCGTGTTCGCGCCGCATCCGCCGGGAATATATTTTGGGGAGGGGAGGGCCGCTTCAAGCGCGTCCGCCGCCTGCAGGTCGAGATAGGAACAGATGCTTTTGGGGAAATTCCATTGCTGCAAAAAAGCGTCATCGACATTGGCGACAATGTCGATGCAGGAATTACCGAGGCCGCAAAAATCAAACATGACGCCAGCTTAGAACGATTATCAAGGAGCCGCAACCGCCACGGAATCGTTTCCGGCGGTCGGCATTGCTGTAACGGGGGCGGGGCGCATATTATCGTTGTGCGCGATATAGGCGCTTCCGGCCCCGACGGCTTCCCAGCTTGGCTTGGGCGCGGTTTTGCTATAGGCACAGCGCTGCTCGTACAGATCAAGGCCGCTGGCATGGATCTGGACGCGATTCTTGTTGATGGTGTTTTCAAGCGTATCGCCGTTGAGCAGGCAATATTGGTGCGCCGTAATTTCGCCCTTATAGCCGATTGGGGCCACCTGGTTGAAAGCATCGGTCAGGCCGATTTTATCGAGGCTGATAGTTTTAAAACCAAGATAATCTTCAATATCCTTTTTCGTGATTTCCGCCTTGCTGAGCTGGTTCACTTTCGCGCTTGGAAGATTGGCGGCCATATAATCACAGAACATATTCATGGCGGAATAGACATAGAGTTTGAACGCGTCCTGGTTGTTCAGGATATTCTCCGGGACGTCGCCGATAACCTGTTTAACCTCAAATTCCCATTCAATATATTTCTTGATCGGCGCGGTCATGTCCGGCGTCATGGAGTGCCAGAAATCCTCGCAAACCTCGAAAACGAACATGACGTCGTCCTTGGGATGTTTGAAAGCCACGCCAAGCTCGTTGCGGGCGCATTGATAGCCGCAGGAGGCCGTGTGATTATCGTACGGAATCCCCGTGGAGGCCGCCGGATTGTTTTCATCAATACATTGCTGGATGAAAAAATCATAGGCTTCGCGCATTGTTTCGCCGGGCAGTTGCTCGCGCTCGCGTTCGTCGCGATCGATGCAGCCGCCAATGACGTTTGAAGCCGCCATGGCGCTCTTCTCGTTAAAGTCGCCCTGCGTGCGGCTGGGGGAGTGCGGCGTCATTTCATAACGGTAGCGCATGGAATGGTGTTTCGTGTCCAGCGTGGCGACCGGAAAGCGCGTTCCGTCGGGCAGTGTCCTGACTTCGTCGGACAGGGCGCTGGTGAGAATATTGTTTTCTTCGTAATTCTGGCCGGGAATCATCGCCGCGTTGCGGGCGTTCTGAATCAATGTGCGGGCCAGCGAAAGATCTTCGACATTTTTTATAAGGAGCTTTTTTTCAGGCTCTTTGGAAGGGGGGAGTTTCTCTTTGAGGTTAATAAAAATGGGCTCTACGCCCATAAGATTCAAAAACAACAATTCTTCCTGATTCAAAGGGCGATTCGGCCCCTTTGGGTTGTTCTCGTCGATACCGAAGCCAATAACCTTTTCGAAACTCATAGACTTTAGACCCCTCTAAGTTTTGAGGTTTGTATATCAATATTAGAAGCAAGTCAACTGTCATTATGAAAATAAATTTCTACTGGAAGCCGCACAGGCTTTAGAGTACAAGGGTTTTGCACGAAATCAAACAATCTCAAACACTTGTGGATAAAAACCATGACCAATGGAACCCCTTATGATCTCATCGTTATTGGCGCCGGCCCCGGCGGATATGTGTGCGCGATCCGCGCCGCCCAGCTGGGAATGAGGGTCGCCTGCGTCGAAAAACGCGAAAAACTGGGTGGAACATGCCTGAATATCGGCTGTATTCCTTCAAAAGCATTGCTCCACGCGACGGGAGAGTATGATTCGGCCAGCCTTCATTTCAAGGATCTGGGAATCGAGGTTACGGGCCTTAAGGCCGACCTCAAGGGCATGATGAAACATAAGGACAAGGTCGTCGCCGCGAACACGCAGGGAATCGAGTTCCTTTTCAAGAAAAACAAAATTGACTGGTTGAAAGGCGCGGGGAAAGTCGTAGGCGCGGGGAAAGTATCCGTGGCCGGTACGATCTATGATGCGAAGAATATCGTGATCGCCACAGGCTCCGACGTCGTTACGCTTCCCGGCATAGAGATTGATGAAAAACAGATTGTGTCCTCCACGGGCGCCCTGACGCTGGAAAAAGTGCCGGACAGCCTTATTGTCATCGGCGCGGGCGTTATCGGGCTGGAGCTTGGCTCCGTCTGGGCGCGGCTTGGCGCGAAAGTGACGGTGATTGAATATCTCGACCGCATCCTGCCCGGCATGGATTTGGAGACAGCGAAGGAAGCGCAGAAAATTCTCGGCAAACAGGGCCTGACCTTCAAGCTCGGCGCGAAAGTCACGGCGGCGAAAACCGCATCCAAGGGGGTGGAATTGAGCGTCGAACCCGCCGCTGGCGGCAGCGCCGAAAAGCTTTCCGCGGATATTGTCCTGGTCGCCGTTGGCCGCAAGCCTTATACGGACGGGCTTGGTTTGGAGGAGGCGGGCGTCGCGCTGGACGAGCGCGGGCGCATCCGGACGGATGGGCATTTCAAAACGAATGTGCCGGGAATCTATGCTATCGGCGATGTCATTATCGGGCCGATGCTGGCGCACAAGGCCGAAGATGAAGGCGTCGTCCTTGCAGAAATGCTGGCGGGGCAGTCAGGCCATATCGACTATAACCTTATTCCGGGCGTCGTTTACACCTCCCCCGAAATTGCGTCCGTCGGCAAAACGGAAGAGCAGCTGAGGCAGGAAGGCGCCGCCTATAATGTCGGAAAGTTCCCCTTTATGGCGAATGGCCGCGCCCGCGCGATGAACGCAACGGACGGGTTTGTGAAGATCCTCGCCGACGCGCAAACCGACAAGGTTCTGGGCTGCCACATTGTCGGCCCCGAAGCCGGGACGCTGATTGCCGAAGTCGTCATCGCGATGGAATTCGGCGCTTCGGCGGAAGATATCGCCCGCACATGCCATGCCCATCCGACGCTGGAAGAGGTCACGAAAGAGGCCGCCCTTGCGGTCGCCAAACGCCCCATCCATATTTAATCAGGCAAGGGCGATTCTTCCCTTAGTTTCGCCATATTTCCCCCTTATCTGAACGCCGCATTCCCCGCGCCAAGCGGGGGCTGCATTCTAATAAGCGTTTATAAAAGGGTGATGTAAAATGAAAAAAACGGAACTTTCCTCGACCATGCAGCTTGCGGTGACGGCTTCTTCGTTGAGCAAGCGTGCAAAGGAAACACGGGACAAGCAGGAGAAAATAGAAAAGGCGGCCCGCAGGCTGCCGCTCCCTGCCCATCTTGCGGTTAATGTGAAATAATTGAAAAGCCCTGCGCAAGCGGGGCTTTTTTTATTCTCTTATTTGGTCTTTTATCCTATCCGGCTTTATCCGGAGGCCGCTTCTTATCTGGCCGGCGGGATATTGCGCATAACGACGCAGCCATAGTTATCAATAGCCTCCAGCACTTCGGTATGACCGCTTAAATTGAACACGCGCGTATATTTGTCCGGCTTTTGGTAGTTGATTGCGAGCTTCCTGAAATCGCCGCATGTGGACGGGATGCGGCTGCTCGTATAAACGGCAAAAGTCGGGGCCTCCTCATCGACGCTGATATTGGCAAACTTTTTTACATCAATCGTAAAGTGCGCCGGCTCGTCATTGATAACGGAAGCCTTGATAAGCTGGTGGCCGCGCGGCGAGGTGGTTGCAATAGCGCCTGAATGAGCCGCGGACGATGCCCGTATTTTCATTGCCTGGGTGCGCTGTTCGGGCGTGGCCGCAATTCCGGCATGAGAGATCGCAACCACGCAAAGCATGATGGCCGCGATAGTGATGCATTCTTTAATATTCAACATTCTCTATCTCCTTATAAAAATAACGCGCAGCCCGCCATGACCGCCCGCCATGCATGAAAGGATGGGCGGGAGGGCTTGCCGGGCTATTCATGACGTTAATGACTGGAGGAGGCCAAAAGTTCAAAGACGGGGGTCAGCCCTGCTCACGCGGGTGTGCTTTTTTATAGATTTCCAGCATTTCCTTTGCGTTGATATCGGTATAGCGCTGGGTCGTGGAAAGCGATGCATGGCCGAGAAGTTCTTGAATCTCCCGCAAATTCGCGCCGTTTTGCAAAAGATGGGTGGCGAAGGAATGGCGCAGCGCGTGCGGCGTCGCATTTTCGGGAAGGCCGAGCGCGCGGCGGACATCCCGCATGGCTTTCTGGGCGACGCCCTGATTGAGCCGCTTGCCGTTTTTCTCCCCGATAAAAAGCGGCCTGTCCGCACTTTCCGCATAGGGGCAGGCGGTGCGGTAGCGGAGCAGGGCGGCCTCGACCGCCTCCAGAACGGGAACCTGCCGTTCCTTGCGGCCTTTCCCGATGACGCGCAGGAAGCCGTCGCGGGGCAGGCCGCCGATATTCAGGGACAAGGCTTCGTCAATCCGCAGGCCGCATCCGTAAAGAAGCGTGAAAAGGGCGCGGTTGCGTAAATCGACCCAGTCGCCGCCACCGCTTTCTTCAAGGAGCCGGAAAGCCTGTGCCTCGTGAAGCGGGCGGGGGAGCTTGCGCGGCATTTTCGGCGTGCGCACCGTTTTAATGGCGGCGTTATGGGCCATGCCCCGCTTGTCCATCCATGACAGGAAATTCTTGACGCCGGACAATGTCCGCGCCCGCGAGGCATTGCCGCGCCCGTTCATCGTCTGCCGCGACATCCATGCGCGAAATTCCGAAAGCCCCGCATCCGAAACATCGCCGATGGAAATGGCGCGGGCCTTATGATGGCTCAGAAAATGTACGAATTGCGCAAGGTCGCCGCTATAGGCGCGAAGCGTGTGGGGGCTGACATTCTTTTCAACCTTCAGCCAGCGGTGCCATTGAAGCAAGGCATCGGCAAGGTCGGCGGCGCATTGTTCGAGCGTTTCGTCTTTCATCAATGCGCCGCGCCCCTTTTTATTCTATGCCGCCTTTGCCGCGGTCTTGCCGGAAAGCGCGGCGAAGTTGCCGATGAAACCTTGAAGGAATTTCTTCGTATCCTCATTGGCGACATTGCCGTCCGCGTCGATAAGGTCGGGCTTCATGGTGAAATAAAGCTCCCCGCCCATGACGGTCGCGCCGAGAATCCCAAGGACTTGACGGAGATGCTGCTGCGCCAGCGCCGCGCCGATAGCGCCCGGCGACGCGCCCGCGATGGCGATAGTCTTGTCCTTCCAGGCGTTGCCGCCGACGGCGGGGCGAGAAGCCCAGTCCAGCGCATTTTTCAAGAGCGGCGGGATGGAGCGGTTATATTCCGGCGTCACGATAAGGATATTGTCGTATTTTTTGACTTGTTCGACGAAATCGAGAACGGCTTGCGGCCTGTCGGCTTCGAGATCCTGATCATACATGGGCAGGGTGTCGATTGTGATGTAATCTGCGTCAAATGCGCCCTGGCCGAGTTTAACGAGGGCGTCCGCCAGTTTTTTATTGATAGAATCCTTGCGGACGCTTCCAACGATAACGGCTATTTTCTGTGTCATGATTAAGGCTTTCCGTTTGTTTTTTTGGGTTTAAGAACTGCCCTGCCTGATATAGGAGGGGCGGAGATGAAATCCAGCCTCTTCCCCGGCTAGCGGTTCAGCCAGAGGCGGAAGGCGCGTTCGACGATGCGGGCGAGGAAGCCGATCTGGTCGGTTGCCTGTCCTTCGCCGAACATATCCGGCTCGCGGCTGCCGAAGGCGAGGATGGCGGGCGGCGTATTCATGGAAATATCGACCCGCAAAAGCGCCTGCGACTGCACGAGGGTGAAGGCGCCGCCGTAAATCGCCTCGATGCCGGAAATATTGGACTGGAGCAGGGCGCTCTTGCCCGCCATCCATTTATCGACCGTGCCGGGCGGGACAAGGCGGATGCCGCTTGCATGGACATGCGGGATATCGTCGCCCGTTGATTCGACGACGAGAACGGAAATATCCGTATCCAGCATCGCCGACATATCCATCGTGATAATCTGGATGAATTCGTCAAAGCTCGCCGCTTCGAGAAGGCGCAGGATGACGTTCTGGATGCGTAGCTGGTTGTTCATGTTGGAGCGCGCATTGTCGATGATGGTGCGCGTCGTATCCAGAACCTTTTCCTTGTCCTGTTTCAGCCGCTCTATCATGAAGGACTGGAAATCCTTGACCTTGCGATCGCCCGCATTCTTTGGCGGGATCAGGTAATCCATCGCTTGCGGATGCTGCTGGAGGAATTTGGGGTTGCCCTTCAGGAAGGCGATAACCGCTTCGGCGGAGGGCTGTTTTTCGTCTTGCGGGGGCTGGGTCATAATCTCGGACATGAATCGTTACCTCTTTCGCTTGAGTCTATCAGGCCGCGCCGTAACAATGAATCCCTAAAATGGGCATAAATCCCACAAAGGGCTTTACAATATTACAATAATTGAATTTATATTATGAATATATGTTTGTCTGCGTAGGGGAGAAAATTCTATGTCGGTGGATATGTCTGATTGGAAGGCGCGTAAAAAGCTGAAATACAGCCTGCTTCGCAGGGCGTTTCAGGAAAATCGCGGGGCGGAAGTAATTTTGCTTATCCAGTGGCGGCTGGCGCAGGAGCGGCACAAAAGCGCACCGGGCGCGGCCATCGCCAAGGCTTTTATCGAGGAGCAGGGCAGCCAGCCGCGCGCGATCCGCGCCCTGAACCTTGTCGCCGCCGGCAAGGGCATCGAAGAGCGCTATTACGCGGCGCCGGTAAAGGCAAAGGTCGATATTCTGGCCGCCGTTAAAAACCAGCCTGAAGAAGAACGGATTCTCCTGCCCGAAAGGCCGGAGCCGCGAAAGCTTTACGGCACGCCCGCAGATTTCGGCATTCGCCCGAAACCCGGAAAAGAACTGTGGGAGATTAACTGGAGCGACGCCGCCTATGAGGCGAACACCGCCCTGTCCCGCGGCCCATCTTTCCGGCACTGACCGTCCGCATATAATGCATAATGGTTCGGGGCGCTTGGGGCGGGGCGGTTAAAGAATCGATTGCCCCGTTTTCTTCCAGTCATCGACGAAAGAGGCCAGCCCCTTGTCCGTCATCGGGTGGTTATAGAGCTGTTTGATGACGGAAGGCGGGCAGGTGACGACGTCCGCGCCGATTTTTGCGCTCTCGATGATATGCATCGGGTGGCGGACGGAAGCGACCAGCACTTCGGTAAAGAATTCGGGGTAATTATTATAGATGGTTACGATATCGTGGATAAGCTGCATCCCGTCCTGCGCGAGATCGTCGAGCCGCCCGACGAAAGGCGAAATGAATGTCGCGCCTGCCTTGGCGGCGAGAATCGCCTGTGCAGGGGAAAAGCACAGCGTCACATTGACCATGGTTCCCGCGTCTGAAAGATCCTTGCAAACGCGCAGGCCCGCCGGCGTCAGGGGAACCTTGACGGCGACATTGTCCGCGATGGCGGCGAGCTTTTCGGCTTCCTTGCTCATCGTTTCATAATCTGTTGAGGCGACTTCCGCGCTTACGGGGCCGTCGACGATGCCGCAAATTTCTTCGATGAGCGGAATAAATTGCTTGCCGGATTTCGCGATCAGCGACGGGTTCGTGGTAACCCCGTCCAAAAGGCCCGTTGCGGCAAGTTCCCTGATGTCGTTAAGGTCTGCTGTATCGACGAAAAATTTCATGATGCGCTCCGTTTCAATGCGGTTTCCGGCGGTGAATAGAATGCAGCCATTCATAAAGACATGGCGGCAAAAGGGCAAGGCCCGTCTTGCCGGATGGAGGCGGGCGCCATGGCCGCGTGCGGCGAGGCGGGCGATCAATCGCTCGACGATTTGCTCTATGCTATCGGCGGCGGCGCCCGGTACGGGCGGGGTTTGGCCGTGAATGGCGCTTAGTTCGGGCGGCGGCCCGGCATACCTGTTTTATGGGGCTTTGGCCGCTCCGCCCGGCCGGAAGGCCCGTCATCGTGCAGCTCCAGATAAACCCGCAGGCGGCCTATAAAGGCCTTGAGTTGTTCCGCTTCGTCTTGCGCCGGATGGCGGATAGGCGTTTCATAACCGCCGGCGGTTTTAAAGGCGATGATCTTATTGTCGGGGTCATCGACGGTTTTCTTCCCGTAAAGGCCGGCGGCCTTTATGACGAGATCGGCATTTTTTTGCAATATTTCAAGATCGGTGTTTGCGACCTCACATAGCTGCGCGGGCGTGTTATGAACGCCGCCTTTTGTAACGATGATGGATTTATAAAGAGCCGCCACGATATTGGGGATTGTTCCGCAAACGTCCTGAAGCGCGTTTCGTTCGCCCTTATCCGCAAGCGGTGCGTAATCTTCGGCGGTTTTATTAAGAATCGCGCCGATTCTCTCCCATGAAGCAATACAGGTGAGCGCATCGAGCGCATGGCTGTTCCGGGGCCGCACAATGCGGACGATTTTATCAAGATCCTCAAGGGATATGGCTTTGAAGATTGCGGCGTCCGCCTCTTCCTTGCCGGCCGCAGGCATGTTGCGGGAGGCAAAAAACCCAAAGGCTTTTGTAAGCGTGTCTGCAAAGTAACCCATAATAATCTTCTTCCCGATTCCCTGTTACGGATTGGCCGGAGCGGGTGATGACGGACGCGCGGCGACATCTGTTTGTGATACCCTGATCATATATTCATCTTCATAGAAAAAAGGCTTTTTGCGCTCCGGCAGGATGCCGGCGATAAAATTGTCGATTTTCACATTTACAGGAAGAAGGGGATTTCGGGCCTGCGCGCCATAAGCGCCAATCCGGTTTTCTTCCGCGACGGAGCGGATGCCCTGCGAAAGCTTGGCAAGGGCGACATAGGCCATGCGGGAGGCCGGATCGTTCAGCTCGTCGTTCAGGCGCAAAACGGTTATATCCAGCTGATGCTTGGAGGCGACAAGCCTTTCAAGCACGTCTTTGGGAACAGGGACGGGGCCGGGGGCTGGCGGCTTATGGGCTGTCTTGCTGAAATCCTGAATCCGGTCAGTCAGTTCGTCCATGGCCGAGCAAAAAGCCCCGGTATCAACCGGAGAAAAAGCATCGGTAACGCTTGTCAGGATTCGCAGCTCTTTCGCATAAGCCGTATAGAGATTCGCGCGGGCGGGAATGTTTTCAAGGCGGCGTCCGGCGAGCATCAGGGCGATCTGGTCTTGCGTTACCGGCAGTTCGGGCGGAAAGAGGGTTTCCTGCCATAACGACACGGCTTTTTCAAAGAGGCTTCCTATCATAATATGAATTCCTTATAGTCTGGTCAGATTGCGGATAGCGGCTATGCTGCCTGTTTCCAAAGCGCGGCAACAATAACCAGATATATTTTTTATGTCAATTAAAACTGTCCTTGTGCCTTATCCCGTTGAACGGGCTTATGATTATGCTGTCCCGGACGGGCTGGACGGCGTTCTCCATGATGGCGATTACGTGGTCGTCCCGCTGGGCAGCCGGAATGTCGCGGGGGTCGTCTGGGGGCAGGGCGGGGCGGAAAAACTCGCACCCTCCAAAATAAAGCCCATCCAGTCCCGCTATGATGTGCCGCCCATGCCCGAAGCCCAGCGAAAATTCCTGGACTGGGCCGCGCATTACACCATGACCCCGCCGGGCTTGTTCCTGAAACTCGCCATGAGCGTTCCGGCGGCGCTGGAGCCGCCAAAAGATATTAAAGCCTACCGCCTGAAACGGCGCGCGGGCGGTGAGGGGGGCGATAGCGGTGCGCAGGGCGAAAATTATAACGGCCATGGCGGGCAAAGGGGGCAGGGGCTGTCACCCGCGGCGCGGCGCGTGATCGATGTCGCGGCGGACGGGCTTGCCCGCCGCCCGTCGGAACTGGCGCGGGAGGCGGGATGCTCCGCCGCCGTCATTAAAACACTGACCGAAAAAGGATGGCTCGAAGAAACCATTCTGGCCGAGCCGCCGCCATGCCGCAACCCGGATCCCCGGCGAAGCGGCCCGTCCCTTTCAGAGGCCCAGCAAAAAGCGGCAAGTTATCTTTCCGGCGCCGTTGCGGCAGAAGCCTATAAAGCCGTGCTGCTGGACGGGGTCACAGGCTCCGGCAAGACCGAGGTCTATTTCGAAGCGGTGGCGCAGGCGTTGAAGCAGGGGCGGCAGGCGCTTATCCTGCTTCCTGAAATCGCGCTCTCCAACGCTTTCCTTTCGCGCTTTAAAGAACGGTTCGGCTGTGCGCCCGCGCTCTGGCATTCGTCGCTCTCCGATCACAGGCGTAAAATCACATGGCGCGGCGTCGCGACGGGGGAAAGCCGCGTCGTCGTCGGCGCGCGTTCGGCCCTGTTTTTACCTTACCGCGATCTGGGCCTTATCATTGTCGATGAAGAACATGACCCCGCCTATAAGCAGGAAGAGGGCGTTATTTACAACGCCCGCGACATGGCGGTTATCCGCGCCCACAGGGGGGGGATTCCCGTCGCGCTTATATCGGCGACGCCCTCGCTGGAAACCATGCAAAATGTCTGGCTTGGAAAATACGCGCATCTCGAACTGCCCGACCGCCATGGCGGGGCGGGGATGCCGGACACGCATATTATCGACATGCGCAAGGACAGGCCCGAACGCGGCCATTTTATCGCCCCCCCCTTGCGTGAGGCGATGACAAGGACGTTGGCGGGGCAGGGGCAGGTTCTATTGTTCCTGAACCGCCGCGGCTATGCGCCGCTCACGCTCTGCCGCGCTTGCGGCCACAGGTTTGAATGCCCGCGCTGCACGGCGTGGCTTATCGAACATAAGAAAACAAAAAAGCTTCATTGCCATCATTGCGGGTTTGATACGAAGATTCCGCCTGCCTGCCCGAAATGCGGCGAAGCGGATTCGCTGACACCGTGCGGCCCCGGCGTCGAACGTATTTTCGAAGAGGCGCACGAAGCTTTCCCCGAGGCGCGGGTTGCGATCCTGTCCAGCGATACGGCGGATACGCATGACAAGCTGAAAGCCGTTCTGGACGATATCCGCGAACACAGGATCGACATTATCATAGGCACGCAGATTATCGCGAAGGGGCACCATTTCCCGAAACTGACCTGCGTCGGCGTCATTGACGCGGATCTGGGCCTGTCGGGCGGCGATTTGCGCGCATCGGAACGCACCTTCCAGCTTTTGCATCAGGTCGCGGGCCGGGCCGGGCGCGAGGCGGAAAAAGGGCATGTCTATTTGCAAACCTTCATGCCGGAAAACCGCGTGATGCAGGCGCTCGGCGCGGGCGGGCGCGATGAGTTCCTGACTGTCGAGGCCGATAGCCGCGAGGCCGCGAACATGCCGCCATTCTCCCGCCTTGCGGGCATTATCGTTTCGGGCCGCGATGAAAAGCAGGTGATGGAAGCGGCGAAATTTCTTGGCATGAGCGCGCCGCACGGGCAGGGGCTTCAGACATTGGGGCCGGCGGAGGCGCAAATGTACCGGCTGCGCGGAAAATACCGCCGCCGCCTTCTGGTGCGCGCCGATAAAAATATAGACATCCAAAAAGCGATCGCCGCATGGCTGTCGGCGGTTAAAATCCCGTCCGCCGTTCGCGTGCAGGTCGATGTCGATCCGCAAAGCTTTTTTTGAGATACTGCCTCATGGCCCTGTTGACCCGTCATCATCCCGATATGATAACCTCTTATGACCTGCTGAAGAGCGTTGCGCTGGCATTGATGATTATCGACCATATAGGCGCGTTCTTTTTTCCCGAACAATATGGGTGGCGCGTCGTGGGGCGGATGTCTGCCCCTGTTTGGCTTTTTCTCATAGGCTATGCGCAAACGCGTGAGCTTTCGCCGTCCTTATGGGTGGGGACGTTTATTCTTGTGGCGGGGAATTTCGCGCTGGGGCAGCCATTGCTGCCGCTTTGCATCCTTGCGACATTCCTCGCGGCACGCGCCGTGCTTGATCCGCTAATGGGGCTGATTCGCCGCAAGCCATCCTCCCTTTACGTGGCGGCGGCGGCGCTCTTCGGCCTGAATTTCGTGACCATGCCGCTCATAGAATATGGAAGCGCCGCGTTTTATTTCGTGATGATCGGCTATTTCGTCCGCCATTCCGGCTCCATGCCTTTTGATAAGGAACAAAGGCTCCAGTTCGCGGTCATTGCCGCGGGGCTTTATGCGGTGTTCCAGCTCGGCACTTTTATGGATTTTACCATGGCCCAGAAGCTTGTGACCGGTTGCGGCCTTATCGGGACGGCGCTTCTCCTGACCCGGTTCCGGCCCGTCACATACGAAGCCCTTTCGCGGCGGCTTCCGGCGATTTGCAAAGCGCCGCTTTATATAGGGGGGCGCTGGACGCTGGAAATATATGTGGCGCATCTGCTCCTTTTTAAGGTGATAAGCGTTATGGGGGCAGAAAACCCGCCCTATTTTAATTTACATATTTTTTAACGGGTTCTGTTCACGGCCCTGTAAAAAACTCCTTGAAATGACCGTCCGCAAAGCTTGCAAGGCCGCCGTCCGTATGCTATCTGGGGCGCAGTTTTTGAACACTGTTTTTATAAAAAAAGGGACATGCGTGGCTTCTCATAACGGATCCTCAGGCGCTGCCGCCTTAAGATATGCATCTGCTCTGGTCGATCTGGCCATGGAGAGCAATGCGATTCCCCAGATAGAACAAGACGTTAGGGATCTTCAGGCGATGGTCGCCGGTTCCGATGCCCTGCAATCCCTGATCCGCTCTCCGCTGATAGGGGCGGATGCGCAGCAGGCGGCGCTGGCGGCCCTTGCCGATACGGCGAAATTTCATGCCCTGACCCGCAATTTCCTGCTCCTTCTGGCCCAGAACCGCCGCCTGTCCGCGCTGGACGCGATCCTGAAAGCGGTTACGGACACGCTTTCCGCCCGCCGCGGCGAAGTGCGCGCAAGGTGCGAGAGCGCGCAGGAGCTTTCCGCCGCGCAAAAGAAAATGCTGGAAGAAAATCTTTCCAAAACGATCGGCCATCCGGTCGCCGTGGATGCGAAAGTCAATCCGGATTTGATTGGCGGCGTGGTTGTCACGCTCGGTTCCGTCATGATCGACGATTCTGTTAAAACAAAGCTTGAACGTCTGGGCCGCGCCATGAAGGCCGGCGACACGCAAGCGGCATAATTTTTTAAACGAGGAAGAAAAGAAAATGGAAATCAAAGCAGCCGAAATCTCGGAAATTCTCAAAAAGCAGATCGCGAACTTCAGCGCGCAGGCGGATGTTGCCGAAATCGGCCAGGTCTTGAGCGTCGGGGACGGTGTTGCCCGCGTTTACGGTCTTGACCGCGTTCAGGCGGGCGAGATGGTCGAATTTCCGGGCGGCATTCGCGGCATGGCCCTCAACCTCGAAAGCGACAATGTCGGCGTCGTTGTGTTCGGCGCCGACCGCGACATTAAAGAAGGCGATATCGTCAAGCGCACGGGTGAAATCGTTCAGGTTCCCGTCGGCCGCGGGCTTTTGGGCCGCGTTGTTGACGGCCTCGGCAACCCGATTGACGGCAAAGGCCCCATCAAGGACGCCGAATACCGCCGCGTCGAAGTGAAGGCCCCCGGCGTTATCGCGCGTAAATCCGTTCACGAGCCGATGCAAACGGGTCTGAAGGCGATTGACGCCCTCGTCCCCGTCGGCCGCGGCCAGCGCGAACTCGTCATCGGCGACCGCCAGACGGGGAAAACGGCTGTTGCGATCGACGCCATCATCAACCAGAAAAACATCAACAAGGATCCCGATACGAACAAGCATATGTTCTGTATCTATGTCGCCATCGGCCAGAAGCGTTCGACCGTGGCCCAGCTGGTGCGCGAGCTGGAAGATAACGGCGCGATGGAATATTCCATCGTCGTCGCCGCGACGGCTTCCGATCCCGCGCCGATGCAATTCCTCGCGCCCTACACAGGCTGTGCGATGGGCGAATATTTCCGCGACAACGGCCAGCATGCCCTCATCGTTTACGACGATTTGTCCAAACAGGCTGTTGCCTATCGCCAGATGTCACTGCTGCTCCGCCGTCCGCCGGGCCGCGAAGCCTATCCGGGCGATGTGTTCTATATTCACTCCCGCCTGCTGGAACGCGCCTGTAAGGTTAATGACGATCTCGGCGCTGGCTCGCTGACGGCCCTGCCGATCATCGAAACGCAGGCCGGCGACGTTTCCGCCTATATTCCGACCAACGTGATTTCCATCACGGACGGGCAAATCTTCCTTGAAACGGGCTTGTTCTTCAAAGGGATCCGTCCCGCGATTAACGTCGGCCTGTCCGTATCCCGCGTTGGTTCCGCGGCGCAGATCAAGGCGATGAAACAGGTTGCCGGTTCCATCAAGCTGGAGCTTGCGCAGTTTCGTGAAATGGAAGCCTTCTCGCAGTTCGCCTCCGACCTTGACGCCTCGACGCAGCGCCTTCTGGCCCGCGGCGCGCGCCTGACGCAGCTTTTGAAACAGCCGCAATATTCGCCGCTGCCCGTGGAAGAACAGGTCGTCGTGATCTATGCCGGCACGAAAGGCTATCTCGATGATGTTCCGGTCAATGACGTATCCCGTTTCGAACACGCGCTCCTTGACACGATCCGCGCAAATGGCGCCGCCATTCTGGACAGCATCCGCAAGGATCAGAAGATCGACGGGGTCGAGGCACAGTTGAAAGACTTCCTCGCCGCTTTCGCCGATAACTATGCCGGTTCGACGAAGAAAGCCGCCTGAACCCACCGGTAAAAGGGGAAAGTTGAAATGAGTTTTTCTGGTTTGATTGAGCAGATCGATGATGTTGAAACGAAGCTGGCTTCGGGATGGAACGCTGTATATGTTCAGCCTATACGGGGTTTCAGCGCGGCGGCCAGGGCCAGAGGCTGGCAGCTTGAACATTGTGAATCGACTTTGCAAACCAGGGTGGAGCGGCCACAAATTGAAATGCCGAAAGGTTTGGAATGCCAAGTTTAAAGGATTACAGGGATCGCATCGTTTCCGTTAAATCAATGAGGAAGATTACCTCGGCGATGAAGATGGTGGCGGCGTCGAAACTGAAAAAAGCGCAGGACAAGGCCGAAAGCGCCCAGCCCTATGCACGCGCCATGGCGGAGATGATGGAGCGCGTCGCGCAAAATATCGTCGTCACCAACGCCTCGCCGAAACTTTTGGCCGGGACGGGGCGGGATGATGTGCAATTGCTTGTCGTGGTTTCTTCCGACCGCGGCCTTGCGGGCGGGTTCAACACAAACCTTGTCCGGATGGCGCGCAATGAAATCCGCCGCCTTGTTTCCGAAGGGAAAACGGTCAGGATCGTCACGGTCGGCCGCAAGGCGGAAAGCTTCCTTAAGCGCGATCATGCCGACAAGATCGTCAAAAGCTTTACCAATCTCGGCGGCGGCAAGTCCTTGTCCTTTGCCGATGCGGACGAGGTTACGCAATATGTCCTCGCCCAGTTCGAGGCAGGCGCGTTTGACGTCGCCAGCGTCATCTACAATAAATTTATCTCCGTCCTGACGCAAAAACCGGGCGTCCAGCAAATCATCCCTTTCAAGGCCGAAGAAAAAGCGGCGAATGAGAACAAGGTTGAAAAAGCCGAAGGCGCGCTGACGTCCCCTTATTCATTCGAGCCGGACGAAGAAGCGATGCTGGAGCTTTTATTGCCGCGCAATCTCGGCGTCCAGATTTTTCGCGCGCTTCTTGACTCTGCTGCCGGTGAACAGGCGGCCCGCATGACGGCCATGGATAATGCGACCCGCAACGCGGGCGACATGATCAAGCGCGTGACGATTCAATATAACCGCGCCCGTCAGGCTTATATTACGAAAGAGCTTATCGAGATTATTTCCGGCGCGGAGGCTGTCTGATGCGGAGTTTTGATGATGTCGCCAATATCGGCAAGACGCCGGTTCAGCGCGAGGACGCATTGGATGCGGCGTTAAAGCGCCTGAATGACAGGCCCGTCCTTATCCACCGCGAACCGACGCCAGGAATCGGACAACAAATTGAAAAATGGGATCGGCTGCAAGCTGCGGGACTGACCCCTTAAAAAGACAAGACAAGACGTTTAAAAAAGGAAGAAAAGAAATGGCTCAAGCACAAGGTTACATTCAACAGGTTCTCGGCGCTGTCGTCGACGTGACGTTCCCGAATGGTGATGTTCCGCAAATCCTGAACGCTATCCAGACGCAAAATGACGGTAAGACGCTGGTTCTCGAAGTCGCCCAGCACCTTGGTGAAAACACAGTGCGCGCAATCGCGATGGACTCCACGGACGGTCTTGTGCGCGGCGCGGCGGTTGTCGATACGGGTGCGGCTATCTCCGTCCCCGTCGGCCCCGAAACGCTGGGGCGCATCATGGATGTTATCGGCCAGCCGATTGACGAGCGCGGCCCGGTTAATACGGCAAAGACATACCCTATCCACCGCGAAGCGCCGACCTTTACGGAACAGTCCGCAGAAGCCGAGCAGCTGGTCACGGGCATTAAAGTCGTCGACCTTCTTTGCCCGTACCTCAAAGGCGGCAAGATCGGCCTGTTCGGCGGCGCCGGCGTCGGCAAGACGGTGACGATTCAAGAACTCATCAACAACATCGCAAAGGCGCATGGCGGCGTGTCCGTGTTCGCAGGTGTTGGTGAGCGTACCCGCGAAGGGAACGACCTTTACCACGAAATGATGGATGCCGGTGTTATCAACCTTGAAGGCGCTTCCAAAGTTGCGCTGGTTTACGGCCAGATGAACGAACCGCCGGGCGCCCGTGCCCGCGTTGCGCTCTCCGGTCTTTCCATGGCTGAATATTTCCGTGACGAAGAAGGGCAGGACGTCCTGTTCTTTATGGACAACGTGTTCCGCTTTACGCAGGCAGGCGCCGAAGTGTCCGCGCTTTTGGGCCGCATTCCGTCCGCCGTGGGGTATCAACCGACGCTGGCGACCGATATGGGCGCGTTGCAAGAGCGCATTACCTCTACCAACAAAGGCTCTATTACGTCCGTTCAGGCCGTTTACGTTCCTGCCGACGATTTGACCGACCCCGCGCCGGCCACGACCTTTGCCCACCTTGACGCGACGACGGTTCTGTCCCGCCAGATTGCGGAGCTTGGCATTTATCCGGCTGTTGACCCGCTGGACTCCACGTCCCGCATTCTCGATCCGCGCGTCGTCGGCGACGAGCATTATCAATGCGCCGCCGATGTCCAAAGGACGCTCCAGCAATATAAAGCGCTTCAGGATATCATCGCCATTCTGGGGATGGATGAACTGTCCGAGGAAGACAAGCTCGTCGTCGCCCGCGCACGTAAAATCCAGCGCTTCCTCTCGCAGCCCTTCCACGTCGCCGAAGTCTTTACAGGTTCTCCAGGCGTGTTCGTCCAGCTTGAGGACACGATCAAGGGCTTCCGCGCGATTGTTGACGGCAAGTACGATCACCTGCCCGAAGCGGCTTTCTATATGGTCGGCACGATTGAGGAAGCGGAAGCCAAAGCGCGCAAAATGGCGGCAGAAGCCGCTTAAGCGTAAAGAGCCAAGGGGCTGAAGGAAAGCGATATGCCGGAAGCAAAGCAGCAGGGAAGCGATGTTGTAGAAATGGCCGCGGAAAACAGCCGCCGCCATTACAACCGCATGGCCCGCGCCTCCTGCGCCGCCATCGCCGCCTTTGGCGGGGCAACGGCGGGGGCGGCAATGTTCGACCCGCGCCTGCTTCCTGTGGCCGGCATTGGCGTTCTTGCTGCCGTTTATATGCGCAGGCATTTTTCCCGCGCGGCCGATACCGTAACCCCGGAAGCCCATATGCCAGCGGCCAAGGCCATGGAGGAAGCCGCCCCAGAAACGAGCGGCGGGATGCCGCGCGGCGAACGGGAATTTACGGATCATGAATGGGCTCCGTCCTTTTCAACCATGATGAAAAGAGGGAGGCGTTAATGAAGCTGCGCCCTGTTTTCAAGGATATTGCCGGCAATCCTTATGCGGTTCAGCTCGCGGTAACGGCGGCGGGGCTTGCGGCGGATTTTGCCATAGGTGCAAAAGGCGCGGTGGCTGTCGGCGGCTTTATCACCGGTATTGTTATCGCTCCTGCCGTATCGCGCTATCTTTCAAGAAAAATAGGATAGGCGATGCTGGCTGATTCCTATAACGAGAATGTCAGGATTATTACCGTTGCCGAACAAGTGCGCGGTATCCTCGATAGCGCCCAATGCGTGTCGATGAACCCGTTTTTGCGGCATGTTCCTCGCGGCGCTTTCTTACAAACGCTGGAGGATTTTGCCGCCGATATAGGCGTTGCGGCAAGAATGCTTTCAAGAAGCTCCGGTATTCCGGCCTTTAGCGAACATGCCGCCTGCGTCAAGGCGCAAAATATGGCGTCGGATTTTTCCCTGAAAGGCGCGGGGGCGGAAAAGGCGGCCCATGCCGCGTTCGATCAAAAGATTGCCGATGCCGATATGACGCTGCGTTCGATGCGGAAATATAACGACGCGCCGGAGCTGGCGGCTTCTGCGATGCAGGCCCTGCACGATCTTTTTATCGTTACGAAATCAGTGCCTTTTATTTACGAAGCGGCGTCGCCGCCTGTTTCTTCCACCTTTATTTTTCAACCGGAAAGTCCCAGAGCATGAGCAGCCAAGCAACGACCTTTCACTTTGAACTCGTTTCCCCCGACCGCGTCCTCTTGTCCGAGTCCGCATGGCAGGTTGTTATTCCGGGCGAAGAAGGATATTTCGGCGTGCGCGCGGGGCATATGTCCCTCATCGCCGCCATCAAGCCGGGCGTTGTCGAAGTCATGCGCAAGGAAGGCGATGCGCCTGAAAAAATCTTTATTGCGGGCGGCTTTGCCGATGTTACTGCCGCGAACTGCACCATCCTTGCCGAACAGGCGGTCAATGTGAACGAGCTGGACGCCGCTGCTATAGAGGCCGAGATTGAAGAGTTGAAACAGCGTCTGGCGATTGCGGACGAACAGGCCGAAAAAATCCAGCTTTCCAAAAAGATTGATATGGCGGATTTCAAGCTTCTTGCCGTGCAGGGCGCCGCCGCGTAATTATTTTAAAAACTCCCTGATTTGACGGGCCGCATCCGCAAGGCCCGTTTTTTCTATCGCAACCCCGTCCGGAAAAGCCCCGTAGAGGCGCGAGGGAAGCATGGAATCCAGCATCACGAACACGCCGCGATCGTCGGTGCGGCGGATAAGGCGGCCAAAGGCTTGTTTCAGTTTCAGGCGCGCGATGCGGTCGTCATAAATCCTGCCGCCGAAAATCTCTTTACGCGCGCGGTGAAGGATGGTCGGACGCGGCCATGGCACGCGGTCAAAGACAATAAGGCGTAAAGAGTCTCCCGGCACATCGACCCCGTCGCGCACTGCGTCGGTTCCCAAAAGACAGGCATTGATATCGTCCTTGAAAATATCGACGAGCGTCCCGTTATCAATCGCATCGACATGCTGGGCATAAAGATGAAGGCCGCTTTCTTCAAGCCTTGGGGCAATGCGGCCATGCACGGCCCGAAGGCGCTGGATTGCCGTAAAGAGGCCGAGCGCGCCGCCCCCGGACGCTTCAAAAAGTGTTTGGCAGGCGCCCGCGACTTGCGCCAAATCTTCCTTACGGACGTCATTGATAATAAAAACTTTCGTCTTGGCCGGGTAATCGAAAGGCGATTCAAGCTTTTCCTGCGTAACCGGCCCGCCCATATAATCAAGGCCGGAAATCGTCCGCGCCACCCTCCAGTCAGCCTCTTCGATGCCGCTTGCATCGCGCAGCGTCGCGGATGTGACTGCCACACCATGGGCATAGGGCCTCAGGCTCTGGCTGAACGGAACCATCGGGTCGATCCAGTGCCTGTAAAGCCCGACATCGATGGCCCGCCCGTCATGCCGTTCGATCTCCATCCAGTCGATAAAACTCTCCGGCGTTTTTCCTTCGGCAAGAGAGGCGAGCATGGAAGCCCAGCCGCGCAGCGTATCCGTGCGGCGCATAAGGGCCGCCGCGATCGCATCAAGCCGCTTGCGCATATCGGCGTTCATATCGTCGCCGCCATCAAGCATTTTCTTCCTGAAACCGTCGGCCAGATCGCCCATCGGCCTGATAATATCTTCGAGCGTTTTATGAAGCGCCTGTGCGGCGGGCAGGATGTCGCCGCTTAAAGGAAAACTATCCGTTTCCACGGAATAGGGGGCCTCGCGGCTGCGTTCGTCCGCGCGGGCATAGACCTGGTTGAATACGGCGAAAAGGAATTTCTCGGCGGCGCCTTTGGGGGCGCTGTCCTTCAGCCTTGCAGACCAGCCCTCGCCAGTCAGCTCGCTTGAAGCCTCAAGGATGGCGCGAAGGCATGTTTCAAGCTTTGCGTCGCCTTCTATCAGATCTTCCGCGCGGCGTTTCAATCCCCGGGCGCGGCTTTTGCGCGTGGTTTCATTGCCGCGCAGCCAGCGGCGCATGTCATAGGTTTCGCGCGCGCTTAAATGCCCCGCATAGGCGGAATCCGCAGCGTCGAAAAGATGGTGTCCTTCGTCGAAAATATAATGGCGCGGCAATTCGCTTTCTGATGAAGACGAGGCCGTCTGGATCATGACGAGCGCGTGGTTGGCGATGACCAGATCCGCATGGCGGGCGGCGCGGATGGATCGTTCGACGAAACAGCGGTGATAA
Organism: Micavibrio sp.; assembly: GCA_041655955.1. Taxonomy (GTDB): domain Bacteria; phylum Pseudomonadota; class Alphaproteobacteria; order Micavibrionales; family Micavibrionaceae; genus Micavibrio_A. Next base: position 61,131 of record JBBAEN010000001.1, read on the forward strand.
TGGTCACAGGCCGAATAGATGCATTCGCCGCGCCTGTCGGCAAGGCCGATCGTATGGACGGCGCCGAGCAGCCCCGAAAGCCAGCCTGGAAAATCGCCGCCTGAAAGGTCGCCGTCGCGCGTTGCCGCAGCCCAGCGCGCCATAAGCCCGGCGGCGATGGCCGTGCGCGGGCTTTTGGCAAGGGCGGCTCCGGCGGCTTCATCTTCGAGGTTGAGCAGGCACAGGTAATTTTCACGGCCCTTGCGCACCGCGACCTTGCCGGCTTTGACGTCGGCATCGGGGTAGAGCCTGTCCAGCTCTTGCCCGATTTGTTTTTGAAGGTTTTTCGTATAGGTGGAAATCCAGACGCTGCCTTTATTCTTCTCCGCCCACAAGGACGCCGGCGCAAGATAGCCCAGCGTTTTGCCGACGCCTGTCCCTGCCTCGATTAAAACCGCGTTGACGTCGTCTTCGTGGTCGCGCGGGGCGAACATAGAGGCGATATGCCCCGCATAATCCATCTGGGCGCCGCGCTGTTCGGAGTGGCTTCCCAATATGGATTGCAATTTTTCGCGCGCTTCGGCTTTGCTGACCGGATAATGGGACGGCGGGGGAGGCGGCGCGCTTTCCGCCCATTCGGGAAGGTTTTTCCAGATGTTCAAATCCGCGCGCGAAACGTAAATTTCCTTTTCGTCATAGGCTGCGCCGAGCGCCGCGAATATATAAGGCGTCCAGCGCCAGCCGCGTCCGTTCTGCCCCATGACACCGGCGATTTTAAGCGGGTCTGCCCGTCCGCGCCATTGGTCGGTGCGAAGGTCGGAGAGCAGGGCCGAAGCGGCCTCCATCAACGTATAAGGATAATCATCGGCGCCTTGCGGGGCGGTGAGGCCAAGAGATTTGGCAATTCCCGCAGGTGTCGGCACGGCAAAACGGGCGGGGTGGACGAAGGCAAAAAGCTCCAGCACGTCGAAAGCCGCAACATCACCCAGATCCAGCCGTCCCAGAGTATGCGGGGCATGGCATACAAGAATAGGTTGTCCCGCGATGATTTTCTTTGCAGCTATGTGGGAGAGTTCGGAAACTTCGCCGTCCACGCTCAAAATATAGGCTTTCCGGGTGTTCGCATACACTGCCGGAATGGCGGGGATTTTAACCCTGTCTTGCTGGGGCTGCGCGGCTGTGCCTGTCATATGCTATGCCATAGCATAGCTACAGTCCGTGGTACAAACGATCTGAGTCAAAAAAAAACCTTATCTAGCCAGGAGGACATGATAGAAATGGTATCCTCCCGGCGGATTCAGGTCGCCTTCAAAGCAGCCTGTTTTTTTACCGGCTAGAAAATTCGTTGTATCATTTAACACGTTATTTCCTGTAAAAGTCCCGTTGAATGCATAGGGGGAAGTGTATCCATAGGCCGAATTGTCGTCTTTCGGCGGTTCATGCGATCCGGGATTAACATTGAGCATCTGGTTAATGCGTTTGCATGTTTCCTTATTGAGATAGGGAAGCAGAATGACTATCTCGTTACACGCGGGCGTCGCGCACCATGTTCCAATGTTGACGATTCTCGATTGCGCGGAAAAGAACCAGTCGCCATAACCGGCTTTTGCGTTTTGGGATTTGTCGAGCCATTCCGGTTTAACTTTTCTCCACGATATTCCGGCGCCGTTGGCATGAAACAGGTGGCATGTTCTGTCCGTTGGTGAGCGGCTATTGTAAAAAAGGTCGGAAGCGTTTTCTGTTCCGTCTTTATTATGATCGTTCCAGAATGACAATTGGGTTTCACTGCAACCTTGCGCCATTAGCAGGTCTACGGCAGTCTTAATACCCGCAGCATATTTCAGTATTTCCGATGCATGGATAGAGGCTTTTTCCGCACTCCCCGTATCCTCGGACTGGCTGCCCGTATTGCTCATGAACATCGTCAGGGCGCCGAGCAGGAAAATGGCCAGAAGTATGTACCATAGGACGTTTCCGGCCTGTGTACCGGCTTTACTGGGCGCTTGATTTTTCATAGGGTTTCGGGCCATAAATAACTCCATACTTCAATATTTTAGCATAGAATTGCCGCCATGACACAAGCAGAAGCAAAAAAAGAGTCCCTGTCCACCAATCCCCGTGAGGCGCGGGAGCAAAAGCTGGTCGGGCTTAAGGCCCGCGGGCTGGATCCGTATCCGCATAAATTCAACCGATCCCATCAGGCGCAGGAACTTCAGGAAAAATATGCCGCGCTTGAAAACGGCGTGGAGACCGAAGACGCCGTTGCAGTCGCGGGCCGCATCATGGCGATGCGCAATAACGGGATGTTTTTGGACATGCAGGACGCTTCGGGAAAAATACAGGTTTTCTGCCATAAGGATTCCATGAGCGCGGAAGAATTATCCAAGCTCGAATTATTCGATATCGGCGATATCGTAGGAGCGGCAGGCACTATCCGCCGGACGCCGCGCGGGGAATTGTCGGTGCGCGCAAAGGATGTCACGATGCTGTGCAAAACCTTGTTGCCGCTCCCGGAAAAATATCATGGGCTGACCGATATAGAACAGCGCTACCGCCAGCGCTATCTCGATCTCATCATGAACGAGGAGAGCCGCGATACTTTGCGCAAGCGCTCTAAAATCGTATCGTTCATTCGTAGATATATGGATGATCTCGGCGCTATCGAGGTGGAAACGCCGGTGCTCAGCCCCATTCTCGGCGGCGCGAATGCACGGCCTTTCGTCACGCATCATAACGCGCTGGACGCAGATTTCTATTTGCGCATCGCGACCGAATTGCCGCTGAAACGCCTTATCGTCGGGGGGCTTGCGGATGCCGTTTTTGAAATTGGCCGCCTGTTCCGCAATGAAGGGATTTCCATCAAGCATAATCCCGAATTCACGACGATCGAAGGCTATCATTCCTATATGGATTATAACGACATTATGGAGCTGACGGAAAACTTGATCCGTCAATGCTGCCTTGCCGTGAACGGCACGTTGCAGGTGCAGATGGGCGAAAATCTTATCGACTATGAAAAGCCTTTTGCGCGCAAATCCATGTTGGAGCTTGTGGAGGAGGCGACAGGCGTCGATTTCCTGAAATATGAAACGCCTGCCGAAGCCCGCCACGCCGCAAAAAATCTCGGCGTGCATACGGAAAGCTTTGCAAGCTGGGGCGATGTCGTCGCCGCCGTTTTTGATGAAAAGGTGGAACATACGCTGATCCAGCCGATCCATGTGACCGACACGCCGATGGATATCTCCCCGCTGGCCAAGGTTCACCGGGACAATCCGCGCCTTGTCGAACGGTTCGAAACCTATATCAATGGCTGGGAGATCGTGAACGCGTTTTCAGAGCTGAATGATCCGAAAATCCAGCTTGCGCGGTTCGAGGATCAGGTTGCGCAAAAAGAAAAAGGTGATGAGGAAGCCCAGATGCTCGACGACGACTATGTCACGGCGCTGGAATACGGTCTGCCGCCGACAGGCGGATGGGGCATGGGGATCGACCGGCTTTCCATGCTGCTCACCGGATCGCACAATATCCGCGACGTCATCGCTTTCCCGACATTGAAGCCGAAAAAGGATTGATGCCATGGCCGCTGCAAACACGCTGGACAAAATCAAGGAAGAGATTTACGCCGCCATTCATAATGATAATGAGGGGCTGGACGAGGCGCTCAGGGCGCTGAAGGAAGAATTGAAGGCGCAAGGCACGAAAGAAGCCGTCTTCGCGCCTGAAAGGCTTGCCCAGAATAACCGTCAGGGCCGCCAGATGATGAAGTCCTACTTTAAAAAGCGCGGCGTTATCGTGAAATTCGACAAGAGCGGCGAAGACGGCGCCTAGGCGGGACTGATGGAGCCTTTCATCAAGGTTTGCGGCGTGCGGAATGGTGACGAGGCTCTGGGCGCGGCCCTTGCCGGGGCCAATACGATTGGCCTTCTTATGGGCCTTACCCATCTCGCGGAAGACGGGATTACGCCGCAGGCGGGAAAGAAAATCGTTGCCGCCCTGCCTGATACCATCCGCACAGTGATGGTCACGCATCTTCTCGATGCCGGTGAAATCGCCTCTATTGCCGGAATAGCCGGTGTCGGCGCCGTGCAAATCCATGATGACCTTCCGGTGGAAGAGATTATAAAACTGCGCGGCCTGATGCCTGCGGCGGAGCTGATAAAAACCGTCCACGTCACGGGCGAAGAGGCCATCGGCGCGGCGTGCGAATATGAACCTTATGTTGATATGATTTTGCTGGATTCGCGCACGGCGGACAGGCTGGGCGGAACGGGTATGGTGCATGACTGGGCCGTCAGCCGCGCGATCGTCGAACGCGTTTCCGTGCCTGTCATTCTTGCGGGCGGGCTCAATCCGGACAATATCAACCGCGCGATTGCCGAGGTGGCTCCTGCGGGCATTGACGCCAATTCGGGGCTGGAACATCCGGACGGCAGCAAGGACTTTGAAAAGATAAGGCTGTTTGCGCAAGCCGGGAAAAACTGCCGTTATAATAAAACCGGCTAATAATCCAGATCGTTCCCGCGCTGTATATTTTCCGGCAGGATAAAATTGCGCCTGATATAAATTCCGGCGGTGGCTGCGGCGAAGGCGGCGGCGTAGGGCGCCAGCGCCGATGTTTCATTGGCGGCATATCCGGCAACGACACCGGCGGCTGCGGCAGGCATCACAAAGAGTGCGTTTGATTTATGGTGATTTTGCTTGAACACATTGCCGATGGCTACCCCCATCACGGCGCCGAGTGCCGCATGGTTGAAAATATTTCCAGATAAAGCCAGCGGCCTTGCAAGAAATCCGGTCGCATTCACCGCTTTTTCCAGATGGTCGATTGCCCCGACCGTGAACAGCATAGTGCTGGCAGGAAACTGGACATAGTCGAACAGGCCGATGAGGCGTTTTCTTATCATACTCATTACGGGAACTATAAGACCCTAAAAGCCCCTTTCGGGCAAGCCTATTCCGGCCTTGCCATAGGCGTCGCCCTTGTTCGGCGTGTAATCTTCTGTCCATGCACTCACAATCGCGGGCAGGGCGGGGCGCTCGCGCTCGTCCTGTTCTTGGGTCGCCGTGCCGATATAGATGAATCCGGCGATAATATCGCGCTCATCGCATTGCAGGGCATTGCGGACTTTTGCGTTAAAGGCCGGCCAGCCCGTGACCCAGTTCGTGCCATAGCCCAAGCCATTGGCGGCAAGGCAAAGATTGTGGCACGCGGCGCCCGCGGACAGGAATTGCTCCCACTGAGGGATCTTGCTTTCCTTGACGCGGGAAATTGCGGCGATAACGAGCGGTGCGCGCAAGAATTTTTCCGCCTCAAGATCGAGCTTGGCGGGGGCGGCGTCCGGATCTTCGAGCAAATAAGCGTCCCGCAGGACGGCGCCGAATTTTTCGCGGGCCTCGCCTTCAAATGTCACGAACCACCACGGGGCAAGCTTGCCGTGATCGGGGACACGGGCCGCTATGGCGAGAATGTCTTCAAGCTGCCGCGCATCCGGGCCGGGGGCTGAAAGATATTTGATGGCCGCCGAACGGCGGGTCTTTAAAAACGAGCATATATCCATATTTTACGCTTAAACCGCCGGGCGGATAAAAGCAACCACTGCGTTTTGCGGTGAACGCCCATAAGGGGGATTGTCCCGCCCGTCCCGTACGGCGTAAAATAACGGCGGCAAGTATCAGTTTCCGGTAAATGGGCCTTTATAGTCTTTCCAGCGTGCGGGGCGGTCTTCGGCGGGGACTGCCGCCCATCCGCGATTGAGAACGTCGAGCGCCGGATCAAGGAAGACGCCGTCATCCATATAGAGTTCGCCATCCAGATACATCTTCCCGCCATGGCCGTAAAGCATGGTTGTGATGTCCCAGTGATCGATGCTTCGGTTGCCGTTATCGACATAAACAGGCTCGCCCAGATAATCCGTCATCGTATAGGCAGCGCCGAGAGCGAGGTGGAAGCTCCCGCCGATTTTCTCGACCAGCAGCCCGTTAATAACGTGGCATTTCAAATGCGGGTTCGTGCCGATGCCAAGCTCGCCGACAAAGCGGTTGCCTTCGTCGCGCGCGAGGAATTTTTCAAACACGTCCGCGCCCGAATCCGCCGTAAAGGCTTCTATCCGCCCGTCCTTGAAATTCAGGGTAAGGTTCGTAATGACGCTGCCCTTATCGCCCTTGGGGTTGAATTTGCCTTTTGCGACGATAACGCCGTTGACGCTGTCCCGGCGGGGGGCTGAAAACACTTCCGATCCCGGCACGTTCCTGAGGGCAAGGGAATTGCAAAAGGTGAAATGCTTACCGTTTTCATCCACCAATTCCATCGAAACATCCGTCCCGTCATTGTTGGTAAAGCGGACATGCGCCGCCTTGTTCAGCTTTTTGATGAGATGAAGGTGCGCTTGCGAAATCAATTCGTCCGGCTGATCCGCCATGTCGAAATGGAGCTGTAAATATTCCGGCAAGGGAATGCCGTCCAGCTCGGCATCCAGCGCGGTCGGGAAATAGGTGAGGGTGAAAATAATTTCTCCCGCCCCCGTCTTTTTGGCATAGGGACGCATAAGGGAATCAAAGAATTTTGCTTTTTCCCCGTCTGCGGGGACGGGGGAAGGCGGCATCGTGTTCGGCATCACCGTTACGCGGTTGGTGACGCCGCCGAAGATCCCGATGCGGTATTCCGCGTAAGATTTTAGCCCGGCCTCACCGGCATGGCTGGTCAAGAGCCGCGAAAAATCCGTATCCGGCACGTCGATATGGAAGGGGATTCCGCGCTTCCATAGATCCGCTATCATGAAATGCGCGATGCGCCCTGCATGATAGCCGATGGTAAAATGCACTTCCGCCCCGTCCTGTACGAGAACGAGAAGTTTTTTCGCCATGGATTCTTGCAAATCATCTTCCAGATCGATAGGGGCCAGATCCGTAAATTTCTTTGGCGCGTATTGGATGAAGGCCGCCCGGAAAGCATCGTCATCCGCAAGCCCGGCCTTATAGATAGCAACGATCCGTTGCGCAAGCTGGGCCGCCTCGACCGCCGCCGCGCCGTCCGCATAGGGCTGTTTCAGCAATTCCAGCGCATAGGCGGCCTCGGTGACGAAGAGCCCGCCGGAGATCTCCCCCAGAGCATCCGCCAAATCTTCAAATTTCGGGCTTAAATCCTTGATAATCATGCTCCAAGAATAACGGATTCCGGATTGTTTACAACGGCTTGTTTCGCTATATATTCCTTCTTATGCGCGGCGCGGTAGAGATAAATCAGGCTGCGAGTGTCCCTATGGAGAACTCGCCCCCCTTTAAAATCCATTCGGACTTTCAGCCGGCGGGGGATCAGCCTGCCGCGATCGCCAAGCTTGTCGAGGGGCTGGAGGCGGGGCTGTCCGATCAAGTGCTGCTCGGCGTGACCGGCTCCGGCAAGACCTTTACCATGGCGCATCTGATTGAACGCACGCAGCGCCCCGCGCTCATCCTCGCGCCGAACAAGACGCTGGCGGCGCAGCTTTATGGCGAGATGAAAGCCTTCTTTCCCGAAAACGCCGTGGAATATTTCGTGTCCTATTACGATTATTACCAGCCGGAAGCCTATGTTCCGCGCACCGACACCTTCATCGAAAAGGATTCTTCGATTAACGAGCAAATCGACCGGATGCGCCACGCCGCGACCCGCGCGATTTTTGAACGCAAGGACGTGGTGATCGTCGCTTCCGTTTCCTGCATTTACGGCATCGGCTCGAAAGAGGACTATCAGGCGATGACGGTCGATATCCGCAAGGGCGACCGGCTCGACCGGCAGCAGCTTATCGCCCAGCTTGTAACGCTCCAGTACAAGCGCAACGATATGAGTTTCGAGCGCGGGACGTTCCGCGTGCGCGGCGATACGGTGGAATTATTCCCCTCGCACATGGAAGATTCGGCGTGGCGCTTTTCCCTCTTTGGCGATGAAATAGAAGACATCGTCGAATTCGACGCGTTGACGGGGGAGAAACAGGCGCGGATGGAAGGGGTTCGGATTTACGCGAACAGCCACTATATCACGCCCGGCCCGACCATGGCGCAGGCCATCAAGAACATCCAGAACGACATGAAGGAGCGCGTCGCGTGGTTCGAGCGTGAGAACAAGCTTTTGGAAGCGCAGCGGCTCCAGCAGCGCACCCAGTTCGATATCGAAATGCTGCTGGCGGCCGGCGTGTGCCCCGGCATTGAAAATTATTCACGCTATCTGACGGGCCGCGCGCCCGGCGAGGCGCCGCCGACGCTTATCGAATATCTTCCGCAAGACGCGCTTATCATCCTCGATGAAAGCCATGTGATGGTTCCGCAATTGCGGGCCATGTATAATGGCGACCGCGCGCGAAAGCAGACGCTCGTCGATTACGGTTTCCGCGTTCCGGCGGCGCTCGACAACAGGCCGCTGAAATTCGAGGAATTCAACGCGATGCGCGGACAGATCGTTTATGTGTCCGCAACGCCCGGCCCCTATGAGCTGGAGCAAACAGGCGGTGATTTCGCGGAGCAGGTCGTCCGCCCGACAGGGCTTATCGATCCGCCCGTGGAGATCCGTCCGACGGAGCATCAGGTCGATGATTTGATGAGCGAATGTCGCATCGTCGCGGAAAAGGGCGGGCGCATCCTTGTGACCGTCCTGACGAAGAAAATGGCCGAGGCGCTGACGGAATATCTTCAGGAAAACAACGTGCGCGTGCGCTATATGCACTCGGACATCGACACGCTGGAGCGGATCGAAATCATGCGCGATTTGCGCATGGGGGAATTCGACGTGCTGGTCGGCATCAATCTTTTGCGCGAAGGGCTCGATATTCCCGAATGTATGCTGGTCGCCATTCTGGACGCCGACAAGGAAGGCTATCTGCGTTCCAAAACCTCGCTGATCCAGACAATCGGGCGGGCCGCGCGCAATGTCGATGGCCGCGTAATTCTCTATGCCGATGTGATGACGAAATCCATGACGGCGGCGATAGAGGAAACGGATCGCCGCCGCGAAAAGCAGGTCGCCTATAATACGGAACACGGCATCACGCCCGCATCGGTGAAAAAGAATATTTCCCTGGCCCTGAACTCCGTGTTCGAGCGCGCTGATTATATGGAAGTGCAAAGGAGCTATAGGGGGCTTGCCGAAGACGATCAGGCCGCGTTTGAAAGCCCCGCATCCTTCCAAAAACATATCAGGCAGCTTGAGGATAAAATGCGTAAAGCCGCCTCCGATCTTGAATTCGAGGAAGCGGCCAGCATCCGTGATCAAATCCGCAAGCTGGAGGCAATGGATCTCGGTCTTGCCGGTAGTTTTACGGAATGTCCCGCTTCGGGAAGAAAATCCGGTTCGGGCAATAAAAAGATGCGTGTCAACCGGCGGCTTTAGGCGCGCTTAAAGCCGGGATTATTGTCCTGTTTGTTTCAGTTCTGTTTCATTTTTGTAGCGCCGGAACCGAATGTTTTTCATGCGGGTTGGCAAAGCATGATGAGGACATTATCCAACAACAACCGTAACAACCGTAACAGCCATAATGGTTTATCCGGCACGGGCCGCCTGTCCGGCGCCTTATTGCCCGCTGTATCGAGATGTTTTTTTGCGGCGCTGATTTTCTGCACGGCCTATCTGACGACAATCACCGTGAATATATAGGTATAACTATACTATAAGGGGGCGGGCGATCTTTATGGCGGGGATTTTATCCGGCGCTCAAATCCCGGTGACGGGCCGATAAAAAACGGGCAGGAAAATTCCGCCCGTTCTATAATTTTTCTTATCAAGCGCTCTCAAAGAAACGCTGTAATAATTTAGGCGGCTGCCTCAAGGTTTACAGCAGCAGCTTTCCCTTTTTTCGGATCCGTCTGGATTTCATAGGAAATCTTCTGGCCTTCATTCAGGGCGCGCATGCCGGATTTTTCAACAGCGGAAATATGGACGAATACGTCCGCGCCGCCATCGTCAGGCTGGATAAAGCCGTAGCCTTTTTGTGTGTTGAACCATTTTACGGTACCTGTAGCCATAGTCGTTTTCTCCTTCGTTGGCATTGAGTTGCGCATCCCCACACCATGTGGTTCCGCGCTTGTGTCTGATCTCAGTTCTCGGCTTGTGCCTTTATAATAACCCTGCTCAAACCGACTTTTTACCAACTAGGATTTCTATGGGCCGTCGTCGTCAATAGGTCGTGTCGTAGAGTTTGATATCAAACACGATGATACTGCCCATGTTTCCGGCAGGAGGTCAAGCTTATTTACGACAAGTAAAGCCTGCCTGCGGGAGGGGCCTAACCCTCATTTCCTTCATAAAGATGGTAGTTTTTCCGCTCCCAGACGGTGGTGAGATGCGTTGGATGCGGCAGGAAGTGAAAGAGCCGGTAGGCAAACGGCATGGAGGCAAAATAGTCGGGTTTGGCCGGATGGGACGGGTTGTCGGGCGCGCCGGTTTCTCCCGCGGCGTGGGAGGGCGAGGGGGTATTGTCATTCACCAGCCCGTAGAGCGTCGCCATTTGCTCCCCGCAATGCTGCTTGGCCTTGGAGCGGAGCAGGCGGAAAAGGCTCTCGGTAGAACTGGCCTTGCCGTGAAATTCGCGCAGGAGCGCCTTATAGCCATTATAAGGATAATGGGTGCGCACATAATCATCCAGCCAGAACCAGTCCGTTTTCGGCATGGACACGATGGCATGCTGGCGGCTCAGGCTGGGGAGGTGGAGAATTCGTGTTTCATTTGCAGGCATATAATCTTCCCTTTCTGGCTGGGCTGGCGGTGGCAGGCTTTTGCCCTTTTGCTCTTATCCGCCTTGATTCTATCCTCTCATTTTTGCACTGCCGCGATCAAATTTGCGGCCCCTGAAAGGGGGCAAGCTCTTCATTCAAAAGGAGGATAGACATTTATCCACAGGGGGGGTAGGATAAGGGACGCGTTCGCGATTCCATGTTTATTGGGCCTTTACCGTTCTTTGAAGCAAATTTCAGGTGATTTTATATGAAAACTCTCCGCTCCGGCCTGCTGGCCATCGCTGGTTTCTCTGCCATCCTGCTTGCCGGCTGCGGCGACGGGTATGAAGTCGTAAAATTCTCCGGTCAGGTTCCCTATACGGATGAACGGACGGCAGGGCCGGGCGTGACCTTCGTACGCGCCCATTTGATGCCTGAAAAGACGATCGTGTTCCCGGAGCCCTTGCTGACGCCGCAAATCCTGCCGCAATCCGTGCCTTTGAGCGACGCCGCCCCGCTTTTTGAAGCCGGCAATGCCGAGAAGAAATAAACGGGAAAAGCCCCCAGCCGCCCGTTTTTCAGCCCTTTTCAAACAAAAGATGACAGGGAAGCGCTGGACGGGGTAGAATAATGCATTGAGTTCCTTTGCTTTTTTCTAAAAGAGGATAATTTTTACGCATGTGGGTTTTTCTCTGGCTTCTTCTATCCGCTGTTTTAATCGGCGCGACGATCTGGTCTTTACAGATATTATTGCGCCAGAAGCGGGCGTGGGAAGCCTATGCCAAGGCGAAAAACCTCACTTTCAAGCGCGGCACTTTTATGGGCCCGGCGGAAATTACGGGCAATATCGGCGATTACAGGCTTGGCTTTTTCACGGCGGAGCAGGATGGCGGCGATATCCGCACGCGCCGCTATGTGACGGTCGTCGAAATAGAATTGGTAGAAGGCATCGTCAACGGCGCCGCGATGGGATCGCAGGAAATGCTACCCTTCCTAAAGTCGCTCGACAGGCTTCATCCCTATAAGATCAAAAGCGGCAAATGGGATCGGGAAAAACACCACGCCTTTGTCATGTATGACGATGTCGCGGAGTCCTATCTGACGGATGCGCGGGTCGAAGCCATCGACGCTATCTTGAAAACGCGCAACGCGAATGTGCTTGTTATCTTTAACGACAGGCAGCTGGTCTTGCGCCTTGAAACCGTCGATCCGATACAAGATGCCGCGAAGATGGACAAGATTGTCACGCGGCTTATGGGGCTTTCCGACAAGCTGCGTATTTCCGATGAGGAACGCAAGATGCACATGGCCAAAGCGCCCGTGCAGATGCAGGTTTTGCATGTTCAGGCACCGCCGCCGGAGGCCGCCGCAGCGGCAGGGGCCGCGGATACTCCGCCTGCATCCTCGTCTGCATCCTTGCCCGTGCGGGAGGAAACAGGCATAGCGGCGGATGCTGAAACGGGCGTGCCGTCCGATCAGGCTGGTTCCTCCAAAGACGGTTCTTCCTAAGACGGCTCTTCCAAAAATGCGTAGCCGTAAGGCGCGAACTCTATCCGGCCTGTTTGCGCGTTGATGACCGCCCCGCGTGAAATTTCAGCAATCATGCCGGATTGTCCGGAATGCCCGCAGTCCCACGACTTGTTTTCCTTGTCCGCATTGAAGAGGCAGAGGATTTTTTCCCCGTTCAAGAGGCGGCGGTAGGCGATAAGGCCGGACGGGCTTTCCACCATCTCGATAGTTCCGCGTTTCAGGGCGGGGCGGGTTTTCCTGAAGGCCAGAAAGCGCCGGTAATGGTTCAGGACGGATTCCGGATCGTTCTCCTGCATATCGACCGCAAGCGGGTAATGGGCAAGGGCAACCGGCAGCCATGTTTTGGCGGCGGCGCTGAAACCCGCTTGCGCCGCCTCGCTTATCCACGGCATCGGTGTGCGCGCCCCGTCACGGTTCATGGAATCGGGATACATGCTGATGTCATACGGGTCTTGCATATCCTCGAACGCGACATGGGCGACGGGCAGGCCAAGCTCATCCCCTTGATACACGCAAACGGAACCGCGCAGGGATAAAAGCAATGCCATCCCCATCAGGGCGTAATCATGACGCACATCTTCGCCTTGCCCGTGATTGGAGGCAAAGCGCGTATTGTCGTGGTTGCCGAGCGCGTAAGTCATCCAGCCATCTTCGATGACATGCTCTATTGTTTCGATGGTGGTAACGATTGTTTCCTTGGTGACGGTCTTTCCTGTCAGGCCGAAAGAATAGGCGCTGTGCAGCCTGTTTCCTTTTTGCGTGTAAAGCGTCGCCCTGCGCTCGCTGTCGTCGCCGCCAATCTCGCCCATCAGAAAAATAGCCCCGTACTCGTCGGCGGTTACGCGCAGGCGGTTCAGCCATTTGAAGGTTTCGTCGGAGAGATAGCCATAGGCATTTTCACGGATCTGCCGCGACATGGGGTTGGAAGAATTCATATCTGTCGGCGGCGGCGCGTCATGCGGCCTGACCGGATTGTCTTTGAGGTTCGGGTGGCTTAGCGCGCAATTGATGACGTCGAGCCTGAATCCGTCAACGCCCATATCGAGCCAGAAGCGTTCCGTCGCAAGAATTTCCGTGCGCACATCTTCGTTCCAGAGATTGAGCGCAGGTTGCGAGGAAAGGAAATGGTGGAGGTAATATTGCTCGCGCCGCGTATCCCACGTCCATGCGGGGCCGCCGAAAATGGAAAGCCAGTTATTGGGCGGCGTGCCGTCCTGTTTGGAATCCGCCCATATATACCAGTCATGGCGGGCATTATGCTTGTTCATCCGGCTTTCCTTGAACCAGTCATGCTGGTCGGATGTATGGCTCCAGACTTGATCCAGGATGATTTTCAACCCCCGCGCATGCGCCTCATCAAGCAGCATTTTGAAATCGTCGATTGTGCCGAATATCGGATCGACATCGCGGTAGTCGGCAATATCATAACCGAAATCCTTCATAGGCGACTTAAAGAAGGGGGAGAGCCAGATGGCGTCCACGCCGAGCGCCGCCACATAATCAAGTTTCGCTATAATGCCGGGCAGATCGCCGATGCCGTCGCCGTTCGTGTCGCAAAAGCTGCGCGGGTAAATCTGGTATATGACCGCGCCGCGCCACCATTCCTTGTCTTGTGTCATTTTTATATCCCCGTTTGATACGAATTCAGGCAAGATAGTAAATCATAAACGCCGCGTTCATGGCGCAAAAGCGATAGTTAGCATATTTACAGGGCATTTTTCATGGAATTCCCCCTTTGGGCCGCTTTCGGCCTGACATCCGCAAGCCTTTCCGCCGTCATGATGTTGTTTCAGGAAAGGCTGAAGGTGCATGGCTATGCGATGGCCTTTTGGAACAAGGTCGCCTGTATTTCCTTCATGCTCCCCCTTGCGCTTTATTTCGGCCTGCCCTCAAGCTGGATTTTCTATGCGCTCGTGGCGGGGCAGGCGATGCTCTGGGTCGTATCGGACGTCCTGTTCTTTTCCGCGATCCCGAAAGTCGGGGCGGGGGTCGTGTCGCGCATCCTCCCCATTTCGACCATCCTGACATTTTGCCTGTGGTTCCTGTTCGACCCGGCCTTGTTCGGGGATTATCTGGAAACACCTGTGCGGAGCGCGCTCGTTTTCGCAACGCTTTGCGCGTCCGTTTATTTCGCCATGCGGATGAAACATTGCCCCGTATCATGGGCGGCGTTCCGCATGATTTGGTTTGTCGTCTTTGCCGCCGTTGTCGGGCCTATCGGGTTCAAGCTGGTGACGCAGCATACCAATATCACGCAAGGGCCGTTCTCCTTCGTCGTGTGTGAGGCGCTTGTTATGGTGGCGTGCTGGAGCCTCTGGTACGCGTGGAAAAAACCGTTGCCGCACGCCGTCATGTTTTCAAAAGAAGCGATAAGAGGCGGTTTTTTGGTGGGGAGCGTTTCCTCGCTCATGGTCGCATCGAATTTTGCGGCGATATTCTATGTCGATAATCCGGGGCTTTTGCCGGCGGTTAAATTTACCGATACGATGATTATCCTGCTTTTCTATAAAATGGCGGGCCGCAAGGAAGAAGCGGATCTTGTCGCGGGGTTCGGGATTGTTTTTTGCGCCATCACGATCGTGCTTTTAAAAATGTGATCCCGTAAGGCATGGAAGGTAAAAAAAATCCCCGCATGAAGGAGCGGGGATTTTTGTATTATAAAACGGATATTGCTTATTCCGCCGCATCGGCCGCGACTTGCAGCTTGATGATTTTATCGGGGTTCGCTGGCGGCTCGCCGCGCGTGATTTTATCGACATGCTCCATGCCGGATACGACCTGTCCCCAGACCGTGTACTGGCCGTTCAGGAAGCTGCAATCGTCGAAACAGATGAACCACTGGCTGTTTGCGGAATTGGGGTTGCCGGTGCGGGCGGCGCCGATCGTGCCGCGCCCGAAATTATAGTCGTTGAATTCCGCCTTCAGATCCGGCAGGTCGGAGCCGCCCGTTCCCGTCCCCGTCGGGTCGCCCGTCTGGGCCATGAAACCTTCGATAACGCGGTGGAAAACGACGCCGTCATAGAAGCCCTGCTTGGTCAGCTCCTTGATACGGGCGACATGGCCTGGCGCGATATCCGGCATCAATTTAATCGTCACACGGCCATCTTTCAGGTCGAGATAGAGCGTGTTTTGCGGGTCGAGCGGCGCTGCATTTGCTGGTGCGGTCATCAGAAAAATACTCCCGAGTATAAGTGTAAGGGTTTTTAACATGGGCTATTGCTCCGTTGGGTTGGTGGAAAGCCTTTTAGCAATGCCTGAAAGGAGGGGGGATGACAAGCCGTTATTGCCGCCTTATTCACGTAAAACAGCCGCCTTTTTAAAGGGCGGCTGCAAGATGGAGGAAATGAAAGTTTTTTCGCGGCTTCTATAGCTCGTAGCTGGCGGTCTAGGGCGCGGTGGGCGCTGCGGTCTTTGGCGTGACGGGTGTGGCGGCCTCTGGCGCTGCTTCCGCGCTAAGATCCATCCTCTCAAAGGTGCGGATCTGGGAGGCCTCGATGGCGTTTGTCAGCTTGTCGTTCTCAGGCCCTTTGAAAAGCAGCATGGCGCTCTGACCGTTATGAACCTGCATGCTCTCGATGCCGAGTTTTTCTGCGCTTTGCAGCGCTGCTTCATAGGGCGAGCCTTCCGCGCCCATTTCGGAACGGGGAAATGTGAAATAAGAAGCGCCGCCGGGATTGGCTTCCGCCGGAAGCCGCCTGCGGTCAAGCCCGGCAAGAGCATCCTGCGCTGCTTCCACTTCGGGGACTTCCGTATAAAGAAGGCCCTTTGCTACATCAAAGACGCGTCCGATATCGAGTTCGGTTGTCATGGCAACACCTTGAATTTAAAAGAATTTCAAAAAAGCCTTCCGGCCATCCCCTGTAATGATAGGGACATGGTGCCATCAAAATATTAAAAATAGCTGAAGAACAGGCGGAAAGCGGGGCTTTTATCCGGCAACCCGCGCCGTTTCGGGCGTCATTCGGACAAGGCCGCTGTGCCGGCGGGGGCGGGAGAGAGGGCGGGAATATCCCCGATAAGTTTTTGAACCCCCGAAGCCGATTGATGCTCGACAATCATGTCTTTCACCATGCACAGGCAGGAGCCGCATTGCGGGCCGGCGCCGCCGGAACAGCTTTTATAGATTTGCGCGGGCGTGTTTGGCACAGCCGGGTTTTCAAGCGCGGATTTCACATCGCGGTCAGTAAACGGGTTGCACAGGCAGACATACATGCTATGGCGCACCTTAAAATCTATGGGCGGGCTTATCCGGCCAGCATCGGAAGATGGGCGGGATAATAATGGACATGATACTTATTCGCAAGTTATTGCGGGGACAAAGGCCCGAACCCTGCCCATCTCCCTGAATTTTATGATAGTTTACGCCATGCGCCGCCCTTCACACCGTTCAATAGAGCCGGAACTGCCGACACCGCTTTGGCGGCGGCTTTTCGATCTGGACGCGCTTGAATCCCTGCTTCAAGGCGCGGCGCGGCAGGGGGCGCCGATAAGCTATGCCGAAACGCTCAATTGCCTGGGGCTGGATTTTTCGCGGCCCAAAATGCGCGCCCTTTGCATTGCGCTGGGCGAGATTGACCGCAGGGCGGCTGCGCGGGGCGAGCCGGAGCTGGCCGTGCTTGTCGTCAGGGCTTCCGATAAATTGCCGGGCGCCGGATGGTGGGTGGACAGAAAGCGTTATAAAGGCCCCTATGAAGGGCCGGATGCAGAGCGTTATATAAAGCGTATTCAGGCAAAAGCCTTTACCTATTGGAAAACGCGTTAGCGGGCAGGGGGCCTTGCCCCGCCCTTGGCGGTTTTGCGCCCCGCCCCTTATTCTTCCTGTTCGGTCGCGGGGGCGGAGTTGAGCTGGATGTATTTTTCAATCCCCATCACCTCTATCATGCCGAGCTGGGTTTCCAGGAAATCCTCATGCCCTTCCTCGTCGGTGAGGATCTTGATAAAAAGATCGCGGGTGACGAAGTCATTGGCTTCATCGCAATCTTTTATTCCTGCGCGGTAATTATCGATCCCTTCACGCTCAAGTTTAAGGTCGCCTTCAAGGACTTCTTTTACATTTTCGCCGATATAAAGTTTTCCCAGCTCCTGCAAATTCGGCAGGCCGCCAAGAAGGAGGATGCGTTTGATAAGGAGATCGGCATGCTGCATTTCTTCGATAGACTCGTCATATTCATGCTTGCCGAGCTTGGTCACGCCCCAGTCATCAAGCATACGCGAATGGAGGAAATACTGGTTGATTGCGGTCAGCTCGCCTTTCAAGGCAAGGTTCAGACGTTTGATGATTTGCGGCGCGCCCTTCATATTATTTCTCCTTGGCTGGAATATATTCTTTCAAGGATTATAAGCCTGGCTGGATAAAAGTACAGTGTTACGGCTGTTTTTATGCGCATTTTTCAATCTATTGCCGCAAATGATTTTGAATCGCATTCATGATTGAAAGAAAAAGGCCGTTTTACCGGCCCTTTTATCATTCTTTCTGTTTTTCTATGCCGCCAGCAAGACGGCCATCACGCCCGCGACATTCTTGATATAGTCGTCATAGGTGAAAATGCTCTCAAGCTCTTCCACCGCGATTTTTCCGACAATGTCGGCGTCTTCCTTAAGGAAATCAAGCAGGGCTTTCTTGCCGTGCGATTCCCAGACCTTCATCGCGTTGCGCTGGACGATGCGGTAGGCGTCCTCGCGGGAAATGCCGTTTTGCGTCAGGGCCAGAAGCGTTTTCTGGCTGAAGACAAGCCCGCCCGTTTTTTCAAGATTGTCTTTCATCGTTTCGGGATAGACGAGCAGCTTGTCTATGACGCCGGCCAGCCGCGCAAGCGCGAAGTCCAGCGCGATGCAGGCATCCGGCGCCATAATCCTTTCGACGGAGGAATGAGAGATGTCGCGCTCGTGCCACAGCGCCACGTTTTCCATCGCCGGAATGACGGCGGCGCGGACGACGCGGGCAAGGCCCGTGAGATTTTCGGTAAGGATGGGGTTTCTCTTATGCGGCATGGCGCTTGACCCTTTTTGCCCCGGCGAGAAATATTCCTCGGCCTCGCGCACTTCGGTTCTTTGCAGGTGGCGGATTTCGATGGCGAGGTTTTCGATCGATCCTGCAATGACGCCGAGCGTTGCAAAAAACATGGCGTGCCGGTCGCGCGGAATGACTTGCGTCGATATGTCCTCGGATCGCAGGCCGAGCTTGTCCGCGACATATTTCTGCACACCCGGCGATACGGTCGCAAAGGTTCCGACCGCGCCGGAAATGGAGCAAACGGCGATCTCTTCACGCGCGCGGACAAGGCGTTCTCTCGCGCGTTTAAAGGCCGCATAATGGCCTGCGAGTTTGAATCCGAACGTCGTCGGCTCCGCATGGATGCCGTGGCTGCGCCCGATGCAAAGCGTATCCTGATGCTCCAGCGCGCGTTTTTTAAGGGCCTCCAGAACATCGTCGAGATCCTTTAAAAGAATATCCGCCGCCTGTGTCAGCTGGACTGAAAAGGCTGTGTCGATAACATCGGACGACGTCATGCCCTGATGCACGAAACGCGCCTCTTCTCCGACAAATTCTCCAACAGAGGTCAGGAAGGCGATGACGTCATGTTTCACCTCGCGTTCGATTTCGTCGATACGGGCAATGTCGAAATTCCCTTTCTCGCGCAAGGCTTTCGGCACGCCGGGCGGGACGATGCCGTCCTCGGCCATTTTTTCGGCTGCAAGCGTTTCGATTTCCAGCCAAATCCTGAACCTGTTTTCAGGCTCGAAAATAGCGGCTATTTGGGGGCGGGTATAACGTGGGATCATTCTATCAGTCCTAATGATTTAAAGCTGGTGATGCTGTTTCTGGATACGATCAGGTGATCGTGGATAATAATGGAAAAAGGCGCGGCGGCGGCCACGACTAGCTTCGTCATCTCTATGTCGGCTTGCGATGGGGTGGAATCGCCGCTCGGATGGTTATGGACGAGGATAAGGGCCGTCGCGCCCAATTCCAGCGCGCGTTTCATAATCTCGCGGGGGTAAGCGGGCGTATGATCGACCGTGCCGCTTTGCTGGACTTCATCGGCGATAAGCTCGTTCTTCTTGTTGAGGAAAAGAAGGCGGAAATGCTCGCGCTTTTCATGCGCCATGGAGGCTTGAAGATAATCAAGAAGCCTTTGCCATGAATTGAGGATAGGGCGGCCCATAATATCTTGTTTCAAAAGCCGCAAGCCCGCCGCCTGTATTGTTTTGATGGCAATGGCGGTATTTTCTGAAATGCCGCCGACGCCTCCAAGCTCTGCGCGGCTTGCATTCATGACGCCTGCAAGATTGCCGAAACGCGCGATCAGGATCTTCGCGATAGGCTTTACGTCGCGGCGGGGGATGGCCATGAATAGCAGGAGTTCCAGCAGCTCGTAATCGGGGAGCGCGTCCGGCGCCGCGAGGAAACGCTCCCGCAGCCGGTCGCGGTGGCCGGAATAATGCGGTTTCTCTTCGGGTTTCTTGGCGGCTTCAGTCATAGGGCGGTTTTGTATATCCTGCCGGAGAGAGGGTAAAGATCTCACACCCCGTTTCGGTCACGCCGATGGAATGCTCGAACTGGGCGGAAAGCGAACGGTCGCGCGTAACGGCCGTCCATCCGTCGGCTAGCACCTTTGTCGCATAATGGCCCGCATTGATCATCGGCTCGATGGTAAAGAACATGCCGGGCTGGAGAACCGGGCCTTCGCCGGGATGCCCGAAATGGAGAACGCTGGGGGATTCGTGAAAATTACGGCCCAGACCGTGGCCGCAAAAATCGCGTACCACTGAAAAACGGCTGGCTTCGGCGAGGCTCTGGATCGCGTGGCCGATATCGCCAAGCGTCGCGCCGGGTTTGACCGCCTCTATCCCGCGCATCATGCAGTCATAAGTGATATCGACAAGGCGCCGCGCCTTGACGGGGATTTTCTCGCCGACCAGATAGGTGCGGGACGTGTCGCCGAACCATCCATCCACGATAACGGTAACGTCGATATTGACGATGTCGCCTTCGGCGAGTTTCTTATCCTTGGCCGGGATGCCGTGACACACGACATGGTTGATAGAGATACAGGAGGCATGTTTAAATCCCTTGTAACCTATGGTTGCGGAAATGGCGCCCTTTTCCGTGATGAAATTTTCTATCATCTTGTCCAGATCGGCCGTGACCGCCCCCGGAATGACATGGGGGGTGACGAAATCCAGCGTTTCCGCCGCCAGCCTGCCTGCGCGGCGCATCCCTTCAAAATCGGAGGCGGGGTGGATTTCTATGCCATCGGGGCTGAATGCGGCTTTAATCATTGCTTATCTTCTTAAAAATCTTGTGACATGATGGACTATACCCTATATCCATAGATATTGGATTCTAACAGTTTTTTGTAACATAGTGCTATGAACGTCCCAGGTCAAAAAGATACCTATAGTGTCGCCCTCGTTATTATCGGTAATGAAATATTATCCGGCCGTACGCAGGATGCGAATACGCCCTGGATCGCCGAAAAACTGACGGCTCTTGGGGTCATGGTGCATCAAGTGCGCATCGTCCCCGATATTGAAGACGATATCGTCACGGCCATTACCCAGCTTAGGGACAAGGTGGATTACGTCTTTACAACGGGCGGCATCGGCCCGACCCATGACGATATTACGGCGCAATCCGTCGCAAAGGCTTTTAATACGCCGCTGGAATTGAATGACGAGGCTTATGGAATACTCGTCAGGCAGTATGGCAGCGAGGAAGACGTCACCCCCGCACGCCGGAAAATGGCGATGATTCCCAAAGGCGCCACGCTTTTGATCAATCCGGTCAGCGGCGCGCCGGGGTTCCAGATTGAAAATATTTTCGTCATGGCGGGCGTTCCGCGCATCATGCAGGCCATGTTCGACGACGTGAAAACGAAAATCCGCCATGGCCGCCGCGTCCTTTCCAATACGATTGCCTGCAATCTTGCCGAAGGGGACATTGCGGACGCGCTCGGCAAAATTCAGGACAGGTACCCCGCCGTTATCATCGGCAGCTACCCGCATTACCGCGGCGGCGTTCTGGGTCTGTCGCTGGTTCTGCGCTCGCCCGAAGACGCTTTGTTGAACAAGGCGACGGGCGAGGTCGTGGACATGATCCTGTCCCATGGCGGCGCGCCCAATGCCCTGTCTATCCAGTCATCCGGTAAATTGACGGTTTAGCGAAAACCCATCATCCGGCTTTCGGCCCTTTCAAAAAAACGCACCTGCATGAAGCCCTTTATATATCGGCATTCCGTGTCCGGTGACGCTTTCTGTCGCGGCGGGATGGCTTTTATTAGCAGTTTGTGGATAATTAACTCTTTGAAATTATTGCATCTTGATGTCAAGCGGTGTGGTAGCCACACTCACAACCATGAAGATAGGTTATGCTCGAGTTTCGACCGACGAACAGAATCTCGCTCTTCAGCTTGAAGCCCTCCGCGCCGAAGGTTGCGATCTGATTTATGAGGATAAGGCCTCGGGAGCCTCCTCCGATCGCAAGGGACTCGCGAATGCTCTGAAACATTGTTCGGGCGGTGATGTTCTTGTGGTATGGAAGCTTGATCGGCTTGGCCGCTCCCTTATCGATCTGGTTTCCCTTGTCGAAATGCTTCAGGCCCGTGGCGCGGGGCTTAAAATTCTCACAGGGCAGGGCACGCAAATCGACACAACCAAGCCGGATGGCCGCATGATCTTCAGCATGCTCGCCGCGATGGCGCAATTCGAGCGCGAACTCATCGGCGAGCGGACAAGGGCGGGGATTGCCGCGGCAAAGAGGCGCGGCGTGCGGATTGGCCGCCCTCCCGCTCTTTCGGCGGTGCAGGTCGAAAGCGCGCGAAAGATGGTTGATGACGGCAAGCTGCGTTGCGACGTAGCCAAGAGGTTCGGCGTTTCCGTCCTGACATTGCGGCGGGCGCTTATGGCTCAAGGCGAGGGATATGGCGCTTTTCAGGCTGTCAGATTCAATGATTGCGCGGCGAACAAGATCGCAGGGAACAGGGGTGTGGTGGAGCAGAAAAATACCAATTCAATACAGATGCTTAGGGGGTGTATTGAAGTAGAAAAATGAAGTGGTGCGGGCAGGGGGAATCGAACCCCCACGGGATTGCTCCCTCAGGATTTTAAGTCCTGTGCGTCTACCTGTTCCGCCATGCCCGCGGTAAAAGGGGTAACGGGCGCAAGATAATCATATTCGCCCCGTCAAGACAAGTTGCCGTTCGCGCTTATCTGCCCTAAATTCCTGATATGAGTGAAAATTCCCCCATGACCGCGCTGGAACGCGGCGCGGAGCTTATCAGGGGCTACGCGCGCAATCTCCCCGAAAAACCGGGGGTTTACCGCATGATCGATGCGAAGGGGGGGGTGCTGTATGTGGGCAAGGCCCGCGCGCTTAAAAAACGGGTGGTGACATATTCCCACATTATGAAGCTGCCCAACCGGTTGAAGCGGATGGTGTCCGAAACCGTTTCGATGGAATTCATCACGACCAATTCCGAAGTCGAGGCGCTTCTTCTCGAATCCAACCTCATTAAAAAATTAAAGCCGCGCTTTAACATCCTGCTCCGCGACGATAAATCCTATCCCTATATCTTGCTTACCGGGGGGCATGATTTCCCGCAAGTCAAAAAACATCGCGGGGCGCGTGGGCTTGAGGGCGAATATTTCGGCCCCTTTGCGGGCGTCGGCGCGGTCAACCATTCCATCGATCTGTTGCAACGGATTTTTAGGCTCAGGAACTGTACGGACTCCTACTTCGCGGCGCGGACGCGGCCCTGTCTTCAATATCATATCAAGCGCTGCACCGCGCCCTGCGTCGGCCGGATATCAAAAGAAGATTATGCGAAAAACGTGGCGCAGGCCCGTGCCTTTTTATCCGGTGAAAATAAGAGCTTGCAGGAAGATTTTCGTGCAAGAATGGAAGAAGCGAGTGCGGCGATGGAATATGAGCTCGCCGCCGAATATCGCGACAAAATCAAAAGCCTCGCCAGCGTCCAGGCGCATCAGGACATCAATATCGAAGGGATGAAGGATGCGGATGTCATCGCCCTTGAACAGCGCGAGGGCAGGAGCTGCATCCAGGTTTTCTTCTTCCGCGGCGGCCAGAATTTCGGGAACCGCGCCTATTTCCCGCGGCACGAAGCGGATGTGGCGCGGGCCACGATCATGGCCAATTTCATGGCCCAGTTTTATGAAGGCAAACCCGTCCCGCCGGAAATTATGGTCAACGTCATTCCTGCCGAGCGCGAGCTGCTCGAACGGGCGTTGATGGAGCGGGAAAAATCAGGGCGTAAAATCACGATTGCCTTGCCACAGCGGGGCCAGCGAAAACGGCTTCTCGATTTCGTCCAGCGCAACGCTTCTGAAGCGCTGGCGAGGAATTTGCTCGAACGCAAAGGCGAGGCGGAATTGCTGGAAGGGGTTGCCAAGCTCTTCGCCATGGCGGCCCCGCCGGAGCGGATCGAGATTTACGACAACTCCCATATTTCCGGCACGAATATGGTCGGCGGGATGGTGGTCGCGGGGCCGGACGGCTTGCGCAAAGGGGCCTACCGGAAATTCAATATTAAGACGGCGAAGGCCGCCGATGATTACGGCATGATGCGCGAGGTGATGGCGCGGCGTTTCGGGCGGGCCTTGAAGGAGGATGTGGAGCGCGGCGGTGAGGACTGGCCGGATCTGCTGTTGATCGATGGCGGCCTTGGTCAGTTCAACGCCGTGCGCGAGATCTTGCAGGAAATGGGCGTGTGGGAGGATTTGACCGTCGTTTCCATCGCCAAGGGGCCGGATCGCAATGCGGGGCGGGAGCAGTTTTTTATGGAAGATCGGGCGCCGTTCCAGCTACCCATCAACGATCCCGTCCTGCATTATCTTCAGCGCCTGCGCGACGAGGCGCACCGTTTTGCCATCGGCGCGCACCGGACGCGGCGCAAAATGGAAATCGGCCAGAACCCCCTGAACGAGATAGCGGGGATCGGGCCGGCCCGTAAAAAAGCGCTGCTCCATTATTTCGGTTCGGCAAAGGCGGTGAGGGCTGCGGGGGTCGAGGATCTTTTAAAGGTCGATGGTATTTCCTGCGCGCAGGCGGAAAAAATATTCGCTTTTTTCAATGAGTAAAAGGCCGGTTTGAAAGCGCGGACAAAGGCCCCCGCCCTTGCCTGCGGAGCTTATGCCGCCGCTCCGATTTTATGCACAGGTGTATGTCGATATTATTCATTGTTTTCAGTGGTTTGAAAAATAGTTGTTCATAAGTTCTTTAGCGGGTTGCAGGGGTAAAAAACGCATGTTAGCGTTTTGACATCAATCACTGCCGGACGGTTTTGCGGAGCTCGCTGTTTCGATAGGGGCTTTCGGAAGGCGGAGCGGTTTGCATGAGCAAATTTGAAGGGGAGCGGAGCATCATGTTTCACAGGACGAATGCAGGTTCAAACAGCGGCGATCGGGAACAGAATGAGCCGTACCAAGCTGAAGATCAGCCGCAGCCGGAACAGCGCTCCTTTCATTATCAGGGGAAGGTGATTGAGCAAAGCGCCGTCGAGCGTTACGCGCGCGGTGAGCCGGAGCAATTTGCGGCCATGGTTCCGCCTGCGAACCAAAGCCAGCCATTGACCCAAAACCAGTTTTATGTTTATGAATCCACTATACAAGCACCAGAAGAAGAAAAGGACACTCCTATCATGACCCCAGCTGACAACGACATCAAATCCGAGTCCAAGAACGAACAGGGCGCACCGGCCTCCCGCATCGACATTCCGGGCGGCGTGTTCTCCCGTCCGGGTCAGCAGGCTCAGGTTCCGGGCCGCGTTCCGGGCGCCTATCCCGGCGCTTATCCGGGCGCGACGAGCTTTGGCCAGCCTTCCGCCGCGATGGCGAACGATCCCGCAGCGGGGCGCAAGCTCTATATCGGTCAGGGCATTACGCTTTCCGGTGAAATCGAGGCTTGCGATCATCTGGTCGTTGAAGGAACGGTTGAGGCCGCTTTGAAAGGCGCGAGCGTTCTCGAAATCGCCGAAGCCGGCGCCTATTTCGGCACGGTCGATATTGACGAAGCGACAATCGCGGGCCGTTTTGAAGGCGACCTGACGGTGCGTGGCCGCCTGACGGTCAAGACGACCGGCTCCATCACGGGCTCTATTACCTATAAGGAGCTGGCAATCGAGGCCGGCGCGACGCTTGACGGTAAGCTTTCCCCGCTGGATGCAAAGGCAGGCGGCGCGCGCCGCCCCGAAGCTTCCAACAAATCCTCTTCGGGCCGTAAGCCTACCGATTTCGGCGCGGAGCTTCCCTTTGAAGGCAAGGCCGTCGCCGCCGAATAAGCGGTCACTTTCCTCAATTTCCTAGGCACTATAAAACCGGGCTGCGAAGCCCGGTTTTTTTTATTGCGCCCCGTCGCCGCTTACTTGGATGGCTGCAAGGCCAGGAAAACGACAAAGATAAGGTTGATAAAGGGAATGAACATGATAAGCGCAAGAATATTCGACATGGCCGCATCGTTCAGCCGCCTGATAGTGACGGCAAGCCCCGGTATGAAAAGTGCGATGCCTATAATCGAGGCGATAGGGGGCGTGAAGATCGCCATGGAAAGATAAACGCATATCAACGCGAACACAGAAAAAATAATAAACTCGGATTGATCCGCCTTGCCGGAGAAGGCTAAATATTTATCGCTCAAACATGATTTGATCGTCGGGACGAAGTCCTGTTTTATCTGGTCGAAATGAATGGTCATGATGATTTCCTTTCCGCAGAAACCGCGTGCGGGTGAGTGGAGGGACGCTGGGGCCGTGATTAAGGCATCGCCCCTAACTGCTTGATAGTAAGAAGCGATTCAGCCGGAGCGTCAAGCCTGCTTGATCCGCAGCGGCATAACCCGGTGGATTTTAACCCGGAAAAGAGCCTATGGGGCGGGGGTTTGGGGCCTATAGGCGCATAAATCGGCGACGGGGCAGATATAGCATTTCGGCTTGCGGGCGACGCATATATAGCGGCCATGCAGGATAAGCCAGTGATGGGCGTGCATCATAAATTCAGGCGGGATGGTTTTTTCCAGCTTCGCCTCGACCTTTTCCACGGTCGTGGCGGGGGCAAGGCCCGTGCGGTTCGATACGCGGAAAAGATGGGTATCGACCGCAATGGTCGGCTGGCCGAAGGCGATGTTCAAAACCACATTCGCGGTCTTTCTGCCGACGCCGGGGAGCTTGACGAGTTCGCCGCGGCTCTGCGGGACGGCCCCTCCATATTGTTCGATCAGTATTTGAGAAAGCAGGTAAACATTCTTTGCCTTTCCGTTGAAAAGGCCGATTGTTTTTATATGCTCCTTGATGGTGTCTTCGCCGAGCGCGACCATTTTTTCCGGCGTGTCGGCGGCTTTGAAAAGAGCTTCCGTCGCCTTGTTCACGCCCTTGTCGGTGGCCTGCGCGGACAGGACGACGGCGACCAGAAGGGTATAGGGGTTCGTCCAGTTCAGCTCCCCCTTGGGCTCCGGGTTTTCCGCCTGAAGGCGGCGGAAAAATTCTTTTACCTTTTCGCGTGTCATGGCTTCGTTTCTACACGCTCATCCGGCTTTGCGGAAGGGAAATGCATTTTTACGCCTGTTTTCATGCCGGAATCCCAAGAAGCGGGTTGGTTTGAAGCCTGATTGGCCTAAGATAATCCGCATGAGCAGCTTTCAGGAAGATATTATCGCCCGCACCATTGATTTTATGGCGGCCCATGGCGCGGCGGCAACGCCCCCCGACCTTGAAGCCATGGCGCGGACGGCCGGTTATGAAGCCACGCATTTCCAAAAACTGTTCAAGGAAAAAGCCGGGATCAGCCCCAAGCGCCTCTGGCAATATATGCAATATCGCCGCGCCCGTGATTTTCTGCTCGAAGGTTATCCGACGCTGGACGCGGCCTATCAGGCGGGATTATCAGGGAGCGGGCGGCTTCATGATTTGTTCGTCGCCTGCGAGGGCGCGACCCCCGGTATGGTGCAAAAGCGCGGGGAGGGGATGGAGATTGCATATGGCTATCACCCATCGCCGATTGGCGAGATTATCGTGGCGCAAACGCAAAAAGGCGTGTGCTGGATTGGCTTTGTCATTGGCGGGAACCGCGGCGGTTCTTTTGAAAAAATGCAAAAACACTGGCCGAAGGCCCGCATGACGGAAGATGCTGGGGCGACAAAGCCGGCGGCGGATCATGTATTGCGGATCTGGCGCGGACAGGGGGACGCGGCGAAAAAGCTTAGGCTCGATCTGCACGGGACGAATTTTCAGATACAGGTCTGGCGGGCGCTTTTGAAGATACCGGCGGGGGCCGTGCTTTCCTATCAGGATATTGCCGATGCGCTTGGGGATGCCAAGGCCAGCCGCGCGGTCGGTACGGCGGTCGGGGCCAACCCGCTGACGCTCCTTATCCCGTGCCACCGCGTGATCCAGAAAAGCGGGATTGTCGAAAATTATGCGTGGGGCACGCCGCGAAAGAAAATCCTTCTTGGGCTGGAGGCCGACAGGCTAGAGCCAAAGGACGGCGCGCATGGAATACAGCCCCGGCTCTTTTCCTTCTAACTATTGCGCGGCGCAATGCGCGCCGCGTGCAAAAAGGACATGGCCGCCTACGCGGTGGCCTTTTCATAGGCCCGCGCCGCCGATTCTCATCCGGCTATATCCCTGATGGCGACGGAAAGGCGCATGGTGCAGTTCATCTTTCCTTCGTCGTTATAGGTGTCGATTTGCCACAGATGCATGGTGCGTCCGCGGTGCAGGGATTTGCAATGGCCGGTAATCATGCCCTTGCTGACGGGGCGGAGATGGTGGGCGTGAATTTCAAGGCCGAAGGCGCGTTGTTTGTCGGGATCGATGCACATCCACGCGGCGACGCTGCCCAGTGTTTCGCCGAGAACGCAGGAAACCCCGCCATGCAAAATGCCGAAAGGCTGAACCGTCCTGTGATCGACCGGCATTGTGGCGGTCAGCGTGTCTTCGCCGACATCGGTAATGACGATGTTCAGATGCTTGTTGACGTTGTCCTTCGCGACGCCGCGCAGGTCGTTCAGATCTTGAAGGGAATATTGTTTAAACCAGATGCTCATGGGGGAGATCATACTCCAGCCATTATGGATGTGAAAGCCGGAATTTATGTTCCTTTAGCCACGGAGTTTACAGAGCGCACGGAGGATTACACAAAAGAGGGCAATCTCTGTGGCCCTTCTGCGTTCCCTGTGTTTAAAAATAAAATCTATGGCCGCCTGCTATGTCCCCGGCCGTGCTGCGCTGTAGGATTTAGACGGGCCGACCACGCCAATGACGCTGCTGCCCTCACGCAGGGCAAAGGCTGAACCTCAATTCTTCAAATCCGTCCAGATATCCTTCATTTTTTGCATGAAGGACGAAGATTCCGGCGAATGGTTCGTCCTGTCGCCGCCCAGTTCTTCAGCCAGTTTTTTAAGGATGTCCTTTTGTTTGCCGCTCAAATTCACAGGCGTTTCGACGAAGATCTCGATATAGAGATCGCCGCAGGATTCAGAGCGCATGATCGACATGCCCTTGCTGCGCAGGCGGAATTGCTGTCCCGTTTGCGTTCCGGGGGGGATTTTGACGTTGTTGCGCGCCCCGTCGATGCTCGGCACCTCGATTTCGCCGCCAAGCGTTGCCGTTGTCATCGGAATCGGCACGCGGCAGTAAATATTAGCCCCGTCACGGCGAAAAAATTTGTGCGGCTTGATAGTGACGAGGACATAGAGATCGCCCGCAGGGGCGCCGCGCATGCCGGCCTCGCCTTCACCCGCCAGACGAATCCTCCGGCCTGAATCGATGCCTTTGGGGATGGATACCTGCAATGTGCGCTCGCGGCGGACGCGCCCCGAACCGCCGCATTTTTTGCAAGGATCCTTGATAATGGTTCCGGCACCGCCGCAAGTGTGACAGCCGCGCTCTATCGTAAAAAAACCTTGCTGCGCACGGATGCGCCCCGCGCCGTGGCAGGTCGGGCATTCAACGGGTTCCTTGCCGCCTTCGGAGCCGCTCCCGTCGCAGGAATCGCAGGTATCGTTCACCGGCATTTTCAACGTAACGTCTTTGCCGAGAAAGGCGTCTTCGAGGGAGATTTCTGTTGTGTACTGGATGTCGGAGCCGCGCATATTGGCGCCGCCGCGCGCCCCGCCGCGCCCGCCCATGACGTCGCCGAACATATCCTCGAAAATATCGGAGAAGGAGCCGCCGAACCCTGCGCCAAAACCGCCAAAGCCCGCACCGCCGCCACCTGCGCCGCGGCCAAAACCGCCGCCCATGGAACCGTCAAACGCGCCTTTGCCGAAACGGTCATAGGCTGCGCGTTTTTGTTCGTCCTTTAGTATGTCATAGGCTTCGCTGATTTCCTTGAACTTGGCCTCGGCGTCCTTGTTGTCCTTATTCTGGTCGGGGTGATATTTCATGGCAAGCTTGCGGTAGGACTTCTTGATGTCCTCCGCCGACGCTTTCTTATCGACGCCCAGTATTTCGTAATAATCTCTTGCCATTTTTATTATCTAAGACGGGGCGCACGGAGTTCACAGAGATTATCCGTGAATAGTCCCGTGTTCCCCGTGCAACTCCGTGTTTGAGATTTAGTTTTTCTTGTCGTCATCGACTTCGGTAAAGTCGGCGTCAATGACATCGTCGCCCGCCTCGCCTGCAGAGATATTATCCTCCGCATTGTCCGGGGTTCCGGCCTGATCCTCCTGCGCTTTGCGGTAGGCCATTTCGCCTATCTTCATGCTGGCCTGCATAAGGGCGGTCGTTTTGGATTCAATCGCGGCCTTATCGTCGCCTTCGGTTGCGGATTTCAGGTCTGCGATTGCATCCTCCGCCGCTTTCCGGTCTTCGGCAGGCACCTGATCGCCCAGATCTTTCAACGATTTTTCCGTCTGGTGGATCATCGATTCAGCCTGATTCTTCGCGTCAATCACTTCACGCTTTTTCTTGTCGGAATCGGCGTTTTCCTCGGCATCCTTGACCATTTTTTCAATGTCGGCATCGGATAATCCGCCCGAAGCCTGAATGCGGATTTGCTGTTCCTTGTTCGTGGCCTTGTCCTTCGCCGTGACATGAACGATGCCGTTCGCGTCGATGTCGAATGTGACCTCGATTTGCGGCACCTGACGCGGGGCGGGCGGTATGCCGACGAGATCGAACTGGCCGAGCAATTTATTGTCCGCCGCCATTTCGCGCTCGCCCTGAAAGACGCGGATCGTCACTGCGGACTGGTTGTCTTCCGCCGTGGAGAAGGTCTGCGATTTCTTTGTCGGGATCGTCGTGTTGCGGTCGATCATGCGCGTGAACACGCCGCCGAGCGTTTCAATGCCGAGCGAAAGCGGGGTTACGTCGAGCAGGAGGACATCCTTGACGTCGCCTTGCAAAACGCCGCCCTGAATCGCTGCGCCGTCGGCGACGACTTCGTCGGGGTTCACGCCCTTATGCGGCTCCTTGCCGAAATATTCCTTCACCGTTTCGATGATTTTCGGCATGCGGGTCATGCCGCCGACAAGGACGACATCGTCAATGTCGGATGCTTTCAGCCCCGCATCTTTCAAGGCGGCCTTGACCGGATTGAGCGTGTTCTTGACGAGATCCTCGACAAGGCTTTCCAGCTTGGCGCGGGTCAGTTTGATATTGAGGTGCTTCGGCCCCGACGCGTCCGCCGTGATAAAGGGCAGGTTGACGTCGGTGGACTGGGCGGAAGATAGTTCAATCTTCGCCTTTTCCGCGGCTTCTTTCAGGCGTTGCAGCGCAAGCTTGTCCGAGCGCAAATCAATGGCCTGTTCTTTCTTGAATTCATCCGCGAGATAGTGGATGACGCGATCGTCGAAATCTTCACCGCCAAGGAACGTGTCGCCGTTGGTGGATTTAACCTCGAACACGCCGTCGCCGATTTCAAGGACGGAAACGTCGAACGTCCCGCCGCCAAGGTCGTATACGACGATCGTGCCGGTCGATTTTTTATCGAGGCCATAGGCGAGCGCCGCCGCCGTCGGTTCGTTGATGATGCGCAGCACTTCGAGGCCCGCGATCTTGCCGGCGTCTTTCGTCGCCTGACGCTGGGAGTCGTTAAAGTAGGCGGGAACGGTGATGACGGCCTGTTCGACTTTTTCGCCGAGGAAGCTTTCCGCCGTTTCCTTCATTTTTTGCAAGATCATTGCCGAGATCTGCGCCGGCGATTTTTTCTCGCCATCCACTTCGACCCACGCATCGCCGTTATCGGCCTTGACGATCTTGAAAGGGGCCGTCTTAACCATCTTTTGCACTTCCGCATCGTCAAAGCGGCGGCCAATCAGGCGTTTGACGGCGTAAAGCGTGTTTTCGGGGTTGGTGACCGCTTGGCGCTTCGCGGGCTGCCCCACGAGCCGTTCGCCGTCTTTCGTGAAAGCGACCATGGAAGGGGTCGTGCGCGCGCCTTCTGCGTTCTCGATAATCCGCGCTTCCTTTCCGTCCATGACGGCGACGCAGGAGTTTGTCGTACCTAAATCGATACCAATGACTTTGCCCATAGTAAATTTCCTTTCGTTGGCAAATAGTTAGTGGCAGGCCCGTTTTTCACAGCACCATGCCGGTTCATTCCCTAAAGGGGGCTACACGTTTATATAGCACAGCTTTTCCGCTTTTCCAGAGGTTTAGAGGGGAAATCCAGCGGAATTTCAAGCCTTTTGATCCACCTGATGCTCGCCGCCGGAATCCCCTTTGGAAACGCCGACCTTTGCGGCGCGGAGGAGGCGCTCGTTCAGGATATAACCCGCTTCGACGACCTGGATTACGAGGCCGCCGGGCTTGCCGGGGATGGGGGCCTCGAACATGACTTCATGGAAGTTCGGGTTGAAGGGTTCATCGAGCGGTTCGATTTTCTTGATGCCGTGGCGATCGAATGTTTTCAAAAGCTGCGTGTCCATCGCCTCAAGCCCTGCAATCACGGACGCCACACGCTCATCGTCATGGATGTCCTGCGGGATGGCGGCGAGGGCGCGCTGGAAATTGTCGGAAAAGTCGAGCAGATCCTTTGCAAAGGACGATACGGCATACTTGCCCGCATCCTCGCGCTCCTTTACGGCGCGGCGGCGCGTGTTCTCGGCGTCGGCCAGTGCGCGCATGGCTTTGTCTTTCAATTCGGCAAGTTCGGCTTCGAGCGCTTTGATACGGGCGGCGGCGAAATCTTCCGGCGCGGAACCGGCCTGTTCCGGCACCTGTTCCTGTTCCGCCATTCCGTCCTGAACCGGCGTTTTCGCGGCTGTGTCGGGGGAGGCTGTTTCCGGCGCTGCGTCCGGTTTTTGTTCTGGTTCGTTTGTCATGGTGGGAGTTATATAGGCTGTTCTTCCGGAAAAATCAAAGCCGTGTTCCGGGGCGCGTAACAAAGACCCTCAATTCTTTTTGCACCAGCTTGCGCCCGCCCGGCCCGTCCATCGGGCGGCTGATCATAATGGTGCCAAGCTCGCCATAGCCTTCCTCCCCGATTTGCGAGGCGATATGGCCGCCCTGATCATAGAAATAATAGATCCGGCCGCCGGAATCGCCATTGCCCCCGTCCTGGGCGGGAGCCATGGCGCGGTGCATGGCGAATTGATGGATTTGCGCGTCCACGTCATCGCCGGATTCGGCCATGGGGACATGGAGGGCGACGACGCTGTCGCCGTTAAAGCCAAGGCGGATGCGGTCATTGAGCGGGCCGGAAAGGGGGCGGCCTTTGAAAACCATCATGCTGAGCGGGCGGAGTTCGATGGCCGATCCGTTCCACAGGATTTGGTATTTGTCCGTCCCCGCATCGGCTGTAAAACGGATTTCCTGCGTGCCGCGCTTTTGCAGGTCGCTGCGGGACAAGACCATGATGGCGGTGGACATGCGGTTTTGCCGGTCGCACCGGCCCGCCTGCGCCCCGCCTTGCGGCTCTATGCGGCGGTAATGGATGACCTTGATGTCGAGATAATGCGGATCGTTGAAATTCGCCTCATATTCCAGCGGCGAAAATTCGAAACAGCCGCTGACGACGTCCGGCACGGCCATTTGCAGGCCGAACTGGTCGTCTTCCATATAATCGTGGCGGACGAGGGATACATGGACTTCGTCCGGCTTGATAAAGCCCTGTTTTTGCATGCTTTGCCGCTGCATCGAGCGGATATAGTCGGCGGCTTCGTTGCTCCGCCCCGTGAAGGTCGGATCGTAGGTCTGCGATTCTTCCTGCGCGCGGGACGGGGAGGCCGCGCCGAAAAGGATTGCGGCGCAAAGAAGGGCGGGCAGGAACATATGTCTGGTTTTCAAGGCGAATACTCCGAATTTCTTTGAACAGGATAATGGATCGGCGGGGGGAGGGCAATTATCCTTCGGACAGCTTCCTGATATTCCGCGTGATCATTTCGGCGATATAGCTGACGGAAGGGATTATTTTTGCATAATCAAGGCGCGTCGGGCCGATAACGCCGACCGCCCCCACAAAATTGCCGCTCCCGTTATTATAGGGGGTGAGGATCAGTGAATGACCCGCGAAAATCGGGTTTTCCATGCCGATGAAGATTTTGACGCCGTCGGCATTGCCCGCCTGATCGAGCAGTTTGGAAACGGTTTCCTTGGCCTCAAGCTGTTCCATCAGGAGGCGCACGCGGTCGAGATCCTGCACGCTGCCCTGATCCAGAAGGCGGGACGCGCCGCGGACGATAAGCGTTCCTTCGCCCGTTTGCATGGCAAGCCCTTCCTCGATGACATGGCTCATCAGCTTGGCAAGCTCGTCCCGCCGCGCCGCGATTTCTTCCACCAAGGCCCCGCGCATTTCCCCGAATGTCTTGCCGTAGAGCCGCTCGGAAAGGAAATTGCTGGCCTGTTTCAATATGTCGGGCGTGATGCCGGGGGGCAATTCCATGATGCGGTTTTCGACCATCCCGTCTTCGGGGACGATGATGACAAGGGCGCGGGTCGGGGCGAGGCTGACAAATTCGATATGACGGACGGGCTTGTTCGCCTTGGGCGCGACGACGATTCCGGCGCTGCGCGACAGCCCCGCCAGCACGGTGCTGGCTTGTTCCAACATGGCGGGGACGGAACCGGCATCCTGATATTGTTCGTCCAGCGCCCGCCTGTCCGTGTCGGAAAGCGCGCCTTTTTCCATGATGCCGTCGATGAAATAGCGGAGGCCCTGCGCCGTCGGCAGGCGGCCCGCCGAGATATGCGGCGCTTCGAGCAGGCCAAGCTCCTCCAGATCCGCCATGACATTGCGGATCGTCGCGGGGGACAGGGCGAAATTGCGCGATATGGTGCGCGAGCCGACCGGATCGCCGTGTTCCATATAGGATTCGACGATATGGCGGAAAATCTCTCTCGCGCGCTCGTCCAGAGTGGTGTAAGACACTACCGTTTTCATAAACGATAATATATAGAGTAGAACGCAACAAAGAAAGAGAGAACCATGTCCCGCCCGTCCGGCCGCAGCGCCGACCAGCTCCGCACCATCGAAATTATCCCGCATTATTCCCGCCATGCGGAAGGATCGTGCCTTGTGAAATTCGGCGATACGCACGTTCTTTGCACGGCGAGCGTCGAGGAAAAGCTCCCCGGCTGGATGAAGGGGCAGGGCAAGGGATGGGTGACGGCGGAATACGGCATGCTGCCGCGCTCCACCCATTCGCGCATGGATCGCGAGGCCGCGAAGGGCAAACAATCGGGCCGGACGCAGGAAATCCAGAGGCTTATCGGGCGGGCGCTTCGCGCTGTCGTCGATATGCAAGGGCTTGGCGAGCGCCAGATCAAGATTGACTGCGACGTCATTCAGGCCGATGGCGGCACGCGCACGGCGTCCGTCACGGGCGGCTATGTTGCGATGGCGCTGGCCATGCAGCATCTCGTCAAAATCGGCGCCTTGCCGAAAATGCCGCTGGCCGATTCCGTCGCGGCCATTTCCTGCGGCATTTATAAAGGCATGCCTGTGCTTGATCTTGATTACGACGAAGACAGCGCCGCCGATACGGACGCGAATTTCGTCATTACGGGCAAAGGCGGCATTGTCGAGATTCAAGGGACGGCGGAAAAAGATCCCTTCACGCAAGAACAGTTCCTGACGCTCCTCGATCTTTCCCGCGCAGGCTGCGACGCCTTGAAGGAAATACAGGCAAAGGCCATCGCTTCATGATTGAAACGCTCGTCCTCGCCAGCCACAATAAGGGAAAGTTGAAGGAGTTCGATGCTCTTTTGAAAGGGCTTGTCGGCGGGGTGAAGAGCGCCGCCGATCTCGGCCTTGCCGAACCGGAAGAAACGGGCGCGACCTTTCTCGAAAACGCGACGCTGAAGGCTGTTGCCGCGATGAAAGCCTGCGGCCTTCCGTGCCTTTCCGACGATAGCGGCCTGTCGGTTGCCGCCCTTGGCGGCGCTCCCGGCGTTTATTCCGCCGACTGGGCGGGAAACCCCCGCGATTTTCAAAAGGCCATGGCGCTCGTCCATGACAAAATGGGCGAAGCGGCGGATAAAAGCGCCTTTTTCACGTCGATTCTGGTTCTGGCCTATCCCGATGGAAGGATTGAACATTTTGAAGGCCGCGTCGATGGTGCGATAGTATGGCCGCCGCGCGGGATTGAAGGTTTCGGTTATGATCCTATGTTTATGCCGGACGGGTATGCTAAGAGTTTCGGTGAAATGAGTGCGGATGAGAAACACGCGATCAGCCACAGGGCCAGAGCGGTCGAAAAATTCATAGACTATTTAAAAGGAGAAAACGCATGAGCATTACAAGAACGGCAAAAGCAGTCTGGAAAGGCACAGGCAAGGAAGGTTCGGGGATCGTAAGCTCCGAGAGCGGCGCATTGGAAGAAACCTCCTATAGCTTTGCGAAACGGTTTGAGAACGAGCCGGGCACGAACCCCGAAGAGCTTCTCGCCGCCGCCCACGCAGCCTGTTTTGCCATGGCGCTGTCTTTCGGTTTGAACAAGGCGGGCTTCACGGCGGATGAACTTGAAGTAGAATGTGCCGTCACGGTCGCGCCCGATGGCGACGGTTTTACGATCAAGAAATCGGCGCTGACGCTCGGTGCGAAAATCCCTGATATCAAGCAAGAGCAATTCGAGGAAATCGCCAGCGGCGCAAAGGCCGGCTGCCCGGTTTCCAAGCTCTATAATTGCGAAATCGCGCTGGACGCGACGCTCGCGCCGCAAAGTAAAGCGGCTTAATTCAACCAAAGCGGACGGTCGATGGGCGAACAATTCGGAATTTACGTTCATTGGCCGTTCTGCGCATCCAAATGCCCTTATTGCGATTTTAATTCGCATGTTGCCGATACAATCGATCATGACGCATGGCGCAAAGCCTATGCAAAGGAAATCGCCTATTATGCCGATCTGGCAAAAGGCAGGATGGTGACATCTGTCTTTTTCGGCGGCGGCACGCCGTCTTTGATGGAGCCTGAAACGGTTTCCGTCATCATCAACGAAATCCAGAAAGCGTGGCGTATTTCCAATGACTGCGAAATCACGCTGGAGGCCAACCCGACATCGGTCGAAACGGAAAAATTCAAATCCTTCCGCATGGCGGGGGTGAACCGCGTGTCGATGGGGGTGCAGTCTTTCAATGAAAGCGATCTGGCGTTCCTGGGACGGCAGCATGACGCCGGAGAGGCCAAGAAGGCGATTGCGACGGCGGCGGAAATTTTCGACCGCTATTCCTTTGACATGATTTATGCGCGGCCCGGCCAGGGCGTATCGGCGTGGGAAACGGAATTGCGGGAAGCTGTTTCTCTCGCCCGCGATCATTTGTCCGTCTATCAACTGACCATCGAGCGCGGCACGCCTTTTTACATGAGGCATGAACGCGGGGAGTTTAAGATACCGGACGAGGAGCTTGCGGGCGATTTGTACGAGGTGACGCAGGCTGTGCTGAGTGATGCAGGCATGCCCGCCTATGAAATATCGAACCACGCAAAAGCGGGCGCGGAATCGCGTCATAATATGACCTATTGGCGCTATACGGATTATGCGGGCATCGGCCCCGGCGCGCATGGGCGGCTGACGCTGGACGGGCGCAAACAGGCTACGCGCGGCCATCGCTCGCCGGATATATGGCTCCAAAAAGTCGATATATACGGGCATGGGGCGCACCCGTTCGAGGCGCTGACCGCGCAGGATGCTTTCACCGAATGTTTGATGATGGGATTGCGGCTCGCCGAGGGTATTCCGGTTGAAAGGCTGGAGCGAGCAGGGCGGGATGCGTTCCCGAACCTTATCGCGCCGGAGAAGATCGAGGCACTGCGGGATGAGGGGCTTTTATCCTTCGACGGCAAAATACTGAAGGCGACACGGGCGGGGATGCAGCGTTTGAACGGCATCCTGTCTTATCTGTTATAGGGCATCACGCCCGCCAGCCGCCTAGCGGAGAACCGGAATGCCGCCGCCCGGATTGGTGGTTTGCAACAGAGTCCCGAAATCCGTCCCGTTGAGGGCGATGCTGCCGTTCGCACCGAAGACAATCTCGTAAAGCTTTGCCGAAGTGTCGCCTTGAACGGGTCTTCCAAGCCCGCTGATTGTGCTGACGGCCAGAATGGACTGGAGGATTTTCGCGCGATGGCTCGGCGTCGCCGTGATAAGGGATTGCTGGAGCTGCGCATTGACGGCGTCCAGCCCCTTCACGGTCACTTGCGCCTTTTCCGGCGCGCCGATCAGGGAGGCGACGATATTATAACCATCCGGGAAGGAGGCGTTTTGCGGGCGGGAGCGAACCTGTTCGCGCGTCATGGGCGAAGAAGCCGCAACCGTTTTGATGTCGCCTTCTATGGCCGTATGAGGCACAATGGCGCGGAATGCCGTCCCCGCATCATAGGCAGAAATATTGTCGAACGTGATGTAGGTTTTTCCTGTGAAATCATTGCCGCTTTGCGGTGAAAGCTGCGAGCGGATCGAAAGCGCGCCAATCGTCACCGTCCCCTGATCGACAAGGTTGTTGAGCCTTACATTGCCGTAATCGCCTTTGAGAGCGGAGAAGTGGCCGAGCCGTTCGTTCCATATGCCGGATGCTTGCTGCGTATCTATATCCGTCCTGAACATCTCGCCGCCGCCATGGCCGAAGCTTTTGATGGGCGTCGGGATGGCGAGGGATACGCTCCATTCGCCGTTCGCGCGCGGCGAGGCATTGAGGGCGATCATGCCGATTTCGGAACGCACGCCTTTGGCGTCGGTAAAGCTTAAATGGGGGAGGGTGAAGGCGTAATAATTGCCGGCCTTTTCAACGGTTACGGAACCCTTGCTGTCCAGCTTGCCGCCATGGCGGAGCGCCCGCGCCTTATGGGCGTCGATAAACCCTTCAATCTGCCCCTTAAGGATGGTGACGCGGGCCTCTTCCCCGGTGACTTGCGCGTGCAAGGCCGCGGGCGCCATGCAAAAAAGAAGGGCGAACGCGCTTATCGCGATAAGGTTTTTCATAGGTTCGGTTCCTTATAAAGGTGCTTTTTAAATATGTCTTTCCTAAACCGGCGCGGAAAAGAAAGTTCCATGACGGGGCAATCTTTCCGTAGGAGAGCCTGAAATTGAGCCGAATTTATGGCTCTTATTTTATGAAGAGGAGGGGCGAAAAAGGCAAATTCTTAAAAATAGGCCCGTTTACGGGGCATTAGAGGGTGTTTTTGCTTGTTTTTGCTTTATCCGGGGCTGGAGTTCGGGTAGAGAAGTCACATGATTTTAAAATCCGAAGACAAGCAATTGAAGCTGGCCGATGACGGCCAGATTTTGTGGCAGGCGGATAGCACCAATCCTCTGCCGGGGCAGGCTATCGCGCGCATTGAAAAAGGCGAGGCGCTTTTGAAACCGCGTGTGACTCTTGATCCGGCGCTGCTTCAAGAGGGCGTGGATACGGACGCGCTCATGCAAAAGCTTGGGGAATGGCTGGAGCGCTACGTCCATTTCACGCTTGAGCCGCTCTTCCGCCTGACGGGCGGCGAGGATTTGAACGATCCGGCGCGGGCGATTGCCGAAAAGCTTCAGGGCGCGCTTGGCATTTTGCCGCGTGAAGAGCTGGAAGAGGACATCGCCAAACTGGACGAAGAAGGGCGCAAGGCGCTCCGCGCCCGCAAGGTGCGAATGGGGCCGCTGCTTGTCTTTTTGCCGGAACTGAATAAACCAGCGGCAGTGCGCTTGCGCGGAGTGCTTTTGACGCTCTGGACGGATAAGAAGCTGCCGGCTGCCTTGCCTAAAGACGGGATCGTTTCCTTCTCCATCGCCGATCAAACGGTTGATGCGGATTATTACCGCTCTATCGGCTATCCGGTTTACGGGCCGCGATCCATTCGCGTCGATATGCTCGACCGCGTCGTCTGCGCCGTCTATGAAGCGGCGTCGGGCGGGAAGTTTCAGGCCCAGCATAAAATGGCCGAGTGGCTGGGAAGCAATATCCTCGATCTTTACGCCGTTTTGCAGGCTATGGGCCATACGCTGATCCATGATCCGGCGGCGGCGAAAGCCGAGGCGGAGGGCGCAGTGATAGAGGCATCCTCGTCCGGCGCGCCTGATGGGGCTTTGGGAGGGCCATCGGTGGGGCAGGTGGAAACCCCGGCGGCACCGGAAGAAACAGCTGTGGCCGTGGAAGAAAAGCCGGATTCAAATACGCAGGCCGTGAATGATACGGTTGAAGCGGTTGAAGGCGCGGAGCCGGCCGCGGTTGAAAATGCCGAAGCCGCCGAAACCGCCGAAACCGCTGAAGCAGCCGCCGCCGCTGCCGCCGGAGCAACCGAACAGGCCGGAGCCGAAGCGGCGGCGAAAACGCCTGTCGTGGTTGTTAAGCCTGAACTCGCGACATTCCGCCTGAAACGCGGCAAGGCGAATGAAAGCGCGCTGAAACGCCCGCGGCGGGAGTTTGCGAAGAAAGACCAGCATGCGCCGGGAAAACAATCTTTCGGGCAAGAGAAAACCGGCGATAAAAAACCCTTTAAGGGCAGGGATGGCAAGCGCGACGATAAGCGCGGCAACAAGCGCGATAAAAAACAGGACTGGGAGGATCGTTCGGAGCGCGTCTATTCCAGCCAGCCCAAGACGCTGGAAGACTCTCCCTTCGCGATTTTGCAGCAATTAAAGCTCGGCAATGAGAAGAAGAACTGACCGGCCCTATCATATTATGATGCGGGCAGGGTTGGTGCTGGCTGCGGCAATTTTTATCCTGGCCGCTTTACCCGCCTTTGCCCAAAGCGGCGGCGGAAAGTCTTCGGGCGGCACTGTAAGGACGAGCGGGTTCTTCTCCGCCGCCTATCTACAGGAAATTTGTAAAAGCGATGCGCGGGGCAATGAAACGGTCGCGGGCGGGCATACGGCCTGTCAGGCTTATATTGCGGGCGTTATCGACTATCACAACCTGATGAAATCTCTGGGGACGGCGCCGACGATTGATTTTTGCGTGCCGAACACGGTTCCCATGCGGCGGTTGCAAAATATCGTCTGGCTTTATTTGAGGAAGAACGGCCAGCATAGCGACTTTATCGCCTCGCCCGCTGTTACGCTGGCCTTGTTCGAATATTATCCCTGCCGGAAGAAATAGCGGCCTATCCGGCCCCCAAGTTCAAAAGATAACCGAGCGCAACGATTTGCGGCAATGTCACGAGCGGCAGGAAGAGGGCTATCTTCCAGCTTTTCGTCGTATCGCGCAAAATCATGATCTCCGTATAATCCGTGGACGCGCCGGCCATCAGGAAGGTGAAGGCGTTTCCGGGCGCGCCCGCGCGGGTGACAAGGTCGGCCGCGATGGGGGAAGAACCTTCGGAACAGACTTCGAGGATAGTCGCGAAGGTCAGCGTCGCTATCATGCCGATCATGCTGGGGCCGAAATATTCGGCAAAGGTTGTGGGGTCTAAAAAGACGCGCAGCAAGGAGGCAAGGACAATCCCGAAAATAAGCCAGCGCACGACGATGCGGGAATCAACAAGCGCCGTTGCCAGCATCTCCTTGAACAGGGAAGGCGTCCAGCGGACGTTTTTCAGGCGGCTTTTCGCTTCGGGCATAAAGCGGAAATCATCCGGAATCTCGAACGCATTGGGGTTTGACGGCAGGACGCCGCGCCTTGCGAGCGCGTCGAAAATCATGCCGGAGATAAAGGCGATGACGCAGGAAAGAACAATAAAGATGAGCGTCAGCTTCAGCCCTATCATGGCGATGAGGATAAGTGTGAGCGACAGGGAATTCCACGGCGAGGCAATGAGGAAGGCCATGACCTGCCCGATGCTCGCGCCGCGTTGATAGAGTTTCGTCGCGATCATCAATATGCCGTGATTGCACAGGTCGAGCAGGACTCCGGCAAGCATGGCGCGGGCGATCCCGTTCGCGCCCTTGTTGTTGCCAAGGACGGACATGACGAACTCGCGCGGTATTTTGGACATCAGGGCAAGGAAGAAAATCCCGAGCGCAACGCCCCACCATGTCATATTGATGAATTCATGAACCGAATGCACATAGATATGAAGCCATTCATGGCTATGGATAAGCGGCAGATCGGCTATCGCCATGAAATAGGGGATGAGGAGGAGCGGCGTGCCGAGCCACATAATCCAGTCGCGTCGGGCTTTATGTCCGTGATCATGATCGTGGCCGTTACCGGAAGGGGGCGCGCTGTGGCAGCAGGATTTAGTCATCATAGCGTTTGAAAAGCTCTTTCAGCTCCTCAACCTTTTCCTTGATTGCGGTTTCGTTTGCGCCTTTCAGGCTTTCATTGATGCAGTGGCCGAGATGGCGTTCGAGAATGCTCGCCTCAAGCCCCTTGACCGCGGCGCGGACGGCGCGGAGCTGGGTCAGTATATCGGGGCAATAGCGTTTTTCCTCGATCATCTTTTTAACGCCGTTCAGCTGCCCCGTGATCCGGTTGAGGCGCGGCAAATCGGCCTCGTGGCAGGGCTGGGTGCTGGAGTGATCGGTCTTGCAATCGGGCATGGTCGGTGAAAAGCTCCTTTTTACGCGTTTCTTTGCATCATTCTCTTATAATATACCCCATGGGGGTATATACGCAAGGGCAAATTGGCATTATTATCCCTTTCTCGTTTATTCTTTGGGAAGAGGTTCTTTGAATATGAAAAAAATTGCAGTCACATTAGCGGCTTGCTCAGCCATTTCCCTTATCCTAACTCTGATCCTGACTCTGGCGCCGGGCGAGGCGATGGCCCAAGGGGCCGAGCGCCAGGTCTATCCGGCAACGCCGTCCGGCACCAACAGCATATTGCGCGAAGAAACCATGCGCGACGTGCGGGAAGATATATTGAGCGGCGATATTGCGGGGAGCGGGCGCATCTATCCGGGCCGCGAAGCCTATGGTCGCGGCTTCGGGCCTATCCCGCGCCATCCCGGCGATTACCGCGACGCCGTTGATCGCGGCCAGTGGACGGGCGGCGGCAGCGTTGGCGCGCGCTCTTTTTCGATTGACTGATAAAACCATATAGCGGCATTTTGAAAGCGCGGTACAGGGCCGCGCTTTTTTTATTTGTCTTTATATTGCCTGTTTTATTGAAAGGATTTCTCCCGTGTTTCGTCGTTTTGCCAGTATTTCCGTTATAGCCGTTCTTGCCCTAGGGGCCTGTGTTTCGTCCGGGGAACAGGCGGACTGGATGGAACAGGCGCGGGGGATTTTGAATTCTCCTCTGGGGCAGGCGGGCGTTTCCTCCCTGAGCGATAGCCAGATTGTCGCCGGTTTGAAAGAGGCGCTGACCGTGGGGACGGGCGCGGTCGTGGCGCAGCTCGGCCAAAGCGGCGGGTTCAATCTCGACCCCCAAATCCGCATTCCGCTTCCTGAAAATCTCGCTCGCGTCGATACGGCCTTGAAGACCGTTGGGATGGGCAGCCTGACAGAGGAGCTTCAGCACCGCATGAACATGGCCGCCGAAATGGCGACGCCGCGCGCGAAAGAGCTTTTTATCAGCGCCGTTTCGCAAATGACGTTCGACGACGCAAGCGCCATTTTATCGGGGCAGCAGGACGCGGCCACGCAATATTTGCGTAAAACCATGGGGGCGGAACTGGTCAACGATATGAAGCCCATCATCAATAACACGCTGGCGCAGGCGGGGGCGGTGCAGACCTATGAACAGGTGATGGGCCAGTATGCGAAACTGCCCTTTATGCCGGATGTGAAGGCCAACCTGACCGATTATGCGGCGAACAAGGCGATGGACGGGATTTTCCATTACGTCGCGCAGGAAGAGGCCGCCATCCGCCAGAATCCGGCAAAGCGCACGACGGAGCTTTTGCAAAAAGTCTTCGGCGCGGCGCAGGCGGGGCGGTAAGGCCGGGAGGCTGTTTTAAGGGAGCGTTATGGCGGGCGGGCCGAATTTCCAGGGCCTTTGCCATTGACCGGCCAACCCGGTATAATGGCCGTATTAACAGTCTGTTATCCAATAGTTGATAGCCTATACAAAGCTTTAACCATCTGCCCGCAGGAACGCCCGCCCGCCCATGCTGAAAAAACTACGGATTGAACAATTCGTCATTATCGACAAGCTTGAGCTGGAGCTTCAGCCGGGCCTCACGATCCTGACCGGCGAAACGGGCGCGGGTAAGTCCATTTTGCTGGATGCCACGGGGTTGTTGCTCGGCGAAAATTCCGACAGGGGCGCTATCCGTCAGGGGCAGGATCAATCCATCCTCGAAGCCGACTTTGAATTGCCGCCCTCTCACCCTGCAAAGGCTTTTCTGGCCGAAAAGGGGTTGGTGGATGCGGCGCAGGCGCAATTTACGACCCGCCGCGTTTTAAAACGCGTGGGCGAGGACGATATTTCCCTTAACGGCAAGAAAATCGACCTGCCGCTTTTAAAGGAGGTCGGGGAGTTCCTCGTTGAAATTCACGGCCAGTTCGCGAACCAGAGCCTTCTTGCGCCGGAAAACCAGCTGCATCTTCTCGATCTTTCCGGCGGCTTCCCGCCCGAAATCCTTGCCAATGTCGCCGATGCCCTGCGCGACGTCAAACGCACGGCAAAAGAGCTTGAGGAAGAAAAAATATTCCTGACCGCACATAAGCGCGAAGCCCCGCACATTGAAAAAATCGTCGCCCGCTTTGAAAAAATCGGGATGAAGCGCGGCTTTATCGAGGAGGTCGAGGCGGAATATGCAAGGCTTCGCACCGCGCGCGAAACGTCGGAATCCTTTCAGGCGATCCTGTCCCAGCTGATCGCCGCGAACGGTATCGTGATGGGGCTGGCGTCCGCGGAAAACATGATCCGCAACAACCCCGATCTGGATGCGGAAAAAGTCGAAAAACTTGCCGACCATTTGAAAACGGCGCTCGATAATTCCCGCGCAGCCGTCACGGAGATGCGCCGCATCGCGCCGGAATATGAAATAGATACAGGCCCGCTCGAACATTATGCGGGGATACTGGATGTTCTCGACGATATATCGACCCAGGAGGAAGTCCCGTTCGAGAATCTGACGGATTTCTTTGAAGAGATGGCGTCCAA
Organism: Micavibrio sp.; assembly: GCA_041655955.1. GTDB lineage: Bacteria > Pseudomonadota > Alphaproteobacteria > Micavibrionales > Micavibrionaceae > Micavibrio_A. The sequence continues at coordinate 105,690 of JBBAEN010000001.1, forward strand.
GCGCGACCGGTTGAAAAATGGCCGCGAGAATATCGCCCGTATGGAAGATGCGCTGATCGAAGCGAAAAACAGCTATCGCCACCATGCCCATATCCTGACCGAAAAACGGATCGAGGCGGGCGAGAAATTAAGCGCGGCGATTACGGCGGAGCTTGCGCCGCTCAAACTCGAAAAAGCGCAGTTCGAGGTCAAGGTCGAAGAAAAAGCCGATATGCCGTGGACGAGGCTCGGCATCAATAAAGTGACCTTTACCGCGCGAATGAACCCCGGCATGCCCTTTAGTCCCGTTGCCGAAACGGCGTCGGGGGGAGAGCTTGCAAGGCTTATCCTCGCGCTGAAGGTCGTGGTGCAGAAAGTGCAGACCATCCCGACGCTTATCTTTGACGAGGTTGACACGGGGATCGGCGGCGCCGCCGCCGCCGCCGTGGGCGACCGTCTTGCGATGCTTGCCGATACGACGCAGGTTCTTGTGATTACGCACAGCCCGCAAGTCGCCTCGCGCGGCGATCAGCATCTTCATGTCAGCAAGGCCTCCGAAGGAGAGGTTACGCGCTCCGTCGTCAACAGCCTGCCGCTCGAATCCCGCATCAATGAAATATCGCGCATGCTCGCGGGCGATGTCACGACGGAAGAATCTAACGCCGCCGCCCGCAGCCTTATCAACGAGGCCCGCAAAACCGATCAGGCCCGCCGCGCAAAACTGGCATCGTAAACCGCCGCTTGAAACGCCCTATTGTGAAAACGGGCCTGCATAAAAGGGTTCGAATGCGTCCCCGCGCGCAGTAAAGCCCGCGCCGCATAGAGGCATATAAAAGGAAGGTTTCAGGCCCTCATCGAAAGAGGCATCATCTTGAAAATTATGGTCGGGGTGAAAGGATTCGAACCTTCGACCTCTTCGTCCCGAACGAAGCGCGCTACCAGGCTGCGCTACACCCCGACTCCTGTGGATGGGGTTTTTATAGGGGATCGGGGCGGGGTTTGTCCAGAGGGTCTTTTGGGGGCCGGAAACGCCCTAAAAGCTCCGCTCGACCGTATAAACGGCCAGGGAATCCAGCAGCGCCCGCAACGGGGAATCCGGCGCTTCGGCCAGCGCTTCGCGGGCAAGGCGGCAATAATGGCGGGCCAGATCCAGCCCGGCCTCCAGCGCGCCGTGACGGGCGAGGATGGACTGGGCGCGGATGAGGTCGCTGTCATTCTGATCGCGTTCGGCGAGGGTGCGCTGCCAAAAGGCCCGCTCCTCGTCATTGGCTTTTTGAAGGGCGATGATGATGGGCGCGGTCATCTTGCCTTCGCGGAAATCATCGCCGACGGCCTTGCCGAGCTTTGCGCGATCGGCGTTGTAATCGAGAAGGTCATCGGCAATCTGGAAGGCGATGCCGAGATTCATGCCGTATTCGGCCATGATGCGCACGGCGTTTTCGTCGCTTCCGGCAACCAGCGGCCCGACTTCGCAGGCGGCGGCGAAAAGGGCCGCCGTCTTGCCCTTGATTACATCGAGATACGCATCCATGTCGGTTGCAAGATCGCCTTGCGTCGAAAGCTGAAGCACCTCGCCCTGCGCGATAATGGCGGAGGCGTCGGACAATGTTTTAAGGACGTCGAGATTGCCGTCTTCGACCATCAATTGAAAGGCGCGGGAGAAAAGGAAATCACCGACCAGCACGCTGGCCTCGTTGCCGAACACGGCGTTGGCGGATTTCTTGCCGCGCCGCTCGTCGCTGGCATCGACGACGTCGTCATGGAGCAATGTCGCCGTATGGATGAATTCGACGGCGGCGGCGAGCCTGTGGGCGCGGGTCATATCGGCGCCGAAAAGCTTTGAGGCCGCAAGGGTCATCAGCGGACGGATGCGTTTCCCGCCCGCCGCAATCAGATAGCCCGCCAGTTGCGGAATCATGGGGACGGGGGAGTCCATGCGGGCGATAATCATCGCATTGACCGCATCCATATCGGCGGCGAGCAGGGTTTGCAGCCCCTCAACCGGATTCCGGCGCTCTTTTTCGTCTTGCTTGCGGTTTAACCCTGTCATAAACCTGACTTAGACCAGCCTAGGGCGGGCCGCAAGGTATTTTATGCGGCATGGAATTTATAAGGAACTTAAAGGCGTTTTATGACGGAAATACCCCCTGAAATCCATGTTCTCGACCATAAAGTCCGGCTTTTACAGGCGAAGGACGGTTTCAGGACGTCCATGGATTCCGTGTTTCTGGCCGCCGCCTGCCCTGCAGAGGGGGAAAACCGCGTTCTGGATATGGGAACGGGGGTTGGCGGGGCCGCTTTTTGCCTGCTTTGGCGCTGCCCCCAAATCCATGTGACGGGGCTGGAAATCCAGCAAAGCCATGTCGATCTGGCCCGCGCCAATATCGCCCTGAACGGCGCGGCGGGGCGGGCCGATTTTATCTGCGCGGATATACGCGCCTCTATATGCGATGAGAATGCGCGCTTCGACCATGTCATATGCAATCCGCCTTATCTGGATTCAGGAACCTATACCCCGTCATCTTCGGCGGAAAAAGCGGTGGCCCTCGGCCATGATGGCGGCGAGGTGACGTTAAAAGACTGGATTGACGCGGGCTTTCGCAACCTGAAATCCGGCGGCTCGATAACGATCATTCACCGCGCGGATTATACCGATAAAATCATCCGTGAACTGGGCCGGAAATTCGGCGCTGTGGAGATTTTTCCCCTTTATCCCAAAGAGGGGCAGGCGGCCCGCCGCGTTATTATCCGCGCGCTAAAAGATCGAAAGACGCCGGCGTCCCTTCATTACGGCATTGTTTTACATGAAGAAAACGGGGATTATACAAAGGAAGCCGATGCCATCTTGCGCAGCGGCAAGGCAATTGGATAAGGTGGCCTTATGGCAGGCAATGATATTCCCGATGAGATTGATGCAGGAAAAAGCCGCTGGGCGCGTTACCTGGACGAGATACCGTTTATCGGCGATTATTTAAACCCGCGCGGCAAAATTGCGATCATTCGCATGGCAGGTGTTATCGCTGATAATTCAGTAATGCGCCGCGCCGGTATCAATTATCAAAAATTCAGGGAGGTTTTTGAAAAAGCGTTTGAAACGCCGCGCCTGCGTGCGCTTGTGCTGGTTATCAATTCCCCCGGCGGCGCGCCCGCGCAATGTTCGCTTATTGCCTCGCAAATCCGCACGCTTGCCGCGGACAAAAATATTCCGGTCTATGCGTTTATCGAGGACGTCGCCGCGTCCGGCGGCTATTGGCTTTCCTGCGCCGCCGATGAAATATACGCGCAGGAAACATCCATCGTCGGCTCTATCGGCGTTATTTCGTCCGGTTTCGGCCTTGATGGTTTTATCGCCAGACACGCCATAGAGCGCCGCATCCACACGGCGGGGCGCGATAAATCCTTTCTCGACCCGTTCCGGCCCGAAAAGCCGGAAGACGTATCGCGGCTGCGGGCGCTGCAGGATTCCATGCATGAAAATTTTAAGTCATGGGTGAAGGAGCGCAGGGGGACGCGGCTCGGCAGCAATGAAAGCGAATTGCTGGAAGGAGCCTTTTGGACAGGTGGCGACGCGCTTGCTTTGGGCCTTATCGACGGCATCGGCGATTATACGTCCGTGATGAAGGAAAAATTCGGCGAGGATATAAGGTTCAAATATTTCACGCCGGACAGGAAAACATTGCTTTCCGGCCTGTTGCCGTTCGGCGGCGAGAGCCGTCTTGCGTCCGGCGGGCTGATTGATGCGGGCGCGTTGATCGATGCAGCGGAAGAAAAAACATTCTGGGGGCGGTTCGGCCTATGATTTCGATCCGCCGTGCCGGTACAGGCGATATCCCCGCGCTTGAAAAACTTTATGCGCTTGCCGGAAAAAAGGATGACGGATATTTCAGGAAGGCGCTTGAAAGCGCCGATATTTATATGGCTTTCGGGGAAAATACGGACGAGCCTTGCGGCTTTTGCCTTTTGAACTGGAGGCCGCGCTATGGTTTTTATAAAAAGCTCGGCATTCCCGAAATTCAGGATTTGAATGTCGCTCCCGCCCACCGGCGCAAAGGCATTGCCGGCGCCCTGATAGACTATTGCGAAAATCTGGCCCGCGAACAAAAATGCGATTATATGGGGATAAGCGTCGGGCTTACGAAAGATTACGGCCCTGCACAAATCCTCTATGCAAAGCGCGGCTATGTCCCCGACGGGAACGGCGTAACCTATGACAGGGACGGCGTGGCGAAAGGGCAGGCGTGCCTCGTCGATGACAATCTCGCCCTGATGATGGTGCGGGAATTGTAATCAGCAAAGAGGCGCGGATTTCAACTTTTGCAAAAGCGGCTTGTAGCGCGCATGGAAATTGCGGGAGCAGCGCTTTAACTCCTCCGTGCAGACAGGCGGCAATTTGTTGATGGTCGGATCGGAAGAAAATAAAAACGCGTTTCTAAGCAGGGTTTCCAGCCCGTAATCGGCTTCGGCGATGCCCATGCGGACTTTCTCCGCCTGATCGACGATAGGCCCGAAATAATTCACCGCCATGTTATAGCCGACCTGTGCGCCCGCATCCCGGGGCTGAAAGCCGAATATTTCCTGACGCGCTGTCGCGGCGAGGCTCTGCGTGTTCATTGTCCGATACCGATTTATTAAGTGTGTGCGCGGTTTTAGCGGCGTTTTCTAAAAAATGCAAGAAATTCATGCGCCAAAAGCGGCGGGATATTAAAGGATGAATTTTAACCAAAGAATCGCTATGATTTTTGAAATTTCATGAAGGCAGGTATGCAGATGGCACAGTGGGTCTATCCCTTTATTGCAGGTACAACGCAAAAGGGGGCGGGGTGGTCGAAAGAATTGCTGGGCGGCAAGGGGGCCAACCTGATGGAGATGGTGACTCTAGGCCTTCCCGTCCCGCCCGGCTTTACCATCAGCACCGAAGTCTGCGCCTATTATTACGAACATCAGGAAAACTACCCCGCCGATTTGAAGGCGCAGGTCGCGGAATCGCTTGCCGCCATCGAACGCTCGGTCGGGGCCTCGTTCGGCGATGTCGAAAACCCCCTTCTGGTATCTGTCCGCTCCGGCGCGCGCGTGTCGATGCCGGGGATGATGGACACGGTTCTTAATCTCGGCCTGAATGATGAAACGGTCGAAGGGCTTGCCGCCCGCTCTGGCGACGAGCGCTTCGCGTGGGATTCATACCGCCGCTTTATCCAGATGTACGGCAATGTCGTGCTTGGCATGGAACATCATGACTTTGAAGAAATCCTCGAACAGCACAAACGCGACGCCGATGTGCGCGAGGATACGGAGGTCGATGCGGCGGGATGGAAAAAAGTCGCCGCCGCCTATAAGGCGATGGTGAAAAAAACACTGGGCCGCGACTTCCCGCAAAATCCGCAAGATCAGCTTTGGGGCGCTATCGGCGCCGTGTTCGGCTCATGGCAATCGGCGCGGGCGAAAACATACCGCCGGATTAACGATATTCCTGACGGATGGGGAACGGCGGTCAACGTGCAGGCCATGGTGTTCGGCAATATGGGCGATGACTGCGCGACGGGGGTCGCCTTTACCCGCGATCCGTCCACGGGCGAGAATTATTTCTACGGCGAATATCTTGTGAACGCGCAAGGGGAGGATGTCGTCGCCGGCATCCGCACGCCGCAATCGCTCACCATCAAGGGCCGCGAAAAAGAGGGGAGCGATCTTCCCTCCATGGAAGAGGTTATGCCGGACGTGTTCGGCCAACTCGACGCGGTGCGCGAAACGCTCGAAAAACATTACCGCGATATGCAGGATATCGAATTCACGGTGCAGCAGGGAAAGCTTTACATGCTCCAGACCCGCACCGGAAAACGCACCGCCGCGGCGGCCTTGAAAATCGCCGTTGATATGGTCGCCGAAAAACTGATTGGCGAGGATGAAGCCGTCCTGCGCGTCGATCCGCATGCGCTGGATCAGCTTTTACACCCGGCGCTCGACCCCGCCGCACCGAAGGACGTGATTGCGATAGGCCTGCCGGCCTCTCCGGGGGCGGCGAGCGGCAAGGTCGTTTTCGATTCCAATATGGCGGAAGACATGGCGAAAGCGGGCGAAAAAGTCATACTGTGCCGCACAGAAACATCGCCCGAAGATATTCACGGCATGCATGCCGCCGCCGGTATCCTGACGACGCGCGGCGGGATGACGTCGCATGCCGCCGTTGTCGCGCGCGGCATGGGGCGCGCCTGCGTCGCCGGCGCCGGTTCCATCGCGATCGATTATAAAAAGAAAATCATGACGGTGCGCGGCGTCACAATCGGTGAAGGGGATATTGTAACGATTGACGGCGGCACGGGCGAAGTGATGCGCGGCGCGGTGCCGACGGTTCAGCCGGAACTCTCCGGCGATTTCGCGAGCATCATGGGTTGGGCCGACAAGGCGCGGCGGATGAAGGTGCGCGCCAATGCCGAAACGCCGCTCGATGCGAAAACGGCCCTGTCTTTCGGGGCGGAAGGGATCGGGCTTTGCCGGACGGAACATATGTTCTTCGACCCCGGCAGAATCCAGCATGTGCGCGAGATGATCTTCGCTTCCACCGCCGGGGCACGCGAAGCGGCGCTTGAAAAACTCCTCCCCGCGCAGCGCACGGATTTTGAAGAGCTTTTCACGATTATGGAGGGAAGGCCCGTGACCATTCGCCTTCTCGATCCGCCTTTGCATGAATTCATGCCGCATAGCGACGCGGAAATCGCGCATTTTGCGAAGACGGCGGGGCTTGACGAAAACAAGGTGCGGCTGCGCTTTGCGGAGCTTGCCGAATCCAACCCGATGCTGGGCCATCGCGGCTGCCGCCTCGGAATTACCTATCCGGAAATATACGCCATGCAGGCGCGGGCGATTTTCGAGGCCGCCGTTAAAACGGGTGCGGAACCGGAAATCATGATCCCTCTGGTCGCGACGGGGCGGGAGCTTTCGATCCTGAAAAAACTCGTCGGGCAAACGGCGGAGGCTGTTTTTGGCAAGGCGGGAAAAACACTTTCCTATACGGTCGGCACGATGATCGAATTGCCGCGCGCGGCGTTGATGGCCGATGAAATCGCACAGGATGCGGCTTTCTTCAGCTTCGGCACCAACGACCTTACGCAAACGACGCTGGGCCTGAGCCGCGACGACGCGGCGCGCTTCCTGCCGTCCTATGTCGAACAGGCCGTCTTTGAAAAAGATCCGTTTGTGACGATCGATCGCGACGGGGTGGGGCGGCTTGTGCGCATGGCTTGCGAAAAAGGGCAGCAGGCGCGGCCCGGAATCAAGCTGGGCATTTGCGGGGAGCATGGCGGCGATCCGGCCTCCATCGCTTTTTTTGAAGAGGCCGGGCTGGATTATGTTTCTTGCTCTCCCTACCGCGTGCCGGTTGCCCGCCTCGCGGCGGCGCAGGCGGCGCTGCGTCAGGGGGCGAGGAAAGAGGCGCATCTTTCGATAAAACGCGCCGTGTCCTGATCGTCCAGCGGGCGGTCGAGGACATGCATGCCCGCCGCCCTGCCGCTCTCGACGCCTTTGGGGTCGTCCTCGATGACGAGGCATTCGCCGGCGCCTATGGCTTGCCCCGTGACTTGCCGCATCTTCGTGAGGGCGGCGAGATAGGGGGCGGGATCGGGCTTGCGCCCCGCGTAATCTTCCTTGCACAGGATGAATTTGAAATAGGGCGATAAGCCCTTTGCTTCCAGCGCGGGCGTGACCGAACGGATGCGCCCGTTGGAAACCACGGCCATCGGCAGGCCCTTTTCCTTCATCATTTCCAGCGCCTCAACCACGCCTTCACGGATTTCGATGGCCGGAATATGGCGGTGATACCAGCTATCTATCGCGTCGATATATTCGTCCCGCGGCGCTTTTAATCCGAGTTCGCCCGTAAGCCATTCCCAATTCTGGTTGCCGTTATTGGTATAGATGCGCTCTTTCCATGTATCGTCCAGATGGATGCCGTATGTTTTCAAAACCTCGAAATGCTTGTTCCAGTGATGCTCGAACGTCTTGACGAGCGTGTTGTCGGAATCCCAGAAAACGTAATTTATCGTCATAACGGTTTGATCGCTCCGTAATCGGTTTCGTGAAGTTTTTCATCCTTGAGCAGGGCAAGCCCGATAGCGCCGCAGGAAGAACGCATCTGCCCGCCATTGGGGAGGGCTGAAAACGGGGGGGGCGCATCGCCGTCGATGGCGACGCTATAAAGATGCTTTTTGGCAAGGCCGCGATAATGCATGCGGGCGGTGAGTTCCTGCCCCATATAGCATCCCTTGTTCCAGTCGATGCCGTTCAGCGCGTCGAGGCGCGCTTCGAGCAGCGTCGAGCGTTCAAGCTCCATGTCGCGGCTGCCGTCGGGGATGCAAAGGGCGATGCGCTTTTTATCCCAGACCTCGAACGCTTCTTCGCCAAGCCCGTCCGGCTTTTCAAAGGCGCGGCGGCCCAGATCGGGATGGCGGGGATCGGGCAGTCCCGCATCATGGCCGAAAACCGCGTGGACGGGATGGGATTCCTCATAGGAAATTTTCACTTTCGCGCGCAGGCGGAAGCGGGACAGGCGCTCATACAAATCCTTCGCCCGCTCGCCGCCCTCGCAATCCAGCAAAAAGAAGCCGTCGCCCGCATGGATGAAAAAATCATGGAGAAATTTTCCCTGCGGCGTCAAAAGACAGGCATAGAGGATGCTGTCCGGCGCGGCTTTTTCCACGTCATTGCTGACCAGCCCCTGAAGGAAGGAGGCGCGGTCTTCCCCTTCGATATGGATAAGCCCGCGATGCGGAAGCGCTATGGAGAATGGCTTTGACATGGGCGCAGGATAACCGTCTAATGCATAAAATGAAAATACTCTTTATTACGGCAACGCGGATTGGCGACGCGGTCTTGAGTACGGGCCTGCTCGATTATATGCGCGTCCGGTGGCCGGAGGCGAAAGTCACGGTGGCCTGTGGCCCCCTGCCGGCCAGCCTGTTTGAGGGATTCCCCAATGCCGCGCGCATTATCCCCGTGAAAAAACGCAAATTCCATGGCCACTGGCTGGATTTATGGAAGGATGTCGCGGGAACCAGATGGGATATGGTGGTGGATTTACGCAATTCCGCCGTTTCACGGCTGATATGGGCGAAAAAGCGCTTTATTTACGGGCCTTCCATCGACAAAAACCTGCATAAGGTTGAACAGGCGGCAAGGACGATGGGGCTGGAAGATGCGCCGTCCCCGCGCTTGTTTTTTACGAGGGAACAGGAAGTTTTTGCGGATTCCCTGATGGGGGCTGCGGGGAGGGCGGATGTGATGACGCTCGGCATAGGCCCGTCCGCCAACTGGATCGGCAAGACGTGGGACGCCGCGCATTTTATCCGCGTCATGGAATTCCTGACCGCGAAAGACGGCCCCATGCCCCATGCCCGCGTCGCGGTGTTCGCGGCGAAGGGGGAGGAGGCGCAGGCCGTGCCGGTGCTGGAAGCGGTTCCGCCGGAGCGGCGGATCGATTGCATCGGCAAGGGCAACCCCGGAGAGGCGGCGGCGGCGCTGGCCCGGTGCGATTTCTATATCGGCAATGATTCCGGCCTTTTGCACATGGCGGCTTCTTCGGGCGTGCCGTGTTTCGGCCTGTACGGGCCGAGCTGGCCGCATCTTTACGCGCCGTGGGGCGAGCATACGGGCTATGCCTGCACCCCCCAGACCTTTGACGAACTGGTTGATTTTGAAGGCTATGATCCGAAAACCCTTGACCGGAGCCTGATGGGCGGGTTACAACCGGAAACTGTCATTGACATAATAAAAAGTTTCGAGCCTTTATATGAGCGCGTATCACTCCATCTCACCCAAAAGGAACAGGCCCGTCAGCAGGGATGATTTTCACCTTGCCGCCGTGGATTTCAGTGTTGACGGTATCAGCAATCCCGGCCTGCTTGGCTATGAAACGCTGGAGAACTGGGAGCGCCGCGTTGCGATAGCGCCAGAGGCTTTCGCCTCTATCTTTACCGCCAATTTTACCGATCCCGTATCGCTGGCGGTTGACCTCTATGACGATCATCTCCGCGTGGACGTCCGCTCTACCGAAGATGACGGCAAGAAATTTTCCGGTTATGCGTTCTTGTTCGCGGAAGACGCGATGGGCTGGAACGTGCCGGAATCTTACTTCCATGTGCGTAAGGATTCGCAAGGGCAGGGGATCGGGAGCCAGTGGCTGAAAAGCCGCATCGAACTCGGCGTCGCCCTTGGGGAAAGTAAAATGCAATTCGTGGCGGGTGATGAAAACGGCGCCCATAGCTGGGGCCGCCGCGGCGTCCATGTCGATCTTGACGGGGAACGCAAGGCGGAGCGCCATGTCTGCTCGCGCCATTACCATCACAAGCTTTATGCCATCAAGGATTTTGTCGGCTTTAACGATTACATGTATGCGGCGGGGCTTTGCGCCATGCAGAGCGCAACGGACATGACGGAACTCGCCCTGGGCGATATTCCTGTAAAGCCCTCTCTTTACGAGGCTTTATGCGAGCCGGGATCGCCCGTTTTTTCAAAGCTGGGCGAGGTTTATGAAAGCGAACCTGTGATTGGCGCATCCCCCGTCCTCGCCGTTTCCTGTGCGCGGGAGGGGATGAAAAAAGCCTTTGAAAACGCCGCCCTTCGCGGTAAGGAGCCGTGCCTTTCGCAAATCCTTGCGACGCGCGGCGCGGGATGGCCGGCTGTCATTGATTATGGCGACAGGGTGCAGATGGAAAAAATCGGCGCTTTCCTTGGCGGCTGGAATACAATCAGCCCCGCCTGATCCCGCGTGGTTCCGCCGCCTTAGAGGCTATTCGTTTATTTTCATGCCTTCGGAGCTTTTATAGCCGCTCGCAGGCTGTTCCTGCTGGGCCGTCTGCTGCGGGTTTACATTCTGCTTGCTCTGGAATTGCTGGCCATGCACGTTGCGCAGGTAATCCTGACGTGCATTATGCGCCTGACCGTAGGGGAGGGCCTCTATACGCTCCCAGCCCTTATAATCCATGCAGCCTTCGAAGTCCGTATAGTTGAAATGCTCGGCATAGAGGAAACCGTCGCGTTTTGGCGAATCCCATTTGCGCAGCTTGCCGTCGGCGCTGTTCGGATCTGGAACGCGGCCCCTTTCGGTGTCGGCGGGGATGGCGTCGCGGATGGCACCCATGCGCTCAAGCTCGCTTATCTCGTTGACGCAGGAGGCGATGTCGGTATGGAGGGTTTGCTGTGCTTTCGGCCCGCGCAGGTAAAGGGCGGAGGTGGAGTTTTTACGCTGCCAATATTGCGCGTCCTCCATTTTCGGCGTGGCCTGACAGGCCGCGACGGCAAGCGCGGAAAAGGACAGGAGCAGGAGAAGCGGTGTTTTGTGCGGTTTCATGATCATACCTGATTTGCGAATCTATGGGCTATTTAACCACAGCGCCCCGCCGGATTCAAAGGGGCAGTGGGCGGGCTTACGGCTTCATCCACCATGTTTCCAGAACCGTGCCGTAAAGCGGCATGGTGTCTGGATGGGCGAGCGGCTCCCAATAGGCCACAAAATCGTTTTTATTATAGTAAAGCGGGATCATATAGGCCCCCTTCATCAGGGCGGAATCGAGGGCGCGGACGCGCTCCACCAGCTCCCGCCGCGTTTTCGAGCCGGCGATGGACTGGCTCAACGCGTCAATTTCCGGATCGCAAATTCCCGCATAATTCCACCGTGACGGGGTGTTCGCGGATTCACAGCTCCAGTAAAGATACTGCTCGGTTCCGGGGGAAAGGGTGGACATCCAGAAATAGAGCGTCATGTCGAAATCATACTCGTTAAGCCGCCCCAGAAAGGCGGCGCTATCCAGAACGCGCACGGCGGGCGTGATGCCGAGGCGCTTTAAGCTGCGGGCGAAGGAGAGGGCGATTTTCTCGTTGGACGGTTCGTCCAGCATAATCTCGAAACGCAAGACCCTGCCTGTTTCCTCATGCACGCGGACGCCGTCCCTGACGATCCATCCGGCTTCGCGCAGGAGCGCGTCGGCCTTCCTCATATTCTCCCGCATTTGTGCAGGATTTGCGTTGTCCGTGGGTGGCGGCGTGGCGGTCGCGGCAAGCTCGGTATTGGGGAAATAGCTGTTAATCCGCTCATACAGGCCGTTATAGAGAGTCCTGTTCATCCATTCGAAATCAAAGACGAGATTAAGCGCCTGCCGCACGCGGATATCCTTGAACGGCTCGCGGCGGGTGTTGAAAATAAAGCCGCGGACGCGATCCGGCCTGCCGTGGGGGAGGGCCTCCTTGACGGCGCGGCCATCGCGGAGCGCCGGAAAATGATAGCCGGACTGCCAGTTCCCCGCATCCCATTCGCGGCGCAGATTAAGCTCCCCCGCCTTGAAATTTTCAAAGGCGATGGAATCGTCGCGGAAATAATCATAGGTGACGGTATCGAAATTATAATGGCCTTTATTGGGAAGGAGATCCGCGCCCCAATAATCTTTGACGCGCTCATAGGTGATCTTGCGCCCTGCGTCGATGGCGGCGATTTTATAAGGGCCGCCGGACAGGAAGGGCGTTAAGGTCGCCCTGTCGAATTCCCTGTCCGCCCAATAGGTCTTGGACAGGACGGGCATCAGGGCGAGGATCATGATGGTTTCGCGGTCACGGCCTTCCCCCAGCCTGAAGGTGATTGTGCTTTTGTCCGGCGTTTCAACGCTTGTCACGAGCTTATAGATGCGGCGCATATTCGGGCGGCCATGGTCTTTCAGCGTTTCAAAGCTGAAGGCGATATCATCGGCTGTGACGGGGGAGCCGTCATGGAACCGCGCCTTTGGATTCAGGAAGAAGGTGATGGAGGAGCGATCCGCCGGAACCTCCACCCGTTCGGCGACCAGCGGGTACATGGTAAAAGGCTCGTCCCACGCCCGCGCCATGAGCCGATCGGTCACAAGCTCCATGCCGAGCGCCGCTTTTCCCCTGATCGTATAGGGGTTCACCGTGTCGAATGTCCCGATTGCCGCCTGTTTTAACGCGCCCCCTTTCGGAGCATCTGGATTGACGTAGGAAAAATGCGTATCATGGGGACCGTATTTTGCGTCGCCCGTCATGGCGAGGCCGTAGAGAGTTTCGGCCTGTGCCGCCGCGGGGAGCAAAAGGAGCGTCAGGATGGAGATGACAAGCGGGTAGATCATGTTTAAACGCATAGCGCAGAAATTAAGTCTCAACAAGCACGGGGAACGGAATATCGCCAAGATAAAGGTCGAATTCGGCGGTTTGCTGGCGCAGGATGACTGTGAATCCATCCTCTTTTTCATGCGCCCGAACCTGCAATGGGGCGGGGGGATCAACAAGGCCGTGCTGGACGAGGCGGGCGCGGCGCTGGATGAATATGTGCTGGAGCATGTCATCAGGCCGAAAAGCGGCAGCGTCCATACGCTCCCGCCGTTCCAGACGAAATACAAGGCCATGTTCATGGCCGTTCTGGCCGATTGGGACGGCGGCAACGGGTTCGAGGAGCGCGATTTGCTTAATTGCTACCGTCTGGCGATTGCCAAGGCGCAGGATATGGGCATCAAATCCATGGCTATCCCCGCCATGGGGCGCGACAAGCGCGATTTTCCGCATATACGCTTTGCCCGCGTCGCTCTGAAAGGGATTTTTGACAGGCTCGACGACCGGATAGATATGATCAAAATCATGTGCGCCGACCGCACCATGATTACGACCTATCATTCGCAGATAGAAAAATTCCGGTGACTGTCCGGTGGACGTCCGGTGAAAAAATCCGGCGGCGGATTTCTCCGCGCCGGATTAGGGTGATTGCGCATGCGCCTTACGGGCGCGGCGCCAGGCCGCTTTGTCAGGCCGCTTTTTGCGGGAGCAGGGAAGAAAGGGCGACCTGCGGGCGCGGGCCGACATGGGAAATGACTTCCGCCGCCGCGATGGAGCCGAGCCTGCCGCATTCCGCCATGGAAAGGCTGCTCGTATAACCGAACAGGAAGCCCGCCGCATAGGCGTCGCCTGCGCCCGTCGTATCGACGACGCGGGCGACGGGCTCGGCCTTGATTTCCGTGACCTCGTCGCCGCGAATGATGACCGAGCCTTTCTCGCTGCGCGTCAGGGCCGCGATTTCGCATTTATTGCGGACGATGGCGAAGGCTTCTTCAAAGCTTTCGGTTTCATAGAGAGATTTGATTTCTTCCTCGTTCGCAAAGAGGATGTCGATATGGTTTTCGACAAGCTCCTGAAACGCCGCGCGGTGGCGGCCGACGCAGAAAGAATCGGACAGGGTCAGCGATACTTTCCGCCCCGCGTCATGGGCGATTTTGGCGGCCTTGTAGAAAGCCTCCATCGCCTGCGGCGGGTCGAACAAATAACCTTCGAGATAGGTCACTTCCGCGCTTTTGACGAGATCCTCGTCAATATCGTCCGGCGTCAGCTCCACACAGGCGCCAAGGAAGGTGTTCATCGTGCGCTCGCCGTCCGGTGTGATAAGAACCATGCAGCGGGCCGTGTGGGAACCTTTTTCGACGGGAGAAGTATTGTAAGTAACGCCAAGGGCCGTGAGGTCGTGGCTGAAAAATGCGCCGAGTTCGTCCTTTGCGACCTTGCCGATATAGGCGCCCTTGCCGCCAAAGGAGGCATAGGCCGCGATCGTGTTGCCGGCGGAGCCGCCGGAAGCCTGCGTCGCCGGCCCCATGGCGTCATAGAGGGCAAGGGCGCGATCCGCGTCGATAAGGTTCATCGCACCGCGCGCCATGCCGTTTTCGACCTGTGAGGCGATGAATTCTTCGGTAGAGGTGGCCAGGATATCGACGATGGCGTTTCCGATGGTCAAAAGGCCGTGGCTGGTTTTGGTCATATCTGCGTGTTCTCTTGAATGGGTTTGAGCGTTAATATTGAAATTGTCGCATGACACGCGTATCTCTATAGAAAGATTTCCGAAAGGCAAGCATTTATGGCACCGAAAAAGCCCAAATCCACGGCAAAACCCGCCCCCGCCAAGTCCGGCGCAAAGGCGGGGAAAGCCGCATCCGCAGCGCGAAAGCCCGAAAAACCGGTCAGGGAGCGCGCCGTCGCGGCGGCGCTGGATCTGGCCGCGCGGATGGGGTGGGACATGGTGACCATGGCCGACATCGCCGATAAGGCGCATATAGGGCTTTCCGAACTGGCGGACATTTTTGACGGGAAAGACGATGTGCTTACGGCCTATGGGCGGCAGGTCGATCGCCGCGTTCTGGAGGCTTTTTCCGGAGCGGATGACGGGGCGGGCGAGCGGGATCGGCTGTTTGAAATATTGATGGAGCGGATGGATATCCTGAACGAGGATCGGGAGGCCGTGCAATCGATCCTTAAATCCTTTTTGCCGGATCCGAAACAGGCGGTTATTTCCCTGCCGCATCTGGCGCGCTCGATGGCGTGGATGATGGAGGCGGCGGGGCTTTCGACGTCCGGCGTCAAGGGCGCTGTGCGCGTGTTCGGGCTGACGATCGTTTATCTGACTGTCCTGCGGCACTGGATGAAGGATGAGAGCGAAGATCTTTCCGTGACCATGGCGGCGCTTGACAGGGCGCTCGGCCATGCTGAAAAATGCGCGAACACGTTCATGCTCTGAGAAGGGCGCCCGGTGCTGCCGGATGCTTTTCAGGCGCGCATGAAATTATAAACGTGGTTTTCCGCGTACAAGGTCAAGAGAGCGCCCACCAGTTCATCAATGTCTTTCTCGCTATGGGCTGCCGTCGCCGTCAGGCGCATGCGCTCTGTCCCGCGCGGAACGGTGGGATAGTTGATCGGCTGGATATAGATATTATACCGCTCCATCAGGATATCCGTAAGCATCCGGCAGCAAACGGCGTCGCCGACAATCAGCGGCACGATATGGCTTTCCCCGCGCAGATAGGGCAGGCCCGCGCCATCAAGACGAGCCTTGAGCGTTCCCGCGTTTTTATGGGCGCGCATGCGCTCTATCTGCGAGGTCTTGAGATATTCGACGCTGGCCAGCGCGCCCGCGAGAATTGCGGGGGGCAGGGATGTCGTAAAGATAAAGCCCGGCGCGCAGGATCTCACCGCGTCGATCGTTTCGCGCCGTCCGGTGATAAAACCGCCCATGCCGCCATAGGCCTTGCCGAACGTGCCTTCGATCATGTCGATGCGATCCATAAGGCCGCGCTCTTCGGCGACGCCGCCGCCATGCGGCCCGTAAAGCCCGACCGCATGCACCTCGTCAAGATAGGTGAAGGCGTTATAACGATCCGCCAGATCGCATATCTCCCCGATAGGGGCGATATCGCCATCCATGGAATAGACGGATTCAAAGGCAATGATTTTTGCGCGGCCTTTCGGCTCTTGCGCCAGAAGCTCTTCCAGATGCGCCGTGTCGTTGTGGCGGAAAATTCTTTTGTCCGCGCCCGCCGACTTCATGCCGTGAATCATCGAGGCGTGGTTTTTCTCGTCCGAAAAAACCACCGGATCGGGAAGCAGCTTCAGCAAGGTCGAAAGGGCGGCCTCATTGGCCGTATAGCCGGAAGAAAAGACAAGGGCCGCCTCTTTTTTATGCAGCGCAGCAAGGGATTCTTCCAGATCGCAATGCAGCCTGTGCGTTCCCGAAATATTGCGCGTGCCGCCGGCCCCCGCGCCATAGCGGGCCACGGCGTCCTTCATCGCGTCCAGAATCACGGGGTTTTGCCCCATACCGAGATAGTCGTTGGAGCACCAGATGGTAACGGTTTTCCGGCTGCCGTCCGGCGCGGTATAAAGGGCCTTGGGAAAGTCCCCGCAAAGCCTTTCAAGGGGGGCAAAATGGCGGTAGCGTCCTTCGTCCTTGAGCGCCTCGACTTTTTGGGCGAATATGTGATTATAGTCCATATGGATTTATACCCTCCGTCAACGCGCCTGAACAGCGCAAATATCAGGATTACACATGATAGTGGTTTTCGGCTCCATCAATATGGACGTAAATATGCGGCTTCATACATTCCCGCAGCCGGGGGAAACGGTCGTCGCGCCGAGCTATGAGATGAGCCCCGGCGGCAAGGGCGCGAACCAGTCGCTGGCGGCGGCGCGCGGCGGCGTGAAAACGGCGCTTATCGGCAAGGTCGGCGACGACGCCATGGCGCACCGGCTCCTTATCGGGTTGCGCCGCAACGAGGTCGTGACATCAGGCGTTGCCGTGTCCGAAGTCCTGCCGACCGGCATGGCGTTTATCACATGCGATCGCACGGGCGAGAACCAGATTGTGGTGGCCTCCGGCGCGAACGCCGACATACAGGCTTCACAGGTGCCGAACGAGATTTTAAAAGCCGGCAATATCGTCATGTTCCAGATGGAAACGCCGCTGGCGGAAAATATCGCGCTGATGGAGCGCGCCAAGGCGAACGGGGCGTCCGTGATGCTCAACCTCGCACCCGCGATAGAGATACCGCAAAAGGCGCTGGAGCTGGTTGACTATCTTGTCGTCAACGAGCATGAGGCGCGGTATCTTGGTGAGATTTTCGGCATCGCGCGGACGCAGCAACTCCCCCAAATCGCAAAATTCCTGTCTGAAAAAGGCAAGCTTGACTGTATCGTGACGCTCGGTGAAAAGGGCGCGTTCGCCCTTACAAAGACGGGCCAGCATTGGCGCGTTCCCGCGCTGCCCGTGAAGGAAATGGGCGACACGATCGGGGCTGGCGATTGTTTTTGCGGGACGCTGGCGGCGGCCTTGCATGAAAAGCAAACGCTTGGTGCGGCGATGCGGCGGGCAAGCGTCGCGGCGAGTCTTTCCTGCACGCGCAAAGGGGCGCAGGAATCCTATCCCTATATCGCCGAGGTTGATGAGGCGCTCAAAGGCTTCCCGCAGGCGGAACTCGTATCCTGATCATTATAAAAAGAGCGATAAGGTAAAAAGGGGGGCTTGTCCGGACGGCGGGACAGGCAGGGGCAGGTCAGGCGGCCATATCGACGACGCTGCCGCGCCCCGAAACCGTCGCCATCAATATATCGGCAACCTGCGTTTGCATCTCCGCCGCCTGTTTGATCATCGACAGGGCGACTTGCTGCTGAACCATGGCCGTTTGTACGGTAGCTGCGTGAACTGGACTCATAAAAGGATCATAGCATAAAAAATGCCGCACTGGCGAAGGAAAAAGGAAATTACGGCCTGATCCCGTGGCTTTCATAGTAATGCAGGCAGGCTTTGTGCAGATCTTGCGTCAAACGATAACCTTCCCGCCCGCAATCGCCCCTTAATTGTTTGTTAAGAATATTCTCCAGCAGGTTGAGATAAACGTCGAAAATAACGATGAATTCCGCATCGGGGACGCGGACATGCTCCATAAAGCGGAGCATGACGTCCGATATCATCGAAATAAGCTGGTACTGGAACATGCCGCTATTGGATTTAAGCTGCATGATGGGGTTTGCGATTATTTGCAATAGAGCGGCCTCATCGGCGCCGTTTGTTCCAACCCGCTGCCGCATGGTTTTAAGCTCTTCAAGGAAGCGGAAACCGTAAGGGGTGAAATCAACGGGAATGCTTTCAAGAAACTGTTCGCATTTTTGCAAAATCGCAGGGGGAAGGCCGCCATCGCCGACTTTTTCCTTCAGCTTATTGCCCGGATTGATAAAGAGCGGTTTTTTCGTCATGCTGATATGGCCTGCATCCTGCCGTTATAATTTTTCTGTTTCTTCGCGCAGATCCCTGACGGCCTTGCCGTCTTGCCGCCTGGTTTCAGGCCAGTGCAGGGAATCGGCATCGCGGGTATAATCGCGCTTGTTCTTGCCAAGATAGGCGAAATTCTTTTTCCGCCGCCGGTCGGGGCCGAAGAAATCACTGTCTTCGACGAAGAGTCTGGGCCTTTCGATTACCTGCACGATGCGGGCATACATATCCTTCGCCAGATAAGGTTTCATAAGAAATTCGGTGATTCCCGCATCGCGCGCTTTTTCGACATGGTTTGAATCGCTATAGCCGGTCATCAGGATAACGGGGACGAATTTATTGGGTGTATCTTCATTCCTGCGCACCATCTTGACGAGATCCAGCCCGTCAAGCGGCTCCATCAACCAGTCGGTTATGATTAAATCATGATTATGCGCTATAAAAAGCCGGTAGGCGTCATCGACGCCGCGCGCGCCGTGAACGTCTTTGAATCCCATCATTTTGAGCAAAGAAACGGTGACGGACAGGACGGGCTGCATGTCTTCGACGACCAGGACTTTCACTTTTGAAAAATTATAGTTCACGGCTCCCCCGAACATTCCAATCCAGATTCACACTTTTCCCCCGCGCTGACAACAGTGAACAAGCGCCTATTTTTCGTATAAACATCATTGGCAAGTGCGGAAATTCGGCGTAGCTTAAGGAAACACGGAAATATAAGGGTGTCTTTGGCTTTGAGGCATGACAATTTGAAGCATGACAAGGGGACATTGCAATGGATCAAAACAGGATAATCATGAATTTTTCTTTGCCGCCGTCGCAAGATGATATTGAAACGATGGCAAAGGGGATTGTTGAAAGCCTGCCCGAAGAGATTCTGGAACATTGTGAAGATCTGGCGATCATGGTCGAGGATTTCGCCGACGACGCGACGCAGGCGGAAATGGATCTGGACGATCCCTATGACCTTGTGGCGCTCTTTCGCAGCGGCAAGGAAATATCCCCCGGCGTCGAGCGCAAGGTCGCCAACGATGACGATGTCCTTATTTTCTACCGCCGCCCGATCCTCGATTTATGGTGCGAAACACAAGACGATCTGACCTCTCTCCTGCGTGAAGTGATGATTGAGGAGCTTGCCGTCAATTTCGATTTTTCCGAAGAGGAGATCGAAGAAATGGCCGCGCGGCATTATCAAGGCATGTTGTAGGATTTAAGGGCGCAATTGCCGTATATAATTCAATGCACCGTATGTTGAGGCCAGTTGCGCCTCGATGTTTTTTTCCGGCGTCATATCCTTGTGATCCGGATAGACTTCCGTAACCGCCACAAGCCGCGCGTGATTGTCGAGATAGGTTCTCATAAGCCCGTCCGACGGCGGCGACAGGATAACCCCGCCATAATTGATCCTGCCGTTCAGGATGGTCGCTTCGGGCGCAATGGGTGAAACCTTGCCGACTTTATCAATGATGGATTGGCCAAACAGAAGCTGGCGGCCATTTTCTCCGGCGCTTTCACGCTGGCTTAGCGTCAGGTAATAGCCTTGCGGGATTTCCTTGTGATCGGGGGCAAGCGCCTCGTCAAAACGCGCGGCGCGCGAGAGGCGTAATTCCTTGTCGCGGTCGTTGGTTTCATGCTTGTCGATGGCGCAAAGGAATTTTACATTCTCTTCTTCCATCGAGTCCATAAAGCTTTGGCATTCATCAATAAAGAAAGTGCGGTGCAGGCCCGCTTTTGCCGCCTTTGGAATCCGTGTGAAAAGCCTGTTCGGATCTTCCCCTTGCGGATTCCATCTTTGATCATATTCATAGGCCCACGGGCTGATGCACGGATAGATCACGAAATTAAATTCTTTCGTCAGGTGCGGGGCGTGATCTTTCGCAAAGGCAAGCGCGGCCTCGATCCCGCTCGGTTCATACCCATGCACGCCGCCGGTAAGCAGGATATTCGGATTGCCGTTATTGACGTCGCCGACCGTGATCCGGAAGGCGGGATTGCCATCGGACATTACCGCATATGATTTGACGGTATGGGTGTTGGCGGGCAGGCGGGTGACGCGCGAAATAATATCCGCATAGTCCCGCTTTTTGCCTTCCGCGACGACCCCCTCATACCAATCGCGCACCTGCTGTTCGTCCCAGCCCGGCTTTAATTTTTGTTGCATATTTTGCATATGGAAAAGCTAGGGGCAAATAGCCGCTTTGTCCATAAGAAATTGCAATATCTATATATATCAGCGCGTTATGCGGCAAGGCCGCGTTGCATAAACTCCGCCATCCGCCGGACGAAGGAGGAGGGGTCGTTCACCGGCTCCCCCTGAACGATGCAGGCCTGATCGTAGAGGAGCCGCGCCGCGTCCTTTAGCACCGGGGCGTCCTTGTCCGCCTGTGCCAGCGCAGCGAGCCTTGCGATAAGCGCATGACCGTCGTTGATTTCCAGTATTTTCTTGTTGTCGGCGGGTTCGAATTTTTGCTGGATTTTCAAAACCCGTTCCATATGCATATCGACTCCGGCCTCGTCCGCGATAAGGCAGACGGGGGAATCCGTAAGCCTGTTTGAAATCCTGACGGATTTGACGTCGTTCTTCAGCTCCTCGCCCAAAACGCCGAGAAGGGCGGCGATGGAATCCCCGTCCGGCTTTTCTATTTCATCCGGGCTGTTTTCTTCCTTTTCCGCGGCGGCGAATTTATCGAGGTCGATGGAGCCTTTCGTGATGGATACGAATTTCTTGCCCTTATATTCGCCTGCCATTTGCAGCCAGAAGGAATCGATCGTGTCGTTGAAGAACAGCACTTCAAGCCCGCGCGCCCTGAACCCTTCGAGCTGCGGCGATTTTTCGAGCGCATCGACATTTTCGCCGAGCAGATAGTAAATCTCTTCCTGCCCGTCCTTCATGCGCCCGATATAATCGTCAAGGCTGGCCAGCCTGCGCGGCGCGTGCGTCGAAAAGAACCTGCATATTTTAAAGATGGCGTCCCTGTGTTCCGCCGCATCGTAAAGCCCTTCCTTTACCACCATGCCGAACTGGTACCAGAATGTTTCAAAGGCGGTTGCGTCGCGTTCGGCGAGCGCCGCGAGATCGGACAGGACGCGCTTTGTAACGCCGCTCCTGATCTTCGTGACGACCGGATTGTTCTGGAGCATCTCGCGGCTGATATTCAGCGGCAAATCCTCTGAATCAATCACGCCGCGCAGGAAACGGAGCCACGGATAGACAAGGTTCGGCACATGGTCGGTGATAAAGACGCGCTTGACGTAAAGCCGCACGGCGTTCTTCCGGCCCGGCTCATAGAGGTCGAACGGGCGCATCGTCGGGATGAATAAAAGCGCGTTATATTCAATCACCCCTTCGGCCCGCCAGTGGCTGGTCAGGAGCGGCTCGTCAAAGACGTTGCCGATATGGTGGTAGAATTCCGTATATTGTTCTTTTGTGATTTCGTTTTTCGGGCGCGTCCACAGGGCGGAGGCCGCGTTGACGGGCTTATCCTCGCCGCCGATAAAGACAGGGACGGCGACATGGTCGGAATAGGTGAGGACGACCTGTTTGATTTTATCGTCGATCAGGAAGTCGGACGCGTCGTCTTTTAAGTGAAGGATGATTTTCGTCCCGCGCTCCAGCCTGTTTTCTTCTTCGGTGCGGATGGCGTAGCCGGAGCGCCCGTCGGAATCCCAGTGCCATGTCTGTTCTTCCCCCGCCTTGCAGGAATAGACTTCGACGCGGTCGGCGACCATGAAGGAGGCATAAAACCCGACGCCGAAGTGGCCGATGAGATTGAGCGCGCCTTTTTCCGTTCCGGCCTGTTTCGCGGCTTCCATCATGGCGGCTGTGCCGGAGCGGGCGATCGTGCCGAGATTTTCGATCAAATCGTCCCTGTTCATCCCGATGCCGTTATCGGCGATGGTCAGGGTTCTTTTATCCGTATCTTTTTCAATGGTGATTTTATAATCGCCGTGCGGCAGGGCGGGGTTTTGCAGCGCCTGATAGCGCAGCTTGTCGCACGCATCCGCCCCGTTGGAAATCAGCTCGCGCAGGAACACGTCGCGGTTCGTATAAAGCGCGTTGGCGACAATGTCGAGAAGGCGGGAAACATCCGTGCCGAAAGAAAGTTTTTCATCGCTCATTTTACATCTCCATATTTTATGCAGGCCCTTTCATAGGCCGTATCGAACAATAAGTCGAGCGCGGGGCAGGCGCCGCGGCAACAATCCGCGACTTGCTTCGCGCCCTTTATATAAAGGAATTGCGTGGATTCGTCCCAGTCGTCCGGCGGATTATCCAGAACGCGCATTACGTTTGAAAGCTGATCGCATAGTTTGATGAGCTTGACCGCGCCGCTTTTGCCTTGCAAGCGCTCCGCCTGCATGGGCTTTCGCTCTTCCAACGGAAGCGCCTCGAAATGCGGCGGGTCGGTTAGCGCATCGACGTGATCCGCAATAAGGGGGCCGAAGATCCGTTCTATGGCGGCGATTCTGACGGCTGTGTCCTCGGCAATGTCGTGCAGCCATGCCGCCGCGATCATGTCTTCCGTCCCGCCATGGGTTTCGACGAGGGCCGCGACCTCTGCAATATGCGTGATGGCGGGCGTGCGCGCCGCGTCATATAGATGCAGGGCCGCATGGTGTTCGCCCGCCAGTTCTTTCGCTTTTTGGATAATCCCGCTCATGGGTAAATCATATAATTTTTCCAGCCGCCATTTTCCAGTTCGAAAACATGGCGGCGGTGCAGGCGGAATTCCCCGTCGATCCAGAATTCGATCCGTTCGGGGGCAATGCGAAAGCCCCTCCAGTAGGGCGGGCGGGGGATGGCGTCGCCGTTCGTGAATTGCGCATCATATTTTTTCACGGCCTCTTCGAGATCGGAAAAGACGGGAAGGGGGCGCGATTGCCGCGACGCCCATGACCCGATGCGGCTGATGCGCGGGCGGGAGTTGTAATAGGCGTCGGCCTCTTCATCCGTAACGGCTTCGGCCTTCCCTTCGATGCGCACCTGCCGCCTGAGGCTCTTCCAGTGGAAGCAAAGGGCGGCATGGGGGTTTTCTGTCAATTCCCCGCCTTTGCGGCTTTCCACGTTGGTGAAGAAGACAAAGCCCCTTTCGTCCAGCCCATTGAGCAAGACCATGCGATTGGATGGGCGGCCCCGCGTGTCTGCCGTGGCAAGGTTCATCGCGTTCGGATCGTTGATTTCCGCGGCTTTCGCTTCTTCCAGCCACGCGGCGAAGGTTTTGTACGGATCGTCCGTATAAAGGGCGTAATCTGTGTTCATATTTATGTCGGTTCCATGGTATAGACTGTCATGGTTTTGTCGGAATTGGAACTTAACGTATAGCTATTCGTTAAAAGCGCAAGAGAAGGAAGAAAACGAACATGAAAAAATCTATTTTGGCTTTGGCTATTATTTCTACGGCGGCGCTGGGGGCCTGTAATACGACCAGCGGCATGGGGAACAAACAGCTTATCGGAACCGGCGGCGGCGCCGTTCTGGGCGGTCTTGCCGGCTCGCAAATCGGCGGCGGTTCGGGACGTCTTTGGGCGACGGGCGCGGGCGTCCTGCTCGGCGGCCTTCTGGGCTCTGAAATCGGCAGCTCTCTCGACCGCGCGGATCAGGCCTATGTCGCGCAGGCGAACCAGCGCGCCTATACGGCCCCCATCGGTGAAACGATCCGTTGGAACAACCCCGAATCCGGCAATTACGGCACGATTACGCCGGTGCGTGACGGCCGCACGTCCGCCGGTTCCTATTGCCGTGAATATACGCAGACAATCTATGTCGGCGGGCGTCAGGAAACCGGCCACGGCACGGCCTGCCAGCAGCCTGACGGCACATGGCGCGTCGCCAGCTAAACCGCCTTTCATCCTGAATGGCAAAGACCGCCCCACAAGGCGGTCTTTTTGCTTTTATGCGTAAATTTTATTCTTTGCAGGCTATGGCTATTCCTTTTTGGAATCATCGTCCGTTTTATTCTGCGCCGCCTGTTGCTGGCGCAATCTTTCCTGCATCATCCTCTGACGGATTGCGGCATTGCCGGAACCGCCGAGCGACGGGCCGGAAGGAACGGGCGCAGACATGGGCATATGAGAAAGCTCCTGCGCCGCCGTGGGGGCGGGCGCCGACGGGCCGAGGCTTGGCGCGGACGGCGCGGGAGCCGCCGGCATGAAATCATTCGCGGCCTTGGGCGCGTTGGCCAGAACGGGTGTATTGATACTATTTTGCAAAGAGGCGGAGATGACGGAAAAGGCCGGCTGGCCGTTGCACATATCCGCAAGGCTGTTCAAGGTGACGGTAAAGCCGCTCCTCCTTTGTTCGGTGACGGTTTCGCCGATTTTCTTCAGCGTATCCCAATCCGTTTCATTCTTCGTGCTTTCAAATTCAAGCGCCGCGGCCTGTGACGGCGATACGCCCGTGACGAGGGCGTTTTCAAAGGCGCGGGCAGCGGCTTGCAGGGCGTTGGCACACCAGCCGATAATGCGGCCTTCGGTCAGTTTTTCATTTTGTTCATAGGCCGCGAGCAGCAAGGGCTGGCCGCTTTCCATCTCCACACCGCGCGCCATGGCTTCCTGAAAGGTCTTTTCGATCATCTCGCGGTGGAGCATCTGGTTTTGTTCCTGCCCGGCGAAAGCGTTATAAGTGCCGGACACGTCCACGCGGGAGAGAGGCCGTATCTGCGTCAGGTCGGAAACGAGATGCGCGGTCGCGCGGACAAACGGATCCGCGCTTGTATTGACGGCGCATCCCAAAATCGTGTTGGCGGAAAAATCGCGCCATGCCATGTCCTGCGCGGGTTCGGAAAATCCCCACCATTGGCGGATATTGGCCTCGTCGAATGTCTGGCTGACCTCGATGGCGACCTGCCGCGCATAATAGATGAATTTGGGCCTTTCGGGATTCATCTCGCGCAGGCGTTCCAGCGCAAAGCGGGCGGTTTCATGGGCGATGACGAACGGGTAGTCTTCGGCGCGGCGCGTATAGACGGGGGCCACGGAATCCTGCGCGCGCCTGTGGGCGAGATCGTCAAGGGAATCTTCATCCCCCATCAGGCCGCACATGATGGCGGAGAAAAGATCCGCTTGCAGGTTCAGCCGCGCAAAGTTCATGGGGGAGCGTTTGGGGACGAGGGGGCCTGAACGGAATTTTGAAATATATTGCGGGCGCTGGCGCACGTCGAACAATTCAATCGCGTGCCATGCCATGTGATAAAGGCCGCGGCGGGCATCCTTGGCGGTTTCAAAATCGCCGAGATTGACGTTGAAGAGCGCCAGGATATATTCGCGGCTGCTGAGGCCGAACCATTTGACCTTATGCTCAATCGCCATGCCGAGAAAGCCGGACAGGTCGCGCGCCGTGTTTTTTTCCAAAATCGCGCGGGCTATTTTTGCCGCCGGATGGTTGATGGTTTCATGTTCCCTTGCCTCGACGACCGCGCCGAACTGGCCGTTTTCATGCGGGATGAACATAAGCTGGAGCGTCGGGTACAATTCCTGCACCTGCCGGGCCGTGAGGGCGCAGATATCCTCTACTATGTCTTGTCTTAACGTCATGCGATCGTCCCCATGTCCCCGCTATGGAACATGGTTAAAATCATAGGCAGGTTAGGTTAACAAAGCCTCAAGAAGAGGGTTTTTTCAAGGTTTTCGCCCCTATATAGCACTGGACGCAAAGCCGGAATTGTGTAGGATACGGGCTATTCAAACCCATTATTCAAAAGTTCAAGAGCATAATGATATGACGGAAACGGCAAAAAACTGGCTGGCAGGTAAAAAAGGCGTGATTATGGGGGTCGCGAACGACCGTTCCATCGCCTGGGGCATCTCGAAAGCCGCCCATGAAGCGGGGGCCGAGCTGGCCTTTACCTATCAGGGCGAAGCCCTTGAAAAGCGCGTAAAACCGCTGGCCGACAGTATCGGCTCCTCTATCGTCCTGCCCTGCGACGTCACGAATATGGACTCTATTGAACAGACCTTTAAGGAAATCGGCGAGAAATGGGGCAAGATAGATTTCGTCGTCCATGCCATCGCTTTTTCCGACAAGAACGAGCTGGACGGGCTGTATCTTGACACAACACGCGATAACTTTTTGAAAACAATGGATATTTCAGTCTATTCCTTTACGGCGGTCGCCCAAAAGGCCGCGCCGTTGATGAATGAGGGCGGAAGCCTTGTGACCCTGACCTATTACGGCGCAGAGCGCGTCATGCCGCATTATAACGTCATGGGCGTGGCCAAGGCGGCGCTTGAGGCGTCGGTGCGCTATCTGGCCGCCGATCTCGGCCCGCGCGGCGTCCGCGTCAACGCCATTTCGGCAGGCCCCATCAAAACGCTGGCCGCCAGCGGCATCGGCGATTTCCGCTATATCCTGAAATGGAACGAGCTGAACAGCCCGCTCCGCCGCAACGTGACGATCGAGGATGTGGGCCGTTCGGGCCTGTTCCTTTTGTCCGATCTCGGCTCCGGCGTAACGGGCGAGGTTTTGCATGTCGATTCCGGCTATCATACGGTCGGCATGTGTTCCGTCGATACGGCGGCGGAAACGGCGGAGCTGCTCCAATCGCTCGCCCCTAAAGGAGAGGCTGCATAACCATGGCCGCGCCGCGCTCATTTACCGTTTTCTTGAAAGCCATGGGGCTTGCGGCTTTTCTGGCGGCGGGTCTTGCCTTTCCGTCCCATGCCGATGACGGCAAGCCGCCCAAGGAACTGGTGGAAGAGCTTTCCAAAAAGGCGCATGAGGGGTTCCTGTCCGTAAAAAATCCCGAAGGGGAGCTGGTTGTAAAACCGGCAGACGCCAAAAAACTGAAATACCCTATCGTGAATTATGAAGAGCGCGAGATGGCGGTCGCCCGCGGCTATCTTTCCGGCACGGCCCATTGGTGCGGCCTCGACTGGGCAAAGGATTATTTCAAGCCCTATATGAAATCGCTTCAGCTCGAACACGGCAAAAAATGGACGCCACATCAATATGCCTATGTTGAGCTTCTCCACGGCGTCGCGATGGCCGTTGCCGAAAACGGCAAGAAAGGCCAAAAATGCGGCGCTGCCGAAAAGAAACGCATTGCGGGGCTTGCGAAGAAATAGCTTTAAGGTCAGCCTTCTTTCCATTGCAGGAAGATATTTTTTATGAGCGGCAACCGTTTCGGAACATTGTTTCAATATCAAAGCTTTGGGGAAAGCCACGGCCCTGCGATCGGGTGTATCGTCGATGGCGTGCCGCCGCGTCTTGAATTATCCGGGGCCGACATCCAGCATTATCTCGACCGGCGCAGGCCCGGCCAGTCGCGCCATACGACGCAAAGGGCGGAGCCGGATCAGGTGAAAATTCTTTCCGGCGTCTTTGAAGGCAAAACGCTCGGCACGCCTATTGCGCTCCTTATCGAAAATGTCGATGCGCGCTCGAAGGATTACGGCGATATCGCGGCGAAATTCCGCCCCGGCCATGCAGATTTCACCTATGACGCCAAATACGGCATACGCGATTATCGCGGTGGCGGGCGCTCTTCCGCCCGTGAAACGGCCTCGCGCGTCGCGGCGGGGGCGGTCGCGCGCAAAATTCTCTCGCATGCGTTCGGCGATAAACTATCCATTCGCGCCGCCGTGGTACAGATAGGCCCGCATAAAATCGACCGCGCAAACTGGGACTGGGATGAGGTCGATAAAAACCCGCTTTGGGTTCCGGATGCCGCGAGCGTGCCGGAACTCGAAGCCTTCCTCGATCAAAGGCGCAAAAGCGGCTCTTCCGCCGGCGCGATCGTTGAAATCGTTGCGAGCGGCGTTCCCGCCGGCCTCGGCGCGCCCGTCTATGACAAGCTGGATGCGGATCTGGCCAAGGCGATGATGTCGATCAACGCGGTCAAGGCTGTCGAGATTGGCGCAGGGTTCGATGCCGCCTTGCTGGGCGGGGAAGAGAATGCGGACGCTATCCGCATGGAGGACGGCGCACCGCATTTCCTTTCAAACAATGCGGGCGGCATTCTCGGCGGCATTTCATCGGGGCAGGATATTGTGGTGCGCGTGGCGTTCAAACCGACAAGCTCTATCCTCACCCCCGTTCAAACAATCGATCAATCCGGCAATGAAACGGACATTGTGACCAAGGGGCGGCATGATCCATGCGTCGGCCTTCGCGGTACGCCTGTATGTGAGGCGATGATGGCCTGCGTTCTTGCCGATCACTGGCTCAGGCACAAGGCGCAATGTCTATGAAAAAACTTACCCAGACGGAAATAGACAAAAATCTGGCAGAACTCGACGGTTGGGAAATTCACGCCGATCGTCCGGCCATCACGCGGAAATTCAAATTCAAGGATTTCGTCGAAGCGTGGAATTTCATGGACGATGTCGCGGGCTATGCGGATGAAATAAGCCACCATCCCGAATGGACGAACGTCTATAACCGCGTGGAAATCATCCTGACCACGCATGAGGCAGGCGGGCTTACCGCCATAGATTTCGATCTCGCCGCCTTTATCGACGAGGTTGCGAGCGAAGCCTAGTGGCTGGTCGGTTTCTTGCGGCCCGAACCGGATTTTTTGCCGCCGCCATCCTGCTTGTTGACGGTGCGCCAGGCGCGCTCTTCCGCTTCATCCTTTGAAACGCCGCGCTCGCGGTAACCGGCCTCTATATGTGCCGCTTTGCGTTTTTGCTTGTCGGTATAGGCGTCTTTGCTTCCCTGTGCCATTTTGTATGCAACCTTTCCTGTTCGCCGTCCAACATCCAACGGGCGGGCGGCAGGAATGTTCCCTCCCTTAAAAAGCCGCGTGACAGGGGGATGATGCAGGCGCTAAACTCCCGTGGAACAGCATGAAAAGGACGGAAAGCGATGATGCGCCCTCTGAAATCTTATTTTTACAAACGCACAAAGCGCGAGGCGCAAATTTCAAATACGCGCTGGAATATTCCGCAAATCATTGGAAAAACCCTGCGAAGGATATGCATGGCCCTTGGCGCCCTTGTGCTGTTTTCGGCGCTGCTGGGGCTGATTGCCGGAAGCTTCTTCGGCGGCGGAAAATCCCTCCCGAAAGATATGATCCTGACCTTGAACATTGCGGGCGCGATCGGGGAAACTTCGCATTCGCGCTCTTTTACCGACCCGCTTGCATCGCCCGCCATGACCGTGCGCGGGCTGGTGGATGCGCTGGACAGGGCGTCGGTTGACAAACGTGTCCATGCGCTCGCCGTCAATCTTGATAGTGCGGCAATAGAGCTTGCCCATGTTGAAGAATTGCGCGCGGCTGTAAAAAGATTTAAGGACAAGGGAAAGCCCGCCTATATCTATACGCCGTCTTTTGCGGATTTAGGGAGCGGCATCGGGGCGTATTATTTCGCCTCGGCCTTTGATGAAATATGGATGCAGCCTGCGGGTCATTTTTCAATGACGGGCGTGGCCGTGGAGATGCCGTTTTTAAAAGAGCTTCTCGATAAGGTCGGCGCGCGGGCGCAATTCATCCACCGCGAGGAATTTAAATCGGCGATGGAAAGCTTTACCCACACGCATATGTCGCCTGAAAACAGGGCGATGACGCAATCCATTCTGGACGACCTTACGGGCAGGCTTGCGCGGGATATTCAAGAAGACAGGGGGTTTTCTTCCGAAGACTTCATACGCTATCGCGATACGGGGCTGCTTGCAGGCCGCGCGGCGCTGGAAGCGGGGCTAATTACGCGGCTTGATTATGACGATGTTTTAATGGATGAACTGCGCAAAAAACTGGCGGGTTCAATCAAGCAAGGCAGCGCCGCCAAGGACGTTTTGCTGGAAGATTATTATTATGCCGTAACGAGCAATGATACGGGCGGCGAGAATGCCCGGGTCGCGCTGGTGCAGGTAAGCGGCCAGATTGTCGCGGGACGCGAATCCGAACCCGGCCTTGCGACGGGCGAATATATTGCCTCCGGCATCCGCGAGGCCATGGAGAATGAAGCCATCAAGGTTATCGTCGTCCGCGTAAATTCGCCGGGCGGCATGCCGTCCGCTTCAGAAACGATCCGCCATGCGATTGTCCAGGCGCAAGAGGCTGGAAAGAAAGTCATTGTTTCGATGGGGCCGGTCGCAGCGTCGGGCGGATATTGGCTCGCTGTCGATGCGGATAAAATCTATGCCCTGCCATCGACATTGACGGGTTCCATCGGGGTTATCATGGGCAAGTTTGAAATTTCCGGCCTGTGGGAGAAAATCGGCATCGGATGGGATGGAATTGCCTGGGGCCGCAATGCCCATATGTGGTCAATGAATGCGCCGCTGGACGATAGCGCCCTGCGTGCCTTGAATGACGCGATTGACGAAACCTATGACGATTTCCTTTCCCGCGTGGCAAGGGGCCGCGATATGGATGCCGGCCATGTGCGCACGCTTGCAAAAGGCCGTGCATGGACGGGCGCGCAGGCCCTTGAAAACGGCCTTGTCGATGCGCTTGGCGGGCTGGACGCGGCTTTGGAAGAGGCCGCGCAAATCGCAAATATCCCGGACAGAATAGGCATGGAAATTCTTCAATTGCCGCGCCCGCTTTCCCCGTTTGAACAATTCATGCGTTTGGTGGGCGGGAATCAAGTGTCCTTCGCCGCGCTCTTTCCGTTCTTCCGATCCGTAGAGCCGGAAATTAAAAAGATAGAGGCGATGCGCGATATGGGGCCGGTGCAGGTTTATGCGCCCGACCTGCCGCGCCTGCTCATGTAGCGGCGGGCGCTTAGGGGCTTAGTCCCGTATAAGGATATCATCCTTTAAGACAGGATATATACGGCCCGCGAAATCCGTATAATTGACGATGGCGTTGACGGGGCGCATGCCTTTTTCAAGAAGGGCGATACCGCCTTTCAGCCCGTAGATAAACGGGACGACTTTTGCCGGAAGGATTTCATCCGCCGCAATGGCGGCAAGGACATCCTTATGGCGGTCGCCGATATACCAGATGACATCGTTCTCATCGAGCGGGTCTTTTATTTCCTTTAAGGCCCGCAAAAGGGGATCGGGATGCGGTTTTGAATATTGGATATCCTCGCGGAAAATCTGTGTCTGAAAAAATCCGTTAAGGCCGAATTTTTCGAGGATGTCGTGACCGTATCCTTTGCCCAATCCGTTGCTGACGATGCCCATGGGGATATGTTCGTCGCGGAACATGCCGAGCAGCGTATAAATGCCGGGGCAGGGCTGGACTATCTGATCGACCTCTTTCCGGCGCATGGAATGGAGGACGCGGTGGACAAGGATTTTCGGTTTTTTGATTTTGTCGAGCGTGAAGTCGGGATGCGGCTTTTTGCGGTAGAGCCACGCGCTGGCCTTGAACATCGCATCGTCCACGAATTCCAGCGCGCCGAGAAGGCGCGGATTGATATGGCGGACTGTCGTGCCATCCATATCGAAAAGAACGATGGTGGGCTTTTTCAGCTTCATCTCTAGCGTCTTTTTTAGAGGCTTAGGACGGTTTTTACAATATGCTTTGCGTTTAATCCCGCCTCTTCATATTGTTTTTGCGGGGAGTCGTGATCCTGGAATATATCGGGCAGATGCATGGTTCGCACCTTACAGGAGCCGTTATCCAGCAAGCCGGAGCGGGCCATAAATTCAAGCGTATAGGAACCGAACCCGCCGGCCGAGCCTTCCTCGACCGTTACCAGCATGCGGTGATTCCGGGCCAAAGAGTGGATAAGCGCCTCATCCAGCGGTTTTGCAAATCTTGCATCCGCAACCGTCGCGGAAACCCCTTTTTGCACCAGCATGTCCGCGGCCAGAAGGGCTTCGGCAAGGCGTGTGCCGTAGGACAGGATGGCAATATCGTTTCCTTCGCGGACGATGCGGCCCTTGCCGATAGGAAGGATTTCGCCTTTTTCCGGCATATCGAGGCCGACACCTTCACCGCGCGGATAGCGGAAGGCGATAGGCCCGGCATCATAGGCGGCGGCGGTCGCCACCATGTTTTTGAGTTCCACCTCGTCGCCGGCCGCCATCAAAACCATATTGGGGATACAGCCAAGATAGGCGGTATCAAACGCGCCCGCATGGGTCGCGCCGTCCGCGCCGACAAGCCCCGCGCGGTCAAGCGCAAAGCGGACGGGCAGGTTTTGCAGGGCGACGTCATGGACGATCTGGTCATAGGCGCGCTGCATGAAGGTGGAATAAATGGCGACGAAAGGCTTATAGCCTTCGCACGCCATGCCCGCCGCGAAGGTGACGGCGTGCTGTTCCGCTATGCCGACATCGAATGTACGGTCTGGAAATTCATAGCCGAACAGGTCGAGGCCGGTACCGGACGGCATGGCCGCCGTTACGGCGACGATTTTATCGTCCTGCCTCGCCTGCGCTATCAATTCCTGTGCGAAGACTTTCGTATAGGACGGGGCGTTGGATTTGGCCTTATACTGGTCGCCCGTCACCACGTCGAATTTCGTCACGCCGTGCATTTTATCGGCGGAGCTTTCGGCGGGGGCGTAGCCTTTGCCTTTTTTGGTGATGGCGTGGATAAGGACAGGCGCATCCGGATGGTTGTCGCGTATGTTCGTCAGGATGGAGCAAAGCTGTTCGAGATTATGGCCGTCAACGGGGCCGATATAATAAAAGCCCAGCTCTTCAAACAGCGTCCCGCCGCCGAGCGCCGCCCTTGCCGTTTCCTCGGCGCGTTTGGCGGCGCCGCGTAAGGGTGGAGGGAGGACGCCTGCGATTTTCTTCGCAATGTCGCGCGCGCCGAGATAGGGCTTGCTGGAAACAAGATCGGTTAAATAGCGGCTCATCGCGCCCACGGGCGGCGCTATCGACATATTATTGTCGTTCAGGATGACGACCATTTTCGATTTCATCGTGCCGGCATTATTCATGGCTTCATAAGC
The DNA here is from genome assembly GCA_041655955.1 of Micavibrio sp. Taxonomy (GTDB): domain Bacteria; phylum Pseudomonadota; class Alphaproteobacteria; order Micavibrionales; family Micavibrionaceae; genus Micavibrio_A. Next base: position 139,039 of record JBBAEN010000001.1, read on the forward strand.
CATGCCCGCCGACATTGCGCCGTCGCCGATAACGGCGATCACGTGATTGTCGCCGCCGGAAAGATCGCGGGCTGCGGCCATGCCGAGGCCCGCGGAAATGGAGGTCGATGAATGGGCCGCGCCGAACGGGTCAAAATTGCTTTCGCTGCGTTTGGTAAAGCCGGAAAGCCCGCCGCCCTGACGCAAGGTGCGGATGCGCTCCCTGCGGCCCGTGAGGATTTTATGCGGATAGGCCTGATGCCCGACATCCCAGATAATCCTGTCTTCGGGCGTCTTGAAAACGGCATGAAGGGCGACGGTCAGTTCGATAACGCCAAGCCCCGCGCCGAGATGCCCGCCCGTGACGGATACGGCATCGATCGTTTCATGGCGAAGCTCGTCGGCTAGCTGGCGCAGCTGCTGCGCGTTGAAGTCATGGAGGCGGGAAGGCTTATCGACCGTATCGAGCAACGGTGTCGCCCCGCCGGATGCAAAGCCCTGCGCGGCGGCGTTCGCCGCTTTATATGTTTCCTTCGCCTGTTTCATAAGGGCCTTTTTAAACAATACAGGCAGGCTTTGCCATAGAATTCCTGTTTTATTTGCGGGGGAAGCAATGGGCGAAGGTGTCTGGCACCTTGCAAGGGATGATTTCCACGCTCTCCCAAACCTTTCCGGCAATATAAGGTTCCCGCTTTAACCATTCTTCGAGGGCTTGGCGGCTCTCGAAATCCATGATCATGCAAGATCCGTTCATTTTGCCGGCCTCATCCGTCATGGCGGCGCCGATAAGCTGGTTGCCGCTTTCCACGGATTGGGCGCAAAGCTGCAAATGGGCGTCGCGGGCCGCCATGCGGCGCTCAGGGGCGCCTTCATCCGTGCCATCGCGGCCAATGACGATAAATTGCGGCATAGGGTGAATCTTTCGCTTTCCGCCGTTTTATGTCCGGCGCTCAAGAACATAGTTCGTCAGCTCTTTCAGCATATCCGCGCGGGCCTCGAACACTTTCAAATGGCGGCAGGCCTGCGCGACCAGCATTTCGGCGCGGGATTTTGCCTCGTCTTTCCCCATCGTCGAAACAAAGGTTGATTTTCCGGCCTTTTCATCCTGATTGGCGGGTTTGCCCGTCATGGAGGAAGGTTCTTCAACGTCCAGAATATCGTCCGTCACCTGAAATGCGAGGCCGAGATCATAGGCGTAATTGACGAGGGCTCTTTTATGCGGCTCGTCCGCCTTGCCGAGAATGGCGCCGGCTTCACAGGCAAAGGCCATCAGCTTGCCGGTTTTCATGCGCTGCATGCGGGAAATCGTGCCGAGATCGAATTCTTCCGTTTCGCCGATAAGGTCGAGCATCTGGCCGCCGACCATCCCTTGCGGGCCGGAGGCTTCGGCAAGCTTGCGCACCAGTTCGATGCGGACATTGGGGTCTGGATGGGTGTCGCGGTCGGCTATGACTTCAAAGGCGAGCGTCAAAAGCGCATCCCCGGCCAGAATGGCCGTGGCTTCGTCATATTTCATATGGATGGTCGGGACGCCGCGGCGTAAATCCGCATTGTCCATCGCGGGCAAATCGTCGTGGATAAGCGAATAGCAATGGACGAATTCCACGGCGGCGGCCACGCGGCGGGCGCGGGCCGGATCGACGTTAAAAAGTCTGGCCGATTGCATGACCATAAAGGGGCGGAGCCTTTTCCCGCCGCTCAGGACGCCGTGGCGCATGGCGGCATAGAGCATATCCTCGGCCAGATCCGTTTGCGGCAAGAGGCGTGAAATCGTCTTATTGACGCTTGTGACGCATTCTTCCAGCGCTTCCTGCAGGGCGTCCGAGGCTTCTCTAGGGGATGGGGCCATGATATTAGTCCAGTCTTGTTAGGGCTTGTTTATTCTTTTATTTCAAATGGTTCTGTTTTAACCGCGCCGTCCGGCGAAAGGCTTATTTTCTCGATCTTCAGACGGGCTTCAGAGAGCTTTCTTTCGCAATGATTTTTCAACGCGACGCCGCGCTCATAGGAGGCAATCGATTCCTCCAGCGGCGCACGGCCTGTTTCAAGGGCGCGCACAATCGTTTCCAGCTCCTCTAGGGCCGCTTCAAAGCTCAATTTTTCAATGGGTTGTGCTTGTGACTGTACTTGCGCCATCGGGCCTTGGCTCCTTGATCGATTCGTTCATTATTCAGCCGCGCATCCTATGTCAGATACGGCAAAAGCGCAAGGCGGGGCCATCTGCGGAGAGGGGGAGGCGGGAGCCATTATTCGGGCCGCAGCCCGTCCAGATGAGCGGCGACGCTTTCCCGTAATGCGGCGATATTATAGCCGCCTTCCAGAACCGATATGACCCGCCCCTGCGCGTGCCTGTCCGCAATGGCGCAGAGTTCCCGCGTGACCCAGCCGAAATCCTCCGTTTCAAGGGCAAGCTGTGCCAGCGGGTCGTCACGGTGCGCGTCAAACCCCGCCGAGATAAGGACAAGTTCAGGCGCAAACCGGTTCAATGCCGGAAAAACCTTTGTTTCATAAAGGGTTCTAAACCGTTCTGAACCTGATGCTGCGGGCAGGATAAGGTTCATGACGCAGTCTTCATTGTCTTCTTCCAGACCCGTCATTGGCCATAATGGATGCTGGTGGCTTGAGATAAAGAAGATCGAGCCGTCATGGCGGCGGGTCATCGCATCCGTTCCGTTGCCGTGATGGACATCGAAATCGACAATGGCGATTTTTCCTGTTCCATGGGCTTCTTGTGCATGGCGGGCGGCGATAAAGATATTGTTGAAAAGGCAAAATCCCATGGCCCGCTCCGGCTCCGCATGGTGGCCCGGCGGGCGGACGGCGCAAAAGGCCCGCCGCGTTTTTCCTTCCATAACATCATCGACGGCGGCGCAGGCGGCGCCAGCCGCGTAAAAGGCGGCGTCCAGCGAAGCGGGAGAAAGGATCGTATCCGCGTCCAGCAAGGCATAACCGCTTTGCGGCACGGCTTTTTGGAGTTTTTGGAGATAGGTATAAGGATGGGCGCGCAATATCTGCTCTTCCGCCGCTTTTTGAACCGCGCCGCGCGGCAGGTTCTTATAGGGTTCCTCCCCGAAAAGCGCGCGCAGGGCTTCCATCCGCCGGATATTTTCCGGATGTTCCGCGCCGGTATCGTGGGCGAGGGAGGTTTCGTGATAATAGAGGGTCAGCGTCATGGGCAATCCGGCCTTTCCATTTCCGTCCATACTCTCTACCATGGCCGCACAAACATAAAAACGACCTTCTTATTTTCCGGTTTTTTCCATGGCTTCGGGAATTCATTCAACAATAGCCTCTCTCCACAACCGCCTGATGCTCCGCTGGGTTCCGAAATGGTACGGCGCCTTTGCCGATCCGTCCGGCGGGTTTTACGAAAGGCTTGGCAAGGGGTTCAAGCCCGTCCTGACGGGCCAGCGCCGCCTGCTCACCCAATGCCGCCAGCTTGCCGTCTATGGTGACGCGGTTCATAGGAACCATACGCGGTTCAAATGTGATTTACGGGCGGCGTTCGAGTTTATCGTCGCGCGCTACCATGACCCCGAAACGGGCCTGTGGCATTACGCGCTCGACGATGACGGCAATGTCGCCAATGCGGAATGCGATCTCTATGCGCTTTCGTTCGTCATTTTCTCTTTCTCCCATTATTACCGCGCCAGCGGGGACGAACGCGCCCGCGATTATGCGCGGCAGGCGCTTGGGCTTGTAACGGCGCGCTTTGCCTTGCCGGGGCTTCCGGGCTTTGCAGAAAGCATTATCCGGGAGGACGGCGCCTATAAACCCATCCCGAAAATCCGCCGCCAGAATCCGCATATGCATCTTCTTGAAGCCTGTTTGTTCGCCCATGCCGTGTGGCGCGACGCGGCCTATGAACGCATGGCGGATGAGCTGGTCGGCTTGTTCCACACGTATCTTTACGATGCGCGGCGCGGCCTGCTCCATGAATTTTTTACGGACGATCTGAAACCCCATCCGCAAGAGGGGGCGCGGCTGGAGCCGGGGCATTTTCTGGAATGGGTCTGGCTTTTGAAAAAGCACGCGGCGATGAAGGGCGAGGCTTCCATGCATGATGACACGGCGATGCGCCTTCTTGAATGGGGCAATCTCCATGGATGGGACAGGGAATATGGCGGAATTTATGATGTTGTCGATGATGCGGGGCAGGTTCTTGAACCGGCAAAGCGCATCTGGCCTTTTTGCGAGGCGCTGAAGGCCAATGCCCTGATGCTCGTCCGCGCGCCGGACAGGCAGGCGGTCAAGGACAGGGTGGCGGAAATGGTGCGCGTTTTTGAAAAGAAATATATGCAGGAACGGGGCTTTTGGGTCGAATGGCTGGGCCGCGATCTGGAACCGCGCACCGACTATATGCCCGGCACGACGCCGTACCATGTTTATTTCGGCATCACGGAAACGCACGATGTTCTTGAAAGGCGCGGCGGGATGATCTCTATCGGCGGGGCGGTGCGGGCAAGGGCCTATGCCTTCCGCCGCTCCCTTTCCGCGGTGATGAAGAAAATGCGCCGCCTTATGCCGGCGGCCTGACATTTTTCCTCTATTCGTTTGATGCTTTCTTGGCGTCCTTGGCGTCCGTCCGGCGCTTTGCCGGAATCTTACCGGATGGCGCTTGCCGCGCCGCCGCCGTCCTGCTCCGGCATGGTGCGGTGATTATAGGCAAGCTGTTCGGGGCTGAGCTGGAACCCGACGACGACATTATAGCTTTCATTTTTCGCAAGATCGGGAACTGGCATGGACTGGGAAATGGTTTCCGCCGTCTGCGCCTTGTTCTCGTTCGCCTCGTAGGAGAGCGAGGCCGCAAAAATTTCCTTTGCAATCACCACGCCCGATCGCTGATCCGTGACCGCGACGAAATAGGGATAGGCAAAGCTCGGCTTGTCGGACGGTTTGACGCGGGCTTTCGGCCCTGTCGCGCCTTCCAGCGTGATGGAGATTTGCATTACCAGCTGGCCGTTTTCAACGCGGCAGTTATTTTGCACGCCGGTAATGGTTGCCTCTGAAATCTTCGTCGCCTCATCGGTTTTATCCGGCGTCATAAATTCGGTCATATGGGCAAGGTCGGGGCGCAGGCTGACGGGCGGGCATGTGCCGTCATAGGCGGTCATGCCGTTCCCTGCGGTTTTTTCGGAATCGAATGTTTGCGCAACGGTCGCCGAGAGCGAATTCCAGCCGCTTTCAAAGTCCCTGGACAGGCCGTCCATTGTCGAACAGGCGCCAAGGGCGATGACGGAAAACAGGGCGGGGATGAAACGGCTGGTTCGTTGCATGGGGCAAGGATAGGGCAGAGGCAGGGGGCTGGCAATCCTTTTGGCGGGCCTTTGGGGTGGATTTTCACAGGCCCATCCGCTATATAAGCCTCTATGGAAAAAAGACCCCTGACAATCCTGCTCTCGGCGCCGCGCGGTTTTTGCGCCGGTGTGGACAGGGCGATCCAGATCGTTGAAAAGGCGCTCGAAAAATACGGCGCGCCCGTCTATGTCCGCCATGAAATCGTCCATAACAAATATGTTGTCGATGGGCTCCGCCGGAAGGGGGCCGTTTTTGTGGAGGAGCTTTCCGAACTCCCCGACGATGGCCGCCCCGTCATTTTCTCCGCCCACGGCGTTGCGAAATCCGTCCCCACCGAAGCGAGGGAGCGGGAAATGTTTTTCATCGACGCAACCTGCCCTTTGGTGAGCAAGGTTCATAAAGAAGCCGAAAAGCACCATGCGATGGGCCGGCAGATTATCCTGATAGGCCATGCAGGGCATCCGGAAGTGGTCGGCACGATGGGGCAGCTTCCCGCCGGCGCGGTCGCGCTTGTTGAAACATGCGAGGATGTTGAAAAGCTTCAATTTGCCGATACGGGCAATCTTGCCTTTTGCACCCAGACGACGCTTTCCGTCGATGACACGGCGGATGTGGTGGCTACGCTGCGCGCGAAATTTCCGGCGATTATCGGGCCGGGGCGCGAGGATATCTGCTATGCGACGACGAACAGGCAGGAAGCGGTCAAGAAAATCGCGCCGCGCTGTGATGCGCTTATGGTGATCGGCGCGCCCAATTCTTCCAATTCCAACCGTTTGGTAGAGGTCGGCATATCCTATGGCTGCGACAAGGCCATTCTGGTGCAGCGCGCCGCCGAAATCGACTGGAAATGGTTTGAAAATATCCACACGCTGGGGCTGACGGCGGGGGCTTCCGCGCCGGACGTCCTGATTGACGAAGTCATCGCCGCGGCCCGCGAGCGTTTCGACGTCACGCTTGAAGAAATCGCCATCACGCAGGAAAACGTCATCTTCAATATCCCCCGCATTCTGCGCGAGGCGGAAGAGCAGATCGCCTGAGGGCGGGGCGCCATTAAAGCGGCTTGATATTGGCGGCTCCCTTCTTCATGCTGTCACGATGGCTGTGTATACCCGCATTTCAAAAGAAGAATTGGAGGAATTCCTGACCTCCTACGCCATTGGCGCGCTTGTCCGTTTCGAGGGGATCGAGGCCGGGGTCAGCAATACAAATTATTTCGTGACGACGGAAAAGGGGCGCTATGTCCTGACATTATTCGAACCGCACCGCGTCCGGCCCGAAGATATCCCCTTTTTCCTTGACTATACGATTGCCCTCCAAAAAGGCGGGGTGCCTTGCCCCGAAACAATCCTTCGCCGCGACGGTTCGCCGATGGCGCTGCTGAAAAACAGGCCCGCCGCGCTTTTTTCCGTTCTGGAAGGGCGTGAGGGGCGCGGGGCAGGGCTGACCGGCGAAATGTGCTTCAATGCCGGTTCCGTCCTTGCAAAAATGCACCTGATCGGGGCGGGGCTACGGGGGGCTGGCCCCAATCATTTCGGCCTTGCCCGCTGGAAGGAATGGGACGGCGCGGTTGGCGCAAGGGCCGATGGAATCGCCGCGGGGCTGGAAGAAACTATCCGCGCGGAAATGGCTTTCATTGAAAAAAACTGGCCGGACGATCTGCCGCTTGGCGCTATTCACGGCGATTATTTTCCGGACAATGTGTTTTTTGATGGTGATGACGTTACGGGCGTGATTGATTTCCATTTCGTCTGCCGCGATTTTTTCGCTTATGATCTGGCCATAGCAATCAATGCGTGGTGCTTTGACGCGGAGAATGAATTTGTGCCGGAGCGCAGGGAAATGTTTTTACGCGGCTATGGTAAGGTGCGGCCTTTGACCGGAGCGGAAACTGCCGCCCTGCCTCTTTTATCGCGTGCCGCGTCCTTGCGGTTCCTGCTTTCGCGCATCGAAGAAAAGCTGGGCTGGGACGGAAGCGTCCAAATGACCCCGCACGACCCGTTGGTCTTTGCAAAGCGCCTTGGGCATTTCCAGGCCGCGGATAAGGATGTTCAAGAGAGTTAGCCATGAGTTCCAAGACCACGAATGACAAGACCCTAGCGATTGTTGAAATTTATACGGACGGCGCCTGTTCCGGCAATCCGGGGCCGGGGGGCTGGGCGGCGCTGCTCCGCTATAACGGCCATGAAAAGGAAATTTCGGGTGGGGAAAAGGAAACCACCAACAACCGTATGGAGATGACGGCGGTGATCGAAGGGCTGGCCGCGCTCAAACGCCCCTCGAACGTCCATCTTTATACGGACAGCCAGTATGTGCAAAAAGGCGTGACGGAATGGATGGCGGGATGGAAGGCCAAAGGATGGCCCGCCCGGATCAAGAATCAGGATCTCTGGCAGAGAATCGATCGGGAAACGGCCCGCCATAAGGTGCGTTTTCACTGGGTGCGGGGCCATGACGGCCACGCCGAAAACGAGCGTGTGGATAAGCTGGCTGTCGCAGCGATTCCAAGGGGTTAGGCGCGCTTCCTGACGCTGTTTGCGGACGCTTCCAAGGAACTTTTAAGATTCCGTTAATGTTTGGGGCCGAGAGTCGGCGGCAACGGACAAGGAGGTTTGCCATGACAGAAGCAAGAATAACCACAAACATACGCATAGAAACAGCGACCTATAATAATGACGCGTTCAATAATGTTTTTCTGCCGCTCCCGCCGCTGGACGGGGCGGAGGATTTGAAGCTTGAGATTTATGCGCGCTTTATGCGCCATATCCGGCTTGTCCCGCATGAACGGCTGGAAAACAAGATCCTTTCGGCCATCCAGTTCACGGCGGATATTCTGGATATGGGGGATGTTATCGTCGCCAAATATCTGGCCGATATGGGGCTTCGCGCGCCGCGGGCGGGCTTTCCCGAAACCTATCTGGAATTCGTCGATGAAACGCTGGCCCGTTCGGGGCGGGAGCTTGGCGGCCCGTGCGCCTCATCCGTCGATATGCGCCGTTTCTGGGTCGAGATAGGGGAAGAAAACCCGCATCCGCCTGCGTGTGCGAAATACGGCGTTTCGGGCGGCGGCGTTCATGTGCCGGAGGAGGGCATCTTGTCCCGCACGTGATTTTAACGGAATTGCGGCAATGAAATAATCTGCAACCCTCCGCCGGCATTATCATCTGCCGGCGGTTTTTCATGGGGCGTCATAGGCGGGCCTGCCCTAGTCGTTAAACTGCCATTTATACTGCTCGCTGCCGATGGGCGCGTTCTCTAGCCCCCTGCGCGGGCGCTGGTTTTCCGCTGGCGCTTGCTGAACGCCGCCGGCATCACCGCCCAATATGCGCCCCAGAAGATCCTGAAAGCTGAAGTCGGAGGCGACGCCGATGCTGCTGTAATAGGTCTTTGCGGGCTTTGCGCTGGCGGCAGTCATGACGGCGCGCCAGACGCTTGCCGGGATCATCCCGCCCGTAACGCGCTTCATCGGGGAATTATCGTCATTGCCGAACCATATGGCGGCGGCATATTGGTTGGTAAAGCCGATAAACCACGCATCGCGGGAATCCTGCGACGTACCTGTTTTTCCGGCGGCGACATAGGGGCCTTGCGCGGCTTGCCCCGTTCCATACTGGACGACATTTTGCATCATGGCCGTGAGCTGCTGGACATAGCCGCGCTGGATGACCTGCCGTTCGGTTTTTTCGGCGGGCTGTTCATAAAGAATGGTTCCCTGCTCATTCTTGATGGAAACGACGGCGAACGGCTCGACCGCAACGCCGCCGCGCCCGAGGGCCGCATAGGCCGTGACCATTTCCATCATCGGCACGCCGTTCGAGCCAAGCGCCAGCGAAAGGTTCGGTTCGAGATTGGCCGTGATTCCAAGGCGGCGGGACAGGGAGATGACCTGCGCCGGGCCGACATCCTTGATAAGGCTGAAGGCGACGGTATTGAGGGAGCGCGTCAAGGCTTCCGCCAGTGTGACTTCGCCGTAATATTTCCCGCCGTAATTTTGCGGGCGGTATTTCCCTTCCGTTATCGGCTCGTCCATGATGAGGCTGTTCGGGTTCCACCCATGTTCGAGCGCGGCAAGATACACGACGGGTTTGAAAGCGGAACCGGGCGAGCGGAGCGAATGGGTCGCGCGGTTATATTCGCTGAGGCCGTAATCGCGCCCGCCGACCATCGCGACGACGGCGCCGTCCAGCGCCATGACAACGGCGGCGCCCTGTTCGACATTATATTGGTCGCCATGGGTCAAAAGGGCGTTGGTCACGGCCTCTTCGGCCTTTGTCTGGATGTCGCGGTCGAGCGTCGTCGCGACGACGATATCTTCTTCGGGCATGCCGAGAATATCTTCCACCTGATCGACGATATAATCGGTGAAATAGCGGATCGTGTTGCCGCTCGACGGCTTGCGCGGTGGGGAGGGGGGCAGGGAATCAAGGCGCTTCATTTCCGCCTCGTCAATATAACCCGCTTCCTGCATGGCGTGGAGGACGACGCGCGTGCGCTGCGCCGAGAGGCTGGGGTTCGCGCTTGGAGAATAGCGGGACGGGGCTTTGAGCAGCCCCGCAATCGTCGCGGATTCGCGCAAGGTCAGGTCTTTGGAAGATTTATTGAAGTAAACCCGCGCGGCGGCATCGACGCCGTAAGCGCCCGCGCCAAGATAAACGCGGTTGAGATAGGCGCTCAGGATTTCATCCTTGGTAAGCTTCGTTTCGAGCCAGAGGGCGAGCATGGCCTCCTGAATTTTCCGTTTCAGCGTGCGCTCGCGTGAAAGGAACAGGTTCTTGGCAAGCTGCTGCGTGATGGTGGAACCGCCCTGAACGAACCCGCCTCTGGACAGGTTGACGCCGAAGGCGCGGGCGATGCCGAGCGGGTCGATGCCGAAATGGGAATAAAAGCGCCTGTCCTCGGTCGCAAGGATGGCTTGCGCGACATAGGGGGGCAGATCCTTGACCGAAACCGTTTCGCCCTTGATGTCGCCATAGCGATCGACAACGCTCCCGTCATTGGCAAGGATGGTGATTGTCGGCCTGCGCTCGAAAATCATCTGTTCTGTGATTTGCGGCAAGTCCCGCGCGAACCATGCCAGCGTCAGGGCCAGCACGAGCCCGACCCACAGGCAGGCGACGAACGCCCATTTAAGACTGCCCTTTAAAAATTGCCCCATAAAGCTTTGGTCGTCCTTGCGGTTCTTGCTTTTATTGTTCCGGTTTTTCTTCTTGGCTTGTTTGGCCATGGCGTACCTACAGGCGGAAAATGGTGGAATTGCGGCGTTCGCACGAGATTTATAGGAAAAATCCCTTTATCTCAACGGGTTTTAGCGGGGCGGCTGGCGGGCCTATAATAAAAACAGCGTTGCCAGACCTAAAAAGGCCAGGAAGCCGAGAACATCTGTCGTCGTCGTCAAGAAGGGGCCGGCGGCCAGCGCGGGATCAAAGCCGAATTTATCAAGGAGAATGGGGATAAGCGTTCCGGCTACGCTTGCCCAGAACATGTTGAACAGCATGGCCGACGTCAATATTATGCCGAGCATCGGATTCCCGAACCATAAAGCGGCCAGCGCCCCCATAAGAAAGCCGAACACGGTACCGTTTATAATCCCGACCACCATTTCCTTGCCGATAACGCGCCTGTAGTTTTGAGAGCTAAGCTCACGGGTGGCAAGCGCCCGTACCGTCACCGTCACGACCTGCATTCCGGCGTTTCCGCCCATTGCGGCAACGATGGGCATCAAAATGGCAAGCGCCACGATTTCCTCTATCGTCGCCTCAAAGCGGGAAATAACGAAAGCCGCGATAATCGTATTGAACATGGTGATGGCAAGCCAGCGGATGCGGCGCCATGACGTACTGACGGCAGACATATAAAGGTCGCTGCTGCCGACACCGGCAAGGTTCAAAAGGTCTTCTTCCGCCTCTTCGTCGATAACGTCGATAACGTCGTCGATAGTGATAACGCCGATAAGGCGGCCATCTTCATCGACGACGGGGGCGGAGCCGAGGTCTTCGCGGCGGAAAAGATGGGCGACTTCTTCCTGGTCCATGGTGGCCGGGATGACGTAAAGGTCTTCCAGCGCCAGATCCTTGATTTTTTCCGAACGCTTGGCGCGCACGATGCGGTTCAGCGGGATTGCACCATCGACGTGATAGGACGGATCGATAACGATCAAATCGTAAAACTCTTCGGGCAGCTCGTCTGCGGCGGCGCGGAGATAGTCGATGGTCTTGCCGACCGTCCAGAATTGCGGGATCGCCACATATTCCCGCTGCATCAGGCGGCCCGCGGAGTCTTCCGGGTAATTGAGGCCTTCTTCGAGCGCGATCCTGTCCTTGGCGGACAGTTTTTTCAAAATGGCTTTTTGCTGCTCCGGCTCCAGATCCTCGATAATGTCGAGGGCGTCGTCCGAATCCAGCTCCGATATAATCCGCGCGATGGCGGAGGAGGGCATGTCGGAGAGCATGTCCGCCCGCAGGTCGGAATCGATATAGGAATAAACTTCCGGCGTAATGAGATCGGCGTATTTCTCAAAGAAGTCACGCCGGTCTTCATGGTCGATTTTATGGAGGAGATCCGCGATGTCGGACTCGGACAAATCCTCGAAAATAGTCTTGAGGGTTTGCGCATCGTCCGCGTAAAGGGCTTCCTTGATATCCGCGATACGCTCGTCGCTTAAGGAAAAGCCGCTATCGACGACTTCCTCAAGCATTTCAGCGGTGCTGTCACGCTCTCTTTCCCGGTCTTCCGGAAGAGGCAGATGCGTATCGCTCATGGGCATCCTTACTCATGGTGTTGCGGTCTTAAGCGGCCTTGCTCGTATCCTGTTTGCCTTCTTGCCCTGCCGCGGTTTTTTCCTCTTCGGCGGCCTGTACGGCGACGCAGGCTATAGAGGATATATTCAAAATCCCGCGCGTTGTCACGGACGGAGTGAGAATATAGGACGGCTTTGACATGCCAAGCAACATCGGGCCGATTGGAATCCCTTCGCCAAGCACCTTCAGCATGTTGAAGGAGATATTGGCGGCTTCAAGATTCGGCATGATGAGCAGGTTTGCATCGCTCTTCAGGGTCGAGTTCGGCATCAGGTTCTTGCGCACCGTTTCCGAAAGGGCGGTGTCGGCATGCATTTCCCCGTCTATTTCCAGATCGGGGGCGCGCTGCTTCACGTCAATCGTCGCGGCCCGCATTTTATAGGCGCTGCCGCCCTGATGGCTTCCGAAGTTGGAATAGGAGAGCATCGCGACTTTCGGCACGATGCCGAAACGGCGTATTTCCTCGACCGCGAGCAGCGTCATTTCCGAAAGCTGCGCGATGGACGGATCGGGGTTCACATGCGTGTCGCAGATAAAGTAAATGCCCTTCGGCACCAGCAGGGCGCGGAGCGCCGCGGCTGTTTCCACGCCCTGTTTCAGGCCGATAATATCGACGACGTGCTTCTTATGGTCGTGGAAGTCGCCAATCGCCCCGCAAACGATGGAATCGGCTTCGCCCAGATGCACCATCAGCGCGCCGATAATGGTCGTATGCGTGCGCACCGCGACTTTGGCGACCGCTTCGGTCACGCCGCGGCGCTCCATAAGGCGGTGATAGGTTTCCCAATAGGTCTTGTAGCGCGGGTCGTCCTGCGGATCGACGAGTTCGAAATCCTCGCCCTCCTTCATGCGCAGGCGCAGGCGTTTGATGCGGCTTTCAACGACTTCGCGGCGGCCAATGACGATTGGCTTTGCGATTTTTTCGTCAAGCACCATCTGGACGGCGCGCAGGACGTGATCCTGTTCCCCTTCGCAATAGACAATCCGCTTGGGATCTTTCTTGGCCGTGGAGAAAACGGGGCGCATCACCATAGAGGAGCGGGCGAAATTTTGTTCCAGCTTTTCGCGGTAAGCATCCCAGTCCTTGATGGGGCGGACGGCAACGCCGGAATCCATGGCGGCTTTGGCAACAGCCGTGGAAACTTCGACGATAAGACGCGGGTCGAATGGCTTTGGAATCATATAATCGGGGCCGAAATCAAGGTTCTCGCCGGGATAGGCGGCCATGACTTCGTCCGTCGGCTCGCGGCGGGCGAGGGCGGCGATCGCCTTGACGCAGGCGATCTTCATTTCCTCGTTAATCGCGGTTGCGCCGACATCGAGCGCGCCGCGGAACAGGAACGGGAAGCAAAGCACATTGTTGACCTGGTTCGGGAAGTCGGAACGTCCGGTGCAGATAATGGCGTCCGGTTTTCCTTTTCTTGCTTCTTCCGGCATGATTTCCGGCGTCGGGTTCGCAAGCGCCATGATAAGCGGGGCCGCGCCCATCTTCGATACCATTTCGGCATTGAGGACTTTCGGGCCGGACAGGCCGATAAAGATGTTCGCGTCTTCGAGCGCATCGACAAGGTCGCGCGCATTCGTATCGTTGGCGAATTTCTCCTTATAGGGATCCATGCCTTCCTTGCGGCCCTTATAGATAACGCCGTTGCGGTCGCAAACGATGATATTGTCTTTTGGCATGCCAAGGGAAACGAGCAGGTTGAGGCAGGCGATGGCGCTTGCGCCCGCGCCGTTAGCGACGACTTTGACGTCGGTGATTTTCTTTTCTTTCAGCTCCAGCCAGTTGAGGATGGCGGCGGATACGATGATGGCGGTTCCGTGCTGGTCGTCATGGAAGACAGGGATTTTCATGCGCTCGCGCAGGCGGCGCTCGACCTCGAAACATTCCGGCGCCTTGATGTCTTCAAGGTTGATCCCGCCAAAGGTCGGCTCCAGCCGGGCGATGGTTTCGACCAGCATATCGACGTCGGTTTCGTCTATTTCGATATCGACGGAATCGATATTCGCGAATTTCTTGAAGAGGACGGATTTTCCTTCCATCACCGGCTTGGAGGCCAGCGCGCCGATATTGCCAAGGCCCAGCACGGCGGTTCCGTTGGAGATAACGGCGACGAGATTCCCGCGGCTCGTATAATCAAGCGCTTTCAGCGGATCTTTTTCGATTTCGAGGCACGGAATGGCGACGCCGGGCGAATAGGCGAGCGCGAGATCGCGCTGGGTCGTCAGCGACGTGGTCGGTTTGATCGAAATTTTTCCGGGAGTCGGCAGGCGGTGATAATCAAGGGCTGCCTGGCGGAGATCGTCATCGGACATGGATAGGAACCTTTATAAAGGGGTTGATATGCCCATCTAGCCTTGCCGGATGCCGCGTTTTACGCTGCTGTCCAGGCAAGACAGGAATGGTGCGGCCAAGAAGACTCGAACTTCCACAGGATTACTCCCACAGCGACCTCAACGCTGCGCGTCTACCAATTCCGCCATGGCCGCGGATTCGCCTGTAAAGGCAGAGGTTTCCTATCAAAACGCAGGGGCGAGAGCAAGCTTTACCCTCGTTGCGCTGCGGGATATTTAGAGGAAGCTGGCTCCCGCGTCAAATATTATGTTGCGGTTATGGGGGGATAAGTTTGCGGCGGGGCGGGAAAGGGCTACGCCGTTCTTTCCGGCCTGATTCCCGTCTGTGGGAATAATATGAAAAAATTGGAATTTCCCCTGCTTTTGGCGGTGGCTTTTGCTAAAAAGAACCTCATGGAATTTATCACCGCCCCCACCCCCGTGGATTATCCGGATGCGCTTGCCTTTATGGAGGAGCGCGTCGCCGCCATCCGTGCCGGCGCGGCGGAGGAGTGTGTCTGGTTTCTGGAGCATCCGCCGCTCTATACGGCGGGGACGAGCGCGAATGCCGCCGACCTTCTTGAGGCCCGCTTTCCGGTCTATGAAACGGGGCGGGGCGGCGAATATACCTATCACGGGCCGGGCCAGCGCGTGGCTTATGTGATGCTGGATCTTAGGAAAAGGCAAAAAGCGCCTGATATAAAACGATATGTTTGCGCTCTTGAGGCGTGGATTATACGCGCCCTGACCCATGCCGGCATCAAGGGCGAACGGCGCGACGGGCGTATCGGGATCTGGGTGCAAGACGCTGAAACAGAAAAGAAAATTTCGGCTGTGGGGGTGCGGATACGCCACTGGGTCACTTATCATGGCGTTGCCATCAATCTGAACCCCGATCTGGCCCATTTCGGCGGCATTGTGCCCTGCGGGATTCAGGAGTACGGTGTTACGTCTATTCACGATTGTGGGAAGAAATTTGAAATGAGCGATCTGGATCGTGCTTTGCGTCAGGAGTTTGATGATGTCTTCTCGTCCCTATAAAATCCGCTCGCTGGATGTGAATTTCAATCTGGCCGGTTTTAACGAAGCGGCGGCCCCGTTGGCTGCGCCTGCCGAATCCGTCGCTCCGGCCACTCCGGCTGAATCCGCTGCGCCTGAAACACCCGTGCCGGCGGCGGAAGAGTCCTCGGATGCCGCCATGGATTCCGCCATTGCCACTGCCGCGCCTGTTTCCGAAGAGCGCGGCGGCCCTGTAACGCTCGCCTCCCTTTTGGGGCGCTGTCATTCCGTTTGCTTGCGGGACGATCAGCTTTTTGTCCGTTTGCGGCTGGAAGCCTCTGACAAACCGCCGGTTTCCTTACTTGAGGGTGATGGCTGGCTCGCCTTTCGTGAGCGGCAGCCGGACGGGGATTGGGAAGTCGGGGTCTGGGTTCAGGCGCTTATTACCGCACAGCAAGCCGACCCCCATGGCGAGCTTGCCTCTTCGGGGCGGCGGATTATGGGGTCGGTTCTGGGGGTGGAATATGGCATTTGGGCGCCCTTGATGCTCGAAGACGTGCCGGCGGACGAGGTCGAGCTTGTCGTCCACGAGCATCCCGCGCCCGTACCGCGCACGCTCTCCTGAAAAAAATGCGGGCGGGTTTCAGTCGGCGGCCATCGGGATGGAGCTTGCGCTCACATAATGCGCGAAAAACGCGATCAATTTATCAATATCATCCTTCAGCCTATTGAAATTCTTTGATTTTCTATAGGTTTTCTCATCCATATAAAGGCTGCGCGCAATCTCGATCTGCAAGCTATGGCGGCCCCGTGACGGGCAGGCATAGCGCCGCACCAGCTCGACGCCCTTATAGGGATCGTTGACGGCAACCCTGTACCCCATTTCTTTGAGGAAATCCCTGACCGCATGGGTGAAATCGAGGTCGCAGCTCGTCCCGTCGCGATCGCCCAGAACGAAATCGGGGCGCGGGAAGGGATGGGCGCGGCCATTGCGGGAGTCCTGTGCCGGCATGGAATGGCAATTCACATGCCAGACAGCGCCGAATTCCGCGTAGGCGTTATCGAGCAGCCGTTGCAGTTCCGCATGATAGGGGCGGTAATAGCGCGTGATGCGCTCCTTGATCTCGTCCGCTTTCAGGGAGCGGTCGTAAAGCGGGATGCCCGGCCTGATAAAACGGCGGATAAGGCCGATTCCCGCATGGCTTCGCGCAGTCGGGCTGGCTTCTTCAGGCCAGAGATCCTCCAGCAGGTTGAGGTCGATATCCTTTTCGCACCTGTTCGCGTCGATATAAGAGCGCGGAAAATGGGCGCAGAGCAGGGCGGCGCCATGGGACGGGGCGGCGGCGAATAATTCATCCACATATTTATCCTCAGCCTTTTCCACAAGCGTGAAATCGCAGGCATAATCGAAATCCGCCGGATAGTCTGTGCCGCTATGGGGGGAATCGAAAACCAGCGGGAGCACGCCGGCGGGGCGGAGGCTCGTATAAATTCCTTGCAGTGTTTTCTTGTCTAATGCAGTCATATTTCATATGGTAGCACAGTTTAACGCACTGAAAAGTTAGGAAGATTATGCACGACATCAAGGCCATCCGGCAAGAACCCGCATTGTTCGACACGGCGCTCGCCCGCCGCGGGCTGGAGCCGCAATCCCCTGCGATTCTCTCTTTGGACGAGGAGCGCCGCGCCGTGCAGACGGAGCTTCAGACGCTCCAGACCGAACGCAACGATAAATCCAAGCAAATTGGCGCGCTCAAATCCAAAGGCGGCGGCGCGGACGAGCTGATGGAAGAGGTCAACGCCATCAAAATCCGCATGACCAAGCTGGAGGAGCAGGAGCGCAGCCTTGCGGAACAGCTGCATAACCTTTTGGCCGGATTGCCGAATATTCAGGATCCGTCGATTCCCGACGGCGCGGATGAAAACGACAATGCCGAGCTGCGCCGCGTTGGCGAGCCGAAGCGCACCAATGCCGATGTGCCGGATCACGTCGCGATCGGCGAGGCGCTCGGCATGATGGATTTTGAAACAGCGGCCAAAATGTCCGGCTCGCGCTTCGTCCTGATGTCTTCCGGCCTTGCGCGGCTGGAGCGGGCGCTGGCGCAGTTCATGCTGGACACCCATACGCAAGAACATGGTTATACAGAAGTGTCGCCGCCCGTTCTGGTCAATGACAAGACGATGTTCGGCACGGGGCAGCTTCCGAAATTCCGCGACGACCAGTTCCAGACGACGCGCGGCGACTGGCTGGTGCCGACGGCGGAAGTGCCGCTCACCAATATCGTCGCCGATCTGATTGTCGAGGAAGAAACGCTGCCGCGCCGCTATACGGCCTTCACCCCCTGTTTCCGTCAGGAAGCGGGCGCGGCGGGGCGCGATACGCGCGGCATGATCCGCCAGCACCAGTTCTATAAGGTCGAGATGGTTTCCATCACCGCGCCCGAAGATAGCGCGGCAGAGCATGAGCGGATGACGCAATGCGCCGAAAATATCCTGAAAAAACTGGAACTGCCGTTCCGCACCGTGGTTCTTTGTACGGGGGATGCGGGATTTACGTCCTATAAAACCTACGATATCGAGGTCTGGCTGCCGGGGCAGGAAAAATACCGCGAGATTTCAAGCTGTTCCAACTGCATTGATTTTCAGGCGCGGCGGATGAACGCACGTTGCCGCCCGAAAGGCGAAAAGAATACGCGCTTCGTCCATACGCTGAACGGCTCCGGCCTTGCCGTGGGGCGCGCCCTTATCGCCGTGATGGAAAATTATTACGATCCGGCGGATGGCGGCGTGTTCGTGCCGGAAGTCCTTAAACCCTATATGGGCGGGCTGGAAAAAATTACGAAGCTTGCATAGGCAGACAAACCGGACAAAGGCGGAAAAGCAAATGGCATCACTAAAATTTCTTACGCCGAATATCGTGAAAACCGTCACCCGTTTTCCGGCGTCTGTTTTATGTTCGATCTGCCTGTTCATCCTGATTGTGACGAAGGCGGTCGATCCTGACGATCTGGCGGCGCTCGCCTACGCCTTCATCTACGGCTTCTTTTCCTTTGGCGTGGCGCGGCTCGCGGCGGAGGCCCATGGCTGGGCATGGTGGAAAGAAGCGTTGCTCGGCGGGGCGCTGGCGGGTTTTTCGTTCTTTATTATGGGGCTTTATGCGGCCTTTGCGTTTTCCATGACCAATATGGTTTTGCTGGCCGTCTTTATGCTGGCCGTGCTGACCGCGCCTTTCCTGTTCAGGCGATCGGATGATTTGTCCTTCTGGTATTTCCAGCAGCAATTCACGGTCGGGTTTTTCCTTGCGCTTGTCGGGGCGTTGATCCTCGGCGGCGGGGTGTCGATTGGCCTGCTTGCCATTCACAACCTGTTCGACGTCCGCGTTCCGGGGATTTATTACAGCCATGTGTGGAGCTTCGCGCTCCTTGTCTATGCGCCCTTCAACGCCCTGTCATGGATGCCGGAGCGGTTCGATGTCGAGCCTGCGGAATGCCGCGCCGCGCCGGGCCTTTCCTTTATCCTCAACTGGATTCTGGCGCCGCTCGCTATCCTCTATTTTGTCATTCTCTATGCTTACGGCCTGAAAATCATCATGGAATGGGAATTGCCGCGCGGCGGCGTCGCCTATCTCGTGTCCGGTTTCGGCGCGCTTGGAATCCTGTTCTATGTGTCGGGCTGGGCGCTGAAGGAGGAGGGAAGCATTCTCGTCCGCTTTCTCTACCGTCATTTCTTTAAGCTCCTTATCCTGCCGGTCGTGCTTTTATGCGCCGGTATCTATGTGCGGATTGACGCTTACGGCGTGACGGTTGACCGGTATCTTGTGGTGCTTTTGGCCGTCTGGTTCGGTTCGATGGCCGTGCTGTTCACGCTCCGCCCGCAGGCGCCGGTTAAATACTTGCTGGGTTCGATCCTCGGGCTTTTGCTGATGGCATCGTTCGGCCCGTGGGGGATGGTGAGCGTTTCCGATCGCAGCCAGCTTGCGCGGATGACGGCCATTCTGGAACGCAACGCCATGCTTGAAAACGGCGCCGCCGTTAAGGCCGCGCAAGCCGTTCCGGTGGAAGATGAAGCGTCCTTGTCCTCTATCGTCGATTATTTCATCAGGAACAAGCGCCGCGCCGTGCTGGAGCCGATCTTTCCGGCGATGAGCCATGCAAACGCCCATGACCTTATGAAGGATCTCGGCCTGAATTATTACCGTGGCGCCTATGGCGTCGCGGCGGCCAAAAAGAAGGCGGGGCTTTCCTACCGCGCTATTACCTATAATGCCGCTTCCAGAACCGGCGGGCGCGGCTCCTATGATGTGGGCGGCTATGATGTTCTCTATAGCGCCGTTTACCTTAATACGCGCGAAGACGGAAGCGGGACCGCTATGCTTGGTAATTCCGGCAGCCCGCAGCCAAGGCCGCGGCTCGTCCTCGAAGGCAACCGCGTTTATTTCGAGGCGGGGGAGTCTGAAACAGGGGATGCCGGAGGGCAGGGGCAGGCCGGCGAAGGACAGCGCATCGAACTGGATGTCATGACGCCGATCGCGGCGTTAAGCGGCCCGCAAGGGGAAAATGTTTCCCTTCCGCTTCAAATCACGGGACAAGGCCGCGGGATCAGGGTGAAATTCGTCATCGAGAGCCTGTGGCTCCATGATTATGACGAAGGGGAGAGGCGCATACAGTCCCTGAGCGGCTATCTTCTGGTTGGCCGCTAGGCGCATTCTTCCGTTATTTTCCAAAAACTTGCGCTGCGGGCTGGACAAGATTCGCCCGATGAATCAAAATGGGGAGGCGTTTTCAAGGCGCGTTTCAAACTTTCCCTTTCTGAAAGGCGGCATCCCTTGCCTTTTGCACGGCGTAAAAAACAGTTGATTGAGCATCTCCGGCACGTGTCGGGGATTAAGGACGAACGCGTCCTTGCCGCGATGGAGGCCATCCCGCGCGAGCGGTTCGTCCTGAAAGGCTCCGAGCTTGACGCGTGGGAGGATATCGCGCTCCCCATCGCCGAGGGGCAGACGATTTCCCAGCCGACCGTCGTCGCGACGATGACGGAGGCGCTGGAGCTGACCGACCGGCACAAGGTGCTGGAGATCGGGACTGGCTCCGGCTATCAGGCCTGCATCCTCGCCAAGCTGTGCCGCCGCGTTTATACGATTGAGCGCCACAAGCCGCTCCACGATGCCGCCGAAGCGCTGTTCCGTGACTTAAAACTCGATAACATCACGACCCTGTGCGCGGACGGGATGAATGGCTGGCCCGCTATTCACGGTATCTATCAACATCCGTTCGACCGCGTGATCGTGACCTGCGCCGCGCGGAAGGAACCGCCGCAAGCCTTGCTGGATCAGCTTTGTGTCGGCGGGATCATGATCATTCCCGTCGGCCCGCCGGGGGAGCAGATGCTTAAACGCTATAAGCGCGAGAGCGTGGAAACCTATTCCTGCCGCGACATCATGCCGGTGCGCTTTGTGCCGCTTTTGCCCGATGTCGCAAAGAAGGAGGCGCGGGCGAAGGGGACGGTCGCATGATCCGCTTCTCATCCCGCTGCGCGCCGTTATTGCTGGCGGGAGCCGCCCTCTGGCTCTCTTCCTGCACGCCGCTGACGGGAACGCAAAAACCCGCCGATGTCGCCAATTACGGCCAGCAGGGCGGGGCGGGGACGACGGGCATGCATACGGTGCAAGGCGGGGAGACTCTTTATGCCGTATCCCAACGCTATAAGCTCCCTTTGCGGGAAATTATCTCACTGAACGGTCTTGACGCGCCCTATACGCTGCATGCGGGCTATAGGCTGCGCCTGCCGCCGCCCAATGATTATAAGGTCAAATCCGGCGATACGCTGAACGGCATTGCGCGGCTCTTTAATGTCAGCGTCAGCGAGGTGGCAAGGGTCAATGAACTTGCGCCGCCCTATGTGATACAGCGCGGGCAGGTTTTGCGGATGCCGTCCCGCCAGCCGAAACTGGAACAGGATTTCGCGCAGGACGCCCCGTCCCCGTCTTTCCTTGGCGGCGGCGGCGATGCGACGACCCTTGCGGCGAAACCGGGCGCGGTTGAATCCGAAGAGCTTGCACCTCTGGCGGGTGCGGGACAGCAGGGCGGCGGCGCGGCAACGGCTGCCGGAACGCAAACCGCTTCGGTTGCGCCTGCGGGGACGCAAGGGGCTTCACCGCCATCGCCATCCACGGCCCAACCCGCCCTGCAGCAGGGAACCCCGCCGAAAGCAACGCAGGCATCGGCGGCGCTCCCCTCTAACGTCGCGCCGAAAATCCCGCCGCGGAGCAACGCGCGCAAATTTATGCGGCCCGTGGACGGGCAGGTTATTTCCGCCTATGGCCCCAAAGCGGACGGTCTTCATAATGACGGTATCAATATCCGCGCCGCGCGCGGGACATCCGTGCGGGCCGCGGAAAACGGCGTCGTCGCCTATGTCGGCAATGAAATGGCGGGCTATGGCAATCTTATCCTTATACGCCACGCCGATCGCTGGATGACCGCCTATGCGCATATGGATAAGACGCTCGTCAAAAAGAACGATGTCGTCAAGGCGGGGCAGGCGATAGGGACTGTCGGTTCAACGGGGCAGGTCAGCGCGCCCCAGCTTCATTTTGAAATTCGTCAGGGGACAAAAGCCGTCAACCCCAACAGCTTCCTGTAGAGGAATAGAAAGAAAAGGTTTTTCATATGTTTTCATTTTTAAAGCCGGGGAAATGCCCGCAAGGGAAAGAGAAGAAAAGCCGCACGCAAATCGGCTGGCTTCTGGATACTGACAAGGCGGGGTTTATCTGGCCCGCGCCGGAGCGGATCAGGCCGCAAGGCGGGGAAAGCCGCCATGCAAAATCAATTTCCTATTGCCCCGCCATTATCGACGGCGATGCGCGCATGTTTGAAATTACATGCCCCGTCGATTTGCATTTGCGCATCCAGATGAATCCCGGCCCGCAGGAACCCGTTCTTATCAACGCCGCGGGCGATCAATCGACCATCCGCAGCAAGACGCTCAACAGCATGATTTCGGTCGTCAGCCGCAAGGAATGGCGCCATCCGGACAGGCCGATTATCCAGTTTATCACGCCCTATATATTCGTATCGGATGACGCCGCCTATATCATGCAGATGCCGCCCATCAATAGCTACGCCGCTTCCTCATGGCCGGGCGTCCTGATTGGCGGGCGCTTCCCCATCCATATCTGGCCGCGCCCGATGATGTGGGCGTTTGAATGGCATGATACGAATAAGGAGCTGGTCGTCAAACGCGGCGACCCGTTCTTTTACGTGAAGTTTGAAACCGAGGATCCTTCGCGCCCCGTCCAGCTTGTCGAGGCGGAAATGACAGCTTCTTTAAAGGAATATATCGGCGGGCTTTCGGCGGTCACCAACTATGTGAACCGCACTTTTTCGCTCTTTACCACGGCAAAGGAGCGCCGCCCGAAACAGCTTCTCGTGCCGAAGGAGCGTTAGGAAAAGCGTCCGGTCAGGAAAGCTGTTTTTCCTGCTGCCCCGCTATATGCCGGATATAGCGCCACGCGGCGCGGCCCGAACGGGAGCCGGAACCGCGCGCGCGGAACCATGCGGTTGCGTCCATCTCTTCTTTTCGTAAAATATCGAGAAGGCGCGGAAGGGGTGCGATATCCTCCTTATATCTCGGTGAGTTTGAGCCGGAACCGGCCCGCCAGCGCCGCGTGGACGGATTTGACGAGCGAGGATTTCCCTGTGCCGCGCGCGCCCTGGGGCAAGGCGCTGTCGGCCGGATAGCCCCCCGCGGACTGGAGGGGATTGGCCGTTAATGTTCCGATTTGCGGGTCTATGCGAAGGGGCAGGGAGGGGGAGGCGCCCCCGTACCGGTGACGGATTTTTAGGTGCGCGCGGCGGATTGCCAGAGCCATGCGGGCGCGGAATCCCGGTTTTCCGGCGCTTTTGCACCGCCTCTTTCCGGCTTCGCCCCAAGGGCGCAGGCCATGCGTTCCGGCAACAATAGGAAGGCTTTAGCCTGTTGATCGTCCATGATTTGACCCTTGCCTTTGGCTTATGGAGCGTTATAGTCCCTCCCATAATTCAATTTCAATCATATATATAAGCCAAAAGGAGCATCAAGCATGCTGATTTCCCAAGCCTTTGCACAAGAAGCGCCCGCCACGACCGCAGAAACAGCCGTTCCGGGCGGGATTGATGCGGTTTCTCCTCCCAGCACACAGGGCATGCTCATCCAGAATATCGGGATGATCGTCCTTCTTGTCGTTATGTTTTATTTCCTTTTGATCCGCCCGCAACAGCGCCGTTTCAAGGAACACCGCGAGATGATTGACGGGCTGAAAGTGGGCGACCGGATTATCACGGCGGGCGGCCTTATCGGCAAGCTCGATACGCTCGTGGACAAGGATGAAGTCATCGTCGATCTCGGCAGCGGCGTAAAAGTATCGGCGGTTCGTTCCACCATTCAGGGCCGCGCCGACAAGTCCAAAGAAAATAACGCCCAAAAGAAATAATTCCCCATGCTTCAGATCCCGTCCTGGCAAAGATTCATTATTATCGGCCTTGTTGTGCTGTCTATTCTCTATAGCCTGCCCAACCTTGTGCCCAAAGAACAGCAGGACGGGGTTTTAGGCGCATTGCCGTCATGGGTGCCGAGCAAGACCGTCAATCTCGGCCTTGATTTGCAGGGCGGATCGCATATCCTCCTGCAAGTCGATCTCAGCACCATTATCGAACAGCGCACCGAAGACGTCGTGGCAAGCCTGCGCCCGGCCTTACGTGAACAGCGTATAGGTTACCGCCGCCTTTCGACCTTCGATGGCGGAGTGCGCGTCACATTGCGCGATGCCGATGATGCCCCGGCTGTCCGCAAGGCCATTGCCTCCATAGACAATACGCTCGCGCTTTCGGTGAGGGGGGACACGGTCGAGGCCCGCTTCCCCGATACTGCGATGACGCAGATCAAGAGCGAAGTCATCGAACAATCGCTTGAAATCGTCCGCCGCCGTATCGACGAAATGGGGACGAACGAGCCGGTCATCCAGCGTCAGGGCGAAGACCGTATCGTGGTACAGCTTCCGGGGCTTGACGATCCGGGCCGCGTCAAACAGCTTTTGGGCCGTACGGCGAAAATGTCCTTCCACCTTGTGAATATGGATGTGATGTCGAGCGATGTGCGCTCTACGGGCGGCGACATGATCCTGCCCATGGCGGAGCAGCCGGGCCAGACCATGGCGGTCGAACGCCGCGCGGTGCTGACGGGCGATATGCTGGTTGCCGCGTCCTATGCGCAGGATCAATATGGGCAGGCCGCCGTTTCCTTCCGTTTCAATCCGGTCGGGACAAAGCGTTTTTGCGAGATTTCCAGCAACAATGTCGGCAAGCTTTTTGCAATCGTCCTCGATAACGAGATCATCAGCGCGCCTGTGTTCCGCGAGCCTATTTGCGGCGGCTCCGGCCAAATCTCCGGCAACTTTACCTTGAAAGAGGCGAACGATCTTGCCGTTCTCCTGCGTGCCGGCGCGTTGCCTGCGCCGCTTCATATCGCGGAAGAACGCACCGTCGGTCCTTCGCTCGGCGCGGACTCGATTGATGCCGGCAAGAAGGCCGCCATCCTCGGCCTTGTCCTCATCTTCCTTTTCATGATGGCGGCGTACGGCCTGTTCGGCTTTTTTGCCTGTATCGGCATGGTGGTCAACCTCACCATCTGTATGGCGGCGCTGTCGATCATGCAGGCGACGCTGACCATGCCGGGCATTGCGGGGCTTGTCCTCACCGTCTGTATGTCGGTTGATGCCAACGTCCTGATTTTTGAGCGCATCCGTGAAGAATTAAGGGCAGGGCGTTCCGCCGTATCCGCGATTGATAACGGGTTCCGCATCGCGTTCGGCACCATTCTGGACACGAACCTGACGGCTGTTTTTGCGGCGCTCATCCTCTTCGCCTTCGGGACAGGGCCGATCAAGGGCTTTGCCGTGACGACGACGATCGGCACGATGGCCTCGTTCTTTACCGCGATTTCCGTCGTCCGTTTGATGGTCATCGTCTGGCTTGGCAAGCGCCGTCCGGCGGATTTGCCCGTATAGGAATTTTAAAAGGAAGATCCCATGTGGAAAGGCATTAAACTTATTCCCGATGACGTGAATATCGATTTTATCGGTAAGCGCTATATCGCATTCGCCCTGACGCTTATCGTCGTCATCGCGTCTTTCGGCATTATTTTCAAAAACGGCTTTAATTACGGGATTGATTTTACGGGCGGCACGCTCATTGAAATCGAAACGAAGAAAGAGCCGGATCTGGCCGCGCTGCGCGAGGATTTGAATAATCTTGGCCTTGGCGAAATCTCCATTCAGGAATTCGGCAACGTCAATACGCTTTTGCTCCGCGTTCCGGCGCAGGGCGAGGATCCGGAAGTGCAAAAGGCCGCGATTGATAAAGTCCGCGCGGAAATTGACGGCACTTACGCCGATTCCGATTACCGCCGCGTCGAATTTGTCGGGCCGCAGGTCGGGGAAGAGTTGAAGCTCAAAGGATTCTTCGCCGTCCTTTTCTCCATGCTCGGCATCATGGCCTATGTCTGGTTCCGTTATGAATGGCAGTTCGGCCTGTCTGCGCTTATATCCATCGCGCATGACGTTATCGCGGTTTTAGGGCTGATGGCGCTTCTTGGCGTGGCGTTTGATTTGACGACGCTTGCGGCGGTGCTGATGGTCGCGGGTTTTTCGATTAACGACACGGTGGTTATTTTCGACCGTATCCGTGAAATCATGCGCAAGCACCGCAAGATGCCGCTCGCGGAAGTCTGCAATATCGCCATCAACCAGACCTTGTCGCGGACGATTATGACGAGCCTTTTGACGCTGCTTGCCTTGCTCGCTTTGTGGATTTTCGGCGGCGAGGTGATTCGCAACTTCATCGACGTGCTGCTGGTCGGCTATATTATCGGAACCTATTCTTCCGTTTACGTGGCCGCGTCGCTGCTTCTCTACATGAATTTGCGCCCTGAGGACGCGATCGGGGAAAAGGCGGCGTAAAACCTGCCCTAATTCCGCCGCCCGCTCTTGTTTTTGGCAGGGAACCGCTTTATTTTGGCGGATATTCAAATGCCGGAAGGAGCCCCGCATATGCCCCGCTTGTCTAAAACCGTTTTGCTGATGGGTACGGCCCTGCTTGCCGTAACGGCTTGCTCTTCCGCCAAAGGGCCGGGCGCTATCGGCACGAAGGACGATATTATCGTCCGGAATTACGGGATTCCGGGAACGCCCAAAGCGCCGCCGCCGGGCGGGGATGTCCCTGAAATGGCGGATGTGGCGGAGCGCCGCGCGCTTGATATTCCACCGGGTGTGGAAGGGGAAAGCGCCGCCGCCTATCAGGACGCGGAAACACTGCAATCCGAAAACACACAGGCGCCGGTCGCGCCCGCCGGGCAGGACAGCGCCCTTCAGCCATTGCCGGATACAGCGCCCGCCTTTGAAGAAGCGGCCCAGGCCCAATATGAAACAAATGCGCCCATGCCGTCCGTAACCACGGAGCCTGTTGTCGAAGCGCGCCAGTTTGCAGCGGAAACCGCAGATGGCGGTTTTGTTCCGGCGGAACCGGTGACGCACCAAACCGTGACGCCGCCAACGGCCGCTGAATTGCCCCAAGCCGCGCCCGCAGTCAGGCCGGAAATGACATCCTCCTATGTGCCGGATGCTCCCGTCGGCCAGATGCAAGCGTCGCCAGCTTCTCCCTATGATGAAGCGCCCCGGCAAGCTGTTCCGGCATCGGTAACGGAGGCGTCCGCTCCGCCTGACGCTCCCCCCGCCGCACAGCGGCAAGCCTCTCCCTATGTTCCGCCGCCTGTGCAACAGCCGCGCGCCTCCGCCGCGTCCGTCTATCCGGCCGAGGATTATCCGGCTGGAAGCGAGCCTTACATCCCGCGCGGACAGCGGGCGCAGCACTATGAGGCGGCGCAACAGCCTGCCGAACAGCCTCCTGTTTATATGCCGGACGTTCCCGCCGCCCAGCCGCAAATACCGGCACAGGCCAACCCCGCGCTTTCGGCCAATGAGCCGGGGAATATTCCAGCCAATGCCTATGTGCCTTTGCCTGCCGGTTCCGCTTATCCGCTTGATCCCGATGCGCCATATTCGCCGTCCGCTGTGGCCGCGGTCACTGCGCCTTCACAGGCGGCCCCCGTTGCCGCGCCGGAAGCAGCAACCGCTCCGCCGCCGCCATCTTCCGTAGATCTGTCATCGCCGCAAACGATCCGCGCCTTGCAAGCCGCATTGAAAGCGCGCGGTGCCTATGCCGGGCCTGAAAACGGTGCAATCGACGCGTCCTTGCTGAATGCCCTGACGGTCTATCAGGGGCAGAACCGCCTTCCGGTCGGCGGTATCAACATGGACACGCTGCGTCATCTTGGAATCGTGCAATAACGGATCGGCTCCTTCATCATGGATGTCACACCGCTTATCCCCGCAGGCAGGCAGATTATCCAGGCCTATGTCGCGGGCGGCTTTAAGGTGAGCGGTAAAAGCTTTGCCGGCCCCCTTATCGTGACGCCTGTGGAAACATCTCCATGGAACGCGCCGGAATTATTTTCAGATTTAAGCGTTCATGACTTCGCGCCGCTCTTTGCTATGGCGGCGGAGCTTGATGTTGTCTTGCTGGGAACGGGCGTGCGGGGAGAGTTTTTTCCGCCGGCATTGCGCGGCGCGCTCAAGGGCAGGGGGCTGATTATCGACGCGATGGGTACGGGCGCGGCGTGCCGCACCTATAACGTGTTGATGGCGGAAGGGCGGCGCATCGCGGCGGCGCTGATGCCCGTCTAGTTTTATTTGGAGGATAAAGATATGATTGAATTTCTGACAAGCCCTGAAATTCTGGCGAGCCTTGTCACCCTGACCATTCTCGAAATTGTTTTGGGGATTGATAATATTATCTTCATTTCCATCGTTGCCGCGCGGCTACCGGCCCATCAACAGGCGAAGGCGCGGACGATAGGGCTTTCGCTCGCGCTCGTCATGCGGATTATCCTGCTTTCCATGATCGCATGGCTCGCGGGGCTGACCATGCCGCTCTTTTCCGTCTTCGGGCAGGATATTTCGTGGCGCGACATTATCCTTATCGGCGGCGGCCTATTCCTTTTGGTCAAAGGGACATTGGAAATCCACCATTCCGTCGAAGGGGATTCCGCCGCGCAAACAACCGATCTCAAGAAAGTCACTATGGCTGCCGTGCTGGGCCAGATCGTCATGCTCGACATCGTCTTCAGCCTCGATTCCGTCATTACGGCCATCGGTATGGTCGATGAAATCTCCGTGATGATTGCGGCTGTCGTCATCGCGATGGGCGTTATGATCGTTGCCGCAAAATCGGTCGGCGAATTCGTGAACAACCATCCGACGGTCAAGATGCTGGCGCTATCCTTCCTGCTTCTGGTCGGCGTCGCGCTCATCGCCGACGGGTTCGAATACCATATCCCGCGCGGCTATCTCTATTTCGCGGTGGCTTTCTCGCTCGGCGTCGAGTGCCTTAATCTCTGGGCGAAGAAGAATGGAAAGAAAAAGGCCGCAAGGAGTCGCGAATAGGAAGTCATTATTAAATAGGAAGCCATTAAAAAAAGGCCGGAACGCTCTCCGGCCTTTCTTGTAATTTTCTGTGATGCTTACGCCGCGATTTTAAGCGGCCCTTTTTCGTAGAGTTCGGCGACATAATCCCAATTGACGAGGTTGTCGACAAACGCTTCGAGATATTTGGGCCGCGCGTTGCGGTAATCAATATAATAGGAATGTTCCCACACATCGACGCCGAGCAGGGCGGTCTTGCCGTGGACGACCGGGTTCTCGCCGTTCGGGGTCTTCATGATTTCCAGCTTGCCGTCCGCATCCATCGCGAGCCATGCCCAGCCGGAACCGAACTGGCCGGCGCCTGCTTCGATAAACTGCTTTTTAAAGCCCTCGAACCCGCCGAGATCGGATGCGATTTGCGCCTCCAGCTTGCCGGGAATTTTCGAACCGCCGCCGTCTTTTTTCATCCAGTTCCAGAAATGGTTGTGGTTGAAATGCTGGCCGAGCTGGTTGAACAGCCCCGCCTTTGATTTGTCCTTAAAGGCGGCGATCATGGCTTCTTCGAGCGAAAGGCTTTCAAGGCCCGTTCCGGCAATCAGCTCGTTGCCCTTATCGACATAGGCCTTGTGGTGCTTGTCATGGTGGTATTCCAGCGTTTCCGCCGACATATAGGGCGCAAGCGCGTCATAGGAATAGGGAAGGTCGGGAAGTTTCAAGGTCATAAAAATCTCCTGCTGTTATGGGGGGATCTAAACACGGATGGACACGGATAAACACAAATAATTCATGTCAATTCGCCTTCATTCGTGGTTTAAATCGGCTATGCCTTTAACTTATTGTGGAAATCTGGTTCGTCAATACGATCCTGATCGCTATCTTTTGAGCTTTTTCGTGGAGCGGGAGAAGCGGGCTGTTCTGATCGCGCTTTTTGCGCTGAATTACGAAATCGCCCGTACGCGCGAGGTCGTGACCGATACGAGGCTGGGCCATATCCGTTTGCAATGGTGGCGGGATGAAATCGCGAAAATCTATGACGGGGGAGCCTGTGGAGAAATTCCGGCTTTATCCACATTGGCGCCGCTTATCCATGGCGGGATTCTGTCACGTGAATATTTTGACGATCTGCTCTATGCCCGCGAATTTGATCTGGAAGACGCGGCCCCGTCTTCGGTTGACGGTTTGCGCAATTATGCGGCCTTTACGGTCGGGCCTCTGAATCGTCTTGCGCTTGAAATTATCGGCGAAAAGGCGGATGAGGCCGAAATACGCCATATTTCAACGGTTTTCGGGCTTTTTCAGGCTATACGCAGCGTGCCGTTAATGCTTGCGCGGGGGCAATGCCTGCTTCCCGCCGATATGCTTGCGCGAAAAAATCTTACACCGCAAAAAATAATTGATTTCAATTGCAAGCAAGAGATTGTTGATGTGATTGAGGAATTGATTCGAGGAATTGAATCGTATCGAAAGCCAGGAAACCGCTTTCTGGCCCTTCAGCAAAGACAAGCCCTTATCTGGCTGGAATATATCAAGAAAAACGATTTCGATGTTTTTTCCGCACGGGCGCAGCTTTCTCCGCCTTTTTTGGCGCTTCGCCTGTGGCTTTACGCCATCACCGTACGCTTGCCGTTTTTGCCCTGATTCCTTCTATGCGGCATGCGCCTGTTTTCGGCTTATTGAACCTTGAACCGCGTTCTTATCAATGGCTGCGCATTCATAAAAGGATACGGCGCGTCCTGATGGTTTTGCACCGTTTTTGAACCGATGCAGCGGCCATATATCCAATGGATAGAGCCGGATAGAATCTGGTTTTCCATGAAAAAACATGGCGTTTCAAACCGCCCGCGCCGCAAGGGTGGGAACAGGGCCTAGGCCGCCTTCAATTCCCTGAATTGCTGCACCCATCCATCGAGATCCCGCAGCGCCCGTTCGGCCATCTGTTTTTTCTTTTCGCGGGCCTTGTCCTTGCCTTTGACGCCGACCGGATCGGCGACGGGCGGGAAGAGGCCGAAATTGACATTCATCGGCTGGAACGTATCGGCGTTGCCGCCGCCCGTAATATGCGAAAGAATAGCGCCCATGGCCGTCGTAGGGGGCGGGGGCGTCATCGTGACGCCCAGCCTTTCACAAGCGGCAAAGCGTCCCGCCATAATGCCGACGGCGGCGGATTCGACATAGCCTTCGCACCCCGTGATCTGGCCTGCAAAACGGATGCGCTTCATCGCCTTGAACCGCAGCATGGAATCGAGAAGCCGGGGGGAGTTGATGAAAGTGTTCCTGTGCACGCCGCCGAGCCTTGCGAAGTCGGCATTTTCAAGGCCGGGAATCATGCGGAAGACGCGGCCCTGTTCGCCATATTTCATCTTGGTCTGAAAGCCGACCATATTATAGAGCGTTCCGAGCGCATTATCCTGCCGGAGCTGGACGACCGCATAGGGCCTTTTTCCAGAATTTGGATCGGTAAGCCCGACCGGCTTCATCGGGCCAAAGCGTAGCGTATCTATCCCGCGCGCGGCCATAATCTCGATCGGCATGCAGCCCTCAAAATAGGGCGTGGATTTTTCCCATTCCTTGAATTCCGTTTTTTCGGCGTCCAGCAAGGCTTGTATAAAGGCAAGATACTGGTCTTTGTCCAAGGGGCAGTTGATATAGTCGGAGCCAGTCCCCGCGGGGCCTGTCTTGTCGTAGCGGGACTGCATCCAGGCGATATCGAAGTTGATGCTCTCCCTGTGGATGATGGGGGCGATGGCGTCAAAGAAGGCCAGCTGTTCCTCACCGCCTATCGAGCGGATTTTTTCGGCGAGTTCGGGGGAAGTCAAAGGCCCCGTCGCAATGATGACGCTGTCCCATGTATCGGGAGGAAATTCGATATGTTCATTTTGTATCGTAATCAGCGTGTGCGCCTTGAGTCTGGCGGTAACCCCGTCGGAAAAGGCGTCGCGGTCAACGGCGAGCGCGCCGCCCGCGGGAACCGCACACCGGTCGCCTTCGGCCATGATGAGGGATTCGCACCGGCGCATCTCCTCGTGCAGGAGGCCGACGGCGTTATAATATGTATCGTCGGAGCGGAATGAGTTGGAGCAGACAAGCTCCGCGCATCCCTGACCCTTATGGGCTTCGGTCATGCGGGTGGGGCGCATTTCGTGAAGGATGACGGGGATGCCCATCTGTGCGATTTGCCATGCGGCTTCGGAACCGGCAAGCCCCGCGCCTATAACGTGAATTGGATCATATTTCATCAGGCAGTTATGCCTGTTTTTTAATGCAAAAGCCAGCCTTTCAACAAGCGCACAGGACTGGGCGTTTCGATATATCCATCCACAGGGCGCTGTATCGTTATTTGTCTGTGCCGTATCGAAAGCGCGGCGCTCTTTGGTTCAAATGCGTCTTGCATCACTCCCAAAACTCTTCTTTCTCCGGCACACGGGAAAAAGCGATTTTCGTGCCGACATGGCCGGCCTCGGTTTTCGGGATGATGCCGAGCGTCACCGCATCGCCCTGATATTTATTGTTGAGGCTTTCCATGGCGGCGGACAGGCTGTTGCGCTTTTGAAGCAGGGCGCGGCTGCCTTGAAGGCCGGTTTCAAAAAGATCGTCTGTGATTTTGCTGTCCTCGCGCAGCTTGGTGAGCGTCACGGAAACTTTTTTGAACAGCATGCGTTGCGGTATGGTTTCGGGGGCTTTGTTAAAACATTGCCGCGTCATATCGGCCCAGAGGGATTCGAAATGCTGCATGAATGTGAAAACGTCTTGCGCAGCGGGAAAGTCGCTTTCGCCGTACCAGCGCCGCCCGTCCAGAAGCCGCACGCTAAAAGAGAGCCTGGCGGCGTGAAAGCCTTTGCGGCGCATGCGCATGACGGCCTTGTAAAGCAGCCTGCGCGTGATTTGGCGGGCTTTGTCGGGAATGCGCAGCGCGGGGTCGAGGATGCGGCTATGGCCGATTGTGCTGGCGTTGGTCGGCGTGTGCGGCACGTCGTACCCATGCAGCCAGTACCAGAATTTCTCGCCCGTGACGCTGCCCCACACGGCGCGGGCCTGTTTGGGGGAAGTGTTCCAGAGGTCTTTTATGCTGCATATTCCCGCGCGCAGCAAACGCTCTTGCATGCGCAGATTGATGCCCGGAAGGTCGGTGAGTTTGAGGGAGAAAAGCGGGCCGGGAAGATCGTCCGGATGCAGCAGGACAAGCCCGTCAGGCTTTTGCAAATCGGTTGCGACCTTCGCCAGAAAACTGTTCGACGAAACGCCGATGGAGCATTTTACGGCGGGGCCGATATCCTTGCGGATCTGTTCCTTGATGGCGAGCGCCAGCGCGCGGGCGTTTTCAGGGCATCTCTCCCGCCCGATAAGGTCGCAATGGAATTCATCGATCGACCAGATCTTTGTGACGGGGATATGTTTTTCCGCCGCCCCCATAATGCGTCTGTGATAATCCGTATAGATATTATGGCTTGCGAGGATGCAGATAAGGCCGGGGCACAGTCTTTTGGCATCATAGATTTTGGTGCCTGTGCGGATGCCATAGGCTTTTGCCTCATAGCTGGCGGCGATGGCGCAGGTGGAATCCGTCATGGCGGGGACGACGGCCACGGGACGGCCCCGCAGTTCGGGACGTTCATTCTGTTCGACGCTGGCGAAAAAGCTGTTCAGGTCGAGGTAAAGGGTCGAGAGGCCGGATTCTTCCGCGCTGTGCAGGGCGTTCATTGTTGCCTCCCGGTTGATGGATGTTCTTTATTTGTTCTATTTTAGGGGGAGGGGAAAGGCAAGCTTTTTATGCCGCATGGCGGGCAGTGCGCGGGGACGGCTGAGCGAAAGCGGGAAGCTGGCGAGATGTCAGGGGAAAACGCGGGTTCCGCCGAGCGCCGCCAGATCAAAGGGAACGGGCGCGGCGTTGAGCGGATTTTCGGGATAGCTCTGCCCGTCAAAGCGCAGGACGATATTCCGGTCGGGGTGATCCGTGCCGGTCAGGCGGACGGCGATATCCTCCCACCCGTTGGTTGCGCTGCCGCCGATAAAGAGGGGGCCGCGGATGCGCGACGTTTCGGATACAAGCATGAAATTATCGTCGCCGGCGCCAAAGACCGCGAGCGTGCAGCCGCTCCACCCGCACCAATAGCTATGGGGGAGGTTGAAGAGGACAAGCCCTTCACGCAGCCCGTCGCCGTTTAAATCCATGCGCGTATATTGATATTGCGAATTTTTCGGGCCGCCGCGTGATTCCAGATAGTGCTGGATGGCGGCATGGAGCGCGCCGTCCGACGGATCGACGGGGGCGGCGCTTTCTTGCGCGTAATAAACAGGCACTTCTTCCCTTGCCGTGCCTGAACAAG
This sequence comes from Micavibrio sp., assembly GCA_041655955.1. Taxonomy (GTDB): domain Bacteria; phylum Pseudomonadota; class Alphaproteobacteria; order Micavibrionales; family Micavibrionaceae; genus Micavibrio_A. The sequence continues at coordinate 173,280 of JBBAEN010000001.1, forward strand.
CGGCAAGGGAAGGAAGCGCCAGCGCCGCAAGAGCGGCAAGTTTCAGTCTGTTTTTCACGCAGAACCCTGGAAAATAGAAAGGGAAATCCCTTGAAAGGAACATAGAAACACCGGACACAGAAGGAACACGGAAAGACAAAGCGGAACCCAGTCAGAATCTCTTGAAAGCCAGTGTGGCGGGAGTCGCGCCCGGGGCCAAGCCCTGTAAACCCTTTGTCCACAAAAACGGTGGATTAAAGCCCGCTGCGTGGAACATAGGTGCAATGGGCCGGAGCGGCGCCGGAAGGGGTGATGGCCGCGTCTATTCCCTTGTTCCAGAAGATAATCTGCTTATTGCCGTATTGGATGCCGCCGTCGGTGCTTTTTTGGCGTTTCAGTGCGTGGGCCTTTCCGGCGAAGACAAGCCGTGCTTCGTCGGGCGTGAAAAGCGTTATCTGGGCGGGGGATCCGTCCTCGCACACCATCGGTTGCGGCGTCACGGGGATGCGCCGTTTTTTCGTCTGGCTGGAGGCGCATCCGGCGAGGGTCAGCAGGACAAGCAAAGCCATAACAGGTTTTGCGGGTTTCATGCGGCGGGGCCTTTCCAGCGCAGCTTCGGCTCCCGCGCCGCCCGCACTTCGTCGAGCCGTTTCGCGGGCGTCGATTGCGGATAGGCATGGAATTTTTCTGTATCGCCGGCCTTCGCCTCCTGCGCGATTTCCTTCATCACGCGGATGAAACGGTCGAGCGTTTCCTTGCTTTCCGTTTCGGTCGGCTCGATGAGCATCGCGCCCTGAACCACCAGCGGGAAATAGACGGTCATCGGGTGGAAGCCGCGCTCGATAAGCGCCTTTGCAATGTCGAGCGTCGTAACGCCGGACTCTTTCTGGAGTTTGTCGGTCAGCAAACATTCATGCATGCACGGCCCCGCAAACGGAACCGCGTAATCGTCCTTTAAGTGCGAAAGGATGTAATTCGCATTGAGGACGGCGTCTTCGGACACCTGCCGCAGCCCGTCCGCGCCATGGCTCATCATATAGGTGAGGGCGCGGATATGCATGCCGAACTGGCCATGGAATCCTTTGATGCGGCCACAGGATGTTTCCCTTTCCCCGTCCTCTTCGAGGCGGTAGAGCGGCCCGCCTTCCGCCGGGCCCGAATTGTCCGCGACGACGACGGGGGACGGCATAAAGGGGGCAAGCTCTTCCGACACGCAAATCGGGCCGGAGCCGGGGCCGCCGCCGCCATGTGGTGTCGAGAAAGTCTTGTGCAGGTTGATATGCATGACATCGACGCCGAAAGCGGCGGGGCGGATTTTCCCGACAAGCGCGTTGAAATTCGCCCCGTCGCAATAGAAATAGCCGCCCGCGTCATGGAGCAGTTTCGATATTTCCTGAATGTCGGTTTCAAACAGCCCGCAAGTATTGGGGTTCGTCACCATCATGCCGGCGACATCCTTGCCGTCGCCGAGCGCGTCCTTAAAGGCCTCGACGGTGACGCGGCCCCCGTCCTTTGTCGGGATAACGCGGATGGCGAAGCCGCACATGGCGGCGGTCGCCGGATTTGTCCCGTGCGCCGAATCCGGCACGAGGATGACGCGCTTGTCCTTGTTGCCTTTTTGCGCGTGGGCGCGGGCGATGGTCATGAGGCCCGCAAGCTCTCCATGCGCTCCCGCCGCGGGCGTCAGGCATACGCCCGGAAGGCCGGTAAGTTCGGCCAGCCATTGTTGCAGTTCGTACATCACTTTAAGCGCGCCCTGTACGGTGGAAGCCGGTTGGAGCGGGTGGATTTGCGCGAAGCCGGGCAGGCGCGCGATGCGTTCGTTCAGGCGCGGATTATGTTTCATCGTGCAGGAGCCGAGCGGGAAGAAGCCGCTATCGATGGAATAATTCTTCGTTGAAAGCCGGACGAAATGCCGCACCACTTCCGGCTCCGCCACTTGCGGCAAACCGATAGAACCGCGCGCCGCCTGTCCCGTGCGGAGGCCGGAATTTTTAGGTGCGGGCAGATCGACGCCCGGATGATCGCTCCGGCCCTTTTCCCAAAGAAGATTTTCATCGTAATGCAGGCCGCGGTTTAAATCCATGTCTGGCTCTTGTGTCTTTTGATCGTTTGCTGAAGGTTTCAGGGCGGCGTTTGTCATGCGAACGCTCCTTTCAATGCCGCGGCAAAGGCGGCGATGTCTTCGTCTGTCGTCATTTCCGTCGCGGCGACGATGAGTTTACCGTCTGCAGGATAGCCGGCGATGATGCCTTGCGCGGCAAGCGTTTCGGCGATCGCCTTTGCATCCGCTCCTTGCGGCAGGCGCAGTGTGAATTCATTGAAGAAGCTTTCATTCTCGACCGCAACGCCGCCGATAGTCGAAAGCGCATCGGCAAGATCACAGGCGCGTTCATGGTTCAGGCGGGCGAGCGTTTTAAGCCCGTCCTCGCCGAGCAGGGCCATATGCACCGTAAAGGCAAGGGCGCAAAGCCCCTGGTTGGTGCAGATATTCGACGTCGCCTTTTCGCGGCGTATATGCTGTTCGCGGGTGGAGAGGGTAAGAACGAAGCCGCGATTGCCGTCCGCGTCAACCGTTTCGCCGCAGAGCCGCCCCGGCATTTGCCGGATGAATTTTTCGCGGGTCGCGAAAAAGCCGAGATGCGGGCCGCCGAACGCCATATTGACGCCGATCGATTGCGCCTCGCCGCACACAATGTCAGCTTCGACGGGGGCGGGGAGAAGGCCGAGCGAGAGGATTTCATTGGTAACGACGATAAGCAGCGCGCCTGCTTCGTCACATTGCCTGCGCCAGTCCGCATAGGCATGGACATTGCCGAAGAAATCCGGCGACTGGATAATCACGCAAGCGGCGTCTTCGAGCCGGCAGTCCTCCGTATCCCCGCCGCCCTGCGGTGTGCCGGAAGAGCAATCAACCGGATCTCCGGCGCCTATATTGCCGAGATAGGATTTCAGCACTTCATGATAGTGCGGATGGATAGAGGAGCCATACACGACTTTTTCGCGCTTTGTCACGCGCATCGCCATAAGCGCCGCTTCGGCCATGGCGGTCGCGCCGTCGTAAAGGGAGGCGTTGGCGACTTCCTGCCCCGTCAAAAGAGCGATGAAGCTTTGGAATTCATAGAGATATTGCAACGTCCCTTGCGCTATTTCCGGCTGGTACGGCGTGTAGGCGGTGAGGAATTCGCTGCGCTGGATAATATAATCGACGCTTGCCGGCACATGGTGGAAATAACATCCCGCGCCCAGAAAAAACGGGCCTTTGCCCGCATGGAGATTTTCATTGGCATAGGTGCCAAGCTTGCGATCGATCTCGATCTCGCCCATGTGATTTGGCAGGTTGGCAAGCCCCGTCATGAAGGCCGATTGCGGAACATCCTTGAAAAGCCCGTCCACCGACGAAGCGCCGATGGCGGAAAGCATGTCCTTCCGGTTCGCTGAGGTGAGGGGCAAATAGCGCATGGGCTTTCTCCTGAAACGGTGGGGTCTTTAAGGCCGGATTAGGCGAGGCTTTCCGTGAATTTTTCATAGGCGAGGGAGTCCATCAGCCCTTCCATTTCTGCGGGGTCGCTGATTTTAATCTGGACGATCCAGCCTTTTTCGAGATCTTCTTTCAAATCATCGAGATTATCCTGCAACTCCTCGTTCACGGCAATGATTTCGCCGGACACAGGGGCGTAGATTTCGCTCGCGGCCTTGACGGATTCCACGACGGCGAAATTATCGCCTTTTTTAACGGCGCGGCCCGCTTCCGGCAATTCAAGATAAACCAGATCGCCGAGCGCGTGGCGGGCATAGGTCGTAATCCCGACATGGGCGGTGTCGCCCTCGATTTTAATCCATTCATGGTCGTTCGTGTATTTAATTTCGGTCATAATTTTCTCCTGTCGGTCGGTATTTTGTTGCTATGCGCTTTATTGCCGCGCGGTTTTTGCCTTTGCCGCTATTTTTGTTTTTGCGGGAACGAAAGGCATGGGGGCGATAACGCCTTCTATGTCGCGGCCGCGCACGCGCACAAGGATGGGGGTTCCCGCCGCCGCATGTTCCGCCGTGACATAGGCCTGCCCGATGGCTTCGTTCAGGGTAGGGGAGAATCCTCCCGATGTCACATCGCCTGTTTTAACGCCGTCCATGCCGTATATTTCTGCGCCTTCGCGGGCGATGCCTTTGCCTGTGAGCTTAAAGCCGATGCGTTTTTTCACGGGGCCGCTTTCACGCTGGGCGCGGATGGTTTTCTCGCCGCTATAGCCCGTGTGATCCTTCCCGATAATCCATGACAGCCCTGCTTCGACGGGGGTGATGTCCGCGTCCAGATCGTGGCCGTAGAGCGGATAGCCCATATCAAGGCGCAGCGAGTCCCGCGCCGCAAGGCCGGCGGGCTTTACTTCGGGATGGTTGAGGAGTTTTTCCCACGCCTCGGCCGCATCGGCGGACGGCATGCTGACCTCAAATCCGTCTTCGCCCGTATAGCCAAGGCGGGAAATCCAGTACGGGCCTTGCTCCATATAATGCATATAGGCCAGAGCCGCAGCGTCAATGCCGAGCGCTTCCTTCAAAACCTGCTCCGCCTTCGGCCCCTGAAGGGCGAGGAGGGCGCGGTCTTCAAGATTGGTGAACACGGCATCGTCCGTGAGGTTTTGCTGTATCCAGCCTATATCCTTATCCTTGCAGCCCGCATTGATGACGGCAAAAAACTTGTCTTCCGAAAGCCTTGTGATGATGAGATCGTCGATTATCCCGCCCTGTTCGTTGGTAAGGACGGAATATTTGGCCGTATTGACCGGAATTTCTGAAATGACGGACGGGGTCAGCCTGTCCCACAAGGCGGCGGCGCCTGCGCCTTCCAGCCAGATCTGCCCCATATGGGATACATCGAAAACGCCGCAATGATCGCGCGTCCAGTGATGTTCTGCCAGAACGCCGTCCTGATACTGGATGGGCATGTCATATCCGGCGAATTCCGCCATTTTTGCCTTCAGGGCGAGGTGCGCGGCATGCAAGGGGGTGGTCTTCATGGCTTCTTGCTTTCCACTTTGCAGGTTATATATTATCGGATATGACTTTCTAGCACGGCGTAACGGAATTTTGAAAAGGAGATACCCTGATGTCCACAGATACGAAAAAGACGGAAAAAGAAGAAGATAAAGGCACGAACAAGGGCGGCCATGGTGGTGGTTGCGGTTGCGGCCACAGCCATTAAAGATTTTGGCCCGGATCTTTATATAATTTACCCTGAAAACTCGCCGAATGGCGGGTTTTTTTTATGATCGTGCGGGGTCTTTGGTGCCGCCTTATTGCCGGTTCCGGCTATTGCCGCGGAACGGCGTAGAGGTCGTAATCGTCTGCATCCTCGACCGTTACGGAAACGATATCGCCTTGGCTGAGATGGCCGGCATCGCGCAAGTAAACCTTGCCGTCGATTTCGGGGGCGTCGCCCATGGAACGGGCGTCCGCGCCGCCATCTTCGCCGGTTTCGTCAATAATAACGTCTATATCCGTACCGACTTTACTTTGCAGTTTTTCGGCGCTGATTTTCTGCTGCACTTCCATAAAGCGCGCATAGCGCTCTTCCTTGACCTCTTCGGGAACTTGCAATTCTATCTCGTTCGCCTTGGCCCCGTCCACGGGCTCGTACTTGAACGCGCCGACGCGGTCGAGCCGCACCTCTTGAAGCCAGTCGAGCATAAAGCGGAAATGCTCTTCCGTTTCGCCGGGATGGCCGACGATAAAGGTTGAACGGATGGTAAGATCCGGGCATATGGCGCGCCAGCCATGAATACGGGCGGCGGTTTTTTCCTGATGCGCGGGGCGTTTCATAAGTTTCAAAACATCGGGATGCGCGTGCTGGAAAGGGATGTCGATATAGGGCAGGATTTTGCGCTCCGCCATAAGCGGGATTACCTTGTCCACATGCGGATAGGGGTAAACGTAATGGAGCCGCACCCAGATTCCAAGCTCACCGAGCGCTTCGCATAAATCCTGGAATTTCGTCGCCCATTTGCGGCCTTTCCAGCCGAATTCCTGATATTTCAGGTCGATGCCGTAGGCGGAAGTATCCTGAGAGATAACCAGCAATTCCTTGACGCCAGCCCGTGCAAGGTTTTCCGCTTCCGCAATCACATGGTGGATGGGGCGGGAAACGAGGTCGCCGCGCAGGCCCGGAATAATGCAAAAAGTGCAACGGTTGTTGCAGCCTTCGGAAATTTTCAAATAGGCATAGTGGCGCGGCGTCAGGCGCAGCCCTTCCGCCGGAACGAGATCCATGAAGGGATCATGGACGGGCGGCACGGCGTCATGGACGGCCTCGACGACCTGTTCATATTGATGCGCGCCGGTGACGGCCAGCACGTTCGGGAAGACCGAGGTGATTTCCTCAGGGTTTTTACCCATGCAGCCCGTGACGATGACGCGGCCGTTTTCCTTCATCGCCGTGCCGATGGCGTTCAGGGATTCTTCCTTGGCGGAATCGAGGAAGCCGCAAGTATTCACGATAACGACATCGGCGTTATCATATTGGCCCGACATTTCGTAACCCTGGGTGCGGAGCTTCGTCAGGATGCGTTCGGAATCCACCAGCGCCTTGGGGCAGCCGAGGGAAATCATGCCAATCTTGGGCGCGGTTTTGGGGGCGGTTGTATTCATGGCGCGGAACATACAGGATTTTGGCCGGAAAAGGGAAGGAAAATAGTCATTTTGGGCTTTTACAGGAACCTTCGGCAGGGGGCGGGGATTGGTATCCGCACCTTAAAAACAGACCAAGGAAGGAGATTGGAAATATGTCCTCAATACCAGATGATATTTATACGGCCACGCCGGTTCCGCCGACAAGGCAGGAGCGTATCGCCATCCTGACCACGGACGGGACGGAGGATCAGGAGTTTTTCTATCCCTATTACCGCTTTCTCGAAGAGGGCTACGCGGTTGATGTCCTGACCCCGGACGGCAAGGATTTCAAGGGGAAGAATGGCGCGGGCCTTGAAATAACGCAAAAGATCGCAAGCGCCCGCCCGGAACAATATGCCATGCTCTATATTCCCGGCGGCAAGGCGCCCGCCAAGCTGAAAAAGGAAGAAGCGGCCTTGGAATTCGTGCGCCAATTCTGCGCTTCGGGCCGCCCTGTCGGGGCGATTTGCCACGGGCCGCAATTACTCGCCGAGGCCGGCGTTATCGACGGATGCCAGATTGCCGCATGGCCGGATTGCCAGAAAGAGGTCGAAGAAGCGGGCGGGGCCTATATGAGCAAGCAATGCGTTCATGACGGGCAGTTTATCACCGGACGATGGCCCGCCGATCTTCCGGCGCAGATGAAGGAAATCATGCAATGCCTGAAAGAAGAGGGCGGCGCCAAGCGCCGCGCCGCCTGATCCCCTGATCCGGCGGGGCTTTCGGCAAAAACGAAAAGCCGGGAGAAAATCCCGGCTTTTTTCCATCGTCTGGCGGGAGGATATCTTGGCGCCGTTCGCATGGGCCGGAGCGCGGGAGCGTTCCCCTCCTTATACCGCCCACTCACGGAACCAGTCGAGCGCCAGTTCCGGTTTTGCCGTCCGGTTGCCGAGAAGCGGCGCGAGCCGGTTGAGATTATCCGTGTAATAAATCGCCAGCCCCCATAGCTCCGTTTCCTTGCGGTTCTTGTTTTGCACGATTTCGGGAAAGCGCACCGTGTCGGTAATAACGGATTTAAGGGCTTCGTAATCGAGGTAGAATTTCAGATCCTCTTCATAGCGGTCATGATAGGATTCAGGCAGGGCGTTTTTGATCCGCTCCGCCATCTCCGCGCGCTCCGCCGGATTGTACATCATGCGGTGCAGATGGGCGGCGATGCAATAGAGGAGATCGCCGTACATGGCCAGCTCCCAGTCAATGACGACGACGTTTCCATCAGGGCGGACGACCATATTGCCGCGGTGAATGTCGGTATGGATAAGCTGCCACGGGCGGGCGCGGAGCTTTGAACCTTTTGCGAGGAAAGAGGAATAGGGGTCGGCGGGGAGGCCCAGAAACTCGTAATAACTACTATGCGTTAATTGGTATTTATCCTGAATCCTCCATGCTTTTTCGAGGATCTTTTCAAAGAATGTCAGGCCCGGCCCCTTGGTCGGCCAGTCATGGGCCAGCAAATCGCCATAGCCTGTCTGGTCGAGGCGGGAAAAGGCGCCGTAAAAAGCGGCGATGCTGGATTTTACCTCTTCGCTCAGCTTCGACCCGCTTGGCGTGAGGTCGTCGAGCGTCGCGCCGGTAATGAATTCATAAACCGAAAATTTCCTTGAAGGCGCGGCGTAAACAAGCGGCTGGATAGCAAGGCCGCTTTCCGTGAGAAGGCGCATGAGCGGCACTTCGTTAAAGGGACGCGGATCCATTTGCGGCTCGTCCGGGCGCGGGAAACGGAAGAGGAGGGGCTGCCCCTCATAATCGAAACGGTAATTATCGTTATAATGGCCCGCAAGTTTTTTGCCCTTGCCCGCTTCTGCCGCAAGCGCGCTCCATTGTTCATCCGAAAGGGAGGGAAAGCGCGGGGCCGTGGCGGGAGAGGGGAATTCTACTGTCATGCTGTTCCGTTCTGGTTTTTTTAATTACGTTCAGGGGCTTGCGGCGTCGCTCGTCCAGCCGCCCCCTAGAGCTTTATATAAATCGACCGCCGCGGCAAGCCTGTCGTTCTTGGTCTGGATATAGGAATCCTCCGCCCGCAACAGGACACGCCGCGCATCGAGGAGTATCTGGAAATCGGTTGCCCCCGCGTCATATTGGCGTTTCGAGAGATCATAGGCCTTGCGGGCCTCCAGAACGGCGGTGTTCAGCGAATTTTCACGCTGCTGCGCCCCCTTGGTGACGGCCAGCGCGTCTTCGACGTCCTGAAAGGATGTCAGGATTGTCTTGCGGTATGTTTCCACCAGCTCCTCGCGGCGCGCCTTGCTATAGGCGAGATTGCCTTCCAGAAGCCCGCCTTTGAAAATCGGTGCGGCGAGGCCGGACAGGAGCGAGAGGGTCGTTGTTGCCGGATCGCCGATGGGCGTTGCGGCGATGCCGAGTTCAAGCCCTATGGTAAGACGCGGGAAAAAGGCGGCGCGGGCGGCGCCGATATCCGCGTTCGCGGCCACAAGGCCCAATTCTGCGGCGCGTATGTCAGGGCGGCGTTCAAGCAGTTCCGAAGGCTGTCCCGGCGCTATGGAAGGGACGGGGAGAGAGCGCAGATCCGCCGCCACGATACTGAGATTTTGCGGCGGCTCGCCGATAAGGACGGCCAGCGCGTTTTTGGCGATGGCGAATTGCTGCTCTATCGCGGCGCGGCTTGCCTCGTCGCTTGCGAGGTCTGATTTTTGCCGCGATACGTCGAGCGCTGTCGTCGCGCCCGCATTAAAGCGTGCCTCGACGATGCGCAAAAGCTCGCGCCCGCTCTCAAGGTTTTGGTCGGCGATGGTGAGCCGTTCCTGAAGGTTGAGAACATTGAAATAGGCCCGCGCGACATCCCCCATGACGACAAGCGCCGTGGCGTCGCGGGTAAATTCCGCTTGTCCTTTATTCGCCTGCGCCGCTTGCAGGCCCGCGCGGTTTGCGCCGAAAAGATCAAGCTCGTAGCCGGCGGAAAGGCCCGCGCGGCCCGTCGAATCCGACGACGTCCTGCCCTGTGCCGGATCGGTGCGCACCCAGCCGCCGGAGCCGCTCGCGTCAAGCGAGGGCAGGAGCGGGGCGCCCGCGGCGCGGGTGAGGGCGCGGGCCTGTTCGACCCGCTGGATGGCGGCGTTCAGGTCATTGTTCGCGGCAAGGGCGCGCTGCATCAACGCGTTAAGCTCGGCGCTCTCGAAATTCGTCCACCAGTCCCGCGCGATGCGTGTCGGGGCGGAGAGATTCTGTTCGCTCCATGCGCCGGGAAGCTCCGTTTGCGGCCTGTGGTAATCGGGGACGAGGGAACATCCGGCCATCAGGGCCGCGAGCAGGATGGAGGAGGTGATGCGCTTTGTTTTCATAGGGTCTTTCGTTTATCAGCCTGTACCGGCACGGTTATTATACGGGCGAGGGGCCGGAATCCTTTGCGGCCTTGATGGTTTTTCGCGGATGCGGATGAATCCAGCGTTCGATAACCGTGCAGGCCACCAGATCGCCAGTCACATTAACGGCTGTCCGGCACATATCAAGGATTCTGTCCACGCCGAGGATAAGGCCGATCCCCGCGGGCGGAACGCCAAGGCCGGTCACGATGGTCGCAAGAATGACGATGCCGACGCCGGGCGTCGATGGAGTCCCGATGGAAGCGCCGACCACCGTCGCGATAAGGGCCAGCATTTCAACGAAGGACAGATCGATACCGTATATCTGGCACAGGAAGACGGCGGCTATCGCCTGATAGATTCCCGTGCCGTCCATATTGATGGTCGCGCCAAGCGGGACGGTAAAGCGCGCAGTGTCGGGATGGATGCCGAGCTTCTCCTCGGCTGTTTGCAATGTGAACGGCATGACGGCGGCAGAACTTGAGGTGGAAAAAGCCAGAAGCTGGACGTCGCGGCAGGCCTTGATGAATTCCAGCGGCGAGCGGCGGCCAAGGAAAACGACAATCGCCATGTAAAACAGCATTACGAGCGCCAGCCCCGCAAGAACGGTAAACACATAACCGCCAAGCCCCGCGAATACGGCGGGGCCGCTTTTGATGACGGCGTTGGAAATAAGGCCGAACACGGCAAGGGGCGCGATATGCATGGCCCAGCCGATTATTTTCATGCTCATAAGCTGGCCCGTATCGCACAGCTCCAGAAATGTTTTTGTCTTGTCCCGCGGGAGGGTGAGCAGGACGACGCCGATAATAATCGCGAAAATAACGATATTGAGCAGATCGAGATAGAGCGCGTCATGCAGCACGTTCTTCGGCACGAGGCCCGCGATCCTGTCCGGGATGGTCAGGGATTTGACGCTGTCATCGGCGGCGGCGCGTTCGGCGGCAATGATGGCGGCGGCTTCCGTCCTTGTCGCCTCGCTGCTTATATAGCTGCCGGGATCGATGACGGTCGCAAGCCATATGCCCGCGCTGACCGTGATAAAGCTGGTCAGGACGAAATAGAAAATGAGGAAACCGCCGATGCGCTTGATAAAGCCCGTATCATTGCTGCCGGTAATGCCCAGAATGATAGAGCAAAGAACGAGCGGAAGGATGACCATGCTGATGAGGTTCAGGAAGATGACGCCGGGCAGGGCAAGCCATTCTCCAAGCGCGAGGGCGGTTCCCGCTTCCAGAAAACCTCCCCCGGACGGCGACAGGGCCAGCCCCATGACGCAGCCGCCAACCATGCCGGCCAGAACGTGTTTCCATAGATTTTTACTTAGCATAAAGGTTCCTCTTGATAGAAGCGGATAGTAACAGGATAATACGGGCGGCAAAGGGGAAAAACCCCTTAATTTTGCCGTATTCGCGGCTATAAAGGGGCGCTTCAGCCACCGGAAAATGAACGGGATAGGGAATTATGGGCAGTCTTGCAAATATGAAGATTGATTTTACTGCCGTGGACTGGGCCGGTTTGCTCTCGGCCAGCTCGATCATTACGTCCATTGTCTTTATCTTTATTATCGGCACGGTGCGCGGCCTTTTGATCCGCTATGTCCGCAAGGATGCCGAAATCCTTGATAAGGATCAGCGCCGCTGGATCATCCGCATCAAGAATATTGCGGCGGTGCTGATCATGTTCGGCCTCATCATGATCTGGGCGCCGCAGCTTCACACCTTTGCAATCTCCATCGCCGCCTTTGCCGTTGCGCTCGTCGTCGCGACGAAAGAGATGATTTTGTGCCTGACCGGCGCCATCATGCGCGCGACCAGCCAGCCCTTCAAGGTCGGGGAGTGGGTGAGCATCGACGGGCTGACGGGGGAGGTCGTGGATCTCGACGCGTTTTCCTTCCGTCTTCAGGAAGTCGATATGGACGGCAAAACCTATCAGTTCACGGGCCGCACCGTGACGGTTCCGAACGCCAAGTTGTTTACGCACAACGTCATCAACGCGAATTTCTTTAAATCCTATATTTTCGAAGATGTCCGTGTCGCCGTGCAATATGCGGATATCGATCCGACAGAGGCGTTGAACATGCTTAAAGAAATAGCCAGCAAATATTTCGCGCCGTACCGCGAGAACGCGCTGGCCTTCAACCGCAAGATCCGCAGGCGGGCGGGGGTGGATATCGGTTCCGGCGAGCCTGTCTTCGACCTGACGACCAGCGAGCTTGGGCATTACCAGCTCCATGCAAGGCTGTTCCTGCCGACGCCGCTGGCGGCGGGGGTCGGATCGGAGATCAGCCGCGAATTCCTGGCCCGGATCTTTGCAACGCGCAAAAGCGCCGCGCTGGAGAACAAGCAGGAGGAAGAAGCCCGAATGGCTCAAACGCCCCAAGCGGGCCCAAGTGCCACAAAAGCGCCCCCAAGCGGCTGAAAACCGCGCCGAAGAAGCGGAATAACGCCCGGTTCCCGCCCCGAAAGCCATAGGAGGCGGGAAAGGGGAGGCTTGTTTTCCCGCTTGCGCTCTTGCCAAGCGCCCATGCTTCGATTATACGGGTTCCGGCAAAATTCCGCACCATTTGGAGAAGTGGCAGAGTGGTTGATTGTACCGCACTCGAAATGCGGCATGGGTGAGAGCCCATCGGGGGTTCGAATCCCCCCTTCTCCGCCATTTATTCAATAGCGCCTAATTTCTTGCTTTACACATCGCCGCAAGAAAATCTGGTTTTAGAGGGCTGCTTCCCGCTGGATCTGAGCGGTGCGGGCAGCCCGGCCAGCAACAGGGCCTTCGTTTTCCATCCAAAAGATTTTCACGCGCGATGTTCATGCGGCGGCTGCGTGTTTCTTTTTGGTCATGTTTTTTTATTCTTTCTTTACGGCTCCTGTTTCGGCCCGTTCATGCCAATTGCCGCATGGCCCATAGGGCGGCGATAAAGCCTGTTATGGAGAGCGCGACGGAAAGGGTGATATAGAGGGCGGAGGATGCGATCTGGCCGCGCTCTATCAATAAAACCGCGTCCTGCGTGAAGGTGGAAAAGGTCGTATAGCCGCCGCACAGGCCGACCATCAGGAAAAGCCTCCAATGTTGTGCCGCATCGCCCTTGAAGGCGAAATAGCCGGCCAGCAGGCCTAGCAGGATAGAACCGGTCACATTGACCGCCAGAATACCGAGAGGGAATTTCACGGCGAATGTTTCCGAAAATATTTCGTTGACGCCGTGGCGCATGGCCCCGCCGATTCCGGAGCCGATAAAAATAACCAGATAAGGGACAAGATTCATTTCTCTTCGCTTTCATCTTTCTTTCATGCGTTAAAACCATGCGGAAGGGCGAAGGCAATAAAAAGCCTGCCGCATCGATCGCAAGCGGGAGCCGCCGGCCATCAAGGCGGTTAGGGAAATCCCCATCCCTTGTCCCTATTTTACGGGGAAATTGTTTTCGGGACAATTCACAATAAGTTTTTGGCGGAATGACGGGTATGGTTCATAAAGTGCCAATGATTGCCGCTCTTCTTCGTGCGATAGAGAATGTTTGCGCCACTTTTCCTTTTCATGCGGCGCTTTCGTTTTTTAAGGGATAATTCCGTTGATCTGCCGTGCAAATGATGCAATATCGGCGGGCTAAGCTGCGGCGGGACGCTATCGCGCTGCCACTGCCGCCGGGTTTTCGGCCCTTGATTGAGTGAAAAAACACAAAAAGGGAGAAATGAATAATGTCTTTCCTCACCCCCGACTATTATAACGAACTTGTCGCACAGCATCCCGCGCTTTATATGGCGGTGGCGCTCGCCGCTTTGGCGCTGGCGGCGTTTATTGCCAATTTTATCGTCAAGAAAATCCTGCTTCGCGTGATTGGCCGCTTCCTTTCCTTTACCCGCGTGGGCAGGGATGAGGAGATTACGCGCCACGGGCTTATTCCGCGTCTTTCCAATATCGTCCCCGCGATTATCGTGATTATGGGGATAGAGCTTATTCCGGATTTGCCGGAATGGGCGGTTGCCGTTGTCAGGAACGTCGCTTCGGCCTTTATCGTTCTCACACTTGCGCGTGCGTTCAGTGCGGCGCTCAATATCGCCAACACGCTTTATATGCGCCGGCCCGACGCGCATAACAAGCCGATCAAGGGTTATTTGCAGGTCTTGAAAATTGCGATCTTCCTTGTGGCGGCAATCCTGATAGTCGCGGCGCTTATTGATAAATCGCCGCTGATACTGCTCTCCGGCCTTGGGGCAATGGCCGCCGTCCTGATGCTGGTGTTTCAGGATACGCTTCTCTCGCTCGTCGCCAGCATCCAGATATCGTCAAGCGATATGGTGCGGGTCGGGGACTGGATCGAAATGCCGCAGCTCAACGCCGACGGCGACGTTACCGACATCGCCCTGCATACGGTAAAAGTGCGCAACTGGGATATGACGATAACGACCTTGCCGACGCGCAGCCTGATTACGACGCCGTTCAAGAATTGGCGCGGCATGACGGAGGCAGGCGGGCGGCGGATCAAGCGCGCCATTTATCTTGACCAGAACAGCATCCGCTTCCTGACGGCGGAAGAGAAAAAGCATCTTGGAAAGTTCAAGCTGCTTCAGGACTATCTGGCGGAAAAACAGCAGGAAATTGATGAATGGAACGCCCAGATTGCCGCTGGCGATGATGTGGGCAGGCTTATCAATAGCCGCCGTTTGACCAATATCGGCACGTTCCGCGCCTATGTCATTCAATATCTCCGCCACCATGCGGGCATCAACCAGAATATGACGATGCTTGTGCGGCAACTCGCGCCGGGGCCGGAAGGGCTGCCGCTGGAAATCTATACTTTTACAAGCGATATAAGATGGGCCTTTTATGAAGGCATACAGGCCGATATTTTCGATCATCTTTATTCCATCATGGGCGAATTCGGCCTGCGCCCGTTCCAGCGCCAGACCGATTACGGCCTTCAACTCCTGGCCGGAAAGAGCGGCGGGAAGACGGCCTAGTCTTTGAGAAGCGCCTTGAGTTCATAGAGGATTTCAAGCGCTTCCCGCGCCGATATGTCGTCGGGATTCATCGCCTCCAGCCGCTCTTCCAAGACCGATGGCGCACGGTTTTTCCCTTGCGGCGCCGCGGGCGCGGCGTTGAAGAGCGGCAAGTCGTCGGTCAGGCGGGTGAGGGCGGCCCCGCCATGTTCGCCCTTGTTCAATAATTCCAGCACCTCGTCCGCGCGGGCGATGACTTTCTGCGGGATTCCCGCAAGCCGCGCGACATGGATGCCGTAAGATCTGTCCGCCGCGCCCGCCTGCACCGCATGCATGAAAATCACGTCGCCCTTCCATTCGCGCACCTGCATGGAATAACAGGCGAGCGCTGCAAGGCGGGATTTAAGGGTGGTCAGCTCATGGTAATGCGTCGCGAAAATCGCGCGGCATTTCAAAACTTCATGCAAATGCTCGACACAGGCCCACGCGATCGAAAGCCCGTCAAAGGTCGATGTCCCGCGCCCGATTTCGTCGAGGATGACGAGCGATCGCTCCGTCGCCTGATTGAGGATTGTCGCGGTTTCCACCATCTCCACCATAAAGGTCGAACGCCCGCGTGCGAGGTCGTCAGACGCGCCGACGCGTGAAAAACATTTATCGACGATGCCGATAACGGCACTTTCCGCCGGCACGAACGATCCCGTCTGTGCGAGGATGGCGATAAGCGCGTTCTGGCGCAGGAAGGTCGATTTACCCGCCATGTTCGGGCCGGTGAGGAGCCAGAGGCGCTGTGCCGGATCGAGGACGCAATCATTGGGAACAAAGGCCGTTCCGTCTTTTTTCAGCGCCCGTTCGACGACGGGATGACGCCCGCCCTTGATGGAAAATGCCGTGGAATCTTCCATGCGGGGCCGCGTGTAGTTTTCTTCCGCCGCAAGTTCGGCGAGCGCCATGGCGACGTCCAGCGCCGCCATCCCGCGGGCGATTTTGCCGAGCTGTGCGGAGAGGATGCCGACATTTTCAACGAAGCGCACGAAAAGATTTTGTTCGAGCGCAAGCGCCTTGTCGCCGGCGGAGGCGATGTCGCGCTCCAGCTCTGACAATTCCGGCGTCGTAAAACGGGCGTTGTTGGCGAGCGTCTGGCGGTGGATGAACGGGTTGGACGCATCCTCTTTTTTCACCATCAGCGCATCGGCATGCCGCGCTGGAACGTCGATGAAATAGCCCAGCACGTTGTTATAGGAAATTTTGAGGAGATTGATTCCCGTCTGGTCGCGATAGGTCGCCTGAAGCCGGGCGATAAGCCGTTTCGCGTCATCCCGCAAGGCGCGCAGGTGATCGAGATCCGCCGCATAGCCGCCCGCGATAAAGCCGCCTTCGCGGTCGAGGAAGGGCAGTGTTTCAGAGAGCGCCGCTTGCAGCGTGTCCTGAAGCGCCTTGCAGTCCTCATCGAGCGTAATGGCGCCCGCGAAGCCTTGCAGGATGTCGCCGCCTGCATTGCCCAGGATTGTGTGAACCGTCGAGGCAATCGCAAGCGCATCGCGCACCATGCCGAGATCACGCGGGCCGCCGCGCCCGATGGTCAGGCGGGAGAGGGCGCGTTCGAGGTCTGGAAGCTCTCTCAGCGCCCCGCGCAAGCTTTGGCGGAGCATGGATTCGTCAAGAAATGTCGCAACCGCGTCATGGCGTCTTTCGATGCGCGGCAGATCGGTGAGCGGTGCGGAAAGCCGGGTCTGCAACAGTCTTGCACCCGCGCCCGTAACGGTGCGGTCGATGCAATCGAGAAGGCTCCCGCGACGCTCCCCCGTTTGCGTGCGCGTCAGTTCAAGCGAGCGGCGCGTCGCCGGATCGATATCCATGACGGCCCCTGCCGTGACCTGTCTTGGGCGGTCGATGCGCGGCATCTTGCCTTTTTGCGTGCGGTTCACATAGTCGATAAGCGCCCCCGCCGCCGCGATTTCCGCCCGTGACATGGCGCCGAAGGATTCGAGCGTGCCGACGCCGAAGAGCGCCTCAAGGCGCTTTTGCGCGTTTTGGGAATCGAAGAGCGAGGAGGGCTGCGGCGTCAGGATGTTCTTGTGGAGCGCGAAGGCGTCCATGGCGGCAATCCTGTCCTGCACGAGGATCTCGCTCGGCATGATCCGGTCGATGGAGGCCGCCAGTTGCGCCTTGGAAGGCGGCTGTATCAGGAATTCGCCGGTCGAAAGATCGAGCCATGCAAGCCCGTATTGCCCGCCCGTTTCGCAAATGGCCGCGAGATAGTTGTTCTCACGCGGGGAGAGCAGCGTGTCTTCGGTCAGCGTCCCTTGCGTGACGACGCGCACCACGTCGCGGTTGACCAGCGCCTTGTACCCGCCGCGCTTTTTGGCTTCCTCCGGCGTTTCCGTCTGCTCGCAAATGGCGACGCGAAAGCCGGAGCGGATGAGCTTTGCCAGATACGGCTCGTAGGAATGGAACGGCACGCCGCACATGGGGATTTCACCGCCATCGCTCTTGCCGCGCTTGGTCAGGGTGATGTCGAGACATTCGGCGGCTTTCACGGCGTCCTCGTAAAACATCTCGTAAAAATCGCCCATGCGGTAGAAAAGCAGGCAATCGGGATATTGCGCTTTAAGCGCGTGATATTGCGCCATCATCGGCGTATGGCCTTGGGCCTTGAAGTCTTCTTCGGTTTTCAGGGCGGCTTGTGTCATTGCTACTCTTTGTTTTCCGGTCTATTCCGCGGCTATTTTCAATGCGCCTTCGGAAAAATGCTCCGCGATGCGGCCCGCCAGGGTGCGGGCGATCTCGTCTTTTCCGGCGCGGGGCCATTCTTCGGTGCTTGTTTGCGTTAGGAAATATACCTGATTTTCATCGGCTCCGAATACCGGATTGCCCGCTGAAACGGAGTTAGCCACAACCCAGTCGCAGCCTTTTTTCGCAAGTTTCCCGCGGGCATTGTCCAGAATATTGTCGGTTTCGGCGGCAAAACCGACGACAAGGCGCGGGCGCGCGGGGCCGCGGGCGGACAGGGCCGCCAGAATATCGGGATTTTGCGTCAGGGGGAGGGAAAGCCCGTCCCCGCCGTTTTTCTTGATTTTCGAGGCGGCATAATCCGGCGCCCAGTCGGCGACCGCGGCGGCGCACACGGCGATGTCCGCAGGGAGAGCGCCTTGGCAGGCCGCCATCATCTCCTTCGCGCTCGTGACATGGAGCGTTTCAAGCCCCGCCGGGTCGGGCAGGGTGGTTGGGCCGCTCACAAGGGTCACGGACGCGCCGAGGGCCGAGAGAGCCTTTGCAATGGCGTGGCCCTGTTTGCCGCTGGAACGGTTGGCGATATAGCGCACCGGGTCAACCGGTTCATGGGTCGGCCCGCTCGTGACGATGGCTTTCCGCCCCGCGAGCGGCTTGTCCGCCAGAAAGAAATCGCGGATGGAGTGCAGCAATTTGGCCGCTTCGGGCAGGCGGCCCGCGCCGGATTCGCCGCAGGCCATCGCGCCGCAGGACGGTTCAATGACGCGGATGCCGCGTGCGCGCAATGTCGCGATATTGGCCTGCGTCGCCGCATTGTCCCACATCATCGGGTTCATGGCGGGCGAAACCATCACCGGCTTGTCGGTTGCGAGCAGGGCCGCCGCCGCCAGATCGTCCGCCATGCCGTGCGCCATTTTTGCCATCATATTGGCCGAGGCCGGAGCGACGAGAACCAGATCCGCCTCGCGGCTGAGCCTGATATGACCCATTTCCGTTTCATCCTTGAGCGAGAAAAGATCCGTGTAAACAGGCTCACCGGAAAGGGAGGCGACCGATAGGGGGGTGATGAATTCCGCGCCGCCGCGCGTCAGGATGCACCGCACCGACGCGCCGTCCTTTTTCAAAAGCCGGATAAGCTCCAGCGATTTATAGGCCGCGATGCCGCCGGAGATAATGAGGAGTATTTTTTTGCCGTTTAACATCTGTCCGCCTTTTGCCGCCCGCTTCATGCCGCCATGAGGTTGCAATGAATGGCACCGGGCTGAAATACATGCGCCGCAATGGCCCTTCCAAGAAAAAACCCCGTCCTTGCGGGACAGGGTTCAATCTAGTGTTTCCTGCCTCAAAAGGCGAGAAATTACTGTGCCTGATTTTCGGCTTCTTCTTCAGCAGCGTCAACGGCGTCCGTAGCGGCTTCAGCTTCTGCTTCAATAGCGTCCGTTTGTGCTTCCGCTTCCGCTTCGATAGCTTCCTGATCAGCGTTTGCGGCGGCTTCGGCAGCTTCTTTTGCGGCTTCCGCCTCTGCTTCAATGGCGTCTACAGCGGCTTCCGCATCGGCTTCGATGGCATCGCGGGCCGCGTCGGCCTGATCAGCCGTCGGCAGGCCCATTGCGGGTTCGCCCGCCGCCGGTTCGATGGCCGTGACGTCGGACGCGCCATCCTGGCTCGTGTAGATAACCTGCATCGCTGCGATACCTGCGAACAGGACAACGGCTGCAAAGACAACGGATTTTACGATGTTGTTCATTAGAGTTATTCCCTTTTAAAATTCATGATTGACGATAGCCACATAGAATGGCGCTTTTTTACGAAGCCCCATCAGGTTGAAACCATCATGAAAGCAACAGAAACCGTTATAAAAACTTGGCTTTCTCTTTTCAAGCCCCTTTTGCATAAATATTTTCTTGGGGATTATTCATGAAAGTCTGGAACCTTCATGGATGGCGACAACGCCGAAAGTCAGATTTTCGACCTTGCAACGGCCAAAACCTGCCGCTTTCATGCGCTGCAGCAATTCCTGTTGGGAGGGGAATTTGCGGATGGATTCTACCAGATACTGATAACTGTCCCGATCCTTGGCGACCAGTTCGCCCATTTTGGGGATGAGCCGGTAGGAATATTCATCATAGATTTTCGCAAGGAACGGCTCCCTGACCTTGGAAAACTCAAGGCAATAGAACCGCCCGCCGGGTTTCAGGACGCGCAGCGCCTCGCGCAGGGCCGTGTCGATATGGGTCACGTTCCTGAGGCCGAAGGCAATCGTATAGACATCGACGCTTGCATCGGGGAGGGGGAGCGCCTCGGCATTGCCCGTGACCCAGTCGAAATCATCCGCATAGCCTTTGTCCAAGGCGCGGTCGCGGCCCACGCGCAGCATTTCGGTGTTGAGGTCGCACAGCGTAATCTTGCAATCCGCCCCCGCTTTCTTGCGGATGCGAAAGGCGATATCGCCCGTCCCGCCCGCGACATCAAGGTAATGCAAACCCTTTTGCGGGCGGATTTTGCGCACGAAACGGTCTTTCCAAAGCCTGTGCAGCCCGCCCGACATGACATCATTCATAATGTCATAGTTCGAAGCGACGGAATCGAACACGCCGATCACCTTACGGGTTTTTTCTTTGGGGCTGACGGCTTCTTCGCCGAACCACTGGCTTTCGGGGTTTTGCTGGGTCATGGAAGATTCATATAGCCCCCGCGGGGTGAAGTCACCAGTCTTTGGAGGGGCGCGGGGAAATTTTTTATTGCTGATCATGTCGCATTGCTATGGAAAATAGAATGTGGAGAGGCTTTAACGGGCCACGGGGGGCGCTTGCTTGCACGGATTCGCCCCGCGGGGGGTGGGATCTGTCCGGGGAGGGCAGGCGCAAGGTTATTGCCGCTAATTCCGCAAAGAATAAATAGGCGGCACAGTCCTTATTGTCCCGGATTGTTCCGGCCAAATCCGTCCGCTGCGCCTGATAATCTCCGGTGCGGCGGCCGCTCGAACCTTTCCTTTATTTAATCTTTGGCCGCGGCCTGTTCGATTGTATAAGGATGGCCATGAAACTGCTCAAAGCCATGGCGACGGTCGGCGGACTGACCGGCATATCCCGTATTCTCGGCTTCATCCGCGATGTGATGACGGCGATTATCCTTGGCGCGGGGCCTGTGGCGGACGCGTTTATCGTGGCGCTCAAACTGCCGAACTTCTTCCGGCGCGTGACGGCGGAGGGGGCCTTTACCGTATCTTTCGTCCCCATGTATGCGCGTAAATTGAAACAGGACGGGCAGGGCGAAGCCGATGCGTTCGCGTCCAATTCCTTTGCGGTGATGGCGGCCATTCTCGCGCCCTTTACCGTCCTTGCCATCATGGCGATGCCGTGGATTATCCAGCTTCTAGCCCCCGGCTTTGCGGTAGGGGAGGAGCGCTACGCGCTTGCGGTCGAATTGACGCGGGTGACGTTCCCCTACCTGCTATTGATCTCCCTTTCGGCCCTGATGGGCGGGGTGTTGAACGCCCATGACAGGTTCGCGCCTTTCGCGGCGGCGCCGATTGTCTTTAACCTGTGCCTTATCGCCGCCTTGTGGTTTTTGGAGCCCTTGATGCGCACGGGCGGCCATGCGCTTTCATGGGGGCTTTTCGCGGCGGGGGTTTTGCAATTTATCGGCCTTCTTGCCTGCGTGCGGCTTTATAAAATAAAGATTACCTTCAAGCGCCCGAAGATTGACGGGGATATTAAAAAGCTCTTCCGCCTGATGGTTCCCGGTATTATCGGCGCGGGCGTCGTCCATATCAATTTGTTCGTGGACGTGATTATCGCCTCGACGCTTGCGACGGGCTCCATCTCTTACCTTTATTATGCCGACAGGCTGAACCAGCTTCCGCTCGGCATTGTCGGCATCGCGGTCGGTACGGCCTTGCTGCCCATGCTCTCCAAGGCCATCTCTTCCGAAGAGCGGGGGGAGGAGGCGCAAAATCTTTTCAACCGCGCGCTGGAAGTCTGCCTGCTTTTGGCCCTGCCCGCGGGGGTGGCGATGTTCATCGCGGCGGGGCCGCTTATCCAGACCTTGTTCCAGTACGGGAATTTCAGCGCAGAAGATGCGAAGATCACGGCCTATGTGCTGATGGGCTATGCGCTCGGCGTTCCGGCCTATGTCTGCGCGAAAGTGTTTTCGACGAGCTATTTCGCGCGGCAGGATACGGTCACGCCCGTGCGCATCGCCGTTATCTGCGCCCTCACCAATATCGGCCTTGCGCTGATCCTCATCCAGTTTATGGGCGTTGCGGGGATTGCGCTTTCGACGGGGCTTTGCGGGTGGCTGCAATTCGCGATGCTTTTAAAGGGGCTTCGCGCCGATGCGAAAACCGCGTTTGACGCGCGGTTCAGCCGCCGCGTGCCGCGCCTGATATTCTCTTCTTGCCTTATGGCGCTGGCGCTGGCTATAGTCGCCCATTATTCGAAGGATTATTATAGTGGCACAAAGCCCGAAAAAATCGCTGCGCTCATTGTTCTGGTGGCCTCTGGCCTGACCACATACGCTTTTGCCGTCCTTGCGACAGGCGCTATCCGGCTCCCTGAATTAAAATCATTGTTTGTTAGAAAGAAAATGTGATGAAACGCATCTTTTCGGGCATGCAGCCCACCAACCGTTTGACGCTCGGCAATTATCTCGGCGCCTTGAAAAACTGGGTCAAATTGCAAGACGAACCGGATACGGAATGTATTTATTGCGTCGTCGATCTCCACGCGAACACGACCGGCTATAATCCGGACACGCTCCGCCAATCGACCCGCGAAGTGGCCGCGGCCTATATCGCGGCGGGCGTCGACCCGTCCAAATCCATCATCTTTGCCCAGTCCGCCGTGCCGGGTCATACGCAGCTCGGCTGGATGCTGTCCTGCATGACGCCGCTCGGCTGGCTCAACCGGATGACGCAGTTCAAGGACAAGGCGGGGAAGGACAGGGAGCGCGCTTCGGCGGGGCTTTATACCTATCCGGCGCTGATGGCTGCGGACATCCTCCTTTATCACGCAACCCATGTGCCGGTCGGTGAAGACCAGAAACAGCATGTGGAGCTGACGCGCGATCTGGCCATTTCCTTTAACCAGCATATTGCGGGGCGTGACTTCTTTCCGATTCCCGAACCCGCCATTATGGGCGAGGCGACGCGGGTCATGTCCTTGCGGGACGGGACGTCCAAAATGTCCAAATCCGCCGAAAGCGATATGAGCCGCATCAACCTGACCGACGACGCGGACACGATCGCGAACAAGATCAAAAAGGCCAAAACCGACGCGGGCGCGGTTCCGGCCTCTGAAGCGGAGTTTGAAGGCAGGCCGGAGGCCAAAAACCTCCTCACCATCTATGCGGCGCTCGCGGAAACGGAGCGGGAGGCGGTGATGGCGGAATTTGGCGGCCAGCAATTTTCGGGCTTCAAAACCGCCTTGTCGGATTTATGCGTGGAAAAGCTCGGCCCCATTACGGGCAGGATGCGCGAATTGATGGCGGATACGGGTGAAATCGACCGGATTTTGTCGGCGAGCGCGGACAAGGCGGGGGCGATTGCCGAACCTGTCCTGAAGGAAGCCATGGATATTATGGGCTTTTGGCAGAAGTAGGGGCTTTTATGGCAGGCGGGCGAGGGGTATAATCGATTCCATGAAATTCAAGGCTTTGATTCTGGCGGCGGCCCTTCTTTTCCCCACGGCGGCACAGGCCGATTACTTTGTGTGGAAACATGAAAAAACGGGGCTTTCCGTCACCTTCCCCGATGGCTGGCGCATGCAAAACAGCACCGGCGTCAACACGATCCTGACGATTGCCGGCCCGTCTTATAACGAACAGCCGGTTTGCAAGATCGACGCCGTCCCCGACCGCCGCTTTACGATCTACCCCGCCCATTACGGGGAGGCGGTGCAAAAAGTCGCGGTGAGCGTCCCGTTCTGGCGGCAATATCTGGCGCAGTACGACCGCTATAATCTCGGCCATGTCTATGACGGCGTCGGGCTTGGCCGCTGGTTCGCGAGCTATGCCGTTGCCTCCTATTCGCGCCATTTCGGCACCGTCATGCAAAACCGCAGCGCGGTGATGTATGCATCCCTTTACCGCGATACGCTTTATGTCGTGGAATGTTCGGCCCTCGATCACGGCTATGACAGATGGGCGGATAATTTCCGCGGCATCATCAAGAGCATTGATTTCAAGAAAGCCTATCACGAGCTTCCGACCGGCGATTACGCGAACTTCCTCGACGAAGCCGAAACATTCTTTTGGGCGCAAACCGGCCCTGACGGCACGACGGCTTATTGATACCGCTTGATGCGGCCGCTTGACCCCGCCGCTTGATGCCGCAACGGGAGCCTCGCCTGCGCGGCTCCTGAGATAAAAGGCGAAGGGGATGACAGCGCCCCTAAAATATTGCATCCTGTGAGGGAAGGTGTTCTCCTCGATGCAAATCTATCTACCCATCGCAGAAATGTCCGTGCCTGCCGAAAGCCTCGTTTTGCTGGGGCTGGCGGTCGGCATTTTGTCCGGCGTGTTCGGCGTCGGCGGCGGATTTCTGGCGACGCCGTTTTTGCTGTTCATGGGAATTCCACCTGCCGTCGCGGTCGGAACGCAGGCCAACCATCTGATCGCGACCAGCGTGACGGGGGTTTTGGGCCATTGGCGGCGCGGCAATATCGACATGCATATCGGCACTGTCATGCTCGCCGGCGGTGTGGGCGGCTCCGTCGTCGGGATTTTTATTTTCAGGATATTACAGCATTTCGGGCAGATAGATTTGATTATCTCCGTATCCTATGTGGCCTTGCTCGGCTTTATCGGCGTGATGATGCTTATCGAAAGCGTCATGGCCTTTATGAACCGCACCAAAGTATCCGAAGACGTCCAGAGCGTCGCGCAAAGGCCGTTCTTTCGCGACCTTCCCTATAAAACCCGTTTTATCAAATCACGCCTTTATATCTCCGCCCTGATGCCTGCGGGGGTCGGTTTCATTGGCGGGATTATGATTTCCATTCTGGGGATTGGCGGCGGATTCATCATGGTTCCGGCGATGATTTATGTGCTGGGCATGCCGGGGCTGCTCGTGCCCGGCACATCGCTCTTCCAGATCATCTTTATCTCCGCCTTTTCCTGTATCCTCCATGCGGTGGCGAACGGGACGGTCGATATTATCTTAACGCTCGTGATGATCGCGGGGGGCGTGGTCGGGGCGCAGATGGGCGTCCTTCTGGCCAAGCGCGTCCGGGGCGCGCCCGCCCGCATCGTGCTGGCCTTGATTGTGCTGGGTGTTTGCGCGCGGATGATGGGGGAATTATTCATCCAGCCTTCCGATCTTTATGTGATGGCGGTGCGCTGATGGCGGGTTATGCGCGTTATTTGGCTTTTGCCGCTGCGCTTATCGGGCTTTGCCTGCTTGTTGCGCCGGCCTCCGCCATGGCGCAACAAGGACGGGCCATGCATATCGAGCTTTCCGAAAACAGGGTCGATATTACGACGGGCTTTAACGGGGCGCGGATTATCCTGTTCGGCATTACCAGCGAACCCGGCCCCGATATTGCGGTGACGCTCCGCGGGCCGGAAAGAACGGTCGTCATGCGCCGCAAGGAAAAAATCCTGGGGGCGTGGATAAACCGCCGCTCCGTGGAGTTCCGCCGCGTGCCGGGCTATTATGATTATGCGGCGACCTATGACGCGGTTGAACTCGGCGCCATGCCTGAACTGGCCTCCAGCCTTCAGCTCGGCGTGGATGCCCTTGATTTTTATGCGGAGGAAACGGGGCAGGGCGCGGATTATGCCGAACATTTCCGCGACGCGCTGATCCGCGGGCAACAGGCAAAGGGGCTTTATCCCATCCGTGCCGGCTCCGTCACTTTTGTAACGCCGCGCTTTTTCAAGGTCGCCTTTGACCTGCCGCCCGGCGTGCCGACGGGGATTTATAACGTCGAGGCGGCGCTTATCGAAAACGGTGAGGTTTTTGCGCGTGAAAACAAAAGCTTACAGGTCGGGCAGGTTGGTTTTAGCGCCAATGTCTATCTTTTTGCGACCCGGCATGCGTTCTTTTACGGCGTGTTCGCCGTGATTATCGCCCTTGCATCCGGCTGGGCGGCCTTTATGTTCTTGAGAAGGGAATAAGGCTGATGGACACGAAACCGCCCATAATCGATCTCGAACCTTTGCCCGCGCAAACAGTGCGCCGCGGCGATGGCGGCACTTATCTTGTGATAGCCGATGACAGCGATGAATTCAGGGGCGCGCTGCGCTATGCCTGCCGCCTTGTCAGGGAGCATCGCGCGCGGCTCGGCATCCTGCGGATTATCGAGGATCAGGATTTCCAGCAATGGGGCATTATCGAGGACAAGATGAAGCGCGAGATGCGCGAGGCGGGGGAGAAATATCTCTGGTCTGTCGCCAAGGTCGCGAACGATGCGGGCGGGATTATCCCCTCGCTCTATTTTGCCGAAGGGGAGCCGGGGGAGGCGCTTGCGCGGATCGTCGAAGAGGACGATCATATCGTTAAAATCATCCTCGGCGGCGGCGAGGCCGCGACGCCGGGGCCTTTGGTCGGTTTTTGCGTCGGTAAGGGGCTTGCCCGGCTGCGTGTGCCCGTCCTTGTCGTCCCCGGCAATTTGAAAGAGATTTCTTGATTTTCCCCGCGGGGTTGAATAGGACTCCGCAAGTATTATTTTACCGGTAGAGAAAGAAACCGGTGAGGAAGGAAGTTCGCCCATGTTTATCCAGACAGAAACAACGCCCAATCCGGCTACGATCAAATTTATCCCCGGTGTCGAGGTCATGGAATCCGGCGTCGCGGAATTTGTGACTGCGGAAGAAGCCGCGCGCTCGCCGCTGGCCGAGCGAATCTTTGAGATTGAAGGCGTTGAAGGCGTCTTTTTCGGCAGCGATTTCGTTTCCGTCACCAAAGGCGAAACATATGACTGGAACGGCCTGAAGGCAAAAATCCTGATGGCGGTCATGCAGCATTTCACGATGGGCGAGCCGCGCTTCCATGACGGCGCCGCCCACGGGGCTTCGATGGATGACAGTCTTCTTGATGAAATATCGAAACAGATCAAGGAGCTGATTGATACGCGCGTCCGCCCTGCCGTGGCGCAGGATGGCGGCGATATCATCTTTGAACGGTTTGAAGAAGGGGTTGTGTATTTACAAATGCGCGGCGCCTGTTCCGGTTGCCCCAGCTCGACCGTGACGCTTAAGAACGGCGTTGAAAACATGCTCCGCCATTATATCCCCGAAGTCCTCGAAGTCCGCCAGTCGATGATGTAGCGGGGGGATGCGCCGGGGCCGGCCCGGCTTTGTCCCGGCATCCGCACCACATGCCTTTATGGTGCGCCTTTATGTACCGCTCTTATCCTTTTCTTTGTCCGTGTCCGTTTCCCCGCCGCCGGCCGCATGCCGCGCCCCGCATCCAATGCCCGCCGCGGCTGGGGGCCGTCATTCGCTATTGATGAAATCGGCGTCTATTTCGCCTTGCCCGCCCGCGGGCGGCTCCTCCACACTTGCCCGGCTTGTCAGTATCATGCCGAACCAGCGGTAGCGTATATCGCCCTTTTCCGGATCCGCGCGGTAGGGAAGCGTGCAGTTAATACGCATCCTGTCGCGTTCGATGGCGTCCTTGAATCTTATTTCCACCCGCGTGCCGATAATCTCCATCTCCGGTTTTTCTTCCACGGAGGAAAAACAGGAAAGATTTTTCATTTCTTTTGCGAGGCTTTGTATAAGCGTAAAGCCGATGACAGGCGAGCGCGCGTCGATAGCGGGGGCGGCGGGGGACAGGCCGCTAACCGGAAGCGGTAGGCTGTTTGCCGTCATGGTAAAACGATCGAGGTCGCCATAACGCTCCGTTTGCGTATAGCGCGGCAGGGCGTATAAATCTTCGCCCGCATGGGCGGGGCCGGATTGCTGGCCGAAAGCGGCCTTGAAACCCATGGACTGGATGATGGCCTTATAGGCCGTGTCATATTCGCCGTAAGGGTAGGAAAAGAGCGTGGGGCGGACATCAAGCTCCTCGCGGATGGCGGCGAGGGAGGCGTTGATCTCGCGGCGGATAGATTCTTCCTTTTTCCCCGCCAGATGCCCGTAATAGGCGGGATGCAGGCCGAATGCCGCAAGCCCTCCGGCCTTTAGCGCGCGAAGCTGTTCCCATGTCATGAAGGAGGGCGAGCCTATCTTGGCGGACGGAATGAAGATCGTATAAGGCAGCTTGTGTTTTTCCAGCAGCATGGCGGCGGCGAGAACGGACTGATCCGCGCCGTCAAATGTAATGGCGAGGCTGCGCGGCTTGATTGGCTTGCCGTATTGAAGGGCGGTGACGATCCGCTCAAGCGGCGTTACATTATAGCCGCCGCGAAGGATCTCTTCTATCTGCGCTTCAAACTGCCCTGAGCGGAGCGACATTGACGGGTTCTCATCGTTCCCGATGGCGAAATAGGCAAAGACCGGCGCGGCTTTGCCGTCAAATTCGGTTGCAGCGGAGACAGGTTTCGCTTCCTTGACGGACTCCTGATCTTCCTTGAAAACAGGCGGAGGTAAAGCTGTTAAATCCTGCATATCTGGGGCGGCCGCAGGGGCGGCACATGCCGCGGCGGGCAGTGCGTATAAAAGAGCAAAAACGCCGGAACACAGCGCTTTTTTATATAATCCCTGAGGAAAAAACATGGGATCAGCTTTAGATGATTTGCCCGCTTTGCGCCAGTCAAAAGAGGGCAGGAAAGCGGGGCGCCGTTTGGGATGTTGCCCTAATCCATTGATATCACAATGTAAATATAGGGGCTGCGCTGTCCAGCGCCATCTTCGCTTCTATCGCGGGCTTTCATCGCGGCGGAAAAACTGCGATAACGGCCCCGCCATGGTTTATTTTCGCCTTATTTTGGGGGGCAACATGGAGTGCAACAAAGGATTTTTATAAGTGAGAGATAGCGTGAAATCGGTTCTGGCCCTTGATTCAGCGCTCGGTGGCTGCGTCGCCGCCGTCCTTTGCGGGGAGGCTGCCTTTCAGCGCAGCCTTGAAACCCAGCGCGAACAGGCGGCAAAGCTTATCCCGCTCGTGCAAGAGCTTATGGGCGAGGCTGCGATGGGGTTCGGGGATCTGGATCTTATCGTGACGACTATCGGGCCGGGATCGTTTACGGGCTTGCGCATCGGACTGTCCGCCGCGCGGGCGCTTGGCCTTGCGCTGGATTGTCCGGTTCAGGGCGTGACGACCTTTGAGGCCATGGCCCGCGCCGCCGTGCCGGAAGCGGCGGACGCTCTCGTCATCTTCGAAACCAAGCGCAGTGATTATTATGTTCAGGCGTTCGATGCGGCTAAAACCCCCGCGACAGAGCCGTGCTGCCTGGAACAGGACGCGCTGGAAGCGCTGGCCGCGTCCGGCAAATTCATCCTGTGCGGTGACGGGCTTCCCCGCTTTAACGGCGGCAAAGTGGGGCGGGTGCGGAGATTGCTCGATCCGGTCATTCTCGCCCATGTGGGAAGGGAGCGTTTTCTGGCGGGGGGCGGAAAGGCCGCTTCGCCCGAGCCCCTCTATTTGCGCGGCGCCGATGTGTCCGTTTCCGGCAAAGTCCAGAGGCAAATAAAAGATCTTCCTTTATAGTAATTTATTACTTTTCCTTAATTTTGCCTGATTTATACTTGATAAGGGACGGAATACCATTATAGATGCTTCCGGTCATTACTTGGAAAGGATTATCATGCCCGAACAACTCACCCATGCCGATCTTCTCGCGCTGACGACCGACATCGTTTCATCGCATGTGGCGAATAATACGGTGACGCAACAGGAAATGCCGGCCCTGATCGAACAAGTCTTCAAAACGCTCGCCGGTTTGGGGAGCGGTCATGTTTCGCTGTCTTCCGACAGGCCGCAGCCCGCCATCCCCGTGAAAAAATCAATCACGCCGGAATATATTATCTGCCTTGAAGACGGCAAGAAGCTGAAGATGCTCAAACGCCATCTGAAAACGGCCTATAATATGACGCCTGAAGAATATCGTGAGCGCTGGGGCCTGCCCGCCGATTATCCTATGGTTGCGCCGAACTACGCCAAACAGCGTTCGCGCCTTGCGAAAGACATAGGTCTTGGAACAAAGGGAAGGATGAAGAAGTAATCTTCGCCTTCCCGTCCCCGGCCTATCAAAGGCCTTTCTTCCCAATCTTTAGCTGGAGAGTTCCTTGCTCCGCCTGACCGCGGCGGCCAGCGTTTCATTCATGACGGCCTGAAGCCGCCCGTCCATCAGCACGCCGAGCGCGGCCTCCGTCGTCCCGTTGGGGCTTGTCACATTTTCGCGCAAAAGGGCGGCGGGGTCTTCCGCCATGTCTTCCGCAAGCGCTGCGGCGCCGATAACCGTCCGGCGCGCGAGCCGCATCGCAAAATCCTTTTCAAGCCCCGCCTGTTCGCCGGCTTTCGCCATCGCCTCGATCATATAGAAAAGATAGGCGGGGCCGCTCCCCGAAAGGGCCGTGACCGCGTCCATCAAGGATTCGTCTTCGGCCCATTCGACATGGCCGAGCGCGGCGAGGAGGTTTTCCGCAATGCGTTTTTGTCCGCCCGTTACAGATTCCGCCGCGACCGCGACGCTTATCCCCTTGCCGATGGCGGCGGGGGTGTTGGGCATGGAGCGGATGACGGGATGGGAGGCGCCGAAATATTTCTGGAACGAGCCGATGGTGCGGCCCGCCGCGATGGATAGAACCGGCAGGGCGGGGGGCAGGCGCAGCTTGACGCTTTCACAAAATTCATCAAGGCCCTGCGGCTTGATGGCGACGATGAGTGCGTCCCATGTAGGGGCGCGATCTAAAAAGCCCGAATCTCCGGCGCAGTAACGGATGGCGGCGGCGGACACGAATTCTTCGGGAAAGCCGTGGGGATCGCATATGTCGATTGTTTGCGCCAGCCCGGAATCGAGCCACGCCCGCACCATGGCGGAACCCATCTTCCCGCACCCCGCGAGGCCCAGCCTATAGGGGGCGGCCCCTTGTCCGGACGCCGCGCCGCTCATGACATTCCGGCGACGTTCATAATCGCCAGCGACATATCGGCGTCATTGGCCGGAAGGCCGCGGGAGAATATATCAAAGACGGGGAAATACCGCTCGCATTCGGAAATGGCGATATCGACGAGGTCTTCAAGATGTTCCGCGCCCGACGTATGGGTCATGCCGCGGAACAGGGTCGTGTGGCGGAAGTGGGGGATGTTCGTCCCGCTGCGGAAATCGAAATGGCCGAGCCACAGGGACGAGTTGATCTCCGTCATCGTCTTTGCGGCGGCGTCCATCGCGGATTCGCTGATCTCGACATCCATTTCGCATGAAAACTGCATGGCGCTGTAATCTTCCTGCCAGTGGAAGAATAATTTATATTCGCCCATTTTCCCCGTGACCTGAACGGTAAGCTCGTCTTCGGTCATGCGGTCGAAAATCCATTCATTGGCGCAGAGAATCTCTTCAACGCTATCCAGCGGGTTGCTGACATCTTCAAAAATATCGTGATGCGATTGCGCGCTTCTCATTTCTTCTTCCCCGTTTTTCCGGCAGGTTTCTTTTGTGTTTTAGCCGCTGTTTTTGCGGCTTCCTTCGCCTTTGGCTTGTCTTGCGTCTTTGCGGCCGACTTCGCGGCCGCTTTCTTTGGGCCCTTTGCGCCGCCGCCATCGCCGCCCAGCGCGTCGAGCTGTTTTTGCAGTTCGTTGACGCGGGCCTCCAGCCGCTCGAAATCCTCACGCGGGACGAGATCCATGCGCGAGGCCGCCTCATCGACGCGGGCGCGGATGTCGCCCGCTATCTGTTCCCGGAAAGCCGAGAACACATTGAGCGCGCCGCCGGCGACGCGCGAAAGATCGTCGAATAATTTTGGATCGGGTTTCATGAAACTGGCCCCTGCGCTCTCTCGTCCGCTTTCAAGACGGTTTTTGTATCATCGCGTCCGGAGTCGGGGCAATCGCCCTGTCAAAAAGTTGTGCACATATCCACCGCTCCGGCAGTGGATATCCCGGCAAGCGGAAAGGGCGGAAAATTCTATTGCGCCTGTTATGGCGGGGGAAAGAATGTTATTATATTGTTCCCAAAGGATACTTGTCCTTCGGAAGCGGAATGATCGAAAGGATTCACGGATGATTATTGTTACGGGCGGCACAGGGTTTATCGGCTCCAATCTGGTGGCGGGGCTGGAAGAAAAGGGCGTGGAGGACATCGTTATTTGCGATGTGCTTGGAAGCGGCGATAAATGGCGCAATATCGCCAAGCGCGAAATCCGCGATCTCGTCCATCCCGACCGTTTGTTTGATTATCTGAACAGCCATGTGGACGAGATCGAGATGATCTTCCATATGGGGGCGATCTCTTCGACCACCGAAACGGACGCCGACCTTATCGTCGATACGAACTTTGTGCTGTCCCGCCGCGTCTGGAAATGGTGCCGGAAGAATGGAAAGCGCCTGGTTTACGCCTCCAGCGCCGCGACTTACGGCGACGGGCTGCAAGGGTTCAAGGATGTGCAGGGGGCGGACGAGCTGAAACATTTCATGCCGCTGAACGCTTATGGCTGGAGCAAGCACGCATTCGATCGCCGCGTCGCGCGAATCGTCGAAACGAAATCGGAACCCCTCCCCAAACAATGGGCGGGCCTCAAATTCTTCAATGTTTACGGGCCGAACGAATATCACAAAGGCGATCAGATGAGCGTCATGTGCAAACTTTATCCGCAAATCGAGGCGGGGGCGGCGGCGCGGCTCTTTAAATCCCACCATCCCGATTACGAAGATGGCGGGCAGCTTCGCGATTTCGTCTGGGTCGGGGATATTGTCGATGTCATGCTCTGGCTTTACGACAATCCGGGCGTGAGCGGGCTGTTCAATGTCGGGACGGGCAAGGCGCGTTCTTTCAAGGATCTGGCCGAGGCGACATTCGCCGCCGCCGGCAAGCCGCCGAAAATCAATTATTCCGACATGCCCGAAACCCTGCGCCCCAAATACCAGTATTACACGCAGGCCGATATGGCCAAGCTGAGGGCGGCGGGCTATGACAAGCCCTTTACGGAGCTTGAAGACGGTGTCGGCCAGTATGTCCGCGATTATCTGGCAAAGCCCGATCCGTACCGTTAAGGCGCCCCTTCCGCGTTTTTTCTTTCCGGCGGATGGTCTGGCCGGATGACAAGGCGGGGATTTCTCCTTATAGTCCCCGTCCATGGCCATTCAATTTCCCGATATCGATCCGGTTGCGCTGGCTATTGGCCCGCTGCAACTTCGCTGGTACGCGCTTGCCTATCTCGCCGGAATTCTGGCGGCATGGGCCTATGCGCTTTATTTCGTCAAAAAGGATGAAGGGCAGGGCTACCGCCCGAACCGCGCCGATATTGATGATTTCCTGCCCTTTGCCGTGCTGGGGATCATCCTTGGCGGGCGGCTCGGCTATGTGCTGTTCTACCAGCCTGCCTATTATCTCAGCCATCCGGCGGAGATTCTCCAGCTCTGGAACGGCGGCATGTCCTTCCATGGCGGCGCGGGCGGCGTAATCCTTGCCTGTATCGTCTTTGCGCTGGCGCGGGGGATACCGATGCTCCGGCTTGGCGATCTGGCTGCGCTTTGCTGCACCATCGGCCTGTTCTTCGGCAGGATAGCCAATTTTATCAATGGCGAGCTTTATGGCCGTGTCACCGATGTTTCATGGGGCGTTGTTTTCCCCGGCGGCGGCGCGGAGCCGCGCCATCCGAGCCAGCTTTACGAAGCCGCGCTCGAAGGACTCTTGCTGTTCGCCCTCCTGTCCGCTCTCTATCGCACCGCATGGGTGCGCGCCCGCGCGGGGCTTGTCGGCGGCGTCTTCCTGATGGGCTATGGGTTTTCGCGCATGTTTGTCGAATTGTTCCGCGAGCCGGACTGGTATCTGGGGACGCTCGCGGGCGGCCTTACCATGGGGCAATGGCTCTGCGTGCCGATGATACTGGCGGGGGCGGGGCTTGTTATCGCGGCCCTGCGGCGGGGCGCTGCCGTGCCTTCCGGCGTGAAGGACTCCGCCGGCGATATGCAAGCCGCCAGCCGGAAATAGGCGGCCCCGCATGACCACCCCTCTTGAGGCCGTCATCAGGGAACGTATCCGCGCCGAAGGGCCGCTTTCGCTCGGCGCCTATATGGATTTATGCCTGGCCCATCCCGAACACGGCTATTACATGACGCGCGACCCGTTCGGGTGCGGCGGGGATTTCACGACCGCCCCCGAAATATCCCAGCTTTTCGGCGAAATGATAGGGGCATGGCTCGCCGATCTCTGGATAAAGGCGGGGCGGCCTTCTCCTTTCATCCTGCTCGAATGCGGCCCCGGCCGCGGGACGCTGATGGCCGATATTATGCGGGCGACGAAAGGCGTTGCCGGCTTTCACGAAGCCGCCCGCGTCACGCTGATGGAGATGAGCCCGGTCTTGAAGGCGCTTCAGGCAGAGCTTTTAAGCGCATACGGCCCGTTCTGGATTGATGATGCGACTCAGCTTGATTCAAAGGCTCCCGTGTTTCTGGTGGCGAACGAGTTCCTCGATGCCCTCCCTGTCCGCCAGTTCGTTGTGAAAGGCGGCGTCCTTCATGAACGCTGCGTATCAATAGGGGGGGACGGGGCGTTTTGTTATGTGCTTTCCGCGCTTGAAAAAGACGATGTCCGGGCGCTTGGTTTCGGGGATGGTGCGCCTGTGAAGGACGGGATTTACGAGCGTTCGCCCGTTTTAAACGAAATCCTCAAAAAGCTCTTTTTTATCCTTAAAAAACAATCCGGTGCGGCGCTGTTTTTAGATTACGGTTATATGCGGATGGCGGCAGGGGATACGCTTCAGGCCGTGAAAAACCATGGCTATGCCGGTATTTTCGATACGCCCGGTCTGTGCGATTTGACGGCCCATGTCGATTTTGAAAATATCGGCAGGATAGGCCGCGAAGCGGGGCTTTGCGTCCATGGCCCCGTGACGCAGGGGCATTTCCTGCGTGCGCTCGGTATAGAAACGCGCGCCGCGATGCTTCGGAA
The DNA here is from genome assembly GCA_041655955.1 of Micavibrio sp. Lineage (GTDB taxonomy): Bacteria > Pseudomonadota > Alphaproteobacteria > Micavibrionales > Micavibrionaceae > Micavibrio_A. The sequence goes on from JBBAEN010000001.1 coordinate 207,912, forward strand.
AGGTGCAAATAAGGCGCAAGCGGAAGCGCTTTCAAGCGGGCTCTCACGCCTTATCGATACGGGCGGTATGGGTAGTATGGGGGCGCTGTTCAAGGTGATTGGCTTAACGTCTGACCCGAAAATGATGCCGGAGGGATTTGATGAAAATCTATAAGGATGAACAGTTCAGCGCCGCCTGCGGCCATGACATGGCCTATGGCTTCTATGGCCGGCAGGGCGGGGTGAGCGGCGGGCTTTACGGCTCGCTCAATTGCGGCCCCGGTTCGCATGACGTGCCGGAGCATGTTGCGCAAAACCGCCTTATTGTTGCGCGGCATTTGTGCGGCAAGGATGCGGCGCTATCCACGCTCCATCAATGCCATTCCGATACATGTTTGATAGTAACAGAGCCGTTTCCGCCGCAGCATGAGCGCCCGCAGGGCGATGCGCTTGTGACCGATCGGGCGGGGGTTCCGATCGGCGTTTTGACGGCGGATTGCGGCCCGGTTCTTTTTGCGGGGCGCAAGGCGGATGGTGCGCCCGTCATCGGCGCCGCCCATGCCGGATGGGGCGGGGCGCTTGGCGGCGTCCTTGAATCGACGCTCCAGATGATGCACGCGCTCGGCGCGCTCGAAGACAGTATCAGGGCCTGCGTCGGCCCGTGTATCCTGCAAGGGTCATATGAGGTCAGCGAATCTTTCGCGCGGCCCTTCCTCATCAAGCATGAAGAGGCCGAACGGTTTTTCATGGCGGGTCACAAGGCGGGTCACCTGATGTTCGACCTGCCGGGCTATATCGCCCTGCGCCTCGCCTATGCCGGCGTGCGGCAGGTGAGTTTGACGGGGATTGATACTTATACAAACGAAGAAACGCTCTTTTCCTACCGCCGCGCGACCCATCGCGGGGAGGCGGACTATGGGCGGCAAATCTCGGCGATCGTGATACGCTCGTGATACGCTAAGGCGGCAGGCAAGTCCGCGCCGCGCGGCGGCGGGCCTGTTACCGTGAGGGCCATCAATCGCCGCGGGCCGCCAATTTCAGTTTTTCGACTTTAAGAGAGGGATTTTGTGGAAACCGTTCTGACCATCATATTCGGCCTTACCGTTTTCGGGGCGTCCGCCGCGGCCCTCTCGCTGGAATATTACGCCCGCAAGGCCAAAGTCGTGGCCGCGCCCAGCGTGCCGTGGATGCGCAAGGCGGTGATAGAGCGCCTGAAGCGCGAAAGTGGGCGGAACGGGGCCGCCTCCCCGCTGATATTGGAACTTGGCTCCGGCTGGGGGACTCTGGCGCTGGCGGCGGCGCGGGCCTGTCCCGCCGCGACGGTGGTGGGATATGAAATTTCGCCCATTCCGCTCTTTTTCTCGCGGCTCAGGGCGCGGGTGCGGGGCCTCAAAAACACCCGTTTTCTGGCCGCCGACCTGTTCAGGGAAGATTTTTCGGGGGCCGATATCGTCCTGACCTATCTCACCATGCCGCATATGGCCTTGCTCAAGGACAAGTTCGAGGCCGAGTTGAAACCCGGCGCGACCGTTATCTGCAACACCTTCCCCGTGCCGGACTGGACACCGTCGGAGGAGGAAACCATCCAGAATTTCGTCTATGAGCTGAAGGTTTACACCTTCCGCCGCTAAGAATCGGCGGGAAAATTGTGCGGAGCATCAGAATCAGGTTGATTTTAAGGGGCCTGCTTTCCTATATAGTCCTATAGCCCCGAAGCAGGGGGCAAGCCATTCACATGACGGAAAAATTTTAAGATGATCATCATCTCCGGAAATTCCAACCGCCCTCTCTCCGAAGCCATTGCCGCGCATTTGAACATCCCGCTTGCGAAAGCTTCCATCCGCCGCTTTTCGGATATGGAAGTGTTCGTCGAGATCATGGATAACGTGCGCGGCGAGGATGTTTTCGTGGTGCAGTCCACCTCCTATCCCGCCAATGACAACCTGATGGAATTGCTGGTGATGATCGACGCGCTCCGCCGCGGGTCGGCGCGGCGCATTACGGCGGTTCTGCCGTATTTCGGCTATGCGCGGCAGGATCGGAAAACGGGCGGGCGGACGCCGATCTCGGCCAAGCTCGTCGCCAATATGATTACGGCGGCGGGGGCCGACCGCGTCCTGACGCTTGAACTCCATGCGGGGCAGATACAGGGATTTTTCGATATTCCCACGGATAATCTTTTCGCCCTGCCGATCTTCATGCCGCATATGCAGGGCATTTTTACGCCCGAAAATACGGTGATGGTGTCGCCCGATGTCGGCGGCGTCGTCCGCGCGCGGGCCATGGCCAAGAAATTCAACACCGATCTGGCCATCATCGACAAGCGCCGCGAGCGCGCCGGCCATTCCGAAGTCATGAACATTATCGGCGAGGTCGAGGGCAAGGATTGCATCCTGGTCGATGACATCGTCGATTCCGCCGGAACTTTGTGCAACGCCGCCAGGGCGCTGAAGGATCAGGGGGCGAAATCCATCCATGCCTATATCGTCCACGGGGTTCTTTCGGGCGGCGCGGTTTCGCGCATCGCCTCCAGCGCGATTGAAAAACTGGTCGTCACCGATTCGATCTGCGCGACCGAAAGCGTCCTTGCCTGCGCCAATATCGAACAACTGACCATCGCGCCGCTTTTGGGCGAGGCGATGCGGCGGATTAGCGAGGAGCGCTCCATTTCCGCCCTTTTCACCTGATAGGGGCCTGAAACAGCGTATAAATAAGGCGCGCCGGTCGGGGAGCCGCCGCGTGACCATCGAAGCGGCGGTTTTTCATCAAATAAGCCCCGCCTTCCATGTAATTTCCTTGCTTTTCTCCGTTTTTTCGGCTCTATTGCGCCCGATACGTCCGGCACCCCTGGAGGCCGGCGTCAACCATTTGATATAAAAGGAAACTGACTATGACAAAGCATTACGCACTGTCAGCGGAAACACGTGATCGGGCAGGTAAAGGGGTCGCCCGTGCATTACGCCGCGAAGAAAAAATCCCTGCCGTTATTTACGGCGATGCCAAGGAAGCGGTTGCCATTTCCCTGCCGGTCAAGGAAATCACGCTTGAATATAATAAAGGCCATATGTTCACGAAACTGTGCGACCTTAGCGTCAGCGGCAAAAAGGAACTGGTTCTGGCCCGTGATGTTCAATTGCATCCGGTCACGGATCGCGTCCTGCACGTCGATTTCATCCGCATTACGCCGAAAACGACGATTACGGTTCAGGTGCCTGTCCGCTTTATAAACGAGGATAAATGCCCCGGCATTAAAAACGGCGGCACGCTTGCCGTTGTCCGTTATGATCTTGAACTTATCTCCCGCGCGACGGATATTCCAAACGATATCGAAATCGATCTCACTCCGTTTGAAATCGCCGATGCGATCAAAATCAGCGACGTCACCCTGCCGGCCGGCGTCAAGCCCGCGATTCAGGGCCGCGATTTCACGATTGCAACGATTGTCGCGCCGCGCAAGCTGCTTGAGGAAGAGGATGCCGAGAGCGCGGCCAAGGCCGACGCCGATGCCGCAGCTGAATCCGAAGCCGCCGCCGCCGAAGGCGACAAGTAACTATCGCTCATGGAAGCGGGAGGTCTTCGCTTATGTTCTCCCGCTTCCTTTCCCTTTTTTCAGCAGAGCCTCAGCAGGACGACGGTGCCATGTGGATTGTGGTGGGCCTCGGCAATCCGGGCAAGGAATATCAGGATAACAGGCATAATATCGGCTTTATGGTGCTTGATGCTATCGCCGGTGAATTTTCATTTCCGTCATTCAAAAACAAGTTTGAGGGCGCGCTGTCCGAAGGCCGCATCGAGGGCGAAAAAGTCGTCCTTCTAAAGCCGCAAACCTATATGAACCTGTCCGGCCAGTCCGTCCAGAAAGTCGCGCGTTTTTATAAAGTCACGCCGAACAGGATTATTGCCGTGCATGATGAACTTGATCTGGCGCCGGGCAAGATGCGGGTGAAAAAGGGCGGGGGCGCCGCGGGGCATAACGGCCTGAAATCCATGGATGCGCATTTGAACAGTCAGGATTACTGGCGCGTGCGCATGGGGATCGGCCATCCGGGCGACCGTGACCGCGTGACGGGCTATGTTCTTGGCGATTTTTCAAAGGAAGAACAAAAATTCCTGCCGGACTGGGTTGAGGCTTGCGCGAAGCGCCTCCCGCTTTTACTGGCCGGCAAGCATGAAGATTATATGACGAAAGTCGCGGCGGATTGTCCCGCTATAAAATAACCGGCGCACGATGCGCCGCTAAAAATAAAACAGATAATGACCGGCCCGGCGGTTGCGGAATAGGCGGCCTGCGCGGGTAAAAGAAAAAGGAGAGAAGGCTATGGGGTTTAATTGCGGGATTGTGGGCTTGCCGAATGTCGGGAAATCGACCTTGTTCAATGCGCTGACCGCGACGCAGGCGGCGCAGGCGGCGAACTTTCCTTTTTGCACGATTGAACCGAACAAGGGCATCGTCGCCGTCCCTGACGAACGCCTGAACAAAATCGCCGCGCTTGGAAAGTCGCAAAAGATCGTCCCGACGCAGCTTGAATTCGTCGATATTGCGGGCCTTGTGAAAGGGGCGAGCAGGGGCGAGGGGCTTGGCAACCAGTTTCTTGCCAATATCCGCGAAACGGACGCCATCATCCATGTCGTGCGCTGTTTTGAAAATGGCGATATCACCCATGTCGAAGGTTCCGTCGATCCGCTGCGCGATGCTGAAATCATTGATACGGAGCTGATGCTCGCCGATCTGGATTCGGTGACGAAGCAGGTTGAAAATCTTGCTAAAAAACTCAAATCGAACGACAAGGCCGTTAAGGAACAGCATGATTTTGCGCTGAAGATAAAAGCCGCGCTCGAAGAAGGAAAACCCGCCCGGACGATCGTGCCCGCCGGCGAGGACGAGGCGCGTCATATGAAGCTGCTCCAGCTCCTGACATCCAAGCCGATCCTCTATGTCTGTAACGTCAGCGAAGACGATGCGGCCACGGGCAATGAATGGACGAAGAAAGTGGAGGCGATGGCCGCCGCGCAAGGCGCCGGCGTTGTCGTTATCTCCGCCGCTATCGAGGCCGAGATAGCCCAGCTTGAAACGGACGAGGAAAAGAATGAATTTTTCGACACGATCGGTTTGACCGAACCGGGGCTGAACAAGATTATTCGCGCGGGGTATGGGGTTCTCGGCCTTCTGACCTATTTCACCGTCGGCCCGAAGGAAGCGCGCGCATGGACTGTGCGCAAAGGCGCGAAGGGGCCGGAAGCGGCGGGGGCCATTCACTCGGATTTTGAAAAGGGATTTATCCGCGCCGAAGTCATGGCGTATGACGATTTCGTTACGCTCGGCTGCGAGCAGGCCGTGAAAGAGGCCGGAAAATACCGCTCCGAAGGCAAGGACTATACCGTCAGTGACGGCGACATTATCCTCTTCCGCTTCAACGTGTAAGCCGCTCCGCCCTATTTGCGGCATGGCGCGGCGGGGTGCGCTTGGGGCCGGTGCGGGGAGGGCGCGGCGTCCGGCGGGCAGTGCGGGGATTTTCAGGCGGCTTTCGCTTCGGGGCGGGGCTGGCACAGATCCGTCCACTGCGCGTCCGTCAGCTCGGCGAGCCGTTCGGGTGTGATGCAAACGGAGCTGTTCCTTGACCCCGCCGCCGGATGAACATGGCCGAAATCTTTCAAGCTTATATCGCAATAAACGGGCAGCGGCTTGGCAAGGCCGAACGGGCATACGCCGCCGACCGGATGGCCCGTAATCTCCGCGACTATTTCCGCCGAAAGCATGGATGGCCGCCCGCCAAAGGCGGCTTTAAGTTTTTTGTTGTCGAGCCGCGCATCGCCGCGCGTGACGACAAGCACGACGCGCTCCCCTATCCTGACCGCAAGCGTTTTTGCAATCTGCCCCGGCTCCACGCCGATCGTGGCTGCGGCTTCGGCAACGCTGGCGGTGCTTTCCGTATGTTCTGTGATAGTGATGTCGGGGGCATTGGCGCGAAAGAAGGCGCGGACGGTTTCAACGGTCATGATCGGTTTCTTTTATGGTTGTTGCGGCTTATAGCCCCAAGTAAAGCGCAAAAGCGTCCATGCGATCAAGCCTTGCTTTTACGGTCGTTTTTCTTTCCCCATTCATGCATCGCCATCAATACGGGTTTGAGCGTTTTCCCAAGGGGCGAGAGCGAATATTCGACGCGCGGCGGTATTTGTCCGTAATCCTTGCGGTTGATCAGGCCGCGTTCTTCCATCTCCCGCAATTGTTTCGTAAGTGTGCGGTGCGTAATATTTTTGAGTTCGCGCTGAAGCTGGTTAAACCGTTTCGGCCCGTCATCGAGCAATTGGTGGATGATCATAACCTTCCAGCGCCCTGCGACCGCTTCGAGCGTGACTTCAACGGGACAGGAAACCTGTTTTGCGGGCATAATCCATTCCTTTAGCTTGATCGTATCCGGCTTTACCGTACCTGACTTTGCCTTACCGGTTTTACAGTATCCTTTTTGTGCGTACTTGCATAAAGACCGTACAGGCTTAACTTATCACTTATCCGCTAAAAAGAAAGGATGGATGCCATGAAAATGAAGGAAGTAACCCGCATAAAGCGCAATCGCGGCGGCCACTGGGTCGGTGACGGCTTTCCGGTCAGCACGATGTTCTCCTATGGCGAGGACGGGGCGGAGGCCATCAGCCCCTTTCTTATGCTGGATTATGCCGGCCCTGCGGATTTCGGGCCTTCGGACAAGCCGCGCGGGGTTGAAAAACACCCGCATCGCGGTTTTGAAACGGTTACCATTATTTATCAGGGCGAAGTCGAGCATAAGGACAGCGCCGGCAATGCCGGAAAAATAGGCCCCGGGGACGTGCAATGGATGACGGCGGCGCGCGGCATTCTCCATGAGGAAATGCACGGTGCGGACTTCACCAAAAAAGGCGGCACGCTTGAGATGGTTCAGCTTTGGGTCAATCTTCCCGCGAGGGACAAGATGGGCGCGCCGGGCTATCAGGAAATAGCAAGCGGTGCGATCCCCGTTGCCGAACTGCCGGACGGGGCGGGGCGGATGCGCTTAATCGCCGGTGAATATAACGGTGTGCGGGGCGCTGCGAAAACTTTTACGCCTCTCAATCTTTGGGATATGCGCCTTGGTGCGGGCCGTAAGGCAGTGCTGAGCATTCCTCAGGGACATAATGTCATGCTGCTTGTCCTTTCGGGCGAAGCTGTCATCAATGGCGGCGAAACGCTGGAAGAGCGGACGCTCGCCCATCTTTCCGCAGAAGGCGATGCGATTGCGCTCGATGTGAAAAAGGAGGCGGTCATTCTTCTGATGAGCGGCGAGCCGATTGACGAGCCTGTCGCGGGACGCGGCCCGTTCGTGATGAACACGGCGGAAGAAATCCGTGCGGCAATGCGGGATTATGCCGCCGGATTATTTTAGGCGGGCGGGCGAAGCCTGCGCGGCATGACCCGATAAAGAAAAAGGAAAAGAGGGGTGCGCCCCTCTTTTTCATAGCGTTTGGTGGCTGGGGTTTATTTAGCCGAGGCCAATGCCCGCATGATCCGGGCGGCGGTTTATATTGTTTGCGATGAGATCTTCGCCCGGCCCTGCTTCCGGCATGGCTTCCGGCGGCAGTGGAAGATTGTCATGCGCAACATTGAACCCTTGCGTGAGATAGCCGTGCTGGCCCGCGCTGGAAATCAGCATCTCTTCGGTAAGGCCGGGGCCGGTGCCGGCCGGAACCGCGTTCTCCGGCCCCGCGCCCGCGCCCCTTGATACGCGGCCGATGCTTTCCGCGATCTCCTGATGGTTGTTTTCAAGCGCCTCTATATAATTCTCGCCGTCCTTGATATCGAGCGTTTCCTGACGCGCCATGGCGAAAGAAACCGTGCCTTTCAGCAGGGCTTCCGTTTCGACGGGGTTGGACAGGTCGAAACGGTGGTCTTTCTCATAGCCGAGCGCTTCGGTGACAAGGCCGGCCTGACGCAGCTCGCGATTGTTGGTGCTGTAATCGCCAAGCCCCGCTTCGATCTGGTACTGGATGATGGATTCCTGCATCGTCACGCCGCCCTTGCTGTTATCGAGCTGGCCGAGAAAGGTCGAAAGCCCCTTATCCATGTCCGAGAAGGCGAGCGTGTGATCGTTGGACGTAACGGCATCGGCGGCAAGGAGCGGCGCGCGCGCTTCGGGCGTGTAGTTTTCATCCTGCGCCAGCGCTTTCAGGCCCATCGGGTTGTTGGCGGCGCGGTTCGTTTCCGCGGGCGCGGTATCGGAAGCAAGCTCCAGCTTTTCATGCTCGAAGGAAACATTAAGGCCCGTATCCGCGCGGCGGGCGTTCTCCTTGTCGAGAAGGGCCTGATAGCCGTCCGGGTCTTTGGCGATAAGCTCGACAGCGATAAATTGTTCGCGCGACATGAAATCGCCTTGACGCATTTCGGATGCTTTCGGGAAGGCCATCGCGGCCTCCTGCTGCTTGGCGGAGAGGGCCTCGATTGGCAGGTAAAGCTGCCCCGCGGCGGCCATGTTGTGGAGGCTTTGCAGGTTGAGGCTGCCGTCGCTGGCGGTCAGGGCGGCGGGCATTTCAAGCGGCTTGCGGATGGCGTCTAGCCCGGCCTGTGCCGTTTCCGCGTTGATTTCACCCGTCCCCGAAAGGCCGAGATAGCCCTGCGCCAGTTTAACCTGCGCAGGGTCGCCGCTTTCAAGAAAGGCTTTGACGCGGTCGTTGCCGTTCCCGTCATAGGGCATGATGCCCTGAATGTTTGCCTCGATGACTTCCATCGCATAGGCGGTCGGCTGGCCGCCTATAACAGCCTTGCCGTATTCCGCATTGCGCAGGGAATGGTTGGTGGTGTCGTTGATAAGGCGGCTGATGGCCTTGTTGGCCGCTTCTTCGTTGCCGGCCTCTTCGGGTTTCAGGTAGCCGGCGAAGACGAGCTTTGCGGAGAGCTGGTTGTTGAAATCGTCCAGCTCCTGCGCGTTGCGGGCCTGTTCTGCGGCCTGTTCTGCGGCCTGTGATGCGGCTGATGCGGCGCGGCGCGCCTGTTCCTGCGCCATGATATTTTCTTCGCGGAGCAGGCGTTCCTGTTCAAGCTGGCTTTGCGTGCGGGCCTGCGCGTTATTATCGAAGATGCTGCTTAAGGAAAAGCCTTCATTCAGCCTTTGCGCGAAATCGTTGAAATGGCTGCGCTCGCCGGCGCTGAGCTGGTTGTCGAACACGACATTGTCATAGCCCGCGGCTTCAAGCGCGGCTTCGAGGGCGGATTGCTCCTGCGCTTCAAGTGTTTCATTGCCGATGGCGCGGCGGAGCGTGTCCTGAAGATTGGCCTTTGCACCCTCGCTCTGGAGCAGGGAGGAGCCGTTCAGCCAGCGCCCGATAATGGATTGCGGCGGGCGGACATTCGTGTCGATAAGGTTGATTTGCTGGCGGAGGATGATTTCCAGCGCGTCGATATCCATGGCGGCGTAGCGGCTGATATCGGTGGGCGAACCCGCGACAAGGCTTCCCATCCCCTGGATGGTCTGTAGCAGCCTGTTTTTATCTTTCAAGAGTCCGGCCATTTCACCACTTATGTCATTACGCCCCTATTATAGCTAAAAAGATTAACAGATCGCAAAAAAGGGCCGCGAACGGCCCAAATTTTTTATTTTTTATCAGTTGGTTAATAAACTCTTATGCCGCCGCGGCCTGTTTGGAGCGGACAAGCGACTCATAGGCGTCGCGGACGGCCCGCGTGATAGGGCCGACATGATAGGCGCAATCGTCGATTTTGCCGACCGCCGTGATTTCCGCCGCCGTGCCGGTCAGGAAGACCTCGTCGGCCTCCCGCAGCTGCTCCGGTTTGATCCGGGCTTCGTCGATTGTATAGCCAAGCTCGCGGGCGATGCCGATAACCGTCTGGCGGGTCAGGCCGTTCAGGAAGCAATCGGGGATGGGGGTAAGAATCGCACCGTCCTTGACCATGAACAGGTTCGCACCCGTCGCCTCGGCCACGAGGCCGCGGTAATCGAGCATCAGCGCGTCCGTATAGCCGTTCGCTTCCGCCGCGTGCTTGGCCATGGTGTGGGTGGCATAGAGGCAGGAGGCTTTGGAGGCGACCGGCGCCGTATCCGGCATCGGCGCGCGCCATTTGGATGTTTGCAGGGAAATGCCTTTTTCCCGCATTTCGGGGGAGAAATAGCTCGGCCATTCCCAACAGGCGATGGCGACATGGGTAAGGCTTTCCTGCGCCGCAATGCCCATTTGTTCGGAACCGCGCCATGCGAAGGGGCGGATATAGGCGTCGGTAAGTTTGTTCGCATCGAGGATTTCGCGCTTCGCGCGGCTGATTTCTTCGGACGTCATCGTCATTTGCATGTCGATGAGGGCGGCGGAGCGGATCAACCGGTCGGAATGTTCCTTGTCTTTAAAAATATTGCCGGAATAACAGCGCTCGCCTTCAAAAACCGCGCTGGCATAATGAAGCCCGTGGGTCAGGACATGGATATTCGCCTCGCGCCACGGGACGATCTTCCCGTCCAGCCATATATATCCGTCGCGGTCGCTAAATGCCTGTGCCATGGTCTTTTTTCCAGTCCTTCTTAAAATGGGAAGCTTCGTATCTTTCTGCAAAACAGCCGGAAATGCAAGATAGATGATGGTTTACGAAAAGCCTCTTTCCTGATACCCCTTTGCTATGGCAGATCCGCAAAAGACGCATGATTTTCAGGCGCTTCCCCATATCCTTGTGGTGGATGACGATGACCGGATCCGCACGCTTGTTTCGCGCTACCTGAATGAAAACGGCTTCCTGTCCTTTACGGCGGCGGATGCGGCGGAGGCGAAAGACATCTTGCGCCTCGCTGTCTTTGATGCGCTGGTCGTCGATGTGATGATGCCGGGGCAAGATGGCCGCGCCTTTACAAAAGATTTCCGCCGGACGAGCGACGTGCCTGTCCTGCTCCTCACCGCGATGGGGGAGGTGGACGACCGCGTCGCGGGGCTAAGCACCGGCGCGGACGATTATCTTACGAAACCTTTCGACCCGCGCGAGCTTGTCTTGCGGCTTCAGGCCATTTTGCGCCGGAGGCCGCAGGAAAAACCGCAAAAGACACTCTACCGGATTGGCCGCTGGACATATGATCCGCAAATGCCGGAACTGGTCGATGGCGATGAGAGCGTGCGCCTCACCGATGTCGAAGCGAATTTGCTGGGCGCCTTGTCGCGCAAGGCCGATATGATTTTGAGCCGCGATGATCTTGCCGCCCTGTGCGGCGTCGATGCGGGCGAGCGGACGATCGACGTGCAGGTGACGCGCCTTCGCAAAAAGCTGGAAGAAGACAGCAAGAATCCGCGCATCCTCCAGACCGTGCGCGGGAAGGGGTATTTGCTGCGGGCCGAGGAGATTTCCGCATGATTGCCCGCCGCGCAAAAACCGCCATAAAGAAAATCCTCCCGACGAGCCTGCTTGGCCGCTCGCTGCTTATTCTCGTAACGCCGCTTTTTCTTGTGCAGATTATCACGACCTTCGCCTTTTTCGATCGCCACTGGGAGAAGATAGGTGAGCGCATGGCCTTTGCGATTACCGGGGAAGTCGCACTGCTGGCGCGCCAGATCGAGGACGATCCGTCTTACGAAAATGTTGCGCGGCTTCAGCGCGACGCGGCGCAAACGCTCAGCATTTTTGTGCAGTATAAACCGGGTGATGTCCTTGCCCGCCTGTTTGATGGAACCATGGAAGACAGGGCCGTGCCGGATCCGGGGCGTGAGAGCTTTATCGCGCACACGCTGGCCGCGTCGATGCGCCGGCATGTGAAGCGCCCCTTCAATATCGCCGTCGATACGGATGAAAAATGGGTGGAGATTACCGTCCAGCTTGAGAACGGAACCCTGACCGCGACCTTGCCGGAAAGGCGGATTTTCTCGTCGTCCGGTTATGTCGTCCTGCTCTGGATGGTCGGGTCTTCCATTATATTGATGATTATCGCAACGCTTTTCATGCGCAACCAGATCCGCCCGATCAGAAGGCTCGCCATCGCCGCCGAACGGTTCGGCAAGGGGCGCGACGTGCAGTTCTTCAAGGTCGAAGGCGCGCGTGAAGTGCGGGCCGCGGCGCGGGCCTTTATCGACATGCGCGAGCGGCTTTCGCGGCAGATCCAGCAAAGAACCGCGATGCTGGCGGGCGTATCGCATGATTTGCGCACGCCTTTGACGCGGATGAAGCTCCAGCTTTCCATGATGGGCGATGGGGGCGACGTTGCCGACCTGAAAAGCGATCTGGCCGACATGGAGCGGATGATCGAAGCCTATCTCCAGTTCGCGCGCGGCGAGGGGGACGAAGATCCCGTGCGCGTCGATTTGAAGGAGCTTATCGGCCAGACGGCCTCCGCCATGAACCGCGAGCGGGAGAGGGTCTTTACCGACGTGCCGGAGGATTTGAGCATATTGCTGCGCCCCGTCGCGTTCGAGCGGGCCATGATGAACCTGCTCGGCAATGCACTCAAATACGGCAATAATGCGTGGGTTTCCGCGCGCAAGGTCGGGGAGATGATCGAGATTTGCCTCGACGATGACGGCCCCGGAATCCCCGAAAGCCAGCATGAGGACGTTTTCAAGCCCTTTTACCGCGGCGAATCCTCGCGCAACACAAAGACCGGCGGGGTCGGGCTGGGGCTTCCGATCGTGCAGGACATCGTCTTCGGCCATGGCGGGCAAATCTGGCTGGATCACAGCCCGCGCGGCGGCCTGCGTGTCGTCATCGACCTGCCTGTCTGATTTTCCGTTTGATATTGCTGCATGATAGCCCGTCCGGCTAGCGGGCGCGGATGGCCGGCTTTATAGAGCGGTGGCGAAATCCGGCAGGGGCTAGTAGAGCCTGCCGCCCAGCGGGACGTCCTTGTCCGGCGCGATGAGCGTGACTTCGCCGTTTTCGTCGGGGAAGCCGAGTATGAGAATTTCCGACATATATTTCCCGATTTGCCGCGGCGGAAAATTGACGACGGCGGCCACGAGGCGGCCTTTCAGCGTGTCATGCGTATAGTTTTTGGTGACTTGCGCCGACGTCTTTTTAACGCCGAGCGCGGGGCCGAAATCGACCCAGATCTTGAAGGCGGGCTTGCGTGCTTCGGGGAAGTCCTGAACATCGACAATGCGGCCTGCGCGGATATCGACTTTTTCGAAATCCGCGAAACTGATGGTGTCTTCACTCATTTGCCGTTTTTGGCGTCCTTGCCGTTTTTGGCGTCTTTGCCGGTTTGGGCGTCTTGTGCCGCGGTTTTTATCTCTTCCATGCCCGCGGCGAAGCGGCGGTTGATAATTTCCGCACTTTCGATGGTGCATTGGCGCAGCATTTCGCCGAGTTCGCGGCTGTTGAGCAAGGTTTTCTCACAGGCATCCTTGATTGTTTCAGGGGAGGCCATGAGCGGGCCGTTTTGTTGCTGCGCGTTCTCCTGCAAAAATTGCGCGGCCATTTCCTGCTGGCGGCGGGCGAGGTCTTGCCAGCCATTCATGATTTTACGGTTCGCTTCGGTCACGGCCTGAAGGTTCTTGCGCTGCATGTCCATGATCGCCTGCATGCCGAAAGGCGCCGCGAGCGGCGAGGCCCCCAGCATCTTTTGAAACGAGCCCTGCATTTCGTCCATCATGGTTTTGGTCGTTTTTTTCTGTTGCATGTCAAAGCGCTCCATTCAAAAAGGCATGTTCCTTTATTTCTATGGTCTTTGCCGCCGGAGGTCAAGCGGGGAGCTTGCGCCGCCGCGCCTCCATGCGCCTGCATGAGCTTTGATAAAGAACAGGAAACTGAAGGGGTTAGGATATTTTTAACCTGTTTTGGGCATGGTTGATGGTGGAGAAGAAGACGAAGGTCTTTCCGGCTTTCATCAATGGGGACTTTTCATGGCCGCAATCGGCAATGACAATGAAAAAACACGCAGCGTCCGTTTGCCCGAAATGGCAAGCGGCGGCGCGAAGCGTTTCCTGTCCGGCTCTATGGCGCAAATGGTCGTCCTTTTTAACGGGCTTATCCTGACCTTCACCGTTTTTGCCACGCTTTACATCTTTATCGAACAGACGGTTGACGAAAATTTCGCAAGCGTGTCTTCCGAAACGCGCATGCATCTGGAATCCCGTTTCGGCAATCTTGAAAAGGGGATACAGGCGGCTTCCAGCGCGGCCTCTTTTTCGGGGCGCTTGTCGGCGGAGGATATTATCCGCATTTTTGAAAGCGGTTTTTCCTATGAGGACGTGTTTGAAAATATTTTCTGGCTTGAAAATAAGGGCGGCGATTCCTATATACCGCACCGGCTGGCCGGCGCGAAAGAGGGCAGCGGTGATTTTGAAACAGTCCATGAAGACATCGCCGCGGCGCTGGCCGAAAGCGGCATCAAGGACATGCTTCTCCTTGACGAAAATACAATCCGCACAAAGAACAAGCGGGGCGACGACTATATGCTCGCGGTTGCAAAATACGTCCCGCGTATGGACGGGCAGAGCGATATCGTTTACGGCACGGCAAGCATCCGCCGCGTCCTCGCCGTCGGCTTCCTCGACTACCGGAAATCGATTCAGGAACTCGACGTCGCCATCGGATCGTCCATCAGCGATTCCTACCGCTATGTGCGCGATCCCAATTACAAGAAGAGCCGCTATAGCAGCCTTCGCAATAATCTTCTCCTGACCCTTGCGGACAAGCCGGTTTCGATCTCCTTGCGGGTCGATTTGAGCGAGCGCGAGCGCTTCCTCAAACTCGTGCCCGTCCTGATTGCGCTTTTCGGCATTACCCTGACCCTGATCGGCACGCTCTATGTGCGCAGCAACCAGAGGCAGTCCTTGCGCCTTGCCGCCATGAACATGGAGCTGGGGCAGAAGAACACGCATCTTAATCACGAGATCATGGAGCGCGAACGGCTCAACCAGGCGCTGCGCAAGCAGGAGCGCGAGAACAGGGCCATCATCGACGCCGTAAGCGACATCATTTTTGAAACATCGACGGACGGGGAAATAGTGTTCCTGAACGATACGTGGCAAAAGATCACCGGCTTCACGCCGGAGCAATCGCTTGGCCGCAACCTCTTTGACTTGCTGCACGCGCCGGATCAGGACGAACAGCGCGGCAATATGGCCCAACTCGTCAAGGGCAGGAAAACGGCCTACCGCGCCTATACGAAAATACGCACCGCGAACGGTTCCGACCGCGCGATTGAACTGGCCGTTTCCATGCTCCGGCAGGACGAGAACAGGGAATTGCGCGTCGTCGGCACGATTACGGACGTGGAGGAGCGCCGCCGCGCCGAGCGCGCTTTGACCGAAGCGGAAAAGAAATACCGCACCATCGTTGAAAACGCCGCGAGCGGGATTTATCAGGTAACGCCGGAGGGACGGTATCTGAGCGCCAACCGCTCCATGGCCAATATTCTGGGCTTTGATGCGCCGGACGATATTTTGCGCGAAGTCCAGAACGCGACGGCGGAAATTTATTGCAGCGGGCGCGAGCGCGAACGGCTTTTATGCGACGCGGCCCGCGGCGGGAGCATTCAGGCGGAGTGTCAGGTGCGCCGCCGCGACGGCAGCATGATCTGGGTGCATGAAAGCCTGCGCGCGGTCAAGGACGACGCCGAACAGCTCCTCTTCTTCGAGGGCAGCATGGAGGACATCACCCAGCGCAAGAGGGCGGAGATCGCCCTGCGCGAGGCGATGACCCAGTCCGATCTGGCGAACCGCGCGAAATCGGAATTCCTCGCCAATATGTCGCACGAGCTGCGCACGCCTTTGAACGCGATTATCGGTTTTTCGGACATTATCGGCAATCAGGCTTTCGGCGCGGTCGGCAGTCCCGAATATCTCGAATATGCCCGCGACATCAACCAGAGCGGCAAGCATCTGCTCGAAGTCATCAACGATATTCTCGACGTTTCCCGCATCGAGGCGGGCGAGCGGCAACTGAATGAAGGCGTTGTCGATATCCACAAGATCGTGTCGTCCAGCCTTGATCTGCTCGCGCCGAAAATAGAGGCGGGCAGGTTGAAAATCGTCAACCATGTCGCGCCCGGTACGGCAAAGCTGATTGGCGAAGCCCATGCGGTCAAACAGATGGTCGTGAATATTTTATCCAACGCGGTAAAATTCACGCCCGCCGATGGCCGCATCACGCTGGATGCCAGCCTTGACGATTACGGCCAGTTCTATCTTTCCATCACCGATACGGGGATCGGCCTTACCGACCACGAAATCGAAAAGGCGTTGTCGCCGTTCGGCCAGATCAATTCCGGCCATAACAGAACCGGCTCCGGCACGGGGCTTGGCCTGACTTTGGTGCAGGCGCTGATAACCCTGCATGGCGGGACGTTCGAGCTGTTCTCGCAAAAAGGCATCGGCACGACGGCGACCCTGATCTTCCCCGCAAAACGCATCGCTCAGCCCAGCGCCATAGAGCCGGAAAACGCCTGACAGGAAGCGGGCGGGAGAAGCCGGAAGCCGGTAATTGAAAGGGAAGCGAAAGCGGAAATGACAGCGGAAATGACAGCGGGTCAGGGGCAAGGGCAAGGGCAAGGGCAAGGGTAGGGCCGGGCGCAGGGTCAGGCCGCCGGCGACCTGCCGTCCAGAACGGCTTCCGCCGCTTCCCTGTCCATCTCCAGCGCCCTGCTTGCAATATCATAGGAAAATCCGGCGCGGGCCATGGCGGCAAGCTCCTTGTCCTTGCGCCTGTCTTCGCGCGCGAGGGTGGAAAAGGGGCCGAGCTTTTTGCGGCGGGCGAGCAGGGCGGCCGCGCGCAATTCGGGGGACAGGCCGTTCCGCACATAATCTTCATCATAGATTTCGAGGGCGGCGCGGATCTCTTCCTGCGTCAGGCCCTTTTGCGTGAGTTTCGCTAGAATCGCCTGTGTTGACAGGCCGCGCCCGCGCAGCGACGTGACCATCCCCTTGAGATAGGACGCATCGTCCAGAAGGCCGAGCCGTTCAAAGGTCTGGATAGCTTCTTCGAGCAATTTGGCGCAGTTTTCAGGGCATTGTTCCCTATGGTAATTGCAGGAGCGCATGATTTTGCGCATCATCACACGGCGGAAATGAGGCTTGCTCGCCGGAAACCGTTGCAGATAGGCAAGGCCCGAATTATGAAGATACTGCGCCGTGATTCTCTTCGGGGGCTTTTTCCGGCCCTTTTGCGCGGAATCCTTGATATTTTCACCCTGAATTATATCTTGGCTCATAGTTTGCCTTTAACCCTGTCCCCTGAAAGCGGAAGTTGTTTTTCCCATGATGCCATCCGACAAGCCTATAGAAAAGCCCGCCCTTATCAACCCGCGCGTTATCCCCCCTGTAAACTGGGTCGGGCTTTCGACCCTTATCGGTAAGGAAGTGGGGCGGTTCATCAACGTCTATACGCAAACGATTCTCGCGCCCGTTGTCACGACGCTGCTTTATTATGCGGTTTTCGCGCTGGCCTTCGGCGGCCTTGCGAGGATGATCGGCGATATTTCCTATATGACGTTCCTGGCGCCGGGCCTCATCATGATGACGATGGTGCAAAACGCGTTTGCGAATACCTCTTCCTCCATCGTTATTTCCAAGGTGCAGGGGAATATCGTCGATGTCCTGATGCCGCCCTTGTCGGCGGGGGAGATATTCACAGGCTATCTCGCCGGCGGAATTTTACGCGGCATGATGGTCGGCTTTGTCGTCATGGTGGCCGTGTGGGCGGTCGTGGGGCTGGAAATCCATGCGCTCTGGGCGGTCGTCGCCTATGCGCTGCTGGGGACGGCGATGCTCTCCGCGCTCGGCCTTGCCGCCGGAATCTGGTCTGAAAAATTCGATCATATCGCGGCGGTGACGAATTTCGTCGTCATGCCGCTGACCTTCCTGTCCGGCACGTTCTATTCGGCGGAACAGCTTCCGGGAATCTGGAACAAGCTTGTCCATTACAACCCGTTTTTCTATATGATAGACGGGTTCCGCTATGGTTTTACGGGCCATGCGGATGGTAATCTGATGGCGGGGTTCATCGCGCTTGTCCTTATCAACCTCGCGCTTGGCGTGCTGTCCCTTTGCATGATACGCAAAGGGTACAAGATCAAAAGCTGATTCAGGAGCGCGCCGCCATGGCCGACGATAATTTCGTTCAATCTTTTCAGCTGGAATCCAGCAATATCCGCGGCCGCATCGTGCGGCTGGGCGGCGTGCTGGATGATATTCTGGGCCGCCATGCGGATTATCCCGAAGAAGCGCGGTATTTGGCGGGTGAAACCCTTGTCCTGTGCGTGCTGCTTGCCTCCATGTTGAAATATGAGGGGGTTTTTACCCTTCAGGCGCAAGGGGACGGGCCGGTTGACACGCTTGTCGCCGATGTCACCAGCGAGGGGCATGTGCGGAGCTGCGCGACCTTTAAGGAGGGCGGGGATATAAGCTTTACCTATGACCGCAACCGCGCGGAGCTTCTGGGCAGCGGCCATATGGCCTTTACCGTCGATCAGGGTGATTTTACGGACAGGTATCAGGGCGTTGTCGAGCTCAAGAGCGAATCCCTGATAGCTTCGGTGCAGAATTATTTCGTCCAGTCCGAACAAATCGCCACGGGAATCGTTATATCCGTCGGGCGGGACGGGGACGGGCGCTGGCGCGGCTGCGGCCTGATGCTTCAGCAAATGCCGGACGATGCAGCCGCCTATAATAACCGCGAGGAAAGCAATATTGACGAAGATGACTGGCGCCGGACGATGGTGCTGCTTGGCAGTGTGACGGAGCGGGAAATGCTGGATTCCGGCCTGCCCGCACAGGATTTGCTCTACAGGCTCTTCCACGAAGAGGGCGTGCGCGTCTATGAAACCCGGCCCCTTGCCGATCAATGCCGTTGCAGTCCGGAGCGCGTGCGCGCCATCCTGTCCGGCATGTCCGAAGACGATATCGAAGATGTGACCGTTGACGGGGTCATCGCCATGCATTGCGAGTTTTGCAGCCGCGATTATAATTTCGACCCTGCCGAATTTAAAGAAGGAGAAATGCAATGAGAAAATTGATGACGGGCGCCTGCGCGCTGGGTCTTATCGGTATCGCTGCCTGCACGAGCGGGCCTTTGACGCCGACGCTGCAACTGACATTTGAAAATTATCAAACCATGCCGCTTCAGGTGCGCAACGTCACGGTGCAGGAAGCCTATATCGCCGCGGACGACCCGGACAATGTCGCCTCGCAATTCGTGTTGCCGCCGGCTGAAGCGGTCAAACGCTATGCGAACAAGCGTTTTTCGGCGCAGGGAATCGGTGACGGGCATTTGACCTTTGTCATCGAAGATGCGCGGGTGCATATGCGCCAGATAGAACAGAATAACCGCGTGCTGAGCTGGGCGGGCGTCGGCAAGGAAGACGAATATCGCGTCCTGCTTCAAGTCAGCATAACGCCGCAGCCCCATGGCACGACCCGCGTTTCCCCCAGCAAGGTCAGGATGGATCGCACGATTGTCATGCCCTCCAGCATAACGCTGGCCGAACGTGAAATGCGCCAGATTCAATTCCTTGAAAAGATGATAGCGGATCTTGACGCGCAGGTGCAGCAGGTGCTGTCCTCCGTTCCCTCCATCCGCTAGCGGGGAATTTCGCCCTCGCCCGTGTTTTGAGCGCGCAGGCCCCATCATCCAGTAAGCCGCCCTACCAACCATCCAGAAAGGGCGGTAACGGAGGCGTTTAAAACAGGCGTCCGCCATGTCCTTTTTTAAGCCGGCCAATTCGCCGCGCAGGTGTAGCAGGTGCTGTCCTCCGTTCCCTCCATCCGCTAGCGGGGAATTTCGCCCTCGCCTGTGTTTTGAGCGCATAAGCCCCGTCATCCAGTAAGCCGCCCTGCCTGCCATCCAGAAAGGGCGGTAACGGGGGTGTTTAAAGCGGGCATCCGCCATATTCTTTTTAAGCCGGCCAATTCGTGCCGAGCGCATTCTTGCCGGCCACATCGCAAAACTAATCGCCGCCCACCAGATTGGTATAGGCGGTGCCGCCTACTTAAGGCATCTATGTTCAGGACACGCCGCGGCCTGTTGCGGGATTGGATTAAAGACGGGAAGGGCGTTCCCCTTCGCGGGCCGGACAGCCTGCCTGTGAAGACTGCGACCATTAAAGCAGCATTACGCAATAAAAAAACAGGGCCTTGGTGAAGGCCCTGTTTTCATGTCTTTTATTCGCTCCTTACTGGAAGGAAATCTGGGCGCGGCGGTTTGCCGGTTCGCGGACATTGTCCGGCGTTTCAACCAGCGGCTCGTGTTCGCCGCGGCCGGATACGCTGATGATGCCGGCCGGAACGCCGCGCTGGACGAGGGCGTCACGCACAGAGTTCGCGCGGCGCTGGGACAGCTTGTCGTTATAGGCTTCGGTACCGGAACGGTCGGCGTGGCCGACGACGGACACGGCGTTCAGGCTGCGGCGGGAAACTTCCGTCGCCACGGCATCCAGAACGCTTTGCGCGCCGGGGCCGAGGGTGGATTGATCCCAGTCAAAGAAGACCAGATACATGGCGTTTTCCGTTGCCATCGGCGCGTTCGGGTTCACATGAAGCGCATCGGGTGCGGGCTGTGGAGCGGCCGGTGCGGCAGGCGGAGCCGACGGCATCGCGCCTTCAAGCTGTTCCAGCGCGCTCAGAAATTCGCGTTTGCAGCGGTTGATCTCGTCGCTCTGGAAGTTTTCTTCCTGATTTTCGATCCAGCAATCAAAGCGGGCCTGCGCCACGGCTGCGACGTCAGGATAGGCCTGGCGGGCGCCGAGGTCGAAAACGGATACGAGGCGGGAGCGGGCGATGCCAAGCTCGTTCATATGTTCCGCGGTAAGGTTCCAGTCGCTCAAAGGCTCCGGCATAACCATATCGCCGCGGGCGGCGGCAAGGCCTTTGCGGGAGAAGTGAAGCGCATCGGCATGGTCGTTTATGGTCAGCTCGCTATTGACGAAATCACGGTATTCAGCCGCCAGCCTTTGCGTAAAGCTGTTGCCCGTACCCTGAACTTCGTTCAGCGCATCGACTTCGTCGAATTTATTAAAATCGCAAGCGGTAAGGGCTGCAACGCCAGCCACAATCATTAGTCCGCGCAGAATATGCATTGAAAACTCCTTAAATCCATTGAATAGCCGGACGGTTGGCCTTGATTCTTTCCTCGCCCAGCCCTGCATTTTTACAACCAACACCAGTGCAAAGTAAAGTAATATAAGCAGGAAATATGAATTAACCCCTTAATTACTGTTAATAAAATCCGCACCGGCCATTTGCGGCGGCATGGTGCGGGACGCATAAAGGCCATGACGGGGCCTTAAATATGCGCATGATTCTGTTGAAAACCTTTCTGCGGGCTTTCTGGTTCCATAAGAATCTACTAAATCTTGACATTGCTGGCTGTATGCGTATTATCCGCGCGCCTAGCAAACCCCGATTCAAATATTTAAAAAGAGAGGGTTTCCCGTCACGGGCCTTTAGTACAGGCGCCAGTAACCGAAATAGAGGAAGACTTATGACCAAAGCGTTGCAATCAAAGAAAATTGCCGTTCTCATGGCGAACGGCTTTAACGAAACCGAATTTCTGTCCATCCAAAGAGCAATGATCGAGCAAGGCGCGTCCTTGCGTATTATCAGCACCGATTCCGGCCTTGTAAATGGCTGGGACGGCAAGAGCTGGGGCCATAATTTCGCGGTTGACGTGCAACTGAACACCGCTTTGGGCATTGATTATGACGCCGTCATCATCCCCGGCGGGCAGCGCAGCCACGATAAACTGAAAATGACCGCCCATTCCCGCCGCTTTATCGGCAGCTTTATAGCGTCCATGAAGCCGGTCGTCTGTATGGGCGACGCGGTGCAGCTTCTGGCCCATGCGGATCACGTCGCGGGCAAGACGGTCGGCGGCCCCGATGAAAAACGCGCAATCGCCGAAACCGCGGGCGCGAACTGGTCTGATGCGCCTTGCGTGCGCGACGGCATGATCCTGACGGGCGACGTCGAAGGCGAAAAGCTTGCGGCCTATGTCGCGGCTTCCATCGAGATGATGGAAGAGCATGACGCGTCCGCAATGACCCAGCAAAAGGCAGCCTAATCCCATGAGGGCGGAAATCGAAGCAGTGGTGAGTGAAGTCCGTGAGGCGCTTGTCCTGCTAAGGAGGCATCTTTGACTGGGATGTCGCCCTTGCCCGCCTTGAAGAGCTGAACAAAGCCGCCGAAGACCCCGATCTCTGGAACGATGCCGACAAGGCGCAGGCGCTGATGAAAGAGCGCACGCGCCTTGATTCGCAAATAAGCCGCCTCAACGGCTATGAAGCCTCCGTAAACGACAATATCGAACTCATCGCTATGGGCGGGGAGGAGGGGGACGAAACCATCGTCGCCGAAGCCGAACAGGCGCTGTTCGCCCTGCAACAGGACGTATCGAAATACGAGCTTGAGAGCCTGCTTTCGGGCGAGGCCGACATGAACGACGCCTATCTTGAGGTCAATGCCGGGGCCGGCGGGACGGAAGCGCAGGACTGGGCCGGTATCCTCCTGCGCATGTATATAAGATGGGCTGAAAACAAAGGCTTCAAGGTTACTCTTCTCGACTGGAATGAGGGCGAGGAGGCGGGTATAAAATCCGCAACGATCCGTATAGAAGGCGAGCGGGCCTATGGCTGGCTGAAGACCGAAAGCGGCGTCCACAGGCTTGTCCGCATCTCTCCCTTTGATTCCAACGCCCGCCGCCATACGAGCTTTTCGTCCGTGGGCGTGACGCCGGTGATTGACGACAGTATCGATATCGAGATTCTGGATAAGGATTTGAAGGTCGATACATACCGCTCCAGCGGCGCAGGGGGCCAGCACGTCAACACCACCGACTCGGCCATCCGCATCACCCATATTCCGACCGGTGTCGTCGTGTCCTGCCAGAACGGGCGCTCCCAGCACCAGAACCGCGCCGATGCCATGGCGATGCTGAAAGCCCGTCTTTACGAGCTTGAACTGCGCAAGCGCGAAGAGGCCGCGAGCGCCGCCTCCGCCTCCAAGAGCGATATTGGCTGGGGACACCAGATCCGCTCCTATGTGCTTCAGCCCTACCAGATGATCAAGGATTTGCGCACCGGAACGGAAAACACCAATGCGCAGGCCGTCCTCGACGGCGATATCGACCTGTTTTTGGAAACATCGCTTTCCTTCAGGTTGGGGATCGCCGACAAGAAAAAGAAATAGGATAACAGGCGGGACGGCACAGGGGATTGTCCGCAAAACGGCCTTGCCTCCCATGGGCCATGCGCTTATGGTCGTTCTCATCCATTTTTTCACAGAACGGGACTGAAACAGTATGTTTTCTAAGACCTTGCGTTCATCTTTGCGCCGATCCGGGCGCCCATCCGCGCGCGTGTCCACGCCTATGCCGCCGCGCCTGTTTATGCACCCGTCCTTGCGTCTTGCCGCCCTGACCGGCGCCGCGGTTCTTGCCCTTCTTCCCGTCCATAACCATGCCATGGCGCAATCCGCCCAGGCCCATGCGTTCCAGCCGATGGGGCAATGGATGGTCGGCCCGGCGCAGCTTCCTTCGGTGCGGGGGCTGGAGGGGATGAGCCTGCCTTGCATCCTGTCCAATGATTACGATAACGGCTTTATCATCCGCTTTTCCGGCGGCGGGGGCCGCATGATGGCGATGGCCGTTGATTTCCGTCAGGACGTGTTCCGCCCCGGCCATAAATATACGGCGCTTTTATCGCTTGGCGATAAATATGCGCAACAGGTCACGGGAACCGCTTTTGCGGCCAATACGCTTATCTTCAACCTGCGCGGCCTTGAGGATGTTTATAAGGAGGCGGCGCAGGCGAACTGGCTGGGCCTTAGCATCGCGGACAATAATATGTATTTCGCGCTGGGGCGTATGGGGGATTCCTATGCGGCGCTTGAACAATGTTACCACGGCGACGATGCTGCGCCCGCAATGGCGCAGCAAGATTATGCCGCGCAATATCCGGCGCAGGGTGGACAGGGCGGCGCGCCCTATGACCCGTCCCGCTCCTACTATGAGCCTTCCGGTGCAGGGGCCATGCCGCAAAATCTGGATGACATCATGCGCGGCGGCGATGCACATGGCGGCGACGCCTATGCGCAGCCACGCTCGCTTGGCGCTATTCCGGCCCGTCAAAGCCCCGCTTCGGTCGCGCAATGGAATGCGTCCGCGGGTGAGGACATCCGCACCGTCCTGAACCGCTGGGCCGACCGCGCCGGCTATGATTTGCAATGGCAGGCGGAGCAGAATGGAATTGTTGCGCAGGATGTTGCACTTGACGGGCGCTTCGAAGAGGCGGTTGCGGAGCTGCTCGCCGTCAGCGGCGCAGCATCGGGTCTTCAGGGGCGGGTTCAAAATGACGCGTCACCTGCCCGCGCGGCGCCTCATGTGCCCTCCCACAATAATGGTTCTTATGACGCTTCTTCCGCGGCGTATCCCGCTTCAAATCCTGTTCCATCCGAACCCGCGGCGGGTATCCGCCGCGCCCGTCCGGCCGGCGCCGCCCAAACCCTTTCGGCCCCGTCCGCATGGACGGCCCCGGCGGGCATGGCCTTGAAAGACGTTCTTCAGGACTGGGCGGGCAGGGAAGGCGTTGCCGTCATATGGCACGCGGATGACGGGTTTCAGGTAAGGCAGGGCATGGCGCTGAACGGCACGTTCGAATCGGCTGTCGCCGCGCTGCTCGACCAGTTTTCTTCGGAAACGCCCCGCCCCGTCGGCGGGCTGAACACCGACCCGGAGAGCGGTTTGCGCACCCTGACCATCGATCAGGATGGATAACTCTGTGGATATCTGCGGATAATACGGCCATTAACCTGAATAACCTTTAAAACAGGCTTTGCCGCGGGACGGCAAAGCGGTATGTTTTCCTGCAGATTCCCGTAAATCTTTTTCGAATATGGAATTTGCCACGCAAGAGTGCAGGATGTGACCCATGTTTACAAAGAAACATTTCTCTTCAACCGTTCTGGCAGGGCTTTTTGTTACCTCGTGCCTGCTTTCACCGGCGATTGCGCAGGAACAGAACCTGAAGCCGCAAGGCGCATGGGCCTTGACCAAGGTGGACAGGACGGCGGAGGGCGGGAACTCCTATTGCACGCTTTCGCGTAAATATGACGGCGGCGTGGTTTTAAGCCTCGCGCGCAATCAGGCGGAGGAATATTCGCTCGCCATAGATTTCCAGAAAGATGTCTTCAAGCGCGACCGGTCGCTGAAAATCAACCTGCAACCGGGGCCGGGGCAAATCCGCGCCTATGACATGATGCCTTCTTCGGAAAAAGCGGTCGTGATCCGCCTTGGCTGGGACACCGGCTTTTTCGATGCGCTGGACGATTCCCGGCAGATGCAGGTGAAAATCGACAATAACGCCTATGCTTTTGCCATGCCCGAAGTGACAAAGGGGCAAAAGGATCTTCAGAACTGTATGGAGGATCTGCAAATCGCGGCGCAGGGCGGCGCGGCCGCACCGTCCAAAACGACGGATGTTCTGATGGCGGAGCCTGTCAACGGGCCGAAAAATTTCAGCGCGGAAAAGCTTGAAACAAGGCTGGCCGATGCGGGGGCGGCAAACGGATCCGCTGCGTCCGCCGCTACGAAGGCCGCCGCCGCGCCCGCTGCTGTAAAGGGTGCATCCGCCGCCGCTGCAATGCCCGGCCCGGCGCCGCTTATTCCCGATGCCCGCGCGCTTATCAACGCGCCGACGGATGAAGAAAAACAACTATTGGCGCAGCAGGAAAAAGCTGTCTTGAAAGATTTTGCCGACAGCATGCGCGCCCAGGAGCCGTCCTTGCAAAAAACTGCGGCAAAGGCAAAGACTGCATCTGCATCACAAGAAAAGCCGCAAAAGACCGCAGCAAAACAGACGCCGCCCCCGCAAAAACCCGCAGTAAAAGCTGCGGCGGAACCCGTACGGGCTTCTTCTTCTCCCGCTGTAGCGCCGGTCGCCGCGGCAAATACGGGCACGAAAAACGCCGCGCCGGCAAAGATGGCTGTGGCCGCATCGCCGCAAGCGGCTATCCAGTCCGACCGCGCCTTGCAAGAGCTTCAGGCCCGCCTGAAAACCATGGCGGCTGAAAATGAGGGGCTGAAGCAAAAGACGGCGGACGAGCTTGGAAAATCCAATCAGCAAATCACCATGCTGCAATCGCGCCTTGCGGAACTGGCCACGGAAAACGACTCTTTAAGGGTGCAATCGGGGGCCGTTTCGCCTGAAACGCAAAGGCAGCTCAACGCGATTGAGAATGAGCGTATGGAACTTGAAGAGCGGCTCTTTTCGGCGGAGCAGGAAAAAGCCAAATTATCCGCGCAGCAGGTAACGCTTGCGGGCCGCACGCGCGAGCTGGAAAACAGGAACGCCGAGCTTGAGGCCAGCCTTGCCACAGCCCGCACCCAGATGGCGCAAGCGGCGCTGGAAGCCGAAAACAAATCGACGCAGCAGGTTAAAAACCTGCAAGAGCGCCTTGCGCTTATTGTGGCGGAGAATGAAAAGCTGAAGACCCAATCCGCAACAATTCCCGAAACGCAAAAGCGGCTCGACGCTATTGCCGCCGAGAAGAAAGCCCTCGAAGACAATCTGAAGCAGACGCAGGCGGCGGCGGCGGAAGCGGCCCGCAAGGCGCAGGAAAAAGCGCAGGCCGAACAGGCGGCCGCCGCGCAGCAAAAAGCGCTGGAAGAACAGGTAGCCGCCCTCCGGGCGGAGGCCGAGGCGCAGACGAAAGCCCATGCGCAGGTACAGGCGCAGTTGCAGGAACAGGCTTCTATGGCCGCCTCTTCATCCGGCATGACGCCGCTTCCTGATTCCATGGAGGAGATGGAGAAGCTGCGGCAGGAGCGTGATGCGATGGCGCAAAAAGTGGCGGCGCTTGAGCAAAGCCTTGCCAGTATAGAGCCCGCGTCCGGCGGCGCGCAGGATGAAGAAGCGGCCGCAAAAATCCAAGAGCTTGAGGTGCGCAACGCCCAGCTGGAAGAAAACCTGAAATCGGCCCAGACGCGGATTGCGGAAACCGCCGTCAATGCGGAAGGGAAGGCGCTTCGCCTGATAGCGGATCTGGAACATAAGCTTGAATCCGCGCAAAAAGATAATATGAAGCTGGCCAAGGATCTTGAAAGCCTCAGAACCCAGAAGGAAGATAGCCGCCTTACGCTTGTCGCGGGGGACTGGAATCTGGAGCAGGCGACAAAACGCTTTAACGAGGCGGAGCGCGAAATCCGCCGTTTGGGCCGGCAGGTCGAAAATGAGCGCATGAGCTGTAGCCATGAAAAAGCTGAAATCGAGCAAATGCTCTTTGACCCTGCGGTGACAGAGAAGAGGCAGATTGAGAAATTGCAAGCGCTTGAAGGAGAATTGCGGGAGGCAAAGGCACAGTTGAAAGAACGCGGCATTGCGACGTCCCGCTTGGCCCGCAATGACACGGCAGACGGTTCAATCGAGGTTCAGGCCCTTGAGCCAGCCGCCGGACATACCGCGGATCTGGGCGAGATGGCATGGACATCGACGAGTGCCCCGGCTGTGGTTGCCGCCGCCGCGTCATCCATGACGCCGCCGCCTGCCGTAAAACCCGCGGTGAATAACGCGCAAGCCGCCGTGGTTCAGTCGCAGATGAACGAGCTGCGCCGCCAGCTCGCACGCAAGGAAAATGAAAGCGCGACCTACCGCAACCAGCTTATCCAGATGCAGCGCCAGCAAGAAGCGGGAAGTGCATCCGGTTCCGCCGCTGCCACTTCCGCCGCTGCCGCCAAAGAGGCGCAGACGGCACAGAGGCTGAACACCATCCAGCCGGCTTCGGGCGGCGGGGCGGCTTATGCGGCGGGGGCCGTGGCGCAGAAAATGACGGCCCGTCCGGCTGCAAAACCGCAAGCGGTGCAAGAGGCCTCGTTCCAGACCGGCGATATCCAGACTCTCCTGACCCGTGCCGGCGTGCCGGCTTCGGGCCTGAAACAATCCGGCGCGGGCAGCTTTAGCTGGGCGCAGGGTGGAGCGGTGCAAGGAAGCGCCACGGTGCGCAAGGCCGGCGGAAAAACTTTCGACGCGCAAGTGCAGGATTATATTGCTGCACGCAGAGCCTCCTGCTCCGGCGACTTTGCCTCCATTCCGACCGCGGCTGAAAACGGGGCGAAAAATATGGCCCTCTATGAAGTTGCCTGTGTCGGCGCGGGCGGGCAGGGACAGTCTTCCTCGATTGTCTTCTTTGAAGACAAGGAAAGCTTTGTCGCCGTCGCCAGCCAGAGCGAAGCCGCCAATCTGGACGAAGCCATGGACAGCCGCGATCGGATTGCGGGCGCTGTAAAGGGTATGTAGCCTGCGCGCCCCTCTCCACGCGTCGCCATCTGTCCAGTCTGGATTATAGGGGAGCGTGATTAAGGGCGCGGGCCTGTAGCCTTGCAAACCGGCATGGTTCCTTCTCCAAGGGAAGACTAGCCCTATTGCCGCCCTGCAGGATTAGAAAACCCCCGCACCATAAATAAGGAGCGGGGGTTTTTCTTCATCATATGGCGGCGGAACATGCGGCATAGCGCGGGCGGTATTGGTAACCATGAGGCGGCGCGGCGGAAGCCGCAGCCGCAGCAGACGCCGCGCTTTTCCTCCGCCCGCTATTTCTTGTCGTCTTCGCCTTGCTGTCCGAAGGGGCGGAACATGCGCATTGCGTTTTCAAACATGGCCATGTTCTGCTTGTTGATTTCTTCCAGATTGGGAACGGGGAATATGCCTTCGATCGATTTATTGATTTGCTGGCGGAGCTGTTCCTGATTTTTTGCGAATGTCTGGAAGCTGTGTTCAAGGTAATTCGGCACGAGCGGGCCGAGATTGTCGCCGTAAAAACCGATAAGCTGGCGCAGGAAACCGATGGGGAGAAGGCTTTGCCCCTCGTTCGATTCCTGATCGACGATAATCTGGGTCAGGACGGAGCGGGTAATGTCATCGCCAGATTTCGCATCATAGACGACGAAATCATGGCCTTCCTTGACCATTTCGCATAAATCCTCAAGTGTTACATAGCTGCTCCTGCCCGTATCATACAGGCGGCGGTTGGCGTACTTTTTGATGACCGTGGGTTCATCGGACTTCTTCTTGGTCGTAGCCATTGTGAATTCTCCTAATAGCTGAATGCTGCAAGTATGATTAACTATTATTATGCACAAAATTATATTGCAAGGCAAAAAGATTAATATGTTGCGCGCGGGCGCTTCTTTTTGTGCTTTCTTTTATATATAAGGAAAATATGACCCGCACCGGCCCCAAACCCTTATCCCTCCATTTGTCGATGGCCTCGCTGGCGGCGGCGGGCTTTGCCGGCGGCGCCGCCTTTTCGCAAGAGGATCTGGAGGGGTTCTTTAAAGGCATACAAAAATATCAGGCCCATCCTTTTAAACGCTCTATGCCGCCTCTTGAAACAGTCTGGCAGGCAGGGAGCGTGCGGTTGCTGCGCGTGGAGGTAGAAGGGCAAGGTGGCGCTCCCGATGCGGCGGCCCGTCATGCTGCGGCGGAAATCGGGGGCGGTATTGACGATATTGGTATCAAGGGCGACGCTCTTGCCGATGCCGATGCCGATGCCGATGCCCAAGTCCAGGCCCAAGCCCAAGCCCAAGCTCTAGCCGCTGACGCATCCACCGTGCCGCCGGCAAAGCCCGCCGCAAACGCCGATGCCACTATCACCCCCCGCCGTCACAAAACGAGCGGAATCCCCGTTATCGTCATCCCGTCCATGATTAACGGCTCCGCCATTCTCGATTTGCTGCCCGATCGCTCTTTTGTGCGTTTTCTGGCGGGGCAGGGGCTGGAGGTTTATTTGCTGGATTGGGGAGAGGCCGCAAAAGATCCGGGCCTTTCCAGCTTTGATACGGCTATGCGTGAAAGGCTCTTGCCTGCGCTTGACGCTGCGGGGGCAGAGGTGATGCTGCTCGGCTATTGCATGGGGGGGCTGTTTGCGGCGGCGGCTTCGGTGCTGCGGCCAAACAAGGTTAAGGGGCTTGTGATGCTTGCGGCGCCGTGGAATTTTCATGATAGCGAGGCTGCGCTGAAAAACAGGATAAGCGTGATGAAGCCCGCCGCCCTGCCTTATATGGCGCAGCATGGCCGCCTGCCCGAAAGCTGGGTTCAGGCAGTTTTCGCGACCTTGGATCCGGAAGGTTCAATCCGTAAATTTGCCGCCTTCGCCGCCCTGCCGGAGAGGGATAAAAAAGCGGAATTATTCGTCGCCGTCGAGGACTGGCTGAACGAGGGAGGCGCTCTGCCCGCCGCCATGGCGCGAAGCTGTATGGAGGAATGGTATGAGCGGAATTTGCCGCATAACGGCGAATGGCTTGTGTGCGGCGAGGTGATTGCTGCGGAGAATGTTGCATGTCCGGCGCTTGTTGTTGCGGCGAAGGAGGACAAGATCGTGCCTCTGGAATCGGCGCTTTCTTTTGGCGATAAAGCAGGCACCGAAAGGATTTTGTGCGCAACAGGGCATATCGGCCTGATGGTTTCGCGGGATGCTGCGGCCGCCATATGGGCGCCTGTCGCGCGCTGGCTCGCGGCGCAGCAACGGTAAAGCGGCGGGAAGGGCTTCTTTGCGGGGCTATTATATATTTTTGCCGCGCGTGGCTTGAATTTCCGCGCCGTCCGCCCTAATGTCGGGCGCAGCTTTTATACCCCCCTCATCCAGAACCAGTGCAGGAGTTTTCCCCCATGTCCCATTCAGCTCCCCATTCAGGCCCTTTAGACCCCGTCGTGATCGTCGCCGCGAAGCGCACCGCGATAGGAAGTTTCTCCGGCATGTTTTCATCCATTCCGGCGTATGAATTGGGGGCGGCCGTTATCAAGGCCGTGCTGGAGGACGCTTCCGTCCCGGCGGCGGATGTCGATGATGTGGTGATGGGGCAAGTTCTGACCGCGGCGCAGGGGCAAAATCCAGCCCGCCGCGCGGCGATGGCGGCGGGCGTACCGCAGGAGCGCACAGCTCTCACCATCAATCAGGTTTGCGGTTCGGGCCTGCGGGCCGTTGCGCTCGGCGCGCAGGCGATTTTATGCGGTGATGCGGCCGTGGTTGTCGCCGGTGGGCAGGAAAACATGACCCTTTCCCCCCACGCCCTGCACCTGCGTTCCGGCACGAAAATGGGCAATGCGTCCATGACCGATACGATGATTACGGATGGGCTGTGGGACGTGTTCAATGATTACCATATGGGTATCACGGCGGAAAATATTGCGGAAAAAGCCGGCATTTCCCGCGAGGAACAGGACGCCTTCGCCGCCGCCTCCCAGCAAAAGACCGAAGAGGCGCAAAAGGACGGAAAATTTGCGGCGGAAATCACCCCTGTAAAGATCAGGACGCGCAAGGAGGAAATGACCGCCGAACGCGATGAATTTCCGCGTGCGGGCGTGACGGCAGAGGCTCTTGCAAAACTTCGCCCGGCTTTCAAGGGTGAAGGCGGGACGGTCACGGCGGGCAACGCGTCCGGCATCAATGACGGGGCTGCGGCGGTCTTGCTGATGCGCGCGAGCGAGGCGCAAAAGCGCGGCCTTAAGCCTTTCGCCCGCATCAAAAGCTGGGCCACGGCCGGCGTTGACCCTGCCGTGATGGGGACGGGGCCTGTCCCCGCGTCGCGCGCGGCGCTCGGCAAGGCCGGATGGGACGCCGCCGACCTCGACCTCGTCGAATCGAACGAAGCGTTTGCGGCGCAGGCTTGCTGCGTTTTAAAGGAGTTGAACCTCGATGCGTCGAAGGTCAATGTCAATGGCGGTGCTATTGCCCTCGGCCACCCGATCGGCGCGTCGGGATGCCGCGTGCTGGTCACATTGCTGCACGAAATGGCGCGGCGCGGCGCGAAAAAGGGGCTGGTGACCTTGTGTATCGGCGGCGGCATGGGGATTGCCATGTGCGTCGAGCGCGATGACGCGGCCGACTGGAAAGTAATTTCATAACCGGAGAATGAATATGAGCAAGGGTGTTGCAATTGTTACGGGCGGGACGCGGGGCATCGGCCTTGAAATTACCCGCAAGCTGCGGGCGGACGGCTATGAAGTCGCCGCTATCTATCACGGTAACGCAGAGGCCGCGCAAAAATGTGAGGCCGATACAGGGGCGAAGAGCTTCAAGCTCGATGTCGCCGATTTTGATGAATGCCGGAATGTTTGCGCCGCTATCGGGACGCAAATGGGGCCAATCAATCTTCTGGTGAACAATGCGGGGATCACAAGGGACGGCGTGCTGCATAAAATGGGCGCCGATCAATGGCACGATGTTATCGAAACCAACCTGACCTCCTGCTTCAATATGTGCCGCGCGGTGATTGCGGGGATGCGCGAACGCGGCTTCGGGCGCATTGTGAATATCAGCTCCATCAACGGCCAGAAGGGGCAGTTCGGCCAGACCAATTATTCGGCGGCAAAGGCGGGGATGCTCGGCTTTACCAAGGCGCTGGCGCTCGAAAGCGCGGGGAAGGGGATTACGGTCAACGCCATCTGCCCCGGCTATATCGCGACCGACATGACTTCTGCCATGCGCCAGGATGTGCTTGATTCCATCATCCGCCAGATTCCGGCGGCGCGGATGGGCGAGCCGCAGGAAATCGCGGGCATCGTCGCCTTCCTCGCCTCGGACAGCGCGGCCTTCATCAACGGCGCCACCATCACCGCCAATGGCGGGCAATATATGGTTTAGCGTTTATCGCACGACCAAGAGCTGCCAGAAATTATATTGATGGGCGGGAGAAGGGTTCGTTGTGCTGGCGCAGAATGATCTCTTGCCTTTTAAAACACCCATCGGGTCTTCCAAAGGGGCGCGATCGTTGAATGCGCCTGTATATTCCGCCGAGGCAACGCTCCCGCTTGTGAAGGGTGGTTCATCGCCGGGATTTTCTACACCCAGCAATCTATTGACCATAAGGCAGACTTCCTTGTGCAGGTAGTTTGTTGTATAATAGACATCTTCCTTGTCGTTCTCTCCTACGCCCCCAAGCGGAATTATCCGTATGCGCGCTGAACCGTAACCCGTGTTATGGGCCGCGATGGCCCATTCCTGTAAAGCGGCTTTCGGTATGTTTATGGCCGCCGCGCCGCCGCCCTGCGGGTGGAAGACGCTGCAATCGGGGGAACGGGCATTTGAATAATGTCCGGAAGGATATAAAGGCGCGCCGCCATGTCTTGCCCACACATCGTTGGAAAAATCGAATTCAGTTTCGGAGCATCCCCGTATGCGGAGCTTTTGCACGGTGCGGGCGAGCGTGTCGCCGTACTGGATGATCTCCGTGGCCAGTAAACGCGCCCGCGCATCGGACATGGTGCGGGTGGCCGCTCCGGTTCCGCTATCCCGCATCATGGCATAGGACAGCGCCGCGAAAAGGGCAACGGCGATAAGTATCAGCACGAGCGCTGAGCCTGATTGGGCATGGCGGCTTTTGTCCATAAAACTCCCCTCTTTCTGATGATCGGGGAGTTAGAAAACCCATAAAGCGTAGGGTCGCCATGACCTTTGCCTGCCGGAGCAGGTTGGACATACGTCACAGCCTCCCCGACCAGAGTCGAGGAGCATGGATAACGGCCATACAAGCCGCGCTTTATAGGGGTTTCTACGCCCCGGGGCCGGATAATCCGATCCTGCCGCCAATTCTATAGAAAACGGAAAGCGAGTCAATGCAATGGGCGGGGGGCCGCGTGGGAAGGAGCATCCGCACGCCTGTTCAACGGTTTTATGGCGGCGCGGCGCTTCCTTCCCTGTCCGGCTACGCCGCGCCCGTCATTCACGCCCATGCGGCGGTGTTTTCTCTCTTTTTCAGGCGAACTATTTGAGATTACGGACATTTGCTATATATAAATGCCGTACATTCTTATTCGCAAATGCCAAATTTTATCCGGAGATATTATGAAACGTAACCTGTCGATCGTTCTGGGCCTTCTCATCCTTCTGGTGGGCGCCATCCTTATCGGGCCGTCCTTTGTGGACTGGAATAAATACAAGCCGCAAATTATCGAACAGGCGAAAAGCGCCGCCGGGTATGACATAAAAATCGACGGTGACATCAAATTGTCCGTACTACCGATCCCGCAACTAAAGATCGCAGGACTGTCCGTAGCGTCCCCAAGAGGGCGCGAGGAGAACCTTTTAACCATGAAGCAGGCTAATGTGTCTGTTGATGTTTTTCCGCTGATTTCCGGCAATATTTCAATAGATACGGTTCGGCTCGTAAGTCCCGATATTCGCCTTGAAATCCTGCCAGACGGATCGAATTCATGGATGTCGGACAAGCTGCTGGCCGATGCCGAAGCGGGCAATTCCGATACGGCTCAACAGGATGCACAGAAGGCTAAAAAAGGACAGGACGTATCGTTAAATAAATTGATCATCGAGGATGGCCGCGTGGCTTTTGCGAACCGTCAGGCGGGCGGCGAGCATCTGGCCGAACAAATCAATCTGGCGGTGCGGGCGGATAGTCTTTCCGGCCCGTTTACGCTGGATGGCGACCTTGTCTATGGCGGGAAAAAGATTGAAATCGACGCCGATACAAAGCGCATTTCCGACGGAAACAAGGAAATTCCGGCCAATTTGAAAATCCGCCTGCCGGAAAGCGGGGCGTCCGCCGCCTTTGACGGCATCGTGGCGCTGGATCCCATGGAAATTCAGGGCAAGATGGCCCTGTCCGCCGATAATCTGGCGTCCGTTCTGGCGCTGGCGGGCGGCGATGCGGGCGGGTCTTCCTCCACGCTGGGGCAAAAACTCTCCTTCTCCGGCCTTGTGACGGCGAACGAGAATATGATCTCCTCGCAAGATATGGATGTCGCTTTCGGCGAGGCCAAGGGGAAGGGGAACCTGTCCGTCACCAACCTCAAGGCCCAGAACCCAGTCGGCGTGAAGGCCGATATGGCGTTTGAAGGCAATCTGAACCTTGACCGGCTCCTGCCCGCCAAGGACAAGAGAAAAGCCCCGCGCGTCGAGGAACAGGTCGCCAAGGGCCAGAAACTGGCCGGCAGCGATGCGGGCTTCATCCCCGAAACCCTGTCCCTGCCGTTCCCCGTTGACGGCACGGTGAATATCGGCGCGGACGGCATTCAATTTGACGGCAAGACCTTTCAGGGCGTCGCGCTGAACCTTTCCAAGAAAGGCGCCGATATCGACGTGCAGGCAAGGGCGCTCGACATTCCCGGCAAGACGCGGGCGGAAGGGACGGCCTCCATTCGCTACGCCTCTACCTCCCGTTCGGGGGAAAAGGGCGTGACCTATGCCGACCCGTCCGTGACCTTCAAGGCGCATGGAACGTCGGAACAGCTCCCGACCCTGCTGCGCGCTTTCGCGCCCGCGCAAAGCGATAATGCGGCCCTTGAAATCTACCGCGCCGCGCAGTTCAACCTCACGGGCCGCGTCACGCCTTCGAGCGTGAGCGTCACGAACAGCACGCTGAAACTCGATGACACCTCCATCGGCCTTGCCGCATCCTATAAGCCGGACGGCGCCGCGGGCCGTCCCGATGTGATGATCGACCTGACGACCGACATGGTCAATATCGACGCAATTCAGGCGCGGCTGAACGGACAAAAGAAACAGGCCGTCCAGAAAAGCCCCGCCGCGAAAATGGATGTCAAAAAGGCGCTTGAACCGGTGCGCGGCGTCAATATCCCCGCCAATCTGACCTTTGACGTCAGCGCGCAAAAGGCCGTTATGGACGGGCAGGAAATCGGCGGCATCCGGTTGAAGGGCGTTGCGGCGGGGTCTTCCCTGAAGCTTGAAAACGCCTCCGTCCAGAATTTCCGCGGGGCCGCCGCGAGCCTGAAAGGCACGGTCGCGAATCTTCAGGAACTTTCCGGCATCGACCTTGCCTTCTATGGCAACACGGCGGACGCCAAAAAACTGCTTCAGTCCTTTGACATGGACACGTCCAAACTGCCGCAGGGGTTCAGCAGCGCACAGGCCAATATCAAGGCCAGCGGCAAGGCCGACAGTCTTGCGTTCGACGCGGATATTGCCGCGATGGGCGGGAGCCTGCAAGCCGGCGGAAACATGACGGGGCTTCTCGGTACGCCGTCCTTCAGCAACCTGACCATCGGCGCGAAGCATCCGAATTTCGTCAAGGCGATGCAGATCGTGAACCCCGCCTTTGCGGGCGGGCCGGGGCTGGAACGCCCCTTTGACCTATATGCGAAGGCCGCGGCGAACGGCAAGGTCTATGACATTACCGACCTTAAAACCTCCATCGGGAACGCAACATTCGGCGGCGGCCTGAAGGTCGATCTTGCGGGGGCAAAACCCTCCGTGACCGGAACGGTGCAGGCGGGGGCCATCCCGCTGGATGAACTGCTCGGCGCGAAAACCGCCGCTGGTTCCGGCGGCGCGGGCGGGGCTTCCGCCGCGTCATCCGACGGCGGCAAATGGTCGCGGGCGACGATTGAAACGGGCTGGATGCACAGCGCCAATCTCGATCTGGCCCTCTCGGCGCAATCCATCACTTATGGCGGCTGGAACTTTACCCAGCCAAAGACCAAAATCGTGCTGAAGGACGGCAACCTGACCGTGGACGGGCTTCAGGCCGGGCTGTTCGGCGGTGACGCCGCATTGAATGCCAAGGTGAACGACCCGGCGGATGCCCGCCAGCCTTTGTCCATCGCGCTCGATACCAAGATGAACAAGGTTGCGCTGGAGCCTCTTGCGCTGGCGCTCAGCGGTTCCCGCCTTATCCGCGCGAGCGGCGACGTTTCGATGGCGATGAACGTCCAGACGACCGGCCTGTCCCCCCACGCGCTGGTGAGCGCGCTGCAGGGGAAAGCTACGCTGGACGGTACGGATATCGTGATGAAGGGGTTTGACCTCGCGCAAATCGGCCTTGCTTTCGTCGATTCCGGCAAGCCGCTCGACCGGCTGCAAAATGTCGTCGGCGGTGCGGTGAGCGGCGGTGAAACCCGTTTTGATACGATCAAGGGCGCCTATGATATTTCACAGGGCGTCGCGATCATTTCCAACATGGAGATGGACGGCCCCGCCGCGAACATCAAATCCCGCGGCAACGTCAACCTGCCGCAATGGGTGATCGATACGGTGCATACCATCACCTTCAAACAGGCCCGCGATGCCGGCGCGTTCGATGTCGCCATCAAGGGCTCGCTCAGCAATCCGGGCAACACGTTCGGGCGCGGCCTGTTCAACGACGTTCTGACCCGCCGCCTGCAAAGCAAGATACAGGAAAAGGCGATTGAAAAGCTTCCTGGCGTGCTGGGCGACGACCTGACAGGCAAGCTGCAAGGGCTTGGCATCCTGCCGCAGCGCCAGCAGCAACAGCCCGCCGCGGCGCCCGATGCCGGGCTTGATGCTGCGCCAAATGCGGCGCCGGAAACGGCCCCGCCGCCGGCGCCCGTGGCCGCTCCTCCGGCCCCCGCACCGGAAGCGCAGCCGCAGCAAGAGCCGCAGCAACAAAAGCAACCGGCCAATAATCCGGAGCAGGTCATTCGCGGCGTTCTGGACGGCTTCCTGAAACAGCAATAGAAGCCGGAAGCGGCGTAAAACAGCTATAAGAAAGGGCGCGGCATTATCATTGCCGCGCCCTTTTTGCGCATGATTTTGTGTATGACTTTGCGCATGGGTTTGCCCATATCCTTGCATTGTCTTCAAGGGTGGTTTTTGTGCGGCCTTAATTATCCCTGCCGCAACCGATCCAGCACAAACAGCCGCAAGGCGCTGGAAAGATTCGTGCCGCGCCGCGCATCTATTTCGGTGATAAGATTTGCCAGAGAGCGGCCATCCTGCGCGGCAATTTCCTGCAGCATCGTCCAGAAAGGGGCCTCCAGCGTAATGCTGGTCGCATGGCCCGCAATGGTGACGGAGCGCTTGACGGGCCTTTCCGAAAGGATGTCCGTTACGGGCTTTATCCCATCCATGCCTTCTTCCCGCGTCGCCATGCTGCGCCGGAACCCCGCTCAGTCGCGGGGCCTTATCATGTCTTCCGGGCGTACCCATTCGTCATATTGGTCTGAGGTCAGCAGGCCGAGGGCGATGCCGGCCTCGCGCAGGCTGGTGCCTTCCTTGTTCGCCTTTTTGGCGATTTTCGCGGCGTTGTCATAGCCGATATGCGGGTTCAGCGCCGTGACGAGCATCAGCGAATTTTCCATCAGGAAGCGGATGCGCTCGTGGTTCGGCTCGATTCCGGTAAGGCAGCGCTCCGTAAAGCTGCGGCAGCCGTCGGCCAGAAGCGTGATGGATTGCAGCACGTTATAGATAATGACCGGCTTGAAGACGTTCAGCTCGAAATGGCCGTTGCTGCCGCCGATCGTGACGGCCACATGGTTGCCCATGACCTGCGCGCAAATCATGGTCAATGCTTCGCACTGGGTCGGGTTGACCTTGCCGGGCATGATGGACGATCCTGGCTCGTTTTCGGGGAGGAGCAGCTCGCCGATGCCCGACCGCGGGCCGGAGCCCATCAGGCGGATATCGTTGGCGATTTTCATCAGCGACACGGCCAGCACGTTGAGCGCGCCCGAAAGCTCCACCAATGCGTCATGGGCGGCCAGCGCCTCGAACTTGTTTTCCGCCGTGACAAAGGAAAGCCCCGTGATGCGGGAAACCTCTTGCGCGAATTTTTCGGCGAATCCGGCCTTGCAGTTAATGCCCGTGCCGACCGCCGTGCCGCCCTGCGCCAGCATCATGACGCGCGGTAATGCTGCGTTGACGCGGGCGATATTATAGCCGGTCTGCGCGGCATAACCGGAAAATTCCTGCCCCAGCGTCAGCGGCGTCGCGTCCTGTAAATGGGTGCGGCCATTCTTGACGATGGGGGCGAATTCCTTCGCCTTAGCCTCCAGCGCCGCATGCAGCATTTCAAGCGAAGGGATGAGATTGTGGTAAACGCTCTCGGCGGCCGCGATATGCATCACCGTCGGGAATGTGTCGTTGGAGGACTGGCCCATATTCACATGGTCGTTCGGGTGGACGGGGCTTTTACCGCCGCGCGTGCCGGACAGGATTTCGTTGGCGCGGCCCGCAATGACCTCGTTCGCGTTCATATTGGTTTGCGTGCCCGATCCCGTCTGCCAGATGGAAAGCGGGAACTGGCCGGCCAGCGTGCCGTCGAGGATCTCGTCTGCGGCCTGGATGATGGTTTGCGCCAGTTGCGCGTCCAGCGCGCCAAGCGCCGCGTTGGCCGTGGCCGCGGCTTTTTTCTGGATGCCGAGGGCGCGGACGAGCGGGGCGGGCATTTTCTCCGTCCCGATGTCGAAATTCTGCATGGAGCGCTGCGTCTGCGCGCCCCAATAGGCGTTCGCGGGGACGTCGATTTCGCCAAAGGAATCGGTTTCGATGCGTTTATCGGACTGGTGCGTCATGGCGGCGGCTTTCATCGTCTTTCTTTCATATGTGTTTGACTGGTTTTTTAATAGGCTTCACTGGTTTTTCAGGGGCTTTTCAAGCGGGCCGAGCAAATTGACATGGCCCATCTTGCGCCCGTCGCGGGCCTCGCCCTTACCATAGAGATGGACGCAGGCATTGTCCATGGCGAGGTATGCGGGGACGCGCTCCACGTCGCTGCCGATAAGATTTACCATGGTGACCGCGCTGTGCGGGACGGGGGTGCGGAGCGGCAGGCCGGAAACGGCGCGCACATGCTGTTCAAACTGCGACACGTTGCACCCGTCCATCGTCCAGTGGCCGGAATTATGCGGGCGCGGCGCAATCTCGTTGGCGAGCAGCGACCCGTCTTTCAAAACGAAAAATTCGATGGCGATAAGGCCGATAAGGTTCAACTCCTCCGCCAGCTTGACGGCAAGTTCCGAGGCTCTGCGCTCAATGTCATCCGTTGCAGCATCATCCGCATGACGTGCTGCGGCACATGGCTCAAGCGGCGCATGACTTAATATGGGGCCCGACGAGTTAATATGAGGCCCGCTATAAGCCCCGCCATGACCTGCGGCGGCTCCGGCGGATATTGGGGCCGAAGACCCGGAATTTGCACAGGACGCGCCGTCTTGGGACAGGCCGGATAAGGCGGTAATTTCCACAGGCGCGCCATGTGTTGCCGCTCCTGATGCACCCTTATTGGCCCCGTCCGGAATTTTAGAATCCATGCCGGACGCACCGTCTTGAAACCCGTCCGGCCGCGCGGCACCTGTAGGCTGCTGCGTATCGAAAGGGAAATGGCTTTTATCGAGAATATGGTTCTTATGCTCGTTGCGGGTGAGGGGGAATACCTCACATTTTCCGGAATAGTCCCGCGCAACGATGATTGAAGCTTCATAAGCGAAATCTATTATACCTTCTATTATAAGCTCATCACCGCCAAGCTTTAAGAAGCTCTCCTGGCTAGAGCTTGTATCCTTATGTTTTAACTGCCCTTTACCGTCATAACCGAAGCGTGTCGTTTTCAGGATGCATTCCGGCGTCTTATGGGCCTTCAAAAACGCGTCAATATCCGCCGCGCAAGAGGCCGCGGCCCATGGCGCGGTCGAAATGCCTGCTTTGTTCAAAAAATCCTTTTCTATCAATCTGTTCTGCGAAATGGCCAGTGTCTTCGAGGATGGATAGACGGGCTTCAGATTTTCTAAAAACTCTATTGTTTCCAAAGGGATATTCTCGAATTCATAGGTAATGACATCAACGCTTTCCGCGAATCTCTTCAACTCGCACTGATTATCATAGGCCGCCTGCGTTATAAGCGGGGTAACTTGCGCTGCCGGGGCGTCTTCTTCCGGGCAATATATATGTGTCCGGAGGCCGAGCGTGGCGGCGGCGAGGGCGGACATCCTGCCGAGCTGTCCCCCGCCCAATATGCCTATAGTTTTTGTTTTTGCTGTCATTTCAACCAGTTCTGGTTTTTGTTTCATGTGAAATAGGAGATTGAGCGGCGCGCATCACCCTTGCCCGTCTGTGGCGGCACAGGATAATCCACATATCCACAAGCTCAAAGACCCTTTTTTGATAGTTTGCATCGAAAAAGCGGAATCAGGCGGGCGGGCCGTCTTTTACGGCTATGTGCGCCCGGTTTCGGCCTTCGGCCCGGCGGGATTATTGATGCGTTATATGTTTTATGAAGAGAGCGGGGCTTTTATAGGTTTTTCGCGCTAATCTCTTGGTTCTTCCGCCACCAGCTCGCTTTGTCTGGTGCGATATTCTTCCAAACGCCTCATAAGGGCGTCATCTGCGGTTCCGAGGATGGAAACCGCCAGAAGCGCCGCGTTTTTGGCCCCCGCATCGCCTATGGCAAGCGTGCCGACCGGCACGCCGCCGGGCATCTGCACGATGGAGAGGAGGCTATCTAACCCTTTGAAAGATTTTGATTTTATAGGGACTCCGAGAACCGGCAGGGGGGTGAGTGAAGCCACCATGCCCGGTAAATGGGCGGCCCCGCCCGCGCCCGCAATAATCACCTTGATTCCGCGCTCTTGCGCGGTTGACGCATAGTCAATCATGCGCCTTGGGGTGCGGTGCGCTGACACGATTTTGACTTCATGGGGAATGTCGAAGTTTTTAAGTAACTCATGGGAAAGCTTCATTGTTTCCCAATCTGACTGGGAGCCCATGATGATTCCGATTAAGGGTCTTGGATCGTTTTGCGTCACTTTGAACCTCTTCTTGGCCCGTTACAGGGTCATTTATCAGGCTATGATATCGGGGAGGATGTTGCTGCGTATCTTCTGGATCTGGTCTTTCAAAAGAAGCTTCTTCTTTTTCAGACGCTGTATATCCAGCAAATTAACCGGCGGAGTATTGCTCAGCCGGCTGATTGTTTCATCAAGTTCGCGGTGCTCGCGCTCCAGAATGGCGAGCTCTTCCATAAGGTCGTCTATGTCTTCCATGCGCCGTCCGAAGGGCTAAGATTTTGATTTTGAGCCTATAATCCTATCAGAAAATTTTTGCTTTGATAAGTAAAGAATGGCACGGATGCGCGAAATCCCTTTGGCATTGGCGCCGCGATAGGATAAAAAGGATGAAATTCTCTCTTCCTCACCAAGGATATTCCATGACGAAAAAAATCGGCATTTTAACGAGCGGCGGCGATTGCGCGGGGCTGAATGCGGTTATCCGCGCCGCCGTTTATAAGGCAGACCAGCTGGGCTGGCAGGTTTACGGGATTCTCGACGGGACGGCGGGCTTGCTGGGGGATGAACCGCAGGCGCAGCTTTTGTCGCCGGAACAGATGGATTCCACCGTCCTGCGCATGGGCGGGACGATTCTCGGCACGACGAATAAGGGCAATCCTTTTGCTTTTCCGATGAGCGATGGTTCGGTCAAGGATCGCAGTGACGAGATTATCGGCAATTTCAAAAAGCTGGGCCTTGAGGCCGTGATCGGCATTGGCGGCGATGGCAGTTTCGCCATTTTGCGCCGCCTGACCCGTCAGGGCGGCATAAATATGGTGG
The DNA here is from genome assembly GCA_041655955.1 of Micavibrio sp. Taxonomy (GTDB): domain Bacteria; phylum Pseudomonadota; class Alphaproteobacteria; order Micavibrionales; family Micavibrionaceae; genus Micavibrio_A. The sequence continues at coordinate 250,115 of JBBAEN010000001.1, forward strand.
GCATCCCCAAAACCATCGACAACGACCTTGGAAAGACCGAGCGCGCCGTGGGGTTTGACACGGCGGTGGCCGTGGCGACGGAGGCACTCGACCGGCTCCAGCCGACGGCGGCGAGCCATGACCGGGTCATGATTTTAGAGGTTATGGGCCGCGATGCCGGCCATATCGCCCTGTCCGCCGGCATTGCGGGCGGCGCGGACGTCATTCTCGTCCCCGAAATTCCGTACCGGATCGAACATATCGCCGAAAAGATAGAGCGGGTGAAGCAGTCTGGGCGCAATTTTGCACTCATTATCGTGTCAGAAGCGGTCAAGACCCCGAACGGGGAGAAGTTTGAAATCACCTATCATGGCGGCGAAAAGCGCTATGGCGGGATTGGCAACTATATCAGCTATAAGGTTTCCGAAGCGACCGGCTTTGAAAGCCGCGTGACGGTTCTGGGGCATGTTCAGCGCGGTTCCCAGCCGACCTATAATGACAGGCTTCTCGCCTCCGCTTTCGGCGTCCGCGCGGTGGATCTTATCAATGAAGGGCGTTTCGACAGGATGGTGGCATGGCAAAACCGCAAGGTTGTGGATTATCCCATCGAGGAATGTATCGCGGCCTATGAAGCGATAGACCCGTCGGATGCTTTGGTTCATACTGCAAGAGGTTTGGGAATCTCATTCGGCGATAAATAAGATGGCATTAGGAAATCTGGATTATATACGGCAATCGCTCGCCGATGACGAAGAGCTGGTTCATGTGGGGCATTTCCACTGGATGTATACTGTGTCGGCGCTGCTCAACATCGTTTTCGGCGTCATCCTATGTATCTTTATTATCGCCGGCGCCATTATGATTGAACCTTATCTGCCGGCTTCCTTGCGCGGGAGCGCGGGGCCGGGGGATAGCTGGCTCGCGCAGGTGCGCGACGTTAATCCCGCCATCAAGATTCTGGCCTTCATGGTGCTGGCTTTCAGCATGTTCCGCTATGCCCAGATGATGATTGTGAAGGTCACGACGGAGATCGCGATCACAAATAAGCGCCTTGTCTATAAGCGCGGTTTGGTCGCCCGCTATGTCGGCGAGATCAATATCGACCGGATCGAAGGGGTCAACGTGCTTCAGGGCATTCTGGGCCGGCTTTTGAATTACGGGCGCATCATGGTGCGCGGCATGGGGGTCGGGGAGGTCGTGCTTCCGCCGATCGAAGACCCGCTGAAATTCCGCCGCGCGATTGAGCGGGCCAGAAGCGTCTGATGCAGGGGAAGCGACAATGAAACGGGCCGTGAACGCAGGCAGGACGGCGCTTTTAAAGCTGGCGGGGATTACGCTGGCGGAGGGCGAAAAGGTCAGGGTCGCGGCGCATATCCATGACGCGATTTACTGGAAGAGCGTCGCCGTGATGATTGTCGGGATTTTGCTCCTCCCGTCCTTTATGCAAAATCTGGGCTTTCTCCTGATTGCCGTCGGGGCGGTGATGCTTGGACTGGCGCACCTGACCCGCAATTTTCTGGTGCTTGCGGCGACGGACAGGCGCATTTTCGTGCGCAGCGGCATCATCTATGCGGATATGATAGAGCTGCGCTACCAGCAGGTGGAAAGCATCGAGCTGGGCATCACGCCGATAGGGCAGGTTTTCGGCTATGGGAGCGTTATCGTAACGGGAACGGGTCAGCGGCGGCTCATCGTCCCGTTCGTCAGCAACGCGATCAGCTTCCGCCAGCAGGTCAATGAAATCCTCGCCAGCCGCGAATAGCGGCGCGGCCTTCGTCTTTTTTTAAATACATTCTGTAGCTTTTTCCATAGGTTGAGGTTCATGGGTCTGTTTTATGCGCTTCATGCACCCCTATTGCGCCTGACGGAACTGCCTAGCCGGCTCAATCATTTTTTAACCATGGAAGGGGATAATTTTAGATGGGAAAATTCGGGCGGATTTCTTGAAAGGATTTTGCCCGCAAGCATGATGACGGACATGGCTTCTATGACAAAGAAAAAGGGAAGAGGGCGGGGGATGATGTCCGGCGGCATGGTGCTTGTCGCCGTTTTGAGCCTTTTGGCCGCCGCGCCCGTACATTCCCAGCCGCCCCAACTTGCCTCCGGCCATAGCCCGCAAGAGATTAAATATCATAATGACGATATTATAAAGGCGCATTATGCCCCTGCGGCGAGCCTGCCGATTTGGGTGAGGGGGGCAGGTGCGTTTCAACCGCGCATCGATGCCGTCCTTGAAATACTTGAAGAATCCTGGACGCATGGCCTTAATCCGGCGCATTATCGGGTCACGGAAATTCGCGAGAGAAAGAAAAATTTCGGCCATTCATCGAAGATGGAGCTGGAGATGCTTATCTCCGATTCCGTCCTGCGCTATATTCATGACCTTTCCAGCATGCGCGGGCAGCCGCAAAGTGCGGATGCCAAAAACAAATTCTGGCGCGAACCGCTCGACCGCGCGGCGCTCTTGAAAGATCTGTCCTCGACCCGCGATCCGGTTGCGACGATTCGCGGCTATGCGCCCCATTACGCGCTTTATCAGGCACTGCGGCAGGAACTTGTCCGTCTGGCGGCCTTGCCGGACAGGGACGCCAAGCCTATAAGAAGCGGCGGCGAGCTGTTAAAGCCGGGCCGTTCCTATGCGCAAATCCCCGCAATACGCGCCCGTTTGGGCCTTTCTGACCCTGAAACGCGCCTTAATGCCTATGATGAACCGCTTGCGGTCGAGATTATGGCATTCCAGCGTTCCTACGGGCTGAAGGCCGACGGGATTATCGGGCCGAAGACGCTCGACCTTTTGAACATCTCCAACCGCGACCGGATGATGCAGATTATCGCCAATATGGAACGGCTGCGCTGGATGAATGAAGGCCGTCCCGATCGCTATGTCCTCGTCAATATCCCCTCGGCGACGCTTTGGGCGGTGGAGGACGGCGAGGCGAGGCTGACCATGCCCGTTATCGTGGGGAAAACAGCGCGCCCGACCTATAGTTTCCGCACCGAGATTACCGGTATCCGTTTCAACCCGAACTGGACGGTGCCGCCGACCATCAAGCGCAAGGATTTCCTGCCGATGCTCCAGCAGGATCCCTATGCGCTGAGCGAACGCGGCATCGGTATTTATTATCAGGGGCGGCCCATCGATCCGGGGCAGGTGGACTGGCACACCATAGATCCGCGCGATCTGGCCTCGCTGCGCATGACGCAAAGTCCGGGCGATGACAATCCGCTTGGCAAAATCCGCGTGCTGATGGAAAACCCTTATAATATCTACTTGCATGATACGAATAACCCGTCGCTGTTCAGCCAGCCGGAAAGGGAGTTAAGCTCCGGCTGCATCCGCGTCGCGGAACCGCACAGGCTTGCCGAATTCATTATGGGCCGTAACGAAAAATGGAATGAGAACAGCCTGCGCCGCTATATCGATTCCGGCCGCATGCGCGACATACAGGCGGATGAAGCCCTGCCTGTCTATATTACCTACCAGACAGTATGGCTCGACACGAATGGCCGCCTGATTTATGGCCGCGACGTGTACGGGCAGGATAAAATCCTGATCGACCTGCTGCAAAAACGCGATTTCATCCACATCCCCGAAATATTCCCGAACCCTGCGATTTCCCTGTAAAACGAAGCGGTTGAAGGCCCCATGCATTTTTAGTATAGTGGGCAGTGTAAAACTGTCTTTGACAGGCCCTTTCAATTTGCTACAAAGCAACTCTTCGATGAAGGCAATGCCCGCGCATATGTCTTCGCAAACAAAAATAAGAGGTTCTATGACTCCCCGGATGACAGGCGATCCCGCCTTATTTCTGAGCCGTCGCAAACTTATCGGATTCGGAGCTATGGCCGCAGGCACTATCGCGGCTTCTTCCTTGCTCAACCCAGCATCGGCAGCAATCATGGCGCCCGCGAACGCACCGTCCGGCGCGCGCCGCATATCATTTCGCAACGCCCATACAGGCGAAAGTTTTTCCGGCGTGTACCGCATCGGCAATAAATACCTCCCCGACGCGTTTGACAGCATCAATGTCGTCCTGCGCGATTTCCGTTCGGATGAGTTATTCCCGATCGACCCGCGCGTGATTGATATTATCTATGCGGTTCACCGGCAAACAGGCAGCGACCAGCCTTATGAAGTTTTGTCCGGCTATCGTTGCCCGAAAACAAATGCGGGTCTAAGACGCGCTAGCAGCGGCGTTGCAAAAAATTCCTTGCATATGACGGGGCAGGCTATTGACCTGCGCCTGCCCGGATTTGATACAAAAGGCATCCGTTCTCTTGCCGTTGGGCTGAAGGCCGGCGGCGTCGGCTATTATGCGCGCAGCAACTTCGTCCATATGGATACGGGGGATGTGCGCTCCTGGTAGCGCGCCGTTTGCGGGCAATTTACAGGCAATAAAAACCGGCTTTCATGGCCGGTTTTTTAATGGGGCGGATGCGGCCTCACGCCCGGAGTTTGCTGATATTCCACGGAAGCGGCAGGGTATCCGGTGAGGGCGAGAAATGGTGCAGGCAGCAATTTTCTATGCCGAAAATCCGGGTTTGATAGAGCGCCCCGAATGCACGGAACACGCCGCCATGACAGACGATAAGGGCAGGGCCGGGATGCGTGGTTATAAAGGAGGATATGGCCCCGCGCACGCGTTCTTGAAAATCCCTGTGCGCCTCCCCGCCCGGCGGATCGACGCCGTCCCGCGTGGGCTGGCGCGTAATGCTCCATGACTGTCCCTCCCATTCGCCGTAATGCTGTTCGGCGATGGAAGGATCTTCATACATGGGCAGGCCGAGATTCGCGTTGATAATTCGCGCCGTGTCGCGGGCGCGGCTGAGATTGCTGTGTATAATCACGGACGGTTTATGCTCCAGCGATTCGACGACGGCCCGCGCGGCTTCGGCCTGTTTCTGGCCTTTTTCGGTAAGGGCGACATCCATATGGCCGCTGGCGATTTCTTGCAAATTCGCGGTGCTTTCGCCATGGCGTATCATGTAAAAAGGGATAAAAGGTATCGGCATGGGCGCATCATAAGAGCCATGCACCTTAAATGCCACCATAAATGAAGCCTTTGCGTGTCATTGTGGATATTGTAAGGGATAGTCTATGGAGCAATGGAGCGACGAGGGATATGTGTTGGCGGTGAGGCCGCACGGCGAAGGCGGGGCTATCATCTCGCTGCTCACCGAATCGCACGGGCGCCATGCCGGATTCCTGCACGGGGCGCAGTCGGCGGCCAAGCGGGCGATGATCGAAAAGGGAAGCAGGGTCGCGATAGACTGGAAATCACGCACCGCCGATCAGCTGGGAACATTGACGCTGGAACAGGAAGCGGGGCTGCCGCCCGGCATATTGGAAGAGCCGCTGAAATTATCGGCCTTGCTGGCGGCTTGCGCGCTATGTGATGCCTCCCTGCCGGAGCGCGAAGGGCATCCCGGCCTTTTCCACGGCTTTAAAACGCTCGTCGATATGATGGAAAGCGAGATATGGGGTGCCGCCTATATTTACTGGGAAATCGCGCTTTTGAAGGAGCTGGGATTTGGGCTGGACTTGACGAAATGCGCAGGGGGCGGTGATGCGCGCAGCCTTGCCTATGTTTCGCCGAAATCGGGACGGGCCGTGAGTGCGGAGGCGGGGAAGCCGTATAGCGACAGGCTTTTGAAATTGCCCGCTTTTTTAAAACCGGGCGGCGGCGGCGCGGATGCGGAGGAAATATTGCACGGCCTGCGCATGACGGGGCATTTCCTCGAACACTGGGCCTTTGCGCATCATACGAAAGGCGTCCCCGATCCGCGCTTGCGTTTCGAGGCGCGCTATGCCAAATATGTGGCGGATTCAAAGGGATTTCATGGCCAAAAAGACGACGAGTAAGAGTGTAGAAGCAAGAGTTATCGATCAGGGAATCGGGCAAATCCTGTCCGAACGCTACCTGTCCTATGCGCTTTCGACCATCATGTCGCGCTCCCTGCCCGATGTGCGCGACGGGATGAAACCCGTCCACCGCCGCCTGCTTTACGCGATGGCGCAGCTCCAGCTCAGCCCCACGACACCGCCGAAAAAATCCGCCCGCGTCGTCGGCGACGTCATCGGTAAATACCACCCGCACGGCGATTCGTCGGTATATGACGCGCTGGTGCGCCTCGCGCAGGATTTTTCGGTACGCTATCCGCTTGTGGACGGGCAGGGGAATTTCGGGAATATCGACGGCGATAACGCCGCCGCCATGCGTTATACCGAAGCGCGCCTGACGCAGGTCGCGATTCTCCTCCTTGAAGGCATCAATGAAAACGCGGTCGACTTCCGGCCGACCTATGACGGGTCGGAAGACGAGCCGATCGTCCTGCCCGGCGGGTTCCCGAACCTGCTCGCCAACGGGTCGAGCGGCATCGCGGTCGGGATGGCGACGAACATCCCGCCTTTCAACGTGGCGGAGCTGTGCGAGGCGTGCCTTGCAATGCTCGAAGGCGACGTTGATGAAAAGGCGCTGGTGAAAATGATTCCGGGGCCGGACTTTCCGACGGGCGGCGTCCTTGTCGAAACCAAAGAAAGCATTATCCGGTCTTACAGCACCGGAAAAGGATCGTTCCGCATCCGCGCAAAATGGGAAAAGGAAGAACTCAAGGGCGGTTCCTACCAGATTGTCGTCACGGAAATTCCTTATCAGGTGCAAAAATCGAAACTGATCGAACGCATCGCCGAACTGATTACATCGAAGAAAATCGCGCTCCTCGACGACGTACGCGACGAATCGGCAGAAGATATCCGCATCGTCCTCGTGCCGAAATCGCGCAATATCGCGCCGGAAATCTTGATGGAAGCGCTGTTCCGCAATTGCGATCTGGAAACGAAGTTTTCGCTGAACATGAACGTGCTTGACGGCGGCCTCGTGCCGAAAGTCATGGGCCTGAAAGAGGTTCTCCAGGCATGGCTCAACCATTTGCAGGTTGTGCTGGTGCGCCGCTCGCAATACCGGCTGGAAAAAGTCATCCACCGGCTTGAGGTTCTCGAAGGCTATCTCATCGTCTATCTGAACATAGACGAGGTTATCAAAATCATCCGCAATTCGGACGCGCCGAAACCGGCCCTGATGAAGAAATTCGGCCTCACGGAAATTCAGGCCGAGGCCGTTTTGAATATCCGTTTGCGTTCGCTGGCCAAGCTCGAAGAGATTGCGATCCGCAAGGAGCATGACGCGCTGAGTAAGGAAAAGGACGATCTTGAAAAACTGATCAAATCCGAAGCGCGCCAATGGACGGCGATCAAAAAACAGGTGACCGGCCTGCAAACCATGTTCGGCAAGGCGACGCCGCTCGGCAAGCGCCGCACCGTCGTCGGCAAGGCCGTGGCCCCGATTGCGATCGAAAACCTCGAAGAAGCCCTGATGGAAAAAGAGCCGATTACGGTGATCTGTTCCTCAAAGGGCTGGATCCGCGCGATGAAGGGCCATGGCGTCGACCCGAAAGAATTGAAATACAAGGACGGCGACCGCGAGGGATTCGTGTTCGAGGCCATGACGAACGACAAGATCCTCGTCTTTGGCAGCAACGGCGTATTCTATACGATCGGCGGCGATAAATTGCCGCCGGGGCGCGGTTTCGGTGAACCGCTGCGCCTGATGGTCGATCTGCCCAACGACGCCGACATCGTCGAAATGCATATTTACGCGCCGGGCGTCAAAATGGTCGTGGCGACGGATGCGGGGCGCGGCTTCGTCGTGAAGATGGACGATGTGCTGGCGCAGACCAAAAAGGGCAAGCAGGTTCTTTCCACCGACGCGAAAACCGAAGCCATGGTCGCGCGGACGGTGAATGAGGGCGACGATCATATCGCGGTTATCGGCAAGAACCGGAAGATGCTCGTCTTCGCGCTCGACGCGCTTCCCGAAATGGCGCGGGGCAAGGGCGTCGCGCTTCAAAAATACAAGGATGGCGGGCTGTCCGACCTTAAGACCTTTAAATGGAATGAGGGGCTGAGCTATAAATACGGCGCGGGCGAAACGCTTGTCAGCGACCTCAACCCATGGGTCGGCAACCGCGCGGACGCCGGAAAATTGCCGCCAAACGGCTTCCCGAAGAGCAATAAATTCGCATAACGGGCGCTCTTTTGACGGTTTTTTCACCTGAATGACCTATAATGACCGCATGGCTGCCAACTGGTTCAGCGAGGCTGTTGCGCCCAAGCCGCAAACGCCGGAATATATCCTCCAGCGCATGGCGCTGACGATAGCCGCGCCGGCGCACAAGGATGCGCTGCGTTTTTCATGCCACCAACTCGCCGCCAAGGAAATCATCCGGCTGCACAATGAAGACAGGCTGACAAGCGGCCACCGGATTGTGATGCTGGGGCTTGGCCCGATAATCTATCATACGATTCTGACGGACGGGGCGGATCGTGTCGTCTTTGATTCGCTCGGCGGCACGGATGGCAACCGTTACGATCCTGAGCGTGAACGCTATCTTTCCGGCACGTTCGCGGGACATATCGCCGTGAAACACAGCTTGCCCGTCGATGATTTCTTTTCCGGTTACCTGGCCAAAATCATTGTGCCGGCGCCCGTGTCCGCGGCGGCGGGGCATGGCGGCCCCGAACTCCTGTCCTGAATTTCGGCCCTGAATTCCGGTTTTAAGGGAAGCTGACCGTGCCGGAGGAGCGGCGGTAGAGCGGATCGCGCTTGGCGCGCTCTTCTTCCTGCACCGCTTTCGTGCTCATATTCGCGCCGACCTGCGTGACCAGCTCCTGCCGCAAGAGGATGATGCTGATGCGGCGGTTCTGTGCGTCGGTGGGCTTGTCCGGCACAAGATGATCCTTGTCCGCCTTGCCGAGGACGTTGTTGATCTTGTCGTCCGGCACGCCCGCCGCCGTCAAGACGCGGCGCGAGGCGTTGGCCCTGTCCGCCGATAATTCCCAGTTGCCGTAGGTCGCGCCCTTGGAATAGGGGACGGCGTCTGTGTGGCCGCGCACGGAAATTTCGTTCGGCATTTTCTTGATGACGTCCGCGAGATTTTGAAGGAGCGTCTGGGTGCGGACATACATCTGCGCGCTGCCCGACGGGAACATCGGGCGGCCATCGCGATCGACTATCTGGATGCGTAAACCTTCGGGCGTCATGTCGATTTGCAAATGTTGTGAAAGCTGCCGCAATTCGGGATTGTCCTTCATGGCTTCATGAATGGCGGCTTCGGCTTTTTTGAAGTTTTCTTCTTCGCGGCGGCGCAATTCTTCGCGCAGCTGTTCTTCTGTCACGTCGTTCTCGCCGGGGCGCAGGGCGGGGGCGGTTTCCTGCCGCGGCGCCATCTCCTGAAGCTCCGTCACCATCGCGCCTTCCTTGGCGATGGAAAGCCCGCCAAGCATGCCGCTCGCGCCGCCCTCGCTTAAGGTGATGCGCGGGTTGGGATCGAAGAACTGGGCGATGCCTTCCTTTTGCTCCTTGGTCGTGACGTTCAAAAGCCACAGGAGCAGGAAGAAAGCCATCATCGCCGTGACAAAGTCGGCATAGGCGACCTTCCACGCGCCGCCATGATGGCCGCCGCCGCCCCGTTTGATCTTTTTAATGACCACGGGGCGAAGTTCGTCCTGCTTATCCGATTTCTTGCTTGCCATGCTGGTTCTACGGCCCTGTGTTCGTCTTTTTCACGCTACGCTGCTTGCGCATTTACATTGTCGGATTCGGCAAGCTGTTCAACTTGTCCTCAAGCTCCGCAAAGGTCGGCTGGACGCCGTGCGGCAGGAACTTCCTTGAAAATTCGACCGCGACCTGCGGGGCGCAGCCATTGAGGAAGGCGATGATGCCGACCTTGATCGCCCTGTAATACATGACTTCCGATTTCGCGTATTCCGTCATGGCCGCCGCAATCGGGCCGACGAACGTATAGCCCATCCACACGCCGAGGAAGGTTCCGACGAGCGCGCCGCCGATCATCTTGCCAAGGACTTCCGGCGGTTCGGAAATAGACGCCATGGTTTTGATGACCCCCAGAACGGCGGCCACGATGCCGAGGGCCGGAATGCCGTCCGCCATGGTTTGCATTGCATGGCCCGGATGGCTTTCATGCTGGTTGATGGTTTCGATTTCTTCGTCCATCAGCGCCTCGATCGTCAGCGGGTCTTCGTTGCCGAGAGAAATAATCCGCAAATAATCGCACAGGAACGGGACGGCGTGATGGTTGTTGTAAAAGCCGGGGAATTGTTTGAACAGCTCGGAGCTTTGCGGGTTTTCGATATGCTGTTCCATCGCCAGCCAGCCTTTCGTCCGCGCCAGTTTGAACACCATGAAGAGCATGGATAAAAGCTCTATATAATCTTCCTTGGAATAGGCGTGCGGCTTTTTAACGGCTTTGAAATAACGGAGCGTGTGCTTGATGGCGTCGGTCGAGTTGGAAATGATAAAGGCCGCGATGGCGCAGCCCATGATGATCATCATCTCCCCCGGCATGGCCGGCAAGATAGCATTGGTAATAAGATTCATACCCTGCTGGATGCCGGCAACGACCATAAGGCCGCCGAAGGTAAAGAATAAAACAAGAGCCAGGCCGATAAATTTCATGAGAGGCGGTTATCCCCTGTGAAGATGGAAATGGAGAAAGAAGAGATCAGAATACTATGAGGATGGTAAAGAAAATCTTTACCATCGCATGATTGTCGCCTGTTTCGGCTTTCGGATCAAGCCGTTGAAACGGGTACGTGTTTAATAAAACGCGCATTCTTTCCCGATTGACTCGCTTTGTTTTCTATAGAAGACTCTTTCCTGCGGTCGTAAAACGCGATCGCCGGGGCGTGACAACCCCTTACTAACTGCGGTTTGTATGACCGTTTTCATACTCCTCGACTCCTCGGTCGGGGAGGCATGGGTGTATGTCCAGTCTGCCTTCGGGCAGATAAAGATCCGTGCGGCCTTTCAGTTAGTAGGCTTGTCAACTCCCCGATCACCAGAAGAGAAGGGGAGCGCTATGAAAGCCTCGCATGACCTCCATAATAACACCCGTTCGGGATCGGTTCTTATCATCATCCTTGTCGCGGTTGCCCTGTTCGCGGCCCTGTCCTATGCCGTGTTTCGGGACGGCGGCAGCGGCGCCGCCACGCGCACGATGGGCGACGCGCAGGCGCGGCTATTTGCGACGGAATTGATCGCCTATGCCGATTCGATTGCCAGAGCCGTTCAAAAGTTGCGGATCAGCGGATGCTCCGAAAACGAGCTCGATTTCGCCAATGATGTATGGAGCAGGAGAAACGGGGATTTATATTATAAGGAAGGGCATAATTCCAATTCCCGTGCGGGGTGCGGGATTTTCAAGTCGGGCGAGGGCGGAATACGTGCCGTCGCCTTTCCTGCCGATAATTTGAAAGAGCCGCCGAGTATGGAGCCGACCAACACGGTTACCGGCCATTCTTTGATCATAAGGTCTCCGATACCGGGGGTGGGGAGGGAAGAAGATGAGGAAATCATTTATCGTATCCACGCTATTCCAAGGGAAGTTTGTTTAAAGCTGAACGATATGGCAGGGGTTGGAAACCCGAACGGGGAGCCGCCTTCGAATGAGGGGGCGCAAACCGGAAACCGTTACAACGGGATTTTCTATAGCAGGCCGATCATGCCCGATCCGTCGGGTGCGCTTCACGGGAAAAGGGCGTTTTGCGCAAACGTGAAAGCAGCTTACGATCACGATTTTATTTTCTTTCGCGCAGTTTTGGTGCGTTAGGATTACGCGCCAAAAGGCTTGCCTTCGCGCAGGTAGTGCGCAACGTCGTCGCCGGCATAGGTCAGGATCATGTCCGCGCCCGCGCGTTTGAAGGCGAGGAGCGATTCCATCATGGCTTGCTGGTAGTCGATGGCCCCCGCCTGCGCCGCGAAACGGAGCATCGCATATTCGCCGCTGATTTGATAAACGGCGAGGGGGAGATCGCTTTGCTGGCGCAGCTTTGCCAGAATATCGAGATAGGCGATGCCCGGCTTGACCATAAGGATGTCCGCGCCTTCGCGCTCGTCCAAAAGAGCGTCGCGCATGGCTTCGCGCCCGTTGGCGGGGTCGAGCTGGTAGGATTTGCGGTGCGCCGGAATCCCTTCGGCTTGGCCGAGGGCGCAGCCCGCCGCGTCGCGGAACGGCCCGTAGAAACAGGACGCGAATTTCGCGGCATAGGCCATGACCGGAATATGTGAAAAGCCCGTAACGTCGAGCGTGTGGCGAATCGCCGCGACTTGCCCGTCCATCATGCCGGAAGGGGCGACCATGTCGGCGCCTGCTTCGACCGCGACAAGGGACTGGAGCGCGATATTTTCAATCGTGCGGTCGTTATCGACATCGCCCGCAGCGCAGATCGGGCCGCAATGGCCGTGATCCGTATATTCGCAAAAACATACGTCGGCGATGACGGTGAGATCGGGCGCGGCGTCTTTTGCCGTGCGGATCATGCGGGCGAGAAGGCCGTTCGGGTTCATCGAATCGCTGCCCGTGTGATCTTTGTTATGCGACACGCCGAACAGCATGATTCCGCGCACGCCGGAGGCCGCGATATCCATGACCCGCGCGGTGAGCGATTTTTCCGTTTCGCGCCACACGCCGGGCATGGAGGCAAGGGGGAGCCGTTCATCAATATCTTCTTCGACGAAGAGCGGCACGATAAGGTCGTTCGCCGCAACGGCATGTTCGCGCACCAGATCGCGGATGCTCTCTGTGCGGCGCAGGCGGCGCATGCGGACGTGCGGAAAGGCGTCGGAAGAAAGGCTTTTCAGCTTCATCTGGTCGAAATGGGTTTTGCCCTGAACGGTATCCGGTGCGCCGCCGGCCATAGTCTGCTTCAGGTTTTTGATGATGTTTGAATCGCCCATGGGATTCTTTGCCCCCGTCTTTAATCGTTTGAACCTAATTGCCTTCCTAGGCCCGTTTCCCCGCAATGTAAAGGGTTCTTGCGGATTTTTCAGGCGGTTTGCGGGGGATGAAACAAGGCTTTCCGGCGCGGTTTTATGGCGGTTGCCCTGCCTGCAAGGATTGGTTAATATTTCCGGCGTAGGCTTAGAACCGGGCCTCAAGCGCCTTCACCCTGCCATGAACTGGAGAATCCCCGTGTCCACACCCTATTTTGACGCCATTCAACTGATTGAACGCTTGCACCGCTATTTCCTCGACGTGGTGAAGGTGGAGCTGGATCGTAAGGGGATACAGGACATCAACAACGTGCAGGCCATGATTCTCTACAATATAGGCCATGACGAACTGACCGTCGGCGAATTGACCCTGCGCGGCTATTATCTTGGGTCAAACGTGTCATACAATGTCAAGAAAATGGCGGAAAACGGCTATATAGAGCAAGAGCGATCGGTTCATGACAAGCGCTCCATCCGGGTCAAACTCTCCACGAAAGGCAAGGAAACCTATAAGCTTCTGGCCGATATGTTCGCCCGCCATGAAGACAAAATTGCGGGGACGGAACTGTCCGACGAGCGTATGACAGACGCCATCAAGACCATGAAAATGTTTGAACGGTTCTGGACGAGCCAGAGCCAGTTTACCGGCCTCGCGTCGATTGACGATGAGGAATAGGATAGGCGAAAAGTACGACCAGACCGGTATCGGCATCACCCCTGCGGCAATCCCCAAGCTTTAAATCAAGAATATCCGCTTATGCCGGAGCGTTTCCGGAGCGTTTTGGTGTCATGAGGCGTCCTATGGCGACCTCGTAAAGGCTCGTTCGCCTGTTCGGGGCGGGCCGTGAATTGGTGCCACGGCGGGGTACTATAGAGAGAAACTCCTTGTAGTTTTCTTTCTATTGTTACAATCTTTGCGCAATGTTTAATGTTTTACGTCAGGAGTTCCAATGCGTTTTAGCTTGTCCAACCGTTTCTTCGCCGTATCCTATAGGGAGTTCCAGAATTATTGCGCGGATTTTCAAGTGGCCGTCGGGTATGTGGCCGCTACGCCGTTCAAGGCTGTTGCCGCCGGTTATTCCATACCGAAAGAATATACCACCATCTATGACGATAGCTTAAACGATGCGTGCGAGAGCATAAACGCTCAAGCGCGCCAGTTTGAGGGCATTCTGCCATCGGACATAACCGAAGAAATGTGGCGCGACGCGAAATATGTCGACGTGCTTATAAAGCCTTTGGATGAAGAGGCCGCGCCCCGAAGCGCTTTTGCCCATATGGAATTCAAAGGCCATTTAGACCGTACGGCAACGTTCTATGTCCAGCCGGATGATGCGCTGGCGGGGGTGAAGGAGCTGATGCTTGGCAGATATCCGGACAAAATTGCCGGTGACGGATATGCGGATCATAGCAATAGCAATAGCTTCATAAAGGCTGGCTTACAGGCGAATCCTCTGGCCGTGCTGACCCGTCCGTTCAAACTTTAACCGAACGCCTGTTCGCCCGTCTGGGCCTTACCTAAAATAAGCGCGTGGATGTCGTGGGTGCCTTCGTAGGTGTTCACGGCCTCTAAATTCATCATGTGGCGGATGACGTGGTATTCGTCCGATATGCCGTTGCCGCCGAGCATGTCGCGGGCGTCCCGCGCGATGCCCAGAGATTTGCCGCAATTATTGCGTTTGAGCATCGAGATCATTTCCGGCGCGGCGCGGTCTTCGTCTTTCAGGCGGCCAAGCCGGTAGGCGGCGTGGAGCCCCAGCGTGATTTCGGTCTGCATGTCGGCGAGTTTTTTCTGGATCAGCTGCTGCGCCGCGAGGGGTTTGCCGAACACGACCCGTTCCATGACATAATTCCGTGCCTGATGCCAACAGGCTTCGGCTGCACCCAAAACGCCCCAGCTGATGCCGTAACGCGCCGAATTGAGGCACATCATGGGGGATTTGAGGCCCTTTGACGCGGGCAGGACGTTTTCGTCCGGCACCATCACCTCATCCATCATGATCCCGCCGGTGATGGAGGCGCGCAGGCTGAACTTGCCTTCGATTTTCGGGGCCTCCAGCCCTTTCATGCCGCGTTCAAGGATAAAACCGCGAATATCGCCCGTGTCATCGGCCCGCGCCCAGACGACGAGAACATCCGCTATGGGCGAATTGGTGATCCACATTTTAGAGCCGGAAAGCCTATAGCCGCCCTGAACCTTTTTTGCGCCGCTGCGCATCGAAGACGGGTCGGAGCCGCCATCGGGTTCGGTCAATCCGAAACATCCGATCTTTTGCCCAGAGGCCAGATCCGGCAGGTATTTTTGCCGCTGTTCCTCTGACCCGAATGTGTGGATCGGGTACATGACCAAAGACGATTGTACGGACAGGGCGGAGCGGTAGCCGGAATCGACGCGTTCCATCTCGCGCGCGATAAGGCCGTAGGCGACTTGTGACACGCCCGAACAGCCATAGCCGTCCAGATAGGCGCCGAGCAGGCCGAGCCGCCCCATTTCCTTCATGATGGCGGGGTCGAATTTTTCGTGGCGGTTGGCCTCGACGATGCCGGGGAGCAGGTAATTTTGCGCGAAATCATGCGCCGTATCGCGCACCATGCGTTCTTCCTCGCTCAAAAGCTCGTCGAGGAGGAGGGGGTCTTGCCAGTCAAAAGGGGCGCGGCTTGCCATCGGGATCATTTCCTTGGAAAAATTCAATCTCCCGTTATTATAGCCCAAATGTCTGATGAAGCTCTAAAAAACCGCGAAGTCATTTTTGAATTTTTTCCCATCGGCCCCTATATCAAGGTTTCGGCCATGGATGTGGCGAGCCTTACGGAAATTTCCATTTCCGGCCCCGCGACGGCGGGCGAGGAAATCCTCAAACGCAATGCGTTGAAACGGCTCGAATTCGTGATGCGGAAAAAGGGGATTCTCTAAAGACTTGAGAGGGCGCGCCGCAAAGAGCGGGGTTTGGCGCTTTCGCCGTTGAAAACCGCAGGATAATCATTGCCCCGCGCCTCTGCGCCCTTTATATGAAAGGGCATGACATTCAGGCTCGGCATCACAAGCGATCACGGCGGTTTCGCCCTTAAGGAATTTCTCAAAAAGAATTTCAACGCTGTGCCTGTGGAATGGGTCGATTTCGGCACCGATTCCGAAAATTCCGTCGATTATCCCGATTTCGGCAAAAAGCTGGCCGATGCGGTGGCTTCGGGCGAGCTTGCGCTTGGCGTTGCGATTTGCGGGACGGGAATCGGCATTTCCATCGCCTGCAACCGCAATCCGGCAATCCGCGCGGCGCTTTGCGCGGATACGACGATGGCGCGGCTTGCGCGGGAACATAACGATG
The DNA here is from genome assembly GCA_041655955.1 of Micavibrio sp. Lineage (GTDB taxonomy): Bacteria > Pseudomonadota > Alphaproteobacteria > Micavibrionales > Micavibrionaceae > Micavibrio_A. The sequence continues at coordinate 266,271 of JBBAEN010000001.1, forward strand.
CACAGATTTTATGCCTTGGCGGGCGCGTAACCGGGGCGGAAACCGCTCTGGATATTTTGAAAACATTCCTCGAATCCCCGTTCGAGGGGGGGCGGCATCAACGCCGCATCGATAAATTAGGCAGTTGTTAGAAGGAAAGGAACCATCCCATGGGTAATGCAGCGGAGCAAATGATGACGATGACGGAAAACGGATATTTCAGCGCGGATTTGAAGGACGCCGATCCGGCAGTGTCCGGCGCGATGGAAGCGGAGCTTCGGCGCCAGCAGGATCAGATAGAGCTTATCGCGTCGGAGAATATCGTGTCGCGCGCGGTGCTTCAGGCGCAAGGCTCCGTCCTTACCAACAAATACGCCGAAGGCTATCCCGGCAGGCGCTATTATCAGGGATGCGAGCATGTCGATGTCACGGAACAGCTTGCGATCGACCGGCTTTGCAAGCTTTTCGGATGCAGCTTTGCGAACGTCCAGCCGCATTCCGGCGCGAACGCGAACCAGGGCGTGTTCATGGCGCTGCTCCAGCCGGGCGATACGTTCCTTGGCATGGATCTCGCCCATGGCGGCCATTTGACCCATGGATGCCCCGTCAACCAGTCCGGAAAATGGTTCAACGCGGTGACGTACGGCATCGACGGCGCAGGCTTCATCGACTATGAGCAGGTCGAGAAAATGGCGCTGGAACACAAGCCGAAAATGATTATCGCAGGTGCATCGGCCTATGCGCGGGTCATTGACTTCAAGCGTTTCCGCGAAATTGCGGACAAAATCGGCGCGGTGCTGTTCGCGGACGTCGCGCATTATGCGGGGCTTATCGTCGGCGGCCAGTACCCGAACCCGTTCCCCCACGCGCATGTCGTGACGACGACGACGCATAAAACCCTGCGCGGCCCGCGCGGCGGCGCTATCATGACGAATGACGAGGCGATGGCGAAGAAAATCAATTCCGCCGTCTTCCCCGGCCTTCAGGGCGGGCCGCTGGAGCATGTGATAGCGGCAAAGGCCGTTGCGTTCGGTGAGGCGCTGCAACCCGCCTTCAAGATCTACGCAAAAGCGGTGCTGGATAATGCGCGCATTCTGGCGGACACGCTGAAAAGCGGCGGGCTGGATATTGTTTCGGGCGGAACGGACTGCCACATGATGCTGGTCGATCTGCGCCCCAAAGGGCTGACCGGCAAGGCCGCCGACCTCGCGCTGGAACATGCGGGCATTACCTGCAATAAAAACTCCGTCCCGAACGATCCCGAAAAACCGATGGTGACGAGCGGCATCCGCGTCGGCACGCCCGCCGGAACCACGCGCGGATTCGGCCCTGCGGAATGGAAGGAAATCGGCGGCTTTATCCTCGAAGTTCTGGACGGGCTGGCGGCGAACGGGCCGGAAGGCAATGAAGCCGTCGAAAAAGCCGTGCGCGCAAAAGTCAAGGCGCTGTGCGGCCGCTTCCCCATCTATGGCGCCGCGACGACGGTTTAACATGGATGTCACCTTGCGGGCGGCATTGACCCGCAAGGGTTTTTTCGCCGCCGCCCCACGCGGGCGGACGCGGGGGAAAGGATAAGCGATGCACTGCCCGTTCTGCGGCCATGAAGATACGCAAGTGAAGGATTCCCGTCCGAGCGACGATGGAAGCTCGATCCGCCGCCGCCGTTCCTGCACCTCCTGCGGCGGGCGCTTTACGACGCATGAGCGGATCCAGCTGCGCGACCTCGTGGTGGTGAAATCGGGCGACAGGCGCCAGCCGCTGGATCGTGACAAGATTTCCCGCTCCATGGCCGTCGCGCTGCGCAAGCGCCCCATTACGGACGATCAGATAGAAAAAGCGGTCAACGGCATCGTCCGCCAGCTTGAAAGCTATGGCGAGCCGGAGATACCGGCGAGCGAGATTGGGGCGCTGGTCATGAAAGCCTTGATTGCCCTCGATATCGTGGGCTATATCCGCTATGCTTCGGTTTACAAGGATTTCCGCGAGCCGGAAGATTTCAACGCGTTCGTTGAGGAAATCCAGAATCTTCAATCCGAAAACAGCAAAAGGGTAGCGGATTAGTATGTTTACAGGCCTTGTCACCCATATCGGCACGGTCGCGCGGATTGATAAAACCGGCGGCGACTGGAAATTATTCGTATCCTCCACGATGAATGTGGAGGAGGTGCGCGTCGGCGCGTCCATTTCCTGTTCCGGCTGCTGCCTCACGGTCATTGACAAGGATCAGAACTGGTTCGCGTTTGGCGTGTCGGGCGAAACCCTCTCCAAAACGGTTATCGGCACATGGGATACGGGAACGCGCCTCAACCTCGAAAGCGCCATGCGGCTCGGCGACGAGCTTGGCGGGCATCTCGTGACGGGGCATGTGGACGGGCTGGCGACCATTCAGTCCATCACGCAGGACGGCGATTCCCACCGTTTGCGGATTGAGGTTCCGGATCATCTGGCGCTCTATCTCGCGCCGAAAGGTTCGGTCGCGCTGGACGGTATCTCCCTGACCGTCAACGAAGTGCAGGGCAACGTGTTCGGCGTGAATATCATCCCGCATACATGGATCCACACGACGCTCGGCGAAAAGAAGCCCGGTGACCTTTTGAACATGGAGGCCGACCTTCTGGCCCGCTATGTCGCGCGGCAGCTCGGCAAAGTATGATCTCTCCTATCGAAGACATTATCGAAGAGGCACGCGCGGGCCGGATGGTCATCCTCGTCGATGACGAGGCCCGCGAGAATGAGGGCGATCTCGTCATCCCCGCCGCGCATGTGACGCCCGAAGCCGTGAATTTCATGGCGGCGTACGGGCGCGGGCTGATATGCCTCGCACTGGAGGGCGGTATCTGCGACCGGCTCGACCTTGAACCGATGACGCGCCGGAACACGGCCCGCAACGGCACGGCCTTTACCGTCAGCATCGAGGCGCGGGAGGGGATCACGACGGGCATTTCCGCCTATGACCGCTGCCACACCATAAAAACCGCGCTTGCGCCGGATGCGGGGCCGGACGATCTGGCGCGGCCCGGCCATGTCTTTCCCATCCGCGCCGTCGATGGCGGCGTTGCGGCGCGCGCGGGCCATACCGAAGCCGCCGTCGAAATCGCAAGGCTGGCGGGTTTTACGGGGGCGGGCGTCATTTGCGAAATCATGAAAGATGACGGCACGATGGCGCGGCTTCCAGACCTCGAATCCTTTGCCGCCCGCCACGGTTTGAAGATAGGGACAATCGCTGATTTAATCGCTTATCTGCCGTCTTGCGCCGAACAACGCCGCGTAATCGTCTGATATGGCAAAAGAGGGCGGAATTTCCTTGATCTTACCCTGCGAACCATGGTTTTAGTGGCGCCATGAATGAAGACAAGAAAAGCTACGGCAAAATAGATTTTATCAAAAAACCGCATGTGATGGTCGTCGAGGCGCGTTTTTATGAAGATATTGCGGACATGCTGTTCGCAGGGGCGAAGGCCGTCTTCGATATGAACGGCGCGACCTATGAGCGCTTCACCGTCCCCGGCGCGCTGGAAATTCCGGCAGCTGTGGAAATGGGCGTCCAGTCGGGCCGCTTTGACGCTTATCTGGCCCTTGGATGCGTCATTCGCGGCGAAACATCCCATTATGACATCGTTGCGGGCGAAAGCTCGCGCGGGCTGATGAATATTTCCACCGGCCACGGCATCGCGCTCGGCAACGGCATCCTGACCGTCGAGAGCCGCCCGCAGGCCGAGGCCCGCGCCAACCCCGCGGAGATGGATAAAGGCGGCGGCGCGGCGCAGGCGGCGCTGGAAATGGCCGCCCTGAAAGAGCGTGTCAATGCCGGAAGCGGGCGCTGAAATGTCTGGCACCGCGGCCGCGCCTTCCCGTACAGCCAGAAACAAGGCCGCAAGACTGATGGCGGTTCAGGCCGTGTACCAGATGGCCGTGAACAACAAGGAAGCGGGCTTTGTCGTCGATGAATATATGCATTTGCGCAAAGGCATGGAGATTGACGGCGAAAAACTGGTTGAACCGGATGAACCGCTTTTCCGCGATATTGTCCTCGGCGTCGCCGAACAGCATGCAGTCCTGACTGAAATCGTCCAGGCAAACCGCCCTTTGAAAGAGGGGCGTATACGGGTCAATGAACCGCTTTTAGAGGCCCATTTCCTGTGCGGCTGTTTCGAGCTTTTATCCCATCATACCATTGATAAGGCCCTGATAATCTCATCCTATGTGGATGTCGCGAAAGCCTTTTTTGAAGGGCCGGAACCGGGTCTTGTGAACGCCGTCCTCGATTCCGCCGCGAAAGTCATCCGCAGCTGAAAACACGGTTGGAAATATAGCCGGAATATGCCGCCTGAAGCCTCGCCGCACGGCAGACGCACCCGCAGACTTAGCTTTTCATTAACATGTTGCAGTGTACCATAGAGGTGGTTGGGAATCACATTTAGGGCGCATTTTTCAAATGAAATTGGGCATTATTGCATTACTGGCCGTCCTTATTCTGGGCGGCGGAGCCGCAGGGGCTTATTTCTACTTTGACAGGCCCGCCGTGGCTTCCCAAGGCCCGGCCAATGAAACGGCCATGGCGGCGCATGAGGAAAAGCTGCAAAAAGCCGCAGATACGGCCCAGACCACCAGTGAATTCGTCCAGATTGACGCCCTTATCTTCCCCGTTATCGGGGAGCGCGGCCTGAGCCAGACGATAAGCCTTGTCGTCACGATCGAGGCGCCGGATACTCTCGCGGCGGAAGAAGTCAGGCGGCTTATGCCGCGCCTGAAAGACGCCTATATCCAGGATATTTACGGCTCCTTAAGCCGCGCTGAGTCCATGGAGAACGGCGCTGTGCGCATCGCCCCGCTAAAAGCGCGGCTGAGCCGCATCAGCCATCAGGTGCTGGGCGAGGAAAAGGTGAGCGACGTGCTGCTCCAGATCGTCCACCAGCGCCCGCTCTGACACTATCTCTCCCTTTCTGGCAGTATCCTTCCACTTAAAAGTGCTATGAAGCCGGTCATCAGCGCGATGGCCGGATCTTTCTTGCTGTTGCATGATCTTGAAAGCCGTGTTTCCGGCTTGCCTGACAGGCTGTTTCCTGCCGCTTTCGGTCATTACTGCAGCGCAAAAGACGGGGCCGGAAACTGCGTTTTTTTGCAATAATGTTTCCTTCCGCGCCTTGCCAACCTGCCGAAAATTGTGCAACCTCATGCGCTACTATCAAAAAGGCGGGGAATTTCATCCCGGCCGGCAACCAACATAACCAAGGGGTAATAAGACATGGAAGTCTATCTTATGGTCGCCTGTTCGGTTCTTGCGGCGCTGATTTTCGCGCAGCTATGGGCCAGAGGCGTGATGAATATGAGTCCGGGGAATGAACGGATGCAGGCCATCGCCGGCGCCATTCAGGAAGGCGCAAAAGCCTATTTGAACCGTCAATATACAACGATTGCCTTTGTCGGCGCGATCGTGGCCGGCGCGCTTTACTTCCTGCTCGGCTGGCATGTCGCGCTCGGCTTCGTCATCGGCGGCGCGCTGTCCGCCATCGCGGGCTATGTCGGCATGGGCGTTTCCGTCCGCGCCAACGTGCGCACGGCACAGGCCGCGACGAACGGCCTCGATACGGCCCTCAATGTCGCGTTCCGCTCCGGCGCCATCACGGGATTGCTCGTCGTCGGCCTCGGCCTCGGCGGCGTCGCCGGCTATTACTGGCTGCTTGAAAATAAATTCGGCTTTGAATTGCGCACGTCGCTCGAAGGGCTTGTCGCCCTTGGCTTCGGCGCATCGCTGATTTCCATCTTCGCCCGTCTTGGCGGCGGCATCTTCACCAAAGGCGCCGACGTGGGCGCCGACCTCGTCGGCAAGGTCGAAGCGGGCATCCCCGAAGACGACCCGCGCAACCCCGCCGTTATCGCGGATAATGTCGGCGACAATGTCGGCGACTGCGCCGGTATGGCCGCCGACCTTTTCGAAACCTATGCGGTAACGATCGTCGCGACGATGCTGATCGCCGTGTCGGTCTTCGCGCCCGCGGTCGCGCCCGCGGTCGTCGTTATCCCGCTTATCATCGGCGCGCTTTGTATCCTCGGCTCGATCGCCGGCGTTTACTTCGTCCGCCTCGGCAAGAAAAAGAACATTATGGGCGCGCTCTATCGCGGCTTTATCGCCAGCGCCCTGTTCTCGCTCGCGCTTATCAGCGTGATGTTCGCCAATTTCGGGTTTGAAACCGAACTGGCCCTTGTCGGCGGCGAGGAAGCGGGCGTCGTTACGATGCAAAGCCTTTATTACTGCGTCCTTGTCGGGCTTGGCCTGACGGCGGCGCTGGTATGGGTGACGGAATATTACACGGGGACGGAATACCGCCCCGTGCAGGTCGTCGCCAAGGCGTCTGAAACCGGCCACGGCACGAACGTCATCCAGGGGCTTGCCGTTTCGATGGAAGCGACGGCGCTGCCCGTCATCCTGATCTGCGTTTCGATCTATCTGGCGTTTATTTTCGCCGGATTGTTCGGCATCGCCATCGCCGCGACCACGATGCTTTCCATGGCGGGAATGGTTGTCGCGCTCGACGCTTACGGCCCCGTGACGGACAATGCCGGCGGCATCGCCGAAATGTCCGACATGAACCCGGAAATCCGCGTTACGACGGATGCGCTGGACGCGGTCGGCAACACGACCAAGGCGGTGACCAAGGGCTATGCTATCGGCTCTGCCGGCCTTGCGGCGCTGGTGCTGTTCGCGGCTTATACGGAAGAGATCAGGCACTACCTGCCGGACTATGCGGATATCAGCTTTGAGCTGACCAATCCGTTTGTCGTGATAGGGCTCTTCCTCGGCGGATTGCTGCCGTACCTGTTCGGTGCCATGTCGATGACGGCTGTGGGACGCGCCGCGGCCTCTGTCGTCGTCGAAGTGCGCCGCCAGTTCCGCGAGATCCCCGGAATCATGGAAGGCACGGGCAAGCCGGAATACGGTAAGGCCGTTGACCTCCTGACCAAGGCGGCCATCCGCGAAATGATTGTGCCTTCGCTCCTGCCTGTGCTTGCGCCGGCGGTTCTGTTCGGCGCTGTCTACTGGATGGGGGGTATGGAATCCGCCCTGCAGGCCCTTGGCGCGATGCTGCTCGGCACGATCGTCACGGGGCTGTTCGTCGCCATTTCGATGACGTCGGGCGGCGGCGCGTGGGACAACGCCAAAAAGCTTCTGGAAGAGCAGGGCTTGAAAGGCACGGAGGCCCACAAGGCAGCCGTCACCGGCGACACTGTCGGCGACCCGTACAAGGATACGGCCGGCCCCGCCGTCAACCCGCTGATCAAGATCACGAACATCGTGGCGATCCTGTTGGTCGCTATCGTGGCGAAACTGATTGCGGGATAAGCGTTAAGACATTACCGGAAAAAGCCTCCCGCTTTATTGCGGGAGGCTTTTTTCTATCCGCTTTTTATCTGCTTTTTATCCGCCTCATGATTGGTGGCTTTTATGGGCGAATTATGCGAATTTTCCCGCCTATGATGGAAGAACAGCTTTTAACGATAACCGCTATAGGGGCCTCCGGCGACGGTATCGCGCGCGGCGTGGGCGGGGAGCCGATCTTTGTTCCCTTCGCTGTGCGGGGCGACATTGTCCGCGCGGAAATACTGCGCGGCCCAAAAGGCGCCTTGCGGGGAAAAATCCTTGTCCTGGAACAGGCAGGCCCGGATCGCGCCGCGTCGCCTTGCAGGCATTTCGGGGTCTGCGGCGGCTGTTCGCTCCAACATATGACAGAGGATGCCTACCGCGCCTTTAAAAAAACGGCGGTGACGGATGTTTTGGAGAAGGCGGGCATAGCCGTTCCGCAAAATGTGGAATGTATCTTCATTCCCCCCGGAACGCGCCGCCGTGCGAATTTCGCGGCGCGGATTGTCAAGGGGAAAGCCATTATCGGTTTCCATGAAAGGAAATCTGAAAATATCCGCGATGTGCCGGATTGTCTTTTGATAACGGAAGATGTGCGCGAAGTGATGGAGGGGATGCGCGGCTTCCTGCCCGTCATCGCCGGAATCGGCGGGGCGAAGATGGATGTGCTGGTGCAATGCGCGGGCGGTGAGCGGGAGGTCGGGCTGACCGGAAAAATTGCGCCGGGATGGGAGGCGCAGCAGGCGCTCTCTGACGCGCTGCGCACCCTTGGATTGGCGCGCATCTCTTTGCGGGCGCGTGATTATGAAGCATATGAAATCCTGCTGGAAGCGAAGCCTTATTCCATGGCGTTCGATTCGCTTGTAGTGAATCTTGCGCCGGGAGCTTTTTTACAGCCCGCCGCGGAAGGCGAGCGCGCCCTCGCCGAGTGTGTCATGAATGGCGTGGGTGACGCGTCATGCATCGCCGATCTGTTTTGCGGCAATGGAACATTCACGGGGCCTCTCATGGGCCGTGCGGAAAAACTCATCGCCGCCGATTTTGCGCCGGATGCTATCCGCTCCTTGCAAAAAGCGGGCGTCAATGCGCAGTTGAGAAATCTTTTCAAAGACCCGCTGACGGCGGAGAAGCTTGGGGGATATGACTGCGCCGTTATCGACCCGCCGCGGGCGGGCGCAAGGGCGCAGGTGCAAGAGCTTGCCCGAAGCCACGTGCCGCGCATCGTCTATATATCATGCTCGGCAAAAAGCTTTGCCGCCGATGCCGCGCTTTTGCTGGAGGCCGGCTTTGCCCTTGAAAAACTGACGGTCGTCGATCAGTTTACATGGTCGGTTCATACGGAGCTGGCGGGGGTTTTTACACGCAAAGCTGTTTAATGGACGGATCCTTTCATTTGCGGCATAATGGTAAAAGATGAGAGCGCCACCCGTTCAGACAAAATTTACCACGATGATGGATTGTGATTATCCGGTCATCGCGGCCCCCATGTTCCTTGTCAGTAATGAAGAGATGGTCGCCGCTGCGTCCAATGCCGGCGGGATTGGCGCTGCGCCCTCGCTCAACTGGCGCACGACGGAGCAATTCGACGCAGCGCTTGAAAATATCGACCGGCAGACGGAATGTAATTATGCTGTCAATCTTATCGTCAATAAAAGCAACCGCCGCATGGAGGCGGATCTGGATGTGATCGTCCGGCACAAAACCGCGATGGTGATAACCTCCCTTGGCAATCCGCAGCCCGTGATTGACGCCGTCCATTCTTATGGCGGCAAGGTTTTTTGTGACGTGATTGATTTGAAATATGCGCTGAAGGTGCAAGAACAGGGCGCGGACGGCGTTATTGCCGTATCAAGCGGCGCGGGGGGCCATGCGGGGCCTGTATCGCCGCTCGTCCTGATTCCGTATCTGAAGGAAAAGCTCTCTATACCCGTCATTGCCGCGGGCGGGATTGCGACGGGGCGGCAAATGCTGGCGGCGCTCGTGCTTGGCGCGGATGCGGTGCAAATCGGCACGCGCTTTATCGCCAGTACGGAAGCCATGGTCGCGGCCGATTACAAACAGGCGATTTTAAAGGCGGGGCCGGAAGATATCGTCCTGACCCGCCGCATATCGGGAACGCCCGCCGCCGTCATCAACACGCCCTTTATCCAAAAGGCCGGGCTTGATTTGCCGCCCCTGGAAAAATTCCTGCGCGGGAACAGATTTACCGGAAAATATGCCAAGCTCCTGCGCTATCTTCAGGGGACGCGCGCGCTGGAAGAGAGCGCCGCGGGGGGCAGGGTCACGTGGAAAACCGTCTGGAGCGCGGGGCAGGGGGTCGGGCTTATCCATGACATCAAGCCGACGGCCTCTATCATAGAAACCCTGATGCGCGAATATTGGGAGGCGCGGGAATCTATCGGGCAATAGCCGCTATTTTATCCTTTTGCCGGATCTTGTTGACATATTATAAAATCTGCTTCTAGCTACCCTTATGAAGTATGATTTTTTGCTTAGTAGCGCTGAAGACAGGGATAAGGTATATCCGCCCGTTTTCTATGAGTTATATGCCGATATTACCGATATTCTCTATATCGGCAGTAGGGACGCCGCCTATGAATTCATCAATGGCGAGAGGTGCTATGATATGAAGGAAGAGATGCTGGAGCTTTTGTCCTTTGTCGACAGCGCTTCCTTTGGATATATCGAAGACATGGCCGAAGATTTGATAGAGCGCGTGCGGCTTCATCATGAAGAAATGTTCAACGGGAGCAACGCGCCCCATGCCGTCATGAATGATGATATGGATGACGGGGATATGGATTCCATCGTTGTCAGCCTGCAGGAATATATGCCGCAAATCTGCACGGTCATCCTTGAAGCGCTTATGGGGCTTGAGGAAGAGGACAGGCCTATCCAATGGAGCGATTGCCGCCCCGCACCGAAAGTCTAGGCCGGCAATAATGCCGCGGACAATCCTGCGGACAATCCCGCCAAATGATATGCGGAAAATACGGGCAAGGCGCGGGCGGGAGCCTGCCGGCGCTTAGCGGTTGACGCCGCCGGCTGTGGTCGCCGCGTTGTTCTTGGCGTTATTGTTAAAGCGCCCGACATTGCCGATAAGCTGTTCCATCACCGTGATGTCGTTGCCGCTGGTGGGGGTTTTTCGGCGGACGCGGGGGACGTTCATCATTTCCGAATCGATTTCTTCTATCACATCGACGGTGCCGTCTTCGGTAAAGGCGACGACGACGACTTTCTTATCGACGACCTTGGGATCGAAAATGCCGCGTTTTTCGGTTTTCTGGCCGAGATAATACCAGACATCCTCGTCAAACGGAGCCTTGGTCGTGGGGGAGCCGAGCGATTGCAGGACGTTCGTGCGCGTGCTGACGCCGGGGACGATCTCGGCCATGCGGTAATCTTCGACGATATTGCCGCGCGTCGCTTGCATCGGGGTGCAGGCGGCAAGGCCGGCGCCGCCAAGGACGGAGAGTAAAAGGCAAAGATTGAACGTCTTCATTGCGAAATTCCTGCAAAATCCTGTATATGGGCCTTGTATATAAACAAATTACGGCAAAAAGGCGATGTTTTTCAAATGGGCGAGAACCCGCGCGCACCGGAAACGGGCGGCGGCGCAATTATATCAAACGGCGCTGGCGCAGTCCAGAGAGCCAGTATTCTACCGCGATTACGGCGTGGCCGATACGATGGACGGGCGTTTTGACATGCTCGGTTTCCATGCCGCCCTTATCATGGAGGGCCTCCGGCCCTATGGGCGGGAAGGACGCGCGCTGGCGCAGGCGCTCTTCGACAAGCTGTTCCGCGAGGTGGAATTTGCCTTGCGCGAATCCGGCGTCGGCGATCTCGGCGTTCCAAAACATATGGGCCGGATGATGCGCGCTTTTAACGGGCGGGCGCATGCCTATCACGAAGCGCTGGCGGGCAGGGACGTGGAAGCACTGGAAAAAGCCCTCGCCCGCAATATCTACCGTGATGATACCGCTACGGAGCAGGCGGGCGCGCTTGCAAAATACGGTTTTGAGGCGATGATAAGGCTGGAGCCGGTGCTGGCGGCGCTCTTTGCAAAGGGCGCGCCCGGGCAAGCTGCGCAAGAGAATGCGCAAGAGCAAGAGAAGGAGAAGCGGTATGGTTAAAAACTACAACAAGGCGACACAGGCGGAATGGCCGTATCCCGTTGCGGTTGACGAGCTTGAGAGCGGCCCGCGTACCTATCATTTCGAGGCGGACGAGCGCGAGCGGATCGATCTGGCGCGCCGTTATGGCGTCCCGTCCATCGAGCGGGCGGAAGCGACGGTTACGCTCCAGCCCGTCGGCGGCGGTACCATTCAGGCTATGGGAACGGTCGTGGCCGATGTGACCCAGTCTTGCGTCATCACGCTCGAACCCATCAGCTCGCGCATTGAAGAAGCGTTCGAGGGCTGGTTCGGCGATAAATCCAAGGCCGTGTCCTTTGCCCGCGCCCGCAATGAGCGCGAAGCCCGCAAGGGGTATGTCGAATGTGAGATATTGGAAGAAAGCGTTGATCCCGAACCCGTTATCGGCGGCAAGGTCGATATCGGGGAGCTGGCGGCCCAGTATCTTTCGCTGGCGCTTGATTCCTATCCGCATCTGCCGGGGGCCGAGGCCGCCTATGCCGCGCATAAGCCGGGCGACGAGGCGGGGGCCTCTTTGCGCAAAAGCCCGTTCGAGGCGCTGAAGGACTGGAAGGAAAAGCGTTGATTGTGATATCTTGCTGTTTTGTAACGATAAAATAGATGTTTTTCCGCTTGCGCCGCCCGGCCCGCATAAAGGGATGCCGTATAAAGGGGCGGACATAATCTTTTCCTTGCGCTTTTTGCCGATATTCGGTATCACGGGCGCCGGAATTCATAGTTAAAGGAAGACGACCATGGCAGTACCAAAGAAGAAAACGAGCAAATCAAAGCGCAACATGCGCCGCTCCCACCACGCCCTGACGCCGACGAACTGGAGCGAGGATGCAAGCTCCGGCGAAGCCGTCCGCCGTCACCATGTTGACCTGAAGACCGGCATGTATAAAGGCCGCCAGGTTCTCGAAGCACGCGATTGATTGACAAACGCACCACAAGTTGCGAATCTCGGAATGGCATTAACTGTTAATCCAGATTCGCAGCTTTTTATTTTTAGCTATCTCTCATGACATATGATCAGACAATTGCCCTTGACGCCATGGGTGGAGATCACGGGCCCGAAGTGATCGTTCCGGGCGCGGCAAAAGCCCTGTCGAAAATCGCGGGAACGCGGTTTATCTTTTTCGGCGACGAGGCCGCCATTGCGCCGGTTCTCGATAAATTCCCCGCGCTGAAGAAAGTCAGCGAGATTGCCCACACCGATAAAAAAATTTCCAGCTCGGAAAAACCGTCCGCCGCCGTCCGCCACAGCAAGGGCACGTCGATGCGGCTTGCGATCGAGGCGGTGCAAAGCGGCAGGGCGGACAGCGCCGTATCCGCGGGCAACACGGGCGCTTTGATGGCGCTTTCAAAAATGATCCTGAAAACATTGCCCGGAATCGATCGCCCCGCGATAGCGAGCCTTATCCCGACCCGCAACGGTTCGACGGTAATGCTCGATCTCGGCGCTAATCTTGAATGCGATGCCGAAGTGCTGGTGCAGTTCGCGATGCTCGGCTCCACCTATGCGCGCGTGGTGCGCGGGATCGAGGTTCCGAGCGTCGGGCTTTTGAACGTCGGAACCGAAGATATGAAGGGGCATGAGGAAGTGCGCACGGCCTCCGCGATTTTATCGTCGGTCAAATTCCGCGGCACCTATCACGGCTTTATCGAAGGCAATGACATCACAAAAGGCACGGTCGATGTGGTGGTGACTGATGGCTTTACCGGCAATGTCGCGCTCAAGACGATCGAGGGCGTGGGCAAACTTACCGCGAATTTCCTGAAAGATGCTTTTAAATCATCGCCCTTCGCGCTTATCGGTTATGTGTTCGCCAGCGGCGCGATGAGCAAGCTGAAAGACAGGCTGAACCCGTCGCGCTATAATGGCGGCATGTTTCTGGGACTAAACGGCGTCGCCGTCAAAAGCCATGGCGGAAGCGATATAGAAGGGACGGCGAACGCCATCCTCGTCGCCGCCAATCTTGTCCATAACGGGTTTAACAAGCGCGTCGCCGCCGAAATCGAAAAAGTAATGGCGCAGGCGCAAGACGTTATTATCGAACAGGGGGCGGGCGGCAAAAACGGCGCAGCGCCGGCCCATAACGGGAGCGTTATCGGCGCATGACAATTCGCAAAGCCTTTATAACCGGAACGGGTTCCTACCTGCCGGAAAAAATCCTGACCAACAAGGATCTGGAAAAACTCGTCGATACGTCCGACGAATGGATCGTCCAGCGCAGCGGGATCGAGCTGCGCCATATTGCCGCAGACAATGAAACGGTCACGGATATGGCGGTCGCCGCCGCGCGCCGTGCAATGGAATCGGCAGGCATCCGCGCCGACCAGATTGACGGGATTATCGTCGCCACGACGACGCCGGACGCGACTTTCCCGGCGGTTGCGGTCAAGGTTCAGGCGGCGCTCGGAATCGGTGCATGCCCCGCTTTTGACGTGCAGGCGGTCTGTTCCGGCTTCGTCTATGCGCTCAGCACGGCGAACGCCTATATCCGCACGGGGCTTGCGAGCCGCATGCTTGTCATCGGTGCCGAGAAAATGTCTTCCATCGTCGATTGGAGCGACCGCGGCACATGCGTCCTCTTTGCCGACGGTGCGGGCGCGGTGGTGGTGGAGGCGCGCGATGCGCCGGACGATGAAGGGCTTGAGGGGCAGGGAATCCATTCCACGCATCTTTACGCAAACGGCGAGGGACGCGACATGCTCTATGTCGATGGCGGCGCCTCGACGACCGGAACGGCGGGCCATATCCGCATGCAGGGGCGCGAGGTGTTTAAATATGCCGTGACCTATCTTGCCGAAATCGTCGCCGAAGTTCTGGCGCAAAACCGCATCCATCCGGACGAAATCGACTGGCTGGTGCCGCATCAGGCCAATATCCGCATCATCGAATCGACCGCCAAAAAGCTCGACATGCCGATGGAGCGGGTGGTCGTGACCATCAACCGCCACGGCAACACTTCGGCGGCCTCCATTCCGCTGGCGCTGGACGAAGCGGTGCGCGATGGCCGGATTCAGCGCGGCCACATGGTTCTGACCGAAGCCATGGGCGGCGGATTTACCTGGGGCGCGGTTCTTTTCCGTTATTAACCCTTTCCTTTTACTGGATAATTTTTATCTCCTTTCTTGACCCTTTGTTTTCAAAGGGTTACAATGGTTGCCTGTCCAATAAGAAAGGATGCACGCCATGAGCGAACGCACACTGACCCGCGCAGATCTCGCAGAAGCCGTCTACGAACAGGTGGGCCTGTCCCGCAATGAATCCTCCGATCTTGTCGAACAGGTACTGGACGAGATTATGAACGCATTGATTTCTGGGGAAAACGTGAAGCTTTCTTCGTTCGGGAGCTTTTCCATTCGCGAAAAAGGTGAGAGGATCGGACGTAACCCAAAAACGGGCGTTGAAGTGCCGATTACACCCCGCCGTGTTCTCGTCTTCAGGGCATCCCATGTCCTGAAAGACAGGATCAGCAAGGGGGAATAGTCGCCCCCTTTTTTGATCAACTGTTCTTTTTGAAAGAGAAGCCATGAGCAACACGGCATACCGGCAGACCATGTCTTACGATGAACTTCAGACCTCCTACGCGCAAAAAGCGGTTCCCGTAGCGCCCAGGGCGGAGGCGAAACCCGTCCGCAAGGCCGATGGCGCTTTCCGCACGATTTCCGAAGTGGCGGACGAACTTGACGTGCCGCAGCATGTCCTGCGTTTCTGGGAAACAAAATTCTCGCAAGTAAAGCCGCTGAAACGCGGCGGCGGACGCCGTTATTACCGCCCCGAAGACGTGGCGCTTCTGAAGCATATCCACCACCTTCTCTATACGGAAGGCTATACGATCAAGGGCGCGCAAAAGCTTTTGAAAGGGCAGGGCAAGAACCAGATCGCGGCGCAGGTCTTTGCCGCTGAAGAGGCTGCTGCCTCTCCTCCCGCGCCGCAGCCGAAAACAGCAATGCAAGAGGCTCCGGCTAGCGCCGCCGCCGCTACGCAGCAGCAATCCGAACCGGCAAAAGTCTATAATCTTTCCGACCGCCAGCGCAGCGCCCTTGAAGGCATGCTGGCCGAGTTAAAAGATCTCCGCTCCCTTTTTCCAGAGGAAGCGGCCTGAACCGCTCCCTCGCTTATTGTTCAGCGCATAATCCCTATGCCGCCTTTCTTTCATGATTGGCGGCATATTCATGAAAGCGGCTTGGCGGTTACCGCTGGTTAAAAGAAGATTTGACCTGCCGCCGCAAACACGCTATTTCCATTCCCAGTCGGGGCGTGGCGCAGCCTGGTAGCGCACTTGCATGGGGTGCAAGGGGTCGGAGGTTCAAATCCTCTCGCCCCGACCATTTGAAACTGTTTCGTTTTCAAATATTTAGACATTCGCGTTTGATGGTCGCGAGTGTCTTTTTTTTGTCTTTTATGCGATTTTTGTGAACCGTCAGATGGAATGGGAATTATAGGGGGGACAGCAGTGGCTAATAAAAGAAAAAAGCTGACAGTTGTTGATGTAATTGTCGAAGGCTTCAAGGCTGCAGCGCGAGGAGAAAAAGATCTGCCTGCTTGGATGGAGCATCAGCTTCGTGCCGATCAAGCTGAAAGGGACATAAACGCTTATAGGGAGCTTTTGGGGGAATGGGAACAAGAGTTCAAAGATCGTTACGGCAAGGATAGTCAAGAATACAAAGTTCTGGCCGCCGAGAACGAAAAAACAAAAAAGCAATTGGATAAGGATTTAAACGATCTCGATAATCCTCAAACGCAGATGAAGGCGATTGAGTTCTATCGTTCCATTTGCGCGAAATATAGAAAATTTGAACAGGTTGAGGGAAGTCATGAGTACAAGCAAGTCAAGCTTAGGAGGGAGCCAGGAATCATATAGGCTGTTTAATCCGGATGTTCTGTCCGTCTATCAAACGATCTTCCAAAAATTCGCCTAAGGTTATCCTGCTTCTAAATTCCCACGATTTGTCATCCTCGGTGCTCAGCCGGGTGCTGGGAAATCCGTTTTTTCAACAAGATTAAAAGATCGGCTCGGCGATGCCATAAAGCCGGCGGATGAATGGCGTTGCACTGGCAAAGGGCCGCTTTGTCCGCGCTTTGATGGCCGTACGGTTTGCCTGCCCGTTATTTGCCGTGGCGCTGTTTATTATGGCTCCTCCTGTTCGTTTTATCATCATTCTTAAGCGCTTCCATTCTGCGCGGCCCCGTCATTGGCCCGCTTTTCCCCCTTGGATATTTGCCTTATCCCCGGCTTTTGCGACAAAGCTGTGCCTGACGCGGCGGGCCTGCGAAAATTCAGGTGCGGATTGACGCGGGCGGGGCTAAGATATGGCGCATTATCCCGCTTAAGGGACTTACTCAATAGTGTGTGATGTTATGATTGCCACCGAAATCGGTATTATCTTCCTTCTTCTTTTGCTGAACGCATGTTTCGCCCTTTCGGAGATTGCGATTGTTTCAGCAAGCAAGCCGATGCTCCGCCAGATGGCGAGGCAGGGGAATAAGCGTGCGGAAACGGCATTGGGCCTCGCCGAAAATCCGGGGCGGTTTTTATCGACTGTGCAAGTGGGGATTACGCTCGTCGGCATTCTTGCGGGGGCCTATGGCGGCGCCACACTCTCGCAAAAGCTTGCGCCGTTTTTTAACGGCTTTGATTTTATCAACCCCCGCGGCGAAACCGTCGCCGTTGCCGTTATCGTGACCGGCATAACATATTTTTCCGTTGTGATTGGCGAGCTTGTCCCCAAGCGCTTTGCGCTTTTACATTCGGAAAAACTCGCCATGATCGCGGCGGGGCCGATGAAGTTCCTATCCGTCGCGGCGCATCCTGTCGTGCTTGTCCTTGAAGTATCCGCGAATTTCCTGATGCGTTTCCTTGGCATCCGCGCTTCTGACGAAGGGCGTTTCAGCGACGAGGAATTGCGGGCGATTTTGAGCGAGGGCGCGGAAAGCGGCGTCATTGAAAAGAGCGAGCATGAAATATTACAGCGCGTTATCCGGCTCGACGACCGCGACGTGAAATCCATCATGACCCACCGGACGGAGGTCGTATTTATCGACATCAATGACGATATTCACGCTGTGCGCAAAAAAGTGCATGAAGCGGGGCATTCGCGCTATCCGGTGATTGATGGCAGCCCCGATGAGCTTAAAGGCATCATCCTTGCGAAGGAATTGCTCGATAGCGTGCTGGACGATGAAGGCGGGCCGGGGCTCAATATCGCAAGCCATGTGCGCGATGTGCTGGTTCTGCCGGAGAGCGCTTCGTGCCTGCAGGCGCTGGAAAGCTTTAAGAAAAACCACATCAACCTGATTGTGATTGTCGATGAATATGGCAGCACGCAAGGAATTGTAACCGCGCTTGATATTCTTGAGGCGATTGTCGGCATTCTTCCATCCAATTATGATAAGGATGACGAGGTCAGGATCACCGAGCGGGCCGATGGTACATGGCTTGTGGCGGGCCGCACGCCGATTGAGGAGATCCATCTTGCCATCGGCCTTTACGATATTAGTGCCGACGAAGATTTCGATACGATCGCCGGATTCTTGCTGGAAGAATTGAGAACCTCCCCGAAAGAAGGCGTTTTTATCGAGGCGCACGGCCACCGTTTTGAAATCGTCGATATGGACGGTCACAGGATCGACAAGGTGCTTATCGGGAAAATAGGCGATATTTCATAGGGATAATGGGCGTCGGGGCGGTATTCCGCCTGTTTATACACCCGTTCTTAATGGCTTCATGACAATATAGGGCCTTAATACGGGGCTTGCTTGACTGTGACTGCCTGTAAAATAAAAAAAATTCATGCGGGGAGCTTTTAAATGAAAAAAAAGGGTTCTTTCGAAAGAATAGCGGGCTTCACGCTCATAGAGATGTGCGTGGCGATGGTCATTGCCGGTTTTATCGTTTCCGGCGGACTCTACCTGCTCAAAAGCACAATCAATGTGCATGAAATGATGCGCTCTACGATTACCGAGCGGGATATGCAGCGTCTTACCGATGCGCTTGAAGAATATAAGGCGGCGGAAGGCCATTATCCTTGCCCGGCTTCCTTAACGAGCGCACTGGGCTCGGCGGAGTTCGGCAAGCCGGTGGCCGCGGACTGCGCCAGCGGCAGCCATGCCGGAACGGTGCTTGTGACCGGAGCGGGCGGCAAGCCTGTGCGCATTGGCGCCGTGCCAATCGCCGTTTTGGGCGTTTCGACGCAGTTGGCGTTCGATCAGTGGGGCAACAGGCTGACATATGCGGCGTCCGCCGACCCTGCGAAGGCCGGAGGTATCGCAATTCGCAATGCGAGCGGAAATTCACTCATACAGCCCGGGGGAAGCGCGCAATTTGTCGTGGTTAGCCATGGGCGCACCGGACATGGGGCCTATTCCCGCACCGGCGTACAAAAGCCATGTTCCGATATAGCGGCCGACAAACAAAACTGTACGAATAACAGCCATATATTCGTTGTGGCGGATTATTCCGAAAGCGAAACCGCGCAATATGATGATTTGGTAAGGTTTGCAGCCCCGAAAGGGGGAGGCGGCCAGATGGAGATCCATCAGGTTGAAGGTTCGCAAATGACGGGCTTAACGCCGGGGGCTACTTATCTGGGGGCTGTCTATGGTTATGGCAATAGTGGCGCCGGGATTATTATCAGGGATTGTGAGGGCAATTCCATCAATAATAGTGCCATCGGGGGCATTACGGGGCGCGCAACGTCGGAATCCATGATTATTCCGTTTGTGGCGCCTGATAGCGGCTGTATTCGTGGATATACCCACAGAGGCGTCGCTGCGCGGAGTATCGTGGCATTTCGGGTGAAATAACCCGCCGCAAAAATGAGGTATTAAAATACCACACGCCTAAAGTGCTGATTTCTCTTGACGGATAGGGGGTCTTTCGCGCATAACACGCGCAGAAATGACTAAACCCCTACAAGGAAACAGACTATGACATATTCCGCAAAAGCGGCTGATGTGCAAAAGGACTGGATCGTGATCGACGCCGAAGGCCTCGTTCTGGGCCGCCTTGCATCGTTCATCGCGCTTCGTCTGCGCGGCAAGCACAAGCCGAGCTACACGCCCCATATTGATGACGGCGACAATGTTATCGTTATTAACGCCGAGAAAGTCCGCCTGACGGGCAACAAGGCGCAGGCCGATATTTTCTATTGGCACACGGGCTATCCCGGCGGCATCAAGGGCAAGTCGAAAGGCGAAATCCTTTCCGGCAAATTCCCCGAGCGCGTCGTCGAAAAGGCCGTTGAGCGTATGCTGCCTGAAGGCCCGCTGGCTAGAAAACAGCTCAAAAACCTGAAAGTTTACGCAGGCGCGGCACATCCGCATGAAGCACAGTCGCCGAAAACGGTCGATGTCGCCGGCATGAACGCAAAGAATAAGAGGGATTAATTATGGCGAACAATGAAGCAGTAAAAGATCTCGCAGATCTCGGCGCCGCGGCGGGCGAAACCCAAAAGCGCGAGCAAAAGCTCGATGCCCAGGGCCGTTCCTATGGCACGGGCCGCCGGAAAGAATCCGTCGCCCGCGTGTGGGTACAGCGCGGCAAGGGTAAAATCATGGTCAACGGCAAGCCGCAGGAGCAATATTTTGGCCGCCAGACGCATTTGCTCGTCCTGAACCAGCCTTTCCTCGTTGTGAACCGCGTCGGTGAATTCGACGTTATCTGCACGGTTAAAGGCGGCGGCCTGTCCGGTCAGGCGGGCGCTATCCGTCACGGCATTTCCCGCGCCCTTGATAATTTCGAGCCGGAACTGCATACGCAGCTTAAAAAAGCCGGCTTCCTGACCCGCGACGCGCGTCAGGTGGAGCGTAAGAAAGTGGGCAAGCACAAAGCCCGCCGTTCCAAGCAATGGGCGAAGCGTTAATCCGCTTTTCTTCCCTACCGAAATGCAAAACAGCCCTTTACGGGCTGTTTTTTTATGGCGGCTTGGATAGAATAGGGGGCATGAGCGGACTCATTCTTCCCTATAAGGGCATCGTGCCGAAAATCCATGACAGCGCCTTTGTCGCGCCGAACGCCTGTATCGCGGGGGATGTGGAGATTGGCGCGGATTCCTCCATCTGGTTCGGCGTCCAGATGCGCGGCGACGTGCATGAAATCCGCATCGGTGCGCGGACGAATATTCAGGACGGGTGCGTCCTCCATGTGACGCGCGGCGTATCGGGCTGTTATATCGGCGATGGCGTTACCGTGGGCCATAAGGCGCTTCTCCATGCCTGCACAATCGAAGATAACGCCTTTATCGGCATGGGCGCGATCATTCTGGACGAAGCCGTTGTCGAGAGCGGGGCCATGCTCGCGGCGGGCGCTCTTCTGGCCCCCCGAAAGCGCGTTCCGGCAGGGGAGTTATGGGCGGGAAACCCCGCGCGGCTGATGCGCAAGCTGACGCAGGCCGATCTGGATTTCTTCCCCGTATCGGCGGAAAATTACGTCCGGTTGTCAAAGGACTATATGGGATAACGGCCCGTCCCTAGAACAGATTCCGCTTCATAATAAGCGGTAGCGTTTCATCCATAAGAACCCGAAAACCGATATAGGCTTTCTTGTTTTGGGCAAAGACGACGATGGAGCGTTCCTGCCGATCGACATCAAGATGGATTTGTCCGCGGAGTGCCGTTTTGCTGATGAGGTTTTGCATCCGGTGGCGGCGGTGTTTCAATTTGCGGAAATCATAGCCTTCCGGCGCAACAAGGTAATGATCCTTGAAGGCAGTTTCCGGCCCCAGAGCGATGCGCATGCGATCAAATTCATCTTCGGTGCGGACATAGGCGGCAACGGCAAAGGACGATTCGAAAACCTTGTAATCGTTGATATAGGCCATACGGGCGGCGCGTTCGAATCCGTTTTTAAGGCAGAAAATCTCATTCCCGTCATAAGGATTCTCAAGCAGCTTTTCAAATTGGTAGGGATAGGCTTCATAGGAAAAACTGCTGACCAGCTTTAAATGCCCCGCATTATTCTTGATACCCATCGAACGCTCCCTCAAGGACTTTTATAAGACATAGAGAATATTAAGGTTATGTAATATTGTGGGGTGCAGATAGCAAGCGAAAACTGGCGCAGATGAATCTCTGTTCACATGAGATTGCGCAAGGGGCGGTGTTTACGGGAGAGAAGATGGAGACGGGCCTCTATCGGATTGAGCGCCTATACGCATAGCGTTGATTGAAAAAGGTGGTTTTGACGGTATGACGCGAACAAGGATGCGAGAGCGATCAAATGGAATGCTTGAACGTCTTTCGGCAATATTCTCGCCATATTTTACGTAGCAACCTGACCATTTGAATGAATACCTTCTTAGATCGCTACCATCAATGTAAGAAATCCAGTCATTTCCTTCTTTTACGCTCGAATGGTATATCCTTTTTTCTGCCATTTCTCGGCTTTGTGGAGGAATGCCATTATTCATTTTGTAAACGACAATACCATTGGATATATCGCAATGTTTCTCAAGGCGGCTGGATTGTTCTTCAATTTTTTTAATTAACTGACTCTTTAAGGGGGCAGAAAATAGGTCATAACTAATTACACAATCATCATTCAGAAATTGTGTTTGAGGAATTGTGCCGATAGGATCAAATTTTCCGGATATTAGTTCTTGAACACTAATAATCTGTTCTTTTTTAGCTTTTCGAGCTGAAATTATCATCGTGTCCACGTTTGCGGACAAGAACACTTTATCTCTAGAATTCACAAGGTTTATTAGATCGTATTCTAGTAAAAGGTACTTTCTGAAATCTTTTAACGAGCCTATCGTTAGGAGATTGTTAGGGGCAATAAATCCAATAAAGCCGTCACTCTTTAATAAAGAAAATGATTTTTCAAAAAAATAGACATCAGTTCTTGGCTTTAGCGAGTAGAGTTTGTAGCGCTCTCTGTAATAGGCTTTTGCCGCATCATCCATGTTTTTGTTTCGTAAAAAAACATAAGGCGGGTTCCCCACCACAACATCAAAGCCGCCAGCGTCCATGATGTCGGAAAATTCTTTGTGCCAGTCAAAGGCCAGATCGCCCGCGATGGCTGGATCGTCGATCAGGGAATTGCCGACCTTAATATTGTTTTCAAGATAGGTGAGTTTTTCATTCCGGTTTGCGGTTTTAAGCCACAATGACAATTTCGTGATTTCCACGGATTCACGGTTTAAATCCACGCCGAAAATATTATTCGCCAGAATATGCGTATCCCAGCGGAACAGGTCAGTTTGTTCCCCTGTTAGCCGCGCCAGTTCGTTATTGATCGTCTGGCCTTCTTTTTTAAGATAATCAAAAACCTCGTTCAAAAACGCGCCGGAACCGCAAGCGGGGTCAAGTACCTTGATCTGTGACAATGCCGCTTTATACGCTTCCCATGCGGCGATATGGACGGCGATATTCTTGTTGCGCTCATGCTTTATTTTGCGTTTTCCGGTGATTTTAATGCTGTCAAAGTCATCATTTGTCAACACGGGCAGGGCATCAAAGCCGATTTCTTTGCGCCTGTCGGCCAGCCATCCGCCCACGGCCTGTTCCACGATATAGCGGGTGATATAGGCGGGGGTGTAAAAAATGCCGTCTTTTTTGCGTTTGCTTTTCTTTTTGTCGAATTGTGTTTCCGCGCCATCAATTCCGGCTTCGGCTTGTGCTTTCAGTTCCTCAAGGTCTGTGATGGATTGCTCAAATATATGGCCAAGGATATTGACGCTCACATCGCTGTCAAAATCATATTCCCCGATTTTCTTGAAGCCTTCGCAAAGCTCGTTACTGATATGCAGATTATTCAGGTCGGCATCATCCGCGAACAGCCCGCCGTTATATCCGGGGATATTCAGTGCTGCATTGCCCTTGTTGATCGCCTGAAACAGCCCTTTGAAATTTTCCCATACGGGTTGTGGACTGTACAGGTTTTGCGTTTCATAGGCTTTTGCGAGCGTTTTATCGGGCAGCAAGCCTTTATCCTCGGCAAAGGCCACGAATAAAATGCGGTCAAGGATGGTCTGGGTATAGCGGATAACGTCCAGCGCGTCTTTATCGGGGTTATCCTTGGCAATCGTATCAATCAGGCGGCGGCGCAGGATTTTGTAATCGGCATAAAGCTGGTCTGTAATATCCTTTTCGGCCTGTTCGCTTTCTTTCAGCAGGGAAAGCGCTTTGCCGCCCAGCAGGTTTTGCGCCGATAGCAGCAGCATAAAGCGGGCGTAATGTTCAGGTTTTCTCAAATCGGACAGGTCAAAGGACTCATATTCCTTGCGGCCATAACCCACGGCATACAGGCGGATTTCCCGATAATTCGATACCAGAACCCATTGTGCGCCCTTGGCATCCATCGCGTATTCCCATGCCTGTTGCACGGGGGTTTTATTGCGTCCGGCCATGATCGCGTCCAGATCACGGGTTTTCGCGCCTTTTAGCTCCAGCGGGGCAAGGATGCTGGCATTGTCGGCGGTGAAATGCCCCAGCGCGACATCCACATTGCCTTTGCCCACGGGCTGGTTTTTGGCAACCGTCCAGTTTTTTCCATCGCTGCTGCCGACATAGCCCAGAATATCAATCAGGATGCGCTGGATAAATTCCCCGTCATTCTGGGTTTCGCTGTCGTAAATCCCGCGCTCAAGATTTTCCGCCCACTTGCCCAGCGCCTCGGCATGGTGCGGGGGGATGTCCTGCGTATGTTTAATGTGTTTTTCGATAACGCGCTGGTGAAAGAGAGCCATATATTCCGCTATTAACTATTATTGTTCATATCTGGCCGCTATTGTAATAATAATTGGGGATATTTAAAGGGGATTCATTGTGCAATCAGTCCATCCATACGGGAATAAAGACGATAATGATTTTTACCGTGCGGTTGGCGAAGCTATTGTAAAATACCAATGCCTTATAATGATGTGCAGCAATGGCTATTATTGCCGCCTCCATAAAGAGGGGAGCGCAGAATATGGCCATGATTTATCTTTACTGGGCAGGATTACTTTGCAGTGGCAGATTGTAGAACAGCGTACAAGAGAGAAATTTAGTAAATTACACTCCGTGCTATATGGCGACAATTCCAAAGATAATAATGTAATTGACGGGTATATTTGCAGTCTGCCCCGAACAAAAAAAGAAAAGATTAAAATCAAAGATGCGTTACATAGCTTAAGAGCCATCCGCAATGCTTTGTGTCATGCGGATTTTCGCTTTACGGATAGGGGTGTTTATGCTGTTACAAATATCTTAGATGCGAATAATAAAGATAATTATATGGCCGATACCTCTAAAGTTAGACGGTTGGCAAAAGAGGACATTGATAAATTTAAATGGTGTTGCGAAAAAATGTATTATTTGTGCCATGACGCAGAAAAAACAAAAACAACATTACCGGCTGAATATTTTATTCGGCTATGTGATGAGATTATTTCTTTCAGGCAAAAGACTGAGAGGCTGAAATACAGTTTAACTTGATTTTAAAGCAATGATTTTAGCCAACTGTATAAATTATAGCCCCTTAAGGGATTCCTGATAGGCTCGTGCCGCTTCTTCTAGGGTCATTTTCGGCACATTGTCGATGAAAACAACAGGTGGTTGGTTGCAGGCACTGGTTATTTCCGCCCTGTTTAATTTCGGGATGTAATATTCCAAAAGGGATGTCAGGCATTTGAAGGCGGCTTGCGCTCCGTCCTGTTCGCGTATTTCATCCAGCCATTGCGGTAACTGGTCAATCCGGCTTTCGATGAGCAGGGCGATGGCTTCGCGGGCTTGATCTGTGGTTTTATTCGGCGTTCCTTTTTTCCTGCCCGCATTTTCTGGCCGTTTATTGCCTTTCTGAAATTTTGCCATCGTTATTTCCCGTTATTTTAACGGCAATGGATACCGTGACCGTCCGTTTGCGTATGGTGGGGCATGGCTTGCGGCCTGTGTCGGGGATACAATAAAAGCCGTTATATGTTGTCAAGTGAATGCTGCTTCCTGTCCGGGGGCGGCATTTGCTTTGAGGGTATGACCAGCGCATATTTAACCCTCTGCTTTTTGTGTCGGGAATTTTTCAAGCCCGCCCATAAATTCCACAAGGTCATCGTGTAAAATCAGGGTGCGCTTGCCCAGCTTTCTGGCGGGTAAATAGCCATCGGCAATAATCTGGTACAGTTTCGTGCGCCCGATAGAGCAGAGCTTGCAGACTTCATCAATCGTATAGGACATTTGCATCGTGTTTTTCCTTTCATGTGCGGTTTGTCGCGTACAAGGGAAAACTACGGCGTGTTTATTTGTATGTCGTCCTAATTAGAAGGGGTATTTCGCAAGGAATTCTGTAAGAAGCTGTTCTTTGCCTTTTTTGTATAAAAATAAATGCTGCATATAGGTATAGGAATATTCATCATAGCCGAATTTTTCAATCATGCGCTCAATGCCTTTTCGATGGCGTGTGCAGTACGTTTCTACCAGTTTTTGAGAAATTAAAAATCTTTCAGCGGTGGCTTTTTTCGCTTCTGTCGCCCGCATTTTTAATTGTGATTCAAGTGTGACACGATACCAGCATATTAGCTGTTCATTACGGGTGAAGGTGGGCTTTCTTTCTCCCCGTCTATAGGGAATCTTATATTGTTCTTTTTGCTGAATAATTGTGAGTAATTCTTTTATTTTCAAAAGGTCAGGTTTTGTCAGGTCATTTCCGCGCATAATCTTATGAATTGCAGTATCCAGCCACAATTGCAGCCGTTCGCGTGTGGCCGGATCGTTAAAGTCAAAATCCGTTATATTGCGCCCTGAATTATTAGCCTCGATTAACATTTATACCGCCTTTCTGAATGGAACGACTTTAGTTTTTCCGTCATAAGCCACGCGATCAATATAATTCGCCCAGTCCTGCATCATCTGCTTTCGCTTGTTGATAAAGATAGAGCGGTCATAAGCCGCCCCCAGCGCCCCTAGCGGTTTATGCGCCAGCGCCGCCTCGATAACGTCAGGGTCATATTCCAGTTCTTCTCTTATGGCAGTTCGTGCAAGAGCGCGGAACCCGTGCGCGGTCATGCGTCCGGCAAAGCCCAGCTTTTTAAGTGCGACTAATACAGTGCCGTTGCTCATAGGCTGGCGGGGCTTTATCTGGCTGGGGAATACATAGGGGGTGTTGATATGGCCTGTTTCCTCGAATTGCTCTTTCAAAAGCGCGATAGCTTGCTCGGAAAGCAAAACAATGTGGTCTTTACGGGCTTTCATTTTGGCGGCAGGGATGAGCCATTGTTTCCGCTTGTAATCAATTTCTGACCATTCGGCCTGTCGTAATTCGCCGGGGCGCAAAAAGGTCAGCATGGAAAGCCGGATGGCGCGGCGGGTGCGGGCATGCAGGCGAGCATCGTTACGTTCCAGCGCCATGAGCAATTCCGGCAGTTCCCGTGGCTCCAGCGCGGCAAAATGTTTTGTCTTGTGCGTTTTTAATGCGCCTTTCAGGTATTCGGCGGGGTTGTTTTCGCATTTGCCTGTCTGGATACCGTATAAAAACACCTGTCGGCATATCTGGCGGCAGCGTCCGGCAATATCCAGCGCCCCGCGCTGTTCCACTTTTCTCAACATGGCTAGAACCTCAGGCGCTTTAATTTTCGTAACATTGAGGTCGCCAATATAGGGCAAAATATCATTTTCCAGCCTGTGCAGAATATTCTGGCCGTGTTTTGCCGCCCATTTGTCTTTCGTGTTTTCGTGCCATTCCAGCGCCAGCGCCCTAAAGGTATTATCGCTTTCCTGTATGGCTTGGCGGCGGGCTTCTTTTTTGGCCTCGTTGGGGTCTATGCCTTCGGAAAGCTGTTTTTTAGCCTCCTCACGCTTTCTGCGGGCATCGGCAAGGGATGTGCGGGGAAATACCCCTAGTGCAAGCCTCTTTTCCTTTTTGAGCCAATTATATTTAAGTCGCCAATATTTTGATCCATTGGGCATGACTTCAAGGTACATGCCACCGCCATCATGGATTTTGTAAGGTTTTTCTTTCGCTGGTGCCTGTTCACAGGCTTTATGGGTCAATTTCATTTTATGCCCCCATCCTTTCCGTCAATGTGCCCCCATAAGTGCCCCCAAAAGGGGCGGTTGCAGGTGGCTGGTTGTGAATAGTGATAAGCGCACGATGGTCTTAAAAGCCTTTTAGAACAAGGCTTTCAAAATCATGTGCGAACAACAACGGATATAAGGGATAAGAATTTTGGAGGCACGAGCCGGAATCGAACCGGCATACAAGGATTTGCAGTCCTCTGCATGACCATTCTGCCATCGCGCCATCCTTGGGATGTAGATGTAAAGAGGATGCAGGGGGTGTGTCAATTGTTAAAACGGGTATGGAAAAGCCTTAAATCATGGGATATGTAGGAAGCGGGGCGGAACGCCGTCAAAAACGGTTCCATGGCATCCTGCCGTTCCGCTCTTCAAACAGGTTTTCACGATCCGCCAGCCGGATTCCGAAAAGGATTAAAATGACAGATTTTGCAACGGCGCGTCAGTCCATGGTCGATTCCCAGATTCATCCCCTGGGCGTGGTGAATGACGCGGTGCTGGAGGCTTTCGGGCAGGTGGCGCGGGAAGACTTCCTTCCCGAGGGCGCGCGCGGCATCGCCTATTGTGACGAAGACATCGCGCTCGGCGGCGGGCGCTGGATGATGGAGCCAGCGACCCATGCGCGGTTGTTGCAGGCGGCTTCGCCGGAAGACGGCGACAGGGTTTTGGATATTGGCGGCGGGAGCGGCTATTCCGCCGCGCTGCTGGCCCGTCTTTGCGCCCATATTACGGCGCTTGAACCCGATACGGGCCTGATGGATGCGGCGCAGGCAATCTGGGCGCGGCTTGGCTGCGCGGCGGTGATTGCGCCCGTATCCGGCCCGTTCGCGCAAGGCCATGCGGCGGGCGCGCCTTATAACCTCATCTTTGTGAACGGGGCCGTTGGCGCCATTCCCCCCGAACTGGTGGCGCAGCTTGCGCCGGAAGGGCGGCTGGCGGCGGTCGTCCGCAAGGCCGGGGAGAAGATTGGCCGCGCGACTCTTGTGACCAAAAACGCCAATGGAATCGCGGGCGAGCGTATTTTGTTCGACGCCGCCATCCACTATCTTCCGGGCATGGAGCCACAAACAGGCTTTGTATTCTAGGCCCTTACGGCCCCTTCTTGAGAATAGGTGAGGAAAACTAGCGGCAAGGGCTTTGACAAGCCGCATACTATATTGGACACTATACGGCGTTGCATGTAACGCCCACATTTAGAACGATTCTTTATGGCCGATAAAATACCAGACCAGGAACCATCCATCGAAGAAATCCTTGCTTCGATTCGCCAGATCATCTCTGACGATGACGAGGATGGCGCACTGGATATGGCCCCGCCGCCGCCGCCGCAAAAACCGGCGGCTCCGGAACCGGAACCTGCCATAGCCGCTCCGCCGCCTCCGGCACAGGAAAAGGAAGCGCCGAAGCCGCCGCCGGAAACGCCGCAACCGGCACAGCAGCAGGCAGCGCCGCCAAAGCCGGCCGCCGCGCCGCCCGCACCCGCCGCGAAAGCCGAAGAAAAACCGGCGCAAGCCGCAAGCCCTGCGCAAGAGCCTGAAGCGGCGGCGGAGGATATTCTGGAACTAACGCAGGATATGGCCGCCGCTCCGCGGGATGAAAATATAGAAATAGAGCTTCAGGATATGCCCGCGCAGCCAGCCCCAGCAGAGGTCAAGATGGAAACGCCCAAACAACCCCAGACCGCGGGCGCGCCCGCCGCCGCCGCACAGCAGGCAGACGATCTTATCTCCGGCACCGCCCGTCAGGCGACGATCTCCAGCATGGCAAAACTTGCGGGGAACATGCCGATCACCCGCCACCGCGACCACGGGGCGATTACGCTTGAGGATCTGGTGCGCGAAATGTTGAACCCGATGCTGAAAGACTGGCTTTCGGAGAATCTCCCGCCGATGGTTGAACGGATTGTCCAGAAAGAGCTGGAAAAGCTTGCCCGTCAGGCGCAGGACGTTTAAATTACTCCCTTTCTGTAAAAGAGGGGAAGATGCTCGAAAAAATTTTTGATTCTTCGGAAATAGAGGCACGTTTATATCCGCAGTGGGAATCCTCAGGGGCTTTTTCCGCGCAGCCGGACAGCGGGAAAGCGCCTTTTACCGTCATGATGCCGCCGCCCAACGTGACGGGAAGCCTCCATATGGGCCACGGCCTCAACACGACGCTTCAGGATATATTGACGCGTTATTACCGCATGAACGGGCGTGACGCCATGTGGATGCCCGGCACGGATCATGCGGGCATTGCGACGCAGATGGTTGTCGAGCGCCAGCTCGACGCCGAAGGAATCAAGCGCCATGATTTGGGCCGCAAGAAATTCCTCGACCGTGTCTGGGACTGGAAGGCCTATTCCGGCGGGACGATTACATCGCAGCTGCGCCGCCTCGGCGCGACGCCGGACTGGGGCCGCGAGGCTTTCACGATGAACGATACGCTTTCGCGCGCCGTCGTGAAAGTATTCGTCCAGCTTTATAAGGACGGATTGATCTACCGCGATAAACGCCTTGTGAACTGGGATCCGAAATTCCACACGGCGATCTCCGATATCGAGGTCGAGGCGCGGGAGGTCAAGGGCAATCTCTGGCATATCCAGTACGCCATCGAAGGGGACGAGGCGCATACGATCACGATCGCGACGACACGCCCCGAAACGCTTTTGGGCGACACGGCCATTGCTGTCAACCCCGAAGACGAACGCTATAAAAGCCTGATCGGCAAGATGGCGATCGTTCCCGTTTGCGGGCGGCTTGTCCCCATCATCGCCGACGATTACGCCGACCCCGAACATGGTTCCGGCGCGGTAAAGATTACGCCGGCGCACGACTTTAACGACTTTGAGGTCGGGAGGCGCCATAACCTGCCGCAAATCAATATCTTTGACGATAACGCGCATCTGAACGATAACGCGCCGGAGGATTATGTGGGGCTGGAACGCTTCGCCGCCCGTAAGAAAATCCTGGCCGAACTGGAAGAGCAGGAGCTGATCGTCAAGGTCGAGAGCATCACGCACACAGTGCCGCACGGCGATCGTTCCGGCGTCGTCATCGAGCCGCATCTGACCGATCAATGGTATGTCGATGCCAAGAAAATGTCGCTGCCGGTCGTCGAGGCGATTAAGGCGGGCAAGACGGAATTCATTCCCAAAAACTGGGAAAAGATCACGTTTGACTGGGTCGATAACCTCCAGCCATGGTGCATTTCGCGCCAGCTCTGGTGGGGGCACCAGATCCCTGCATGGTATGACGAAGACGGCAAGTTCTATGTCGCCGAAAGCGAGGAACAGGCGCAGGCCATGGCGGGGGACAAGAAGCTTCGCCGCGACGAAGACGTGCTTGATACGTGGTTTTCTTCCGCCTTGTGGCCGTTTTCGACGCTGGGCTGGCCGGAAAAGACGCCGGAGCTTGCGAAATATTATCCGGGCGACATATTGATCACGGGATTCGACATCATCTTTTTCTGGGTCTTGCGGATGATGATGATGGGCATTCATTTCATGGGCGAGGTACCGTTTAAAAAGGTCTATCTCCATGCGCTCGTCCTTGACGCCAAGGGCCAGAAAATGTCCAAGTCCAAGGGCAACGTCATAGACCCGCTGAGCCTTATCGACAAATTCGGCGCGGATGCGCTGCGCTTTACCATGAGCGCATCGGCGGCGCAGGGGCGCGATATTCGCATGTCGGAGGAGCGCGTGGAAGGCTATCGCAATTTCACGACCAAGCTCTGGAACGCCGCGCGTTATTGCGAGATGAATGACGGATTCCCGCGCAAAGGATTCGACCCGTCTTCGGTGCGGCATGAATTGAACCAGTGGATTATCGGCGAAGTCGTCAAGACGGAGCGGGCGATTGCCGCGGGGCTTGAAAATTTCAAATTCAACGAAGCCTCAAGCGCGATTTACCAGTTCACATGGGGAAGTTTTTGCGACTGGTATCTTGAGTTTACCAAGCCATTGCTGGCGTCCGGCGATGCGGCGGTTCAGGAAGAAACCCGCGCGACGACCGGCTGGGTTCTGGAACAAATCCTGCGCCTGCTCCATCCGTTCATGCCCTATGTGACGGAAGAGCTTTACGCCAATATCGCAAAGCGGTCTGTGGGAGAGCGGCTGTTGGTCAGCGCATGGCCCGTTTATGACGATGCGCTTTTGAAGGCGGAGGCGGAACAAGAGGCCGGATGGCTGATCCGTTTCATTACGGAGATCCGTTCGGTGCGTTCCGACATGAACGTGCCGGCAGGGGCGCGCATCGACCTTTTGGTGCAGGATGCGGGCGCAGCCACTTCTGCGAGGCTTGTGAAATATGACGCGGTCTTGAAACAGATGGCGCGGTTATCCACTATCGGCCTTCTGGAAGGGAATGCCCCGCCGCGCTCGCTTAAAACAATCGTCGATGAGGCGACGCTTGTGCTTCCGGTCGCGGATCTCATCGACCTCGACAAGGAGCGCGAGCGGCTGAAAAAACAGATTGCCAAGCTTCGGGACGATATCCGCAAGACGGAGGAAAAGCTGGAGAACCGGCAATTCGTCGAACGCGCACCGGCGGAGATTCTGGAAGAATTCCGCAGCCGTAAAATCGAGGCCCAGCTGGTCATCGACAAGCTTTCAAGCGCTTTGAACCAGCTCGATGCGGCCTGATGTCATTAAGGGCGCGTGACTGATTCACGGGCAAACAGGTAAAGAAAGAGGGGCTTTCCAGCCCCTTTTTTATATATCCACAAGAGGCAAGAACATGAAAAAACCGCCCTGAAGGAGGGCGGATTCTTGAATTCCATAAGGAGCGAAGGGCTTAGTTCTTGCCTTCTTCTTTCTTGCCGCCGCCGGCGGACAGGAAGGAACCATAACGGTTCTCGAATTTCTTAAGCTGTTGCTTTTCAACGACTTTTTGTGTTCCGCCTTGCCATGCAGGGTGGGAGAGCGGGTCAACGTCAAGACGCATGACATCGCCGGGCTTGCCCATGCAGGAACGGGTTTTATATTCGCTGCCGTCCGTCTGGACGATCGTGATTTCATGGTAGTCTGGATGAATATCGGCTTTCATTTCTTTAGTCCTTTGTATAAATTCCGGCCCTGTTCTATGGGATTTAAAAGGAAATTGCAAGCAAATGTGGTGGCTTCCCGAAAACTTTGGGGCTAAAAAACCGTATCTTGAGGCGCGGGCCGCTATCCTGCGGGAAATACGGGCTTTTTTCGACAAGGCGGACTTTATGGAGGTTGAAACCCCCATCCTCCAGACCTGTCCGGTCATCGACGCCCATATCCGCGCCTTTGCCACGGATTTGCGTGGGCCGGACGGGGAAATCGCCCGCAGGCTCTATCTCCATACCAGCCCCGAATTCGCCATGAAAAAGCTGATGGCGGCGGGGATGGAGAGGCTCTACCAGATTTGCCACGTCTTCCGGAACGCGGAAGACAGCCGCCGCCACAGCCCCGAATTTACGATGATAGAATGGTACAGGGCGCAGGCCGATTACACGGATATTATGCGTGATTGTGAAGAATTGCTCCGGTCGGTGGCCGTGCGGGCGGGCGTCAAACGCTATATCCACAAGCAATATGAGTGCGACCCGTTCGATCCGTTCGAGCGGCTCACGGTGCGCGAGGCTTTCATCCGCCATGCCGGTTTCGACATTGCCGATTATCTGGAGGATACGGACGGGCTTCGCGCGAAGGTGCGGGAAACGGGTCTGCGCGCCGCCGATGACGATGCGTGGGACGATCTTTTCTTCCGTGTCATGGATGCGAAGATCGAACCCAATCTCGGCATGCTCCGCCCGACTTTTTTGTGCGATTACCCGATCGCCATGGCCTCGCTGTCAAAACCCAAAGCGGACGATCCGCGCTTTGCGGAGCGGTTCGAGCTTTATGTTTGCGGTATTGAGCTTGCCAACGCCTTTTCGGAGCTGACGGACGCGGCGGAGCAGCGCAGGCGCTATCACGTCGAAATGGATATCAAGGAGCGGCTCTACGGCGAGCGCTATCCTCTGGACGAAGGCTTCATCGCCGCGCTCGAACACGGCCTTCCCGAAAGCGGGGGCATCGCGCTTGGTATCGACAGGCTTGTCATGCTCGCGACCGGCGCGCCGGATATCGACACGATCCTGTGGTGCGGCAAGCCGTAAATCAATCGTAAAGGGAAAAGGACATTATGAGAAAATTTGCATTCCTTGCGCTGTTGGCCGCGCTTAGCGGCTGTGCAAGCGTGCCGAAAGGGCCGGATGAAGCGCGGCAGCCGAAGGATAAAAGCTGCAAGCTGCTTCAGCGCGGTGAGGCGTCATGGTACGGCAATGAAATGGCGAAATACTGGAAAAACGGCAAGCCCGTCTTCAACCCGACCGCAAGCGGCGAAACATTCTATCCCGAAAAAATAAGCGCGGCGCATCCGGCCCTGCCGTTCGGAACCGTGGTCAAGGTCGTCCTTGACAAGCCTGACGCCGATCCGGAAGGGATCAACGTGCGCATCAATGATCGCGGGCCATATGCGAAAGGGCGGATCATTGATTTGAGCCGCGGCGCGGCCCGTGCGCTCGGCATGGCTGATACCCAGAATGTGCGCGTCTATCAATGCGGGGCATAGGGCGCGATTCGCAGGAAGCGCGGGCGCCATATTTCGCCCATATATTATCACAGTATCGGGATATTCCCTTCATAGCCTGACCAAATAAGGCGGCCATTCTGCTTTCCGGTTTGAAGTTCAATCAATCTGGAAAGAAAGAGGCACGCGAATGAATCAATCGGCTTTAAAATTGACACGCGCCTTTGCCCTTGCGGCGGGTGTGGGATTTTCCGGCGCGGCCATGGCGAAGGATGCGCCCAAAGGTTGCTCCTATGTCCAAAGCGGCATGGCGTCATGGTACGGCAATGAAATGGCGAAATACTGGAAGGACGGACGGCCTGTTTTCAACCCGACCGCAAGCGGCGAGAAATTCGACCCCTCGCGCATCAGCGCGGCGCATAAGAACCTGCCCCTCGGCACCCATATCTGGGTCAGGACGTCCGATGGCAACACGCTAAGAACCCGCGTCAATGACCGCGGCCCCTATGCCAAAGGGCGCGTGCTGGATTTGAGCAAGGCCGCGGCGCAGGCGCTCGGCTTTGAAAAGCGGGGCGAGGTGCGCGTGGATATTTTCCGCTGCCCGGCCTGAGCCAGCCTATCAAAGCTTTTTCCAAAAGTGACAAGCATGGAGGAATTTTGTATAGTCCCTCCATGCAGCTATCCCGCTTCCTATCCATCTTCCTTGCGGCGCTTTTTTGCGTGCCGTATCCGGCCATCGCCGGAGTCTGCCCTTATGAAATCGCGCGCGGCACGGCCAGCTGGTACGGCCCCGGTTTTGAAGGCAACCGCACGACGAGCGGCGAGGTCTTCTATCCCGGCCTGCTTTCCGCGGCGCATCAGACCCTGCCGTTCGGCACGATTGTCAAAGTCACGAATTTAAAGAACGCGCGCAGCGTCAATGTCCGCATCAATGACCGTGGCGGTTTCAAAACGCATGTGATTGATTTAAGCGAAGGGGCCGCGCACGAGCTCGGCATGATGCAGGACGGCGTCGTCCCCGTGTCCTTGCATGTCTGCGCCCACCGTTAGGCGGCGCCGTCAATAATTATCATTGGCGGGCGTTCTTGTTCCTTGCGCGGGGCAGGGATTGCGCCCCGTATTGGCGGGATAGGCGGTCACGACTTCGGCGTTCCGGCGGTTGACGATAACGCGCACACGCACATCTTCGACCATCCGCTCTACCTTGTAATAGCCGTTATCCTGCCGCTCCCAGCGCAGATTGTCGTTCGCGGCGATAGATTGCACTGCGGCGATGATCTTTCCGGCATCCCACATGGCGGGAAATTCTGATTTGCAGGGCATGCCCATGCCGTGAAGATGGCCGCCGCCGCGCCCGTCGCCGTAAAGGATATGCTCTTCCGCGCGCTCCGTGACCTGCGGTGTGGTCGCCGCGGCGCCAAAGAGAAAGAGGTCTTCAGGTACGGTGCGCTGTTCCCCGAAAAGAATCAGGGCCAGAGCGCATATGGCGATAATCATTGCGATGCGGGGAAGGCTTTCTTTCGCGCGGCTGCGGGGGCGGCGCATTACGATACAAATTCCTCGACGCGCAGAGTCGTGCCTTCGACGGCGGTGACGGTGATTTTCGTCCCCGCGGGCAAATCATGGTCGCACACAATCCGCCAGCGTGTATCGTCCGCGCGGATTTCGCCGTGGCTGTTGACGATGTCGCTTGGCAGCGTGAAATGCCGCCCGACATATTGCTCCCCGCGGCGGTTGATGGTCGGATGCTGCTCCGGGCGTTTATAGAGCTTCTTATAGACCTGCCAGCCAAAGGCCAGCGCAACCGAGAAGAACGCCCAGACAAGCACCAGAACCGTCCATGGAGCATCGGGAAGCATAAAGGCAATGGCGGCGGTTATCAGCGCCGCAATGCCCGGCCACAGGAAAATCGCGGCAGGCACAAAGATTTCGAGGATGACAAGGACAAGGCCGAAAACGAGCCAGTGCCAATAGGCCAGATCATTCATAAAATCCATGACGCCTTATCCTTTCTTCTTCGCGATGTCTTGCAACAGATCGGTAATGCCGGCAACGGAGCCGATGACGCCCGTCGTTTCAAGCGGCATGAAAAGCGTCTTCTGGTTGGGGGACGCGGCGAAGTCTTTCAGCGCCTCGATATATTTCTGCGCGATGAAATAATTGATCGCCTGCACGTTCCCGCTGCGCAAAGCGTCGGAAACCATGGCGGTTGCGTTCGCTTCGGCTTCGGCGGAACGCTCGCGGGCCTCGGCGTCGCGAAAGGCGGCTTCCTTGCGCCCTTCGGCCTCCAGAACGGCGGATTGTTTTTCGCCTTCCGCCCGCAGGATGGCGGCTTCGCGCTGCCCTTGCGCTTCGAGGACGGTAGAGCGGCGGTCGCGTTCGGCTTTCATCTGCCGCGCCATGGAATCGACGAGGTCGCGCGGCGGTGAAATATCCTTGATCTCGATGCGGGTGACTTTCACGCCCCACGGCTCCGTCGCGTCATCGACGATATGGAGCAGGCGGGCATTGATTTGGTCGCGCTCCGATAAAAGCTCGTCCAGATCCATGGAGCCCATCACGGTGCGCAAATTGGTCATGGTCAGGTTGAGGATGGCGAGTTCGAGATTGCGGACTTCATAGGCCGCCTTGGCGGAATCCAGAACCTGATAAAAGACCACGCCGTCAACCTGTACCAGCGCGTTGTCTTTCGTAATGACTTCCTGCGAGGGGACGTCCAGAACCGTTTCCATCATATTGATCTTGGCGCCGACCGCATCGATGACGGGGATGATGAAATTCAGGCCGGGATGGAGCGTGTGCGTATAGCGGCCAAAACGCTGAACCGTATATTCCATGCCTTGCGGAACGGGCTTGACGCCCTTGACGATTATAATGACGGCGAGGAACGCGGCGACAAGGACGAAAACTTCCATGATAATCCTCTTTTGCTGAAAGGGCTTTGAGAGGATTATAAGGGAGAAATGCTAGGCCGCCAAGCTCTTACCCGCGGAGCGCAGGTCGGCAAAGGCTTCGTCAAGGCGCGCGGCAATGCCCTTTTCACCCTCGCGCAGCCAGGCGCGGGGGTCATATTGTTTCTTGTAAGGCTTGCCGTCTTCCGGGTCGATCTGGTGCAGGAACGCTTTTTCATTCGCCGCCACATAGGCGCCGACAGAGCGGGCAAAGGCGAATTGCGTGTCCGTATCAATGTTCATTTTGAAAACGCCATAGAGCAGGCTCTGCGCGATTTTTTCTTTTTCCGAACCGGAGCCGCCGTGGAAAACGAGGTCGAGCGGGTTCGCGCCGAGGCCCCGTTCGCCCGCCACCATCTCTTGCGAGTTTTTCAGGATTTCGGGGCGGAGCTTGACGTTGCCCGGTGAATAAACGCCGTGGACGTTGCCGAACGAGGCCGCGGTCGAGAAATGGCCGATAGGGGCCAGAACGTCATAGGCGCGCAAGACGTCTTCGGGCTGGGTGTAAAGCTTGGCGTTGTCGATGTCGTCGGAGCCGACGCCGTCTTCCTCGCCGCCCGTGATGCCGAGTTCGATCTCTATGCTCATGCCGAGCGGGACGAGGCGTTTTAACACGCGGGCGCAGGTTTCGAGATTGTCTTCAAGCGGCTCTTCGGACAGATCGATCATGTGCGAGGTGAAAAGCGGCTTGCCGTGCTGTTTGAAATAAGCCTCGCCGTGATCAATCATCGCATCGACCCAGGGGACGAGTTTTTTATTGGCGTGATCGGTATGGAGGACGACGCAAACGCCGTAATGCTCCGCCAGAAGATGCACGTGCTGCGCCGCGCTCACGGCGCCAAGGACTTTTGCCTGAAAGGAATCCGGCATGGCCTTGCCGGCGAAAAATTCCGCGCCGCCGTTGGAAAGCTGGATGATGACGTCCGCCTTGTTTTTCGCCGCCGCCTCTAGCACGGCGTTGACCGTGTTGGTGCCGGTGACATTGACGGCGGGAAGGGCATATTGTCCCTCCTTGCAGGAATTGATCAGCCTTTTGTAATCATCGCCCCAAACGACGCCGGGTTTTAGTTTCGGCATGGTGTTTCCTTTTTCTTTGGATGCTCCCGCGGCGGTGAGCGTAATTGATCGTCCGCTTTCCTTATTTCCCCTAGGCGGCCTTTATATCCGAACCATAGCCGACAGCGTGCATTTTTGCCGCCGTATCCAGCATGCGGTTGGAAAAGCCCCATTCATTGTCATACCACGTCATGATGCGGACAAGCTTGCCGTCAATAACCCTCGTTCCTTCATAGGAGAAGATGGAGGAATGGGGGTTGTGGTTGAAGTCGGTGGAAACGAGTGGCTCGTCATAGGCGCTCAAAACTCCCTCCATCCGCCCGCCGAGCGATTTCTTGATCGCGGCGTTGACTTCTTCGGCGGAGGTTTCGCGGCTTGCGATGAATTTCAGATCGACGACGGAAACATTCGGCGTGGGGACGCGGATGGAAACACCGTCCAGCTTGCCCTTCAGTTCGGGCAAAACCTTGCCGATAGCCTTGGCCGCGCCCGTGGAAGAGGGGATCATGTTAAGGGCGGCGGCGCGGGCGCGGTGCAGATCCTTGTGCATCGTATCGACGATGCGCTGATCGCCCGTATAGGAATGGATGGTCGTCATGAAACCGCTTTCGATACCGATGGCTTCATGAAGAACCTTTGCGACAGGCGCAAGGCAATTGGTGGTGCAGGAGCCGTTGGAAACGATCACATGCTCCGGTTTCAGCTTGTCGTCGTTCACGCCGTAAACGACCGTCGCGTCTTCGTCGGTCGCGGGGGCGGATACGAGGACTTTTTTCGCACCGCCTACGAAATGTTGTTCGGCCTTTTCGCGGTCGGTGAAAATGCCGGTACATTCAAGGACGATGTCAACGCCAAGCGCAGCCCATTGAATTGCTTTCGGATCTTTTTCATTGACGACTTCGACGCGCTTTCCGTCGATGATAAGGGCCTTTTCGCCGTCCGTTTCAACGGAGAAAGGAAAATTGCCGTGAACGGAATCATATTTGAGCAGGATTTTATTGGTATCGGCCGGGGCGAGATCGTTGATGGCGACGAGTTCGATATCTGTGCGCTTTGATTCATAGAGGGCGCGGGCGACGAGCCTGCCGATACGGCCAAATCCGTTAATTCCTACTTTGACGCTCATGGTGATTCCTTTGCAATTTCATCCGGTATTCTGATGGTTATAATTTGTAATCAAGCCCCGCGGGGCTTGCAACCTTAATCGCTTGTCCTACTTGTTCCTGACGGCTTCGACGATCGCTTCCGCGGTAATGCCGAAATGTTTGAAGAGCGTTCCGGCGGGGGCGGAATCGCCGAACGACGTCATGCCGATAAAGATCCCGTCCTGACCGATGATGGAATCCCATCCCATGCGGATGGCGGCCTCGATGCCGACTTTTATAGAATCGTTGGCCAGAAGGCTGTCGCGATAGGCTTTGTCCTGCTCAAGGAAAATATCCATGCACGGGACGGAAACGACGCGCACGAAATCGCCAAGCTGCTCCGCGGCGTTCAGGGCGAGTTCGACTTCCGATCCGGAGGCATAAAGGGTGACTTTGGGCGCGCCGTCGCTTTCTTTTAATATATAGGCGCCGCGCGCGGATTTATTTTCCGCGGCATTCGTCCGCACCGTCGGGAGGCCCTGACGGCTAAGCGCCAGAATGGCGGGTGATGATTGGCGGGCGAGGGCAAGCTCCCAGCATTCCGCCGTTTCCACCCCGTCGCAAGGGCGGTAAACATAGCAGTTGGGGATGGCGCGGAGGGCGGCCAGATGTTCGACCGGCTGGTGCGTCGGCCCGTCTTCGCCAAGCCCGATGGAATCATGCGTCATCACATGGATAACACGCTGTTTCATCAGCGCCGCAAGGCGGATGGCGGGGCGGGCATAGTCGGCGAATTGGAGGAAGGTTCCGGCATAGGGGATGATGCCGCCATGCAGCGCCATGCCGTTCATAATGGCGGCCATGCCATGTTCGCGCACGCCGTAATTGATATAGTTTCCGGCGAAATCATCCTTGCCGATAACCGCTGATGCCTTTGTCTTCGTGTTGTTGGAGCCTGTGAGGTCGGCGGAGCCGCCCACCATCTGGGCGAAAGCGGGGATGAGTTTTTCAAGGCATTCGCCGGATGTCTGGCGCGTCGCCAGTTTCGGCTTGTCGTTGATAAAGGCTTCCTTGACCGGTTGCAGGACGAGGGCGGATTCATCCGCCACATTGCCCGCGATAGCCCCGGTAAAGATCTGTTTTTGGGCCGAGGCGTCGAGGCGTTTTTGCCATGCCGCCTGTTCGTCCGCGCCGCGCCTGCCGAGCGCGCGCCAGCTTTCGAGGATCTCTGCTGGAACGTCAAAGGGCGCGTTGTCCCAGCCGAGATTGGAGCGTGTGCCGGCGATCTCGTCGTCATTGGTGATGGCGCCGTGGGCGGAAGATTTGCCTTCCTGCGTCGGCGCGCCGAAACCGATTTTGGTCTTGCAGCAGATGATGCTCGGCGCTTTGGCGGTCTGCGCGCGGCGGATGGCCGCTTCGATGGCGCCGTGATCGTGGCCGTCGATGGATTGCACGTCCCAGCCATAGGCTTTGTAGCGTTCCGCGACGTTTTCGGAAAAGGAAATATCCGTGCCGCCGTCAATCGTGATGCCGTTATCGTCGTAAAAGACGATGAGTTTCGACAGGCCCAGATGCCCCGCGAGCGAGCTTGCCTCGTGGCTTACGCCTTCCATCAAACATCCGTCCCCTGCGAAAACATAGGTGTAGTGGTTGACCAGATCTTCGCCGAAACGGGCGGCGAGAACGCGCTCTGCCACGGCAAAGCCGACGGCGTTGGAGATGCCTTGCCCAAGCGGGCCGGTTGTTGTTTCAACGCCGATCTCCACGTCGATTTCGGGGTGGCCCGGCGTTCTGGAATGGAGCTGGCGGAAATTCCTGATTTCATCGATCGTCATGGCTTTATAGCCCGTGAGATAGGCGAGCGCGTAAAGCAGCATCGAGCCGTGGCCGTTGGACACGATCAGCCGGTCGCGATCCGGCCATGCGGGGGTGGCGGGGTCGAATTTCAGGAAACTGTCATAAAGCACCGTGGCGATGTCCGCCATGCCCATCGGCATCCCTGTATGGCCGGAATTGGCCTTTTTTACCGCGTCCATGGCGAGAAAGCGGACGGCGTTCGCCATGCGGGCGCGGTTCTGGCCGGAAAGGGGGGAGGCGGCGGAAAGTGCTGCTGATTGGCTTGTCATATCGTTATTATGCCCTGCGCTATGGTTGGATTTGCCCAACAATGCCCAATCGCCGCCTTCGGGGCAAGAATAGATGTGTAAAAATAAGGGAAAACCCCCAGACCCCGCTTGACCGCCGCGCAATGGCGGTCATAAATGGGCTTATCTTTCTTACATAACCGTTTAGAGCATAACGAAAAAAGGGAATTGCCCCGTGAGCGACGCCATAAAATCGTCTTTAAGCAAATTGAATCTCGCCGTTTACAAGCTGGAAGCGGCGGTCGAAACAAAGCAGGCGCAAGTCAAAAAAGGAACTTCCGCGAGGCAGAATGATTTGTTTTCCATGGCCGTCCCCGACAGTCCGGCAGGCCCTCCGGTGATGAGCCCTGCGAATGTGCGGATGCTTGCAAAGCGGCTGGACAGCGCAATCGAGCAGGTCGAAACCATCCTGAAAGAAGGGCGAGGGTGAGATGGCGGAAATAAGCATTACCATCAACGGACGCAATTACGGCATCTCTTGCGACGACGGGCAGGAAAAGCGCGTTACGGAACTGGCGCGCTATGTCGATGGCCGCTTGCGGGAAATTGCCCGCGCGGGGGCCGCGACCAATGAATCCCACCTTCTTGTCCTGACATCCATCATCCTTGCGGATGAAGTTTCCGATCTGAAGGCGCAAGGGGTGGTATCGCCGGGCGCGACGATGGGCGTAAAGATGAGCGACGAAGAGGAAGAGGCCATTGTGACCGCTATCGATCTTCTGGCCTCCCGCATCGACGCCATTGCCGGAAATTTACAAAAGCTTTAGGTTTTTCAACGGCGTAAACTCCATTAAAAAGGCATAAATCCCCGGCGCTTCTATGCTATAGTGGGAACAGGCTGCGGTACTCGTGGATCTGACTTAATCCCAGAGGCCGATAATCTTCGCATTAGGGAGCTGTCCCTTGCCGGGTCTAGGCACGGCAATATGGCGCCCACCTGTTTAACAGGGCCACATGCGGATTCCGTACCAGACACGGTACTCGCGGCTCCTTATACCTCATGACTGGCGCGGGCTTACAGACAGGGACGGCATGACGTTCACCCCTCTTGCAGACAAAAGCGGCGACTATAAAAATCCGGGGCTTTCTGCCTTTGAGGGAAGCTATCTCGCCGCGATTATTGAATCATCCAATGACGTGATTATCAGCAAGGATCTGGACGGCGTTATCACGTCGTGGAATCCCGCCGCCGAACGCGTTTTCGGCTATAAGGCCGACGAGGTGACGGGAAAGCATATCAGCCTTCTTATCCCCGCCGACCGTCTGGACGAGGAAACGGAAATCATCACCCGGATCAAGACCGGGCGCAGGGTCGAGCATTTTGAAACGGTGCGCATGACCAAGAACGGCGACCTCATCAATATATCCCTTACGATTTCCCCCATTCATGACAGCAAGGGGGTGCTTATCGGCGCGTCTAAAATCGCGCGGGATATTACCGAGAAAAAACGCACTGAAGCCATGCTGGAAAAAGCCGCGAAGGATGTGGAGGCCGCGCAGCAGGCCAAGGCGAATTTCCTTGCGAATATCAGCCATGAGGTGCGCACGCCGCTGAATGTCATCGCGGGGCTTGTGAATATCCTGCAGGGCCGCCTTGTGGAAGACGCCAAGGTCAGGGAAATCCTCAATACCTTAAAGATAAGCACAGAGCATCTCAGCGCCCTTATCAATGACCTGCTCGATATCAGCAAGATAGAGGATGAAGGTTTTTCTTTGGAAGCCGCGCCCTTTCGCCTAAGCGACATTATCGACGATATCGCCAAGATCCAGAAAATCGAGGCGGAGCGCAAATCCATCACGCTGGAAGTCTGCACCAAAGGGATCTCGACGAATGATTTCGCAGGAGATTTAGTGCGCATCCGCCAGATTATGATGAATCTGGTGGGCAACGCCCTTAAATTCACCCAAGAAGGATTTGTCCGCATCACGGTAGAAACGGGCGCGGTAGGAAATGACGGGAAGGCAACCGCCACAATCCACGTGGTTGATAGCGGGATTGGCATTGACGCCGCGCAAATAGATAAAATCTTTATGCGCTTTGTGCAGGCTGACGAAAGCATTACGCGCCGCTATGGCGGGACGGGGCTTGGGCTTGCCATCAGCAAGCAGCTCGCCGGGAAAATGGGCGGAACCATCACGGTGAAAAGCATACCGGGCGAAGGATCTCATTTTACCGTGACACTGCGCCTTGAGGCAAGGGGGGACAAGATAGGCCTTAGCGAAAATGGCGGGCTTGAGGCCGACCGCCCGCACGGGAAAACAGCCCATATTCTTCTGGTCGAGGATTACGCCCCCAACGTGCTGGTGGCGGGGATGATGATTGAAAGCCTGGGCTATAGCTATGAAGCCGCCGCAAACGGAATCGAAGCGCTCGCAATGATGGAGCGCGGGGATTTTGATCTTGCGCTGATGGA
The DNA here is from genome assembly GCA_041655955.1 of Micavibrio sp. Classification (GTDB taxonomy): domain Bacteria; phylum Pseudomonadota; class Alphaproteobacteria; order Micavibrionales; family Micavibrionaceae; genus Micavibrio_A. Next base: position 309,914 of record JBBAEN010000001.1, read on the forward strand.
TACAAGGATGCCTGAAAAAGACGGTTTGCAGGCATGCAGCGACAGGCGCCGCGCCGAAAGGGAGAATCCGGCTTTGCGGCATTTCCCGATTATCGCCATGACTGCCTATGCCATGCCGGGCGACCGCGAGAAATGCTTTGCGGCGGGCATGGACGAGCATATCGCAAAGCCCTTTGATCTGGCTGATCTTAAATCCAAAATAAATGCCTTGCTTCCGGCGGATAAGATTGCCCGGGACGTATAGGAATAATCGGGCATAATATAGAAACGCACCGCCGAAAACCCAAAACCCCGCGGCGGGAAAAAACGGCTCTGCCATACGATAAATGTAATCTCACGGAAGAGGCGGGCTATGGGCGGGCAAAACTGGCCGGCAAAACTGCGCCCTTCAGCTGTGCGCCCCTTCAGGTGAAAGCGCCGCAGCGCAATTTATATAACGGCTTTTGATGGGGAGGCGCCGGAAAACTGCCGTTATACTATATCATTATCTTGATTTTCCGCGTTTAAATGGGCTATGTCATCCCCCATGAACGGCAAAATACAAAAATCCCTCTTTTGGGCGGTCATCATGACGGAGGCAAGCCATGTGTTTTGCTGTGTCTTCCCGACCCTGTTCAGCCTGATCGGCCTACTTGCGGGGCTTGGGATGATTGCGACTTTACCGCCTTCGATGGTTGCCTTGCACGCTTTTATGCATGAATGGGAAGTCCCGATGATTATCGGCTCCGGCATTGTGCTGACGCTCGGATGGGCTGCGCTGTGGTATGGCGGGCGGATTGACTGCCACTCGACCGGCTGCGACCACGGAACATGCGTGCCGCGGCAGAAGAGGGCGCATCTGGCCATGAAAATCGCATCTGTGCTTTTTGTGGTTAATGTCCTTGTTTACAGCCTTATACACCGCACGGACGATGCGGCAATCCCGCAGCCCGTAATGCAAGGGGCAGAGCAAACCAGCCATGGCGGAAACGGCGCTTTCGGCCATGAAGGGCATGAACATTGATAATTCCTTGCGCTTCCGGCATGAAACCTGCTAAACACGCGCCAGAACTTGGGAAAACCTATGAAATTTGAAGATCTCGGATTGAGCCCTGAAACACTCAGGGCCGTCACTGAAAAGGGCTACGAAACACCCACGCCGATCCAGGAAAAAGCCATTCCGGTCATTATGATGGCGCGGGATGTGGTCGGCCTTGCCCAGACGGGGACGGGCAAGACGGCGGGCTTTACCCTGCCCATGATCGACGCCTTGTCGGGTGGCCGCGCGCGCATGCGCATGCCGCGCTCGCTGGTGCTGGAGCCGACGCGCGAGCTGGCGGCGCAGGTCGCTGAAAACTTTAAAACCTATGGAAAATATCATAAGCTTTCCATGGCGCTGCTCGTCGGCGGCGAATCCATGGGCGACCAGACGAAGCTGCTCGATAAGGGCGTGGACGTCCTTATCGCGACGCCGGGCCGCCTGCTCGATCTGTTCGGGCGCGGCGCGATTTTGCTTAATGACATCCGCATCCTTGTCATCGACGAAGCGGACAGGATGCTCGATATGGGCTTTGTTCCGGATATCGAGAAAATCGTTTCCCTGATCCCGCCGCACCGCCAGACATTGCTGTTTTCCGCCACAATGCCGCCGGAAATCAAGCGGCTCACCGAAAAATTCCTGTCCAACCCAAAGGAAATCAGCGTATCGCCGCCGGCAACGACGGCCACGACCGTGGAGCAGTTTTTGGTTCACACGACGCCGCGCGACAAGAAAAAAATTCTGGCGCGTATCATTCGTAAAGAAGAGCCGAAGAACGCCTTTATCTTCCTGAACCGTAAACGCGACATTGGCGAGCTTGCCTCTTTCCTGAAAAAACAGGGTTATGACGCGGCTCCGCTCCATGGCGACATGGTTCAGGCGGCCCGCACCAAAACCTTGCAGGATTTCCGCGAAGGGCGGCTTAAATTGCTGGTTTGCAGCGACGTTGCGGCGAGGGGGCTTGATATTTCGGGCGTTTCCCATGTTTTCAACTATGACGCCCCGATGAGCCCCGATGATTACGTTCACCGTATTGGCCGGACGGGCCGCGCCGGACAGAGCGGGCGGGCATGGATGCTTGCTACGGATCTGGATGAAAAATATCTCGCAAATATCGAAAAACTCATAAAAAAGCCGATACCTGTTTATCAATTCGATAAAACGGATGGTGCGGATGACCCGCAAGATTCGGGTCATGGCGACGCAGAGGAAAAAGCCCCCTCAAGGGCGCGCGGCGGCGCACGTGCGCGCAGGGCGTCGCCATCATCGCGCTCTTCCCGTACAGAGGATCTTGACGCGCCGGCAGCGGCCCGTGACCTGGCGAAAAAAGCCCCGCTTGCGGCGCAATCCCGTCCGGCCAGAACGCCGGAAAAGGACGACCTCAATGCGCCGGGGCCGGGGTTCGGCGATGACGTGCCCGCTTTCTTCAAGCGTTAAAAAACCTCAGTCCGGACGCGATTTATTGCCTTCTGGAATCTTGACCTTTCCCGCATTTTCTCTAATGATTGGAAACACATAATTCCAGTTTGCCCATTCTAGTCCATACGGGAGAAGGCCCATTTTATCCGCGTACCGGTTTTGTCTGTTAGCCGCCACGATTCTATCGGGTGCAGCCATGCTGTGGCCGTATCCTGTGTTTGCGGCTTCGGTCGATGGCGGTGCAGGCGCGGTTTTTCCGGCGCCGGAGGCTGGCGCAGAGGAAAAAAACAAACAGCCAATCGATCTGGAGGCCGAAACGGTTATCCATGACGAGCTGTCCCAGACGGTTTCCGCGAAGGGGAATGTCGAACTTGTCCAGGCAGGGCGGATCGTCAAGGCCGATGCCATATCCTATAATCTTCAAACCGACCGGGTGCGGGCGACCGGCAATGTCGTCCTGACGGAAGAAGACGGCACGACCTATTTTGCCGATGACGTCGAACTGACGCAGGATATGAAAGAGGGGTTTGTGCAAAGCCTGCTTATTCTCCTCACCGACGGATCGCGCTTTACGGCGCGCGAAGGTACGCGAAGCGGCGGGACGGTCGTCGAGTTGAAACAGGCCAGCTATACGCCGTGCGAGCCGTGCAGGGAAGATCCGGCCAAGCCGCCTTTATGGCAGATCAGGGCGCGCGAAGTCGTCCATGACGAAGCGGACGCGCGGATTAAATACCGCGACGCGTGGTTTGAATTTGCGGGCGTGCCGCTCGCTTATACGCCTTATTTTTCGCACACGGATGGGTCGGTCGAACAAAAGAGCGGGCTTTTAACGCCGAAATTCGGTTTCGACAGCGAGCTTGGCGCGGCCTATCAGCAGGAATATTACTGGGCCATCGCGCCGGACAAGGATGTGACTCTCGGCGCCATCGTCGCGACGGACGTCAATCCAGTGGCTTTGGCGGAATACCGGCAGCGCTTTGACAATGCCGCCGTCAAATTCAACGCCAGCGTGACCAATTCCGACCGTATCGACAATGTCGGCGGGCAGGGCAAGGTGGTCGAAGATGAATGGCGCGGCCATATTTTCGGCAGGGGCCAGTGGGATATGAGCGATAAATGGCGCTCCGGCTTTGACATTGCCCTGGCTTCGGACGACCAATATCTGCGCCAGTATAATATCGATTCAGAAGATATTCTTGAAAACGAGCTTTATGTCGAACGGTTCGACGGGCGTGATTACATGGTCGGGCGCGTCCTTGCCTTTCAGGATGTGCGCGTCAGCAACCGCCGCGTCGATCAGCCGGGCGTATTGCCGGAAGTCATCGCCTCTTTTTACGGCGATCCGAACGGCTTGCTCGGCGGGCGCTGGAGCGGGGAGCTTTCCGCGCTCGGCCTGATGCGGGAGGGAAGCGGGCAGGATATGATGCGCGGCTCCGCCGAGCTGGACTGGCAAAGGCGGCTCATCAGCCGTTTCGGTATGGTCAACAAGATCGATGCGATGGTGCGCGGCGATGTCTATAATATCAGCGACCGGAATATGGCGCTCGCCAACCCGCCGGACTCGACCTATACGCGCGGCTTTGCGCAGGCAAGCTGGGAGGCAAGCTATCCGTTCGTAAAACGCTTCGACACGTCGCAAATGATCGTGGCGCCCGTTGCCGCGCTTACCGCCGGAACCAAGGTGAGTTCCAACGGCACGATCCCGAACGAGGATTCACAAGACTTTACACTCGACGCTTCCAATCTTTTCGAACGCAACCGTTTTCCGGGGCATGATTTGATAGAGGACGGAAGCCGGGTGACTTACGGGCTCAGGACGGGGCTTTACACCGACAAGGGCAACCGCGGCGAGGTCTTTTTGGGCCAGAGCTACCGTTTGACGGACGATACCAACCCGTTCCCGCAAGGCTCCGGCCTCTCCGAACAGGCATCGGATTATGTCGGGCATATTGCTGTTTCAACGGGGCAGGAACTTAATCTCGATTACCGCTTTCAATTGTCCGAAGATGATTTTAGCGCGCAGCGGCATGAGGTCGATGCTTATTCCACTCTCGGCAGGTTTTCGCTCGGTACGCGGTATTTCTACAGCAAGGGGCTTGGCGGCACCGACCTTGACGCCGCGCGTGAGCAAATTCAGGGCTCCATGCGCTACCGCTTTTATGATGACTGGCATGTTTTCGCCTCGGCATGGTACGATCTTGGCGAAAATAAAGGGCTTCGCAGCGCGTCCTATGGAATCGATTATACCGGGCAATGTCTGGATTTCACCCTGACGACACAGCGGACGCTGACGCGGGATTATACCGGCGACAGCGGCACCGAAATTATGTTCAGGATCGGCCTTAAAAACCTTGGGGAGTTCCAGAGTTCGGGCATCGGAATTGGCGGAGGACAAGATGATTAACGGCTCCCCGCGGGGCTTGTCCCTTTTGGCCGGAATGATATAGTTTTTGGATATTCAGGACATAACCAACCATGATGATAAATAACTATAATCCCCATAACCGTTATCGCGAGCGTGCGCAGCAGCGTATGACGAGTATGATCAGCATGCTCATCGTGATAGCGCTTTCCGCCTGCGTTGGATTTTGGGTCGGGAAACAATATGGCGTCGAGCAGAATATCTCCTTGAAGGAGAATGTCGAAAACCTGACCAAGGAGCGCAACCTGTTGCAGGCGAACGTGACGGAGCTGCGCGCGGAAGCCCAAACCGCCAATACGCGGTATGAGCAGATCAAGGCCGAATATAACGCCATCCTTCCCGAAGGGCCGATGCAGGATCTGACAAGGCTTGTGCGCGAACAGGTGGATCAGGGGATGGCGCCCGAAAGACTGGCTTTCGTCATCAAATCCGCGCGCCCGCCGACGGGCTGTACCGAGCCGGAAAATAAACGCTTTATCGTATCGACGCCAAGCTATACCGGCCCGGATTCCAGCGTATCGGTTGCTGACGGCGCAATCATCATCACCGCCAAGGGCGTATCGGCGAGCAATAAGAGCGGCCAGCCCGAAGCATGGTTTGACCCCTCGCAGCCGATCGAGGTCACTTTTAAGGCCGGCAGTGAACAGGATGTAAAAAAAGGGATGTTTCCTATCCGTCATTCCGTCGTTTCGGGCGGGCGTGAATACCGTTTCACTGTCGAGGAAGGCGCCAAGTCTTTCGCCCGTATCATCTACGATTCTTGCGCCTATCCGTAAGCCGCTCCGCCTATTCAAGCATTGCATCTCATCAACGCGTGCGAAAATCCGCGCGGGGGGGCTGTCTGTTTCTTGCGGTTTTTCTTGCCATTTTCCGGCATGGGCCGGGCCGGTTTTGGGCGGGCTGGCACCCGCCCGCATGGGCATGCGCCTCTATGGCCTACAGGCTTTTTTTAGGGTGTTATTCAGCCGGAAGAAAACCGACTGTGCCGGGCGGCGGGGGCTGACCTTCTTCGGAATAGAAAAGGGAGCGTATGTTGCCGTCCAGCCTGATATAATTCTGGCGCATCATGGAAGGGGGGATTTTAAAATAATTCTGCAAGGCTGTCGCCAGTTCCTCGCTGGTTTCCAGCGAGCCGCGCAGATCGAACGTATCGGGATAAAGCAGTGCGTTGCCTGAAAGGCTTGGCTCGCCGTTCATTTGAAGCGCGATAACAAAGGGCAGCGGCCCGCCTACAAATCTTTTTGCGGCATCGAAATCAAGCGTCATACGAAACATGCCGGCATTGACAAGCGCGTCGCGGATCACTTTCTGATGGCCGGTGGCCTCTTCGATATAATCGAGCAGCATACCAAGATTTTGTCCTGACAGGACGGACTGGAACGACGCCGTATCGCCGGGCTTGAGATAGTCGGCGGTGAAGAGGACATCCGGCATTCCCGAAAGGCCGGAGCGAACAATCACATTATTGCTGCCGTCATTATGGGATGCGATGAGGGAAAGATTATGCAGCGGCACGTTCATAAGATTTGCGCTACCCGCTTCCAGCTGTGTTTCGATACTATGGCGGCCATCGGTGAGATTTGCGCCGATCCAGCCGTTAAAGCGCGAAATGCGCAGCGGCCCCATATTCAGCCGCCCGTCCACCAGTTCCGCCGCAAGGTCGAGATTGCCGTTTTTATCCAGCGTGCCAGTCCAGTCGCTTTTGAAGCCGAGCTGATATTGCTCGGAATGGATGGAGGCGCGGATTGTCCGCACGCTGTCCGTACCGCCGGTATCGACAGAGGCATCCATGGTCAGGCGCAGCTCGCCCACATCCGTGGTTACGTCGAGCGTCACGCCGCCCAGCGTAATCCGGTAATCCGGCAGGGTGAGCAGGGATTGCATCAGCTTTTTAAAACCGGGCGCGAGATTGGTCGAATCCCGCCCGATATGGATGCCGGACAGGCTCATGCCCTTCAGCGTCCCATGCAGCAGGAAGGACGGCCAGCTTAAATCAGCGTGAAGCAATTTGATTTCATCAAAGCCGAATTGATCAAGCTTGATGTCGTGCGCTTCGATGGCGGAAGAGCTGATGGATATCTCATGGATGCGCGCCTGCGGGTAGCCCGCGCCGCGCAATTTATCTTCCATCTTTGCCCTGGCGATTTCCGGAAGCTGCAGGAAAGCGAAACAAGCGAGCAGGAGCGGTGCGAGGATGAGCAGGCCGTAAAATGCCTTACGGGGCGAGATAAGCGCCCCCATGCCCGAAAGGCGGGGGAAAGCAGGGCGTGCGCCGGAGAATTTTTTGCCGGTTTTTTGCGGGCTGTCCGGAGAAGACACGGATTCAAAAGGAGCTTCCGCTCCAAGTGCTTCGCCCGTTCGCTCTGTCTGGGGATCTTGCGCGGCGGCGGAAGCATGACCCGCCGTTTCGGGCCGGCTATCCGCGGCCTCAAGGGGGGCGCTTGCCCCGTCATTCCGCGGTGGAGGAGCAGGTGCGGGCGGCGCTTCTTCCGCCAGCAGGGCTGCCTCCAAGGGGGCTTCGGGCGGGGCAACAGGCGGGATCGTATGAGAGGGCGGCTGATGGGAAGGCGGCGGAGCGCCTGCGGGCGGTTCCGGCTCTTCCGGCTTTGTCTGTATTGGCGCCACACCGGTATCTGCCCCCATGGGGGTATGTCCGGGGTCTTCCGGCGGCAGGGGCGTCTGGATTTTCTCCATGGGGGCGTCTTCCCATTCCAGCACGACATCCTCATCCATATACATATAGATTTCCGGATCCATGTCGAATTCGGTTTCCTCATCGGGAGGAAAGGCGGAAGAATCCGTTCCGCCTGCAAACGGCGCGGCGGAACCGCCCGGAGAAATATCCGTGCGTTTATCGTCTTCGTCGTCTTTATCTGGCCGGTTTGGATCGCTCATGCTGGTTCAGGACTGTTAAATATCTATATCGGAAACGAACTCGGCATTCTCTTGGATAAACTGGAAGCGCGATTCTGCATTTTTTCCCATGAGGCGGTCAACCAGATCGTCGATCTCGCTCTTGGGCGGTTTTGCGGAAGACTTTAAGGGAGTCTGGCCAGCTTCGGAAACTTCAAGCATTTCGTCATTCAAGCCAAGTGCGGCCATTGCGTCGGGAATAGTGACGCGCAGCAAGGTGCGGCTGGCCGGGGACATGGTCGTTTCCTTCAGCGAGGCCGCAGGCATTTCGCCAAGCCCCTTAAAGCGGGAGATATCGACTTTCTTTTTATCCTTGAAGGCGGTTTTCAAAAGCTCTTCCTTATGCGCGTCGTCATGGGCATAGAATGACACATTGCCGGACGTGAGGCGGTAAAGCGGCGGCTGGGCCAGATAAAGATGCCCGTTATCAATCAGCCCGCGCATCTGCGTATAGAAGAAAGTCACGAGAAGGGACGCGATATGCGCGCCGTCCACGTCGGCGTCTGTCATAATGATGACCCGTTCATAGCGGAGCTTTCCAAGGTCAAAATCCTTCCCCGCACCGCAGCCGAGGGCGAGGATGAGATCCTGAATCTCCTGATTTGCCCGTATCTTGTCGGCTGTCGCTGATACCACGTTGAGGATTTTTCCGCGAAGGGGAAGAACCGCCTGTGTTTCACGGTTGCGCGCCTGTTTTGCGGAACCGCCGGCCGAATCCCCCTCGACGAGGAAAAGCTCGGTATCGTCCGATCCGGTCTTCGCGCAATCGGAAAGCTTGCCGGGAAGGCGGAGCTTGCGCGTCGCGCTTTTCCGCGCCATTTCCTTGTCGGAGCGGCGGCGCATCCGTTCTTCCGCGCGGTCGGTGATGCTTTCAAGAAGCAGTTTTGACGCGGCCGGATCTGCGGTAAGCCAGTGGTCGAAATAGTCTTTAATAGCGGAATCAACCCATTTCGCCGCGTCGTTGGAAACCAGCTTTTCCTTCGTCTGACCCTGAAATTGCGGGTCACGTATAAACAGGGAGAGCAAAATGGCGGCGCCGTTCATCACGTCGTCGGATGTGACATGATCCGCCTTTTTGTTGCCGACAAGGGAGCCGTAGGCCTTGATGCCGCGTGTCAGCGCGCTGCGCAATCCCTGCTCGTGCGTGCCGCCGAGTGAGGTTGGAATGGTATTGCAATAGGAATGGCCGAAGGCCTCGCCGTCTTCCGGCCACGCAATCGCAAATTCGACCCGGCCCGCCTTGGCGGGAAGCGGCAGTGACCCATGGAAATATTTTCCCGTAATCACATCGCGGTCTTTAAGCGTTGCTTTAAGAAAATCAAGCAAGCCGTTGGGGAAGTGAAGTATATCGCTTTCCGGTATATTGGCATCCTTGATCAGGGATGATGCGCATGACCAGCGAATTTCAACGCCTTTGAACAAATAGGCCTTGGAGCGCGCCATCTGGTAGAGCCATGAAGGCTTGAATTTCGCTTTATCTCCAAATATTTGCTCGTCGTGTTTAAAGGTAATTGTCGTGCCTCTGCGACCCGATATTGCACCAAGCTTTTCCAATTTCGAAGTCGGCAGGCCGCGGGCGAAAGACTGGCGGTAAAGCTGTTTTTCACGTGCGATCTCGACAATCATATATTCTGAAAGCGCGTTGACGACGGAGCTTCCAACCCCGTGCAGCCCCCCGGCGGTTTCATAGTTTTTTCCACTGAATTTTCCACCGGAGTGAAGCGTCGTAAAAATGACTTCCAGCGCCGATTTGTTCGGGAATTTAGGGTGGTTGTCCACAGGGATGCCGCGGCCATTATCCACAATGGTGACGGAGCCGTCTTCGTTCATCGTGAGTTCGATGCGGTTCGCATGACCCGCGACCGCTTCGTCCATGGCGTTGTCGAGAATTTCCCCGACAAGGTGGTGGAGCGCGCGTTCGTCCGTGCCGCCAATATACATGCCGGGACGTTTCCTGACCGGCTCAAGCCCTTCAAGCACCTCGATATCGGCCGCCCCGTAAGAAGCCTGCTTTGCCGTGTTGCCCTCGCCAAACAAATCCGCCATGATAATACCCGATCTATGCGTTAAAACCCGCCACTACCCTTAAACAATTCGCACGCCTTTGAAAACCGTAAAAACCTATGGATTCCATGAATGACCTTTTGATCGAGCCGTCCTTGCCTCCTGAGCTGGAGGGCAGGGTGCCGACGCTCAAGATTATCCCGATGCTGCCGGATTCCAACCCGAATGGTGATATTTTTGGCGGATGGCTGTTATCGCAAATGGATTTGGCTGGGGCCAGCCGCGCCTATCAATATGTCCGTGGCCGCATCGTGACGGTCGGCGTCGAGGCTATTTCTTTTCACAAGCCCGTATTCCTCGGCGACGAGGTAAGCTTTTACACGCAAATTTCCAAAGTCGGCACGACTTCCATTACAATCAAGATTGAAAGTTGGGCGTTGCGGCATGTGTTCGGGCGCGACTGTGAATATATCAAGGTAACGGAAGGGCTTTATACCTATGTCCATATTGATGAAAAACGCCAGCCTGCGCCGATCGAGCGTTTATAGGCGCGGGGTAATGGCATTTATTCCCTCTTTCACCAAAGCGGCCCCCGCGGCGATTCTGGCGGCGCTCTTGTTTGTTTTTTCCATGCCCGCCTTTGCGGTGAGTATCGACGTTTCGAAAATCCCCGCATTGCGTACCTATGACGCTTCGAAAGAGGCGTTCGAGGCGGCGACGGATTTGGTGCGCGAGGAAAAACCCTATAACGATGAAAATCTCGGCTATTCCATCCGGCTCCCCAAAGGCTGGACGGAAAACGTGCAGGCCCCGCCGGTGGCGCTGGGGAGCGGCGCCAATCCGCTCAGCGATACGGTGCTTGGCATTCTGGGCCGCTATATCGCGCCGCCCAAAAACTTCCAGCGCAGCAGCGTCACGGTCGAGGCCGTGGCCGTGAAATATGAAATCAGCATGAAAGACTGGTTCGTCAATTTTATCGTCAGCAACGGTTTCAGCCTGTCCGCTATGACGGAAAAATCGCCGCAGGAAATAGAGGCGCTTTATATCCAGACCAATGTCGAACATACGTTCGTCGTCCGCGCACGGGTGATTGTGAGCGGATCGCGGCTCGTGATCGTGCGCCACTATCTGCCGCAGGATAATTACGAAGACGGGCGCGTCGAACAGGCGCAGATTATCGAATCCTTTGCACTCTTGAACGCCCTCAACGAGCGTATTGAAAAACAGGCGGTTTACGGTTTTCTCGACCAGTCGTTTTTCAACTACCCCCAATCATGGAATCTGCGCGACCGCTCCATCCTGACCATCGAACGCATGGGCGTATCACTCGCCCAGAACCGGATTATCGGCGATCCCGATGACAGGCGCAGCGAAACCATACTCGAAGGCCATATGCGTGTGCAGGCCGTATCGCGGCTCTTGAACACGACGCTTGCGCAAGAAGTCGAAAAATTCCGCAATGAAATCCAGATTCCAGATTATAAAATCGGCGGGCTCATTGAAACGATCACCTACAAATACCATCCCGACATCAGGGCAGGGAAGGCGCAGGCCTATCACCTCGTCCCCGACAGGCCGCGCCATATGAAGGCGTACGAGCTTGCGGTCACGGTGATGGAAGGGCAGGATTATTATTATATCACCAGCCTTATCACGCCCTCGCGCACGCAGGATTATTATCTCTGGGCGCGGAATATGGAAGCCTACCGCATCGTCAATGAAAGCGTCCGCAGGACGAATGCTCCGGTATTGCCTTGAATTGCTGTCAATGATTGCAGGCATGCTAGCTGGGCGTTAGGCGTAACGCTTATTGGCATCTATATACAACGTAAGTCCTGGTTCCGAGGCAACTATCTCCCGACTGTTGGAGGTAGCACTTCGCACCGATTGGGGAACATGGGCTCGCGATATTACCACATGGCCCTATACCTGAAAGGGAGCAAGTAGGGCCTTCGTAACGCCACCCTCCTGCTGGCGTGTCAACGGTGCAAGTCTGATGCGTGTACGTGCCGGACAGGCTGCCATTTGTACAGGTGCGGGTTTGACTGGTGCAGCTGCTTCCATGCGGGACGCTCGCCGCCTGAAAGGCCGTAATGCTTGCGCCATGCGCGACCGTTCCCCAAGGGCCGGAACAATCGGCGGGCGGGGCCGGGGTGCCACCCTGACGGACACAACGCACCAAGTGGGGCTGGAAGCGGTTGTCACTACTGGGAGTGCCGTTAGATAGGATCATAAACCACGAAGTGCCGTTAGTTCTCTCTGACGAAGACCAGTATCTGCCAGATTGGATACCGCTCAAATGCGATTTATTATCAAATATAACCTTCAACTCACGAACAGACGGTAGATACCAGTCAACACCCTTATCTCTGCATAGGCGGGCGGCGCGGTACGGTATCTGATATGATGCAGAAAGATTATAAAGCAATGTCGTGTTAGCATAACCGGAATAACAGCTGTCCTGCGCGCCGGTTCCACTCATACAGTTCGTCATCGGCGTTTCAACCCAGCTTGTTGAGCCATTATTCCATGTAATTCCTGCGCCATCATCGCTGGCCGATACGTAAATACGGTTTCCGCTGACCGGGTTGTTACCAATATAAATCGCGCCATCCGAGCAGGGAGTTCCAATAGGGCCGGTTTCGCAGGACTCACTGCATGCCGCCATGGTCAACCCGTTCGGATTGTTGCGGAAGCTTGTCCATTCAGGGGCGGTTTTGGTGGAAACAAAGCGGCTGCCGGGCTGGCCCGCTGGATTTGTCACCCGGCGGCACTGGCCATGCTCGTCAATCGTGACTGTCGCCCCGACCGGAACATCGTAGCTGTTGGCGGCGTAACTCTCCGCCGCGCCTGCCAGCATCATCAAAAGAGCCATGGCGAGCGCGCGCATCATCATGGACACTCGCTCATGCGGACGACGACTTTGCCGTTCTGGTCGCGATAATCGCCAAGGCCGAGAGCAAGCCAGACGGGCTTATTCGTGGCGATATTATAGCCCTCATGGGAGCCCGCCGCGCTTAAATCTTCATGGATGATGCAACGGCCATGGCGGTTGATTGTCTTTGTTTCGCCCGCATTGATAAACACCAGTTCGGCCATACCGGTTTCGGATGTGGCGGACTTTTCGGTACAGGCGGCTAATCCCAAAGCCGCGATAAATATAAATAGATTTCTATAAAGACTTGATTTCAAACGATGCTCCAAATCCTTCCTTTTTGAACCGTTGGAGCTAAAAAGAAGGCGGATGCGGTTTGTTCAATGAAATTAAGGGGAGAAAACTTTGGAAAGACGCGCTATACTGTAAATAGAGTGCCGTTCAAAAAGGAACGGTTTTGAACGGTATGCGGGCGCCCTAAGGCACTAAAATCATTTCAGTATTTTCATCGGCGATGGCGGCAAGCATGGCTCTGCATGTTGTTTTGTCACGGCTCCGCCCGCATATGCAGCAAAGCCCTGTGCGCAAGATTTTTAAAAGGGTGCGGGGAAAATGGGGATGGCTGTAAAATGGCTTGACCTTCCATGGCCGGAAAAGATACAACAGCGGCGCGTGGCGGACGTAGCTCAGTTGGTAGAGCCCCTGGTTGTGGTCCAGGTTGTCGCGGGTTCGAGCCCCGTCGTTCGCCCCATTTCCAATGAAAATCCGTCGATTCGGGCGTATTGTCGCGAGCCAGCGCATAGTAAAAAGCAAAGCGTCCGCGGCTTACTTACTATAAAGGGCCGCCTATAAGGGCCGCGCAGGCAGCGCAGCGCCCGGCTGGGGCGGGGCGGCTTTATACGGTGATGCAGCTATCCTTGATTCTGCAAGCGTAATCAGTGGCATAAAGATAATAGGCCGGTGAGATCATCGCATAGGCGATGCCGACTCCGATGGTTTTTCGCCAACTTTCCGTAAGCCTACGGGTCAACATAATGCCGGGCAGGAAATAGACTAAAAAGACCATCAGCCCCGACCCTGTAAGGGGAGGAGCGGCGATATCCTGCGCGGCGACAAGGGAAGCCGCCGTCATCAGGAGGAGGGGAAGCGCCAAAATAAAGGCATAGAATGCCAGTTTGTGCATATAGGATTTTTCTGGAAAATTTTTGCTCATGATGGACGCTAACGCCCAGCGCGCCTGTTTGTTCCCTTTACTATGGAAGAGAGCCGTAAAAATCCCTTGGCTTTCCTAAGCCTATGCTTTAAAACGCCCCAAGCCGAATGGCATGTGCGGGTGTGGCGAAATTGGCAGACGCACCAGATTTAGGTTCTGGCGGGGTGACCCGTGGGGGTTCAAGTCCCTCCACCCGCACCATTTTGACCCGATAGGGCAGGATGGTGCGCCACATGCGGTAATGTTCGGCCGGGCGCCGGAATAATCTTAAACTGAAACATTAGGAATGCTATGCAAGTCAAAGATATTGAAACAGAAGGTTTAAAGGTCACGCTGGAGGTTACGGTTCCCGCCAATGACATCAGGAAAAAACAGGAAGTCCGCCTGAAAGAGGTCGGCAAGACGGTAAAAATCCCCGGTTTCCGCCCCGGCAAGGCGCCGATGAAGATGCTGGAACAAAAATATGGCCGCGCCGTCATGGGAGAGGTGCTTGAGCTGGTCGTCAACGACGCAACGGCACAGGTTTTCAAGGAAAAACAAATTCGTCCGGCGATGCAGCCGAAGATCGAAGTCAAGGAATTCGACGAAGGCAAGGATCTGGTCTTTACGATGGCGCTGGAAAAGCTGCCGACATTTGACGTCATGGATCTGAAGGGCCTGAAACTGACCCGTCCGGTCGCCACGATCCCTGCAAAGGAGATCGATGAAACGCTGGAGCGCATCGCGAAAAGCAATCAGGCGACAAAGCCGATCGAAGGCGACCGCGCATCGCAAAAGGGCGATATTGCCATCATCACCTTCCATGGCCGCACGAAAGATGACGGCGTGGAGCATGAAGGGATGCACGCCCATAATGTCGAACTGGAGCTTGGATCTGGCCGCTTCATCCCCGGCTTTGAAGAACAGCTTATCGGCAAGAAAGCCGGCGATAAAATCGAAGTCGCCGTGACATTCCCCGAAAATTACGGCGCGACGGAACTGGCGGGCCGCGAAGCTATTTTCGATACGGTTCTCGAAGCCATCCATGAGGCCGCCCCCGCCGAAATCAACGATGATTTTGCAAAGCAGCTCGGCATGGAAGACGTCAAAGCACTGCGCGCCGCGGTTGAACAGCAGATGAACGCGGAATATGAAATGCACAGCCGCATGAAGCTAAAGCGCGCCCTTCTTGATGTTCTGGATGAAAAGCATGATTTTGATATTCCCCAAAGCATGGTCGATGCGGAATATGAGGGAATCACCCGCCAGATCGAAGCGGAGCGTAAGGCGAACCCCGAAGAGAACGGCGAGGAGCTGAGCGATGACGAGCGCGAGGAATTGAAACTGATAGCCGAACGCCGCGTCCGTCTTGGCCTCATCCTCTCCGAGGTCGGCACCAAGAACAAGGTCGCCGTCACGGATCAGGAATTGCAGCGCGCCGTTATTGCCGAAGCCCAGAAATATCCGGGGCAGGAGAAAATGGTGTTTGAATATTACCAGAAAAACCGCAGCGCCCTTGAAATGCTCCGCGCGCCGCTTTTTGAAGAAAAAGTCGTCGAGATAATCTTCAAAGATGCGGCCATCACCGACAAGGAAGTATCGGTCGAGGAGTTGATGAAGGAAGAAGACGATATCGAGCTGAAACCCAGAAAAGGCGCCGCCAAGAAAAAGCCTGCTTCCAAAGATAAGGAAGACAAGCCGGCAAAGGCCAAAAAGGACAAGGAATAAAGAAATGCCCCGCAGTGATGCGGGGCGTTTTGCTTTTTACTATTTACTCAAGGCTTCTTGCTTATTTTGCGTTTGCTCGATTGGAAAAGTTTACTATGTCCGGCTTGCTTAAAAATATTTTTGCGCGAAAAACGCGCACCAATCCATGGGATATAAAATTAAAGCCCCTTCGGGGGCGGAGCCTTGCGGAATGGCGCGACGGCATAAAGCGCAGCGATGACGATCTAAGCGGCATAGGCCAGCAAAAGCTTTCTTCCGATTTGGATACGATTTTCTCCACACTGACGCGCTGCCCCAGCTTTCAAACGCTATGCTGCGACGACCCGTATATAGAAGATGTACCGGTCAGTCTGGAGCAAGGCATTCGTTATAAGGGTAATTATCACAGCGAAGGGCGCATTAGCCTCAGTCTTTTTTTTAGCTCCATGGGCTATTATGAATGGTCTGATATGCGGGGGAACTATACCCATGTCCTCGCCCATGAATACAGGCATGCGGCCCAGCATGGCAGGGGCGTGCTATATTTGCCCTTAACCGGACTGCCGGAACTTATTACCCAAAGCTATGTCGTTGAAGCCGACGCCAGGGCCTTTCAGCTAACGGTTGCGTGGGAGGCCGGACTGATGGGGGATGGCAGGGCTATCCTCTCGCTCAAGCATGACAAGGTGGAGTGCTATGATGCTTTTATCGGCGCCATACAAGACGATCCCGCTTCTTTCTATGACGGGCGGGCGCAGGACGCGGCCTTTAAACAGTGGTTTCTTGACGGGGATCTGCTCGCTCTATATGCCGGAACGGCATTAAGCTCCGTTGAACGCATGCTTGAAATGCCATACGAGGCTATTCTGGGATGCGGGGGCGAAGGCGACGGCAACGGGCAGGGCGATAGCGCGGAACCCTATGAGGATGCGCAAAGCGCCGCCCGCCGGAAAAGACAAAGTTTCGCGCCGTCACCCGCAAGCATGGCCTATAGGCTCGATGATGATTTGCATATGGAGCGCGACTATTACCGGATTGACCGCACGGTGGAAGAGCGCGATTTCAGTCATTACCGGCCTTACTTGCCGGAAAAGCTTCTTGCGGCCATTGATACCGCCGACGCGGCCTATCAGGATTATCTGACAGGGCTTCTTGATTATGCCGGGAAGATCGAGGGCCGTAAGCGCGCCAATGAACCTGAAATAGAAGCGGCCTTTCCCGCGCCTGTGCAAAGCTTATGAAAACACCGGGCGCTCTGCCGCCGTCTTTTACCTACCCCCGGCGCATTTTCTTTTCCCCTTGAACTCTCGGCGGGCGGGCTATAGGTTTGTCATGTGATTCAAACCTTTCAAAGAAAAGAACTCCCGTCATGAGCATGTTTCCCAAAGGCATCGACCCTATTGAAATGTACAATAACTACCTTGTTCCGACTGTTATCGAACAGACGAACAGGGGGGAGCGCGCCTTCGATATTTATTCGCGCCTCCTGAAAGAGCGCATTATTTTCCTGACCGGACAGGTTGAGGACGGCGTATCCAGCGTTATCTGCGCGCAGCTTTTGTTCCTTGAATCCGAAAACCCGACAAAGGATATTTCTTTCTATATCAATTCTCCGGGCGGCGTTGTGACATCGGGCATGGCGATGTATGACACGATGCAATATATCAAGCCGGAAGTTTCGACCGTTTGTATCGGACAAGCCGCTTCCATGGGCTCGCTGCTCCTGACGGCGGGTGCCAAGGGCAAGCGGTTTGCGCTTCCCAATGCACGCATCATGGTTCACCAGCCGAGCGGCGGTGCGCAGGGACAGGCGACGGATATTGAAATCCAGGCGAAGGAAATCCTACGGCTTCGCGCGAACCTCAACAATATCTATGTCAAACATACGGGCCGCAAGCTCGCCGACATTGAAAAGGCGATGGAGCGCGATAATTTCATGTCCGCCGAAGAGGCCAAGAAATTCGGCCTGATCGATGAAGTTGTGAATGAGCGCGCTGCGGTTGCGGGAGATGCCGATAAAAAATAGGGATTTTATCCGGCGAATTGCCGGTTTTTAAGAAAAGCACCGTTTCTTTCAGCGTTTATTAACCGGCACATTCTATGATCCCATTTATGGAGAATGTGTTCGTTCAGATCTATCCCTTTGTTTTTATGATCGGGATAGCAGGCTATCTGCCCCAGATCTGCAAGCTTGTCAGGGACAGGGCAAGTGCGGACGGTATGGCGCTTTCCACATGGGCTATCTGGACTCTGACATGGATGATCAGCTTGGGCTACGGGATTACGAAGCTGCAGGATTTCATGTTCTGTGTCGTCGCCGGCATGAATATGGCGGCGCATTTGGCCATTATAGGAATCATTCTTTATCGCCGCCTTTGCGACGCCGCATCGGCATCCCGCATGCAGTTTATCCGTATCCGTTCATAGGAAACCCGTTCGTGGAGCAGGCATCCGGCTGCCCGTTGCCCTGCCAGCTTGCTACAAGTTTCGGGGAAAAGGGCCGGGACAGGCCTTCCAACTCTTGAAATATTAGAAAAACCGCACCATATCTTGTGCTAGAATAGGGTTTCGTGGCCTTTTTCGGGCGCCGGGGCGAAAAAATAGAGGAAATATCATGATAAGTGCCAGCATTCAAAACGTGTACGCGGTTCTGCCACTGCGCGACATCGTTGTCTTCCCCCATATGATTGTGCCGCTTTTTGTCGGGCGCGAAAAATCCGTCAAGGCGCTCGAAGCCGTCATGCTGGAATCCAAAAAGATTTTGCTGGTGACGCAAAAAACGCCGTCCGAGGACGATCCGACGGCGGACGACATCCACCGTATCGGCACGGTCGGATCCATCCTCCAGCTTTTGAAACTGCCCGATGGCACGGTCAAGGTTCTGGTAGAAGGGCTTGAGCGCGTGGAAACCGAAAGATTCACGGACAAGACCGATTATATCGAGGCGCAAGTGAAGCCGCTGCAAGACGATGCGGTCACGGGTGATGAGCTTGAAGCACTCGCGCGGGCCGTCGTCACGCAGTTCGAGCAATATGTGAAGCTCAACAAGAAAATCCCGCCCGAAGTCATCGTGTCCGTGAACCAGATCGACGAACCGTCGAAAATGGCGGATACGATAGCCTCGCATCTCTCGCTTAAAATCGAGGAAAAACAGGAATTGCTGGCCATCGCCAACAGCGCCGAGCGGCTTGAAAAAATCTACAGCTTTATGGAGGGCGAGATTGGCGTCCTTCAGGTCGAAAAACGCATCCGCAACCGCGTCAAGCGCCAGATGGAAAAGACCCAGCGCGAATATTACCTGAACGAACAAATGAAGGCGATCCAGAAGGAGCTGGGCGAGGGCGAAGACGGGCTTGACGAGCTTGGCGAGCTGGACAGGAAAATCGACGAAACGCGCCTGTCGAAAGAAGCGCGCGAAAAGGCGAAGGCCGAGCTGAAAAAACTCCGCCAGATGTCGCCCATGTCGGCGGAAGCCACGGTCGTGCGCAATTATCTCGACTGGATTTTATCGGTGCCGTGGGACAAACGCTCCCGCGTCAAGAAAGACATCAAGGCGGCGAAGAAAATCCTCGACGCCGACCATTACGGGCTTGAAAAGGTCAAGGAACGCATCCTTGAATATCTCGCCGTGCAGCAGCGTACGGGCAAGGTGAAAGGCTCCATCCTTTGCCTCGTCGGCCCGCCGGGGGTCGGTAAGACTTCGCTCGGCCAGTCGATTGCAAAGGCGACGAACCGCAATTTCGTGCGGATGAGCCTTGGCGGCGTGCGCGACGAATCCGAAATACGCGGCCACCGCCGCACCTATATCGGCGCGATGCCCGGCAAGATCGTGCAGGGCATGAAAAAGGCGAAGACGTCGAACCCGCTCTTCCTGCTCGATGAAATCGACAAGCTCGGTTCCGACTGGCGCGGCGATCCGTCTTCGGCGCTGCTGGAGGTTCTCGATCCCGAACAGAACGAAAAATTCAACGATCACTATCTGGAACTGGATTATGACCTGTCCGATGTGATGTTCATCTGCACCGCCAACACGCTGCGCATGCCGCAGCCCTTGATGGACAGGATGGAGATCATCCGCCTCGGCGGCTATACCGAGGACGAGAAAATCCAGATTGTCCGCCAGCATTTAATCGACAAGCAAATGAAAGCGGCCGGGCTGAAGCGCGGCGAATTTACCATTAGCGACGCGGCGATCCGCGACCTTGTCCGCTATTACACGCGCGAGGCCGGCGTGCGTTCGCTGGAGCGCGAAATCGCCAATCTCTGCCGCAAGGCCATCAAGGACATATTGATGAAGGGCAAGACGAAAATCTCCGTGACGCCGGGCAATCTTGAAAAATACGCCGGCATCCGCAAATACCGCTTTGGCGAGGCGGACGAACAGGACAGGATCGGTATCGTCACCGGCCTTGCCTATACCGAATTCGGCGGCGATCTGCTCTCGATCGAGGCCGTTTCCATGCCGGGCAAGGATGGCAAGGTGACCACGACCGGCAACCTTAAAGACGTGATGAAAGAATCCATCACGGTTGCCGAAATGCTTATCAAATCCCGCGCCGCCAAGTTTGGCATTGATTTTGACAAGCTGAAAGAAACCAGCATCCACGTCCACGTGCCGGAAGGGGCCACGCCCAAGGACGGGCCTTCCGCCGGCGCTGCCATGACGACCGCGATTATCTCCGCCCTGACGGGGATCGAGGTGCGAAAGGATATTGCCATGACCGGCGAGATCAACCTGCGCGGCTACGTAACCGAAATCGGCGGGCTGAAGGAAAAGCTTCTTGCGGCCCTGCGTGGTGGAATACGGAAAGTGCTGATTCCCAAAGACAACGCCAAAGACCTGCCGGACATCCCCGACCGCGTAAAAAAGGGCCTTGAAATCGTTCCTGTCAACACGATTGAAGAGGTTCTGGGCCACGCGCTGGTGCGGATTCCGGAGCCTTTTGAGGAAGATT
Organism: Micavibrio sp.; assembly: GCA_041655955.1. Lineage (GTDB taxonomy): Bacteria > Pseudomonadota > Alphaproteobacteria > Micavibrionales > Micavibrionaceae > Micavibrio_A. The sequence goes on from JBBAEN010000001.1 coordinate 330,419, forward strand.
CCGGAAAAATCGCCGCAATATCGGCAGAATCCAAAGAAAATAAGGGATCAGACGTAATTCGGCATTGAGTTTGGAGCCAAAAGCGCCTAGAACAGAATCGTTCGGAAAGCTCCCGAAACCCTAGGGTTTCAGCCATTTTGGCAGGGTATTCCGAAAGTATTTTCAAGGCGCTTTTACACGGCTTTGAAAATTTTAATTATCGTTCAAACCATGCATAAGGGGATACCCAATGAACAAAGCAGAACTCATCGAATATGTCGCAAAAGAAGCAGAACTGACCAAAGCCGATGCGCAAAAGGCAGTTGAAGCGGTATTCGGTGGCATCACGGCTACGCTGAAACAAGGCAATGAGTGCCGTTTCGTCGGTTTTGGCACGTTCGCCGTTTCCAACCGCGCAGCCACGACGGGCCGTAACCCGCGCACGGGCGAAGCCATCCAGATCCCGGCTTCCAAATCCGCGAAATTCAAGGCCGGTAAAGAGCTGAAAGACGCTGTAAACAAATAACCCGCGCGGTTGTTTGGTAATGGAATTCACAAGGCCCGGTTTTTTTGCCGGGCCTTGTTCTTTTGGGCTTGAAAAAAGGGCAGGCAACGATTACAGATAACCGTCCTTTGGAAAGGGCGTTTAGCTCAGTGGTAGAGCGCTTCGTTTACACCGAAGATGTCGGGAGTTCGACCCTCTCAACGCCCACCATCCTTTTAACCTGTTGGCCCTGTTGGATTTTATGTCCACGGGCCAACATGGTAAAAACCTCCAAATAATCGGCTTGGCACACTATAGCCACACCGGAGGTTGGAAATGGCAAGTATCCGCAAATGTAACGACAAACGCGAAGTCCAGATAAGACGCAAGGGCTTCTCCACAATCTGCAAATCCTTCCACATGAAAACAGATGCTCAGGAATGGGCGCGATATATGGAGCAGAGAGCTGATAGACGCTCTTTTCCATATACGACACCAAGAAACTAGATGCAATCACCCTCAAGGCTCTCCTAGAGCGTTATATGGCCGAAGTTATCCCTCGGAAGAGAGTGAGGCAGAGCCTATCTTCCTAGACGTATTTATGCGGAGGGAAGCAAAGCTCTGCGCCATGCCATTATCCGGCATAATCGTGTCGCACTTCTGCATTTATCGCGATAAGCGAATGAAGACTGCAAAGGCTGTTACCGTGTGCAGGGAGTTAGGGCTTAGTGCTTCTTAGAACATGCGGATGCATGTGTTCGTGTTAATATGAGGAATGTGGTTGTGTAAACTTTTTGATTATATCCAATATTTCTAAGGTGATTAATTTATGCTTATACTTATTTATTCATAAGTACTGGGGGGAAGATGGCACGAAGAAGCAGTGGTTGGACTATTGTTAAAGCAATAGCTAGGGACATAGATAGGGCCAATAGGCAGCATCAGCGGATGGAAGCCTCTCAACAACGTGCTTTTCTGCGTGAACAAGAGCGTAGTGATCGTGAGTCGCGCAAAACCGCTTACTTTGATGAATGGTGGTAACCTTATACACCTTTTGGAACGACATGGAAGAAAGGCAAGAATCAATCTGTCTGAGGCAAAGAAGATATTAAATGCATAAATGATGCGGGAAGCGGCGGAAAAGCGGGAATAAAAGTGGCGCGCCCGACAGGAATCGAACCTGTAACCCCCTGCTTAGAAGGCAGGTGCTCTATCCAGTTGAGCTACGGGCGCGCAAGCAGCGATGCCGCAAAAGCGGCAGGCCGTTAGCTTGTAGCATTATCCTGCGGTGGAATGTAGCGGAAATTATCCGCATAATTGCGTGGCCTGATAATCCTGTCATGCGCGGGGGCGAGAGAATAAGCCCAGCCCTTTGCCTGCGCATAGGAAACAGCCTGTTCCGCCGTATCGAATTGCAGCCTGACCTGATTGGCCGTATCGCCGGACGCTGTCCAGCCCATGAGCGGCTCCGGCATGCGGGGCGTTTCCGCCTCATATTCCAGCACCCAGCGCTTTGTGCGCGCGAGGCCGGATTGCATGGTGTTTTTAGAGGGTCTGTAGATGCGGACTGTTTTCATGCAGTCGATTATAGGCGGTTTTACAGGGGCATTCCAATGGATTTTGCGCCGCCGGAGGGCTGGGAAACGCGCCGGGGTTTAGCAGGAGCTTATTGCGGCGCAGCTTGAGGAAAGCCGTATCCCGTGAGAGTCTTTCATGGCCGAGTCACGCTCGGCGGCGGGACGGGAAGGGATGGTTCTTTCCTGTTTTGCCCCGGTTCCTGTTATTCCACCAAAGCCGGACAATCCATAAACGCATAGAAGAAGGATAAAAACGATGGGACTGAGAAAGTTGATGATGGCGGAGATGCTGGGCACGGCCTGGCTTGTCCTTGGCGGCTGCGGCGCGGCTGTTTTTGCGGCGGCGTATCCCGAACTTGGCATAGGGTTTTTGGGCGTCGCCCTGGCCTTCGGCTTAACGGTTGTCGGCGGGGCCTATGCTTTGGGCCATATTTCCGGCGCGCATTTCAATCCGGCGGTCACGCTGGGCTTGCTCGCTGCGGGCAGGATGGAGCTTCGCCTTGCGCTCCCCTATATCGCCGCACAGGTCGTCGGCGGCATTATCGGCGCGGGCATTATCTATATGATCGCAACGGGCAAGGCCGGTTTTGACGTTACGGCGGGGTTTGCGACTAACGGCTATGGCGAGCATTCTCCGGGCGGTTACGGGCTTCAGGCGGCCTTTACGGCGGAGGCAGTGCTGACCTTCTTCTTCCTGTTCGTCATCCTTGGGGCGACATCCAGCCGCGCACCGGCCTCTATGGCGCCGCTGGCCATCGGTTTGACGCTTACGCTCATCCACCTTATCTGCATCCCGATCACCAATACTTCCGTCAATCCGGCGCGCAGTACAGCCGTTGCCGTGTTTCAGGGCGGCTGGGCGGTAGAGCAGCTCTGGCTGTTCTGGGTTGCGCCTCTCCTCGGCGGGGCGCTGGCCGGGTTCATGGATCGCTGCTGCAATAGCTGCTGCTCCAGCGAGGGCGGCTGCGGCTGTTCTTCCAAATAAGGCCAAGGGCCGCGGCAGGCATTGAATGCAGCAGGCCTTGAATAACGAAACCCCGCCATAACAAGCGGGGTTTTTTATAGCGGCTTATCGGGAACGGGGCCGCCTTGGCGAATGCGCCAAAAAAAAAGGTCCGGAGAACCGAAGTTCCCCGGACAAACGGCGGTAATAGAGGGTGTGTACCTATTTTGTTACGCCCTTTTGTCGCATTTTGCAAGTGAAAAAATAAAAAATGAAGTTAATCTCTATATTTACAATGTAATGGCTTATTTGTAGTAATAAAACTGCATAGTAATAATGATTTCTAGTTAAAGTAAGAATATTTTCATTTGTTTGAATGGATGCTTCTTCTTGTTTACTGTAGAGTTTTTTCATTCTTCCGAAAATGAATACATTCTCTTGGTGAAAAACAAAGTTCAATCGTCCGGTGTGGAAAAACTTTACTGTGAATACTTTAAGCGGGCAGAGATATACTTCAAATGCGTCCCAGCTATGCAGAAACTTCAACCGGAAGGCCGTTCTCCGCATGCCCCCATTCGGCCCATGATGCGTCATAAATCGCGCAATCCTGTCCGCGCGCCTTGAAAAGGGCCAGGGCGATGGTGCAGGCGGTGATGCCGGAACCGCAGCTTGCCGCGATTTTTTCATCCGGTGAAAGATTGAGGGCGCTGAATATTTCTTCGAGTTCACCCTCAGGGCGCAGCGCCCCGCCGCGGGGCGAGGCGAGCAGGGCGGTAAAAGGCAGGTTGCGGGAGCCGGGAATATGCCCCGCCCGCATATCCGGCCTGGGTTCGGGCGCATGGCCGTGAAACCGTTCGGCGGGGCGGGCGTCAAGCATGGCGAAGCTTTGTTTATCCACATTGGAAAGAACGTCGCCGCGGGTTACGAGCAACCCTGCATTGACGCTGGCCTTAAAACGCGCGGGGGCGGGCAGGACAGGCGGGCCTTGCTCTAGCTTGAAGCCTTGCGCCTTCCATGCGCCAAGCCCGCCTTCAAGCACATAGACGCGCTCATGGCCGAAATAACGGAACATCCACCATGCGCGGGACGAGGCCATGTAATAGCCGCTCTGATCATAGACAACGACATGGTCGCCGCTGGAAATGCCGAGGGATTCGACGGATGATTCAAAATAGGCCGGATCGGGGAGCATGTGCGGGAGCGGCGAATCCTGATCCGCAATGGCGTTGACGTCAAAGAATTGCGCCCCTTCGATATGGGCGCTCAAAAAGGCCTGATAGGGCGAGAGGCCGGGCGCGGGAGAGCCGTAACCGGCATCGAGCAGGCGGATTGTCTGTTTGCCGCTTCCAAGCAGATAGTAAAGATCTTGCGCCTGAACAACGCCGTTTGCGGATAAAAGGGACATTCAAGGCTCCTTTGCGTGGATTCTTGCGGATATACACGGATATATGCCGCGCCCCACGATACCCCAATGATACCCCATACCGAAGGAGAACAAAACCGGTCTAGATAAAAACGCAATAAATTGAAAGGGATGGAGTTTTGTTTTTTGAAGAATGGCTCCCCGGGCAGGGATCGAACCTGCGACCAATTGATTAACAGTCAACTGCTCTACCGCTGAGCTACCGAGGAATATGGTGGGTATAACTAGTCGTTTTTACCTGTGGCGTCAACGCCAAATATCAGGATTTTCCCGCTTGTCCGCAAAGGGCGCGGCGGCGCGCTAGGAAAGGCGTTTTTTCACGTAGCGCCCCGGCGCGGGTTCTATTTCCGCGGCGGTTTTTCGCGCCGGGATCATGGCGTTCGCCCCCTTGAATGCGCCGCTCACCCATGCCTGCCAGTCGGGCCACCAGCTTCCTTTGGTTTCTTTGGCCTGTTCCAGCCATTTGTCGGCGGAGGGCGTGTCTTCATCCGACGTCCAGAAGCAATATTTGCCCGAAGCCGGCGGATTGACGACCCCCGCGACGTGGCCGGAGGCGGAAAGGGTGAATTTTTTCGGGCCGGAAAATACGGTATAGCCGGAAAAAGTCGCTTTCCACGGCGCGATGTGATCCTCCCGCGTCGAAAGGAAATAGGCGGGCGTTTCAATGGTGCGCAAATCGATTTTAACGCCCGCAAGCTCGATGGCGTCCGGTTCGATAAGCCGGTTCTCCAGATACATTTTCCGCAAATAGAATGAATGCATCTTGCGGGGAAGATTCGTCGAATCTTCGTTCCAGTAAAGGAGATCGAAGGGAAACGGCTCGCGCCCCAGAAGATAGTTATTGATGACGAACGACCAGATCATGTCGTTGGCGCGCAATACGGCGAATGTTTTCTGAAGCGCGTCGCCGGGCAAGATCCCCGTGGCCTCCATGGCGGCTTCCATCGCCTCTATCTGTTTTTCGTCGGTGAAAATTTTCAGGTCGCCCGCCTGTGCGAAATCAAGAAGCGTTGTCAGGAAGGTCGCAGAGGAAACCCGCCCCTCCATGCCCTTCGCCTTCATCCATGCAAGGGTCATGGCGGTGAGCGTACCGCCAATGCAATAGGCGATGAGGTTTGCGGATTCCTCGCCCGTCGCGGCGCGGATAGCGTCGAGGGCCGCGAGAATGCCGTCTTGCATATATTCCTCGAACCCGATGGCGGCCATGGAGGAATCGGGGTTGGCCCATGACAGCATGAAAACCGTATGCCCCTCTTCAACCAGCCATTTTACAAGGGAATTTTCGGGCCGCATGTCGAGAATATAATATTTATTGATCCATGGCGGCACGATCATAAGCGGCGTTTTAAAGACCTTGTCCGTCGCGGGGGCGTACTGAATAAGCTGGAACAGGCTGTTTTCAAAAATGACCGAACCTTTCGTCACGGCGAGGTTTTTTCCGGGCGCGAACCCTTCGTAATCCGTCGTGCTGATTTTCAGTGCGCCCTGGCCGCGTTCCATATCCTCGATAAGGTTTTCAAGGCCCTTGACGAGATTCTCCCCGCCGCTGCGGATAGTTTCCTTGAGGACGTCTGGATTGGTCAGGACAAAATTCGTCGGCGCCATCGCGTCGGTGAGCTGGCGCGTGTAAAAGTCGATTTGTTCGACCATCGCCGGATCGAGCCCTTCGACACTGCGCACCGTGTTATGCATCCAGTCCGCCGTCATCAGGTAGGATTGCTTGATGAAATCAAAGAGGAGGTTTTCACTCCATTCCGGCGATTTAAAGCGCCTGTCGCCGGGGGCGGGTTTGTAGAGATCGTCCGCGGATTCGCCCTGAAGTCTGGAGAGCGTGTTTTGCCAGATATTCGTCCATGCGTTCCAGTATTCATACTGAATTTCGGCAAGCTTGCGCGGATTGGCCAGCAGGACGGCCATAAAGGAGGTGAAACGCTCCTGAAGCGCCATGACAGGTTCCAGCGATTGCGCGCCCATTTCCCGGCCGCTCCGTTCCATGTAATCCTGAAGGAGCGGGGCCGCTTTTTCTGCGGCGGCCATCATGGCGCGGGTCAGGGCGACGGGATCGATCGCCTGTTTGGACGAATCGTATGATTGTCCGCCCGCCTCTTTTTCCGAAGCTTTTGCCGGTGCCATGATTCCGTTATATCCGAAAGAGTTACAGGGACTTGTTCAGAGAAACCCAGCCGCACTTTGCCGCAAACGCCGCCAGAGGTCAATGGCAAGGCCGCGGAGGGCGGAATGGCCGTAGAATCAATGACTTCATAAAGCTGGGGACTTATCCGCGGGCGCTTCTTGCGTTCTGAAAAGTTTTCCTACAGGATAAGGCCGGTTTTCCTGTTATCCGGAGGGTTTAAACGGTGCGAATTTTCGGCAAATCCATGGTTGTTTTCGGGGCGCTTGCGGCGGCGTCTATCGCCCTGTCCGGCTGTGCGACACCCATGCCCTGGTCAAAGGATAAGAGGGCGGGGAGGGCCGAGCCCCCCGTCACCATCTCTGAACGCCCCGTGAGCGACAGCTCCGTCACAATCGCGCCTGCCCCGCAAGGTTACGGCGCATCGGATTATAAATCCATGGCGGCCATCGCATCCGGCGGTTCGGTCGAGATTTACAACCTGAATACGGGCGGCGCCTATGGCGGCGGGGATATGGCCCGCATTCCGGCCAGAACATCTTCAGGCTCCTATGACGGGGGCATGCCGCTCGCGACGGATTCCTCCGTGACGGTCTATCCGGTAGGCGGCGGCGCAGTTGGCGGTTTTGACGGCGGGTTTGCGCCCGTCGAGGCGCAGAACATGATGGGAATGGGGCTTTATGACAGTACGGCGTCCGGCTTTGACGGCGGCGGCGGGACGGGCGCCCCTGCGCCGCGCACAGGCCAGAATATATCCAGCGTTTATTTTGAACACGGCTCCGCCGCTTTAAGCCCGCGCGACAGGGATGCGCTCCGCTCCGTCGCTGAAACCGCGAAATTCGCCCCCGTTGACCGTGTCGTGGTGGAAGGCTATGCCAGCCCGCAGGTCGAAACCAGCGATCCGGTCGAAGGGCGCATCCTCAACCTGCGCCAGTCCCTGAAACGGGCGGGCAAGGTCGCCGAAACGCTTATCGATCAGGGGGTCCCTGCGGAGAAAATCAAAACCGTCGGCTGGGGCGATACGAAGCCGTCTGGCGGCGCCGAAACCCAGCAGCGCCGCGTCGATATCGTCACGGCCCCTGTGGCCGCAGGCGGCGGATACCCGATCGGATATTAAGCGATGTCTTCTACCGCCTTGAGAATAGGGATCGCCGGGCTTGGAACCGTCGGCGCCGCGCTTGCCGGATTGTTGCGGGAGCATGGCGACCTTGTCAGCCGCCGCGCCGGACGTCCTATCCAAATCACCGCTGTCAGCGCCCGCGATCGGGGCAAGGATCGCGGGGTCGATCTCTCCCTTTATGCGTGGGAAGACGATCCGCTTGCCATCGCAAGCCGCGATGATGTCGATCTCGTCGTCGAGCTTATCGGCGGCGCGGACGGCGTTGCGAAACAGCTTGTCGAAACGGCGCTGGAGAACGGCAAGCATGTCGTGACGGCGAACAAGGCGCTGCTCGCGCGCCACGGGATCGCACTTGCGGGGCTTGCGGAGGCGCATGGGCGCGCCCTCAATTTCGAAGCGGCCGTCGCGGGCGGGATTCCTATCATCAAATCACTGCGCGAAGGGTTCGCGGGCAACCGCATCCATGCGCTCTATGGCATTTTGAACGGCACCAGCAATTATATTTTAAGCGAGATGCGCGAAAGCGGCGGTGCTTTTGCCGACGTTCTGAAGGACGCGCAGGAAAAAGGCTATGCCGAGGCCGATCCGTCTTTCGATATTGACGGCATCGACGCCGCGCATAAACTTTCCATCCTGAGCGGGCTTGCCTTTGGCGTCGCGCCGGATTTTGGCGCGGTTTCCGTTGCGGGCATCCGCTCCGTCAGTGCCGACGACATCATGTTCGCCGAAGAGCTTGGCTACCGCATCAAGCTGCTCGGCATTGCGCGCGGCGCAGGGGACGGGCGCATCGAGCAAAGCATCGAGCCGTGCCTCATCCCCGAAGAAACGCCTCTGGCCAGCGTCGAGGGCGTATATAACGCCGTCTTCGCCGCGGGCGATTTCGTCGGAAGCGCGATGCTCGAAGGGCGAGGCGCGGGTGGCGGGCCGACCGCAAGCGCCGTTGCCGCCGATATCGTCGATATCGCCCGCGGCCTTGTCCTGCCTGCCTATGGCGTGCCGGTCGCCGCTTTGGAAGAGGCGCGGTGGGCAGGGGATGAAGAGATAGAATGCGCCTATTACCTGCGTCTGTGCGTGACGGACAAGCCGGGCGTGGTCGCAGATATTTCCGCGATTTTGCGGGATTACGCGATATCCATCGAAACGATGATCCAGACCGCCCGCGATCCGGGGCAGCCCGTTTCGCTGGTGATGACGCTCCATGAATGCGCCCGCGCCTCGATGGCCGCGGCGGCGGAAAAAATCGAGCGGCTGGAATGTGTTGCCGAAAAACCGGTCATGCTCAGGATAGAGCGGTTTTAGGGTTTTCGTTCCTTTTAACGGGGCGATGATCTAGTCTATGGCAAGAAGCCCCGCCGCGATTCGGGAAAAGGGGCCATGAATGCCGGACATAAAAGAAAAACAAGGGACGCTATGACGCAGCCACAGATGCAGCAGCACGATGAAAACGCCGAAGCGGCGGGAGATTTCCTGATGGACAGGAACCTTGCGCTTGAGGCCGTGCGCGTGACCGAAGCCGCGGCGCTTGCCGCGTCGCGCACCGTCGGGCGCGGGGATGAAGAGGCGGCGGACGAAGCCGCCGTCGATGCGATGCGCGAGGCGCTGAACGCCCTTTCGATGAAAGGGACGGTCGTTATCGGCGAGGGCGAGCGCGACGAGGCCCCCATGCTCTTTATCGGCGAGAAAGTCGGGAACGGCCACGGGCCGGCGCTCGATATCGCGCTCGACCCGCTGGAGGGGACGTCCATCACGGCGAAAGGCGGCCAGAACGCGCTGGCCGTTCTGGCCATGGCCGACGCCGGCTGTTTTTTGAACGCGCCCGATGTTTACATGAACAAGATCGGCGTCGGGCCGGGGATTGACGAGGCGGCGCTCGATCTGGATGCCCCGCCCGAAGACGTGCTTCGCCGGATTGCACGGCAAAAAGATGCGAAGGTCGAAGATTTGCTCGTCTGTATTCTCGACCGTCCGCGCCACGAAGATCTTATCCGCGCCGTCCGCAAGGCAGGGGCGCGCATCAGCCTTATCCAGGACGGCGACGTCAGCGCCGTCATCGCCACCTGCACGCCCGAAAGCGGGATCGACGTCTATATGGGGACGGGCGGCGCGCCGGAAGGGGTGCTTGCCTCGGCGGCCCTGCAATGCCTCGGCGGCAAAATTACCGGACGTTTGATTTTCAGGAATGATGATGAAAAAGAACGTGCGGGGGCCATCGGCATCACTGATTTTAACAAAATTTACAGGACGGACGATCTCGCGCGCCCGGGCAATGTGATGTTTGCGGCGACGGGCGTGACGGACGGCGCGATGCTGCGCGGCGTGCGGCGTTATGCCGGCGGGGCGCAGACCCATTCCATCGTGATGCGATCCCGCACCGGCACGGTGCGCTGGATCGAGGCCACGCATAATTTCACGCGCAAAGAGGAGCTATAGGCGATGACATCCCCAAGCTTCCTTGATGTTGGCCGTTCGCTGAAAGACGCCCGTTGGGTTTTCCCCGCCGTTGAGCAGGATATTGTCGAGCGCATCGCGCAAAAACACGGGCTTCCCGATTATATCGCCCGCATGCTCCATCTGCGCGGCGTGGGGCCGGAAAATGTTTCCGCCTTCCTGAACCCCACCTTGCGCGATCATTTCCCCGATCCTTTTTCGCTTGCGGGGATGCATGATTTCGCGGCTTCCATGGCGCAAAAAATCATCGACAGGGAAACAATCGGCATCCTCGCCGATTTCGACGTTGACGGCGCGACGTCCGCCGCCATTTTCACGCGCTTCCTGCGCCATTGCGGCATGGACGCGCCCGTCTATATTCCGGACAGGCTGGGGCAGGGATACGGCCCGAACCTTACGGCGCTTCAGGCGCTCAAACATGACGGCGCGCAAACGGTCGTTATGCTGGATTGCGGGACAACGTCGTTCGGGCCGGTGACGGCAGGCCGGAATATGGGGCTTGATATCGCGATTATCGACCATCATGAAACCGAAGACGAGTTGCCCGCCGCGAACCATATAATCAACCCGAAACGCAAGGATGACGGTTCCGGCCTCGGCATGCTGGCCGCCTGCGGCGTGACGTTCCTTGCCTGCGTCGCCATCAATAACGTCCTGCGCCGCGAGAAGTTTTTTGAACGGCAAAATATTTCCGATGCGCCGATGAAAATGTGGATCGATCTTGTCGCGCTCGGAACCGTGTGCGACATGGTGCCGATGACGGGGCCGAACAGGCTTTTTACCCGCGCGGGCTTCGCACAGATGGCGATGAAGACCAATCCCGGCATCCGCGCTTTGTGCGAAGTCGCCAATCTTGAAACCGCGCCGGAACCGAAGGATGCGGGCTTTACGATCGGCCCGCGCATCAATGCCGGATCGCGTGTCCATAAATCCGACCTCGGCGCAAAGCTGCTTTCAACGGACGACATGGACGAGGCGCGCTCGATCGCCTTCCTGCTGGATGAATGCAACGAACAGCGCAAGAAAATCCAGTCCTCGATGATGGCGCAGGCGGTGGCGCAGGTCGAAGAACAGGGGCTGGATCAGCATCCGGTCATCATCGTATCCGACCCCGAAGGCCATCCGGGCCTTTCCGGCCTCGTCGCGGGGCGGCTTAAAGAGCGTTTCGGCAAGCCAGCCATTGTCGTTACCTATGCCGAAAATGAAGAGGGCGTCGTCGAGGGGCGCGGGTCGGGCCGCTCCGTGCAAGGCGTTAATATGGCCGACTGTTTTATCGGCGCACGCAATGCGGGGCTTTTGGTCAAGGGCGGCGGTCATGCGATGGCGGGCGGTTTTACCATCATGCCGGATCGCTTGCCGGAATTCCGCAGCTTTTTGACGGAATATGTCGGCACGCAACTAGACGGCGGGCTTGAGGTTGTTCAGGAAACGGTGATTGACGGGATTGCCAGCATTCGCGGCGCGAGGCCCGATATGGTACGGATTCTCGATACGCAAATCGGCCCGTTCGGCCCGCAAAATATGGAACCGCGTTTTGCGCTCGCCCATGTGCGCATACAGATGGCCGATATTTTGAAAGACAAACATATCCGCGTCCAGTTTTCCGATTGGGAAGGCGGGCCGCGGATGAAGGGGATGTTCTTTTACGGCGTCGGGACAAAGCTCGGCGAGGCGCTGCTCAAGGGCAATAATGCAGGGCTTTTTCATGTCGCGGGGCAGTTGAAGATCAATAGCTGGCAGGGCCGCGAGAGCGTCGAATTCATGATCGAGGACGGCGCGCATGCGCAAACGCAAGGGCAGGCGGCGGCCTGATAAGAAGGCTATATAACGCAGGCGCTGCGGGTTTTTCTTTCAATCAAGTCCGGCCATAGAAGCGGGAGCGATTGGCCTTTGCCGCTGCGGCGGCAGATGGGCGAAGAATATTTCATTGAAACAGACAACGAGCCGCTCTTCCTGCGCCTCTTCGCGAAAGCCCCGATAATGACGCGCAAAGTTGCAGGATGGGTGGGAATAGTCACGCCCGCCGCCGCTGATATGCTTATAACCAAGCCGCTTGAGATAATCTTCCCCGGCCATGGCGGGATAACGGTATGAATATATCTGTTCGTGGAGATAGGCCGCGGCCATACCGAAAGCCAGCGTGTATCCGAGGCCCATGGAGATAAGTTTTCCGGTTTTCAACCCGCTCATGATAATCCCCCTTAATCTTTTCCCCTTTACGAAAAATGATAGCAAGAAGGGGGAGTAAGGCAAAAAATCATTTATGAATGCCAACAGATTCTTATAGACTGGCTGTCATGAACGACAAAACGGCGCTGAGAGCGCAAGCCATAGCCCATCGCGACAAAATCGCCGCGGGCGACGAGGATGTAGAGGCCGCGGCGGATCTGTTCTTCGCGCATGTAAAACCGAAGAAAAACGCCGTTATTTCATGCTACTGGCCGATGGGGCGGGAATTCGATTCGCGCTATCTTATTGATGATATTGTTAAAAATGGATTTTCTTTGTGCCTGCCTGTGGCGGGCAAAGCTTCACGGGTGATGGAATTCGCGCCGTGGGACGGCAAGGCGGATCTGGTGAAGGGGGAATTCGGGATCATGGTGCCGGACACGGAAGATCGCATCGAGCCGGATATTCTTGTCGTCCCGTTCCTCGCCTTTGACCGCAAGGGCCACAGGCTGGGGCGCGGCGCGGGGCATTATGACGCGACCATAGCGGAATTGCGGGCGCGGCGGGATATTCTCGCCATCGGGCTTGGATATGCCGCACAGGCCGTGCTATTCAATCTGCCTGCGGAGGCGCATGATCAGCCGCTCGACATGGTAATCACCCCCAACGGGGTGCATGATTTCAGGGCTTGAGCGCGGGCAAAAGCGCAGGATGCAAAATCAGGGAACAGAAAGCTTTTTATGAGAATTTTATTCGTAGGAGATGTCGTCGGAAGAGCGGGCAGGGATGCGGTTGTCGATCGCTTGCCGGATTTAAAGCGGCGGCTCGGCATCAATACCGTCATCGTCAATGGTGAAAACGCGGCGCATGGCGTCGGCATCACCCCTAAAATCTGCGAAGAGCTTTATGAAAGCGGCGCCGATGTGATTACGACCGGCAACCATGTGTGGGATCAGCGTGAAATCATTCCCTATATCGACCGCGACCCGAAACTTTTGCGGCCCCTCAATTTTCCGGCCGGAACGGTCGGCAATGGTTCATACCTCCATATAACAGATGACGGGCAAAAAATACTTGTCGTCAACGCGATGGCGCGGCTTTTCATCGACGATATTGATTGCCCGTTTACGGCGATGGACAGGCTTTTGCAAAATTATGCGCTTGGCCGCAATGTCGATGCGATTTTTGTGGACTTCCATAGCGAGGCGACTTCGGAGCAAATGGCTTTCGGCCATTATCTTGACGGGCGCGTGAGCGCGGTTATCGGCACGCACACGCATATTCCCACGGCGGATTGCCAGATATTCGACGGCGGCACGGGGCATCAGGGCGATGCTGGCATGACGGGCGATTATAATTCCGTCATCGGCGTTAAAAAGGAAGTCCCCATCCACCGTTTCGTCAAGAAAACACCGACGGAGCGCATGAGCCCCGCCGAGGGCGAAGCGACCTTATGCGGAACATTTATCGAAACGGATTCAAAAGGGCGCTGCGTGCGCATAGAGCCGGTTATTGCTGGCCCGCGCTTGCATAACCATATCCCGCAGGTATAAAGGACGCGGAACGAAGACTGCAACCAAGGAGTAGATCTATTATGGCCGGCCATTCAAAGTTCAAGAATATTCAGCACCGCAAAGGCGCGCAGGATGCAAAAAGAGCAAAAATATTCACGAAGATAGGGCGCGAGATTATCGTTGCAGCCAAGCTTGGCGGCCCCGATCCTTCATCCAACCCGCGCCTGCGCGCCGCTATCATGGCAGGCCGCGCCGAAAATATGCCCAATGACCGCATCAAGCGCGCCATCGATTCCGCCATTGGCGCAGGCGCCGCTGAGAATTACGAGAATGTCCGCTATGAAGGCTATGCGCCGGGCGGCGTTGCCGTCATTGTCGAGGCTCTTACGGACAACCGGACGCGCACAGTCGCGGAGGTGCGATCTTATTTCAGCAAATGCGGCGGCGCCCTTGGCGAAACGAACTCGGTCGGTTTTATGTTCGACCATGTCGGCGAAATTATCTATCCGGCGGATAAGGCCGGCGCGGACGCGATGTTCGAGGCCGCTGTCGAGGCAGGCGCCGGGAACGTCGAAAGCGGCGACGAGATTCACGAAATCACCTGTTCCACGAACGATCTGGCAAGCGTGCGCGACGCGCTGGTTGAAAAATACGGCGACCCGCAAAAATCCGGCTTTGTCTGGAGGCCGAACGTCATCACGAACGTGGACGAGGAAACGGCCCGCACGATTCTCAAGCTTATCGACCTGCTCGAAGAAAATGACGACGTGCAGAACGTCTATACGAATTTCGAGGTCGCGGACGATATTATGGAACGGCTTATGAACGCCTGATTCTTACCGATAAAATGGCGGCGGGTACGTGAAACCGTTTCCTTTTTGTTCTTCCCGTGCTAGTTTTGATTCATGAGAATTCTAGGTATCGATCCGGGCCTTCAAAAAACAGGATGGGGCATCATAGAGTCGGTGGATAACCGGCTCTCCTTCCTTGCTTGCGGCACAATCAAGACAGAGGCGGATTTAACGCTGGCGCAACGCCTGCGGCAGATTGACGACGGCGTCGAACAGATTGTGACCCTGTGGACGCCGCAAGAAGCCGCTATCGAGGAAACCTTCATGAATAATAACGCGGCCTCGGCCTTGAAGCTCGGCTGCGCGCGCGGGGTCGCGATGGTCGTTCCGGCACGGCACGATATTCCGGTCAGCGAATATCCGCCGAACCTCATCAAAAAATCGGTCGTCGGCAACGGCCACGCGACAAAGGATCAGGTGGAAATGATGGTGCGGATGCTGGTGCCGATGGTCAGCAAGACAATCGGCGCGGATGAAGCGGACGCCATCGCCATCGCGATCTGCCACGCGCACCATGCGGCAAGCCGCAACCGTTTCGGCGGCATTATGGCGGGGGCGGCGCGATGATTGGAAAGCTTTCCGGCATTATTGATTCCTTTGGCCCCGATCACATTATCCTTGATGTTTCAGGGGTCGGTTATCTGGTGACTTGCTCGCCGCGCACGTTGCAACGCGCCGGGCAAACGGGCGACGCGGCCAGCTTTCTCATTGACACCCATGTCCGCGAGGACGCGATCAATCTTTACGGCTTTGCCGATGCCGCCGAGCAGCAATGGTTCAGGCTGCTTACCAGTGTGCAGGGCGTCGGGGCGCGCGTCGGTATGGCGCTTTTGGGCGCATGCCCGCCGGAGCGTCTGGGCTTTGCCATTGCTTCGGGCGACAAGGCGGCTTTGACGGCAGCGGACGGGATCGGGCCCAAATTAGCCTTGCGCATCGTGACCGAACTTAAAGACAAAGCCGCGAAAATGGATCTTGGATCCCCGCTTTCCACTGTGCAGACGGGCAAGGGCAAGGAGGCCGAAAAAGGCGGTTCCAAGGCGGGCGAAAAACAAGGGGGAGCGATTGATCAGGACGCCGTTTCGGCCTTGGTCAATCTCGGCTATGCGCGATCGGATGCGTTTCAGGCCGTTCTTGCGGCGAAGCAAAAAGCGAATGACAATACGGAGCTTTCCGACCTTATCCGCCTCGCCCTGAAGGAGCTGAGCACATGATGGGCAACCCCGCACTGGCCGCGGAATTGATGGAAGGCGACCGCGTTGACGAAACGCCGTTGCGCCCCGACAGGCTCGACGATTTCACGGGGCAAAAAGCCGCCTGCGACAATTTGAAAATTTTTATCGAGGCCGCGAAAGCCCGCGGCGACGCGATGGATCACGTTTTGCTTTTCGGCCCGCCGGGGCTTGGCAAGACGACGCTGGCGCAGATTATCGCGCGGGAACTCGGCGTCGGTTTTCGCGCAACAAGCGGCCCTGTTATTGCGCGGGCCGGCGATCTCGCCGCCATCCTTACCAATCTCCAGCCGCATGACGTGCTGTTCATTGACGAGATCCACCGCCTCAACCCGGCGGTGGAAGAGATCCTTTATCCGGCGATGGAGGATCGCAAGCTTGACCTGATTATCGGCGAAGGGCCGGCGGCGCGTTCGGTGCAGATTGACCTTCCCGCCTTTACGCTGGTCGGCGCGACGACGCGCAGCGGCTTGCTGACGGGGCCTTTGCGCGATCGCTTCGGCATTCCGGTGCGGCTCGAATTTTATAATGACGCCGAACTCACGAAAATCGTCGGGCGCTCGGCGCGGCTTTTGGGGATGGATTTGACACCGGACGGCGCGATGGAAATCGCCCGCCGTTCACGGGGGACGCCGCGGATCGCGGGGCGGCTTACGCGGCGGGTGCGGGATTTTGCATCTGTCGGGGGCGACAGGACAATCAGCGCCGCGCAGGCCGACGCGGCCTTGCTCCGGCTCGATGTCGATGGTTCGGGGCTGGACGGGATGGACAGGCGCTATCTCAATTGCATCATCGAAAATTACGGCGGCGGGCCTGTTGGCATCGAAACCATAGCCGCCGTCCTGTCCGAACAGCGCGACGTGATCGAGGATGTGGTCGAGCCGTATCTGTTGCAACAGGGCCTCGTCCAGCGCACGCCGCGGGGCCGTGTCATTTCCGCCAAGGGCTATCAATATTTCGGCCTCAAACCGCGCAAGCCGTTGCAAGATGAATTGTTCGAGGCGTAACTGTCATGCCGCACAGGCAGGCCGGATTATTCTTACCATCGCGGTAAAGACGGGCGGGAGGGCGGCTTTCACTCCACGTACGGCTTTTTCCATGAATGCTTCCTCGTTTTACCTGTTTTCCCGCGCGGTATTAGCGATTACAGTCTTTCCATGATTCACAGTCACGAATACAGGGTTTATTACGAAGATACCGACGCGGGCGGGATTATGTACCATGCCCAGTATATTAGCTGGTGCGAAAGGGGCCGGGCCGAATATCTGCGCGAAGTCGGGCTGAACAGTTCCGGTATCGTTGAAAAACATGGGGTTATGTTCGTCGTCCGGCACCTGGAAGCGGACTATTTCAAGCCGGCCCGTTTGGATGAATTGCTCCGCGTGGAAACGAGTGTAAAAGAGATGAAAAACAGCTCTTTTATTATGAAACAGTCTATTTTTTGCCAAGATTTTATGCTCTTCTCCATGGTTGTTACCATCGTTTGCGTTGACGCGTCCGGTCGTCCGGTGCGCATTCCGGACGAAATCAGGAATATTTTGACCATAGACAAGGCCGGATAGAAAAGGCCAAGGGAGTTACACCATGAATGCAGCGCCAGCGCCGGCGGTACAATCCGCCGCAGCAGGGACATCTTTCGACGGGGATATGAGCATTATATCCCTGTTTATGCATGCCGACATTATCGTCAAATGCGTGGCCCTGATCCTTATTTTCGCCTCGGTCTGGTGCTGGGCCATTATTATCGAAAAGCGCGCCATGCTCGGCAAGCTGAACCGCCGAGCCAATAAGTTCGAGGACGCTTTCTGGTCTGGCGAGCCTTTGGACAAGCTCTACCAGCGTATCAAGAAAAGCCCGCACGACCCGCTTTTGAAAACATTTTCCGCCGGTATGGAAGAATGGCAAAATACGGTTTCAGGCGGCACGCCGGATCGCGAACAGCTTCAGGCCTCGTTGCGCCAGCGCGTCGAGCGGGCCATGTCCGTTGCGATTTCACGCGAAATGGTGCGGCTGGAACGCGGTATGACCTTCCTCGCGACGGTCGGTTCCACGGCCCCCTTTATCGGGCTTTTCGGGACGGTCTGGGGGATTATGAACGCCTTTACGTCGATCGCCCATTCCAACAACACGTCGCTGGCCGTCGTAGCGCCCGGTATCGCCGAAGCGCTCTTTGTAACCGCGCTCGGCCTCGCCGCCGCTATTCCCGCGGTTATCGCCTATAACGGCTATAGCAACCGCCTGACCCGTTATGCGGGGCGACTCGACGCTTTCGCAAATGAATTTTCGGCTATCTTGTCCCGCCATCTGGAATCTTCGGACGGCAAGGGATCGTCTTCCGCGAAAAAGGTGGCATAAATGGGCGCTTCTCTTGGCGGCGGCGGCGGGAATTTAAGGGGGCGGGGCGGCATGAGCCACCGCCCGATGGCGGAAATCAACGTCACGCCCTTTGTGGACGTCATGCTCGTCCTGCTGATTATCTTTATGGTGGCGGCGCCGCTTTTGACCGCGGGCGTGCCGATCGACCTGCCGGATTCAAAGGCAAAGGCCATTAGCGACGAGGACAATAAGCCGCTTGAAGTTTCGATCGCAAAAGATGGCCGCGTTTTCGTCGGTGAAACCGAGGTGACGGAAGAGCGGATTGTCACAATCCTCAATTCCATGACCGAGGATAACCCGGACAGGCGCATCTATATCCGCGCGGATCGCACCATTGATTATGGGCGTGTTATGGCTATTCTGGGGACGATCAATGCGGCGGGCTTTAACAAAGTCGCGTTGATTTCCGAAGCGGCTCCTTAAATCAGCCATAAATCGGTTTTATAGGATTCTCTCATGGCGGCGACGGCAACATATGAAGATCGCGGAACGGCAGGCGGGGCGCCTTCACCCATGACGGCGCCTTTGCTGGCGTCGTTCCTCGTCCATTGCGCCCTTGTCGTTGCCGCCCTTATCGGCCTGCCGTTTTTCAACTCCCCACCGCCGCCGATCAATACGGCGATCGCGGTGGAAATCCTCCCCATTGCCGAACTGACGACAAGCAATAAACCGCCGGTGACCATTCCGCCGCCGCCCGTTGAAAAGCCGCCGGAAGTAAAACCCGTGGAAACGGTCAAACCGCCCGCGCCGCCCAAGGTCGATACGGTCGAACCGCCAAAGCAAGTGACGCCGCCGAAGCCAAAAGTCGAGAGCAAGCCGAAGCCCAAACCCGTCGTGCCGCCGCCGCCGACGGAAAAGCTTGAAAAGCCGAAGGAAGAGCCGAAACCCAAGCCCGAAGAAAAACCGGCGGAGCCGGAAACACAGGCGCAGGATTTCCAAAGCCTTTTGAAGAATCTTCAGGAAAGCCAGCCGCAGCAGGTTCCGCAGGATTTGCCAGAAGCGAAAGAGGCCCCGCCGCCCATGCCTTCGGCACAGGCGCCTTTTGCCGACACGCTGACGATGAACGAGCTTGACGCGCTGCGCCACCAGCTCTCCCAATGCTGGAGTATCCAGGCGGGGGCGCGCTATGCCGAAAACCTTGTTGTCGAGGTGCGCATCCTCGTGGCCGCAGACCGGCGCGTCACCAGCGCGACAATTGTTGACCAATGGCGCTATGGGCAGGATAGTTATTTCCGCGCGGCGGCTGATTCCGCCATCCGCGCCATCAATTCTCCGCAATGCGCTGTCTTGAATCTTAACCCTGAAAAGTATCATTTGTGGAAAGATATTGTTGTAACCTTTGACCCGCGCGAGATGCTTTAATCTCAAACGCGCCCTGCAAAATAACCGGAAGGAAATACCGATGAAGTTTCTATTGGCTCTTATGGTTCTCGTCTTTGGCGCGATGCCGGCATCGGCCCAGCTGCGCGTGGACGTCAACAAAGGCAAGATCGAACCCGTGCCGATCGCCATCAGCCCGTTCCATGCGGAGCGGCCCGAATTCGCGCAGTTCGCAAAGGATATTCCGGAGCTGATCACGAACAACCTTCGCAATTCGGGCCTCTTCAAGCCGATTAGCGCAGGGGCCTTCATTCAGGACACGGCCTCCATCCAGCGGGACGGCCCGCGCTTTGCCGAATGGCGCGCCATCAACGCGCAGGCGCTTGTAACGGGGACGGTCACGCGCGCGCCGGATGGGAGGACGCGCGTTGAATTCCGCCTTTGGGATGTTTTCAGCCAGAAACAAATTGCCGGTATGGCCTATATGACGACGCCGCAAAACTGGCGCCGCATCGGGCATATTATCTCCGATCAGGTCTATGCGCGGGTGACGGGCGAGGACGGTTACTTCGATTCCCGCATCGTCTATGTGTCCGAAACGGGCGCGGCGAACCAGAGGATTAAACGCCTCGCCATTATGGATCAGGACGGCGCGAACCACCGCTTTCTTACCGATGAGAACACGCTTGTCCTGACGCCGCGTTTTTCGCCGACGGCGCAGGAACTGACCTATATGTCCTATAAAGGCGGGAAGCCGCGCGTCTATCTCTATAATATCGACACGGGCAGGCAGGATGTTCTGGGCGATTTCCCCGGCATGACGTTCGCGCCGCGTTTCTCCCCCGATGGCGGGAAAATCGTGATGAGCATGGCGCAAGGCGGGAACACGGATATTTACGAGATGGATCTGCGATCCCGTAAATCGCGCCGCCTGACCGATGCGGCCGGAATCGACACGGCCCCGTCTTACTCGCCCGATGGCCGCCAGATCGTATTTGAATCCGACCGCGGCGGCACGCAGCAGCTCTATGTCATGGATGCCAATGGCGGCAATGCGCGGCGTATCACGTTCGGCAACGGGCGCTATGCAAGCCCCGTCTGGTCGCCGCGCGGCGATTTGATTGCCTTCATCAAGATGAGCGGCGGGCAGTTCTATCTTGGCGTTATCCGCCCTGACGGTTCGGGCGAGCGTTTGATTACGCAGGCCTATCACGTCGAAGGGCCGACATGGTCGCCCAATGGCCGTGTGCTGTCTTACTTCAAGGAAGCGCCGGCAGGAGGTTCGCGCACTGCCAAACTCTATACGATCGATATAACCGGCTATAACGAGCGCGTCCTGCCGACCCCGCGCGACGGTTCCGACCCCGCATGGTCGCCGCTTAACCAATAGGCGGAACAAAACCATAAAATATAAAAGCGGCGAAGGTCATCCTCGCCGCTTTTTTATGGCCCGCTTTGAAAGGCTGCCTTATCCGGGATTATTTTATCTGGGCCGGAATATCCGCGAAGATTTTTACGACCTGTTCATAGGTTGTTATCTTGAACGGGACGATGAATTTGACGACCTCCGGCAAATCCACCCATTGATAGCGCGCAAATTCGGGATGGTCGTCGGCATCGAGGGCAATGTCGGAATCGGCCCCCGTAAAGCGCATGGCGATCCATATCTGTTCCTGCCCGCCATAGATATTGCCCCATGGCAGGCGGGCCAGAACCTCGTCCGGTATGTCATAGCGCAACCTGTCTGGATGGATGCGGAGAATGGCCGCTTTGTCCGTGCCGATTTCTTCCTTCATTTCACGGAAAGCTGCGCGCTCGACATCCTCGCCTTCGTCTATGCCTCCTTGCGGCATCTGCCAGCCGCCGGGCGTGTCGATCCGCTCGCCGACAAAGACTTTCCCTTCCCCGTTGAAAATGCAAAGCCCGACGCAAAGACGGTATTGACCGGGCCGCGGGGAAGAATTCATTGGGATACCACGGCGGAAAGCGGGGCCAGCTGGAACCCTTTTTCCTCGGCCTGTCCGGCCCATTCCACGAGTTTTTCAATAAGGGCAGGGTAGGGATGGAGGAATGCGACCGCCTTGCCTTTCAGCGCGGCCTGACGCTCCAGGGCGCGGAAGGCGCGCCCCAACGATTCATCCTGAAGATTTTCATCCAGCCAGAAATTATTTTGCACATAAGGATAGGCTTGCTCCATCGCATAGGATAATCCCCATGCAGGCCGTTCGGGATTGCTTTCGGCCAGTGCAAGCCCCCGCCCGAAAATTTGCCGCAAGGCCGGCGCCGCCGCAAGGTCGGCATCCATAAGAGAATGGTTTTTGGCCGTGACCACTCCGGCATAGCCGGCGCTCTTTCCCAATATAGTCAAAAGCCGGCTCAGATTTTCATCAATAGGCACATTGGCGCCAAGCATGGCGGGGCCGGAATCAACCAGAGCATCCTTGTCCACCTGCATCGCCAATTGCACCCAATATTCATGTCCAAAGGCGCGGGCGGACGCGGCCCATTGCGCCGCCTGCGCGGCATAGGGGCTGAGAACGAGCGTGACTTCCGCCGGAAGGCTGTTCAAAACCATGCGGGAACGCTGTTCGGAAAGGCCGAAATCGGTAAGGACGATGCTGATTTGCGGGCGGCCTTCAAGGGCCGTATGCGGCTTTTTATAGGCCGAAAACGGCGTCAGGTCGTCGCTGATACGGACGATAGGCAGGGTTTTACCCGAAGCGCTTTCATAAAGCCCTTCAAGCGGGGCTGCGGGAAGGGGATCTTTTATTTTCCTGCCTGAAAGAAGCGTATCATCGGGGTCGCTTTCACTCTTCCCTTCGGGCGGCGCGGACAGGGGCCGGGCGCTTTGCTCATCCTCTATCCTGGCTTGCGGTTCGGTCAGCGCAACTGAGGTAAAGGGCAGGAGCGTTTGAATTTTTTCCGCCGTATAGGGGCCGCGCAACCACATCCAGATAAAGAGGAGAGCGAAAAAACACGCGCCGGTAGCAAGCCCGCCGCGAAAGGCGCGCGGCAAGGCCGCGTCCGAGGAGAAATATTCGCCTAATTTACCGGCCCGTGCGGGAAGTTCCAATGCCAAGCCAAATCCCCTTTTTATCCATTGTATGACAGGCATTTTCATGGTTTTTAGCGGGCCTGCAGCCGTCCCTCATACATGGAAACACCGTGAATGAGATCGAGCGCGCGGGATAGTTGATAATCCTGCATTTCCGCTTCGTTCTTACTTTGCACACCCGTGCCGTCTTTGGCTGCGGGTTCGGTGATTACTTTTTTGACTTCCGGTGCGGGCGCCGTCTTTTCGCGATCCAGAGCGCCGCGCAGGTCGGATTCCTGAACATCGCCGGCAGAGGATATTTTTTCTATCCGCGCCTGTTCGACGACGATGTCCGGGTCAATCCCCTTTGCCTGAATGGAGCGGCCGGACGGCGTGTAGTAACGGGCCGTCGTCAAGCGCATCGCGCCGTTGCCGGGAAGGGGGATAACCGTTTGGACGGAGCCTTTCCCGAAAGACTTCGTGCCGATGAGAATGGCGCGGCGGTGATCCTGCAAGGCCCCCGCGACAATTTCGGATGCGGAAGCCGAGCCGCCATTGATCAGGACGACAATCGGCTTGCCGTTCGTTATGTCGCCGGGCGTCGCGTTGTCGCGCTTCGTGTCTTCCTCGCTGCGTCCGCGCGTCGATACGATCTCGCCTTTGTCAAGGAAGAGGTCGGAAAGCCCGATCGCCTGATCCAAAAGCCCGCCGGGATTGTTGCGGAGGTCGAGAATATAACCCGCCAGCTTTTCATCGCTAATCTGCTTGCGGATATCCGCAATTGCATTTTCGACACCCTCGACAGTGCTTTGGTTAAAGGTGGTTACGCGGACATAGCCGACATTATCGCCCTCAATACGGTGGCGGACGGAACGGATGCGGATGACGTCACGCTTTAAGGTAAAGTCAATCGGCGCATCGACGCCTTCGCGGCGTACCTTGAGCTTGATTGTCGTTCCGACCTTGCCGCGCATGCGATCGACCGCATCGCTGAGCGTCAGGCCCATGATGATTTCATCGTCAATATGGGTGATAAAATCGCCGGCCTGAATCCCCGCTTTAAAAGCGGGCGTGTCGTCAATCGGAGAAACCACTTTGACAAAGCCGTCTTCCATCGTGACCTCGATGCCGAGGCCGCCGAACTCGCCCTTCGTCTGTACCTGCATATCGCTGAAATCCTTCGAGGTCAGATAGGCGGAATGCGGATCGAGATTCGAGAGCATGCCGTTCAGCGCATGTTCGATAAGCTGTTTATCCGTTACGGGATCAACATAGTTGGAACGGACGCGCTCAAACACCTCGCCGAACAGGTTGAGCTGTTTATAGGTATTATTCTCATCGGCGTCGTCGCTGTTCTTTTGCGTGGCCGTACGCTTTTCTTCCTGTGCCCTCGCCGTCATTGGCTCGCCGAAAAGGGGAAGAACGAGGAGGGCAACAGCAGCAAAAAAAGAAAACATCAGGAAAGTACGGCGCATAGAATATCTATCCTTCAAAAAATCAGAGGCCAGCAAATTTGCGGGCGGGATTTACGGGCTTGCCCTTGAGGCGCAACTCGTAATACAGGGTCGGACTTCCCCCCTCGGACGAGGTTTTGGACAGAATGCCGACCGGTTCTCCAGCCGCAACGGATTGCCCGACCACTGTATCAATTCTGGCCAATCCTGCAATAAGGCTGTGATAGTCTTGTTGATGTTCTACAATGATAATTTCACCGTAATTCTTGAAATGGCCCGCATAGCGGACAACGCCGCCCATAGGGGCGACGACAAGCGCGGAAGCGCGGCCTTCAATCGTCAGCCCCTGGCTTTCGGCGCCGATAGTATCGGTTTGTTTATAACCGACGCGGATAAGCCCGCTTACAGGAAGCTGCGCGGAACCGGCCTTCGGGACGGGCGTGGCGCGTGGGCGGGCCGCCATGGCGGAAACCTGTTCGGTTTTGGCCCTTTTGGCGGCGGCTTTTGCCTGTTCCGCTTCAATGCGGGCGCGGGCCTGCCGCTCCTCCACTTTTGACACCAGATCCTGCAGGTTGGATGCCCGTGCCGATATTTCACGTAATGCGGCCTCCTGCGCAAGGATATCGCTGCGCATTTGCGCGTAAAGCCCTTTGCGCCTGCTTACCAGCTCTGCAACCTCACGCTGTTTCAAGCTCAACGCCGCAGCAGTCGTTTTTACGTCTTCCTGATCGCGCTGAAGCTCCCTTAGAACCGTATCGAGCCGCGCCAGATCTTTCTTAAGCCTGTCGGCGCGGCCATAGACGCGGGGCAGGATGCTTTGCAAAAGCATGGCGCTCTGGGCCGTTTCAAGCGGTGCGCCGGGGCGGGCGAGGACGGCTTCGGGCGGGGTGCGGTCGAGCCGTTCCAGCGCCAAAACAAGCGTGCCGATAGCATGGCGGTCTTTTTTAAGACGCGCTTCAATTGTCACTTGTTCGGCACGGTTTTCGATGATGCGCTTATCGAGCTTCGTCAGTTTTTCTTCGTTTTCTTTGACGTCGGTCGCTATTTTAACGAGCTGTTTTTGCGTCGATTGCAAATCCGAATCTATCTTCTTCGCCTGTTTTTCAAGCGCCGCTTTCTTGCTTTGGGTTTCAGATTTCTGTACCTGGATTTGCTGCGACGGGTGCCGCTCCGGCGGCCTTAAGGATTCCTGCGCCTGGCTGGAAGCAGGCGCGGCGGCAAAGGCGCCAAGGACTGGCGGCAAAAGGGCTAAGTATAAAAACGCCTTTCTATTCATTATCCTGTCAGTCCCTGTGATAAGGATGCCCCGCAAGGATTTGCTGGGCGCGGTATAATTGTTCCACCAGCATGACTCGCGCCATCATATGCGGCCATGTCTGCGCCCCGAATGATAGGAGCATTGCGGCTTTTTTGCGAATGGAATCCGATAATCCGTCCGCGCCGCCAATCACAAATTGCACATGGCCGTGGGAGAGTTGGAATTGTTCCATTTTCCGGGCGAAATCGCGGCTGGAGAGGCTCTTTCCCCGTTCGTCCATGACAATCAGCGCCGCGCGGGGGGCGATAAGCTCTTCTATGCGCGCATGTTGTTTATGGTGCGTTTTTTCATCGATCTCGGCGAGGGTGAATTTGCACAAAAGCCGCTTGCGGTAATCCTCGAAGACATCGAGGAGCGGATCGTTTTTCAGCTTTCCGACGGTAATGAAATCAACAGTGAGCATCCCTTTATGGATGCCTGAAAATTGCGGGAAAAGATAGTGCCGCGGGCAGATTAGGACGGTTTACGAACACGGATTTCAGGCCGTTCTTCGTCTTTTTATATCAGGAGAGGCTGCCCAGCCCCGGAGATTGAATGCCGGCTGCGCCCTCGGAGCCGGGCACCGTAACACTCCACATTTTCTCGATATTATAAAATTCCCGAACCTCCGGGCGGAAAAGATGGACGATTATATCGCCCGTATCGACAACCACCCAGTTCGCCTGCGTCATGCCTTCCGTGCGTACTTCCTTGACGCCGCGTGCCGACAGGCGGTCGCAGAGTTTTTGGGCTATGGAGGCTACATGACGGGTAGATGTTCCAGAGGCGACAACGAGATAATCCGCAAGGGCGGAATGGCCGCGTAGATCGATTATCTGGATGTCCTGTGCTTTATCGTCGCTTAACGATGCTTCAATCAGGTCTTTGAGGACGGCCACATCAAACGGGCCAACAGGTGTGTGTGTTAAAATGGGATAGCCTCCTATATTGTTGCGCGTGGGGAATATATAAAGAAAAGCGCGCATTCCCGCAAGGCGGGCCTACCAGATCGGGTAAATGTCCGGGAAGGGGAATGGTTGAAACAGCAAAAGCGCTTTCTCTCATTCCCTCCATTATAGGCCGGATTCGAGCGTCCCATCAACAAAAACCACTGTTGCAGGGCCGTTGCAGAGAGCTAACCATTTGTTTTCAAAGATTTTCTTATCTCTGTAGAGGAGATATCCATCATCTCCTTGCCATGCAGCCAAAACAGGTTTTTATGTTTTACCTGCTTTAGGGGCGCTTCTTCAACGATATCAATCGCGCGGGGACGGTCGATAAAGGTGATGGGGATGAGATCCAGCAAATCCTCCCACTTGTCCCATTTGTGGAATATCAGGGCATTATCCATGCCGCAAATAAACATAAACTCCGTTTGCGGAAAATGCTGTTTGAGCGTCTTGACCGTTTCATAGGTGTAATTAGTCCCCAGATCGCGTTCCAGATGCGTCGCGATCATTTTTGGGTGATTGCCGATAAGGCGTTGCGCCGAAGCAAAGCGTTCTTCGTAAGGGGCCATGTCGGTCGTATCTTTGAGCGGATTTTGGGGCGTGACTAGCCACCAGATATAATCAAGACCATAATGATCGAGCGCGAGCAGGGCGATATGGCGATGCCCTTCATGGGCGGGGTTGAACGACCCGCCAAGCAGGCCGACGCGCAGGCCGCTCCATTCCGCGCCGTCCAGTAATGAGGGAGATTGAAGCTTGTTCATTATAGCGGGCGAATATGCCCATCCCCCAAAATCTGATATTTGAATGTTACCAGTTGCCGCACGCCCACAGGCCCGCGCGCATGAAGCTTGCCGGTGCCGATTCCTATCTCTGCGCCAAAGCCGAATTCACCGCCGTCGGCGAACTGGGTCGATGCATTATGCGTGACGATAGCGCTATCGACCTTTGCAAGAAAAGCGGCGGCGCTATCTTTATCCTCGCTTAAAATGCCGTCCGTATGGTGGGATCCGTAATGGTTGATATGCCGCACGGCTTCGTCCACACCCACGACGAATTTAACACTGATCTTTTTGTCGAGATATTCCGCCCGCCAGTCTTCTTCCGTGGCCGCGCCGATAGCAGGATGAAGCGAGCGCGCCACGTCATCGCCGGCAATCATAACGCCCGCATCCAGCAGCATATGAAAGATGCGTGTGCAAAAGTCTTTATCAAGGGCTTCGTCCAGAAGCAGGCTTTCAAGCGCGCCGCAAATACCAAGGCGGCGGAGCTTGGCGTTCCCGATAACGGCCAGAGTTTTTTCCGCGTCTGCATCCTTATGGACATATAGATGACAATTGCCGTCCAGATGGGCGAAGACGGGCATTTTTGCCTCGCTCATCACGCGGCCGGTAAGCCCTTTGCCGCCGCGCGGAATGATAACGTCGATAAGGCCCGCCGCTGCGAGCATTTCGCCGACTCGCGCCCTGTCCGTATCATCGACGAAAGAAACGCAAGATTCGGGAAGATTATTTTCCTTGAGGGCCGTTGCAATAAGCCCGTGAAGGAATTTCGATGTCCTGAAACTTTCGCTGCCGCCGCGAAGGATAACCGCATTGCGTGATTTAAGCGCAAGGGCCGCCGCATCCAGCGTGACGTTCGGGCGGGATTCGTAAATCATGCCAAGCACGCCGATAGGGACGGTGATTTTGCGGATTTTCATGCCGTTAGGCCGCGTCCATTCTTCAAGCACCCGCCCGCAGGGATTATCAAGGGCGCGGATGGCGGCGATACTTTTTGCGATGGCGTCTATGCGATCGGGGCTGAGGGTCAGCCGGTCTATCATCGAAGCCGGAAGCTGTTTTTCTTGCGCCGCGCGAATATCCGCCCTGTTTTCCGCAAGGATTGCGTCCATGTTCCGGCGCAAGGCGCTTTCAAGCGCATCAAGGGCGGCGTCGATACGGTCGTCCCCGGCTTCGCCAAGCAGGGGGGCTGCTTCGCGGGCCTGTAACGCCAACATCTCGACGGGGTTTAAACCGCTTCTTTCCATACCAGATCTCTAACAGGAAGAGGGGGGAAAGGAAAGCGAAACGCGGCTCATGCACGAACGGCTTGCGAAGGCCCCCCTGACAGGATGGGCTCTATCGCATGGCCGGATTAGTTCAGGTATTTCGTGACGGATTGCACAGCCTGATCGATGAGGTTGCCGGAGCTTTTCGTATCCATTGTTTTGGAGATAATTTCACGCGTCGCCTCAATGGAAAGATCCGCCGCATGATTGCGCATTTCGGCAATGGCCCGTTCTTCAATGCGTTTGAGCCGGTCGGCCAGTTGGGCCTCGCGGCGGGCGATGCTCTCGTCCAATTCCGCTTCGGCATTTTGCTGAACGGCCAGCGCCGCGGCCTTGGCCTGTGCGATAATTTCATCAGCCGCTTTTTGCGCGTCTGCCTGCTTCGCCTGAAAATCGGCGAGGAGGGC
Organism: Micavibrio sp.; assembly: GCA_041655955.1. Taxonomy (GTDB): domain Bacteria; phylum Pseudomonadota; class Alphaproteobacteria; order Micavibrionales; family Micavibrionaceae; genus Micavibrio_A. The sequence continues at coordinate 359,175 of JBBAEN010000001.1, forward strand.
GTGGGCCTCGGCCTTCAGCGCTTCGGCATTTTCAATCTCGGCCTTGATTTCCGCAATTTTCGCATCGAGGGCGCCGGCAACCGCCTTGCGTCCGAAGAAATAGCCGGCAAGCACGAAAACAACAAATGAAAACGCGACCCAGATATTCGTATCCTGTGAAAGCAATTCAAGCATTATGCGGCCTCCGCCTTACCGGTAATGGAATCAACAATCGCTTTTGCCTTTTGAACATCCATATTGATGCCCGTGATTTTCTCGGCGGCGAGGCTTGCGACCTCGGCCGCAACGCTAGCCATATCCCCCATGGCCCTTTCCTTCGCGGCGATAACGCGCGTTTCCGCGGCGCCGGATTCCTCTGCCGCGCGGCGGCGGAAGGACTCAAGCTGTTCAGCCGCCTGCTTTTTCGCGCCCAGTTCAACATCCTGCACCGCTTGGGTCGCCCGTACTTTTGCGGCCTCAAGATTGCTTTCATAAGCATCACGCACAGAAAGCGCTTCCTGCCTTAGCCGCTCGGCCTCATTCAGATTTCCCTTGATGAGGTTCTCGCGGCCTTCGACAACGCCGCTGATGGCCGGAAGGATGGATTTGGAAAAGGCGACATAGAGTGCCGCAAACATAACCAGCAGCCAGAAAATCTGGCTGGGATATGTCCCGATATCCAGCTGCGGCAAGCCGCCGCCTTCGCCGTCTTCCGCCGCCGTAACGGGATCGACGGCTTCTTCGGTGGCGAATTGCGGGCCGCCAATACCATCCCCCTGGCTTGTTACGCTTTCCGCATCCACCGCATTATCTTCTATGACGGCAGAGGGATCTGCCACGGCAAACGCATTTGCCGGCGACAATGTCACGGTCAATAAAAGGCAGAGTAAAAAGCGTAAACAAACCTTCATGGGAGATTCCTGTATCCGTTTCTTAGAGGCCGAACAGGATCAGCAGGGCGATACCAAGGCAGAAAATAGCCAGAGCTTCGGTAACGGCAAAGCCGAAAATCAGCGTACCAAACAGGTTGTTTTGAATGGAGGGGTTACGCGATACGGCTTCGTTAAAAGAGCCGAAGATTTTTCCAAGGGCCAGACCGATGCCGAAGATAGGCAGCAGCGCAAGAGCGGCGGAGAGAATTTTGATTGCTTCGATATCCATTTTTAGTTCCTCTTTGGTTATGGTTTAGGATTGATTGAGTTAATTAGTGTGCCAGCTCGACCGTATCGCGCAGGTAGATGCAAGAGAGCAGGGCGAAAACATAGGCCTGCACAAAGGCGACGAAGATTTCAAAGCCAATCAGCAGGACGTTGAAAAGCATCGGGCCAAGGCTTCCCAGCATGCCGGCAAGGCCGGCGCCGACCATCATCACGGAAAATCCGGCGATGACTTTGACCATCAGGTGCCCCGCGAGCATGTTGATGAACAAGCGCAGGGAAAGCGTCAGGGGGCGGCTCAGGAAGGAAATAATCTCGATCGGAATGATGAGGGGGGCAATCCAGAGCGGCACGCCGGGCGGGCAGAAAAGTTGCAGGAAACGCAGCCCGTGGCGGACAAACCCCATAACCGTCACAATGAGGAAGACAATCAACGCAAGCATGCCGGTTACGGCCACATGGCTTGTATAGGTAAAGGAGCCGGGGATCATGCCGAGCAGGTTGCCGAGCAAAACCACCATGAACAGGGTGAAGATGAAGGGGAAATAGCCCATGCCTTTTTCACCGACATTTTCGCGCACAAGGCCGCCGATAAATTTATAAAGCCCTTCGGCCATCAGTTGCCCGCGCGTCGGGATGAGGGCTTTTTTGCGCATCGCAAAGCTTAAGAGCGATACGGACACAACCAAAGCGATGGTCATCCAGAGAGCGGAATTCGTAAAGGAAATATCAATACCGCCCACGGTCAGGGGAACAAGGGGCTGGATTTCAAACTGGTGAATAGGGTTCGCCACGTTTTTTCAGTCTCTATCAGTGGTTACGGTTCAAATTTTGTGGGTTTATTAGCGTCTTTTACTTCGGATTGCAAGCTGTTAGAGCCGATTGCAGTGCCTAAATTTTTTGAAAGTTTGTAGAGATTGAAAATCGCCGCACAAATCCCCAGAATTACAAAGATTATCAGCAGGGTAGGCGCCGTTTTAAAGTAGCTGTCCAAAAGCCCGCCGATAAGGCCGGAGCCGAGCAGCACACCAAACATTTCCATAAATGCGCGTATGCCTTGGGACATTTCATTGGCGCCCCTTGCCGGGGCGGAAGGATTCTCCGCCTCATGCTTGGCCTTCGCGGCCTCCAGCCGCCTGTCCAGATCATCGAGTTTTGCCATGTCTTCCCTTTCATCAGCGCAAGGAACCGCTGCGGTCTTAGCACATAACTTCCCAAAAGGGTGCAAGGTTTAAACCGGGCTTCGAGAAAGCGGGGTATTTTATTACTCTGCGGCTTCGAGGAAATCCATCTGCTGGTTGAGATCGACGGAAACGAGCTGTGACACGCCGCGCTCGGACATGGTCACACCATAGAGCCTGTCCATCCGCGCCATCGTCAGGCGGTGGTGCGTGATGATGAGGAAGCGCGTTTCACCGCGCGCCGCGATATCGTCGAGAAGGTTGCACACACGATCGACGTTGGCGTCGTCAAGCGGCGCGTCAATCTCGTCAAGGACGCAAATCGGCGAAGGCGTCGTCAGGAACATGCCGAAGATAAGCGCGATGGAAGCCAGCGTTTGCTCCCCGCCCGACAGAAGGGAAAGCGATTGCAGGGTCTTGCCCGGCGGCTGTGCAAAAATCTCCAGCCCCGATTGCAGCGGATCGTCGGATTCGATGAGCTTCAGATGCGCCTGTCCGCCGTTGAAGAGCTTGACGAACAATTGCTGGAAGTGGCCGTTGACGATATCGAACGCATTGGTCAGGCGCTCACGCGCTTCCTTGTTGAGCTTTGCAATCCCGTCGCGCAATTCATCAATGGCTTGGGTCAGGTCGTCGCGCTCCTTGAAGATTGTACCCAGCTCGGATTCAAGCGCCGCCGCCTCGTCCTCTGCCTGCAGGTTGACGGGGCCTATTTGATCGCGCTCGCGCACGGCTTTGTCTTTTTGCGCCTTTAACGGCTCGATAGCGGGCAGGGGCGATTCTTCATTAAACTGCGCGGCTGTTGCCTGCTCTTTCAAAGCAGCCGGCTGTATTTCGAATTGTTCGGCGATGGAAAGGACGATCTGTTCCAGATTTTCCTGTGCATTGGACACCATGGCCTGCGCATGGGCGCGGGCTTCGCGGGCCTGCCCCAAAAGCTCTTCGGCTTCTTTCAGCGCGCGCGTCGTCGAGGCCAGCTCGTTTTCAACGGAAGCAAGCGCGTCCGCCGCTTCATCGCGCGTTTTTTCAAGCTGCGCGACTTTGTCCATCATCGCGGCGCGGCCTTCATCCACGCCTTGCGGGCGCGCTTCCATTTCACCAATTTTCACGCCCAGCGTTTCCTCACGGGCCTGTAGCTCTTTCAGGCGCTCGCGTGAGCGGATGGAACGGTTTGTGTGGTGGTTGCGCTCGTCCGCAATCGCATGCATGCGGGCGCGGCGGCGGCCCTGTTCTTGTTGCAGTTGATCAAGGCCGCGGACGGCATGGTTATAGGCGTCGCGGGCTTCGGCCAGCGTGGCGCGAAGCTGTTCGACTTCCGCATTATGCGCGGCGATCATGTCTTCGTTATAGGCGCCGAGTTCTTCTTGCGCCGCTTTCAAGGAAGTTTCATTGACGGCAATATCTTCATCGGTGTTGCGCAGGGCCTCTTCGAGCTTTGCGATTTCGGCGAAAAGGGCGCTGCGCGATTCCGTAAGGCGGTTCAGCCTTGTCTGCGCGCCGCTCAATTCCTGCTCTTTGGAACGCAGCTCGCCGCGCAGATCGTTCAGCCTTTCCTGTGCCGCCTGTTGCGCGCCCTGCGCTTTCTCCGCTTGCTGCGCAGAGGAATCATAGGCGTCAACCGCCGCAGGCAGGCCGGTGTTCAATTCTTCCAGACGGTTCTTTTGCTGAAGCTGGATTGCATGGCGGTCGGAAGCCGTCGCCTTGATATGCAGCCCGTCCCAGCGCCAGTACGCGCCGTCAACGGATACGAGCGATTGTCCCGGTTTCAGCGTGGGCGCAAGGGCGGCGCCTTGCTCTTGCGTTTCGACGACGCCGACAAATTGCAGGGCGCGGTGTAGGACTTGCGGCGCATCGACGCGGCTTTGCAATTGTTTCGCGCCTGCGGGCAATTCCGGCGCTTCAATAACTTTCTCCGCGTAATCAAGAAACACCGAAGGCGCTTCCTTGTCGCGCGACGCCATCAGCGTATCGCCAAGCGCGCGCGAAAGCGCTTTTTCAAAGCCTTTTTCCGTCTTGATGTCGTCCAGAACGGGGACGAAAAGGCTTTGCGTATCGGCATTGAGGATGCGTTCAAGCGCCTTGATTTCGGACTCAATCTCGTTCCGGCGGCGCTGTGCTTCCTGACGGGATTCGCGGGATTTTTCGAGCGCGTCGCGGGCGGCGGCGAAGGCGGTTTCCTGTTCCTCAAGGGAGCCGCGCAAAGAAGATGTATGTTCTTCCAGCGACTGGATCGAAGATTTTAAATCCTCGATTTCATTATCATTCTCAAACCCCGCCCTTGCGCGTTCCAGATCGGCGGTAAGTTTTTCCTTCCGCTCCGCCGCGACTAAAAGGCGGCTCCGGCTCGCGTTAATCTGTTGCTCGATACGCTGGCGCGCGGCGCGTGTTTCGGCGGTCTTTTGCATGAAAGCTTCGTAATCGGCTTCCAGCTTGACGACTTTTTCTTCCAGTTCCGTCTTGAACGCCTGTTTCTGGGCGATGTCGGATTCTTCGTTGCGGCGGCTTTCGGACAGGATGCGCTCTTCTTCTTCGAGGCGCGCGATAATATTGACGCTTTCGGAAAGGCTTTGCGTTTCATGTTCGCGGTCGGCCTTGGTCTGGGCATATTGGCGGCGGGCTTCTTCAAACTGCGCCTGCCGTTCGCGCTCGACGTCATCCAGCCGTTGCAATTCCATTTTATGGGCCTGAAGCGCCGCGGCGGATTCCGCTTCGGCCTTGCGCAAGGGCGGCAGATCCTCGGCCTGCTGGTTTTGCGTCTTGGTAAGCTGGACAACCGTCGCCATGTGATCGGCGACGCGGCTTTCCGCTTCGCCGAAGGTGCGGCGGGCGGCATCGACCTTATCCACCTGCATCCGCCATTCAAGATAGGCGATGGTGGCTTCAAGCTCGCGGATTTGCGTGGACAGGTTTTTATATTTTTGCGCCTGCCGCGTTTGTTTTTTAAGCGTGTTGTAGCGGCCTTCCATGCTGCCGACGAGATCCTGAACGCGCTGCAAATTCTGGTCGGCGGCGCGCAGGCGCAACTCCGCCTCGTGGCGGCGGACGTAAAGGCCCGAAACGCCGGCGGATTCTTCAAGCACGAGCCTGCGTTCCTGCGGCTTGGCGTTAATCATCGCCGTGACGCGCCCCTGGCTGACGAGGGCGGGGGAGTTCGCGCCCGTCACCGTATCGGCAAAGAGCATTTGCACGTCGCGGGCGCGGCACGTCTTGCCGTTGATTTTATAAAGCGAGCCGTGATCGCGTTCGATCTTGCGCGTAACCTCGATCTGCTCCGCGTCGTTATAAGCGGCGGGGGCGCTGTGCGAGGCATTGTTCAAGAGCAGGCTGACTTCGGCAAAATTACGGCGCGGGCGGGACGATGTGCCGTTAAAGATAACGTCTTCCATCCCGTTCCCGCCGGAGCGCATCCGCTTGGCGGAGTTTTCACCCATGACCCAGCGCAGGGCTTCGACAAGGTTCGACTTGCCGCATCCGTTCGGGCCGACAATGCCGGTCAGGCCGGGGCCGATTTCCAGCTCCGTCTTGTCCACGAAGGATTTAAAGCCGCTGAGGCGTAATTTTTCGAATTTAATCATCGTACTCTATAATCCCGCGTTTTATTCTACGGGAGCCGCTTCGCCGACAGCGCCATCGGTGATTTTTCTAAAGATGCGCTCGAATTCCTCGATCGGGCGGGCACCGGAAAGAATCTCTTCGCCCTCATTGATGATGAAGGTCGGCGTGGCGTTGATGTTCCATTTATCCTTCGCCTCTTGCATATTTTCAGCGATTTTGAGCTTTAGCATCGGCGCGTCGTGGCAGGCGTCAAACGTCGCGTCGTTGAGTCCTGCAAGCTTGGCGTTCTGGCGCAGCGCCTTCATGTAATCGAGATTCCCGTCCCACTGGCCCTGTGTCTTGAACAGTACGGAAATAAAAGCCTCGTACTTGTCCACGGGCAGGCAGCGCGCGGTGATTGTGGCCTTGAGCGCCGGATCGTTCAGCGGGAATTCACGAAATTCAAAGAAAACTTTCCCCGTGTCGATATAGCGGGATTTCAGCGCGGGGAAAACATTCGTATGGAAATGGCCGCAATGGCTGCATGTCATGGACGCATATTCGATGATCTTGATGGGGGCATCGGGATTACCCAAAGCGCGCGGCGCGACGGCCGCGGCAAGATCGAAGGAGGAGGGGCCTTGCGCGGCATCCGCTCCAGAGGCGTCACCGGATTCTTCCGCGGGCATTGCCGCCTCGTCCTCAAGCAGGGCTTCGTCAGTCACTTCCGTTTGCGGAAGCGGGCCGGAGGTTTTGCCAAGGAAAAAGTAAGCGGCCAATGCCGCGACAGCCAGAATAATGGCGATGAGAACGATAATGCGGGCATTGCCGCCATTGGTGCGCATGGATTTCATTGGCATCCTCTTTCCTACCTATTGTCATATATATGACGGGTTAGACTTAAACATAATTCTATGTGAGATCCAGCCTAAAGTGCCGCTTTCAGGGCGTTTTTGTCAAGAAAACCTGCCCCGAAGCAGGGCCTTATCCACACGCAAAGTCAAATTGTTACGGAATTTGAGGGCCATAGAGGTAAAGATCAATCCGGTCTGCCGGCGCCGTATTGCCGCTTTGCAGCCCCTCGGCCAGCACATCAATCCGGCTCGGCAGGATGCCTTGCTCTATCATGGCGGTGCGTAAAGAGAGGGCGCGGGCAAGGGCGATGCGGCGATCGCTGGCGATACCCGTGCCGTGCGGCGTGGCAAATGCCTTTATTTGCACGCGCCAGTCCTGCTTTTCATCAAGCCCTTCAAGGACACCCGCGACAATGGCGTCACGATCGGCCTCGACCAGCCCGATTTGCCCCGGCTGGAAGGCAATCGTCTTTTTCAGCGCGCCCTGTTCGCCCGCGTCAAAAGGGGTCGGCGCGATATTTTGTTTCGGGACGGGCGGCAATGGCTGGAGAGTGCGGCTCGCCTCCTGCGCGGGTGCGGGCTGGGCAGCGGGCATAGCGGCGGCGGGGGCGGCAATATCCTCTGGCGCGCGCGGTGACGGGGCGGCGGACGGCGCTGGCGGCGTGTTCAACCGCTCAAAAATAGTCGGTTCATCGCTTTCCCCCGCCGCTTCATTGTGAATGACAATCTCGTCCACGCCATGGACGGGAAGCGACGGCATTGTTTTGGGGCCGGTAATCGCGCTTTGCGCCGGATCGCGCGGGGCGGGTTTGATGATTGCCCCATCCACAGATGGCGGCAGCGGCGTATCGGCCTTTGGCACGGGCGCGGATTTTGTCGGCACCTTCACGGAAGGCGCGGTTTTCGCCCGCTCAGGCGCAGCCGGTACAGCCGCCGAAGGCGAAGGAGGCGCAGGTTTGACTGCCGCTTTCGGCGCCACAGTCCGGCTTTCGGCGCCGCCGGTTTTTGCTGCCGGAGCGGCAGTTTTAGGCTGGATGACGGGGCGCACGGGCGTGGGCGCGGCGCGGGGCGGCGCTTCAATAATGGGTTCCATCATTCTCGGACGCGCCGGAATTACGGGGGCGGCAGGGGGGGCCGGAGCCTGTACGGACGGCTGGATAACGGGCCGTTGCTGTTCCTGTGGTTGGGGCGCATAGCGCGGCGGCGGCTGATGGGAGCGCTCCGGATCCGAAGATGTTTTCGGCCTGACGATATAGCCGTCCGGCGCTTCCGGCCTGACCATTGGCGGCGTCATTTCTTCAAACATAGGCGGCGGCGTGTAGCCGCTGCTTTGTTGCGCGAAGGCTGAAAGGGGCGCCGGAAAAAGAAGGGGCATGGACAAAGCCAAAGCCGCCGCCACGCCCGCACAGGGCAGGCGCGGGGCCAGATCCGACAGGCCCTTAAGCGGCTTTGATAATCTTGCGAAGGTCATTTTGCACCTGTTGGTTTCCGGCGACCAGATTACCACTATGGACGGGATTGTCATCATTCTCGATGCTGGTGACGAAGCCTCCGGCCTCCCTGACAAGGAGAACCCCGGCCGCGACGTCCCACGCCTTGATCCCGCGCTCCCAATAAGCGTCAATCCGGCCCGCGGCGACATAGGCGAGGTCGAGGGCCGCCGAACCCATATGACGGGTCATGGCCATATTGGCGACAGGCCTCAGTTCGGCAAAAAGGCGGGAGCGCGTTTCCTGCGTGCCGTACGGAAAACCGTAATTGACCATGCATTGTTCAAGCTGGTTGCGGCCCGATACGCGCAGGCGCCGGTTCCGGTTCCACGCGCCGCCGCCTTTTTCCGCCGTGAACATTTCGTCCTTGGCGCAGTCGTAAATAAGGCCGGCAACGACATTGCCCCGCTGTTCCAGCGCAATCACAATCGCCCAGTGGGGGATGCCATGCATGAAGTTATGCGTCCCGTCCAGAGGATCGACGATCCAGACATGATCGCGGTCTTCGCCTTTTATCTCGCCGGATTCTTCCATCATGAAGGAGTAAGAAGGGCGGGCCTTTTTAAGCTCTTCAAAGATGATTTTTTCAGAGCGTTTGTCCGCCGCCGTAACGAAATCCCCCGGCCCCTTGCGGGCCACCTGAAGGTTTTCAACCTCTCCAAAATCGCGCAAGAGCGCCCGCGAAGCCTTTTCGGCGGCGCGGATCATAATGGTCATAAGTGGCGAGTGGGGAGGCATAAGATTCCCGATCCTTGGTTTTGATGTTTAAGAGGCGCAGTCGTTCCCGCCTGCCTAGTCTTTGGCGCGTTCGTAATAGGTGCCGTCCGCGGTCTTGACGACGATGCGCGTCCCGACTTCGATAAAGGGGGGAACCATAACCTTGACATCGCCCGTAACAATTGCGGGCTTATAGGAAGAAGACGCCGTCTGGCCTTTGACGACCGGCTCGGCCTCCATAACTTCCACAGTGACGCTGTCGGGGATTTCGACGCCGAGCGGCTCGCCCTCGAAGCTTTCAATGACAACGTCCATATTGTCCTGAAGCCATTTGGCCAGATCGCCGATAACGTCCTTTTTCACTTCGATCTGCTCGAATGTTTCCTTGTCCATGAAGGTATAGGTATTTTCGCCGTCATTGTACAAATAGGAGAATTCTGACTGGTCGAGGCGGACGCGCTCCACCGTTTCCTGCGTGCGGTAGCGGACATTGTCCTTGTTGCCGGAGCGCACATCGCGCATTTCCACCTGAATGACCGAAGCGCCTTTGCCGGGCTGCATAATCTCGTATCCGGTGACGACCCAAAGGCGGCCGTCGCCGTCGCGGTCGATAACATTTCCGGGTCTTAGGGTAATTGCTGTAACTTTCATGGCTTCTTTTCCTGTAAGATAGACGTTCCCATTCGGGAGAGGGCCTCTTTTATAACGGGATCGTCCACAGTTTCAAGTATTTGAGAGAGATGATTTTTTTCATCCTCGGTCAAGGGCTTTGTCCGTTTGGCGGGGGCGGCCTTCTTTCGCGGCTCGACATGGACGAATTTAACGTCATTCACCCACCGCTCCCCGAATATATTGTTAATGCGCTGTAATATAAGCTCTTTTTGGTATATGAGTACGGCACAATCAGCGGAGGAAGCCGCAATATCGAGCGTCGCCGCGGGCTTTTCCTTGGCGTTTTTGGGTTTGCGATAACGGATTTTCGCGGGCTGGGCGCGGGATGCGAAATCGGGGCCTATAATTTCTTTCCAATGGGTGACAATCCGGCCCAGCGCGATATATTTGCGCTCGAACACCTTGCTCATCAAGGTCGGAACGGATTGGGAAACGGGTTTCATGGCCATGGCGGACGTCATCATGACGGTTGAAGGCAAGAATGTCGAGGATTTCAGGAAAAACCTCCTGAAATGGTACGATCGCCACCGGCGCGCCATGCAGTGGAGGGCCTTGCCTGCGCAAAAACCGAACCCGTACCATGTCTGGATGTCGGAAATCATGCTTCAGCAAACGACGGTGCAGGCGGTCGGCCCGTATTTTATGAAATTTATAGAAAAATGGCCGGATATTCATGCTCTGGCTTCGGCGCGCTCTGAAGATATTATGGAAGCATGGGCGGGGCTTGGCTATTACACGCGGGCGCGCAACCTCCATAAATGCGCCGTCCATGTTGCGGAGCGGCTTGGCGGCAGTTTTCCGGAAGAGGCCGCGGAACTCAAAAAACTCCCCGGCATCGGCGATTATACGTGCGAGGCGGTCGCCGCCATCGCCTTTAACCGCCCCGCCAACGTCGTTGACGGGAATGTCGAGCGGGTAATGGCGCGGATTTTCGCCGTGACCGAACCCATGCCGGATTGCAAGCCGCGCCTGAAGGATCTGGCGGGGCAGACCGCCGCGGGCGAGAAAAAGCGCCCCGGCGATTACGCCCAGAGCCTGATGGATCTTGGCGCGACCATCTGCACACCGACATCGCCCAAATGCATGCTCTGTCCGGTCATTGATTTTTGCTCCGCCCGCGCAAAAGGGATTGAGGCAAGCCTGCCCGCGCGAAAGCCAAAGGCGGCCCGCCCGCAAAAACACGGCTATGTCTATTGGATTACCGACGGGCAGGGCAGCGTGCTTTTCGAGCGGCGCGCGGAGAAGGGCATGCTCGCCGGAACCATAGGCCTCCCGACATCGGAATGGGTTGAAAAAGCCACAGAAAAAACACATCTGCCGCTTAAATTGACAAGAGGCGGAAAAGCGGTCGTAGGGCCGCCATGGGAGCGAACTGCCGTTTCCGTAAAACACACATTCACGCATTTCGACCTCGAATTATCGGGTTATGCGGCCTGTGTGGCGCAGGGCAAGGCGCTCGAAGCCATGGGCGGTTATTTCTGGGTGCCGGGGGATCGGGCGAAAAGCCTCGGACTTCCGACCGTTTTCAAGAAAGCCTTGCGGCAGTTTATTTAGGAGTTTGTCCCGAGGGGCTAAAAAATATACAATAATATCATGATGCTAGATTCACTGACTCGTGCTTTGACGGTTTTTTCTTTCTGTGCGGCCCTCCTCGCCGGTGCGGCGCAAGCCCGCGCGCAGGACGAAATCATCATGCCCATGGCTTCGCAAGCCGCACCCACGCCGCAAACAAGTATCGTGGCCGAGCAATCCCTCCCGCCCAGTCAGGACGAAGTGACCATCCTGCGCGATGAATATGCGGGGAAATATAATCTGCCGACGCTTGAAAACCTGTCGCGCCTTTATTGGCGGCTGGGGGCGTTCGACTTCGATGACAATGTGGCCGTGGCCAACTTTATCAAGATCAATGATTGCAAGATTTACTCCGACTATCTCAACGACGATATGGAATGGTCGAAGATTGTCGGCGCGATGAAGGAGCATATCAAGGCCAACGCCCACACCTATCCCTTGAACTTCCAGTTCATGCTGAGGCTTCACCTCGGCAGGTACGACCCCGTCCGCGGCGGCTTTCCGCTGGTTGACAAAACGGGCTTCATCGACGCAAACCGCATCGAGGTGGACAGCGTCAACCGCAATCAGGACATATGTTATGACAGCAACCTTATCCGCGATTATCCGCGCAGCGCCGTCCTCCTTCTTTCGGATTCATTCACATTCGATTTCCTGAAACTGGACGAGCATGTGGCGCAGGCCTATATCTTGCGCCGCCAGTCCGACTATAAGAGGATGGAGGAAGAGCAGCGCGTCCGCGAACATGAACGCACAGCCTATCTGCGCCTGCGCATCAGCTTCTCCCAATATCACGGCAATATCCGTGCCAGCGGGCAGGGCAGCAACGAAGCCATGTCCATCCTGTACGGTACGCTGGACGGCTATGAGGTGTTTGAGGATGCCGGTCAAAAACGGCTGATGCTCAGCGTCGATTTACGGGGCGATGCAAACGCACCGGCGCGGCAAATGTCGCTGCCTCCTTCCGGCAACCGTTAATTAACCGCTTAATTATATGCCGCGAGCGATATAAGCGTTCCGCAACAGCGCGGCGGGCGTATTTTCCAACCGCCAATAACTATCCTGAACATTATAAGGAGCATATGAGGCAGCGCTGCCGTGAGTAATGGCCGAATATGCAGTAGCACCGTGTAAGCGCGCATCGGGCCGTGGCCGTTTTTTCTATTTACGCGATTTCTTGGCGCGCGTTATTTCCGTTCCCGCAACGGCAAACGGGTAAATATCCAGCTTTTCTATACGCACCGTAACCCGCCGGATTTTTTCACCAAGACAGGCGTGAGCGATTTCTTCGGCCAGCGTTTCGACGAGATGGATATGCCGCCCGTCAACAAGGCGCAGCACATGCTGGACAATCAAATCATAGGACACCGTATCGTCGATATTATCGAGAGTGGCGTCTGGCCAGATTTCGGGTTCGGCCATCACATTGATCCGCACGCGCTGGGAGGCGGTTTTTTCATGATCGAAAACGCCGATGCTGACAGGCACGACCATATCTTTGATAAAAATATGGTTCGTATCCGCAGGAATTTTCTTTTTGCAAAAAAACATGGCTATTGAATTGTAGCGCCGCCGGGAATTTGCTTTGCCCCTTCAATCTGGGCGCGCAAATCCTGCCGCAAGGCGTCAATCGGCACATGCTTCCCGCCCCGTTTTACATGCCAATACGTCCAGCCGTTGCAGGAAGGGGCGTTTTGCACGAGCGCGCCGACTTTGTGGATAGAGCCGCGGTGATTGCCCGTGATGACGTTGCCGTCCGCATGCACTTTTGCCGCCAGCTTGCCTTTGGCGTCCGTCAGCTCCGCTCCGGGCTTCAGATAGCCATGTTCCAGCAGCCAGCCGAAGGGGATGCGCATTTCCTCGCGTTTGTTCGCAAGTGTTATGGTGTCCTCCGCGCAAACCTCGGCGGCGCTGATACGCTTTTGCGCGTATTTGATATAGTCTTCTTCCCGTTCGATGCCGATCCATTGACGGCCCAGTTTTTTCGCAACCGCCCCCGTCGTGCCAGTGCCGAAAAACGGATCGAGCACCACATCGCCCGGCTTTGTCGAAGACAGGATCACGCGCTGGAGCAGGGCTTCGGGCTTTTGCGTCGGGTGGAGCTTTTCACCCGCATCGTTCTTGAGCCGCTCGCCGCCCGTGCAAAGCGGGATGAACCAGTCTGAGCGCATTTGCAGATCTTCGTTCAGCGCCTTCATGGAATCATAGTTAAAGCGGTATTTGGACTCTTTCGATTTCGCCGCCCAGATAAGGGTTTCATGGGCGTTGGTAAAACGCCTGCCCTTGAAATTCGGCATCGGGTTGGATTTGCGCCAGATAATATCGTTCAAAATCCAGTAGCCCAGATCCTGCAAAATATAACCGAGGCGGAAGATATTGTGATAGGAGCCGATAACCCAGATGGAACCGTCATCATGGAGCGCATCGTGGGCGGCGGAAAGCCATTCGCGCGTGAAAGCGTCGTAGCTTTTCAGGGAATCGAACTTGTCCCAGTCATCGTCGCACGCATCGACTTTTGAATTATTGGGGCGGGTGAGTTCCCCGCCCAGCTGAAGATTATACGGCGGATCCGCAAAAATCATGTCCACCGATCCCTTTGGCAGGCTCTTCAGCTTCTCGACACAGTCGCCCTGCAAGATGGTGTTTAATGGTGATTTCCGGCTCATAATTCCCCCGTCGCTGTGGATCAAACTGGAACGAATCATGATTCATTTGGGACTCCACGTCAACAGTATAAATGCAAAAAATTATTATGAGTCAGAACGTTATAAGAACAACTTCAGATTTTAGAGTCGGTTCAACAGTTTAGGAAATTTCCGCTTTTTAAAGTGGTAACCAATATAGCGGAGGCTTTCCAACGTCAGCCGTTGCTTTTACACGGCGCAAAAGATCGCCTGTGATGCGGCGTGATGCCGTGGGCGGCGATTCCGGCCAAATGCTCCACCGTGCCATAGCCGGCATTAGTCGCCCAGCCATAATGCGGGAACGCAGCATGCAGTGCCGTCATCATCCGGTCGCGCGTCACCTTGGCGAGGATGGAGGCGGCGGCGATGGAAAGCGACACCGCATCGCCCTTGATAACCGTCCGGCTCTGGCAGGGCAGGGGCGGGGCGAATTTTCCGTCGATAAGCGCCAGCGCAATGCTCCCTTGCGTTTTTTCCATCAGCCCCTCATGGGCGCGTTTCATGGCAAGCAAGGTCGCATGGTGGATATTCAGCGTGTCAATCTCCTCAACCGATGCCATGGCAATGCTATAGGCGCATTGCCCCGCGATAATATCAAAGAGATAATCGCGCTTTTGGGCCGAGAGTTTTTTGCTGTCATTCACGGCCTTCCAGACCGGATGGGACAGTTTTTCCGCCGGAATGCAGGCGCAAGCCGCCACGACAGGCCCCGCAAGAGGCCCGCGCCCGACCTCGTCAATGCCGCAAACCGGCACGCCGAAGGCGGCGTCAAAGGCGGATAAATCAGCCTTTAAGGGTTTTACTGACGATTTCAAAGACATCGGGGGAGAGCTTCGGCGTATTCGCAATTTCGTTCAAGGCCGCCTTCATTTTTTCCTGACGATCCTGTGTATAACGCTTCCATTCGCGCATGGGGGTAAGCATCCGCGCGGCAATTTGCGGGTTAATCGCATTCAGCGCGATAACCGCATCCTTGAGCAGAACATAGCCCGCCCCGTCCGCACGGTGGAATCCGACCGGATTATTCATAGCGAACGCGCCGTAAAGCGAGCGGGTACGGTTGGGATTTTTAAGTGTAAAATCACCATGGCTCGCCAGCTTGCGCATATTCGCGATGATGTTGTCGTTTACGCCCGTCGCCTGAAGCGAAAACCATTTGTCGATAACGAGCGGATAGGCTTTGAAGCGCTTGTAGAAATCGGCGAAGGCGGATTCCTTATAATCGCCTTCATGACTGGACAAGACAGACAAGGCCGCCACGCGGTCGGTCATATTCGTCGCCTTTTGATAGGCTTCCGCTGCAAGGGCCGGATCGTCAAGATAGGCAAGCATGGTGTTTTTCAACAAACGGCGCGCCATATCTTCGGGCGTAATGCCATAGGCGCCTTTTTCAGCATTGGCCGTGTAAACGGTCATCAGCTTGTCGCGGCAGCGTGCCGCAAAAGCGCGCTTTACCTTTTCGCGCGCGGCATAAATAGCATCGGGATCGACGCTCTCACGGCTTTGGGCGATGATCTGGATGTCCGGCAAGCCGAGCGCCTTTGCAAGCAGCGCCTTGTCGCCTTGCCCCTGAACGGCTTGATCAAGAAGGCTCTCCAGAGATTCTATCAACCCTTCCTCCAAAACGCCCGTATCGATCATTCTATTGAGGACGCGGAGCGCGTAAGTCTGTCCGGCCTCCCAGCGGTTGAACCCGTCTGAATCATGCACCATCAGGAAGCGCAGATCCCCATCCGTCAAATCCGTCGTGAGGCGCACGGGCGCGGAGAAATTACGCAAGATGGACGGGACGGGCTTTGCACCGATATTGTCGAAGGTGAAACTCTGTTCCGCATCACGCAGGTTCAGCACGCGCGTTTCAATCATGTCGTCGCCGTTCGGGCCGACGAGGCCGACCGCAACCGGAATATGCATCGGTTTCTTATCTTTCTGGCCGGGCGTAGGCGGCACGGACTGGCGTAGCGTCAGCGTATAGGTCTTTCCCGCTTCGTCATAGGCGCCGCTTGCGCTCACATGCGGCGTTCCCGCCTGTGAATACCACAGCCTGAACTGCGATAAATCCTTGCCCGAAGCATCTTCCATGCATTTTATCCAGTCTTCCGTCGTCACGGCCTGTCCGTCAAAGCGATCGAAATACAAATCCGTCGCTTTGCGGTAAGCGTCCGCGCCGAGCAGCGTATGGAACATGCGGATGACTTCCGCGCCCTTTTCATACACGGTCATGGTATAGAAATTATTGATCTCGATATAGTTGTCGGGCCGGATCGGATGGGCGAGGGGGCCGGCATCCTCTGGAAACTGCATCCGGCGCAAATGCTGGACATCGTCGATGCGTTGCAGGCTGCGGGAATTCATATCGGCGGAAAATTCCTGATCGCGGAAAACAGTCAGCCCTTCCTTGAGCGATAGCTGGAACCAGTCGCGGCAGGTGACGCGGTTGCCCGTCCAGTTGTGGAAATATTCATGGGCAATGACGCTTTCGACGCGCATAAAATCCGCATCCGTCGCCGTATCGGGATGTGCCAGAACAAGGGCGGTGTTGAAGACGTTAAGCGAGGTATTTTCCATCGCACCCATGTTAAAATCACTGACCGCCACGATATTGAATATATCGTACTGATATTCGCGCCCGTAAACGTCTTCATCCCACTTCATAGATTTCTTAAGCGATGTCATGGCATGGCCGCATTGCTGCTCGTCGCCCTCGCGGACATAGATATAAAGATCGACGTCGTTGCCGGAACGGGTTGTAAACACATCATGGATATGGACGAGATCGCCCGCGACAAGCGCGAAGAGATAGCAGGATTTCGGCGTCGGATCGCTCCACACGGTAAAATGCCGCCCACCTTCAAGTTCGCCTTTATCAATGCAGTTACCGTTTGAAAGCAGGACAGGGCATGTCGCCACGTCCGCCTCGGCGCGCACCGTAAAGGTCGCCATCACATCGGGGCGGTCTTGATAATAGGTGATGCGGCGGAACCCTTCGGCCTCGCACTGTGTGCAATAAGTGCCGCCAGAACAATAGAGCCCTTCGAGGCGCGTATTGTCTTCCGGCTTGATCTCCGTCACGACTTCCAGCGTGAATTCATCTTTGTCCGGTGTAATCGTCAGGCCGTTTTCGGCAAGCTCCGCTGCGATATCCGCGCCGTCAAGCTTGATGGAAATGAGCCTTAAATCTTCGCCGTTGAGGAAGAGGGCGCCGCCCGTATTTTTCACATACTGCGTTTTCGCATGAACGATCGTCCGCCCGCCAAAAATCTCGAACCGTAAATCCACATGGTTTACGCCGTATGGCGGGGGCGTGTAATCTTTCAGGTAAATCGTCTTGGGCGTGTCTGTGCGCATGGCCTTGAATCCTTTTCTCCGGCGAAGAATAGGGGGTTCCAGTTCTTGTATCAAGAATGGTTTTACGCCTACAGATTAAGGGATATATCTTTGATACGCGCCGCGATGCCGTGTTTTATAGCAGGAATAAAACCAGATCATCACGGTGAATAAGCTCATCCCCGCGTGAATAGCCCAGAATTGCGGCGATTTCGGCACTTTTCTGGCCCGCTATCATGGAAGTGCTTTCGGAATTATAGGCGGAAAGGCCGATGCCGAGCGGCTGGCCGGTTTCATCGCAAATCCTGACCGCATCGGCGCGATCATATGTGCCTTCTGTCCGCGTCACACCTGCCGGAAGCAGGCTTTTTCCCGATGCCAATGCGGCGCAGGCTCCCGCATCGAGATAGATCGTTCCCTTCGGCTTCACATGCGCCAAAATCCATTTCTTGCGGGCGGTGCGGGGCTGTAGCGCGGCGAGGAACAATGTCGAGCGGGTGCCGCCCTCGCAAGCCGCCTTCAGGGCATGCGCCTCTGTCCCCCTGGCTATCATCATATGGACGCCGGACTCCGTGGCGATGCGAGCGGCCTCTATCTTGCTTTTCATGCCGCCTGTCGAAAGCCCCGCTTCGGCGTCGCCCGCCATGGCTTCATGCTCCGCGGAAAGTTTTTCAACAAGCGGAATATGGCGCGCCGTTTCATCCATACGCGGATCGGCGGTGTAAAGTCCGTCCGTCGTCGAAAGCTGAATTACAAGATCCGCGCCTATCATCTGCGCCACGCGGCTTGCCAGCCTGTCATTATCGCCAAAGCGGATTTCGGATGTCGATACCGTATCGTTTTCATTCACAACCGGCAGGATGCCGCGTTCGAGAAGGGCGTGGATCGTCGCGCGGGCATTCAGGTGGGAACGCCTGTTTTCCGTGTCTGCGGGGGTCAGCAATATCTGGGCGACCGTTTGCCCGTGCATGGCAAAGACGGCGCTATAGGCTTCCATCAACGCAATCTGGCCGATGGAAGCGGCGGCCTGTTTTTGCTCCAAAGGAATGGCGGACGGGCGCGCGCCCGCGTGAATGTCCATGGCCGACCGGCCAAGAGCGATAGAGCCGGACGTCACGATAAGAACCGCCTTCCCGCTCTTTTTAAGGGCCATCACGTCCTCCGCCAAGGCCGCCAGCCACGACCTGCACACACAGCCCCCCGCATCCACCAACAGGGCGGAGCCGATTTTGATGACGATCGCGTTGGCATTTTTGACGATATTTTCAGGTTTCATGCGGGGCGGTACCGTTATATAACTTTCCAGATAACATTCAATCAGGGGCAATCCATGAGCCGTAAAATCACATCCATCCTATACCATACCGCAAACGCCGTAACAGCCCCCTTGAGCCCGCGCGTGCGCTTCAAGACAAAATCGGCGCTGATATCCCGCGTGCAAAAGGATCTGGGGGCGGAGGTCGCAACGCCTCGCGGCCCCCTGAAGCTGCTATCCCACCGGGGCAAGAATATCGCGGCGGCCGTAAGCGGCTTTGAAACGGACGAGCCGGAAATGCTCGCATGGATAGATTCCTTCAAGCCGGGGGAGATTTTCTGGGACATCGGCGCCAATATCGGGCTTTTTACCATGTACGCGGCGATGCGGCGGGATCTGGACGTTTTTTCCTTTGAACCGAACGGCCTCAATTTCGGGATTATGATGGAGCATGTGATCCTGAACGGGCTGGATCGCCACGCGCAATGCCTGTGCATTGCCTTTGCCGAAAAGAACGAACTTGGCCGGCTTGTTTGCGGCGATGCCGAAGCGGGGCAGGCGGGCAATAATCTTGTGGAGGAAGACGGAACCAGCATCACAAAGGAGGGCGCGCAAAGCTTCCGCCAGTCCGTGCCGGTTTTTTCCATCGACGCTTTTTGCGAATTATTCGCCTTACGCGCCCCCGATCATATCAAGCTCGACGTTGACGGGCTGGAGCATATTATTTTGCGCGGCGGGCGGAAAACGCTCGGCCAAATCAAATCCCTGATGATTGAAATCGAAGGGGACGAAGCGCGGAAAGCCGAACTCCTGTCCCTCGTAACCGCAACGGGGCTGTCCGAACAGGACATTTCCACCGCCAGCGGCAAGGGCCGCAACAGGCTGTTTGCACGAGGCTAGGGAAAAACCTGGGAGGGGATGGCGGATGAGGCGTTCGCCTTCCTCATGCTTCATACTGTCTAATCTTGTAGCCTAATGCAATGTTTCTGTTGAATGATTCGTTTTTCCATTGCATCCCCCAGTAACACCATGTAGCGTCAAATTATATTATCTATGTTGGGTAGGAGGTTGAGCCTGTTTAGGCGTTACCTATGCTTACTTACAGCATGATGTGTTTTTTAACAGGAAATCGATAATGCCTAAAAAAGCTAAAGAATTATCAGCCCTTGATGTGAAGCGTCTAGCAATACCTTCTTTTCCTTTCAGATAAAGCCTACGATAATACAAGCTTGATTTAAGTTAGGAGATAAAAACATGAGGATATGGCTTGTTGCTGTGATGATAGCGAACATAGTTTCATTGCCCGCCTATGCGGATAGCCTTGAAAACCGTGCCAAAATAGCTGTTAAATCTATATTAAAAGACCCTGAATCTGCCCGTTTCGGTCAAATTTCCCGATGCAAAAAAGGGTTTGTTTTAGGTGAAGTAAACGCCAAAAATTCATTTGGCGGCTATACCGGAAACCAGCTATTTGTTAGCAATGGAGGGAAATATACCTATATCTTTAATCCTGACCCCGAACATTTTGACAATATAGTACCTCGTGCAATTGTTCGCTCAAACTGTGATCCAGAAGACCAATAATTATACCCGAAATTAACACGCCCATCTCCTTAGGCTTTGGTATTTATCAGAGTACAGTAGGGTACGAATTATAAGAATGCGCCTATGACTATCACTAGAGTAATATAGAAGACATAGAGTTTTTTAAGGTGCACAAGGATAAGGTAACGTTAAAGCAGTTTTGATAAATTCTCCCTGCTTATTTTCGTTGGGTAGGTTGTAGGTATTTTTAAATCAAACACATTATCCCATTGATTTTATAAAGCAGTTGGCGGATGAGGTGAGATTCGAACTCACGGAGGGCTTGCACCCTCGCCGGTTTTCAAGACCGGTGCATTCAACCGCTCTGCCACTCATCCATTGGAACGCCCCGTTATCATCCCGCGCAAATGGCGGTTTTAAGGGGGCTGCCGTTACTTTTCCGTTGGCGGTTATAATCGTTCGGCCAATGCTAATCAAGGAAGGATTCAGGCGCAATGGTTAATTTTCGCCCGTTACATCTATGTCCGGCGGTAATACCCCTTCACGGGCAGGGCTGGGCGGGGACGAGAAGCACGTTTTATCGAACATCGTTTTGCCGGGTTCATGGATGGCGCGGTATAGGTTCCGGCATTCGGCGCAACCGCGGCAACAGCACTTGCGCCTACCATCAATTTTATCAATGTGGCGCGCGTCCGGAAGAGGCTTGCGATTTATTGGTCTATTGCAACTAATTTCCCCTTGAAGAAGGCCGGTATTTCATCGCGGGTAGATCCTTTTACGTTGATGATTTTTTCTATTTCACCAAGGGGGAATCCAATTACCTGCGTCTTTTAGATCTAAATGATGCGTTCAAGGGCGCTTTCGGGATGAAAGCTGTGGCCATGCACGCACTTTTCAGGTTTATGCTGAATTACAGTTCCATGATAATGAGGGCAGCGGGCGGAAGGATCGCATAAAGGGTGCATATAGGCCCTTGGACGGGCGCGGGCTGTGTGCTTAAATCCTTGCATGTTTTTTATGCTCTCCAAGATTTTCTGGACACTGGCACAGCCGCTGAACCTTATCGGCTTTTTGGCACTTTCCGGCCTTGCCGCGCACTTTTTTGCAAGAACAAGACTATGGGGGCAAAGGCTGGTTTTTACCGCCGCTATCCTGCTTGTCCTTATGGGGATCTTTCCGGCAGGGCCGCTCTTGCTGACATGGCTGGAGCGGCATTACCCGCCTGTTCAGGCCGCCACCATCGGGCCTGTTGATGGCATTATCGTTCTGGGCGGATCGCTCGAAGCCAATATGACGGCGAAAACAGGAAAGCTTACCGCCAATGACGATATAGGGCGCATGTTTTGCGGTGTTGAATTATTAAAAGCCTCTCCGAAGGCAAAAATCATATTTAGCGGCGGCAATGGCGACATCCTCAACCCCGGCGCAAGGGAAGGGGACGCCGCGCGGCAATTTGCGGCCCTGTTCGATTTGCCGCCGGGACGGCTTTCCTACGAGGAAAAATCCCGCAACACTTATGAAAACGCTCTCTATACGAAAGAAATGATAGCGCCGGCGCAAGGCGAGGAATGGGCGCTCGTCACATCGGCTTTTCATATGCCGCGCTCTGTCGGCGTGTTCCGCCGGCTCGGATGGGATGTGCGGCCTTATCCGTGCGCGCATAAAATGACGGGGAATTATCGCGACGTCTTCCGAAGGCTCCCATCGGCCACGGCGAATTTCCATGCGCTGAATATCGTCGCCAAGGAAATGATCGGTCTGTTCGCTTACTATGTCACCGGAAAAAGCGCTTTGTTCTTCCCGAAAGCTCCGATACCATCGGAGGCATGAAAAATACCCTGAAAATCCTCGCCCTTCTGGCCCTCACGCTCCCCGCCAAGGCGCACGCCGCCGACTTTGCCGTCTGGCTTGAAGCCTTCAAACAAGAGGCGGCGCGGGAAGGCATTTCGCAAAGAACGATCAACGAGGCGCTCGGCAATGTGCGTTCCATTCCCCGCGTCATAGAGCTGGATCGGAAACAGCCCGAAGGCAGCATCACATTCGCGCGCTATAGGCAAAATGTCGTGAACCAGCAACGCATCAATCAGGGGCGCAAGCTTTTGGCCGAACATCGCGGCGATCTCGACCGGGTTGAAAAGACATATGGCGTCGCCCCGCAATATATCGTCGCCTTGTGGGGCATCGAAACGAATTTCGGCGCGAACACGGGCGGATTCAAAGTTATCGATTCCCTTGCAACGCTGGCCTGGGAAGGCCGCCGATCGGAATTTTTTAAGGGCGAACTTTTAAACGCCCTGAAGATTCTCGACGAAGGGCATATCAGCGCCGCCGCCATGAAAGGATCATGGGCCGGCGCGATGGGGCAAAACCAGTTTATGCCCTCCAGCTTTCTGGCCTATGCCGTTGACGCAAACGGCGACGGAAAGCGCGATATCTGGAACACGAAAATCGACGTTTTCGCCTCTGCCGCCAATTATCTGGCCAAAAGCGGCTGGAAGCAGGGGGAACGCTGGGGACGCCGCGTTACGCTGCCCGCATCCTTTCCGGAAGAGATGATAGGCCCGCGCATTGTAAAACCGCTTTCCTACTGGGCCTCAATCGGCGTTAGAAACCATGGCGGCGGGCCGTTGCCGGCGGATAATATAGATGCGTCGATTGTCGCCCCCGATGGCAAGAGCGGCGAAACCTATGTCGTCTATAACAACTACCAGACCATCATGAAATGGAACCGCTCGACCTATTTCGCGACTTCGGTAGGGCTTCTCGCCGACGCGATTGCGCGTTAAAATGCCATAGCAGTGATTCACCAGCCCAAGGCTCCACCGCTTTATGCGCGGAGTCATCTCAGGATTGTTTTTGCCATGAAACCTATATTCGCCCTCCTTCCCCTTGCCTCCGCCCTCTTGCTCGCCGCCTGCGCCGAAACGCAGTTCGGGGCCAATATGGCCAAGCAGATTACCAAGGACAGCCGCTCGCAAGGCACATACAAGGTCGGAAATCCGTATATTATCGAAGGGCAGGAATATTATCCGCAGGAAAGCTTCAATTATTCCGAAGTGGGGATTGCGAGCTGGTACGGCCCTGGCTTCCACGGCAAGAAAACCGCCAACGGCGAAACATACGACCAGAACGAGCTGACCGCCGCCCACCGCACATTGCAAATGCCCTCGCTCGTGCGCGTGACCAATCTTGAAAACGGGCGTGCCGTGGTTTTGCGCGTGAATGACCGCGGGCCTTTTTCAAGAGGGCGCATTATCGATCTTTCCTCCAAGGCAGCGGATCTCCTCGATGTAAAACGCAAAGGGACGGCGCGCGTCAAAGTTGAAACGCTTTCGGCTGAATCCCGCATGATTGCGGAACATGCCCGCGCCGGCAAGGACACGCGCGGCTATGAAATCGCCCTGAACGGGAACAAACCGGCCAGCGGCCCGGTTACATTCTATCCCGACCAGAGCGCTATTTCCGTCCAGACAGCCTCCGCCGACGACACGATGGGCGTCGCCCGCGTGGCTTCCGTTGAATCCGTCCCGCTCGATCCGTCCCGCGCGCAGCCTGTGCAAGGGCATGTATCACCCGATGGCCGCTTTATGCCCGATCCGGTCGTAACGCAAACCGCGCCGGTGAAAACCAACATTTTTGTTCAGGCAGGCGCCTTCTCGGATGAATCCAATGCCTTGCGCCTCAGCCAATCTCTTGCCTCCACGGGCAATTCAAGGGTCTATCATACCAATATTGGCGGGCGGGATTTCTTCCGCGTGCGGCTTGGCCCGTATGAAAGCGTAGAGGCGGCGGACGCCGCTTTGGCGCAGGTCACGGCCGGTGCGGCCCCGCAAGCCAGGATCGTTGTGGAATAGGGCGGATTTTTGCCCTTTAAAGGGGTTGCGCCGCCGTGCAATCCCTGTTTTCATGGGGCATCAACCCACCCCAAGATTCACAATGGTAACAATGCGCTTTTTCCTGCCTTTCCTTGCGTTCCTCGTTGTTTTTATAATCCCCGCTTCCCCGCAAGCCGCCCCGATTGAAACAACGGCAAAGCAAGCCTATATCGTCGATTTTGAAACGGGGCAGGTGCTTTTGGACAAGAACGGCGATCAGCGCATGCCGACGGCCTCTATGTCAAAAACCATGACGATCTATATGGTTTTCGAGGCTTTGAAAGCCGGAAGATTATCGCTCGACCAGACTTTGCCCGTCAGCGAAAAAGCATGGCGCATGCAGGGATCGAAAATGTTTGTCCCGCTTGGCGAAATGGTAAAAGTCGAAGATCTGATACGCGGCGTCATTATTCAGTCCGGCAATGACGCAACGGTCGTTCTGGCAGAAGGGCTCGCCGGTTCCGAAGGGGCTTTTGCCGCCGCAATGACCCGCAAGGCAAAGGAGCTTGGAATGAACGGCTCCAATTTCATGAATGCTTCGGGATGGCCCGACCCGCAGCATTATTCGACATGCCACGACCTCACGACGCTGGCGATGGCGCTCATCCATAATTATCCCGATCTCTATAAATATTATAGCGAGATCGACTTCACCTTTAACAATATCAAACAAGGGAACCGCAACCCGCTTCTCTACAAAAATATCGGCGCGGACGGCATCAAGACAGGCCATACAAGCGAGGCGGGCTACGGGCTTATGGCCTCTGCCGTGCGGGACGGCCGCCGCGTTATCATGGTTTTGAACGGTATGGAATCCATGAACGAGCGCGCGCAGGAATCCATCCGTCTGATCGAATGGGCGCTTTCAAACTTTGAAAACCGCCAGATTGTCAGCGCCGGAATGCAAATTGCCGAAGCGCCCGTTTTAATGGGCATGGAACGCACCGTGCCGCTTATTGTCAAAGAGGATCTGAAAATCACGGTTCCGCGCATGGCCGGCGACGACATCAAGGCACAGGCGGTTTTCAAAGGGCCTTTGGAAGCCCCCGTCCGTCAGGGACAGGAAATCGGCGTTTTGCGTCTTACCGCCCCTAATCTGCAGCCACAGGAAATTCCGCTCTTCGCAGGAAAAGAGATTCCACGCCTCGGCTTTTTCCCGTCCCTTGCGGAAAAAACACGCCGCCTTGTCTTCGGCGATAACGCTGCGGTGCGCTAAGCATGAAACGCGGCCTGTTCATCACGCTTGAAGGGGGGGAGGGGGCCGGAAAAACCGTGCAGGTCGAACGGCTCGTCCGCTCGCTGCGTGAACAAGGGCGCGACGTCGTCGAAACGCTTGAGCCGGGCGGCACGGCAGAGGCCGATGCGCTCTGGGCTTTTTTTATCGAGAATAAAGGCCAGAACTGGCCCGCCGTAACGCAGCTTTTTTTTATGTTCACCTTGCGCACCTTGCATGTCGAACAAAAAATCCTGCCTGCATTGGCCGAAGGCAAGCACGTCATCTCCGCGCGCTTTACCGATTCCACGCGGGTCTATCAGGGCTATGCGGGCGGCATTCCCCAGGACGTCATCGAAACCGTCAAAAAATCCGCCATCGGCGATTTTGAACCGGCTATAACATTCTATCTCGATATCGACCCGCTTGTCGGGCTGGCCCGTTCAGAGCGCCGCGCCAATGGCCGCGATACGTTCGAGGAAAAGACAATCGCCTTTCATCAGAGCCTTCGCGAAGGATATCTCAAGCTGGCGGCCCGCCATCCTGAACGGTTTGTCGTTATCGACGCCCGGCAGGATATTGAAACGATCGCTTCGGAAATTCTGGAAAGGGTTCTGGCCCGTGTTTGATGATTTCCTTGATGACGAAACTGAAGAGCTTCTGGATGAATGGGATTCCGGCTCTGCCGGCGCGAATGCTGTCAGAACACTTTTGCCGCCGCGCGAAAGCCCCGATTTATTCGGCCATGAAGGGGTTGAAAAACAGACACTCTCCATGTTTGAAAGCGGGCAAATGCCGCACTCGCTTATCTTTGCGGGGCCTATGGGCGTCGGTAAAATGACAATGGCCTTTCGTGTCGCCCGTTATTTCCTATCCCGGACAGGGGGCGAGGACGACATAACGGGCGGCCTGTTCGGTTCAGACGATCATGATGCGGCCCCCTTGCCAAAACCAAATCAAACGATGCAAATCCCGCCGGATTCCCCCGTCTTCAGGCGCGTCGCGTCGGGGGGACACCCTGATTTACGCACGATCGAACGGCCAATCGACGAAAAACGCGGCCGCGTAAAATCCGTTGTCGATGTCGAGGCGGTGCGCACCATCGCACCTTTCCTGCGCATGAAATCTTCGGAAGGCGGCTGGCGCGTGGTTATCGTCGATGAAGCCGACATGATGAACCGCAACGCGCAAAACGCCATTTTGAAGATCCTTGAAGAGCCGCCGCCAAAAGCCTTGCTGATCCTCATCTGCAACCGGCTTGGGGCGATGTTGCCAACAATCCGTTCCCGCTGCCGCGTCCTCCATTTCGGCATGCTCGACACGCCGTCCATGGCCGCGATCATACGCCGTGCGGATCCGTCCATCAGCGATGCAAAAATCGCCCTGCTGTCCCAGATTGCCGGCGGAAGCGCGGGCAGGGCTCTGGCGCTTCTCGAAGATGGCGGGCTGGATATGCTCAATATCGTGACCGACCTTCTTTCCGCATGGCCGCAATGGCCGTGGCCCAGCCTCCACCAGCTTGCGGACAGCCTCGCAAGGGCGGAGGAAGAAAAGAATTACGGTCATTTTACCGCCCTTATGCTCTGGATTGTTGAATCCATTACCAAGGCAAAAGCGGCAGGAACCCAATATATGCCGGAAATATTAAAAACCCCGCCGATCGAACGGATGGCCGCCCATTATTCCCTTGAAGACTGGCTGGATATTTGCGAAAAACTGAAAGAACATTTCATAACAATAGAAAATAGCAATCTGGATAAACGGCAGGGCGTGCTTGGCACCTTTGTATTCTTCAATAGAAGTTGACCAAGAGCAATGCGGCAGCAAGCCGGACGGGAAAGAGCGGTTAAAAATCATGAGCGACGACAAGAATTTTTATATCACCACGCCGATTTACTATGTGAACGATAAACCGCATCTGGGGCACGCCTATACAACGATCGCTTGCGACGTGATGGCCCGTTATAAGCGGCTGGATGGTTATAATGCCTATTTCCTTTCGGGGACGGACGAGCACGGGCAGAAAGTCCAGCAAGCCGCCGAGGCAAAGGGTATAGACCCGCAAAGCTTTACGGATCAGGTTTCACAGAATTTCCGCGATCTGCTGCCACGGCTAAACATCAGCAATAACGATTTTATCCGCACGACCGAAGAGCGCCATAAAATAGCCTGCCAGGCCCTGTGGAAAAGGCTTGTCGAATCCGGCGATATTTATCTTTCAAAATATGCCGGCTGGTATGCGGTGCGCGATGAGGCCTATTACGGGGAAGATGAACTCACCGACGGCCCGGGCGGTACAAAAATCGCGCCGAGCGGCGCCGAATGTGAATGGGTCGAGGAAGAAAGCTATTTCTTCAAACTCTCCAGATGGCAGGACAAGCTTCTCGAACTTTATGAAAGCCAGCCCGCCTTCGTCCAGCCCGACGCGCGCCGGAATGAGGTTATAAGTTTTGTTAAATCGGGCCTGCGCGACCTGTCCGTTTCCCGCACGCGCCTTGACTGGGGCGTTCCTGTCCCGGATGCGCCGGGGCATGTCATGTATGTCTGGATCGATGCGCTTATCAACTATATGTCCGCGCTCGGCTATCCTGATGAAGACGCGCCGCTCTTCAAACAATTCTGGCCCGCCAATATCCATATGGTCGGAAAGGATATTCTGCGCTTCCACGCCGTTTATTGGCCGGCTTTCCTTATGGCGGCCAATCTTCCGGTTCCGCGGCAGGTCTTCGCCCATGGCTGGTGGACGATAGAAGGGCAGAAAATGTCAAAATCCCTTGGCAACGTGATTGCGCCGCAGGATTTGATCGATACATACGGGCTTGACCAATCCCGCTATTTTATCCTGCGCGAAGTGCCTTTCGGTAATGATGGCGATTTCTCCCACGCGCAGGCTGTAACCCGCATCAATGCGGATCTGTCAAACGGGCTGGGCAATCTGGCACAGCGTACGCTTTCACAAATCGCCAAGAACTGCGGCGGCAAACTTCCACAGCACGGTGATTTTACGGCGGAAGACAAGGCTCTTTTAAGCGATGCCTATGAGAAGCTCATTCCTTCCATCCGCCGCGAATTCGATCGCTGCGCCTTTAACCGGGGGCTGGAAGCTGTCTGGAAGCTTGTCAATGCGGCAAACGCCTATATCGACGTTCAGGCACCCTGGGCGCTTAAGAAAACAGACACGGCCCGCATGGAAACGGTACTTTATGTGCTAGCGGAAACAATCCGCTGCCTTGCTATCGCCATCCAGCCGGTCGTTCCGCAATCCGCGGCGCGGATGCTGGAACAGCTTGCGATCCCCGAAGACAAACGCAGCTATGCGCATATCCGCAAAGAGGACGCATTAACGGCCGGAACGGAACTGCCGGCACCGGAAGGCGTCTTTCCGCGCATAGAGATAAAAGAAAAGGCTGCCTGATATGGCGGCGCATCTTTGGTTCTTTTACGCGCTTGGCTCCGCCATCATCTGGGGCTTTAGCTATGCGCTGAGCGAAAAAGTCTTGAAAGCGGGGATTCAGCCTTCTTTTTTGATGGTAGTAACAGGCGTCATCACGTTGTTCGGGAGCATAGCGCTCTGCACATCGCTGGGGCAGTTTAAAAGCGGCCTCAACCTGCTCTCCAATGACAAATCCCTGCTGGCGGTCATCTTTGCCGTGGCTGTGTCCTATGTTGTCGGGAACCTGCTCATCTATATGGCTGTCGCCGCAAAAAACGCAACCTATGCCAGCCTCATCGAGATTTCCTATCCGGCTTTTGTGGCCTTGTTTGCCTTTCTCTTTTATAAAGAAGTGCAGTTTTCCTTTTATACCGCCATGGGGGGACTGCTCATTTTTACGGGCGTAGCCATAATTTATACAAAAAGCTGAAATGTGGATCGACTCTCACTGCCATATAAACCATGCGCGCAACGCCGAAGGGGATAGTCCGGAAGCAATCGTTTCACGCGCGCATAAAGCAGGCGTCGAAGGGCTGCTCACAATCTGCTGCGAGATTGCGGGCGAGTTCCCGTCCTTGCTGGAAACGGTCGGGACATTGCGCAATGTCTGGTGCAGCGTCGGCACCCACCCCCATGATGCGGGGCTTGAGAGCGAGAGAGCCGTAACGCAGGAAGAGCTTGTCCGGCTGGCACTTTCCGATCCGAAAGTCATTGCGATCGGCGAAAGCGGCCTCGACTATTACTATGATAATTCTCCGCGGGAAGTTCAGCAGGAAAGTTTCCGCAAACATATACGCGCCTGCATTGAAACCGGCATGCCGCTTGTCGTCCATGCACGCGAGGCGGATGAGGATATTATCCAGATCATCCGCGAGGAAAATACCGCCGCCGGAAAAAATGTGCGGGGCGTAATGCATTGCTTTTCTTCCGGCCCGCGCATGGCGGAGGAAGCTCTTGAAGAAGGATTTTATATCTCATTCTCCGGCATCGTCACGTTTAAGAATTCGACAGGGCTTCAGGAGATCGCCAAGCGCGTTCCGCCTGATCGCATGCTCGTTGAAACGGACGCGCCGTTCCTTGCGCCGGTTCCATATCGCGGCAAGATAAACGAGCCTGCCTATGTGGCGCATACGGGATCTTTTCTGGCGGGGCTTTTGAGGATTGAGGAAGCGGCATTGGCAAAACAGACAAAGGATAATTTTTTCAGGCTTTTTGACAGGGCGGGCAGGACATGGACGGAGAGCTGATCATCCTTGGCTGCGGCGGTTCTTCCGGCGTACCCGCCATCGGCAATTGGTGGGGAAAATGCGATCCGGCGGAGCCGCGCAACCGCAGGACACGCCCGTCCATTGCCCTTCTCCACGGCGAAAGCCTTGCCATCGTCGATACGGGGCCTGATTTCAAAGAGCAGATGAACCGGGAAAACCTTGTTTATCCCGATGGTATTATCATTACCCATACGCATGCCGATCATATAAACGGGCTTGATGAATTAAGAACGCTTCAGCGCATCCATAAGAAAGGGCGCATCCCCGTTTATGCCTCCACCGATACGCATGAAAAGCTTTTCAGGCGCCTTGATTACATGTTCACGGAAACGGAAAACGGATTTTATCCGGCTGTATGCGACCAGATCCACGTCACGGAAGGCGATGTGATTACCGTCGGCGATTTAAAGATGACATGCTTCGACCAAAATCACGGCTCCATCAAATCGCTTGGCCTGCGGATCGGCAATATCGGTTATTCCACGGATGTTTTGTCCCTTGAAGACAGGGCCTATGACATCCTCCGCGGGATTGATACATGGATTGTCGATGCGGCGAGCTATCACGGGCCGGCCTATGTCCATGCGGGGCTGCAGGAAGTCTTTGAGATGAACAAGCGCGTTCAGGCAAAGCATGTCTATCTGACCCATTTATCGCCGACCATGGATTATGCGGCGCTCTGCGCAGAGCTGCCGGAAGGGTACATGCCCGCCCATGACGGGTTAAGGCTGAAATTCACCTTCTGAAAAGTCGATGGGGCCGGCTTCGGCGGCTTCCTCCTCCGCGCGCGTTTCCTGAATAATCCGGTTCAAGGCAAAAAGGATGTTCCGCACGCCGTCGCCGGACACGCCCGAAACCAGACTGGGTTTTATGCCCGTTTCTTCTTCAAAGATGCGGGCCTGATCTTCCGCAAGCTCCATACCGATAGCGTCGATTTTCGTAAGCGCCACGATTTCCGGCTTTTCATCCAGCCCGGCGCCATAGGCTTCCAGCTCGGCGCGAACCGTCCGGTAAGCCTCCACCGGATGATCCTGCGTCCCGTCAACAAGGTGTAAAAGGACGGCGGTGCGCTCGACATGGCCGAGGAAACGGTCGCCCAATCCATGCCCCTCGCTCGCGCCTTCAATAAGGCCGGGAATGTCGGCAAGCACAAATTCATTGTCGCCCGCCCTGACCACGCCAAGATTCGGATGAAGCGTTGTAAAAGGATAGTCGGCGATTTTCGGCTTGGCCGCGGTGCAAGAGGCCAAAAAAGTCGATTTTCCGGCATTCGGCATACCGACAAGGCCGGCATCGGCAATCAGCTTCAAGCGAAGCCAGACTCCGCGCTCGACACCGGGCCAGCCGGGGGTCTTTTTACGGGGTGCCTGGTTGGTCGATGATTTATAATGGGCGTTGCCAAAGCCGCCATCACCGCCTTTGAGGAAAGTAACGGTTTGACCGGGTTCGGTAAAATCAATCAGGACGGTTTCCTGATCCTCGTCCAAAACTTCCGTGCCGACTGGGACGCGGACGATAATATCGTCGCCGTCCTTGCCAAACCGCATGCGGCCCATGCCGCCTTCGCCGGTTTTGGCGCGGAAATGCTGCGCGTAACGGAAATCAATGAGCGTGTTCAGTTCTTTGACAGCGGTAAAAATAACGTCGCCGCCCTTGCCGCCATTGCCTCCATCGGGGCCGCCATGCTCGATAAATTTCTCACGGCGGAAGGAAATGGAGCCGGGGCCGCCATTGCCGCTCCGGACATAGATTTTTGCCTGATCGAGGAATTTCATGGGAAGAGGGGCCTTTAATAAAAAATCGGATGACCGTTGCCGATCACCCGATTCACATTCATCCGGTACTCCGGTTTACTCGGCAGCCAGAGGCTGGGCGTCGTTTGCCGGGACAATATTCACAACCGGCTTGCCGCCCCGGCCCTTGGTAAAGAGCACGCGGCCATCAACCAGAGCGAAAATCGTGTGATCTTTGCCAAGGCCGGTATTTTTGCCTGTGTTGTACTTCGTTCCGCGCTGACGCACGATAATGTTACCGGCGAGGACAACTTCTCCGCCATATCTTTTTACGCCAAGGCGGCGGCCTGCCGAATCGCGTCCGTTCTTCGAGCTACCACCTGCTTTTTTCTGTGCCATACCAATGTCCTCCGGTTAAATCTTAATCCAATGCCTTAATCTCTCTTCACCCCTAAAAGGGGAAGAGGGCGGCCCTTTAATTATGCCGCAACGTCTGCGAATTCCAGAACCGTGTAGTGCTGGCGGTGGCCAGCTGTACGGCGATAGTTCTGGCGGCGTTTCTTTTTAAATACCACAATCTTGTCGTTTCTGCCATGGGAAACGACCTTGGCGGCCAGTTTTGCACCGTTTTTAGCCATGGAAAGAGCTTTGCCGTCAAAGGAACCAAGCAGCTCCACATCGACGGATCCGCCTTCTTTGATGTCGAGTTTCTCGACCTTGATTTGGTCACCCTTGGTAACCCGGTATTGTTTTCCGCCCGTGCGAATTACTGCGAACATGAGTCTTTCCCGCTAATTATCTGTTTTAATTTCATTTTTACCACGCGGGCGCGCCGAGCGCCACCCTAAGGAAGCGGCAATATACAGGAGATTCCCTTTGAGTCAAGAAAATCAGCAAGGCAAGCCGCCGCCTTCTTTACGATATGACGGATGACAGGTCAAATCGCGCCTGCTATAGGGGAGGGACGCAGGCGCGATAGAAACGGACTTCTGAATATAACAATGACAGAACAAGGCCTTACCCCTATGAAAACCATTCTCGTCATCGGCGCAACCGGCATGCTCGGCCATAAGCTCGCGCTGAAACTTTCACGCCGTTATAAAGTGGCGGCCAGTGTAAGGGGGGCGGCCCCGGCCTTTTTCGCCCCGCATCTGTGCGACAGGCTTGAGATTATCGAGGGAATCGACGCCTTCAGGCCGGAAACCGCCGAGCAGGCAATCCGCGCCGTCAAGCCGGACTATGTGCTTAATTGCGTAGGCATCGTCAAGCAGCTAGCCGAGGCAAAGGATCCGGTCACATCCATCACCGTCAACGCCTTGTTTCCGCATCAGCTTGAAAAACTTGCGGAAAAGCACGACTTCAAACTGATTCATTTCAGCACGGATTGCGTATTCTCCGGCAAAAAGGGGCCTTACAGCCAAACCGCCCCGTCCGACGTCAACGATCTTTATGGAATGACCAAGTTTTTAGGAGAGGTCAGCGGCCCGCGGGCGCTCACCTTGCGTTCTTCCATCATCGGGCGGGAGTTCGCCAGCCCCACGGGGCTTATTGAATGGTTTCTTGCGCAAAAGGGCGGGGCAATCAAGGGCTACGGCAAGGCGCTCTATACCGGCCTTACAACAAACGCCATGGCCGACCTTGTCACCTATCTTATTGAACATAAGCCGGCCCTTAGCGGGCTTTATCAGGTCGCTTCGGAAGAAATATCCAAATACGACCTCCTTCAGCTTGTGAACGAAACAGCCGAAAGCGGAGTTTCCATCGAAAAAGACGAAGATTTCTTTTGCGACCGCCGGCTGGACGGCAAGGAATTCCATAAAGCATCCGGCTGGAGCGCTCAGCCATGGCCGGATATGATCAAAACTATGTTTGACGAAGATAGGCTCTTCTATATAACTACGCCTTGAATCTTTTATGTTCTTTCACTCTGGGACGATTATGCACACTAACTTTGACGGCAAGCGGATTCTTATTACCGGCGGCACGGGATCTTTGGGCAAGGTTTTGCTCAAACGCCTGCTGAGCGGCAAAGAAGGGAATCCGGAAAGCATCACGATTTTCTCGCGCGATGAGGCGAAACAGCACGCGCTACGCCTTGATTACCTCCATACCGAAGGCAACCCCACGGACGAGGTCATCTATAATAACTTTTCCCGCAAGGTGAGATTCATCATCGGGGACGTCCGCGATTACCACTCCGTACTCCGCGCCATGAAAGACATTGATATCGTCTTTAACGCCGCCGCGCTGAAACAGGTTCCGGCCTGCGAATATTTCCCCTATCAGGCGGTGATGACCAATATCATGGGCGCGGAGAATATCGTCCGCGCCATCCTGAACAACAACCTGCCCGTTGAATGCGTTGTCGGCATTTCGACCGACAAGGCCGCAAAGCCCGTCAATGTCATGGGCATGACGAAATCGTTGCAGGAACGCGTTTTCCTGAGCGCCAATGTCGATTCCGGCAAGACGCGTTTTGTTCTTGCGCGCTATGGCAACGTGCTGGCCTCACGCGGATCGGTTATCCCGCTCTTCCATCAGCTTATCAAAAACGGCAAGGACGTAACGATTACGGATGAACGCATGACACGCTTCCTGCTCAGCCTTGAAGAGGCCGTGGATGTCATTCTCTTCGCCGTCCGCCACGGCAATAAAGGCGAAACGATCATCCCGCGCATTCCATCCGCCTTGGTGACCGACGTTGCCGCCGTTCTCATCGGCGAGCGCCCGATCAAGACAATCGTCACGGGTATCCGTCCGGGTGAAAAGCTGCATGAAGCATTGATCACCGAAGAAGAGGCCGCGCGCACTGTCGAGCGTGCGCCATATTATGTGGTTGCGCCTATCCTGCCGGAAATTCAAGTGGAAGAGGTCATGAAAGGCCCGTTCCTGAACAAGGAATATACATCCGCCGATGATTTGATGACGCGCGGCGAAGTTGCCGATCTTTTGAAACGCCGCAATCTCCTGATCGAGAATCAGGAAGGCCATCACAGGGAAGAATTGCTGCGATGAAGATTGCCACGGTTCTTGGAACGCGCCCCGAAATCATCCGCCTCTCGCTTATCATCAAAAAGCTTGATGAACTCTGCGACCATATCCTGATCCACACGGGCCAGAATTTTGACAGATCTTTAAGCGACTTGTTTTTTGAAGAACTTGGTGTGCGCAAGCCCGACCACCATCTGGAGGTCAAGGCCGATACAGCCGCGGGCCAGATAGGCCAGATCCTTGAGCGCTGCGAAAAAGTCTTCCGCGACGAAAAACCGGATCGCATCCTTATTCTTGGCGATACGAACTCCGCACTTTGCGCCATCATCGCCAAACGCATGGGCATTCCCGTTTATCATATGGAAGCCGGCAACCGCTGCTTCGACGACCGCGTGCCGGAAGAAGTCAACCGCCGCATTGTCGATCATTCGAGCGATATTCTCCTGCCCTATACGCACCGGAGCAAGGAGAACCTGTTTCGCGAAGGCTTTGCCGCCAACCGCGTTTATGTGACAGGAAACCCCATCGCCGAAGTCATCGAAGCCTATATGCCGGAGATTGAAAAGAGCGACGTTTTGGAACGCCTGAACCTTGCCGAAGACGGCTATTTCCTCGCAACGATCCACCGCGCCGAAAATGTCGACGGCGCAGAGCGCTTCGCCGAAATCCTGACGGCACTGAACAAAACCGCCGAAGAATATAAAATGCCGGTTATCGTTAGCACCCACCCGCGCACCCGCGCGAAGATGGCCGATCAAAAAGTGGAAATTCACGCCCTCGTCCAATTTGTCGAACCGTTCGGCTTCTTCGATTTTATCAAACTGGAACAAAATGCGTATTGCCTGCTCAGCGACTCCGGCACAGTGCAGGAAGAGGGCGCTATTTTCGGCGTACCGTCCGTCACGGTGCGCGATGTCACAGAGCGCCCCGAAACGATCGACTGCGGGAGCAATATGCTGTCCGGCGCGAAAAGCGAAGATCTGCTCCGTGCCATCAAGGTTGTAACAACATTGCCACCGCAATGGGGCGCACCGGACGAATATTTGAATATGTCTGTCAGCGATACGGTCTGCCGGGTTATTTTGTCCTACCGGCTATAGCATAGGCAGCTTTTATGAACGATATGGCCTTCGATAAAACATATTCGCGCGTTATACGGCCCAATAGCGTCAAAAACTATTGGAGCAGCCTGTGGCATTACCGCGAGGTTCTCTACATTCTGTCCTACCGCGATATTGCCGTCCGTTATAAGCAAACAATTCTGGGCTATGTCTGGGCCATCCTGAAGCCCCTTTTGACAATGCTCGTCCTGACGATCGTTTTCGGAAAGATTGCCAATCTTCCATCCGGCGGGGGCCTTCCATATCCAATCCTCGTTCTTTCAGGCCTGATCCCATGGTACTTTTTTTCGGCAACCTTGCTTGAAATGAGCAATTCCGTCATCAACAACAAAGCCATGGTTTCAAAAATTTATTTTCCGCGCATGTTCCTGCCTTTTTCAAACATAAGCGTCGGCCTGATTGATCTCTGCCTGTCCATGGTAATCCTGTTTATTTTCATGATCGTCTTTGGCGTTAAATTTTCCGTGACGCTGCTGGCCATCCCGGCCTTTATCGTTCTGGCTATATCGGCCTGCGCCGGAATAGGCTTGTTTTTTGCGGCCTTAAATGTCCAGTACCGCGACGTGCAGTTCATTATACCGTTCATCGTCCAGTTCGGGCTTTACATTTCTCCCGTCGGTTTTTCTGCGGATCTTATCCCTGAAAAGTGGCGGCTTTTATATTCATTGAATCCAATGGTCGGTGTCATTGACGGCTTCCGCTGGGCAGTCAGCGGCGGTAATACCGATATATATTGGCCGGGCCTTATATTTTCCTTTGCCATTGGCGCGGCTTCTGTTTTCTTGGGCGCACTGTATTTTCGCAGCGTCGAGAGAAAATTTGCCGACGTTATATGAGATAAGCCATGACAAGAAACGCCCTTGAAGTTAAGAACGTCAGCAAGAAATACGCGATCCAGAGCGCAGAGCAACAGCGTTATAAAACACTTTATGAAACACTGGATTTTCGCCATCTTTTCAAAAGGAACCGCGCCAGGCTCATAAAAAAAGAATTTTCGGCGCTTGACGACATTTCTTTTACGGTCAAGGAAGGCGATTGTGTCGGCATCATCGGCAGCAATGGCGCAGGAAAATCTACCCTGCTGAAGATATTGAGTCAGATCACGGAACCGACAAGCGGAGCCATAGGATTTAACGGCAGAATTGCAAGCCTCCTCGAAGTTGGAACGGGCTTCCATCCTGAACTCACAGGCCGGGAAAATATTTTCCTGAACGGTACAATCCTTGGTATGAAACGCGCTGAAATTCTCAATCGCTTTGATGAAATCGTCGAATTTTCAGGCATCGAAAAATTTCTTGACGTTCCTGTTAAACGCTACTCTTCAGGCATGTATGTGCGGCTTGCCTTTTCCGTCGCCGCCCACCTCGAATGCGAAATACTTGTTGTCGATGAGGTTCTTGCCGTTGGCGACGCCGCATTTCAGAAAAAATGCATCGGCAAGATGAATGAAAAAGCGAAAGAGGGGCGTACGGTTCTGTTCGTCAGCCACAACATGCCGACCATTCGCTCCCTTTGCAACCGCGCCCTCCTTCTTGACGGCGGCAAATTGATGATGGATGGGGATACAAGCGAGGTCTTGAATAAATATCTTGAAATTCAGGGCAGGGTTCTACCATCTATCGAATGGGATGGGACGGACGCTCCCGGAAATGATTTTTTCCGCTGCCTGTCAATAAAAATGGATGAAGGCGAAGGCTTTTACGGTGGCCGCGCACCGAATGACCAGCCCATTCATATAGAAATTGAACACGAAGTGCTAGCAGACCAGACGATTATGGGTTTGACGCTCTCCGTAAAGACGTTGGAAGGGGAGATCATATTCAGTTCTATCAACAACCATGATGTAGAATGGCATGGAAAAGCACGGCAAAAAGGGCGTTATAAAAGTATATGCACCATACCCGATAACCTTTTACTTGATGGAATATATACGATTAGTATCAATATGTGGGGAGCGGGCTATACTATGAATGTACCAATAGAAAATGCTATTTCTTTTGAAATTTATGATACAGGTTCACTCCGAAAAGATTATTTCGGCGGCTGGGGCGGCGTTATCAGGCCAAAACTAGAATGGACAACAAGACATATACCAACATCACTTAAATAAAATAAACCAGAGAGAACCCAGTATGGCATCGTCAAATATCACATATTTCGAGAACCCGGGCGATCTGGATGAAGCATGTAATTCATTCATAAAGAAGACAGAGCGCGTTCTTGATATTGGCTGCGGTATCCGTCCTCAAAAATACTTCAAGCCCTATCTGCATGTATGTCTTGAACCTTTTCAGGAATATATCGACATACTGAATATTCATTATGGGCATAATCCGGGGTTTCTTATCCTTGCCGGCCTGGCGCAGGACACATTGAAAAGTATTCCGGATAAAAGCTTTGACAGCGTTTTTTTAATCGACGTCATCGAACATATAGAAAAAGACGATGGGTTTGCGCTCCTTAAAGAAATGAGGCGCATCGCAAGAAAACAAATCCTGCTATTCACTCCACTTGGCTTTATGCCCCAGCACTACGAAGAAGGGGACAAGGATGCATGGGGGTTAGGCGGTACGGAACTTCAAGAACACAGATCCGGATGGAAGCCGGATGATTTTGACAGCGGCTGGTGTTTTTATGTCTGCAAGGAATATCACAAGCCTGTGAAACCCGCCGCAGGGCAAAAGATTTTCGGGGCGTTCTGGGCGGTTTTCAATGTCCCTGATGAGGAAGGAAAACAGGCCTTAGAGAAAAAAACGCTTTATATTTCCGAGCGTATAGAAACGACCGATAAAATCTCGGCCCTCTTGCGCGATCGCCTCAAACCTATCCAGCCGGATCAATATGCTGTCCTCTCCTTGGAATCCGAACTTAATCCGGGCGACCTTTGGATGCCGCGCTTTCTTAAAAACTCTGCGACGACCAAGTCGGCAATGAAGGTTATCATGGCCTTTCGCCTTATCTTAAAATATAAAATATCCTCAGGCTTTCAAAAAATTTCATATGTCGGAAACAGCAAAAAATACGGCCTTTGCATGAAGCTGGCCGCCGCAATTTTCTTTATGACTTATGAAGAAGAAAACTGGCATTAATCATGAACGGTTTCCTGCCGTATATCTCCATCATCATTCCGGTCTATAACGGCTCGCGCTATATGCGTGAAGCGATCGATTCCGCCTTAAATCAGACCTATAGAAACAAAGAGGTCATCATTATCAATGATGGCTCGCGCGACGAAGGGAAGACGCTTGAAATAGCTAAGTCCTATGGCGATAAAATCCGCCTCATAGATAAGCCCAACGGAGGCGTTGCAACGGCGCTTAACGCAGGCATCGAGGCCGCTCAGGGCGATTATATTTCATGGCTAAGCCATGATGATGTCTATCCGCTGGACAAGCTGGAGAGGCAGGTTGCTTTCCTTGCGCAGCTTGAAGATAAAAACACAGTTCTCTTTGGTGACTACGACATTATAGATGAGAATAGTATCGTTATGGGCGAAGTCCTTACATCTGACGCCGATACGAAAAACATGCTCTTTGAGCTTTACTCGAAGCAAATCATTCATGGCTGTGCCTTGCTTATCCCCAAAGCTGTTTTCGAGAAAGTAGGGAGCTTTCGCACAGACCTCCCCACGACCCAAGATTATGATTTGTGGATACGCGCATCCCTGCTTTTTCCCTTCGCTCACGTCCCGGGAAAACACGTTCTCAGCCGCCAGCATGCGGAGCAGGGGAGCCGGACGATGCAGCACCGCGAAGAACTCGTATCTTGGTATCTTGAAAACTTTAAGCACATCACTCCTGCATGGCTGGATTCCCGCTATGCGGAAGAGGAGCTTCCCGGTAAGTACAGGATTTTACTTAAAAAATTTTCAGGCAACAACGATCTTAAGCCCGTTTACGACCGTATTTTATCACAGGCCGTAAATCATTTAGCCTTCAAAAATTCGGCGAATATTGTATGGTTTTTGGCACGATCCCGGCTGTCCTATTATGCCGGGTCACTCAAAGGAGCAATAAAAAGAATGATACCCCTTCCGTTTAAAAACTTCCTCAGACGCGGCCTGAACGCCCCCCGCGGAAATTCCGGAAAACCGAATACGCTGGATTTTATCAGTATTTATAAGAAGAATATTTTCGGCTCCAGCGAATCCCATTCCGGCAGCGGCTCGACCATGGAGCAAACGGCGCATATACGCGCGGTACTGCCCGATCTTTTCAAGGAGCTGGGCGTTAAATCCATTCTGGATGTTCCTTGCGGCGACTTCAACTGGCTTCAGCATGTGGATCTAGGCGATATCCATTATATCGGCGGCGATATCGTCCCGCAATTGATTGAAAAGGATCAGCAAAAATTCGGTGCGGAGAACAGGGAGTTCCGTATGCTGAATATTATTACAGATGATTTGCCTAAAACGGATTTAATCTTCTGCCGCGACTGCCTTGTTCACCTGAACTTTGAATCCGGCCTGAAGGCGATTGAAAATTTCAAGCGCAGCGGCGCAACCTATCTCCTTACAACGACCTTCACAGAGCGGGGGGAGAACGAAGATCTCTTTGGTATATGGCGCACGCTGAACCTGCAAAAAGCCCCGTATAATCTTCCCGAGCCGCTCAGGATCATCAATGAAAAATGCACGGAAGGGCGCATGAAATATACGGATAAAAGCCTCGGCCTTTGGGCGCTGAAGGATATCTAGCCCTATGCGTATCCTTATCGTAGCGATGGCGGATAGCGTACACACCTCGCGGTGGGTGGAGCAATTCGTAGACAATAAGGATATGCAGTTCCACCTGTTTCCTTCTACCTTTGGAAACACAAAAAAAGGAAGCAGGGCATGGAAACGGCTTCCGCTCTTTCTTGCGCGTTTCTCGGGAGCAGGGCGCATTGCGCTTACCCATCTCCCCGGCAGAAATATCAATACGGCCTTTCACTATATTCTCGACCATTTTTTCAAGGGAAAATGGCGGGAATACTGGCTAAAAAAAGCCATCAAAAAACTAAAACCGGATATTATCCATTCACTTGAATTTCAACATGCCGGCTATCTTTGCCTCAACGCCAAGCGCAGCATGAAAGATTTCCCCGTCTGGATTGCAACGAACTGGGGCAGCGACATTTATCTGTATTCACGCCTGAAGGGACATGAAGAACCAATCAGGGGCATCTTGCAAGAGGCCGATTTCTATTCGGCGGAATGTGTGCGCGATTACGAACTCGCTAAAGGGCTGGGCTTGAAGGCAACCCCTTTACCGGTCATACCGAATGCGGGCGGCCTTAAACTCGAACGGCTGGAAGGACTCAGGCAAAAAACGAAGGCGAGCGATAGAAAGCTAATTCTCATCAAAGGCTACCAAATGGTTTTCGGGCGCGCCATGACTGCCATAAAATCGTTGGAAAGCATCGCCGCAGCTCTTAAAGAAAAAGATATTAAAGTCTGCGTCTTTTCCGTTACGCCGGACATAGAACCCGCCATAGAGCTTACCGCATTAAAAACAGGCATTGAAATAGAATCCATTCCGATAAGAACGCCGCTGACGCATGATGAAATACTGGAATTACATGCGAGGGCAAGAGCCTATGTCGGTGTGTCCATATCCGACGGCATCAGCACATCAATGCTCGAAGCCATGGCGCTCGGCGCTTTTCCTATTCAAACATGCACCTCTTGCGCGAATGAATGGATAGAGCACGGAAAAACCGGGTTTATCGCGCAATCCTATGATGACGATAAAGAAATCAGCCGGCTTATCCTTCAAGCCATATCGGATGACGATCTGGTTGACAGGGCCGCGGAAGAAAACTGGAAAACTGTTTCCGCAAGACTTGCCTATAAGGACGTGCAGGCAACCGCGCATGAATTCTATGAAAGGGCCACAGATCTTTCAAAAACGCGCGCAAAACCATAGGCAGGAAAACCTGCTTTTCACTACGTCCGTTTTATGCTCTTCCAGATCTTGGAAAACGGCCATTTGAGTTTATCCAACAAAAACAAAAGAAACATTTGCAGGACAGCAAGGGGAGAGAGGCGGAGTGCTTCGCTTATATGATTGAGCGCCAGACGCGGGCTGGCGATGTCCGCATAATAAATCGACGTCAGGTACCATTTTGCAAGTATCCTGTTTTTGTTCCTATCCAGTTTTCCGGCAGGGAGGGGGAGCTTATCTATATATTTCACTCCCAGCCCCAAAACTTCCCGCGCCATGCGCGGCCCCTTGGCCGAAGAGGAAAGCGATTGCGTATGCACCCGGTGCGTCGCAAGGAAGCGGGGGATGTGAAGGATTTTACCGACAGAAGCCATGCGGAACGAATAATCAAGATCGCCTACATACTTGATGGATGGATCGCGTGGCCCGATTTTTTCAATCGTCGATTTTCGTATAAACATGCCGGGGCCGATGGCGACATTCCGCCCGATAAGCATTGTTTCGATCGTGTATTGCGGCAATGCGCGGCGCGACAATTCCCGGCCTTTTTCATCAATCAAAACCCAGTCGGGATAAGCCATAAGCGCATCCGGATTATTTTCAAGAGAATCGACCGCAATGGAAATCGCGTCGTCTGCGAAGAATGGGTCGTCGGAGTTGATGACGCAGATAATCTCGCCGCCGGCCATTTCGAACCCTTTATTGACCGTGGCCGTTTCCCCCATATTATCATGGTATAGATATTTCAGCCTACCCAGATAGGGCTTGATAACATCGCCCGTATTATCCGTAGAGCCATCATCAAGAACGATATATTCGATAGAATCATAGTCTTGCCGCAGCACAGATTCAATCGTTTCGGGCAAAAGATCCGCGCGGTTATAGGTCGGCGTAATAATAGTAACCAGAGGTCTAGGCATCGGCTGAATTATTCCCGTTAGCAATCGAACTTACGCCGCATATTTGTGCCAGATAATCCATCCAGGCAGCAACAACATTCTCTTTAGAGAAATTTGCGACGGCATATTCATAGGCATTGTCGCCATAAGCGCCGCGTAAAGAGGGGGATTGCAGCAGGAGCTTTAGCGAAGCCGCCAAAGAATCCGCAGATCTTTTGGCAACTAAAAGACCGTTATATTCCTGGATAATAATCTCATTCGTTCCCGAACAATCCTCAAAACCAATGGCCGGAAGGCCGTGAGTCATAGCCTCCGCCGTCACAAGGCCAAAGCTTTCATAGCGTGAAGGCTGGACGAAAATCTGTGCCTGCTTATAGGCCACATCCATATCTTGCGTTGTGCCGGGCAGCTTAATCCGGCCTTGCAGGCCATGCGCTTCGATCCTGCGCTCTAAATTCAAGCGTTCTTCGCCCTCGCCAAGAATAACAAGTTCCCAATCAGGAAAATCATGGGCAAGCAAAGCATAGGCCTCGATTAAAACCGCATGATCCTTATCCGCGTTCAGGCGTCCAACGCTTAAAATTCTTTTCTTTGCCGCTTCCATGGCGGTGGAAGCGGGCCTTATAAAATCACTGTCGATTATATTGGGAAGAACAGTCATTTTATTACGGAGGGGCCATGGATAAAGCTTGCGGATACACTCTGATGATACGGTAGCGGCGGATGCAAATAGCCCGAAAAAACGCAAAAGGAAAAATTCCAGCTTTCTTGTTTGATAATAGGCGGGCACCGTATGTTCGCTGAGAACGACTTTTATACCAGTTCCAAGAAGCGCGCACTGTACCGGCACAAAGGCGCTATGCATGAAGGCAACCACGATGTCGGGCCGGATATCCCGAATTTGCCGGCGCAGGCGCAGCAACAAGGACGGATATTCAAAAAGGCCGGTTTTTTTCGCGGCACTGTGCGTGGAAACGAAATGACGCCGGACAGCCGGATCCAGAGGATAGAATGGTTTTGCACCGTTATCATCAAAGGTCAGCAGATGAACGTCATTGTTTTTTGAAAGCGCGCCTGCCAGCGATGAAACCATGCGTTCCGCGCCGCCGGCAGAATAGGTCAGGGTCTTGATAACAAAAAGAATCTTCATAAGCCGATGATAATGGGCGCTCTCTATGAATGTCTAATAAAGCCTGGGATTTAAAGAAACATGCCCCCTGCTTTTCCTGATATATTATTTTCCATAATATACATTATCACACTTAAGGATTGTGAATTAAGGGCATGCCCCTTCGGGCTCGGAATGGTATTA
Organism: Micavibrio sp.; assembly: GCA_041655955.1. Classification (GTDB taxonomy): domain Bacteria; phylum Pseudomonadota; class Alphaproteobacteria; order Micavibrionales; family Micavibrionaceae; genus Micavibrio_A. The sequence goes on from JBBAEN010000001.1 coordinate 402,911, forward strand.
TTCTATGCCGATTCCTCCAAATCCCCAGTGATAAACACCTTATTCCGAGCAGATTATACCGATGAAATCATTTCTACTGTTTTTCGTTTTGCTTGCCACCGTGCTTTTTATGGGCGGCTATTACAGCGGCGCGGACGCACAGGACAAGCGCCGCCATCCGTTTGATTCAACGAGATCGCTGAATAACGACTCGGCAAAATTGACGCGGCAACTACCCGGCAAAATGACGCCGGAACAGCGCCGGAAAATGCGGCGCAAACAGCATGAGCGTGTAAGCAAAGCCGACACACAGGAAGAATCCCGCACCGTCGATACGGCCCGCACGAACCGCCAGCTTCGTGGCCGGAAGCGTCAGGCTTATGAGGCACGCCGCGCGGGGCAGCAAAATAAATTAAACCGCAGCCCGCGCTATATGAATCAGAGCCTTAATAATGAATAAGCCCCCGGCAGCAGCATCAGCACCGGCCCCCCCCTTCCGGCCACCAAAACCGACAAGCCCGCGGCGAACCATCCTGATGCGATTCACGCGCTGGACAGGCTCCTGAATATTATGGCGGCCTTACGCGACCCTCAAAGCGGCTGCCCGTGGGATTTAGAGCAAAATTTTGCAACGATAGCACCCTACACGATTGAAGAAGCTTACGAGGTCGCGGATGCTATCAGGCATAACGATATGGACGGTTTGAAAGAAGAGCTTGGGGATTTATTGCTTCAGGTCGTTTTTCATACGCGTATGGCCGAAGAGCAAGAATTATTTGATTTTAATGACGTGGCACAGGCACTGTGCGAAAAGCTTGTCTATCGTCACCCTCATGTCTTTGGCGATGACAAGGCCGCCAATGCGGATGAGGTTCTACGCATCTGGAACGCCCGTAAACAGACGGAGAAAAACCATGAAAGCGCCGTTGACGGCGTTACGATCGGCCTTCCCGCCCTGATGCGGGCCGCCAAGCTTCAAAAGAAAGCGGCACGCAGCGGTTTTACGTGGAAGGATTCCATGCAGGCCATGGAAAAACTCGATGAGGAATATGCGGAACTGCGCTCGGCCATCACGCAGGAAAATACGGACAAGGACGCCATTGCCGACGAAATCGGCGATGTGATTTTCTGTCTTGCCAATATTGCGCGCCTTGAAGGGCTTGATGCGGAAGAAATCCTCCAGAAAACGAACGAAAAATTTATAGCGCGCTTTAAAGCCATGGAAAAAATCCTAGCAGCCGGCGGTAGAAAAATGGATGAATGCACGCTTGCCGACCTTTTGGAAGGTTGGAATAAGGCGAAAAACACCAAGATATAAAAAAGCTGGCGAGAGCCGGCGGCGGCAAGAACCACCGGGCCTAAAGATGCTCTTTCAGGAACATTTCATGGGCGCGCTCCCACAATTCGCGCGACGGGGCATTCAAAAGCCCCCCTTCCAAGTCCGTCCCCGCATAAGGGCTGCCATCCCACTTCCGGATACAGAAACCGCATTCCTCAAGCAGCAATGCGCCCGCCATGTGATCCCACGGCTCAATACGCCGGTAAAGGGAAAAGGCCGCATCCCCTTCCATCAATTCAACATACTCCCACGCGCAGCAATGATGCGATGTCGCATCAGAAAGATTGCGGATTTTCTCTTCGATATGAGGGCGGATTGCGGGCGGCATGAATTTACGGCTGATAAACGCCTTTAACGAAGAAAAATCAACATTGGCATTCGGCTTCATCGCAGGCTTGAAGGCCGTATCATTGATGGTAACGCCGCCCCCGCGCTCGCCCGCGATCATCCTGTCTTTCGGGATTTGATAGATCCAGCTTCCAATACGCTCACCGCGCTCAACCAGCGCAACCATCGTGCCAAAAACAGGATTCCCCGCGGCGAAATTCCCCGTTCCATCCACAGGATCGACAATCCATATGGGCGCATCTTCTTTTGAAAGCGTGGTACGGGCAATATTTCCCTTTGAAACAGCCTCCTCCCCGACCACATGGGAACCCGGCAAAATATCTTTCAAGATGCGGGTCAGCTCAACCTCCGCCTCGATATCGGCGATGGTGGCATAGTCATTCGGGCTGCTTTTGCTCCATATCTCGTCATCCGCCAGCTGGCGGAAGCGCGGAATAATTTTATCCGCGGCCACTTCGCGGATAATATCCGCTATTTTCTGGCGTTCTATGCGTCGTGCAGACATGAATATAAAAACCTTGATTCAAAACGGCCTTGATTATCCGCGCTAAGCTTGACCCTGACAAGGGCATTTTCTTCTTTTTGTTCAAGCTTTAGCACATCCCCTTCTTTATGAAGCCATGCAATGGCCTTTCCATCCGAAGGCGGTATCGAATAAGACAGGATTTCTTCCCGGCGTGATAGATAGTCCTCGATGCGGCTTAAAAGCTCGGCAATGCCCTCTCCGCTTAAAGCGGATACAGGGAAAATGCGCTCTTGCGAAAAGCCGGAATGGCGCCTGATATCCTCCAATATGTGCGGATCCTCGACTGCATCCATTTTATTCAAAACCTCAAAAACCCTTTCATCCTGCGCATAGTCGATGCCCAGCTCGGACAGGACACTGATGACATCTTCCCTTTGCCACGGATGATCGGGGCTGGAAGTATCGCGCACATGCAAGATAATATCCGCATGCTGAACCTGTTCCAGCGTCGCCCGGAAAGCCTCGACCAGTGTTGTCGGCAAATCGGCGATAAAACCAACAGTGTCGGAAAAAATAACTTCTTTGCCGCGCGGCAGTTTCAGACGCCGCATTGTCGGGTCAAGCGTTGCAAAAACAAGATCTTCTGCAAAGACATGCGCGCCTGTCAGGCGGTTAAAAAGCGTGGATTTTCCGGCATTCGTATAACCGACCAGGGCAATGACGGGGAATGGAACCTTGGCCCTGTTCTTCCTGCCAAGCTCACGCGTACGCCGTACGTGCTGCAATTCTTTTTTGAGATTGACGATGCGCCCGCTGATCATGCGCTTATCCAATTCCATCTGGGTTTCCCCCGGCCCGCCCATAAAGCCGCCGCCGCCGCGCTGCCGCTCAAGGTGAGTCCAGAGCCTGACAAGGCGCGATTTCTGGTATTCCAGCATCGCGAGATCAACTTGTATCCGCCCCTCTTTCGTGGCGGCCCGCGCACCGAAAATCTCAAGGATAAGACCGGTGCGGTCAATCACCTTGACGTTCCATTGCTTTTCAAGATTACGCTGCTGAACGGGCGATAATTTATAATTCACGACAACAACCGAAGGATTTTCATCTTCGATATGCTGCCCGATAAGCCCGGCTGCGCCCTTACCGATAAGTTGCGACGGGCTTATCTTTGAAAGATTGACTGTACGCGTACTGGACACATCAAGATGAATGGCGTGGATGAGCCCTTCGGCTTCTTCTATGACGTCTTCAAGCCTGCGCTGATGGTGCCTTGTTCCCTTCTCCGGTTTTCCGGGAAGGATGGGATGCACTAAAAGCGCCTTTTCTTTTTCAGGCTGATCGCCTGTCTTGTTCGATTGCTTCACCCGTGTGCCTTCTTATCAGGCGCCGTCGCTTCCGGGTTCTTCTCCATCATAAAGAGAAACGGGGCCGCCCGGCATAATGGTGGAAATTGCATGTTTATAAACCAGCTGGACGTGGCTTTCCCGGCGCAAAAGCAGGCTGAAATTATCAAACCATGTGACAATGCCCTGAAGCTTTACCCCGTTTACGAGGAAAACCGTCACGGTCATTTTTTCTTTACGGATTTTGTTCAGGAAGACATCCTGAACATTTTGCGTCTTCTCAGCCATCGTGCGTGTCCCTAATCCAGTTCTTCTTGTTTTATATCCGTTATTTTTAAAGAAGTTATCCCCAATCATCAAGCCCTCATTTCAACAGGCCGTGAATCCGGCAGAAACCATGCTAGCCAAGAAATTCCATAAGCGCCGTCTTTAATCCGGCCATATCCGTGACGACATAAGCGGGCTTATATTGTTCTATCAAGGCGTCGCTGCGCGGATCTGTGCGAATGAAGGCCACAGGGCATCCCGCCTCCAACCCGCATCCCAAATCGCTTTCCATGTCCCCGACATAGATCACGCCCTCAAGCAAAGGCTTTGCCGGATGCATCGCCAGGGCATGCAGCAAAGGCGCACCGGAAGGCTTGTCCTTAGGAGCAATTCCCGCCCCGTTCCGCACAGGAAAATATTTCTCCCACCCCAGATGCGCTATCTCCCTTTGCAGGAATTCATGGGTTTTATTGCTGACGACCCCCATCGGAACATTACGCGCAAGCAGGGTCTCAAGAAGATCTTCCGCCCCGTCCATTACTTTCAGCGCCTGAAGATGGTGCGCATGGATATAATCCGCAAGCACGGCACGCGCTTCTTCCGACCTGTCCCCATACAGGCGCGGATAAAGCTCCCGCGAGGAATAGACGATTGCCTGCATATATTCCTCACGGCTCCAGGGAGCATGCCCCATATATCTGCGCACATGGTTATGCGCCGCGAATAAAAGGGGAAGGCTGTCAACCAGCGTCCCGTCCCAATCAAAAAATACGGATTTCACGATAGGTTATGACCCTGTTTTCTTTAGCTCTACGGATGGTGTGGGTGTGGACGCGGGCGCAGCCCCTTCCGCATCCGCCCGCTCGCCATTCGAGAGTTCAAGCGTCTTCAGCTTCCTATGCAGGGCCGAACGCTCCATGCCGACATAGGTGGCTGTTTTGGAAATATTGCCGCCAAAGCGCGCAAGCTGGCGCTCAAGATAATCGCGCTCGAACGCCTCGCGCGCCTCGCGGAGCGGGTAAGTCAAATAATCCTGCATAGCCGCCGCCCTGCTTTCGCCGGAAGAAGGGACGTCGCCCGTAATTTCCGGCGGCAGATCCTTTTTCTCGATAACGGCTTTCTCGCCGTTATTCCCGCCGCCCATAATCATTACCCATTCAATGACATTCCTCAGCTGGCGGACATTGCCCGGCCAGTCATAGCCCTGAAGCGCGATTAGGGCGCTTTGGCCCAAAGGGCGCTCTTTCTGGCCGGACTGGTGCGAATAGAGCCTGATAAAATGTTCGGCAAGGGCCGGAATATCTTCAAGCCTTTGCCTCAGCGGCGGAAGCGCAATCGGCACGACATTGAGCCTGTAATAAAGATCCTCGCGGAAATGGCCCGCCTTGATGGCTTCCGCAATATTATGCGCGGTCGTGGACACCACGCGCACATCGACCTGCACAGGCTCGCGTCCATTCAGGCGGGTGAATTTCTGATCTTGCAATACGCGGACAATCCGCCCCTGCGTTTCAAGCGGCATATCGCAAATTTCGTCAAGAAGGAGTGTCCCCCCATTGGCCTGTTCCAAAACGCCTTGCCGGACACCGCGCGGATCCTCTATGCCGAATAGCTCCTCATCAAGCCGTTCAGGATTCAAGATAGCGCAATTCAGCGCCATAAAGGGCATATCCTTGCGCGGTGACAGCGCATGAAGCATGCGCGCGGCAACCTCCTTGCCGACGCCCGCCTCTCCCGTAAACATCACGCGGCTATTCGTCCCCGCGGCCTTTTCAAGCGCCTGCATAACGGCAGCGACCGAAGAAGAGCGGCCAATCATTTCAACCGGTGCGGCGCGGCGTTCTTTCAGGGCCTCGTTCTCTTTTTTCAAGCGGACGATTTCCATGGCCCGCTCGATCATCAATAGCAGGCGGTCGGATTTAAACGGTTTTTCGATAAAATCATAAGCGCCTATCTTGATGGCCGATACGGCTGTTTCAATCGTTCCATGCCCCGAGATCATGATGACCGGCATCAGGGGATATTTGCTTTTGACGTTTTTAAGGATTTCCATCCCGTCATCCGCGCTCCCCTGAAGCCAGATGTCGAGGATCATGAGATCGGGGGCGCGTTCCTCAATTTCCGCATAGGCCGCAGCAGAGCCGTCCGCCTGCCGCGTGCCATAGCCCTCATCTTCCAGAATGCCTTTAATAAGCTTTCTAATATCATTTTCATCGTCAACGATAAGAATATCTATGCTCATATCCCCGTTTATATCCTACGCTAAATTATTATGCCGCTTGGTGCGTTGCCGCCTCTTCACGAAGAGGCAAGGCCAGACCGACGGAAGCCCCGCCGAGATCTTCCCATTCCTTCATGGATTTCAACCATGCCGGCGCACCCATCATTAAACGCCCGTGATGATCTTCCATAATTTTCTTCACAATAGCAAGCCCCAGCCCCGTACCACGCACCTTATGGGTGATATAAGGCTCCGTCAGGCGTGCCGCCTCCTCCCCTTTGGGAAGGCCCAACCCACTATCAACAACGAACACGGCGCAATGTTCCCTCTCCGGGTCGAATGTAATCATAATATTCATGCGCCTGTCTTGTTCCTTATCATGGATCTTGTCATGGATGGAATCGACCGCATTCTGGATAAGGTTCGTCAGGGCTTGGCGGATTTGCTGGGCATCGCACATAACGGCGGCTTCGCCGCATAAATCAATCACCTTAAAATCAATGTCCGTATGCGCCTCTATCTGAAGCGCCAGCGTCTGGCGTATATGAAGAGGCAGATTCTCTTCTTCCATTTTCGGTTCCGGCATCCGCGCAAAATCGGAAAACTCGCTAACCATGCGGCCTATATCGCCGACATGGTTGATGATCGTATCCGTGCATTCCGCGAATGTTGCGGGGTCGCTGGTAATTTCTTTCATGTATTTGCGCTTGAGCCGCTCGGCGGAAAGCTGGATGGGCGTCAGCGGGTTTTTAATCTCATGGGCAATCCGGCGCGCGACATCCGCCCATGCAGAAACGCGCTGGGCCGATTGCAGGTCGGTAATATCGTCAAAGGTCAGAACCGCGCCTTTTATATCATCGTCGGCGCTTTCAATCGCGATACGGACAAGCAAGGCGCGGCGCGTCATATCACGGGCAAGATAGGGGATTTCACCTTGGGTAATCTTGCCCGGCTTCGCCTGCGCCTGGGCGAACAGGACGGCGGCATCGGGGATGATTTCGGCAAGCTTTGCGCCGGTCAGCTTTTCTTCCGCAATCCCGAACATCTCGGCGGCCGTTGTGTTGACAAGAACAATGCGCCCGCCTTCGTCAACGCCGACAATCCCCGCCGTTGCACCTTCGAGGACGGCTTCGGTAAAGCGGCGGCGCTGGTCAAGCTGGCGGTTCGCATTCATGACCTGATTGCGCTGCTCTTCAATTTGCATCGTCATCCGGTTGAAAGATTGCGCCAGGTGATCGAATTCATCAATCTGCCCGCCTTCGGCAACGCGCGCGCTTAGATCCCCGGCGCGCACGCGGTCGGCTACAGAAATAAGATTGCCGATAGGCAGCACAAGCTGGCGGGCGAGGATGATCCCGAACCATGTTGCCGCGAGCAGGAACATTATGGCCACGACAATGAATATCAATGTAATCGTGATCATCATGCCGGAATTTTTCTGATCCAGCGTTGAATAGGCGCTAGTGGCCTCACGGGTTTTATCAATTTGGGATAAAACCGCAGGATCGACCATCCGCCCCACGAAAAGATAAGCATCGGCAAAATTATTCAGCTTCACGAGCGCCCTGACACGGTCTTCATAGCGGCCCGTCATCAGGACGACTTCGCCGTCCCGCGCCTGCTCCAGCAGCATCATCGGAAGATTTTCAAAAGTCAGCGTGAATGTCAGGCCGGTACGGGCAAGGATCTTCCCGCTGCTGTCGAACATCATCGCCTCTGCAAGATTGCGGATGAAGGACTGGGTTTCGAGATAGCCGTTGAATTTTTCACGATCCTCGTAATAAAGCGCAGACTGGCGATCCAGATCGTTCGCCATGGCGAGGACATCCGCGCGGATAACCTGCTGGTGTTCCTCAAGATAGGCCTCGGCGACGATCTGCGCCGATTCAACGGCGGTGCGCACTTGCTGGGAAAACCATGACTGGACGCCGAAATGAAAAAAGAAGGTTGAGAAAATAGCCATGATAATGGCCGGAGCCGCCGCCATAATCGAAAAAATAACGACAAGGCGGATATGCAGCTTCGACCCCGGAAGCCCCCTCCTCCGGCTGCTGAGAATCTTCGCAAACCTGCGGGAAATCAGGCCTACCAGCAAAATCATAAAAATAAGGTCGAGATTGAGCAGCCATATAACGGCGTTAGGGTCGTTGCCGAATGGCGGCGCTTCGGTAAGGGCCGCATAAGTCGCGAAACCGCTTGCCGTGATGGCGGCGAGCAATATGAGCGCGAGCTTGCCGCTCCATCCTTTTTTACGGAAGAAAGCCTGCCCCCATCTGCTAAAGATGCTGCGCCGGCGCCCCAACATGGCTTTTTCCATGGTTCGCCAAAAACCGCCTGCTTTCCTTTCGCGGGGGATCACGCGCTCATTTTCAACAATATGTTCGCTTTGGCTGGACATAGGCTGGAATTGACCTTTTTCGTTTTTAAGACTATCCACATTCTCTGGCCAAAACGCAAGAGAATAGAATATGTCAAACCCCGCCCTTCCCAGCTTTCATGTGCTGATTCCAGCCGCCGGAAACGGCATCAGGACGGGGCTTTCCACGCCCAAGCAATATGCGAAGATCGGGGGGAAGGCTATTCTCCGCCATACGATTGAAAAATTCATTCCAATTCAGGGACTTAAATCACTACGCGTGATTATCGACCCGGCCCATGAGGCACTCTATAAAGAGGCCGTAAACGGGCTTGATCTCCCGCCCCCTGCCTATGGCTCAGAAACAAGAAAACAAAGTATTTTTAATGGATTAAAGCTTTTTACTGATAATCTGGATGAAGAAATAATCCTGATCCATGACGCAGCGCGGCCCTTTGTAGAGGCCGGGTCGATTTACGCTCTTCTGGCGGCCATGGAAAAGGACAATGCGGCAACGCTTGTGTCCGCCGTTGCAGACACGCTGGTCGATCCTGCCTATAACCGCCTCGACCGCGACAGGATCCGATCCGTTCAAACGCCGCAAGCCTTCCGGCTCGGCCTTATACGCAAGGCCCACGAACAATTCGCGGACGATAATAGCTTTACGGACGATGCCGGGCTCATAGCCGCCATGGGCGGAAAGATCGCCTTTATAGCAGGCAGTCACGAAAATTTTAAAATCACAAGCGCTGGAGATATGGCCATGGCGGAAAAACTTTTGGCAGAGCGAACGGAAACGCGCACAGGATTAGGATATGACGTCCACGCATTCGATCCGGCCCCTGCCGATACTATCCGTCTTGGCGGCATCGATATTCCGCATGAGCGCAGACTGCTCGGCCATTCCGATGCGGATGTCGTTCTCCACGCCCTGACTGACGCCATTCTCGGCACGATTGGCGAAGGCGATATCGGCCAGCTTTTCCCGCCATCCGACATGCAATGGAAAAATGCCGACAGCGCCGTTTTCCTGACCGAGGCGCTCCGCCTTTTGACGGAAAAAAACGGCAAGCTCATCCATGCCGACATTGTCCTTGTTGCGGAAGAACCGAAAATCGGCCCGCAAAGGGAAAGAATGCTGGAGCGTCTTTCCGCCTTGCTCGGCCTCACAAGGGGCCGCATCGGCCTTAAAGCGACGACATCTGAAAGATTGGGCTTTGTCGGAAAAGGCGAAGGCATTGCCTGTCACGCGGTTGTCAGCGTAACGCTTCCGGCATAGGCTCAACCCCCATGAAGCTATTTTCCCCGCCCGCCCCCGAAATTATCCGCAAGCTGGATTTTAAAAATCCGGCGACATGGATCGCCACATGGTTCGGCTGCGGCCTTATGCATCCCGGCCCCGGCACATGGGGCACGCTGGGTGCGCTTCCCATCGGGCTTATCTTGTTAGTTCTGGGCGGAAAAGCGGCGCTTATTGCCGGAATTATCCTGATCATTCCTATCGGCCTCTGGGCATCGGCGCGGTTCGAGGCGATGGTCGAAACGCATGATAATTCCATGATTGTGATCGATGAGGCCGCGGGGCTATGGATCACGCTGCTGGCCTGTACGCTTACACCGCTTTCTATTATTCTTTCCTTTGCCCTGTTCCGCTTTTTCGATATTCTTAAACCTTGGCCAATCTCATGGTGCGATAAAAATATCGGCGGCGCTAAGGGCGTTATGTTCGACGATATCGCCGCCGGGTTATTTGCCGCCTTGACGCTTTTTTTACTGGAAACATATGCATTCACTGGTTGAAGAACTTTCGCTCCTCTTACAGGAAAACAACATGCGGCTGACCTGCGCAGAATCCTGCACAGGCGGCATGATCGCGGCGGCGGTGACCGATCGCGCAGGCTCAAGCGCCCTCTTTGAACGCGGCTTCGTTACCTATTCCAATGAATCGAAAATCGAGGCGCTTGGCGTATCCTCATCCACCATAGAAACGCATGGCGCCGTATCCGAAGAAACGGCGGCTGAAATGGCGGCGGGCGCCCTCAAACATTCCCATGCGGATATCGCCGTTTCCGTTACGGGCATAGCGGGGCCGGGCGGCGGATCGGATGAAAAACCCGTCGGGCTTGTCTATATCGGCATCGCGCTTCAAAATAGAAATTCATCCATATTCAAACATATCTTTTCAGGCGATCGCGCTTCCATTCGCCAACAAACGCTGGAACAAGCCCTCCAGCACCTTATCGACACATTCGGCAGGCTCGCATGAGCAAGGTTATTTTCGTTTCAAGCGCCGATAGCAATTATTTCCCGCTCCTCGCGGAGTTAGTGCATTCGATCCGCCGCCACCCCGAAAGCGCGGGCATGGATATCGGCATTTTAAACGCGGGTATGAACGAACGTGAACTGGATTACCTGCGCGCCCAAGGCTGCATCGTGAAAGAGGCTGAATGGCCGGTAAAATTCCCCGCATCGAAGATTAAGGGAAAAGACTATCTGAAATCTTGCATCTGCCGCCCCTTTCTTCCCGATTATTTTCCGGGTTATGAAACGATCTGCTGGATGGATGCCGATACATGGATCCAGAGATGGGATGTCATCCCGCAGTTTTTGGGCGCGGCGCAAAGCGGCAAAATCGCCCTGACAGCCCAAGCGGACAGATCCTCTCTGCGGCCTATACGCGTTCAATGGCTGGGGCCTTTCCCGCTGAAAGTAAAAGGCTTTTATATGGGCAACGCTCGCGGGGCTTTCGGCATGGGCATGGCCAAAAAGCTTATGCCCTACAGCCCCCTTCTTGCAGGCATGTTCGCGCTCCGCAGCGATGCACCGCACTGGAAACGCTGGCAGGAAATTCTTTTAAAGGCGCTTGAAAAAGGCAAGATCTTCACGGCGGAGCAGCTTTCGCTCGGCATTATGTGCTATCTTGAAAACTATCCCTACGACATCCTCCCCGGCTGGATGCACTGGCTTTGCACTTACCCGACCCATTGGGACGAGCAATCGCAAATGTTTACGGAGCCGTTTACGCCGCATGAAAAACTCGGCGTCCTCCATCTTTCCGGCGTCGACAAGATGCGCGAAGACCGCGAAGAAACTATGGAATTCCAGACAGCCGTGGGCGGCGTGACCAAGAAATCTTTTCGCTATCCTTATTTTGACGGCTCGAAGATTTTCGATTGATCAGGTGCGGCTTTTACTGGCCGTATAAGTCCGCGGCCCTTGTCTCGAACGCGCTCACCATGCGCTTGACGACTTCATTGAAAAACATATTTGCGAGCGTTTGAAGCGCGATATTGTTGAATTCAAATTCAACGGAAAAATCTATAAGGCACGTATTATCGGGCTGGCGGATAAACTTCCATTTGTTTTTCAGGTTTTTCAGCGGCCCTTTCAGATATTCAATCGAAATTTCATCCGGCCTTGCGAGGATGACTTTTGACGAAAACCGCTCGCGGAACATTTTATAGCCGACAACCAGATCGGCATAAAAAACAGAATCGCTTTCGCGCCTGTTGATACGGGACGCGATGCACCAGGGCGCGAATTCCTGATAGCTCGCGACGTCTGCTACCAGATTGAACATCTGTTCCGGCGTATAGGGCAAATGCTTTTGTTCGATATGTTTCAACATGGGGTGCGCCTATTCGGCGGCCATGCGTATAAGCTTTTCTTCCCGTGCGGCCTTCAACTTCATAAAATCTTCGCCCGCATGATAGGAAGAGCGCGTCAGCGGCGTCGCGGAAACCATCAAAAACCCTTTGGCCCGCGCCAGTTTTTCCAGTCCCGTGAATTCTTCCGGCGTCCAGAAATGCATCACCGGCGCATGTTTCGGTGTCGGCTGGAGATACTGGCCGATCGTGATGAAATCAATGTCCGCAGCGCGCATATCGTCCATGACCTGCGCAACCTCTTCCCGCGTTTCACCCAGCCCAACCATCAGGCCGGATTTGGTGAAGATGGACGGATCGACCTCTTTCACACGCTGTAACAGGCGAAGCGAGCGGAAATAGCGCGCGCCGGGGCGGATGGTCGGATAAAGCCTCGGCACGGTTTCAAGATTATGGTTGAAAACGTCAGGGCGCGCGCGAATGACCGCGTCGATATCCGCAATATTCCCGCGAAAATCGCCGGGCAGGATTTCAATGGTTGTTTGAGGGGCTTTAAATCGAATAGCGCCAATGGTTTTGACAAAATGCTCCGCGCCGGAATCCGTAAGGTCGTCACGGTCGACAGACGTTACCACTACATGCTTGAGGCTCATTTGCTCAACGGCGACACCGACACGGAGCGGCTCGTACTTATCCAGCTCGTCCGGCTTACCCGTCGCGACATTGCAGAACGAACAGGCGCGGGTGCATACCTCGCCCATAATCATAAAGGTCGCATGTTTCTTATCCCAGCATTCGCCGATATTCGGGCACCCCGCCTCTTCGCATACGGTGGTCAGCTTCAATCCCTTTACGAGATTGAGCGTTTCCGAATACACCTTCCCCTGCGGCGCCTTGACGCGGATCCAGTCCGGCTTCTTCCCCATCGGGCGGTCGGCGTTCTTTTGCTTTTCAGGATGCCGCTTTGCACGGTCAAGAAGGTCTGGGTTATAGGTCATGATTTCCTTTAGTTCATTCCCAATTCACGCACTGCTCGCTCGTGCCGTTGCAACTTAATACCCGCCATCGTAGCAGTACCGGGATTTGTAAAAAGAGTGTACTCCTTTTGATCTTCCAATTCCTCAGCGGAAAGAATATCGCTTTTATTGACAGGCGCATTCAATGCCTTATCAAAAGCCGTATCTAACTTCGCTTTCCACTCTTCGAATGTTTCCATTTTCAACATAACGAAATATCCTTATACATAATCACAACAATGTAACAGCTTTCTGTTTGCGCGCAAATTAAAAATGTATCGCCTTCCCATAGGCACTCAACACACTCTCATGCATCATTTCTGAAAGCGTCGGGTGGGCGAAGACCGTGTGCATGAATTCGGCTTCGGTCAGTTCGTTCGTCTTGCCGATGACATAGCCTTGAATAAGCTCCGTCACCTCTGCGCCGATCATATGCGCGCCAAGCAGTTCGCCCGTTTTCGCATCGAAGATCGTCTTGACCAGCCCTTCCGGTTCGCCAAGCGCGATGGCTTTTCCGTTGCCCATGAAAGGGAAGCGCCCGACCTTGATGGCGCGCCCTGCTTCCTTCGCGGCCCGCTCGGTCATGCCCACGCTGGCAACTTGCGGATGACAATAAGTGCAGCCCGGTATATTGGCCTTGACCATTGGGTGAACGCCTTTGACACCTGCAATTTTCTCGACGCAGATCACGCCTTCATGGGATGCCTTGTGCGCAAGCCACGGCGCGCCCGCCACATCGCCGATAGCATAGACGCCGGCTTCCCCTGTTTTCAAATAGCCATCCGTCACAATATGCCCACGGTCGAGCTTTACGCCCGGCACGTTTTCAAGGCCGATATTCTCTGTATTGGCGGCAATCCCAACTGCCATGATAACACGGTCAGCCGTTATTTTTTCGGCCTTGCCACCGACCTCGACATGAACGGTGACATTGTCCTTGCCCTTTTCCAGCTTTTTCGTCACGGCGCCGGTCAGGATTTTCATGCCCTGTTTTTCAAAAGCCTTGCGGGCCATCGTGGAAATTTCCTCATCCTCCACCGGCATGACGCGATCCATCATTTCGATCACGGTGACGTCTGCGCCAAGCGTACGGTAGAAGGACGCAAATTCGATACCGATAGCGCCGGAGCCGACCACGACAAGGCTTTTCGGCATCATGTCCGGCACCATCGCCTCACGGTATGTCCAGACAAGCTTGCCGTCCGGCTCCAGCCCCGGAAGAACGCGCGCCCTTGCGCCCGTTGCGATGATAATATGCTTTGCGTTCAGTTCATCAATTTTCTTCCCGTCTTTCGACAGCTCGACCCTGCCTTTGCCGAGCAGTTTGCCGTATGCGTCAAAAACCGTGACCTTGTTCTTTTTGAGCAAGTGGCCAATGCCGCCGGAAAGCTGTTTCGCCACGCCGCGCGAGCGTTCGACAATTTTATGAAGGTCAAACGAAACATCCTTGGCGGAAAGCCCGTACGCGTCCGCATGTTTCATCAAATGGAAAACTTCGGCGGAGCGCAGCAGCGCCTTTGTGGGAATACATCCCCAGTTAAGGCAAATTCCGCCCAGATGGTTGGCTTCGACCACCGCCGCTTTCAATCCAAGCTGCGCCGCGCGGATCGCCGCCACATAACCGCCCGGCCCGCCGCCAATGACCACAACATCGAAATTCTTCTCGCTCATTTTAACCTCTAATCAATTTCAAAAGACTGCTTGTCCTGTAGTTTGCCGTATAGTGCGGCGTTAATCCGTGGGAGGGCCAGCCCTCGTCATAGTCCATAATAATTTCCCCGCGGCCTTCGATGGCTTTTTGAAAATCAAGCGTATCCTGAAGCCGCAATATCTCGTCCTTTTCAACAACGACATAAAAGAGCGGTATGGATTCCGGCAGGTTTTTTAAAACCCGCCCCGGTAGCGCATTATATATATCCCTCAATGTTTCAATCGCGTTCTGCGTATCCGCAACCTCAATCTGATCGGTTATGGCCGGAAGCTCCATATAGGCGGCTTTCCAGACGCGGTTCATAACACATTCATCCGTCCCGTCATCTACGCCCTGCGCACCCGCAAGCAGCACGATAGAGCGGACGGAATCTATCGCCGCGCCTTCTTCCGTCAGGCTTTTTAAAGCGGCCAGAGCGCCAAAACTATTGCCAACGACATGGATGGATTCATAAAGCCCCTCCATATCTTTCAGCACGCCCTGCGGCTCGTCCAGCAGCTCCTCCATGCGGACAGGGCCGCCGCCCAAATGCGTTTCACCTGCTTCCAACGCCTGTTGCCACCGCCAGCCATTATTGACGGAGGATGCCGACAATGCGCGGTTCAGGCGCGTGCCTTTATGATGAATCACATAAACGGCATAGCCTTCCGCGACGAGAGCGGCGGCATGGCGCTGTTCAAAAATCGCCGCGCCCATGCCCGGAAAGCCGGGGCAAAAAACTATGGCTTCGCGCGCGCCCGCTTCGGGTTCAAAAACCTGCGCTTCAGCCCATCTTGTCTTTTGCCAGGCGACTTTCACGGTTGAGGCAGCCCGCCTGCACGCTGCGCATAAATACGCCTTAAATCCTCGCGCACTTTTTTCAATGCGTCATCTTGCAGGCCGGCATTTTGCGCCATAAATATATCAGCCTCTGACGGCTCGAAAGCTATATTGGCCAGCTGTTCCAGAGTATAGGTTTTAAATACGTTCTCATTCATCTTCGCACCTATAAAAGCATCGTTGCGGGGTTTTCAATGAACCGCTTCACATATTGCAAGAACTCCGCGCCGACCGCGCCATCGACCGTACGGTGATCCGTGGAAAGCGTGCAGGACATGAATGTCCCGACCTTTACCTGTCCGTTTTCAACATAGGGGCGCTCCTCGCCCGCACCGACCGCGAGAATGCAGCTTTGCGGCGGGTTGATGATCGCCTGAAAATTCGTGATGCCGAACATGCCAAGATTGGAAACAGTGAAGGTGCCGCCTTGAAATTCTTCGGGCTTCAATTTTCCGTCGCGCGCGCGTTTTGCGAGATCCTTAATCTCACCCGAAATCGCCGCCAGTCCTTTTTGCTCAGCCTGTTTTACGATAGGCGTCATCAGGCCGTTAGGCGTTGCGACGGCGACCGAAATATCGGCATGTTTGAACTGCAGCACAGCTTCGTCCGTCCATGAAACATTCGCCGCCGGATAGGCTTTAAGCGCCATGGCGCAAGCCTTGACAACGAAATCATTCACGGAAAGCTTATAGGCCGGCTCTTTCCCCGCGGCCTTGTTCAGCGTTTCGCGCACCTTCATCAGATCATCGATGCGGCAGTCAATGGTGAGATAGAAATGCGGAACCGTGGTCTTGGATTCAAGCAAACGCTTCGCCGTAATTTTCTTGATATTGTTGTTCGGAATCTCCGTATAAATCTGCCCGAACATATTGATTTTTTCATCAGCGGCCAGAGCGGACCCGGTCAAAGCGGACGCTGTAACCGGCGGAACCGCCCCCGCTTTCGCACTCTCGATATCGGCCTTTACAATACGGCCATGCGGGCCGGAGCCTTGCACATTCGCAAGATCGATTCCTTTGTCTTTGGCGATACGTTTTGCCAGGGGCGTTGCAAAAATACGGCCGCCTTTTTCTGCCATTGGCGCCGCCCGTTGCGCTTGCGGCGCCGCCGTTGCAGGCAACGAAGCAGGAGCGGCGACCGGAGCCGCCTTCGGCGATTCAGGAGCCTTCGGCGCAAGTGCGTCTTTCAATACGGCGTCGCTCTCGCCTTCTTCGAGCAGGATCGCGATAGGGCTGTTCACGGCAACGCCCTGCGTCCCCGCTTCTACAAGGATTTTTCCAAGCCGCCCCTCATCGACGGCTTCGACTTCCATCGTCGCTTTATCCGTTTCGATTTCGGCAATCACTTCGCCGGATTTTACTTCATCGCCCTCTTTCTTGTGCCATTTGGCGAGATTCCCCTCCGTCATGGTTGGGGACAAAGCGGGCATGAGTATTTGAATGGTCATGTCAGTTCCTGTTTTTTTCGTTATAGTTCAATAATTATTTGACTTTACTAATTCACCCCGCTATTTCTTATGAAAATAAAAGGATGAGTATTCTATGTTAAACGAAGATTTCAACCCCGCCGTTGCCGATGCTTTTTACGACCTCCGCCCCCAGCTCGAAGGCTCTAAAAAACTATCACTCGACCTTGTTCCCGATGTCGCACAGCGCACATTGAAAAACTTTTCTCCCGCGATGTTCAACGTCGTTTATAACACCGCAATAAGCGAGGGGCTGACGACAGAGCAAACAATCAAGGATATGTTTGGCAGGGATGTTCTCTTGGTTTTGAAGTCCCCTAAAAAGAATCCGTCCCCCGCCCAGTGCCGAACAATCCTCCAGTTTATCTCCACGCTTAATCCTGAGGAAGCTTCCGGCAGGAAAGAGCAGTGGCGTCACGCACAGCCGCGCCGGGAGCCGGAGAATCAGCCGGAACTCTAGTCCCTGTAGCAAACCTCCTTCACAGCCGCGATGATATGTTCCGCCTGCGGCAATGCGAGCGCCTCAAGGCCCGCCGCATATGGCAACGGCACGTCCGCCGCGTTGACGCGTTTTACCGGCGCGTCCAGATAATCGAACGCATGTTCCATCACCAGCGCCGCGATCTCGGCATTTACCCCCGCAAACGGCCAGTCTTCTTCGACACATACAACGCGGTTGGTTTTCTTTACGCTCTCGATAATCGTATGGCGATCCAGCGGGCGGATGGTGCGAAGGTTGATGACCTCTGCTTCAATCCCCTCTTCCGCAAGCGCTTCGGCAGCTTTCAGCGCCTTACCGACCATGATGGAATAAGCGACGATTGTAACATCCGTCCCCGCACGTTCGATCTTCGCGCGGCCAAGCGGGATAATATAATCCTCATCCGTCGGAACCTCAAAAGACTGTCCGTACATGATCTCGTTTTCAAGGCTTACGACCGGGTTCGGATCGCGGATGGCGGCCTTCATCAAGCCTTTGGCGTCCGAAGCCGACCACGGCGCTATCACTTTCAATCCGGGGACATGCCCGTACCATGACGCATAGGATTGGCTATGCTGCGCCCCGACACGCGCCGCCGCACCGTTCGGCCCACGGAAGACGATAGGGCATCCAAGCTGCCCGCCCGCCATATAAAGAGTCTTTGCGGCGGAGTTGATAATATGGTCGATAGCCTGCATCGCGAAGTTCATGGTCATGAACTCGACAATCGGCTTCAGTCCCTTAAACGCGGAACCGACGGCAATACCGGCAAAGCCGTGTTCCGTAATCGGCGTGTCAATGACGCGCTTCGCGCCAAATTCGTCAAGCAGCCCTTGGGTAACCTTATAAGCCCCGTTATATTCTGCGACTTCCTCACCCATGATGTAAACTTTTTCATCGCCGCGCATTTCTTCGGCCATCGCGTCGCGCAAAGCCTCACGCACCGTTTGCGTTTTCGTGCTTTCAAAGAATTTCGCCTCGTCGAACGGCGGAGGCTCAATCACATGACCTTGCGCGTATAAAATGTCGCGGTTTTCGATATGCGCGCCTGCGGGCTGCGCGGTCACGCTTGCCGGAATTACACCGCCATTTTGTGAAGAAGATTGCGGAACGCATGGAATATCCGTCACAGGCCCGGCGGCGGCAGGAGCGCTTGCGATGCTTGCTTCGATATTGTCGCCACTCTCTCCGTCGGCAAGCAAAACCGCAATCGGCGCATTGACGGCCACGTTTTGCGCACCCTCTCCGACAAGGATCTTGCCGAGGATGCCTTCATCCACGGCCTCAACCTCCATCGTTGCCTTGTCCGTTTCGATTTCCGCGATGACCTCGCCGGCCTTGACGGCATCGCCCTCTTTCTTGTGCCATTTGGCAAGATTTCCCTCCGTCATCGTCGGGGAAAGGGCGGGCATAAGTACTTGAATGGGCATTATCTGCTACCTTATCAAAATCTAATCGGATTAGTTGTATGTGACTTCTTTAAGAACGTCCGTCCAGAGTTCTTCCGGCGGAAGCTCCGGCGAGCTTTGCGCGAATTCTGCGGAATCATTCACGATATCGCGGATTTCTTTTTCGATGATTTTCAGATCGCCTTCGGCGACACCTGCCTCTTCCAGCATTTTCACGCGGATCGTCGCAATCGGATCGCGGTTCTCTTTCATGTTATCGACCTCTTCCTTGGTGCGGTATTTCGCGGGGTCGGACATGGAATGCCCGCGGAAGCGGTAGGTGAGGACTTCGAGGATATAAGGCCCGTTGCCGGAGCGCACATAGTCAATCGCCTGACGGGCCGCGGCCTGCACCGCGAACACATCCATCCCGTCAACCTGTTCGCCCGGAATGCCATAGCCCGCGCCGCGTGCGTAAAGCTGTCCGGCGGATGAACGCTTCACGCTCGTCCCCATGCCGTACTGGTTGTTTTCAATGACATAGAGGACGGGCAGCTTCCAAAGAGCCGCCATGTTATAGCATTCCGCCACCTGCCCCTGGTTCGCCGAACCATCACCCATATAGGCAACGGCAACGCCGCCATCGCCGGAATATTGATGGTAGAAGCCAAGCCCCGTCCCAAGCGCCGTCGATGCTCCGACAATACCGTGACCGCCGAAGAAATTCTTTTCGCTTGAAAACATATGCATGGAGCCGCCCTTGCCGCGGGAATAACCGCCCTCGCGTCCCGTCAGCTCTGCCATCACGCCGCGGGCTTCCATACCGCAAGCGAGCATATGCCCGTGGTCGCGATATGTGGTGATGACCGTGTCGCCCTCTTCCTGAACGGACTGGATACCCGTCACAACCGCTTCCTGACCGATATAGAGGTGGCAAAAACCACCTATCAGCCCCATGCCGTAGAGCTGCCCCGCCTTTTCTTCAAAACGGCGGATAAGGAGCATGTCGCGATAGAGCTTTTTCATCTCTTCGGCGGACGGCTCCGGCGATGCGTTGGATACGGATTTAAGGGGCGCCTTTTTGGGCGTTTTGTTCTTGCCTGTGCTCACTGTAATCTTACCTTGTCGCTATAAGCCACCTTCCCTTTTTGAAAGGCAGTAACGGCTTACACTATTTTATGGGGAGGTTCCAGCCTAAAAAGCCCCTTTTGTGCGCCGCAACATACTGATTTGAAAGGAAAAACAGAATTTATGAGCGTATGGAGGAACTTAGTTGCCGGCGCTTAAAAGGATTTTCTCATCCATATAGCGAAAGCCAAGAACATGGCGCGCCTGTTCTTCGAGCAGATCGCGGTTCACGGAACCGGGCCGCATCATGACGACTTTCTGTTCGATGGAGCCGCGCTGGGTGGAAGCTATTTCATATTGCCGTTCAACGGATTCGATTTGGGCATTCAAGGAAACCAGCCTTATATAGCTGCGCTGGCCCGCGGCAAGGTGATAACAGAAATAGCAAATGAGGCTAATCATAATCACGGGGATCAGATTACTCCGAAAAACATAGCGCTGCTCGATAAGACGTTTCACGCTTTCCAATGAATCATGTTTGGGCGCTGTGGTCAAACAAAAGTTTTAAAAGAATCAAACGCTTACAGGGGAAACAAAGCCAGAACAAAGTCGCCAAGCGATTCTTTTGATTCGATAAAAAGCGGAAGGCACAAAAACGCCTCCCGCCCGCATTTTTTTCAAGCGGCGCTAGGCTGCTTTCTTTTTTGCAGATTTCCCTTGGGGCGTGAGCCGAAAGACGGATGCGCCGGCATATCTCGCTGCCGGGCCAAGCTCTTCCTCAATGCGCAGCAGCTGGTTGTATTTCGCAACGCGGTCGGAGCGCGACAACGATCCGGTCTTAATCTGCCCCGCATTGGTCGCAACGGCCAGATCCGCTATCGTCGAATCTTCCGTTTCGCCCGAACGGTGCGAAAGGACTATCCCGAACCCCGCGCGTTTGGCCATTTCAATGGCCTCGAATGTTTCGCTGAGCGTGCCGATCTGGTTGACCTTCACGAGGATCGCGTTCCCCGCCTTGCGCTCAATCCCCTCGGCAAGCCGCGCCGGATTCGTTACATAAAGGTCAT
The DNA here is from genome assembly GCA_041655955.1 of Micavibrio sp. Lineage (GTDB taxonomy): Bacteria > Pseudomonadota > Alphaproteobacteria > Micavibrionales > Micavibrionaceae > Micavibrio_A. The sequence continues at coordinate 423,850 of JBBAEN010000001.1, forward strand.
CCCCGACCAATTGCACCTTGTCGCCAAGCGCGCGGGTCAGTTCAATCCAGCCGTCCCAGTCATCCTCGGCAAGGCCGTCTTCGATCGACATGATGGGGTATTTTTTACAAAGCTCTTCGAAATAAGCCACCATCTGGGCGGAATCGAGCGTACGCCCCTCCCCTTCAAGGCAATATTTTCCATCCTTATAAAATTCTGTCGCCGCGCAATCGAGCGCGATAACCACATCCTCGCCCGCCTTATATCCGGCAGCCGTAATCGATTCCATGATAAAATCGAGCGCTTCGGTGGCGGAACGGACGGCGGGCGCAAAACCGCCCTCATCGCCCACATTGGTATTATGCCCCGCATCATGCAGTTTTTTCTTCAGGGCATGGAAGATTTCAGCGCCGCACCGCAAGGCCTCCGCAAAAGAGCCCGCCCCCACAGGCGCTATCATGAATTCCTGAAAATCAACGGGATTATCGGCATGCTTGCCGCCATTGATGATATTCATCAACGGCACAGGCAAAAGATGGGCATAAGGGCCGCCAAGATATTTATAAAGCGGCACGTCAAGCTCGTCCGCTACGGCCCGGGCGCAGGCCATGGATACGCCCAGAATGGCATTTGCGCCCATTTTGCCCTTGTTGGCGGTTCCGTCCAGATCGATCATGGCATAATCGATCACAAGCTGTTCTTCCGGATCCATGCCGACCAGCTCTTCGGCAATATCCCGGTTTACAAAAGACACGGCTTTCAAAACACCCTTGCCGCCATAGCGCTTTTTATCGCCGTCGCGCAGTTCCACCGCTTCATGCGCGCCTGTCGATGCGCCTGACGGAACCGCCGCGCGGCCCCGCGCCCCGCTTTCCAGCGTAACGTCAACCTCGACCGTGGGGTTGCCACGGGAGTCCAATATTTCACGGGCCGTAATGTCGATAATCGCGCTCATTCCATCTCTTTCCTTTTGCAGTTGCCGGGTTAATTTAAGTCTTTCAAAAGAGGGCGTCAATGAACCAAAAACCTGCGCCGCACGCTGTCTATGAAGCCGAGGCTGCCGAAATCGAACGGCTCGAATGGCTGGCCCATTTGATGGATTCCGCTTTCATCATTCCGGGGACGAATCAGACCGTGGGGCTGGACGCCATTATAGGGCTGGTTCCCGTTCTGGGGGATACGCTGGCGGCGCTCGTATCCATCTATATCATGCGCCGGGCGCGAAAGCTGGGCGCAACCCGTATCCTCCTCGCCCGCATGGGCTGGAACGTCTTCGTTGACTGGCTTGTCGGACTTGTCCCCTTCGCAGGCGACGCCTTCGATGCCGCGTGGAAGGCCAACAAAAAAATGTGACGCTGGTAAGACAGCATTTAAAAAAGCGCGCGGTGCTTTAAGCCGTTTTCACCACCGCGTCGATTTCCTTCATCTTGGACAAAACCCCTTCGAGCTCGCTAATCTTGACCATGTTCGGCCCATCGCTCGGCGCATTGTCGGGATCCTGATGGGTCTCCATGAACACGCCCGCAACGCCGACAGCCACGGCGGCGCGTGCGAGAACGGGAACCATCGTGCGGTCGCCGCCCGATTTATCGCCTTGTCCGCCCGGCTGCTGCACCGAATGGGTCGCGTCAAAAATCACGGGATAGCCGGTTTGCGCCATGATGGGCAAAGAGCGCATGTCGGATACGAGCGTGTTATAGCCAAAGCTCGCCCCGCGCTCACACAACATGATATTCTCGTTCCCCGTGCTGGCGATTTTCGCCGCGACATTCTTCATATCCCAGGGCGCGAGAAACTGCCCCTTTTTCACGTTGATTGCCTTGCCGGTTTTTCCGGCGGCCAGAAGCAAATCCGTCTGGCGGCACAGGAAAGCCGGAATTTGTAAAATATCCACGGCCTCGGCGACAAGCGCGCATTGCTCCGGCGCATGAACGTCCGTTACGACGGGGACGCCGAAATCTTTTTTAATATCCTTGAAAATCTGCATCGCCTCGTCAAAGGAAACACCGCAACGCACACCGGAAACGCTCGTCCTGTTGGCCTTGTCAAAGGAAGATTTATAAACCATGCCGATACCGAGCCTGTCCGTGATCTCCTTGATCTTTCCGCACATATCATAGGCATGCTGGCGGGATTCAAGGACGCACGGCCCCGCTAGCAGCGAAAACGGCTTGTCGTTGGCAAAGAGAACGGAACCGGCGGAAACAGATTTCATAAGCAATAATCCTTCATTTATGGGCACCGTGTGATGCCGGAGAAATGTGGCAAATCCATAGCATAGCGGGACTGTTCTTGTCCCGCCCTGTTTTAACTTGATTTTCAATAACGACAAAACTATGGTCGCCACAAAACAGGCTGTTTAAGCCGGAAATAGAAGAAGCTGTGCAATGAGCAAGGATGACGAAGAGAAAAAGCGCAAATCGATTATGAGGGCGGCCGCCAGGGCTTTTGTTGATGGTACGGAAAAACTCATCCAAGAAGACGCCCGGCCCCTGACCCGCTATCTGGCCTCGAAAAACGCGCGGTTTATCCCTGACGAGACTATCCATCGCCTGATAATCGCGGCCCGGCCCGTCAGCGTGGAGAAAATCCCCTTTGAAGACGGAACCCACCAATTCCGCGTGACTATAGAGCGCGGCTATCTGGAGGCTTTAAAAGCGATGGACGATGTCGCCAATATGGCGGCGAAACCTTTTGAAAAACCGTTCTATATTTTCAACGCGCCGCGGCACGGCAAAGCGCCGGAACCATCCGATTGAAAAAGGTCAGACCAGCCGTTCCTGATCGATCGCAGCCTTGACGAAGCTTACGAATAACGGGTGCGGATCGAACGGCTTTGATTTCAGTTCGGGATGGTATTGCACGCCGATAAACCAGGGATGGTCGTTGCGCTCGCAAATCTCGGGGAGCTTGCCGTCCGGCGACGTCCCCGAAAAGATAAGGCCCTGCGCTTCGAGCGGCTCGCGGTAATTCATATTGACTTCATAACGGTGGCGGTGGCGCTCTGAAATATCCGTAGAGCCGTATATCTCCGCAACTTTCGATCCTTTCGCAAGGCTGGCCGGATAGGCGCCAAGGCGCATTGTGCCTCCAAGATCGTCGCTTTCCCCGCGTTCTTCCTTTGAATTCCCCTTTGTCCATTCGGTCATCATGCCGACCAGTGGCTCATCCCCCTCTTTGAAACCGAACTCGGTCGAATTGGCGCGGGGCAGTCCCGCCGTGTTGCGGGCGGCTTCCAGAACCGCCATCTGCAAGCCGAAGCAAATCCCGAAATACGGGACGCCGCGCTCACGCGCAAATTTCGCCGCCTTGATTTTCCCCTCGGCCCCGCGCTCGCCGAAACCGCCCGCGACAAGGATGCCGTTCACGCCCTGAAGCTCGTGGACAATCTCGTCATTGTCATCGAACTTCGAGCTTTCGACGAACTTGATTTTAACCTTGCACTTATTGGCGATACCGCCATGGACAAGCGCCTCGTTGAGCGATTTATAAGAATCCGCAAGATTGGTGTATTTTCCGACCAGCGCAATCGTAACACTGCCCTCCGGGTTTTTAATGCGATCGACAATCTCTTCCCATTTGGAAAGATCCGGCGCGGGCGCTTTGACGCCGAAAGCGTCCAGAATTTGATCGTCCAGCCCGACCTTGTGATAGGAAAGCGGCACTTCATAGATGGTCGAAACATCGAGCGCCGGAATGACCTTGTTCTCGTCAATATTGCAAAACTGCGCGATTTTGCGCAAATCATCCGGCTCTATCTCGCGATCGGCGCGGCAAAGCAGGATGCGCGGACGAATCCCGACACTCATCAACTCCTTGACGCTGTGCTGGGTCGGCTTGGTTTTAAGCTCGCCCGCCGCCGCGATATAAGGCAGCAGCGTAACATGGAGGAACAAGGCGCGCTCCCGCCCCACTTCATTCCCGAACTGGCGAATAGCCTCAAGGAACGGCAGGGATTCAATATCGCCGACCGTGCCGCCAATTTCGACCAGCACGAAATCAGCCGACCCGTCTTTTTCACGGATAAAGTTTTTGATCTCGTCCGTGATATGCGGGATCACCTGCACCGTCGCGCCAAGGTAATCGCCACGGCGCTCCTTTTGAAGGACGTTCTGATAGATGCGGCCTGTCGTAATATTGTCGCTCTGGGAAGCCGGATTGCCCGTAAACCGTTCATAATGCCCCAAATCAAGGTCGGTTTCCGCGCCGTCGTCGGTTACATAGACCTCGCCATGCTGGAAGGGACTCATCGTACCGGGATCGATATTGAGGTAGGGGTCCATCTTGCAAAGGCGGACTTTAAAGCCCCTCGCCTGCAACAATGCGCCAAGGGCTGCGGAGCCCAGCCCCTTCCCCAAAGAAGAAACTACGCCGCCCGTGATAAAAATAAAACGTGTCATTAAAAGCCCAACTCAAATTCAAAACCCCTTTTGCAAGGGGTTAGAATTTTATTCAGATATCGGTGCGGAAGGAGCCCCGGATTGCGGCTGGGGTTCGTCCCCTGCCTTCGGGAGATCCTTATCGCTTTCTTGAGCGCCGGAGTCAAGGATTGCAGGAGGATTATCCAAAGAATCTAATAAGCTGCCCTTGCCGTGGTGCGAACCGGCCAGAATTCCAAGGATAAGGCTCGTCACAAAGAAAAGTCCGGCGCAGATGGCCGTGGCGCGGGTCAGGGCGTTGGCCGTGGCCCCCGCCCCCGCAAAAGCGCCCATTCCGCCGCCCCCGCCGCCGATTCCAAGCCCGCCGCCCTCGGAACGCTGGAGCAGCACAAGGCCGATAATGCCAAGGGCGAGCAGCAGGTGAATAATCAGAATGACATTTTCCATCTTAATCTTTTCCTTTAACAGATTCCGCGATCCCCATGAAATCAGCCGTTTTTAACGATGCGCCGCCAATCAGCGCGCCATCGACATTTTCAACGGAGAATATCCCCGCCGCATTGTCCGGCTTCACGGAACCGCCGTACAAAATACGCACTTTTGCGCCGTCCGCAAGGGAATCCATCAGTTTTTTACGAATAAAGCCGTGCATGGCCCGAATATCGTCAATCGTCGCCGTTTTCCCTGTGCCGATGGCCCAGACGGGTTCATAGGCAATCACGGTATTTTCCGCCGTGGCGGCGGCGGGAAGGGAGCGCATCAACTGCTCCCCGACTATATTCTCCTGCAAGCCCGCCTCGCGCTCGGCCCCTGTTTCCCCGACACAGATCATGGCGGTCAGTCCGGCCTTATGGGCGGCCTGCGCCTTGGAAGCCACCAGTTCATCCGCCTCCGCATGATATTGGCGGCGCTCGGAATGCCCCAGAATAACATGCGACGCCCCCGCATCTTTCAGCATAGCGGCGGCGATTTCCCCCGTATAGGCGCCGTTTTCATGGGCCGAACAATCCTGCCCGCCGACGGCGGCCACGCTGGCGCAATCTCTCACCTTGGGAAGATAGACGAAAGGCGGACAAACAAGGAAGTCGCAGCGTTCGGTAATTTCAGGCGCCGCGGCGATTCTTTCCTCGATTTCCGTCATCAAGGCACCGGCGCTGCGCGCGTCCCCGTTCATCTTCCAGTTTCCGGCAATCAGTTTTTTCATGGCCAAGCCTATTGCTCCTCTATTACTCCCTCCTTATAGTGTCCGGCGGTATAAATGAAAAGAGAGGATGTCCATGCTTATATGGATGCGCAATAGTGCCGGCAGCGGCGTTTTGAAATTTTTCCTGATGGGACTGCTCACGCTGGCTGTTGCGGGCCTTGTCCTGATGGATATTGGCGGCTTCTTTACCGGCAACGTCCCGTCCGGAACCGTCGCCAAAGGCAAGGGCATCACCATAGGTTCCACAGAATTCGCCCGCACCGTCGATCGCGCGCTCAGCCGCCAGAATATGAACCCGCAAATGGCTTATCAAACCGGCCTGGTTGATAATATCCTTACCGCAGAAATACAAAACCGTATCTTTACGCGTGAAGCTTTCAGGCTGGGCTTTATCGTCGATGACGCTTCCGTGACACGGCAAATCAGCGAGATGGCGGCCCCGCTCGCGGCTGGCGGCGGCAACCGCAAGGACGCGCTCCAGCAATTACTGCGCGCCCAGGGCATCAGCGAGGCTGAATTTATCGGCGGCGTCCGTCAGGAAATGGGCAACGGGCTGCTGCGCGCCGCGCTCCAGCCCCCTCCCACTTTGGCTTCGCCGCCGCTCGCGCAGGCGCTTTACCGTTATGACAGCGAAACCCGCAAGGCTTCCGTCATCGTGTTCCGCGAATCCGGGATAACGGATGTAACGGCCCCGGACGATGCGCAGCTCGAAGCCTATTATGAGGCGAACAAGGGAAGCTACCTTATCCCAGAAACGCGGAAAATCACGATTGCAACGCTCAAAGGGGACATGGTCAAAAAGAACATCGTCATTCCTGAAGAGCGCATCCGTGCGGAATATGAGCGGAATATCGGCTCCTATACAAAACCCGAACGCAGGGAGATAGAGCAGCTCGTCGTCAATACGAAAGAAGAAGCCGAAGCGGCGGTCGCCGCCTATGAAAAAGGCAAACCGCTACGCAACGCACTAATGCAGGAATATCAAAGCTCCGGCCTGATGCCGGAAATTGCGGCTCCTGCCTTTACCGCAGAGATAGATGAGCCCGTAGGGCCTGTCCGGACGGAATTGGGCTGGCATGTCCTCGTCGTCAAAAAAATCATTCCGCAAGAGGTGACGCCGTTTGAATCCGTCCGCGAGAGATTGCGCTCCGACCTTGAGAATATCGCTTTGGGCGATGAAATGTATAAGGCCGCAAACACGATTGAAGATCATCTTGCCGCGGGGGACTCCCTCAAGGAAGCCATTGACGAATACGGCATGACGACCCGTTCAATAGGCCCGTTCAAAAGCGACGGCACGAATGAAAAGGGCGAGGATCTCTTCTCTTCCTTCGGTGCGGATCGCGGGGAAATAATCTCCGCCGCATTCGACTATGAAGAAGGTGAAACGGCGCAGATCATAGAAACAGCCGACGGGCAGTTCCAGCTTGTCCACATAGATTCCGTCACGCCGGATTCATACCGCCCCTTTGAATCCGTTAAAAACGAACTGCGCCGGAACTGGATTGGCGAGCAGCGCCGCCTTGCCGTGAAGGCACAAGCCGCAAAAGCCGCGGAAGCTCTTGCTTCCGGTGCAGATCTTGAAACCGTTGCAGCGGATCAGGGCCAAAAAATCCAGCAATTAAACCTCTCGCGCAAAGAATCCGCGCCTGCGCCGCTAACACCTCTTGCGGCCGCCCGTATATTTGCATCCGGACAGGGAGAATCCTTTTCAGCGGAAATTGCGGACGGGATCGTTGTGGGGCTTGTCACAGAAGCCGCGCTGACCGGGGAAATACCTGCCCCGGATAATGCAGAGCTTGCCGCTCTTCGCGAGCTTACGGGAACGTCGCTCGCTCAGGACAGTATTGCCCAGTATATGGACAAGCTTGTTGATATGAAGAAAATCAAAATCAACAAGGCCACACTGGATATGATGTTCGGCGATCCCTCGCTGCGTTAATCCCGCCCTTACGGGCGCGGTTTTAAAGGCCGCGCTCTTTGTATGGCGGGTGCGTCTAATAAATTCCTTGCGAGAAAGGATCCGGCGCGGGCGCTGGCGCTCCTTGCGCGGCATCGCCGGCTGGCTTCTTCTGTGCGCCGGCCCGCCCCTGAAAATGCAGCAATTCAACATTCTTTAAAGCGTCTTCCGGCAGGGCGGGCTTATCAGGAAGAGCCACATCTTTTACCGCGGGAAGACGCACTTCAACAGCTTGCGGCGCATCCTTGCCACCCTCGCCATTTCCGGCTTCGCCGCCCTCCGGCTGAAGGAGAAGCCCCTTGACGCTTACAAGCTCGATGCCTTTTTGCCTGAGCGTCGGTATCCACGCCCGCAAGCCGTTCAACGTATGATCCTTGGGGTGGCCGATGGCGATAGCGTAACCATGTTTAAGCGCGCGGTTTTCGGTTGCCTTAAGAGCGCGCGCGACAAAGTCCGCACTGTCTTCATGGTCAAGGAAAACATGGCGTTCGGCATAGGGGATACCCGCCCTATCCGCTTCGCTCGCAGCGACGCTTTTGCCGCTGGTTTTTGAATCCACGAAAAACAGCCCGCGTTCGGCAAGCATGGGCATCAGGCGTGCCATCGCTTCCTTGTCCTGCGTCAGGCGGCTTCCCATATGGTTATTGATGCCTTCATATCCTTCAAAACTAACCAGCATTTTTTCAAAAGCCGCTCGAAATTCAGCCGCCCCCATGCCGCGCTTCAAACCGCCCGGCCCGATATAGTTTTTTTCATCCATCGCTTCCATCGGTACGTGGATAATAAGCGTATGCCCTTTTTCCTTCGCGCGCCGCGCAAGCTCCGGCGTCTTGGCCGCATAGGGTAAAAACGCCATCGTTACGGGCGCGGGCAAGTCAATGGCCTCATTGCTTCTGCGGACATCCATGCCGAGATCGTCGATAATGATAGAAATTTTCGGCGCCCCGTGCGGCATGAAAGACCGTTTTATCACGGCCTTGTCTTCTTCGGCTGCGGCCTTGGGCGTATCCGCAAAAAGCTCTTGCCCGGAAGGCGCTAAAGCCTCCCCGCCCGCACCTGCCCCTTCCATTGACGGCGTATCGGGCTTTGCGGCCCCGGTGCCGCCCGCATCATCCGGATCAGGGGGCGCGCCGCCCGTTTCCGGTGCCTCGAAATAGGCTGCGCCGTCCGGCGGCTCCACCCGTTCAGGCGGCGGCAAGTCCGGATGAACCGGCACAGTTCCTCCATCGGCCCCTTGCTCGATGGCGGGCATAGTCCTGTTGGCCTCTATATAGCTTCTTTTCCCGCCAAATACATATTGGTCGGCCAGAATCATTAACACAACGCCGATTGCAATGAATTTAAGGGTGCCTATCTGATCTTTTTCGCGCTTCATGGCGGCAAGCTTAGCAACAGGCTGGACATTCGTCCACGCCCGCGCCATAAATCTTGGCAATATATTCAAGCGACAAAACAATAAAGAACCGGCTGTTCCGGCATGACTGAATGAGCGATTTTACGACACTTGCCGCCAGGGTTCGTCAAGGCGATATTCTGGACGAAGACGAGATGGGCGCATGCATTCAGGCGCTGATGGAAGGCGCCATCCCCCATGAAGATGCCGCCGCCTTCCTCACCTCCCTTGCCGAACGCGGCGAAAGCGCGCAGGAAATCGCAGGCGCGGCGCGGATCATGCGGGCCTTCGCCTCGTCTATCACGGCCCCCGCCGGCGCGATAGATTGTTGCGGGACGGGCGGCGACGGGCATGAAACCTATAATATCTCCACGGCCGTCGCGCTTGTCGCCGCCGCCTGCGGCGTTCCGGTCGCGAAACACGGGAACCGCTCCGCCTCCTCCCCATCGGGCGCCGCCGACGTGCTGGAGCAATGCGGCGTAGATCTCTCCTTGGGGAAAGAGGCTTTAGAAGAGGCGCTCCGCACGATAAATTTTTGCTTCCTGATGGCCCCAAACCATCATGGCGCGATGCGCCATATCGCCCCGGTGCGCAAGGCGCTGGGCCGGAGGACGATCTTCAACCTTCTTGGCCCGCTCGCAAATCCTGCGGGCACGCAAAAACAGCTTATCGGGGTCTATGACAGGGAATGGATTTTGCCGGTCGCGGAGGCGCTTCAAACCCTTGGCACGCAAAGTGCGCTTATCGTGCATGGCGCCGACGGTCTTGATGAAATAACCCTCACAGGCCCGACCTATGCCGCGCAATTGCAGGGCGGCGTCATTACAGAGCAGGTCTTCCGGCCCGAAGATTTCAACCTCCAGCCAATTGCGTTGCAGGATTTAGCGGGCGGCGATTCTGCGCATAATGCGGGGGCGCTTTGCAATCTCCTTGCGGGGCAGCATGGCGCATACAGATCTGTCGTACTGGCCAACGCCGCCGCCGTCCTCTATCTCCATGACGGGCGCGCTTTTCCGGAGGGGGTCGAGGCTGCGGCCAAGGCCATTGATTCCGGCGCGGCCCTCAACGTCCTCAACCGTTATAAGGAGTTCCGGGCATGAGTAATATCCTTCAGAAAATCTGCGCCGATAAAAGGGAACATATCGCGCATCAGAAGGCGCAAACGCCCCTTGCCGCCCTTAAAGAACAAATCGAAAGCCTGCCCCCCGCACGCGGTTTTATCGGCGCGCTTCAAGCCAATCCTCCGGCCCTTATTGCCGAAATCAAAAAGGCTTCGCCAAGCAAGGGAATCATCCGCGCCGATTTCGATCCGGTCGCCATCGCGCGCATCTACGCGGAAAACGGCGCGGCGTGTCTTTCCGTCCTCACGGACGAACCTTATTTCCAAGGGTGCGATTCCTATCTGCAAAACATCCGCGCCGCCGTCGATATACCTCTTTTGCGCAAGGACTTCACGGTCGATCCCTATCAGCTATACGAGGCGCGCGCGCTTGGGGCGGATTGCATCCTTCTTATCATGGCCGCCCTAGAAGAAAACGAGGCAAGCGATATGTACGATCTCGCTACCTCCTTGTCACTCGACACGCTGTTTGAAGTGCATGACGAAGAAGAGCTGGAGCGGGCGCTTGCGCTTTCACCCCGCATGATCGGCGTCAATAACCGCAACCTGAAAACGCTGGAAGTGGATATCGCAACCGGCCTCAATCTTGCCCCCTCCATTCCGGACGGCATCCTGAAAGTCGCAGAAAGCGGGCTTGCCGACCACGATACTGTGGAGGCTTTTCACGCGCTTGGCTACGGGGCCTTCCTCATCGGCGAAAGCCTTATGCGCGCGCATGATATTGGCGCCGCGACACGGAAAATCATGAGCAAGAGTTGACACGAACCATGAACATGCGTAGAACAGTATAAGAACATATCGATTCCAGCAAAGAATAAAGGATTAGGCCGATGCTCACGAAAAAGCAGAAAGATTTGCTCCTTTTCATCCATGAACGCATGGCGACGGGCGATATCGCCCCCTCTTTCGACGAAATGCGCGATGCGCTGGGACTGAAATCGAAATCCGGCATTCACCGCCTGATTACGGGGCTTGTCGAGCGCGGCTATCTGGAGCGCCTCCCCAACCGCGCCCGCGCGCTTGAGGTCAAACGGCTTCCGGAAGGCTATGCGCCGAAAACAACCGACCTGTCCCGCGCTTCCATGCAAACGCGTGAAATCAACGCCGTTATTGCCGCGGCCGCCACGCGCACCATTCCCATGCAGGGGAAAATCGCCGCCGGAACGCCGATAGAAGCCATCCGCGACGATAGCGCGACGATCGATATACCGCCGGCCCTCATCGGCGGGGGCGAACATTACGCCCTCGAAATTGACGGTGATTCCATGATCAATGCCGGCATTCATGACGGCGATACCGTCATCATCAAACGGTGTGACGCGGCGGAGGACGGGGCGATAGTGGTTGCGCTCGTCGATGGCGAGGAAGTCACGCTCAAACGCCTGAAACGTGAAAAAGGCAGGATTATCCTTATTCCAGAGAATGATTCCCATGAGCCGCGCAGCTTTGAGCCGGAGCGCGTCCGCATCCAAGGCCGCCTTGCGGGGCTGATGCGCACCTATCATTAAGCGCGGGGCATGACGGGGGATATCTCCCTCCCACCCATATCAACGCAATCACAGGCCCCCGTTTTTTGCGGCTTTAGCGGGACTTCCCGCACCCCCTTTATGGCGTCCATGGGCGTTTTCCCCCTTCGGCGCCGACCGAACGTACCTTGATATCGCTCCGGCCTCCGAAAAGCGGCACTATAGGCGATGCCGTAAAATAGACCGCGTGCGCGCCGTTGCGCCTTGCGTCGAACAGATCAATCAGAACGGCGCCGCTATCACAATGCTTTTTGTTCAAGGGCCAATCAGCGATAATAACATCCGCCCAATGACAATCTTCCGCAAAAGCGCGGGGGTTTGCAGGCATCGCTATTTTAGCTGTGATTCCCATATCCTCCTTTCGCGGAATCTCCGCACGGCATCCCGCCATATCGCAAAGAACGGGGGTTCCCCTATCCCTATAATGAAAAGGCTTTTTGTTGCGCTGGCCGGTAAGACGCATCCAGTTTCCGGCCGTAAACTTCTCCCGCCGCAGTGACGATAAATAAAGAAAATCTCCCTCGCGCACGGCGTTAAGCTTTCCAGTTCCGGATATATAAATATCAGCCCGCGGGGCCGCCAAAGCGCATATTATCCCGGCCATAAGAATAAGAACTGCGAGCCCTTTGCCGCGCCAGCCTTTCCAAAGGATAAGCAGGATCGTCCCCGCCACAATGCACAAAAAAGTAAAAACAGGCCATTGCTGGACATCAATGACAGCCCCGTCCAGACCCGCCGTCCAGTGCGCAATGGCAAGCATCCAGACAACGCCCCATTCCATGATAGCGGCGGGAAACGATTCCAGCCCGATTCCCAAAGGCATCAAAAAGACGATCCCCACGGCGGCCGGCATGATAACGGCCCCCGTCAAAGGAACGGCCAGCATATTGGCAAGAACGCCGTAAACAGGAAAAGTTTGAAAATGATACAAGGTGAACAGGCCCGTCATCGTCCCCGCAATAACCGAGGTCAGTAAAATGCCGACAAGATACATTACGGACTTCCCCGCAAAGTTCATCCGCGCATAATATTTATGCCACCACGGCGCGATATATTCAAAAAAACAGATAAGGGCGGCAACGGCGGAGAACGACATCTGGAAGCTCACACCGACAAGCGCATGGGGGGCTATAAGCAAAACGATAAGAGCGGCAAACGCAATCAGGCGCAATGATATCGGCGTGCGATCCAGCATGATTGCGATCATGATAAAACCGGTCATCAGCAAGGCGCGCTGCGCCGGCACTTCGGCCCCGGCAAGTGTCACATAAAAAGCCGCCCCGGCAAGAGCGATAAAGGCCGCTATTTTCTTGATCGGATAGCGCAGGGCGATGAACGGAACAGCCGCCATCGCGGCACGAAAGGCAAAGAATAAAATCCCCGCAACCATTGTGACATGCGCGCCGGAAATGGATAAAAGATGATAGAGGCCTGAATCCCGCATGGCTTCATTATCTTCTTCGGCAATCGCGCCGCGCTCTCCCGTGATAAGCGCCGTCATGATTCCAGACGAAATAAGGCCGCTTTCTTTCCTGATTGCCTCATTGATTGCCGTGCGGATATTTTCAAAAACAAAATATCTTTTTTGCTCTTCCGCCACAGCTTCAGCCGCGCTATAGGCAAACCCGACCGCCCCTATTCCATGGAAAAACAGATGCCGCCTGAAATCATAGGCGCCGGGCGCCACGGCCCGGCTCGGCGCATCAAGCCGCACTAGCGCTTTTATGCGCAGGCCCGCACGCAAGCCTTCATCCTTCTTAAAACCAAGACGGACTTTGCGCGGCGTTTGCGCAGGCTCCAACCCCTCGATCGCCACCTCTCCTAAAACGACACGGCTCCCGCGCTTTGGCCCAAGATTCTCTATCCCCTCGACCACGCCTTCCACCATAACGGGGCCGATTGCTTTGGGAAGGATGGGCGTTCCGTGGATTTTCGTCCCGGCGATGGCCGCGCAAAATCCGCAAAGTGCGAGGGCCAATGCCGCTGAAAGAATATAGGCCGCGTAATAACGCGTACCTTCATACTGGCGGCGACGGTAGAAAAGCGCCGCAAGGACAGCGAGAATACCTGCCAGAACCGGCGGCCAGAAGCTTGCCGGCTCGAAAGCCAGGGCAAAATAAAACGCGATGCCGGCCCCGAATGGAACGGGACTCCAGATAAAAAGCCGCTCTCTTTGCGCGGAAAACTCCCTTGCCAGCCCTATCAAAGCCCTTGTTTTCCTCTCCCCATCCCCTGTAAAGTGAGGCGGATTATTCACAGCAAATCATAGAAGAACATCATGTCCGTCGTTACCCGTTTCCCCCCTTCGCCCACAGGTTTTATGCATATCGGCAACGCCCGCACGGCGCTTTTCAACTGGCTCTATGCGAAACATACGGGCGGGAAAATGGTTTTCCGCATAGAAGACACGGATCGCGAACGTCATTCCGAGGCCGCGGTAGAAGCTATTATCAACGGCATGCGCTGGCTGGGGCTGGACTGGGACGGCGAGATAACATCGCAATTCGCGCGGAAAGATCGCCATATCGAAGTCGCGCATCAATTGCTCGCCGCGGGTAAAGCCTATTATTGCTATTGCACGCCCGAAGAGCTTGAGGAAATGCGTGAAAAGGCAAAGGCCGAAGGCCGTCCGACTTTCTATGACCGGCGATGGCGCGATTCCACCAACACGCCGCCCGAAGGAGTCAAGCCGGTTATCCGCATCAAGGCCCCTCTTGCGGGGGAAAGCGTCGTCCATGACCGCGTTCAGGGCGAGGTGCGGGTCAATAACGAACAAATCGACGACATGATTATTTTGCGGTCGGACGGGACTCCCGTTTATCACCTCGCCGTCGTTGTCGACGATCATGATATGGGCGTAACCCACGTCATTCGCGGCGACGACCATCTGAACAATACGTTCCGCCAGAATGTGATTATTGAGGCGATGGGGTGGAAGCTCCCCGAATATGCGCATGTGCCGCTGATCCTTGCCGCCGACGGCTCCAAAATGTCCAAACGCAAAGGCGCCGCAAGCGTCGAGGAATATCGCGACATGGGCTATTTGCCCGAAGCGCTGTGCAACTATCTCCTGCGCCTTGGCTGGGGGCATGGCGATGACGAAATCATCTCGCGCGAACAGGCCATCGCATGGTTCGATCTGGACGGCATCGTAAAAAGCCCCGCAAGATGGGACTTTGACAAGCTCAACCACCTGAACGCCCATTATATCAAACAGGCATCGAATGAACGGCTGGCCGACCTTGCCGTTCCTTTCATGCAGCATATCGTGGATGACGCAAAAGGACGCGAACGCCTGCTTTCAGGCATGGATGAATTGAAATCGCGCGCTATCACCCTGCTCCAGATCGCCGAAGAAGGCGCCTTCTACCTCAAATCCGCCCCGCTCGATATAAGCGAAGCCGCGCAAAAGCTCATTGACGATGAAGCGAAGACAGCGCTCAAAGCACTTATAACGCATATAGAGGCAATGGATATTTTTAGCGCCGCATCCATCGAAGAAATATGCCGCACGCTTGCCAAGGATATGCGCGGCGGTAAGCTCGGCAAGGTTATGATGCCGCTCCGCGCCGCCCTGACAGGCCGCGATAAATCGCCATCCCTCTTCCACGCCGCTGAAATTCTCGGCAAGGATGAAACGCTTGCGCGCTTGAAAGCAGCGACCGCTTGAACGCACAAAAACAATACGGAAAATCAAAAGAAATCAAGCGCTTGTAAATTGATCTTTAATGATTCGCGGCCTATCTTTATGCGGCAGAGTTCTACTGCGCCTATCACTTTCAGCGAACGGAAAACATCATGAGCGACGATATTACCACGGACAAAACCTTTACCCTGACCAATGACGCGACGGGGGAAAGCGTCAAGCTTCCAGTCCTTCACGGCACGTCGGGGCCGGATGTCCTGGACGTTCGTAAATTATATGCCCAGACGGGCCATTTCACGTTCGACCCGTCCTATACTTCTACGGCCTCCTGCAAATCTCGCCTGACCTTTATCGACGGCGACGAAGGCATCCTCCATCACCGCGGTTACGATATTAAAGAACTGGCGCGCAAAAGCACCTTTATGGAAGTCTGCCACCTGCTTTTGGACGGCGATCTCCCCACGCAGGAGCAGCTCGCAAAATTCACGCACAACATCACCTATCACACGATGGTGCATGACCAGATGAACTATTTCTTCCGGGGTTTTCGCCGCGATGCGCACCCGATGGCCGTGATGTGCGGCGTCGTCGCCGCCATGGCCGCTTTTTATCACGACTCCCTTGATATTTACGACCCAATGCAGCGCGAAATTTCCGCGCACCGCCTGATCGCGAAAATGCCGACCCTCGCCGCTATGACGATGAAATATGCGATGGGCCAGCCATTCATGTATCCGCGCAACGATCTCACCTATCCGGAAAATTTCCTCTACCAATGTTTCGCCGTTCCGGCGGAGCCTTACAAGGTTTCGCCGATACTGGCCAAAGCCATGGATCGCATCCTTATCCTCCATGCCGACCACGAACAAAACGCATCGACCTCCACGGTGCGGCTTGCCGGCTCATCACAGGCCAACCCCTTCGCCTGTATCGCCGCCGGCATTGCCTGCCTCTGGGGCCCGGCCCATGGCGGCGCAAACCAGGAAGTGCTTGAGATGCTCTCCGAGATCGGCAGCGTCGATCGCATCCCAGAATATATCGCCAAGGCAAAAGACAAAAACGACCCGTTCCGCCTTATGGGCTTCGGCCACCGCGTTTACAAAAACCTCGACCCGCGCGCGGAAATTATGCGCGAAAGCTGCCATGAAGTGCTTGACGAACTCGGCGTCCGCAACGACCCGACGCTCAAGCTCGCCATGGAGCTGGAACGCATCGCCCTCGAAGACGATTATTTCATCGAACGCAAGCTCTTCCCCAATGTCGATTTCTATTCCGGCATTATCCTGAAGGCCATGGGCTTCCCGACCTCGATGTTTACGGTTCTCTTTGCCGTATCAAGGACGGTCGGCTGGATATCACAGTGGAAGGAAATGATTGAAGAGCCTGAACTCCGCATCGGCCGCCCGCGCCAGCTCTATACCGGCCCCGCGATGCGCCCTTATGTCGATATAGACAAAAGGAAGTAAGGCTTACAAAGCCTTTATTAGAGCGACAGAACAAACGCCGCCGCTTTTTGTGACGGCGTTTTTTCCTGCCCGAAACCGATCTTATGCGCCACTTGCGCCAGAGCCTGTTTTTGCGCTTCGGGGTTTTTCAACAACGCGTCGGCGCAGACCGCCATAGAAGCAGCGTCACATTTTTCCTGTAAAAATTCCGGCACGACCGGCGCGCCCATCATGATGTTGGCCAGATGCGCATAATCTATTTTAATCACGCGGCGGATGAGCGCCGCCGTCATCCAGTTCGTGCGATAGCCGATAACATGCGGAACCTGCATCGCCGCAAGCTCCAGCCCAACCGTACCGGACACGGCAAAGGCGACATCCATCGCCTTGAACCCATTCCATTTTTGCGCCGCATCCGTAGTAATATGGATAGGGCCGGGATAATCGCGGATCAAATTCATGACATCATTGTAAAGATGCGGCAAAGTCGGCGCGACAATATGGGGCAATCTTCCCTGCTTTTCCGCGAGCAGAAAAGCCGCATCGCGCAAAACGGGCGCGGTTCTTTTTAGCTCCCCCTTACGGCTCCCGAACAAGAGGCCGATAATCGTTTCACTCCCGCCTATGCCGCATATATCACGAAAAACCGCGCCATCCGCATTCATCGCGCCGCCCTCGACCAATGGATGGCCGGCGGCAACGGCCTTAAGACCATGCTCTTCAAAATAGGGCGGCTCGAAATCAAAAAGGCAAATAACCCCGTCCAGAAAACGCGCGATTTTTTCCGCCCGCGCCGCCCGCCATGCCCAGACGCTCGGCGCGACATAATGGACGAGTTTGGGCGCGTCATCCCCCATTTCCTTGCGCACGGCCCTCAGTACGCGAAAAGAAAAATCAGGCGAGTCAATCGTGACAATAATCGCGGGTTTCGTTTTCTTGATGTGATCGATTGTCTGGCGGATGCGCGCCAAGAGCGTCGGCAGCTTCGGAAGGATTTCCGCAATTCCCATCACCGCAAGCTGCTGATAGGAAAAGAGCGATTGAACCCCTTGCTCCGCCATATAATGGCCGCCAACGCCGCTAAACACCGTATCGGGCGCGGCCTCTTTTAGCGCGGCTATCAACCTGCCGCCGAGAAAATCACCGGACGGCTCTCCGGCTATAACGCAAATATGCCTGCTCATATGCCCACCACAAATAATCCATGTTCATCCGCCAGAGCCGCCATTTGTTCCACGGGTACGGCAAGCAAAACGCCGCCCGCCTCGGCGGCGATCCCCGCATAGCCGCCTTGCACGCACAAGGCAATCGTATCAGGCCCGATTGTCGGCAGGTCGAGCTTCCTGTCCTGCTGGGGCTTGCTGCTTTTGACAAAAATCGCTCCCCGCCGCGCCGCCCTTTGCAAAAGCACGTCCGTGCCTTGTTCATCTTCGCGGTCAACGACAATGCCTTGATGGACAACGACGCCCTGACCAATATCGGCAATACCAAGCGCCCGCGCCGCATCAAGGCCGATCGCTATCTCGGCGCCCTGGCTTTCATCCGGCGCATAGCGCCCAAGGACGCCCTTGCCGATAAACAGATCCGGCATGATTTCATGGATGCCGTGAATGACGAACCCATCGCTTTCCAGCTCGGCCCGCACGGCTTTCAAAAGCCCGTCATCGCCAAGGGCGCGCAAGCCGAGCTTGGCATAGAAGGCAAGCGTACGGAAATCTGGCCGCATTTCGGCCAGCCTTGGACGTTTCAATGTGCCGATCAAAACCAGATCGCGAATATTTTTTTCATGCAGCACGCGCATAATGCTGCCCGCCGCGCCCGGCCTCGTCAGCATATGTTCGCGCCCTTCAAGAAGGGACGGATCGACATGCCCTTCAAGGCCGACAAGATAGGGGTCTATTTTCCGGGACTCGCAAAATTCAAGAAGCCTGCGCGGCAATGCTCCGCCGCCCGCAATAATACCAAGCTTTTTAAGGGGTACAGCCACTGGCCTTAAGCCGCCTTTGCGGAATCCGGCCTGCACAGGCCAAACCGTTCACGGTGACGCGCAAATTCAATCATTTGCATAACGGCGCTATCGGATTGATAGGCTTGCGAAAGAGTATCCAGCCTTTCGTCAAGCGTGCCCGCGCCGTCGAACAATTCGCGCATCACTTTTTGCAGTGTTTTAACCGTGCCTTTTTCAAACCCGCCGCGTTCAAGCCCGACAAGATTAAGCCCCGCAAGATGCGCGCGCTCCCCCTTCACCCGGCCATAGGGAATAACATCGCTTTCAACGCCGGACATGCCGCCAATCACCGCAAAATCACCGATGCGGACAAATTGATGGACAGCCGAAAGCCCGCCGACAAGGACATTGTTGCCAACCCGCACATGGCCGGCAAGGGTTGCATTGTTCGCCATGATAACGCGGTTGCCGACAACGCAGTCATGGGCGACATGCACGCCGACCATAAACAGCCCGTCATCACCGATGACGGTTTTCATGCCGCCGCTTTCGGTTCCGGGGTTCATGGTTACATGCTCGCGGATTGTGTTGTTCTTGCCGATGATAAGCTCGGACGGCTCACCCCTATATTTCAAATCCTGCGGCGCATGCCCGATAGAGGCAAAGGGAAAGACGCGGCAAGCTGCGCCAAGCGTGGTGCGGCCCTCAATAACGACATGGGATTTCAATTCCACATTATCGCCAAGCGTAACATCAGGCCCGACAATGCAGAACGGGCCGATTGTGATATTTTTGCCAAGCGCGGCTTTGGGATCGATGATGGCTGTGGGGTGAATATTGCTCATCATCTACACATAGCAAGGGCGGTGAACAGCCACAAATCACAGTATTTTTCATGCTGTTACAGGCAACGCGGCCCGTCTGTCCTGCGAACTTTCAGAAGGCTTAACGCTCGCCCGCGGCCCGATCCATAATCATGGCACTGAAGACAGCCTCGGCGCAGATCTGGTCGCCGACCATGGCCTTGCCGTTGAATTTCCAGACATTGCGGCGGTTCTGGAGTTTTTCGACATGGATATGAAGAGAATCTCCGGGCGTTACGGGGCGGCGGAACTTCGCCTCCTCGATGCTCATAAAATAGACGACCTTGCCCTTGGCCTCGTCACCCAGCGTTTTCACGACAAGACAGGCGGATGTCTGGGCCATCGCCTCGACGATCAGGACGCCCGGCATGACGGGCCAGCCGGGAAAATGCCCCTGAAAATGCGGTTCGTTGAACGTGACGTTCTTGAGCCCCACCGCCCGCTCGCCCGGGACATAGTCCAGAATCCGATCGACCAGAAGGATGGGATAGCGATGGGGGATCATTTCCATCACGCTGACAATATCGACTGCTGTATCCATTTTCTCTAACTCGCTCATAGCCCTTGTTTTTATTCGCTTTTTTTGTATTTCGTCAATCGTTTTAATGTGGTGAATTGCCGCATAAACTCTTTTACGGGCATGGAAGGCGCGCCCATATGCTCTTCTCCCGCCGGAATATCGCGCATAACCCCCGCCATCGCCCCTATTCTGGCGCCCTTGCCAATCCGCAAATGGCCGGCAACGCCGCACTTAGCGGCCAGAACGACATAATCTTCAAGCACCGTGCTTCCGGCAACCCCGCACTGGGCCACCAGCACGCACCCACGGCCAATCCTAACATTATGTCCAATCTGGACAAGATTATCGATCCAGCTTCCCGCCCCGATGACTGTGTCCGGCCCCGCGCCGCGGTCAATACAGCTATTGGCGCCGATTTCGACATTATCCCCGATCAGAACCCGCCCTAGCTGAGGCACTTTCACATGCCCCGCCGGATCGATGGCAAAACCGAAACCGTCCTGCCCCACACGGACGCCGGGATAAAGCCGGACATTGTCGCCCAGAACGGCGTGCGACACGCTGGCATTGATGCCGATACGGCATTTCGCGCCCAACGTGACCCCTTCGCCAATCACGGCCCCGGCTTCGAGCCAGCATCCCTCCCCGACAACCGCATGGGCGCGCACGACCGCGCCCGGTTCTATCACCGCGCCGTCGCCAATCCGGGCCGAAGGATGGACATGGCTTCCCTCTTCGATGCGCGGAGGGGGATAGGCTTCCGGATAAAAAGCCTGCGCGACAAGGGCATAGGATTTATAAGGATTACGGGAAACAATCAAGGCCATGCCTTCCGGCGCAATGCCGCCAAGCGCTTCGGAAACGATACAAACACCCGCGCTGGATTGGGCAAAGGCCTCCTTATAGCGGACATTGTCAAGAAAGCTCACATGGCTTGGCCCCGCTTTATCAAGGGGCGCAACATCGTCATAGAGCGTTCCGGCGGCGACCGGCGCGCCTGCAACCTCCCCGCCCGCAATATCCGCAAGCTCGTCGATTGTCAAAGGCTGCATCTTTTTAAAGAATTTTGGATCGGCCACCCTGCGCTCCTTGCCTTTTACTCGACCTTCAAAGGAATATCGCTCACGCTTGCGTCAAGCGCATTCAAAACATCCTGCGTAATATCAAGCCTCTTTTCGACGATCAGAACGCTTTCACGCGTAAGGACGACATCATAGTCTTTTTGCTCGGCAACGCGCGCCGCCGCCTCTACGATACTCCGGCGCAAATCCTGCATGGCGTTTCCAAGCCCTTTGTCGAGGGCGTTGCGGCGCTGCTGGAAAAGCTTGCGCACCTCGAAAATCTCTTCCTCATAGGCCTTGCGCTGCTGCGCGAATTCTTCCGCGGATAAACGCTCGCGTGAGCCAATCAATTGGGTTTCCGTTGCCTTCAGGCTGTTTTCCTTTTCCGAAAACTCCCGCTGGAAAATGTCTTTTTTATCCTGGATTTGTTTTTGCAGGCTACGCGCCGCCTTTGAATCGGAGAGAATCTTCTCAACATCGACCACGGCGATGGAAACAGAATCGGATTCGGCCTGTTTGGCTTGCGCCGTTTTAGCCTGCACCTTTCCCGTTTCGGCGCGGGCTGGAAAATATCCGGCAGCCAGCCCGGCGAATGCCGCACATAAAATTATCGTTCGCAAAAAGCGCCAGCCCATATGCATCTCCTTTAAATGAATAGTTATCAGGCTCCCCCCACCCGCCGGGGCGGGAACCGGAGCCGGCGGCAGGCGCTTTCCTAGAAGCGCGTGCCGAAGCTGAAGCGGAAATGTTCCTCTTCGTCAAAATCTTCCTTAATATACGGAACCGCATAGTCGATCCGTACAGGCCCCATCGGCGAGCGCCACGAGATACCAAGCCCGGCAGCCGCCCGTAAAGAGCTTTTATCGACAAGGCCGGGGCCGCTTTCATCAATATCCCAAAGCGAGCCGAAATCGGTAAAGGCGTGGCCGGAAATCCCCATCTCTTCGGAAAAGCCGATGGGAAACGCGACTTCGGCGCTGCCGCGGTAGAAGATATTGCCGCCGAGGGCGTCGTCCGTAAAGCTGTCGCGCGGGCCGATCCCGCCCCGTTCAAAACCGCGCAGATTATTGCCGCCCAGCATGAAACGCTCGTTAATCTCAACCCCGTCATCGCTGAAACCATGAATAATTCCGGTTTCTCCAAGGATGTTAAAGACAACTTTCTTATCAAAAAACGGGATGTAGTAGTTGCTCCCGACCGTGCCGGAAATATATTTTGCATCGCCGCCGAGTCCCGCAACTTCCGCGTCAATCCATGTATGAAGCCCTTCCGTCGGGAAGATGACGCTGTCGCGCCCGTCATAGGTAAGGCGTTGCGACACGGCGGACGTAGCGCGCTTTCCGGCCTGATCGCGGATATAGCGGGAGGCAAGAGGATCGACATTGCGGATATCGCTGCTGTCCAGCCTGTATTTCCATCCCTGCCGCCATTTTTCGGAAAGCGGATAGCCCATGCGCAACGCGGCGCCCGTCCGGCGAAGGTCGTAAGAGCTTTCATCCTGAAGATCCCGCGTGATGTGGAACGCATCGACACCGGCGGACAGATCGCGATCGAGGAAATACGGCTCTGTAAAGGACGCGTCGAATTCCGTGCGCTTGCCCGCAATCGTCGTGGCGAAGGTAAGATCCTGCCCTTTGCCGAGAAGGTTGCGTTCACGGATACGCAGGTCGGCCAAAGGCCCGTCCTGCGTCGAGAATCCGGCCCCGATCGATAATTCACCGGTTGACTGTTCCGCCACCTCGATATCGATAACGGTCTTATCCGGCGCGCTTCCCGGCAGGGTTTTTATCTTAACATTTTCAAAATAGTTCAGGTTGCGTAAACGCTGTTCGGAGCGGCTTAGCTTGGAGCTGTTGAAGGGGTCGCCTTCGACAAGCTGCATCTCCCGGCGGATAACCTTGTCAATCGTGCGTAAATTGCCGTGAATATCAATCCGTTCAACGAACGCGCGCGGCGATTCCGCGATATTGAATGTGATATCCACCGACGAATCTGCGGAGTTACGGCGAACGCCCGGCTCGATATCGACAAAGGCATATTGCATATCGCCAAGCGATTTTTCCATTGCGTCAACGCTCGACTGGACTTTGTCGGCATCATACCATTCGCCCGGAACGAACTTTATATCTTCGCGCAGCGGGGTTGCGTCAAGGCCGCGCAGGTTCGATTCAATCGCGACCTGATTTATCCTGTAGCGCAGCCCTTCTTCGACAGTAAAGGTCAGGTAAAAGCTTTTCCTGTCTTCGGACAGTTCCGCATTCGAGGAGATAACCCTGAAATCCGCGTAACCGTTCCGCAGGTAATAGCGGCGTAAAAGCTCTTCATCGAACCGGACGCGATCCTCGTCATAACGATCGTCGCTCGCAAAGAAGCGGTACCAGCGCTCCTCTTTCGTGGAAAGTTCAGAGCGGAGCTGGTCATCCGTAAACGCCTTGTTGCCAACAAATTTAATCCCTTTAATGGCCGTCACATCGCCCTCGACAATCTCAAAAACAAGATTGACGCGGTTTTGATCCAGCTCGATGATCTTCGGCTCGACAGCCGCCGCAAACCGCCCGGAACGCTGGTAAAGCTGGTGAACGCGCGCAACATCGTTCTGCACGCGGGTTTTGGTATAGACCTGGCGCGGACGCAAGGAAATCTCGGCCATCAGTTCATTGTCTTTAATCCGGTCATTGCCTTCAAAGGCAATTTCATTGATGAGCGGGTTTTCCATCACATCGACCAAAAGCACGCCGCCTTGCTGCTTCATCCGCACATCGGCGAACAGCCCCGTTGAAAAGAGATTCTTCAGCGCATTGTTCAAAATCTCTTCATTGACCGGCTGTCCCGTTTCCAATTGCAGGTAGTTGAGAATCGTCGCGGCCTCTATGCGCTGCGCCCCGCTAATGCGGATTTCGCGCAGCATTTCCTGCGCCATGGCCGGAAGGCTGAAAAGACAGACAAGAATGGTTACAAGAATAGATAGACGGGACATAATGAATCGCAATCCTGACGAAAGCCGGTTTCCTACCCCTATTTCAGTAGAATATTTTCAAGGGGCTGACAACCGTATCCTGCTTTTAAATCACAGAATCAGTTGCAAAATATCATTCAGGTTGGCGAAAACCATAAGCCCTATCAGCAAGGTAAAGCCAAGGCGGAAGGCATATTCCTGTCCCTTTTCCGGAATTGGCGAGCCTTTGACGGCCTCGACGGCATAGAAAACGAGGTGGCCGCCATCGAGAACGGGAATCGGGAAAAGATTGATCAGCCCAAGGTTAATCGACAAAAGCGCGGTGAAAGTGATAAGGGCGATAAGGCCTGCTTGCGCCATATCCCCGGCCATCGCGCCGATTCGAATCAGCCCGCCCAGCTCTTTCGCGCTGCGTGTTCCCGTCACAATCTGGCCGAGCGCCTTCAGCGTGCCGAGCGTCACATCCCGTGTTTCCTTTACAGAATGATACAAAGCCGCCCCGGCATCATGTTTGACGATTTCGTTGCCGATACGCTCGGAAATGACAAGAAGACGCTGCGCCCCCTCTTCCGGCTCGTCGGCAAGCGTTTCGTTCAACGCCTTTAATGGATGGACGATCAGGATATTTTCCTTCTCGCCTTCCGGCACTTTGAACTGAACCTCAACGGTGCGATCCATGCCGGATTCAAGCGCTGTAATAATTTGCGCCTCGTTTTCCAGCTTTTGCCCGTTAATAGCCTCGACGCGCTCTAGCGCAAAGCCGTTGACGGCCCCTAAAAGCCCCAGCATGCCGCGCGAATGCTCAAATCCGAAACGGTCGCTGAATGTTTCCCTTTCCGGCGTTGCGGTCAGTTCAACCTCTTCACCGCCGCGCAGGACGGTAAAGCTCATGGGCGTATCGAGGGCTATCATGACCCGCTGACGGATATCTTCAAACCGCCTGACGGGGTTTCCGTCAATCGCGACAACGCGGTCATGCGGCTGGAACCCGGCGCGATCGGCGGCGGAATCCTTGATGATAGCCGATGCCGTGGGCGGTGTTACAGGCTGGCCGTAAAACGCGAACAGGCCGGCAAATAAAAGAACGGCGAAAAGAAAATTAATGGCCGGCCCCGCAAAAACAACCGCGGCGCGCTGCCATACGGGCTTGGCAAAAAAGGCGCCGTTGCGCTCTTCCACCGTAAGCGGGCGGGCCGATTCTCCATCCCCGACAGTGTCTTTATGGCCGGCGCTCGCCGGGTCGGTATCGCCAAACATTTTGACATAGCCGCCGAGCGGTATCATGGAGAATTTCCACCGCGTGCCATGCTTGTCGTTAAAGCCGAAAACTTCCTTGCCGAAACCGATGGAAAAGACATCAACCTTTACGCCGCAGGCGCGGGCGACAATATAATGCCCCCATTCATGCACGAAAACCAGGACGCTCAAGACCAGCAGGAACGTGCCGCCATAGACCCATACATTACTAAGAACGAGCTGAAATAAATCGAAGATGGAATTCATGATACTTTCCGGTTCGGTGTTATGGTGTTGGTTATATAATCGTCCGCGGCGCGGCGCGCGTCCGCATCGGATTGTAGAATGGATTCAAGAGAGTTCAAAACAGAGATTGGCGCCGCCTCGACAATGGCGCGCACTGTGCGGAATATGTCCATAAAGCCCATTCGCCCTCCCAAAAAAGCGGCGACAGCCACTTCATTTGCGGCGTTCATGGCAACGCACGCGCCCTGCCCCGCATTCATTGATTCATAGGCAAGCTTTATGGCGGGAAAACGGCATTCATCGACCTCCCCAAAACTAAGCGGCGATAGCGCAGAAAAATCAAGGCGTTGCGCCGGGCTTTTCATACGTCCGGGGCTGGCTAGAACATGGGAAATAGGCACCCGCATATCGGGCGCGCCCATCTGGGCCAGAACGGAGCCGTCTTCATATTCCACCATCGAATGGATGATGGATTGGGGATGGAGCAGCACATCAATCTTTTCCGGCGGCATGGTAAAAAGGTGATGCGCCTCGATGACTTCAAGCGCCTTGTTGAACATGGTCGCGCTGTCGATGGAAATCTTTTGCCCCATCTTCCAGTTCGGATGGGCGAGCGCCTCTTCCGGACTCGCGCGCTCCATCCTCTCAAGCGCCCATTCACGGAAAGGCCCGCCCGATGCCGTCAGGATAATGCGGCTTATTTTGTCCGCGTTCGCCTTTTCAAAAACCTGAAAAATCGCGTTATGCTCACTGTCCACCGGAAGCAGGGCCGCGCCGGACTGGCGCGCGGCTTCCATGACAAGGGATCCTGCGGAAACAAGCGGCTCTTTATTGGCGATAGCCACTTTCTTGCCCCCCGCAATCGCAGCAAGAATAGGTTCCAGCCCTGCAACGCCCATGATCGCCGCCATGGTTATGTCGGCCTTATCGCCCGCCGCGTCAATAACGGCCTGCCGTCCGGCGGCGGCCTTTACACCGCTTCCCGCAAGCCTTTCCTTTAACGCACCGTAAAGCGTATCATCGGCGATAACGGCCTGTTCCGCACGCGCCCGGATGGCCTGCTGCGCCAGCAAATCGACATTCCTGTTTGCCGTGAGGCTCCGGACGGAAAAACGCCCTTCCTCATGACAGGCGACATCAAGCGTCGCCTGCCCCACCGAACCAGTCGAGCCAAGAACGGAAATCGTCCGGTGCGCCGCGTCAGGCCTCGCCACCTTACAACCCCATCGCTTTCAGGCTCAAAAGAAAGACGGGCGAGGCCAACAAGAGGGAATCGATACGATCCAGCAAGCCGCCATGACCGGGAATAAGATTGCCCGTATCCTTGACGCCGGTTTTGCGTTTTTCCATGGAAATAAGAAGATCGCCCGCCTGCCCGCTCAAGGTGATAGAAGCACCGAGCAATGCAACGAGCGGCAGGGACAGACTCTCCAATATCGCCATATCGCGCGCCAGAACGCCGCTTAGCCACGGGCCGACATACAAGGAGAAAACAGCAAGGGCGGCCGCGCTCGCCGCAATTCCGCCAATCAATCCGGCCCATGTTTTATTCGGGCTTATTTTCGGCGCCATCTTCGGGCCGCCAATGAGTTTTCCGGCAAAATAAGCGCCGGAATCGGACGCCCAGATGCAAAGCATCAAAGCCAGGGCAAGCCCCGCCCCATCACCTTGCACCATGCGCAAATATACAAATGCCCAAAAGCAGGAGAGAATATAAGTCACCCCGGCAAAGCCGTATAAAAATGGATGCGGCCCGCGGCGCGCCATACGCACCCATTCGGAAAACCCGATTCCCAATGCAAGGCCGGCCATCACCAGAAAAGGCACGCCGCCATAGATCATGCAAAAAAGCGCAAGCGGGGCCAGCAGCATAGCGGACAGGAAACGAAGAACGAGCGTATTTTTAATGACCATGAAAACCATCAATATTTTTGGTTACGGCGGTTATGCCACAAGATTTAGGGAGCGTTGCCAATGGCCCCGAAACGGCGTTCGCGCTTTTGAAAATCCGCAATGGCCTGTTCCAGATCCGCCCTTCCGAAATCGGGCCAGAGCGTTTGCGTAAAAAATAATTCCGTATAGGCACATTGCCACAAAAGGAAATTGCTAATCCTTTGCTCGCCGCTGGTGCGGATAAGAATGTCCGGATCGGGCATGCCTTGCGTCATCAAACCTTGCGGAAAAAATTCTTCAGCGGTTTCATAAGACGGCGCCATTCCTTTTTCCGCGAGCGTTTGCGCATAGAGCGATGCGGCTTCGAGAATTTCATTCCGCGCGCCGTAATTAAGGGCGATGGTGAGATAAAGGGCCTTGTTATCCTTCGTCAACGTTTCCGCATTTTCTATCAGGCCAACAATATCCGCGGACAATTCTTTGCGTGAACCGATAACGCGCAAACAAATATTATTCCGGTGGAGATCCGCGGTTTCAGAGCGCAGGAACATACGGAGCAGCCGCATCAGCTCATTAATTTCCTCCGCCGGCCTTGACCAGTTTTCCGATGAAAATCCGAAAAGCGTAATATATTTAATCCCGATCTCGCCCGCCGCGCGCACAACGCGCCTGCAAGCCTCGACGCCCTGATGGTGTCCGGCCGTGCGCGGCAGGCCGCGGCTTTTCGCCCACCGGCCATTGCCGTCCATGATAATGGCGATATGTTGCGGGATCTCTGTTTTCATCAGACCGTCATAATGTCTTTTTCTTTATCAGACAAAAGCGCGTCGATCTTTTTAATATTCTCATCCGTAAGTTTTTGGACTTCATCCCCAAGGCGTTTGTTATCGTCTTCGGATTGGCCGTCTGTTTTTAGTTTTTTCAGGCTTTCCATGCCGTCGCGGCGCACGTTACGCACGGCGACGCGGGCGGATTCGGCATATTGCCCCGCGACCTTGACCAGATCCTTACGGCGCTCTTCGTTCAGTTCCGGCACGGGCACGCGGATAAGATTGCCGTCCGCCTGCGGGTTCAGGCCGAGATTGGAATCACGAATGGCTTTTTCAACAGATTTCACGGAACCCGTATCCCATACCTGAACGGTCAACATGCGCGGCTCCGGCACGGAAATGCTTCCGACCTGATTGAGCGGCATGCGCGAGCCATAGATCTCGACCGTAATCGTATCCAGCATGGCCGTGGAAGCGCGCCCCGTGCGCAGGCCGGAAAATTCATGTTTCAATGAATCGACGGCGGCCTCCATCCGGCGTTTAATATCGTCCTTGTTAAATGACATTGTTTTCCTCCTCGGTACCTGCTTATTTAAAAATATTTACGTTAATTGCTCACCGTCGTGAACGTGCCTTCGCCCTTCATGACGCGTGCGAAGCTTCCTTCTTCCCTTACATTGAAAATCACTATCGGTATATTGTTTTCGCGCGCCAGTGAAATGGCCGTCGCATCCATAACACGCAGGTTCTTCGTCAAAACATCCATATAGCTGATTTCATCAAAACGCTTGGCGTCCGGCTCCAGCTTGGGATCGGCGCTGTAAATTCCATCGACCTTGGTGCCTTTTAAAATCGCGTCGCAGTTCATTTCAGACGCGCGGAGCGCCGCGGTCGTATCGCTCGTAAAATAAGGGTTGCCCGTACCGGCGGCAAAAATAACAACGCGTCCTTTTTCCATGTGGCGCATGGCCTTGCGGCGGATATAGGGCTCGCAAATGGCCGACATGGGGATGGCCGACATCACGCGCGTGGGAACGTCAAGCTGCTCCAGCGCCGATTGCAGGGCAAGCGCATTGATGACAATGCCGAGCATCCCCATATAATCCGCCTGCGTCCTGTCCATGCCTTCGGCCGCGCCGGACACGCCCCGAAAGATATTCCCCGCCCCGACGGACACGCAAACCTGCACGCCCATATCGATCACTTCCTTGATATCGCGGGCGACGCGGTTCAGCGTGCTGGAATCCAGACCGAATTCTTTATCCCCCATCAAGACCTCGCCGGACATTTTCAAGAGGACGCGCCGGTGGGATGGCTGGGCGGACTGCTGGGACGAAGCGGCTATCATTTTCATAATCTTTCTTTTTATGCGGCAAAAGCTTCGCCAAAATAAGAGAAGCCGCATAGAAAGTCCACCATGACGCGCCCGTTCGGCACGATAAAATGCATAAAAAAATTACCTACCCGGCCCGGCAGGGCCTTATAGGCGAAAAAGCCTCTTTAAACGGCCTCTCCGGCGCACTCCCGGCCTCGGCTTCTTCAACCAATAGCGGGAGGCGGGCCTCTTACTTAGTCGCTTAAGAGGCGCTTGCCGAGGCGCCTATTCAGTGATGGCGCTGATGAGGCTCCGGCGCCTCTTTCCGTGAAGAGGCCGGCTGTGGCCGCGGCTTCTTGCCCCCGCTTGGCTTTTGGGCAGCCGCACCCGCAGTTTTTTTACCGTCCGGCGCATGAGCGCCATGACCGTGGGCGCCGTGATTCATGCCTTCCATGCCGTGAATCATAGAATCATCAATCTTCACATCATCCGGATTCCCGTCATAACGGCCGGTAATGTTCCGCATCAGGCGGATTTCCTGTTCCTGATCGCGCAAAATATCGACGCAAAGCAGTTTCAGATATTTATTCGCCACAGCAGGATTTTTTAAATAATCGTCGCACATCACGAGCGCACCTTCGTGATGGATGATCATAGCCTTGGCAAACTGCACGTCCCGTTCGGACACAGGCTCCGCACCGCTATGAAACGGCCCCGGTATGGGGG
Organism: Micavibrio sp.; assembly: GCA_041655955.1. Taxonomy (GTDB): domain Bacteria; phylum Pseudomonadota; class Alphaproteobacteria; order Micavibrionales; family Micavibrionaceae; genus Micavibrio_A. Next base: position 454,036 of record JBBAEN010000001.1, read on the forward strand.
CGCGGACAAAGCGCATCTTTTGCGCCAGTCCCTGCTCCGCAATTTGCCGCCATTCCGTCCCGCCCGCCTTTTCAGGGACAAGCGGCTTGCCGGCAAGCTCCCCGACGCGATCAAGCATGGCTATCTCGAATTTCTGGTTATGGATGATGCTTTTGGCAAGGGCTTTCAAAGGCCCGTAACTTGCGGCCTTATCCGCCAGATACTCTTCGGACATGGAAAGCGCCCCCGCATGGTGCGGCCTCATGCCGGTAATAAAGTCAAGATCCGCCTGCCGCGCCGCCTCGTCCTGATGTGCATACCATGGATTGGTCACAGGCGGTTTTCCGGGCGCGTAATCAGGCTCTACCGCCGCCAGCGACGATGCCGTCCCGACCAGAATAAAAACCAGTAAAAGCTGAAAGAAAATTTTCATGCGGCACTCTCCCCACTGAAAGAAAAAGAAATAGAAAAGACCGGAAAAACATGCGCCGCAATTCGGGCAAAAATAAGGTAAAACCCGGCACATGGCCGGGTTTAACGATAAGATACGGTGACGGAAAACGGCTTGATTAACCGTTTACTGCCGCGGCAACTTCGGCGGCAAAGTCCGTTTCCTCTTTTTCGATGCCCTCGCCCAGCTGGACGCGCGTATAGGCCGTCAGGGCAACAGGCGCGCCGACATCTTTCGCCGCATCTTCAAGAAGCTTGGAGATTCTGGTTTCGCCGTCCATGACGAAAATCTGTTCGATAAGGCAGATTTCCTCATAGAATTTGCGCATGCGGCCTTCGAGCATTTTCTCGATAATCTCCGCAGGCTTGCCTTCGGCTTTCGCCTGTTCGCGCAAAACGTCTTTCTCGCGCTCCATCGTTGCGGCGTCAACGTCTTCCTTGTTCAGATATTTCGGGAAGGCGGCGGCGACATGCATCGCGAGCTGTTTGCCGAGCGCCCCCAGCTTTTCCTTATCGCCCGTGGATTCAAGGGCGACCAATACGCCGATTTTACCGAGATTCGGCGCAACAGCATTATGAACATACGCCGCGACAACACCGTCATTCACGGATAGTTTTTCCATGCGGCGGATTGTCATGTTCTCACCGATTTTTGCGATCTTGTCGGTCAGGACTTCGGATAAAGGCTTGCCTTCAAGTTCGACATTCAAAAGCGCATCATAATTGTCCGCGGCATTAAGCGCCTTATCGGCAACATTGCGGACAAATCCCTGAAACTCCTCGTTACGGGCGACAAAGTCCGTTTCGGAGTTCACCTCGACGACAGCGCCCGTTTTGCCTGCGGCGGCAATGGCGACAAGACCTTCAGCCGCCGTGCGGGAAGATTTCTTGGCGGCCTTTGCAAGGCCTTTTTTGCGAAGCCAGTCCGTCGCGGCCTCGATATCGCCGTTATTTTCCGTCAGGGCGTTTTTAGCGTCCATCATGCCGGCGCCGGTCGCTTCACGAAGTTCTTTCACCATTGATGCTGTAATTGCAGCCATAATCTTTTTCCTTTTCCATTGATCCGGCGCCCTTTTGAAGGAGCCGGAAGATAGTTGAAAATTCCCCGCAAGCGCGGGGAATTATATGAGGGGATTTAATCAGCCCGCGTTAGCGGCTTTTTTTTCCTGTTCGACTTCCGCAGCGTCAGGAGCCGCTGGAACATCGACTTTGACATCGACAGCGGCGCCCGCATCCTTGCCGGAGCGGCCCAGTTCGGCCTGAATACCGTCAAGAATGGCGTCCGCGAACAGGTCGCAGTAAAGCTCGATTGCGCGCAGGGCGTCATCGTTCCCCGGAATCGGGTAATCAATGCCAAGCGGCGAAGAGTTGGAATCAAGGACGGCAAAAACAGGGATGCCGAGCTTGTTGGCTTCCTGAACCGCGATGTCTTCCTTGTTCACGTCGATAATGAACAAAGCGTCAGGCTGGCCGCCCATTTCTTTAATACCGCCAAGGGAAAGCTCAAGCTTGTCTTTCTCGCGGGTCATCATCAGGATTTCTTTTTTCGTAAGCCCCTGCGGCGCGGAAAGAATTTGTTCCAGTTCGCGCAGGCGGTTGATGGAAACGGAAATGGTTTTCCAGTTCGTCATCATCCCGCCGAGCCAGCGATGGTTCACATAGTACTGGCCGCAGCGTTTTGCGGATTCAGCGACTTTTTCCTGTGCCTGGCGCTTCGTCCCGACGAACAGGACGCGGCCGCCATTCGCAACAATATCGCGAACGGATTTCAGCGCCGTGTTCAACATCGGTACGGATTGTTGCAGGTCAAGAATATGGATACCGTTACGAACCCCGAAAATATAGGGACGCATTTGCGGGTTCCAGCGGCGCGTGTGGTGGCCGAAATGGGCGCCGGCTTCAAGCAATTGGCGCATGGTGAATGTAGGCATTGCCATGGATATGGTTCTCCTTGTTATATCCGGTTATATCCTCAGCGGGCCTTGGTTTTTATAGGTTTTCCGGACGGATAACCTAAAAACACCGGGTAAGGAACCCGCTTGTGAATTTACTACTGGCGGGGTTATGCCGTTTTGAGGCTGAAAATGCAAGAGAAAAAGGCTTTTAACCTTGCTATTGCCTAAAACAATATGCAAACAAATATGGCACTTATTATGTTAGGGGTTAATAATGGGCAATACAGTACAAAAACTGGGTAGATTATGGCGCGCCGTCAATGCCGACATGGAGGATGAAACCATGCGCCGCGTCTTGCAGCACGTCGCCTATACCGACACGCTCCATAAGAGCTTTACCGCCATTATATCGGGCGATATGGAAGCGGATCCGCAGAAATTAGGATGGATTTTCAAGCCCTTGCGCCGCTATTACAACGCCCGCATCAAGAAAGCTTCGGCAGATATAGAAAGCATCGGCAACGACCGGGAAGAACTGGCGACCAAGATCACCCCGCTTTTCAGGCATAAAGTTTCCCCTGCCCTCGCCGCCGCCTACAGGGAGAACCGCATGAACGGCAAACGGCTTTCCATGCAGATGGAGCAGCACCGGCAATTTCTGGCGGATATGGACTGGGCCATCGCCGACCCGCGATTGACCCAGAACAACCTCCCGCTACAGCAGCATTACCGGCATAATTATTAGGCCCGTCTAACGCTCCGCAATGCGGATAACGCCCGGCGTAGAGCGGATGGCACTAATCGCCTGCGGTGAAACGCTCCACCGCCCTTTCAGGTCAATCTGGGCAATCTGCCCGCCCGCCGTATGGGCATGGACGGATATTTTCACCGCTCCCTGTCCTTCTATGGCGATCAGATCACGGATTTTGGCGGCGGGCGCGGCGGCGTCTATATGGACGGCGAGTTCCGTCAGCTTGCTTGCAAGGGTTTCATCCAGAGGCGCGATAATCTGGCCGAGCAGTTTGACCTGCTCATCCCTGACATCCGCATCGACCGTTAAAAGCAGCGCCGTGCCGCTCTCAAGAAACGGCCTTGCCCGTGAGAGCGTTTCAGAAAAAATCATAACCTCGTAAACGCCCGTCGCGTCGGACATCTGTAAGAAGGCGTATTTATTGCCGCTTTTCGGGGAAACTTTTTCAACCTTTTTCAAAAGGATGCCCGCCATCTGCACGCGGCTTGTCGGCTTGCGCTCCAACTCCTCCACAAGCTGCCCGAACGGAATAATCTTCATCCGCTCAAGCTGCGCCGCCTTGGTGTCGAGCGGGTGCGCCGAAAGATAAAAACCGACGGCTTCAAATTCATATCTCAGGCGCTCAAGCGGATCCCATTCCATCGCTTCGCGCATCGGCGGCAAGTCGTCCCCGCTGCCATCCGCCTCCCCGAACAGGCTGACCTGCCCGCTCGAACGCTCTTCGGCCTGCGTTTGCGCATGGCGGATGAGCATTTCGATATTTTCGTAGAGCTGCGCCCGCTTTGCAAAAATAGAATCAAAAGCCCCCGCACAGACAAGCTGCTCGAATTGCTTCTTGTTCATAACCTTCGCGTCGAGCCGTCCGATAAAATCGGCGAGCGTCTTAAAGGCGCCGGCCTCTTCACGCTCCTGTACGATTTTTTCCATGGCGCCATAGCCAACCCCCTTCAGAGCCGTAAGCGCGTAGCGGATCTTTTGCTCTTCCACCGAAAACATGACGCCTGATTTATTGATGTCGGGCGGCAGGAGCGGAATGCCCATACGCTGTGTTTCCTGTTTAAAGACGGCGAGCTTGTCCGTGTTGCCATAGTCGAGCGTCATGGACGCGGTCATGAATTCAACCGGATAATTCGCCTTGAGCCACGCGGTCTGATAGGCAATCAGCGCATAGGCCGCGGCGTGCGATTTGTTAAAGCCGTAACCTGCGAATTTTTCAATCTGGACGAAGATCATCGCCGCCTGTTCCGCCGGCACGTCGGAAAACTCCTTCGCGCCCTTGACGAACATTTCCTGCTGCGCGTCCATTTCGGCTTTGATTTTCTTCCCCATGGCGCGGCGGAGCAAGTCGGCGCCGCCGAGCGTATAGCCCGCCAAAATCTGCGCCGCCTGCATGACCTGTTCCTGATAGACCATGATCCCGTATGTTTCCTCAAGAACAGGCCGCAATTTGGGGTGGAGGTAATCCGCCTCCTCATGCCCGTCCTTGACCGATACATATTTGGGAATATTATCCATCGGCCCCGGACGGTAGAGCGATACAAGCGCGATGATGTCTTCAAAACGGTTCGGCTTCATCCGGCGCAGCGTGTCCTTCATGCCCGAACTTTCAAGCTGGAACACCCCGATGGATTCACCGCGCGAAATCATCTCGTACGCGCCCGCGTCGTCAAGCGGTATCTGGAGGATGTCAATATCCTTGCCATGCACCTGTTTGACGATCTGTAACGCCTTTTGCACGACGGTCAGCGTTTTCAGCCCAAGAAAGTCGAACTTCACCAGCCCCGCCTGTTCGACATATTTCATGTTGAACTGCGTCACCGGCATTTCGGAGCGCGGATCGCGGTAAACGGGGCATAACTCATGAAGCGGCCTGTCGCCGATCACCACGCCCGCCGCATGGGTCGATGCGTGGCGGTAAAGCCCCTCAAGCTGAAGCGCGATGTCAATAAGCTTCTGGCTCATTTCATCCTTATCACGCTCTGCCCGCAAATCCGCATCGGCGTCGAGCGCTTGCTGGAGCGTGACCGGATTGGCCGGATTGTTCGGGATCATCTTGGCAAGCCGGTCAACCTGTCCATAGGGCATTTGCAAAACGCGCCCGACATCGCGCACCGTATTGCGCGCCTGAAGCTTGCCGAACGTGATGATCTGCGCCACGCGATCCTTGCCGTAGCGTTCCTGAACATATTTGATAACCTCGTCGCGCCTGTCCTGACAGAAGTCAACGTCGAAGTCCGGCATGGATACGCGTTCGGGGTTCAAAAACCGTTCGAACAGGAGGTTGAATTGCAACGGATCAAGGTCGGTAATTTTAAGCGCCCATGCGATGACGGATCCCGCACCAGACCCCCTGCCCGGCCCGACCGGAATATCATGATCCTTGGCCCATTTGATAAAGTCGGAAACGATGAGGAAATAGCCGGGGAAGCCCATCTGTTCGATAATCCCAAGCTCGTAATCAAGGCGCTTGAAATAAGGCTCCGGGTCGGTTCCCCGGGCCGTATAGTTTTCAATCCGCCATTGAAGCCCTTCCCGCGCCTGCGCCCGCAATTCCTCAACCTCGTTCCTCCCGCTTTCGGTTTCAAACGGCGGCAGGATGGGCTTGGCCGGTTTCAGGAGGAAATGGCAGCGGCGAGCGATAATGCCCGTATTGATAATGGCCTCCGGAATATCGGCGAACAGCTTCGCCATATCCTCGCCGGATTTGAAAAAATGATGCTTCGTAACCTTGCGGCGATCCGCCTCGGTAACATAACGGCCTTCGGCGATGCAAAGCAGCGCGTCATGGGCCTCGTGCATCGAAGGGTCTGTGAAATAACAATCATTCGTCGCGACGATCGGCACGTTCTCGCGGTAGGCAAAATCAAGCAATCCCTCTTCGGCCAGATCCTCCGCCGCCAGATTGTGGCGCTGTAGCTCTATATAAAAACAGCCCGGATAGGCGTTCTTTAAGAAGGAGAGCCGCCCCTCGTCCCGCACCCCCATAAGCGGCCCGCCGGAAAGGCAGATAAGCCCTTCCGAACAGGCCGGCAGATCGTCATAGGCCGCAACGAAATCCTTGCCGCCCGCGCCGTTCATATAGGCGTCGCTGACCAGTTTTGAGAGATTGAGATAACCGCGCTCGCTCTGCACCAGAAGCACGATTTGCGCACCGTCTTCCATGCTAATCTGCGCGCCGATAATCGGCTGAACCCCTTCGGAAGCCGCCGCCATGGCAAATTCCAAAGCGCCGAAAAGATTGTTCGTATCGGTCACGGCGACGGCGGACATGCCGTTGAGCTTACAGCGTTTGACGAGTTCCTTCGTCCGGATCGCGCCTTCGGCCAGTGAATAGGCCGAATGCACATGCAAATGCACAAAGTCTTTGGGATCCGCTTCAATCATGATGCCCCACCATAGCAAGCGGCAAGCCTTGATGGAAAGGCCCCAAAGCCCCTCTGTCCACGGATGAAAGGTTAAAATTCAGGCTGGAGAGGCAAAATTTAATAGGAGATAATGCGTCCGGCCCTCAGTTCCAGAATCCTGTCCATCCGCTCCGCCAGATCCATGTTATGGGTGGCGATAAGCGCGCCCATGCCGAAATCCCGCACCATTTCGGTGAGCATTTCAAAAACCCCGTTGGCTGTTTCGGGGTCGAGATTTCCAGTCGGCTCGTCCGCCAGAATAAGCCGCGGCCCGTTGGCGAGCGCCCTTGCGATGGCGACGCGCTGCTGCTCACCGCCGGACAGCCGCGCGGGGCGGTGTTCAAGCCTGTGTTCAAGTTTGAGCCGCGTTAAAAGCTCTTTCGCCTTTTCTTCGGCGGCGCCCTTCTTTTTGCCCGCAATCATTTGCGGGATCACGACATTTTCAAGGGCGCTGAATTCGGGAAGCAGATAATGGAACTGATACACGAACCCCATGAATTTCCGGCGCAAGGCGGTGCGGCCTTCGTCGTCCTGTCCGGTCGCTTCCTGCCCCGCGATAAAAATCCTGCCGCTTGTCGGCTTGTCCAAAAGCCCCGCCATTTGCAGCAAGGTCGATTTTCCCGAACCGCTCGGCCCGACAAGGGCGACAATCTCCCCCGCCCTGATTTCGATATTGGCATTGTGGAGAACGGTCAGCGTTTCGCCGCCCTGATGATAGACGCGCTGTAACTCCTGCGTTTGCAAAAGAATTTCACTCATAGCGCAGCGCCTCCACAGGGTCGAGGCGTGAGGCGCGCCATGCCGGGTAAATCGTCGCGGCAATGGAAATCGCCATCGCCATGCCTATCACAACGGCCACTTCCTGCCACTCGATAATCGCGGGGAGCTTTGAAAGGAAATAAATCTCGTCCGAAAACAGCTCCGTATTGGTAAGCCCTTCCAAAAAACGGCGGATGCTTTCGACATTGGTCGCAAAGGCGATGCCCAGTATCGCGCCCGCAAATGTTCCGGCAAAACCGATGCTCGCCCCCGTCAGGACGAAAATACGCAGCATCATCCCCCGCGACGCGCCCATCGTGCGAATAATCGCGATATCCTTGCCCTTGTCCTTGACCAGCATAATCATGCTGGAAATAATATTGAACGCCGCGACGACGATAATCAATGTCAGGATCAGGAACATCACATTCCTTTCGACATTGAGCGCGTTGATAAAAGACTTGTTGGCGTCGCGCCAGTCATAGACTTCGGCCTCGCCCCTTACGGCAAACCCTATATCTTCCTTTACGCGTTGAATATTCATCGGGCTATCCGCCATGATTTCAAGCGTATTGACGCTGTCTTCCAGCTGGAAGAATTTCTGCGCCGTTTCAAGCGGCATGAAAACAAAGCCGTTATTATACTCATACATGCCGACATCGAAGATGATGGCGACGATATAGCTCCCCGAACGGGGAACAGTGCCGAACGGCGACGCCCGCCCTTTGGGGGAAAGCAACGTCAATTGATCGCCTAAATGCAAATTCATCCGCCGCGCAAGCTCCGCGCCGATGGCGATATGGTTCTGGTTGAAATTTGTAAGCTCGCCCTGTTCGATACCGTCGGACAGGATCGGCTTCGTCGCGAAATCCTCCCGCGTCAGCCCCCGCACCATGGCGCCGTTGGCCGCGCCGTTGGCGGATACAAGAACCTGCCCCTCGACCATGGGCCGGACGCTTTGCACGCCTGCCGTATTCTCGATACGGTCAACCATGGACATATAATTATGAAGCGGGCCGGATACGGCATAGACGTTCAAATGGCCGTTCAGCCCCAGAATGCGGCTCACCAGCTCTTCGCGAAAACCGTTCATGACCGACATGACGATAATCAGCGTCGCAACGCCCAGCATAATGCCCATAAAGGAAAAACCGGCAATGACGGACACGAACCCTTCGGCCTTGCGCGCCCGCAAATACCGTCCGGCCATCATGCGCTCAAAGGGAGAAAACGCCATTAATAGGACTTCGCAATCAGAACCTTGCGCCCCTCATTTTCAAACGGCATGCAGCGCGTCGAAAGCTTGAATTCGTCCTTTACCGCTTCCAGTGCCGGGTCGCTCAGCAATTCCACCGGCACGCGGACAAAGCCGGTTTTATCCGCCGCATAGAAATCGCGTATGTCCGATACGGTTTTTCCATCCGCCGTATTATCCGCCGTGAATTTGCGGTTGCGGGACAACAGACCGTCATGGATATCGTCCAGCACGCCCTGAATAGAGCCAGTGAATTCTTCGACAGAGCATGTCTTTTTGGAATCCTTGCCGATATCGCGGCGAACGAAGGTAAGCTGCCCCGCCTCCATTTCGCGCTGGCCGACCTCGACACGGACGGGGATGCCTTTCTTCACGGCTTCCCACATTTTGTCCGGCGTCCTCATATCGCGGTTGTCGAGCTTCACGGCAAAGCCTTTCGCCTTCAGCTCCGCCTCTATCTTCGCGCAATATGCGATCAAGTCCGCGCCGTCATCCTTGACGACAGGCAGGATGATAATTTGCACCGGCGCCACGCGCGGCGGCATAATCATGCCGTCATCATCGCCATGCATCATGATCATACCGCCGATAATGCGGGTGCTATAGGCCCATGACGTCGTATAGGCGAATTGCTCTTTCCCGTCGCGGCCCTGGAATTTAATGCCGATGGATTTGGAAAAATTCTGGCCAAGATTATGCGTCGTCGCGGCCTGCAAGGCCTTGCCGTCCTGCATCATCGATTCAAACCCTATCGTGTTGATTGCGCCGGGGAAACGCTCTTCGGCGGTTTTCGGCCCGTGATAGCCGGTGAGGCCCAGATAGTCTTCAAAAAACTTTTTATAAAGCCCCATGATGTAAAGCGTATCCGCATCGGCCTCTTCCAGCGTTTCAAAGGCGCAATGCCCTTCATGCCAGAAAAATTCCGACGTCCTGAGGAACAGCCGCGTGCGCATTTCCCAGCGCATGACATTGCCCCACTGGTTCAGCTTCATCGGCAGGTCGCGGTAGGACTGGATCCAGCGCGCCATGGCGTCGCCGATAATGGTTTCGGATGTCGGGCGAACCACATAAGGCTCTTCCAAAGCCGCGCTTTCCGCCGGGCGAAGCCCGCCATCGGGGGCTTTTTCCAAACGGTGGTGCGTCACGACGGCGCATTCCTTGGCAAAGCCTTCGACATGCTCGGCCTCTTTCGCGAGGAACGACACAGGGATCAAAAGCGGGAAAGCCGTGTTCTGGATACCGTATTCTTTCAGCCATTTATCAAAGATGGCCGTCATGTTTTCCCACAAGGCATAGCCATAGGGCTTGATGATCATCGAACCGCGCACGGGGGAATTTTCGGCCATATCGGCGGCCTTCACGACCTCCTGATACCAGGCGGGAAAATCTTCCGCGCGCGTCGGGGTGATGGCTGTTCTGGCATTCTTTTTCGCTTGAGGCTGCTGCCGGGCCTGTTCTGTCATCAAACTTGCTCGCTTTTTTCTTTAATTATTTCAGTCTTTGAGTATGGCCGAAGCGTCATCCGGCGAGCCGTACTTTATGACATCCGGCCCGGCCTGTCCATCATCGGAAAAACGGCCCGATTCCGCGTCATTCCCGCATAAAACGTCCAGTTCTCCCGCTACGTCCTGCCCGTTATACAAAACCCGCCCATCCATAAAAACCTCAAGGAACCCCGTCGTAGCGTCCATTTCAAGCCCCTTGATGCCCGAACCGATCCGCTCCGCCAAATCGATCCCGAGCGGCACGATAATGGGGTTGGGGGCTGATAAGAGCTGTTTACCGCCCAAATCCGCAGGCGCGACCTGATTGCCGTCAACATCGACCCCCGCCACGAAATCGGCGCCAAGGGATATATGCCGTTGAACGATGGTGCATTCGGCCGGAATCTGTTCCGCCGCCATCAATGGCGCCGAAGACAGGGCCAGAAACAAAATACCGGCTATAGAAACAGCATATCTCATCGTCCGTAATCCTCCACCGCCATCCGGCGCGCTATCTCATAAAAATCCAGGACGTTGAAATATATCATAAGAAAAACGACGAGCCATATGATTGCCGTTATACAAGCCGTTACAAGGAATTTCTTCCTGATGCGCGGATTGGCGGGGGCGCTTGGCGCATTCCCTGTTTGCACATTTTCCTGCGGCCTGTTCCCCCACGGCAAAACGACAAAGAGCGTTAGCCAGAAAAGCATAAAATACAGGATAAAGCCGGTAAATATGCTCATCCGCCTATACCCTGACCAGATGGACGGATGTTTTCGGTTTAATCTGCAATTTGTGCTGGATCAGGCGGCGGATGCCGATGCGGAGCTCCTCGGCGACGAAATGATCGTCGCCCAGATCGCCGCGTTCCATATCCGCCAGAATATCCTCAACCTCGTCCAGGATTTTATCCTCGAACTCCCTGCCTTCCGGGGTCTTTTCATCCACGAGGCCGACTGTCGAAACTTGCGGGTCGGCAACCAGATCGCCGCGCTTGTTCATCACCATCGTCACGTGAACCGTGCCGGAGAACTGGAGCTTGCGCCGCTGTGCGATTGCCGGATGATCCGCATTGATGATGCGCCCCGGCTCCACGGCCAAAAGTCCCGTATCAACTTCACCAATCACCTGCGGCGTACCGGGATAAAGCCTGATGACGGATCCGTTATTCGGGACAATGGCGGTCGGAACCTGCATGTCCCGCGCAAGCGCGGCGTGGGCTTCAAGCATCGTGCGCTCGCCATGCACGGCGATGACGGATTGCGGCTTGACCCATTGGAACATTTTCGTGATCTCGTCCCGCGCCGGATGGCCGGAAACATGGATGACATGCTCTGTTTCGCGCGGCGATATGACCCGCACACGGCTTGCCGCAAGATTGTTTTTAACGGCGATAATATCCCGCTCGTTCCCCGGAATGGGACGGGCCGAGAATATAACCGTGTCGCCGGATTTAAAGGTGATTTCCTGATGGTCGCCGCGGGCGATGCGGGCAAGCTGGGCGCGCGGTTCGCCTTGGGAGCCTGTGAGGATCATAAGAATCTTGTTGTCGGGATAATCCACGACTTCATCTTGTTCAATGAATTTGTCGATGTCTTTAAGATAGCCGCACTCTTTGGCCGCACCGACCATATTGTGCAAGGAACGCCCGATCAGCGCGACCTTCCGCCCCTGATTTTTCGCGGCAAGGCAAATGGAACGAAGACGCCCGATATTCGATGCGAAAATCGTAATGGCCACGCGCCCCTCACATTCACCCAAAAGAGTCGTCAGGCCGCGTTCCACATCGCTTTCGGAACCGGACATGCCGTCCACTTCGGCATTGGTCGAATCGCCGATATAGGCAAGCACGCCCTTTTTACCGAACGCGATAAAAGGCTCCGCCTGCGTCGGCTCACCGATCGTCGGTTCGGGGTCGAGGTTCCAGTCGCCGCTATGGAGGATATTCCCCGCGTCCGTTTCAATGAAAAGCGCCGATGTCTGCGGCACGGAATGGGTCACCGGCGTGAAGGTCACGGTGAACGGGGCAAGCGTCAATTTTCCGCCGGCTTTGATCTCGATAATCTCCGCACCCTTGCATTGGGAATTTTCTGCCATTTTCCTGCGCAAGACAGCAGCGGTAAAGGGCGATGCGTAAATCGGACAGCGCAGGCGCGGCCAGAGATGGGCGACGGCGCCGATATGATCCTCATGCGCATGGGTGATAACCAGCCCCAGCAGATCTTTTTTGCGCGCCTCGATGAATTTCGGATCGGGCAGAAGAATATCAATGGCCGGAAACCGCTCATCGGCAAAGCCCAGCCCGCAATCAATCGCGAGCCACTTGCCCTTATAGCCATAGATGTTCAGGTTGACCCCGAACTGCTCCGCGCCGCCGAGCGGGATAAAATATAATTCATCTTTTTTAAAATTCATGACCATAACGGATTAAGCTGCCCTTTTCTTTGCCTGCTGCTTGTGAATAAGCATCAGGCCTTTTAGTGTTAAATCGCCATCTACGGCTTCGATAATCGCTGTGCCTTGCGCGATAAGCCCCGCAAGGCCGCCTGTCGCCAGCACGAAAGGCTTCATGTTCATTTCTTCGCTCACGCGTTTGACGATACCCTCGATCATGCTGACATACCCCCAATAAACGCCTGAATGCATCGCTTCTACCGTATCGCCGCCGACAACACGCGATGGCTTCTTAATCGCAATCTTGGGAAGCTTCGCCGCCGCCTGATGAAGGGCCGCCACGGAAAGATTGATGCCCGGTGCAATTATACCCCCGCAATAAGCGCCGCTTTCATCAACAATGTCAAACGTCGTCGCCGTGCCGAAATCAACCACAATCGCCGGATAGCGGTAGCAGTTCTTCACCGCAAGGGCATTAACGATCCTGTCCGCACCAAGTTCTTCGGGCTTGTTGATTTTTATCTGCAAGCCCTCCCCCACAAGCACGTGGTTCACCATCGAAACGGCGGCATTGAAATTCTTTTCGCAAAGCCTTCGCAGGTTGAAATTCGCATCCGGCACGACGGAGCTGATAATCGCCGCGTCGATAACGCCGAAATCAAGCCCTTCCGTTGCAAAAAGCGGGTAAAGCCATGAAGCATATTCATCCGCCGTCCGTCCCGCTTCCGTCATACATCTCCATGAATGCAAAACCTTGTCGCCGTCATGAAGGGCGAAGACGATATTCGTGTTTCCTGCGTCGATTGCCATCAGCATCTTATTTTTCTCCAAAATGAACTTCGCCTGCGGTAAATATCCGCTCCCCGCCATCAATGCCGGCGATGAGGGAACCGTTTTCAGTGATGCCGCGAAAAACGCCCTCATAGCTTATTTCCGGCAGGCGTATCCTCATGGGCGCGTTCAAGCCATGGGCCTGTTCTAACCATGCCGCCCTGACGGGTGCAAATCCTTTTTCCTGCCACAACACATACCAACGGTGCAGGCTGGCAAGATAATCGTCCCGGAAGCTGTTGATTGCAAGCCGCTCCGCCTTTACCTCGTCCAGCCCGACAGCTCCTTCCGGCGGCGCAAAGATATTGACGCCGGAACCTACAATCAGGTAGTCCACGCGGCCATGCGCATCAAGGGCGCTCTCAAGCAAGATGCCGGATACTTTGCGCCCGTCGATAAGCACGTCATTCGGCCATTTCAAGGTTTTTTGATGCCCCTCCCCGATGATGCCGTCAATGGCTTCGGACAGCGCAAGCGCCACGACGAACGCCATCTGCCCCGCGTCGGGGGCCTTGCAGGAGGGCCTGAAGAGTTTTGATATATAGAGATTCCCCATGGGGGATGCCCATTGATTGCCGTGACGGCCCCGCCCCTTGGTCTGCTGGAGGGCCTGAACGGCAAGCCCTTCCCCCTCCCCCGTTTCGGCAAGGGTGCGAACCATATCCTGCGTGCTGGGCGTCGTGCCCAGCATCTGGACGCGCCAGAAATTTACGTTATCCCTGTCCATTGAAGAATACACTGACGGCCCGTTCGCTTGCATTCATGACCGGCGAAGGGAGAAGGATAAACAAAAGGACAAAAGCAACGCTGAAGGCCGTTACTGCGCGGCGGCTCCACGGCATCGGGACGTCATAGGCGGCGACAGGCTCGTCGAAAAACATCACCTTGATGATGCGCAGATAATAATAAGCCGCGACGACCGAACATAAAACCCCGAAAACCGCCAGCCAGAACATCCCCATACCCACGGCTGCCTTAAAGACGAGAAGCTTGCCGAAAAACCCCGCAAGGGGCGGAATGCCGCTCATGGAAAACATCAGGACGGCAAGCGCATAGGCCATCACCGGATGGTTCCGCGAAAGGCCCGAAAGATCCGCAATCTGCTCAAGGCCGCTCCCGCCCCTGCGCATCGACAAAATAATCGCAAAAGTCCCCGCCGTCATCGCCATATAAATAATCATATAAACAACCAGCCCTACCAACCCTTCTTGCGTCGCGGCGGCAAGCCCGACAAGCGCGAACCCCATATTCCCGATGGAGGAATAGGCTAAAAGCCGTTTGAGATTGTCCTGTAGCAACCCGGCAAAAGCCCCGACAGCCATGGAAAGCACAGCAAGAATGCAGATAATCTGTTGCCACTGGATAATCGCTGCCGGAAAGGCTTCATAGAGCATGCGCATAAGCAAGGCCATAGCCGCCATTTTCGGCACAAGCGCAAAGAAAGCAGTCACGGGCATCGGCGCGCCTTCATACACATCGGGCGTCCACATATGGAACGGCACGGCGGAAATTTTAAAGGCGATGCCGGCGAGGATAAAGACCATCCCGATAACCGCGCCGACGGAAAGCTCGCCCGCAAGCGCGTGGCCGATAACGTCGAAATTGGTCGAACCGGTATAGCCGTAAACAAGCGAAACGCCGAACAAAAGCATCCCCGAAGAAATGGCGCCAAGCACGAAATATTTTAATCCCGCTTCGGCGGATTTCACGTTATCGCGCCGGATTGCCGCCAGCACATATAGCGCAAGCGATTGCAATTCCAGCCCCATATAAAGCGCGAGTAAATCATGGGCGGACACCATCACCATCATGCCGATAGCGGAAAACAGCATCAAAAGCGGATATTCGAACCTCTCTACCCCCTCTTCGCGCAAATAGCGGATAGAAAGGGTGATGGATGCAATCATCCCGCCTAGAATAATGGTTTTCATGATAACGGCGAAAGCGTCCGACACGAACATGTCATTCAGGGCAAGCATACGCGTCATGCCGCCGCCAAGGACGAGCGCGATTGCAACGGCACAGACGGCGGACGCCAGCCATCCAATCTGCGCCCCCGCCTTATCGCCCCTGAATGCCCCGAAGACCAGCAGGGCCAGCCCGGCAAGCGCCATAAAAATCTCGGCCTTTAACGGCATGATCATGGCAAGAGAAAAATCAGTCATGATTATTGATTTCCTTTGTAATGTCCGCGGATGCAAGCTCCGCAGGCATGATGACATGCGGCGCATAATCATTCAGCAGGGCCTGCACGGTCGGTGAAATATTTTTCATTATAAGCCAGGGCGCGACGCCGAACAGGATCACCATCAGGACGAGTGGGATAAAATAGAATGTTTCCGTCTTGGTAAGGTCGCCCATGGCCGCCGCGTCCGCATTTTTTTGCTCGCCGAAAATCACGCGGCGGTAAAGGACGAGCATATAGGCGGCCCCGAAAACAAGCCCCGTCGCGGCGAAAAGCGCAACGAGCGTATCGGCCTGGAACGCGCCCATCAGCGTTAGGAACTCCCCGACAAAGCCCGATGTCCCCGGCAAGCCGACGGAGCCGAGCATAAGTACCATAAAAACAGTCGCGTATTTCGGCATGTTTTTCACAAGCCCGCCATAGCGTGAAATCTCCCGCGTATGGAGCCTGTCATACACCACTCCCACGCATAAAAAGAGCGCGGCGGAGATAATGCCGTGGCTGAGCATCTGGAACATCGCCCCGTCAATCCCTTGCTGCGTACCTGTAAAAATACCGAGCGTGACAAACCCCATATGGGAAACCGATGAATAGGCGATCAGCTTTTTCATGTCTTCCTGCACGAGCGCCACGAGCGCCGTATAGATAATCGCGACAATCGAAAGCCAGAAAACCATATCGGCGAAATAGACGCTGGCGTCGGGCAGGATGGGAAGGGAAAAGCGCAAAAATCCATAGCCGCCCATTTTCAACAACACGCCCGCAAGGATAACCGACCCCGCCGTCGGCGCCTCGACATGCGCGTCGGGAAGCCATGTGTGAACCGGCCACATCGGCATTTTCACGGCAAAGCTTGCAAACAGCGCCAGCCACAGCCAGATTTGCCAGCCAAGCGGAATCCTGTTATCCGCCATGGCGATAATATCCGTCGTGCCGGTCTGGTAATAAAGCGCCAGCAAGGCGACCAGCATCAGGACGGAACCAAGAAGCGTGTAAAGAAAGAATTTAAAGGCCGCATAGACCCTGCGCGCCCCGCCCCATACGCCGATGATGATAAACATCGGGATAAGCACGCCTTCAAAGAACACATAAAAGAGGACGGCATCGAGCGCGCAGAACGTCCCGACCATGAATGTTTCCAGCACGAGGAAACAAATCATATATTCCTTCACCCGTTTTTGCACCGAATGCCAGCAGGAGATAAGGCAGATCAGGGTCAGGAAAGTCGAAAGCAGTACGAAATAAACAGAAATCCCGTCCACGCCGAGATGATAGGTCAGGTTGAAGCCCGGAAACCACGCCGCTTTTTCAACAAACTGCATCCCGGCATTGCCCGTTTCAAAATGACGCAGCATCACAAGGGAAAGCACGAATACGGCAAGCGACGTTCCAAGCGCAATGACGCGCGCGCCCTTATCGCTCAACCGCGGCAACGCCATAATGAGCAGCGCCCCTATGAGCGGCAGGAAAATTTGATACGATAAAATATGTTCCATCACAGCCTTAAACTCCGAACCGGTAGAAGAACCAGCTCACAATAACCACCACCCCGACCATCATGACAAAGGCATAGTGGAATATATATCCCGTTTGCATTTTCTTCATAATGCGGCCCGTATCCAGTGAACGCGCCGCCACCCCGTCGGGGCCAAGCCCGTCCACGATATTCTTGTCCGCCTTCCAGAATAAACCGCCCGCCCGCAAAGCATTCCTGACAAAGACGGCGTTATACAGCTCGTCAAAAAACCATTTGCGGAAGAAGAGCGTATGGATTTTTGAAAATACCGAAACCGTAAGGGACGGCAGCCGCGGCACAAGCAAATAGAAAACCCATGCCAGCAACAAACCAAACGCCCCCACAATAGCGGGCAGCAGCTTGACCCAGAGCGGGACATGATGTGCGGCTTCGACCGTATCGTTTTCGGGCAGAACCTTGATTGAATCCCCCCAGAATATAAAGCGATCCATCATGGCTACGCCTTCATGCACGCCGGAAAGTTCAATGACCGGCTGTTCTTGCATGGCGGCGACAAGGGAGCGATCATCTATATCGTAAATGGGCGCCGGAACTTTCTCTCCGGCCACGTGCGCTTCTTCTTCGGCGTTTTCTTCCCTATAGGGTTCTTCGGCGGCGGCTTCTACGCCATGGGTTATCTCCGCCGCCTCCACTGCGCTTTCCTCCGCCATAGCGGAATCAGGCATTATGGCGGCATCGGATTTTACGGCGCTCATAATGACCGCATGACTGTCCCCGTGTTTCGGGCTCCCGACAAAGCCCTGATAGGCGAGCGCGCCGGAAAAAAGCGCGCCAAGGGCCAGGAGAAACAAGGGCAGCAACATGACCGGCGGCGATTCATGCGCGTGATCATATATATGCTGATCCATACGCGGCTTGCCGTGGAATGTCATGAAAAGCAGGCGGCCCGAATAAAACGCCGTCATCAGCGCCGCCGCAACCCCCGTCCAATAGGCAAATGTGCCGAACCATGTGTGATCCGCGAAGGCGGCCTCTAGGACGATATCCTTGGAATAATAACCCGCGAAGAACGGTATCCCCGCAAGCGCGAGCGATCCGATCCACATCAGCCCATAGGTCACGGGAATCTTTTTCCACACACCGCCCATATTGCGCATGTCCTGTTCGTCATGCAGGGCGTGAATGACCGAACCCGCGCCAAGGAACAAAAGCGCCTTGAAAAACGCATGGGTCATCAGGTGGAAGATGGCCGCGCCATAGGCGGACACGCCAAGCGCAAAGAACATATAGCCAAGCTGCGACATGGTCGAATAGGCGATAACCCGCTTAATGTCGAACTGCGTAAGGCCGATCGTCGCGGCAACGAAAGCCGTAACCGCGCCGACGATGCACACGACCATCAGGGCTTCGGGCGCATATTCAAAAACAGGCGACATGCGGGCGACGAGGAATACCCCCGCCGTCACCATCGTCGCCGCGTGGATGAGGGCGGATACGGGCGTCGGCCCTTCCATCGCGTCCGGCAGCCATGTATGCAATCCCAATTGCGCCGATTTTCCCATCGCGCCTATGAATAAAAGCAAACAGGCGAGATTCAGCGCCGGTAAATCAAATCCCGCAAAATGGATGGCCGTATCTTTCAGCCCTTCCGCCTGCGCAAAAATAACATCGAACTGCACAGAGCCGAACAGAACGAAACAGACGAAAATACCGAGCGCGAGCGCGAAATCCCCGACGCGGTTGACGAGAAAGGCCTTGATAGCGGCAGCATTGGCGGAATCCTTATGGTTCCAGAAACCGATCAAAAGATAGGATGCGACGCCCACCCCTTCCCAGCCGAAGAAAAGCTGGATGAGGTTATCCGCCGTGACCAGCATCAGCATCGCAAAGGTAAAGAGCGAGAGATAGGCCATAAACCGCGCGCGCGCCGGATCGTGGCTCATATAACCTATCGAATAGACATGCACGCAGGATGATACGATTGTCACGACACACATCATGACGACGGCAAGCTGATCGACGCGCAGCGCCCAGTCAACCTGCAACGCGCCGGACGCAATCCAGTTCATCACCGTAACGGTGCGCGGGTCGGAGCCAAGGACGACATCTACGAAAAGAAGGCAGGACGCAACGGCAGCGGTAACAACGCCCGCGCATGTAATAAGTTGCACCACGTGCGGCCCGATTTGCCTGCCGAAGAGAAAGGCAATGATAAAGGCCGCGAGCGGCGGGAATACGGCCAGAAGTTCCAGTTGCATTGTCTTAGCCCCTCATACTTGAAATCTCTTCCACCGCAATCGTTCCCCTGTTCCGGAAAAAGATAACGAGGATGGCGAGGCCGATAGCAGCCTCTGCCGCCGCGACCGTTAAAACGAACATGGCGAAAATCTGCCCCGTCAAATCGCCGAGAAAGGACGAAAACGCCACGAAATTGATATTGACGGCAAGCAGCATCAATTCGATGCACATCAGGATGATGATGACGTTCCGGCGGTTCAGGAAAATGCCGAAAATCCCCATGGTAAAGAGCAGGGCGGCAAGGATCAGATAATGTTCAAGACCGATTTCCAGCATGACTTACGCCCCCTCCCCTGATTTTACCTGCATGATTTCAAGCGCGTCGGCGGGTTTGCGCGCGTTTTGCACCGCGATTTTCTGGCGGCGCACGCCGGGCCGCGCCCTGTGGGTCAGGACAATCGCCCCTATCATCGCGACCAGAAGCACAAGCCCCGCAAGCTGGAAGGCAAAGACATATTTTGTATAAATGAGCGCGCCGAGCGCCTCTGTATTCTTCAGGCTTCCGGCGGGATTGGAAATATTTTCCGTTACCGACGGCGCGAATTTCCACGCCCCGTAAACGATAACCAGCTCCGCAAGCAATATGGCCCCCACGGCCAAACCGAGCGGGGCATATTTCATCGCTCCCTTGCGAAGCTGTTCAAGCCCTTCATCCAGCATCATGACGACGAAGAGGAAAAGAACCGCGACCGCGCCCACATAGACAATCACCAGAATCATCGCGACGAATTCCGCCCCCAAAAGAACGAACAGCCCCGCGGCATTGAAAAAAGCAAGGATAAGGAACAGCACGGAATGAACCGGCGCGCGGGCGGTGATCACCATCAGCGCACTGAAAAGCGTCACGGCGGCAAACAGATAAAAGGCAAACGGCTGAAGCATGGTTGTGGCTCTTTAAAATTCCTTGATGCGTTTAACGGTACGGCGCTTCTCTGGCAAGGTTTGCGGCAATCTGCGCCTCCCACCTGTCGCCGTTTTCAAGAAGCTTGGCCTTGTTATAGTAAAGCTCCTCGCGCGTTTCCGTTGCGAATTCAAAATTCGGCCCCTCGACGATGGCATCGACGGGGCAGGCTTCCTGACACAGGCCGCAATAAATGCATTTCGTCATGTCGATGTCATAGCGCGTCGTGCGGCGCGAACCGTCTTCACGCGGCTCGGCCTCGATCGTGATGGCAAGCGCTGGGCAAATAGCCTCGCATAACTTACAGGCGATGCAGCGCTCTTCCCCGTTCGGGTAGCGGCGCAGCGCATGCTCGCCGCGGAAACGCGGGGACAGCGGCCCTTTTTCATACGGATAGTTGATCGTCACGCGCGGGACGAAGAACAGGTATTTGAGCGTCAGGGCCATGCCTTTGACGATCTCTACGAGCAAAAATGAATTCAGCCAGTTTTTCATCGCTTACCCCGGCAACGCATCAAAATAAATCAGGCTTCCCGCGACAAGCACGACCCAAAACAGCGTAAAGGGCAGGAAGATTTTCCACCCCAGCCGCATGAGCTGATCATAGCGGTAGCGCGGAAAAGTCGCCCGCGACCATATAAAGAAGAACATGATGAGCAGCGTCTTTAAGATGAACCAGATAAAACCCGGAATGACATCAAGCGCCTCTATCCCGAAAGGCGGCAGCCATCCGCCGAGGAAAAGAACGGTCGTCATGCCGCTCATCAAAATCATATTGGCATATTCGCCGAGGAAAAAGAGCGCGTAGCTCATCGACGAATATTCCACCATGAACCCGCCGGTAATCTCGGATTCCCCTTCGGGGAGGTCGAACGGGGCGCGGTTGCACTCCGCCAGAATAGATACGAGGAACACGATGAACATCGGGAACAGCATCACCTGAACCCATACCGGCCTGTGGGCAGTTATGATTTCACTCAAATTCAGCGATCCCGTGCAAAGCAGCACAGTGACGATGACAAGCCCCATGGAAACTTCATAGGACACCATCTGCGACGCGGATCGCATGCCGCCGAGAAAGGCGTATTTTGAATTGGACGCCCAGCCCGCCATGATAATCCCGTACACCCCCATCGACGAAATGGCGAAGAGGTAAAGAATACCGACATTGATGTCGGCCAGAACGATCCGCGCATCAATCGGGATGACCGCCCATGCCACGAGCGCAAGCGCAAAGGTCAGCATCGGCGCAATCAGGAAAACGGGCTTGTTCGCCTGAGTCGGAATGATGGTTTCCTTGGATAAAAGCTTGATCCCGTCGGCAATCGGCTGGAGCAGGCCGAACGGCCCGACGGTCATCGGCCCCTGACGGCGCTGCATCGCCCCCAAAATCTTGCGCTCGGCATAGGTATAATAAGCGACGACGCCAAGGATCACGGCAACAATCGCCCCGATATGCCCGAGGATTAAAAGGAGCGGCCAGCCATATGTTGTCCAAAATTCCGTCATGCTCATCTCAAAAAACCCTTAAAGGGATATCCTTACTCTGCCGCCTCCGGCACATCGCGTTTGACGAACTTCGCCAGATCGGGCGCGAAATAATGCGGCCCTTTCAGAACTTTGCCGTCGCCTTCGCGGCGGATCGGTTTTCCGTCCTCGCCCAGCTTCGACATATTGGATCTGTGTACCTCGTCGAACGCGGCTTCTTTCACGCCCTGCATGCCGAACGACAAAAACGCGCCGTCCAGGACATATTGAAGATCGACAAGCGCATCGAGCGTTTCGACGGGGTCGTCATTGGCAAGCGCTTCTTTCAACTCGTCCAGCTCTTCCTGAAGCAGGTTGATACGCAGCTCTTTCGTCTTCTCACAGGAAATATCGGGCGCGCCATGAACCGGCAGCCCGTAAGTTTCATGAAATTCCTGCACCTGCTCCAAAGTCGTTCTTTTGCTCATTCTGCGGCCTCCATCATCATATTGCCATTAAACACGCGCGAACATTCCCGCATCGTCGGCGATGCTTTCGCGATTACATTGGTAAGGTAAAAATCTTCAACCGGATTTTTGAATATGGCATTCACATCCTTTGCATCCTTGCCGCCAAATTCCGCCCACTGGACGGCAGGCAGATGATCCAGCATTTCAAATTGCGGATATTCCTGAATAAGCCGCGCACGAAGCTGGAAGAGATCGTTATAAGGCAGAGCGCCCCCCGCATGTTCGGAAAGCGCACGCAGGATTTTCCAGTCCTCACGGGCCTCGCCCGGCGCATCGACGCATTTCTTGGCGAGCTGGACGCGCCCTTCGGTGTTCATGTAAAGGCCGGATTTTTCCGTATAGGCCGCACCCGGAAGAATGACATCCGCCCGCGCCGCTCCCGCATCGCCATGATGCCCTTGATAGACGACGAAAGCGTCCTGATGAATAAGTGAAAGCGTTTCAGAATTATCGGCGCCGAGCAAATAAACAAAATCATTGTTGCCGATAGAAAAGGGTTTTTGCGGCAGGAAGCCGATCTCTATTGCCCCCGCGCGCGAAGCCGCGCCATGCAACACGTTAAAGCCGATCCAGTCTTCCTGAATGCATCCCAGATCCTCCGCCAGCTTCCGCGCCGCCGCCTGTATGGCGGAACCAATCGCGCCGCCAAAGGCCGAAGCGCCGACAATGACCATCGGTTTTTGCGCCTTGCCCTTATATTTCCCGACAACGTCCGCAAAGGCCGAAAGCCCCTCGCCCGCATGCCAGTAATGATAAGTGAGATCGACCGCCGCCCCCACAAGCGCGACTTGCGTGCGCGGATTGGCAAGGAGGCGTTTGCGGATGCGCGCATTGACCAAAGCGGCCTCATGGCGCGGGTTCGTCCCCACCAGCACGATCAAATCCGCCTCTTCAATCGCGGCAATGCCGGAATTAAAGAGATAGCCCGCCCGCTCCGCCGTGTCGTAGCGCGTGCCGTCAACGCGGCACTCAAGGTTATGCGCCCCGAATGACACCATCAAATCTTTCAGCGCCAGCATCGATTCGACATCGGCCAGATCGCCCGAAAATGCCGCCATTCTTGAAGGATCCGCGGCTTTCATCCTTGCGGCGACGGCGGCAAAGGCTTCGTCCCAGCTTGCCTCTTTCAGGCTGCCGTTCCGGCGGACATAGGGCCTGTCGAGCCGCGCATATTTCAAACCGTCAAGGGCGTTGCGGGTGCGATCGTCAATCCATTCCTCGTTAATGCCCTCATGCAGGCGCGGCAGGATGCGCATCACTTCATTGCCCCGCGCATCGACGCGGATATTACAGCCGAGCGCGTCATGCACATCGATCGTTTCGGTTTTTTTAAGCTCCCACGGGCGCGCCTTGAAGGCGAAAGGCTTGTTGGTCAACGCACCGACCGGGCATACATCCACCAGATTGCCGGAAAGCTCGCTATCGATCGCCTTTGTTATAAAGGTGCTGATTTCCGCATCCTCGCCGCGGTTAAGCTGCCCCAGATCGTCAACCCCCGCAATTTCCTCGGCAAAACGAATACAGCGCGTACAGTTAATACAGCGGGTCATCACCGTCTTGATAATCGGCCCCATATATTTATCTTTGACCGCGCGCTTGTTTTCGCCATAGCGCGAGCGGTCGAAACCATAGGCGACCGCCTGATCCTGCAAATCGCACTCCCCGCCCTGATCGCAAATCGGGCAGTCGAGCGGGTGGTTGATCAGCAGCATTTCCATGACGCCCTTGCGGCTGCGGCGCACTTTTTCAGAATCCGTATAGACGACCATATTGTCGCCGCACGCCATGGCGCAGGATGCGACGGGTTTCGGCGCGCCTTCCAGCTCGACAAGACACATGCGGCAATTGGCGGGAACGCTCAAACGGTCATGATAGCAAAAACGCGGTATTTCATAACCAAGCTGCTCCGCTGCCTGCAAAATGCTGGTTCCAGGGGCGACTTCGATTTCCTGATCGTTGATTTTAAGCTTTGGCATGGCAGGGCACTTTAACTAGAGTCCGGAAAAAGGCTTGTTTATGGCCCTTTGTATACCCTTTTTATATGGCACTTCAAAGGGGTTAATCAGTGATTTTTCGCATTTCCCCCCGAAATGCCCCAAAGTCGAAATTCCCGCTTTCGCGGCGGGAAGAGAAAAGATATACACAGATCTATGAACAGTTCTATCAACAGCTTTGCTCCCAATATCCTGACGGAATCCGGCTGGGGCGGATATAGCCTGCTTGATAGCGGCGAAGGCCGGAAACTTGAACAATTCGGCCATATACGCGTATCCCGCCCCGAACCGCAGGCACTATGGCAAAAATCGCTCCCCGAAACGGAATGGGCCAAGGCCGGCGCAAGCTTTACCAACGCCTCCGACCATGATGACGACGACAAGGGAAGCTGGCAGCAGCGCGGAAAACTTCCTGAAACATGGCCTGTGGAAGTCGAGGGCGCAACCATGCTTTGCCGCCTCATGACCTATCGTCATATGGGCCTGTTTCCGGAGCAGCGGCCCCATTGGCAATGGGTCAGGAACCGCATAAAGCAAACTTCAGAAAATGGTTTAAATAAACCGTTTAAACTACTGAATCTTTTTGCCTATACGGGCGCAGCAAGCTTGGTTTCAGCCTCCGCAGGCGCGGAAGTGACCCATGTCGATGCGTCGAAAAAAGCGATTGGATGGTGCAAGGAAAACCAGGCGGCTTCGGGTCTGGCCGCCGCCAAAATCCGCTGGATTTGCGATGACGCCGTGAAATTTGTGGCGCGTGAAGGGCGGCGCGGCAATAAATATGACGGCATCCTGCTTGACCCGCCCCGCTATGGCCATGGCCCCGACGGCGAGATCTGGAAATTTGAAACCGGTATCGCCCCCCTACTCTCGGCTTGCGCGGACATCCTGAGCGAGGACGCCAAATTCATGATTCTTACCTCTTACACCATGCGTTTCTCGTCATTGACGCTCGACCATATGATGAAAGACGCGCTCAAAGGCCGGGCCGGTCAAACAGATCACGGCGAATTGCTGCTGGCTGACAAAACCGGGAAAAGACCTCTTGCGACCTCGCTTTTTTCACGCTGGAGCGCATAAATGGCCCGCATAGAACACATAACGTCCCCCTCAAATCCCAAGATCAAGGCGATCAATTCGCTCTTTATCCGCAAATTCCGCAAGGAAACGGGGCTATTCGTGGCCGAAGGGCTGCGTTCCGTCATCGAAGCGATTGAATGCGGGCGCGTGCCGGAACAGCTCGTTTTTGCGGACAAAGCGGATATAGGCCCCGAACTGCAACGCGCCATCGACGAAACCTCCGCACGCGGCGGGCTGTGCCTGAAGGTCGGTGACGCCGTCCTCGAAAAACTCTCCCGCAAGGAGAACCCCCAGATGGTGATGGGCGTTTTCAAACAGAAATTCGGGCGGCTGGAAGATATTGATCCCGCCACATCGAAATGCTGGGTCGCGCTCGAAGAAGTGCGCGATCCGGGCAATCTGGGGACAATCATCCGCACCGTGGACGGGGTCGGCGCGGACGGCGTGATCCTCATCGGCCAATGCTGCGATCCGTTTTCGGTAGAATCCATCCGCGCGACCATGGGATCTGTTTTTTCCGTCCCCGTCATTCCTTGCTCCCGCGACCATTTTCTCGACCTCACCGTCACATGGCCGGGCGCGATTATCGCCACGGCCCTGAACGAGCGCACGATTGATTTTCGCGAGGCGGATTATAAAAAACCGCTCCTCCTTGTCATGGGCAACGAGCAGGCGGGCATTACCGGCGCGCTACAGCAAGCCGTCCACCATACCGTAAAGCTCCCCATGAACGGGCGCGCCGATTCCCTCAACCTCGCCATCGCGACGGGAATCATGCTCTACGCCGCCATGGAGCCGTGGAAACAAGGCTGATTTCACTGGCATCCCGCGCGCCCCAAGGGTACAAGAAACCCATGGCACAGCGTATCGAAGTAATGACGGTTTCCGAAGACGGGCGGGCGAAGGTTCTGGAGCAGGACATCCACAGGATCGGCAAAAAAGCGGCGGTGAAAATCGTCGATGTTTATACGCTGGAAAACGATCTCGCCCAGCCGGAATTGCTGGCCCGTTCCCTCGTCAATCCGGTGACGCAAAAACTGCTCTCACGCGGCGATGAAGGCGATTTCGACTGGGCCGTCGAGATCGGATTCCTCCCCGGCGTCACGGATAATATCGGCCACACGGTTTCAGAACTTGCCGCGCTGACCCTGAACGACAATCAGCCCGTCTATTCCTCGCAAGTCATATATCTCAAAGGCGCTCTTGATAAGCCGGATGTGACGGAGATCGCATCCTCGCTTCACAATCCGCTCATTCAGCGCGCCGCGATAAAATCCGCAAAACAGTACCGCGAGGACGGCGGCATGGACATCATCGTGCCCAAAGTGTGCCTGTCAAGCAATCACCCCGCCGCCGACGATGTGGATTTGGACATTCCGGATGAAGAGCTTGCCGCCATCGGAACGGGCGGCATCAAAAACGCGGACGGCACGCGCCGCGGGCCGCTCGGCATGTCGCTCCTTTACATGAAGGCCGTGCAGGATTATTTCAAAAAACAGGGGCGCCCCGCCAAAGACATCGAAATCGAAACACTGGCGCAAACATGGTCGGAACATTGCAAACACACAATTTTTGCCTCGCCCATCGATGATGTGAAAGACGGGGTTTACCGCCACTATATTAAGCGCGCCACGAAAGAAATACGTGCGGCCCGCGGCGACGATGATTTTTGCATATCGGTTTTCAGCGATAATGCCGGCGGCATCGTCTTTGACGAAAACTGGATTGTCACCCACAAGGTCGAAACGCATAACAGCCCGTCCGCCCTCGACCCCGTCGGCGGCGCGATGACGGGAACGGGCGGCGTCAACCGTGACGCGATAGGCTTCGGCCTCGGCTGCAAACCCATCATCAACACATACGGATTCTGCTTTGCTCCGCCGGATTATAATCCGGAATATTATCGCGGAAAGGGCAAAATAAACCCTATCCTGCCGCCGGTCACCATCGTCAAGGGCGTCGTCCACGGCATCAACCATTACGGCAACTGTTCGGGCATCCCGACGCCGCAGGGATTCGTGTATTTCGATGAACGCTATGCCGGAAAGCCGCTTGTATTCGCCGGAACGGTCGGGCTTATCCCGCGTGTAGTCGGCGGCAAAGCCGGCCATGAAAAATGCGCGCGCCCGGGCGACCGCATCGTGATGGTCGGCGGACGCGTCGGGCGCGACGGCATTCATGGCGCGACATTTTCTTCCGTCGCTTTGGATGAAGGCTCACCCGCCACCGCCGTGCAAATCGGCGATCCCATTACACAGAAAAAAATGTCCGACGCGATAGTGAAGGAAATTCGTGATCTCGGCCTCTACACCGCCATCACCGACAATGGCGCGGGCGGCCTGTCATCCTCCGTCGGAGAAATGGGTGAAGGATCGGGCGGGTTCGTTATCGCGCTCGATAAAGTGCCGCTGAAATATCCGGGCATGCAGCCATGGGAAATCTGGATCTCGGAAAGCCAGGAGCGCATGACGCTCGCCGTGCCGCCTGAAAATGTCGAAAAGCTTATCGCCCTGTTTGCAAAACGCGGCGTCGAAGCGTGGGATATCGGTGAATTCACCGATTCAGGCAAGGCGCAGGCAAAGTGGAACGGTGAAATAATCATGGATATCGCCATGGATTTCCTCCATGACGGCGTACCGCAAACGCCTTTTACAACCAGTTTTCAGCGCGGCGGGGAAGAAGAACCCGCCAACCTCCCGCCCTTGAATATCAAGGCCGATATTCTCTCGATGCTTGCGCGCCTGAATATCTGCTCCAAGGAATTCGTGGCCTCGCAATATGATCATAATGTGCAAGGCTCTGCCGTCCTTGGCCCGCTTCAGGGATCGGGCCGCGTCTATGCCGAAACCACAATCTCGCGCCCTTTGCTGGATAATCCGCGCGGCGTGGTTTTGAGTCAGGGCATAGCGCCGCGTTATTCCGATATCGACACTTATCACATGGCGGCGGCCTCTTTGGATATCGCCGTAAGGGGGGCCGTTGCCGCCGGATGTCCTATCGATCACCTCGCCATCCTCGATAATTTCTGCTGGTGTTCATCCGACGAACCCGAACGGCTTGGCCAGTTGAAGCGCGCCTGCGAAGCGATTTACGATCTCGCCGTCGCCTATCAGACGCCCTTCATATCCGGCAAGGATTCCATGTTCAACGATTTCAAGGGCTATGACAAAAACGATAAGCCTGTAAAGATATCAATCCCTCCGACCCTGCTCGTCAGCTCTATCGGCGTCATGCAAAATGTCGATAAAGCCGTATCGCTTGAACCAAAAGCTGCGGGCGATCTTGTATATGCGCTTGGCCAGACGAAAGACGAACTCGGCGCGTCCGAATATTACGCGATGCACGGGCGCATCGGCTCCAATGTTCCCGAAACCGATTCAGCCGGAAACCTTGCCCTTTACAAGGCGCTTTCAAAGGCCAATAAAAACCACTGGATCGCCTCGGCCCTCCCCGTCACGCTCGGCGGAATCGGTGTCGCTCTCGCAAAAAAATGTATCGCCAGCGGGCTTGGCATGGAACTTCGCATGCTGTCGGTGCTGACTTTGGAAAAATACCTGTTTTCCGAATCAACCGGCCGCGTCGTCATTACCATCGATCCGCGGCATAAACAGGATATTGAATTCCTGTTCGGCGATGATGCGCATTTCCTCGGCACGGTCACGGACGCGCCTGTCCTTTCGATTGATGGTGAAGAAATAAAAATCGCCGACCTTGAAACGGCCTATAAGAAACCGCTTGAGGATTTTTAATATGAAAGCAAAATCGCTCGTCCTCACAGGTTACGGAATCAATTCCGAAGAAGAAACATCCTTTGCCTTTGAACAGGCGGGATTTCAACCCACCATCCGCCACATAAACGACCTCGCAGAAAATCCGGGAGAACTGGACGATATCCAAATATTATGCATCCCCGGCGGTTTTTCCTATGGCGACGATACCGGATCCGGCAACGCCTTCGCGCAAAAAATGCGCCTTACCTTATGGGATCACCTTCAAAAATTCATCGGGCGCGACACGCTGACGCTTGGCATTTGCAATGGCTGCCAGATTGCCGCCAATCTCGGCCTCGCCCCAGCGATAAACGGCCAATATGGTGAACGCTCCATCGCCGTCACGCACAATCTCACCGCCCGTTATCAATGCCGCTGGGTTGATATTGCCGTGCAGGATACGAATTCGCCATGGCTGGCCAACGGGACGAGGCTTCACCTTCCCGTCGCGCATGGTGAGGGCCGCTTTATGATGACGGATGAAACGCTGGAAACGCTGCGCGATAAAAAGCAAATAGCCCTGCGCTATATCCGGCCTGACGGCACGCCCGCCGGCGGCGCTTTCCCCTATAACCCCAACGGCGCGATGGATGACATAGCCGGGATAACCGATCCGACAGGCCGCATTCTCGCCCTAATGCCCCACCCGGAACGCGGCATGTTCGCGTGGCAGCGCGACGATTACGCCTTGCTGAAAGACAAAGCCCGCCGCGCCGGAAAGCCTTTGGAGGATTCTGCGGACGGCATGCGAATCTTTGAAAATGCCGCCCGCTATTTCGGGATAAAACCCGCGATGACGGCATAAATGCGGGGCGCTGGCGCCGGCTTGGCTGGCATGCATATGGCTGACGCGCCGCTGGAATACCAGATCGGTTTTCTGCTTTTCTATGAAATTATTTTTGTGCTGGCTTATTACAAGGACTTTAAAACCCGTCCGATTTTCCCTCTAACCCGTCACCTTATGTTTGCGCTCGGCCTGCTTTTCGGGCCGCTTGTCTTTGCCCTCACCCATTCCGGATAATTTATGCGGCCTTTGCGATCTTGCGGTAATCGAGAATCCGCCGCTCCATCTCCGGACGGAAGTGACGGATAAGCCCCTGCACAGGCCAGGCCGCGGCATCGCCAAGCGCGCAGATCGTATGGCCCTCAATCTCCCTTGTCACATCATAAAGCATATCAATTTCTTCAATGGATGCCTGCCCTTTGACCATGCGGGTCATGATGCGCCAGAGCCACCCCGTCCCTTCGCGGCACGGCGTACACTGGCCGCAGGATTCGTGCATATAAAATTGCGACAGGCGCGCAATCGCATAAATAATGTCGGTAGATTTATCCATCACGATAACCCCCGCAGTGCCGAGGCCGGACTGAACGGCGCGAAGGGAATCGAAATCCATCAAAACCGTATCGCAAATATCCTTTGGAATAACAGGCGTCGACGCCCCGCCCGGAATAACGCCGAGCAAATTATCCCATCCGCCGCGCACGCCGCCCGCATGTTTATCAAGAAGATCGCGCAGGGAAATCCCCATTTCCTCTTCCACCACACAAGGTGTATTCACATGGCCGAGCAGGCAAAATATTTTTGTCCCGGTATTCTTCTCGTCCTTTCCAAGCCCTGCGAACCAATCGCCGCCGCGGCGTAAAATAGTTGGTACAACAGCAATAGATTCAACATTATTGATTGTCGTCGGGCAGGAATAAAGCCCCGCCGCCGCCGGAAATGGCGGCTTGTTACGAGGCTGCCCCTTTTTGCCTTCGAGGGATTCAAGCAGCGCCGTTTCCTCACCGCAAATATAAGCTCCTGCGCCGCGGTGAAGCGTCACATCAAAATCCCATCCCGTTCCGGCGGCGTTTTTGCCGAGCAAGCCCGCTTCGCGCGCTTCCTCAATCGCTTTGACGATGGCGGAACCCTCATCATAAAATTCGCCGCGAATATAGATGAACGCCCTGTGCGCCTGCATCGCAAAACCGGCAATCAGGCAGCCTTCGATAAGCTTGTGCGGATCGTGGCGCATAATCTCGCGATCCTTGCACGTTCCGGGTTCGGATTCGTCGGCGTTGACGACAAGGTAATGGGGGCGCTCTCCGACCTCCTTCGGCATAAACGACCATTTCATGCCGGTCGGAAATCCCGCGCCACCGCGGCCGCGCAAGCCCGACTTTTTCATCTCGTCGATAATCCATTCCCGCCCCTTGGCAAGGATGGCTTTCGTATCATCCCAATCGCCGCGCTTCCTCGCATAATCAAGCGAAGCAGGCTCAAAGCCGTACAGGTTCGTAAAAATCCTATCCTTATCCTGAAGCATTTATCCGGCCCTCTTTAACGTGGTCGGCCCGCCGACGGGAGCGGCCTTTTGGCGCTTCACCTGCGGCCCCGCGGGCGGGATCTTGTCCTGTTTCAGGGAATCGATAATCGCCGTCATGCTTTCCGGCGTCAGGTCTTCGTAATAATCGTCGTTGATCTGCACCATCGGCGCGTTGGCGCAGGCGCCAAGACATTCAACCTCCATCAAGGTAAACATCCCGTCCTTCGTGCTGTCGCCCGCATGGATGCCGAGCGACTTTTCACACGCCTCGACAACCTTTGCAGAACCGCACAGCCAGCAAGGCGTGGTCGTACACATCTGGATCAGGTATTTACCGACAGGCACCAAGTGATACATGGAATAGAATGTCGCGACTTCATACACCTTCATCGGCGCAACACCGACAATCCGGGCAATCTCGTCCATCGCCGCGCGCGGAATCCAGCCGCCATGGGGAGGACTGGCTTTCGCGCCCTCTTCCCCCACCTGCCGCTGCGCCAAATCGAGCAGGGGCATCACCGCCGATTGCTGCCGTCCCTCAGGATAGCGCGCAATGATTTCTTTCACCACAGACTCATCCTTGAAGGTGAAGCTTTCGGGCTGATAGGAAGCGTTTAAATCCAGAGGTTTTTTCATCGATCAATCTCACCAAACACAATATCCATGGAACCGATATTCGCCACGAGGTCGGCAAGCATATGTCCCTTGCTCATAAAATCCAGAGCGGAAAGATGAACGAAGCCCGGCGCCTTGATATGGCACCGATAAGGCTTGTTCGTACCGTCGGCGACAAGATACACGCCGAACTCTCCCTTGGGCGCTTCGACCGCCGTATAGGTTTCGCCCGCAGGCACGTGATAGCCTTCGGTATAAAGCTTGAAATGATGGATAAGCGCTTCCATCGAATTTTTCATCTCCGCGCGCGGCGGCGGCGTCACCTTGTAATCATTGGTGCGGACAGGCCCGCCGGGAAGCTCCTTCAGGCACTGGCGCATGATTTTCAATGACTGGCGCATTTCCTCCATGCGGACGAGATAGCGCGCATAGCAATCCCCCGTCTTACCGACGGGAACGTCAAAATCCATCTTCGCGTAAACGTCATAGGGCTGTGACTTGCGCAAATCCCACGCAACGCCTGAGCCGCGCAACATCGGCCCGCTAAAGCCCCAGTTCAGCGCATCCTCCGCGCTGGCGACGCCGATATCGACGGTGCGTTGTTTGAAGATGCGGTTGCCGGTCAAAAGCGTGTCGAGATCGTCTATCGTCTTGACGACGCTTTCCGTCCAGTCCCACATATCTTCGGCAAGCCCCGCAGGCATATCCATGGAAACGCCGCCGGGGCGGAAATAGTTGGCATGAAGCCGCGCGCCGCAAACGCGGTCGTAAAATTCCATGCCCTTTTCGCGCTCTTCAAAAACCCATAAAGAGGGCGTGATAGCGCCGACATCGAGCGCAAACGTCCCGATATTCAGGAAATGGTTGAGGATGCGCGTCAGCTCGGAAAACAAGACGCGGATATATTGCCCGCGCTCCGGCACAGTGATGCCCAGCAGCTTTTCAACCGCGAGCGCAAAGGCATGTTCCTGATTCATCGGCGACACGTAATCGAGCCTGTCGAAATACGGGGTCGCCTGCATATATGTCTTATATTCGATAAGCTTTTCCGTGCCGCGGTGGAGCAGCCCCACATGCGGATCGGCACGCTCCACGACCTCGCCCTCCATCTCCAGCACAAGCCGCAAGACGCCGTGCGCCGCGGGGTGCTGAGGCCCGAAATTCATCGTATAGGGCTTGATTTGCGTTTCCGCGCCTATTTCCATCTCCGCGCCGCTCATTTCGCCTTTACCTCTTTTTGCGTGGGAACCCAGCCCAAAGGCATATTCCCCTTTTCATCGCCCGGAAGCTGCACATCCGTCATGCCTTCCCATGGCGATATAAAATCAAAGGCGCGGAAATCCTGCTGTAGTTGCACCGGTTCATACACCACGCGGCGGAGCTGTTCGTCATAGCGCAGCTCGACATAGCCGGTGAGCGGGAAGTCCTTGCGGAGCGGATGCCCCTCGAACCCGTAATCGGTCAGGATGCGGCGCAGATCGGGGTGGCCGTTAAAATAAATCCCGAACAGATCCCATGTTTCGCGCTCGGCCCAAATGGCGGACTTAAAAATTCCGGCCACGGAATCCACGGGCGTATTTTCATCCGTCAGAACCTTCACGCGGATGCGCATGTTTTTTGTCAGTGACAGGAGATTGTAAACGACCTCGAACCGATCCGGCCTGTCCGGATAATCCGCGCCGCAAACATCGACAAGCTGTTTAAAGTCAAAATCGTCGCGCAGCGCCGTCAGGAAGGGGACGATGGAATCCCGTTTGACGATGACGCAAAACTCGTCCTTCTGGAACTCCGCAAGCGCAATATGCGCCGTGAGCCGTTCCTGGATGTCGTTGGCTACCGCCAGTTTTTTTTCATCGGCATTCATCGCAAGCTTCCTACCGGACAAGGCGCGTATCTTCGCGCTGCATTTTCTTCTGGAGCTGGAGCAGCCCGTACACCAAGGCCTCCGCCGTCGGCGGACAGCCCGGCACATAAATATCGACCGGCACGATACGATCGCACCCGCGCACGACGGAATAGGAGTAATGGTAATAACCGCCGCCATTGGCGCAAGACCCCATCGAGATAACCCAGCGCGGCTCCGGCATCTGGTCATAGACCTTGCGGAGCGCGGGCGCCATTTTGTTGGTCAGTGTGCCGGCCACGATCATGACGTCGGACTGGCGCGGGCTGGGCCGCGGGATGATGCCGAAACGGTCGAGATCGTAACGGCTCATATAGGAATGGATCATCTCGACGGCGCAGCAGGCAAGGCCGAACGTCATCGGCCAGATAGATCCCGTCCGCGCCCAGTCGAACAGCCTGTCCGCATTGGTCAGCAGAAAGCCCTTTTCCTCCAGATGCTTCGACATCGCCGCCGGCACGACATCCTGCGCCATGGCGGGTTGCATCGGCGCATTGGCGAGCAAAGGCGCGTCCGGCGCGGTGATGACTTTTCTATCGTGGCTCATGATTATTTTCCGGTTTTGGCGGCGTGCCATCCATGGCCGCATGCATATTATTGATAAAAGACTGCATAGTCTGCGCTCTCGTTAAAAAACGCCCGGCAGCTTCACGGCCATCTATTTGCGAACACCCCAAAGAGCGCTCGAATACAGGGCCGACAACCCTTTTAAATCTTTCTCCGGCGATGGATATGGCTCCGTCTTTTCTCATTCCCAATCCAGCGCCCCCTTTTTCCACTCATAGATAAACCCTACGGTCAGCACGCCAAGGAAAACGACCATCGACCAGAAGCCGAACATGCCGAGAGCGCCGAGGCTCACCGCCCAGGGGAACAGGAAGGCGATTTCAAGGTCGAAAATAATGAATAAAATGGCGACGAGGTAATAGCGGACATCGAATTTATGCCGCGCATCGTCAAACGCATCAAAGCCGCATTCATAGGCCGAAAGCTTTTCCGGATCCGGCTTTTGCTTTGCCACGACCAGCGGCAGGAAAACGGCGGCGGCCGCGACCACGGCGGCAATTCCGATAAAAATCAGGATGGGTAGATAATCGAGAAGAAATTCATTCGAAGCCATGCCGTATAGATACGCCGCACAGTGATTCGTGTAAAGCCTCATATAGAAGGAAATTCAGGATTATAGCGGGCTGCGGCCCCTCTGCGCGGCCTGTTGCGGGGGCGCGCAATCATCTTCTATGGAAAACGACGGGCAGAAACGGAAATCCGTTCGCATAACGCCGCTGTAATTTTCTGAAAAATCTTTCTTGAGCGTCAGCCACTTTTGAAAAAGTGGCGCGAGTGACGGGACTCGAACCCGCGACCTCCTCCGTGACAGGGAGGCGTTCTAACCAACTGAACTACACCCGCTCAAAGACAGAGGGGTTAATAGCCGCCCACCCCAAACTTGTCAAATGGTTTTGACGATTTTATGCCTGTAAATGCATCACCGGGTCGGAAAACGGCAGGTTCAGCGATTCCGCTACGGCGGCATGGGTGACCTGCCCGCCGCAAATATTCAGGCCCGCGCGCAAGGCCGCATCGTCCAGCAACGCTTTTTCCCAGCCCTTTTCAGCCAGATCAAGCACATAGGGCAAGATCGCGTTGTTTAGCGCCTGCGCGCTCGTGGCCGGAACGGCGCCCGGCATATTGGCGACGCAATAATGGATAATCCCGTCCACGGTAAAAACGGGGTCGTCATGGGTCGTCACGCGGCTGGTTTCAAAACAGCCGCCCTGATCGATGGCGATATCGACGAGGACGGAGCCTTCACGCATGGATTTCAGCATGGCGCGGCTGACAAGCTTCGGCGCGCTCGCCCCCGGCCTCAAGACCGAGCCAATCACCAGATCGGCCTCCAGCACATGGCGTTCATAGGCATCCTTTGTGGAATGGACGATTTTTGCCCGCGTCCCGAAATGCGAATCAAGGAAGCGGATGCGATCGGGGTCGCGCTCGATAATCACCACATCGCCCCGAAGCCCCACCGCCATCTGGGCGGCATGGAACCCCGCCATACCGCCGCCGAGAATCACCACGCGGCCCGGTTCCACGCCCGGAGAGCCGCCAAGGAGCCGTCCGCTCCCGCCCATATGGCGGAACAGGTAGTTCGACCCGACCATGACGGAAATCCTTCCCGCGATCTCGCTCATCGGCGCCAGAAGCGGCAAGCCCTGCCCGCCGCGCCCCGTAACCGTTTCATAGGCGATGCCGACGACGCCCGATTGCATCAGCGCCTCTGTCAGCCCTTTATCCGCGGCAAGGTGGAGATAGGTAAAGAGAACCTGCCCGCGGCGCAGCATGCGGCACTCTTCGGGTTGCGGTTCCTTGACCTTGATAATCATATCCGCCTGCCCGAAAATCTCCTGCGCGTTTCCGGCAATCTCCGCCCCCGCCGCCGCATAGCCTGAATCGGGAACCTGGATGCCGCCCCCCGCGCCTGCTTCAACCAGAACCTTATGGCCGCGCGCGGTCAATTCCCGCACGCTGGAAGGAACAAGCCCGACACGGTGTTCCTGTGTTTTTATTTCCCTTGGTACGCCGATAATCATGGTCTGCCCTGCCTTGTTCCGGTGGCTTTTCAATTGCATCATTATAGCGCATTTCATGATGCCGCTCTAGCCGCGCGTAACACCGCCCCGCGGCTCCGCTGCCTTGATTGCGTTACAAGCCGGATACAAAAATTTGAAGGATGCCGGAAAATTCCGCGTTTCTTTTACGCTCCCTTAACTTCCGTCTGGCATGCTTGCCCGTGAATTGCCTAGGAAGTTTCACATTTCAACGAAAATTCCGCCGCTTTCTCCCGCCAGTCTATTCACCATAGACGACAAAAATCTTTCTTACCCAAGGAGCCACACCATGACTATCGACCTTACCGAAAGCGAATTCCTCGCCCGCGATTCCCACATCATCGGAATGATTCACGATCTGCAAGCAGCCCGCACGGTTGCAAAAGCATAAAAAGGGCCTGAGAAGGCCCTTTTCCTTATCCATCATGGTATTTATTCCATATAAATCAATAAATTACTCCCCTTTTCACAGGGCAATTTGCGGCTCTTTACCCGAATTTAATATAATATAGCCATAATCTTGAAAATAAGCAGGGGAGCAGGAAAATGGTCAGCACAAGGGAGCTCATCACACAATTCGGCCCGGAGGTTGACGGGGCGCTTGACACAGTCCTCACGACCGCCCCCGCCCGCAGATGGGCGCGGCTCGAAACCATGGCAGAAGCAGGCCATACCGGAGCCGCAGGTATTTTAGGCATCAAGGCATTGGAACATGCGGAAAATACCGGCCCGCTCAGCAGATGGATGGGGGCCGACACGCGCAGCTATGCGCAGGCCTACGAAAACTTACGCAGATATGAGGAATTGGGCGGACAGGTTAATGTCACCGATTTTGTGGGACGCGCAAGCAGCGCCCTGCCCGAAGACGCAAGGAATGCTATCGAGCAGCGCGTCGAACAATGGGCGAACCGCCACAGCCCGGCGCCCGCAGCCGAGCAGCCGTCCGCCGAAGACAGCCTGCCGGAAGAAACCCCCGAAGAATCTCTTGAAGAATCTGGAGAACCCATCCTTGCCGCCCCGGAAGACGGCGCGACCATGCTGGATGAAATCACCGTTTCCGCCGCCGATCATGATGATGAAGAAGCGGATTATCAGGATTATGAGGTAAAACGCGGCGACAGCCTTTGGAAAATCGCCAAGGCGCATTACGGCCTCGACGATAATGTCAGCGACCCTGCAGAAAAACAGGCCATCCGCCGCGACATCGCAAGCGCCGTTGAAAAAATAGCCCATTTTAACGGGCTTGAAAACGGCACGGATGCCAATAACCTGCGTATCGGCCAGGCTTTGAAGCTCCCTGACAGCCCGCTTCCCGGTGAAGAACAAACGCTGGACTGGGCCGCCCTTGACCGCGACACGGCCGCCAAACAAAGCGCATCGGCACGCCTGCAAAGGAACTTTGAAAGCGCCGGCAGCGGCATCGAGCTGCCGAGCGATAACGCGCCCATACCGGTACAGCGCCCCGTCCTTGCCGCATCATCGGGCGGCGCGGATCTTTCAATCTAATTCCACCAGACATGGAAAAACCGTGCGGGAGCGAAAAGACAAATCCCGCACGGCGGAAGAACGGGAGCCGCGCTGCGCTAACGCTCTCTCTTAAAAGGAGGCCTTGAATCCTCTTTAAATCATCGCTTTTGGAAATATGGTCGGGGTGAGAGGATTCGAACCTCCGGCCCTCTGGTCCCAAACCAGATGCGCTACCAGACTGCGCTACACCCCGACAACCAGTGAGGAGTTTCTCTTACACCATCCCCCCCGCGCCCCGCAAGCCTATTTGCGGAATAATATATGTTCCAGCCGTGAACCGGCGGAAATTCCCAGTTTCCGGGCCGTCCCGCCGTTAATTTCCAGCACCGCCGCCACCGGCCCGTCCGAAGAAATGGAGGTTAAATCATGCGGCTGCGCGCTGTCATGGATATTGGCGACGGTTCCGTCTTTCCTGATAAACAGCATATCAAGCGGTATCAGCGTATTTTTCATCCAGAAAGACCGCTTTTGCTCGTCGCCAAAGAAAAACAACATGCCCGCATCCGCATCAAGCCGGGTGCGGAACATCAACCCCTTGGCCTGTTGCGGCGGCGTCAGGGCAAGCTCAACGCGAAAAACATGCCGCGCCCCTTCCGGCGTTACGACGGCAAGCGTCTGGCTTTGCGCTTGCGCCCTTGCCTCCCCGTACCCGGCAAGAGGCAAGAAAAGAACCAGCGCCAGAATAAAAACAATCTTCCCCATTGTCATTCCAGCCCGTCCAGCGCCGCCATGATTTTATCCGCGATGCCGAAACCGTCGAGATCATTATGCCCCGCACCCTCAACCGTGATCAGGCTCTTCGGCCCCGGCGCCCCGTCAAACAGCTTTTTGCCGAGCCTGTAGGGAACGACCGTGTCGCGTGTGCCATGGGCGATGACAAGCGGCGCTTCAACCCCGCCGATCAACGAAAGATTGTCATAGCGATCCCTCATCAGCCGCTCGACCGGCACGAACGGATATTTGATTCGCGCCACTGCGGCGGCGCTGGTAAAAGGCGCTTCGAGGACGAGCGCCGCAATATCCGTGATTTCCGCCGCCATTTTCACGGCGGGGCCGGAGCCGATGGATTCGCCGTAAAGGATGATCTGCCCCGCGCCAATCCCTTTATCCTCCCGCAGCCACTTTAAAAATGCGCGCGCATCCTCATAAAGCCCCTCTTCGCTGGGGCTTCCCGGATTGGACGCATAACCGCGATATTCGGCGAGCAAAACGCCATACCCCGCATTCATATAAGGAATGGCCCGCGTCGCCGTCCAGCCGACATTGCTGTTATTGCCATGGAACCAGACGATCACCTTCTTTTTCGCGTCGCCCGAAGGCTTGTACCATCCGAAAAGCTTCAGGCCGTCTTCGGTTTCGACATGGATTTCCTCAAGCCCGATAATGCCGATATCATCGACGGACGGTTTCGTATAGCCGGGGAAATACATGAGTTCGCGCTGGGCGAAAAACAGGCCGAAGACGAACGCGCCGTAAATAATCGCCGTCCAGCAAAGGGCAGTTATCACGGTCTTTGCCTTCATCCCTATACCGCCAGCCCCTGCCCCGCGCCATAGATGCGCGCATAAACGCCGCCATAGGCCAAAAGCTCTTCATGCCGCCCGCGTTCGACAATCCGCCCCCGATCCATCACAAGGATCTGATCGGCATTTTGCACCGTCGAAAGCCTGTGCGCGATAACGAGCGTCGTGCGGCCTTTTTGCAGTTCACCCAATGTTTGCTGGATGGCCCGCTCGGCCTCGTTATCAAGGGCGCTCGTCGCCTCATCGAGAAGAAGGATAGGCGCGTTGCGCAGCATTGCGCGCGCGATGGCGATCCGCTGCCGCTGCCCGCCGGAGAGCTTCAGCCCCTCCTCCCCCAGCCGCGTATCATAGCCCTGCGGCAAGCGGCGGATAAACTCGTCGGCCTCCGCCGCTATCGCCGCCTTGATGATCTCGTCCTGATAGGCGCCTTTGCGGCCATAGCCGATATTGGCCCAGACGGTATCGTCGAAGATCGTAATGTCTTGGGATACAAGCGCGATATTCTCCCGCAGGGAATTGATGGAAAGCGCGCGGATATCGTCACGGTCAATCAGGATGCGCCCCGCGCTCACGTCAAAGAAACGCGGAATCATATTCATGATGGTCGTCTTGCCGCTGCCCGACGGGCCGACGAGCGCCGTCACCGTGCCGCCGAACATATTGAAGGACACGCCGCTGACGGCGTTTTCCTCCTCGCCCGCATAGGTAAAATCGACGGCCTCGAAAGAAATGTCGGGGCGGTCATATATAACGTCCCGCGCATTTTCGATCTCGCGGATAACGGGCTTACGATCAATCATATCAAAGACGCGCTCGGCGGCGCCCAGCCCCATCTGGAACGCGCTGTTGAGCTTCGCAAGCCTTTTCATCGGCTCATACGCCATGGCGAAGGCGGTGATAAAGGACAAGAGCGACCCGGCCGTCGTCGCACCTGACGCGACCTTATAGCCGCCATAGACGATGATGGCGGACACGACGCATCCGACCAGTATTTCATTAAAAGGCGTCGAAAGATTATTCACGCGCACGGATTTGATCGTGAGGTCGCGCACCTTGTCGATGGCTTTGCCCGTGCGCTCTTTCTCATGCCCTTCCATGCCATAGGCTTTGACGAGGCGGATCCCTTGAAAAACCTGTGTGAGCATATCGGACAGGCTCGCCATGTCTTCCTGGATGCGGCCCGACATTTTGCGCAGCCGCCGCCCGACCC
Organism: Micavibrio sp.; assembly: GCA_041655955.1. Classification (GTDB taxonomy): domain Bacteria; phylum Pseudomonadota; class Alphaproteobacteria; order Micavibrionales; family Micavibrionaceae; genus Micavibrio_A. The sequence goes on from JBBAEN010000001.1 coordinate 494,636, forward strand.
ACGCCACGAAGATCGCCGTGAAGGGAAAGACGATAAAGATGATGCTGGACAGGAACCAGTCCTGATAGAACATCACGCCGACGAGGAAGAAAAGGGTCAGCATATTCTTGCCGATTCCGGTAATCCCTTCCGTCACCGCGCCGCGCATCACGTTCACGTCGTTGACGACGCGTGACAGCAATTGCCCGCTTGGATGCTTATGGAAGAATGTCAGATCGAGATCGATAAAGCGCCCGACCATTTCTTTTTGAATCGTGCCGACTATGGTCTGGCCCGCGCGGTTCATCAGGATAACATGCTGGTACGTCGCAAAACCGCGAACGATGAATATGCCGAGAATCCCAAGGCCCAAAATCCATACACTGTCCAGATCGCCTGCCGTCAGGACATCGTCCATAACAGGCTGGATCATCACGGCAAAGGCCGCGGCGGAGCCTGCCGCCAGCAGCATGAAAAAAGTAGCCAGAAAAATCCGCCCTTTATGCGGGGCAAGATAATCGCGGAAAATCCGCCGGACGAGTGTCCAGCTTTTGGCCTTTTGGGGTTTCGGGGCGGTCATGGCGGCTATTTCACTCATAATATCTTGATAAGCTTATGATAACGGGCTGGCAAGCAAGCGATGGGGAATATAGCGCGAAAACGGTGGAAAGCAGCGCCTCTGGCCATAATCATAGCCCCTTACCGGCTTTTTACCGGCGGACGCCCGGTTCTCCCGCACAACCCCGCGCAAGGGAGCTTTTATGAAGATTTTTATGATGTCGGCTGCCGGCGCTTTTTGTGTTTGCGGTCGGGAAGCGCGTTGCCCCAGCGCATTTCCGGCGCAAGGTAAGTCGGCATCACATTGTTATAAACCGCCATAAGGTTCTTCAGAGCGTTATGCGTTTCCTTGGGCGTCTTGCAATGCGCGAAATTCGCGGCATGCAATCCAGAGCGGAACAGGCAGGTGTCGATGCCGGACGCATGCGCGCCGATAATATCATGCGCCATCGTGTCGCCGAGCATCACCGTCTGCGCCGGATAAATATCCTTTTGCTGGAGATAGCGGATGCAATAATTGAAAATAAGCTTATGCGGCTTGCCGATATAATTGACGATTCCGCCGGAATCCTCATAGCGCCGCGCAAGCAGCATCGGCCCCGTCAACAGCCCCGCCCCGATCATCGAAAGACTGTCCGGATTTTGGCAAAACGCTTTTAAACGCCGCTGGATCGCCTTGCGGATAAGCGGATCGTAATGTTCCAGCGTCCGGCGCGGATAATCCATGCCGAGGATGAGGACGAAATCGGCCCCGTCTATGTCATCGACAATCTCGATCCCGCTATCCTTGAAAATCTCGTCCTGCCCTTTACGGCCAAAAACGTAACAGCGCTTGCCGAGCTGCTCGAACGCCCCCTCTTTCCGGGCGTTGAATCCCTCCCACAGCACTTCGGCGGGCGTTACGATGGCGTTATAAAGGCTGGGGCCGAGGCCCATTTTCTTGAGCTTCGCCTTATTGGCTTCGGCCCGCTCGTCGGAGTTGGAAAGGATAAGGATGGTTTTCTTGCGCTCTTTCAGCTCCTTCATGCAATCGACGACGCCGGGGAACAGCTCTTCACCGTCATGGAGCACGCCCCATTGATCGATGATAAAGCCCATATAGCTGTCGGAGATATCGGAAACCCCCTCACAGAATTTTGTTTTCGCCATGGCGCAAGATTGCTTTCAGGTAGAATAACGCTGTCCGGCGGGTATTATGGCCGAGAAAGAGCGGTAAAATCAACCTGTTAATAAAAATAAGCGCTCCCCTCCCGGCAAAGGGAGAGGAGCGGGAAATAAGGGATTAGCCGCCGGAAAAACAGGCGGGCGGGTTTTAAGCCCGTCAGGCGGCCTTGCGGCCCGCGCTCTCCTTCATTTTCCTCGGCTCGCGGCCTGTGGCGGCGCATAGGAACTGGTAGAGCTTGCCGACATCCGAAGACAGGAAGGTCGAAGCCAGCAGGTCGCCGTGATCATTGGCAAGCGCCTGATCGTAGACTTCCTCGAACTGGCGGGTAAAGCGCCCGACATAGTTGCGGAATTCCGAATCGTTGGAATATTTCTCGCGGATTTTGTCGATCGGCATCCTGTCTTCCATTTCGACAAGGCGGCGGGTAAAGGCCGCGATATCGCCGGACTGATAGGATTTCCACGGTTTCTCCTGAATGCCGCCTTCGGATGCGCGGGTAATATCCACGGAGAGCGAGTGCAGGGATTCCACGACAAAGCGCGAGGAGGACATAAACGCATCGCGCTTCACCTTCCATTCCGTGTCGCGGATAGCTTCGATCTGGCGGGCCGCATCCTGCGCCGCCTTGAAGAGGACGCTGGACTGGCGGGAGAAGGTCGTGGACGCTTCTTCCGACGCTTTGAGCGCCTTGGTCGAAACCGTGACAAGCCGTTCGGATTCTTCCGAAAGACGCTCGCGGGAATCCTCGATCCGCACCGAAACATCCTTGGCGGCGCTGCCGACCTCGTCCAGCTTGGTGGACAGGACGGACACGGCGCGGCTGATGGAATCCGCGGTGCGGCTTCCCGATTCCGCAACGGAATCCGCCTGCTCCGACAATTCGTTGCCATATTCCTTGGAGGTCGCGAGCGACAGGCGCATCTGCTCCGCCACTTCGCGCGCGCGCAGGGCAAAGGAATCGCCAGCCTGTTTGATTTCCAGCAAGGTTTCCTGCGACGCCTTCAGCAAGTTGTCGGCCTCTTTTTGAACGTCCTCAATGAGGGTCTTGCCGCTATTGACGACTTCCTCGCCCGTATCACGGAGCTTCAAGCCCTCCTCCATCGCCTTTGCGCCGGCCTCGTCAAAACGGACGGCGGCCTGTTCCGCGACCGTTTCCGCCTGCCCCGCCTGCCGCAGGAATTCATCACCCGCGTCTTTCATCTGCGCGACGGCCTGTCCGACGGAAATGGACAATTCATGGAATTGCTCGTTGATGGCTTTCTGGACGGCCTCGATCTTGATGAGCGCCTGATCGGTCGCAAGATGGATATCGGACGCCTGGTTATCGAGCGTCGCCTCGATATTGCGCATTTTCTCGGATGCCGACGCCGCGGCGGACTCGATATCGCCGACGCGGTCGCGCAAATGGTCGGAGGAGGATTTGAGGATGGTCGAAGCCTCGTCGGAGCCTTCCTTCAAACGCTCCAAACGGTCGTCGAAAATATCGCCGATCTCGTTCAGCCTGCCGAGGCTCGAAGCGGAGGTATCGTCGAAATCGCCGCGAAGTTTTTCAAGCCGTTCCTGCGCCGTTTCGGCGCTGGCGATGGCGCGGCTATAGATAGGCTCGATCCTCTCTGCCGTTTCTTGCAAGGATTCCGCGACGCCCGCAATGGCGCCCGTCGCCTTCGCGCCGGCGTCATGGATGATGGAAACGCGGTTCGTGACACTATCTTCCAGCGTCGCAAGATCGCTCACCGCCGTTTGGGTAGAGCGGGAGATATCGGCGCAGCTCTGGCCGATCGCGGCATTGAGGCGCGTCATATCCTCCTGCGCGGAATGCGACAGCCCCGCAAGGCGGCCCGCCTGTTCTTCAAGCGCGGAGCGGACGGATTCGATCTCGTTCAGCGATTCCGTGACCTTGGCGGACAGATCTTCTTTTTGCGTCCCCATATGTTCGGAAATAGAGCGTGAATGGCCGGCAATCTGCCCCGCAAGGACGGAAATATCCTGTGCCTGCGAACGCAGGAGATCGCGGATTTTTTCGGTATTTTCCGTGGCTTTTTCCGAAGCATCGGTCAAATCCTTGACACGGCGCGTCAGGGTCGTCGCAATCGCCTCGTGCTTGACGTCGGCGTCCGCCACGGCGCGCGTCACGGCGGCCAGCGGGTGGGAAAGCGCCTCGCGGACGCGCTCGATCCGCTCGCTCAGCGTCGCCTGCGCGATATTGATCTTCTCGACCTGTTCCTCGACCGAAGCCGACAGCTTGCCAATCTGGTCGTCCGCAATGCCGGAGGCCGCCTGAATCTGCTCGCGGCTCTTTTCCAGCATATCGACGATCTTCTGGATATGTTCGACATTCTCGCCGCCGACATTGTTCAGAGCCTCGATATTCCGGCGCGTCGTCGCCATCAAATTATCGGCCTGTTTTTGCGCGTCGTCCGATGCGCGGGTCATGGATTCGATCGCGCGGCGCACGGCGCTGCTGATGCTCTCCGCGCCGGACAGGGCGACCGTCATGCCTTCGGACAGCTTGTTCGCCGTTTCGGTTCCGGCATTTTCAATGCGCGTGACCTGCCCGTCCATACCTTCCAGAACGGATTTGAGCGTGTCGGCCTTCACCTGCAAACGGTTTTCCAGCGCATCGGTGCGCGTCGAGATATCATCGACCGCATCACGGATGACGCCGACGCCGTCCTGCAAACGCGTGGCGATGGTTTCGGCTTCGGATGCAAGGCTCTTGGCCCCCGCATCCAGCGCCTCGCGGTTTTCGGCGATGGTTTCACCCGCGCTCGCCATGCTGTCCACGGTGCGTTTCGTCATCGCCTCAAGCTCGCGGATCTGGCCTTGCAGGGATTCGCCGAGCCGCGCCGTTTCATCCGAAACCTGTTTTGTGGCCTCAGAGAGGTCTTTCTTATGGGAGTCAAAATCGCCGCTGAGTTTTTCAAGCCGTCCCGCAATATCGTCAACCGTCTGGCGCAACCCCTCATAGCTGCCTTCCAGCGTCACGGAAATGCCGGATGTTTTTTCGGACACCTTGTCCGCAGCCTCAAGCAGCTTGTCCGCGCCCTTGCCGATCGTTTCTTCCATTTCGCCCGCGCGCTCCAATATGGTGCGCGTCGCTTTTTCCCACGCCTCGGCGCCCTCGCCGCTTTTCTCGCCGATAGTGGCGGTGCGGCCCTCGATCTCTTCCGTCAGGGACAAAAGCTTGGCCGAACGCTCGGACAATCCTTCCGCAAGCCGGTCGATATGGAATTCCGTCTTTTTGGAAATGCCGGCCATGCCCTGAATTTCGGCGCGCAGCCCCATGCGGGCGCGGTGGATGGATTTCAGGACGGCCTTGGAAGCGGTGGACAGCTCCGCCGCCTGCCGCACGAGCTGCTCGACATCCTTATGGATAACCTGCGCGCGTTCTTCGGACGGGAAGAGCATCGCCTGCAATTCACCGCGCAGCGATTCCGCATACATATGAATATCCGAACCGCGCTGGACGATGGCCAGTATCATCCACAACAGCGCGACGGGCGCCAGAACGCCCGCGATAAAACCGCCGAGCAAATGCGGCTGCTGCCCCGCCAGATTGCTCCAGCCGAGATCAGTGATGACATAAGACGCGCACAGGCCGAACCAGACAGCCGTCAGGAACAATCCCGCGACATGCAGCGCGACCGACGCCGTGTTGCGGCGGAACGGTTTTTTGTTGGACGGGGTGAGCATCAGGACAGGCTCCACATCCTGCTCGAACATATCGGCGGCCTCGACATTGCGGCGCGGGGCCGGAAAGGCGCTGGCCGGCCCCTCCTCCTTCTCCTTTGCAGCCTCCTTCGCAGGTTTTTGCGCGCGCTCTTCTTTTTGCGCGGGCGCGGCGGAAATACGGAGCGTCTTCAGGCTGGAACCGGAGCGGATGGAAAGCTCCGCGTCCTTTTTGTCATTGGCGGCAGAGGCGGCGATCAGTTCCTGCACTTTTTCAAGCTTGGAGCGCGCCTCGTCAACGGCCTTTACCGAAGATGCTGTTATGGAAGGTTTTTTCGCAGCATTTGTGTCAGACATGCCTGGAGTTCCTTGGCTGTGGAGTAAAAAATGTGGTGATTGAACACCTTATAAAGACACGCTCATATTTGACTCGCAAGCGGAGCGAATCAGTTTTCCACAGCAAAGACGCCGCAAACCCCGCGGCACGCCTAAAAACCGCAAAAGAGAAACAGCGAAAGAAAAACCGCAAGGGAAAAAACAGCAAAAGAAAACCCCGCGCAAAAGGCGGGGCTTTTTTTAAAGACAGGGCCGTTCCATCCCCCCATCCATGATTTATCCGTCCGCGCTTTAGCGGCGCTTGCCGCTTATTGTCCGCGGGCGATGCGCTGTTCCGGCGTGCAAAGAGGCGCGCTCGTCGGGTGGGTCGCCTTGATATCCGAAGCCCATGATTTTATCTGGGCCATCGACATTTTATCGACTTTCGGCAGGCGCGGCGAAAACTGGGAGCAGAAAATATCGGGGCGCATACGGGCGGCGTCGGTCGAAACCTTGTTGGCCAGATCGGTGCGCATATTATGCAATGCCCGTTCGGGATTCGGGCGGCCCGCCAGCGCGAAATAATTGATGAGCGTTTCTTCATATCCCGCGATCAGCGAAGCGTTGCGGTTTGTTATCTGTTGATATTGCACGTAAAAATTCTTCCAGCCGCGCGGCGTCATATGCTGGCAGTTCAGGGCGATAACCATCAGCTCGGAATGGATGCGGATGCCCTGCTCGGCCTCGGCCTCTTCGGGCGTATAGCACTGGCGGCCTTTCAGGCCCGGCACGCCGACATCTATATTCAGCTGGGCCTGCGCGGCGGCAGGCATGCAGATCAAGGCTATCGCCAATATAAGTCTTTTCATAAACACTCCTCAGATTACAGGCGTTAATAGCGGATCGCCGTTAAAATGCGCAAGAAGATTCTTTACCACAAGCTGGCCCATAATGGTGCGGGTTTCTTGTGTTGCGGAACCGATATGCGGCAAAAGCACGACATTATCCATCTTGACCAGTTCCTTGGGCACAGCCGGCTCGGCGGCGTAAACATCAAGCCCGGCTCCTGCAATTTTCTTTTCAACCAAGGCGGTTACAAGCGCTTCTTCATCCACGACAGAGCCGCGGGCGACATTGATAAGGAAGCCTTCCGGCCCAAGCGCCTCCAGAACCGGCCCATTGACCAGATGACGCGTTTGCGCGCCGCCCGGACAGGCCAATATAAGGTAATCCGAATTTTCAGCCATTTTATGAAGATCCGGCTCGTAATAATATGGAATCGCTTCTTTTTTACGCGGGCCGTGATAGGCGATTTTCAGGCCGAACGGTTCAAGCCGCGCCGCAATCGCCTGCCCGATGCGGCCCATCCCGACAATTCCCGCCCGCTTGCCTTTGGGTGAGCGGCCCAGCGGCGGCGGCGAATTAAGCCGCCACTGATCGAGCCGCACATACATATCCGCCTCGCAGATCCGCCGCGTCAGCGCCAAAAAGAGCGATAGCGCGATATCCGCCGTATCGTCGGTCAACACTTCGGGCGTGTTGGTGACGGCAATCCCGCGCTCTTTCGCGGCCTCAAGGTCGATATTATCCGTGCCGACGGCGAATTGCGAAATGATTTCAAGATTCGGCAGCGCCTCGATAAGGGTGCGCGATACCGGCACGAAATAGGCGGAAGCGATGGCGACGATATCGTTTTTACGCGCCTGAAGCACGGCTTCCGGATCGCTTTCCTTCCAGAGATGGATAACATCGAAATGATGCTCCAGAAGCAGGATCTCGGCGGGCAAAATCTGGTTTCCCATGACAAGAAGGGCTTTGGACGACATAAGGGAATCTCGCTTTCGTGGAATAAAAGCCTAACGAAACCGCCCATGCAATGTCCAGTGATTGTTAAGGCCGGAAATTTCAAAGGAAAATGCGGCTTCCCCGCGGGGGACAGGACAGGGAGCAAGGACAAATAAAGGACAAATAGCTGATTTACCGCATTTTTTTGCCGCCAATCCCCGCCCCGCCCCTACCCGCCCTTATAAGCGGCCCATGGCGCCTATAAATGGCGCGCATAAACAACATGCATATCATAGCACATATCATTGCGGCTCATGGCGGCATATAGCGGCGCGGGGTCATAGCTTACGCTTGATTTCCGCCCCCTATTCATGATTGATACGGCTTATGAACAAAGCCGAAGCCAAAAAACTTTATATCAAGACCTGGGGCTGCCAGATGAATGTCTATGACAGCCGCCGGATGGAGGATATTCTTGCGCCGCTGGGCTATAGCGCGACGGAAAATCCCGAAGACGCCGACATGGTCATCCTTAATACCTGCCATATCCGCGAGAAAGCCACCGACAAGGTTTTTTCTGAAATAGGCCGCCTGCGCGACATCAAGGCCGATCGCAAGGCACAGGGCAAGAAAACCCTGATTGCCGTCGCCGGTTGCGTGGCGCAGGCCGAAGGCGAATTCATCATGGAGCGCGCCAAGGCGGTTGACCTTGTTTTCGGCCCGCAAGCCTATCATGAACTCCCTGAAATGATTATCAAGGCCACCGGCCAACGCATTGTAAATACGGATCTTAGCGTTGATACGAAGTTTGACACGCTCCCCGGAGAAAGCCTCAATCACGGCCCGTCTGCGTTCCTTTCGGTTCAGGAAGGGTGCGATAAATTCTGCACATTTTGCGTCGTCCCCTATACCCGCGGGGCGGAATATTCACGGCCCGCCGCGCAAATTATCGACGAAGCAAAACGCATGGCCGATAACGGCGCGCGCGAAATCACGCTTTTGGGGCAGAATGTCAACGCCTTCCACGGCGAAGGGCCGGACGGGAAAATCTGGGGCCTTGGCCGTTTGATTGCGGAAGTGGCGCAAATACGGGCCATTGAACGCATTCGCTACACCACCTCCCATCCCCGTGATATGGAAGACGAATTGATTTTCGCCCACAGGGATATCCCCAAACTTATGCCCTATATGCACCTGCCGGTGCAGTCAGGCTCCGACCGCATATTAAAGGCGATGAACCGGAAACATACGGCGGAATCCTATCTCGATATTCTGGATCGCGTCCGCAAAGCCCGCCCCGACATCGCGCTGTCTTCGGACTTTATCGTCGGCTTCCCCGGTGAAACCGAAGAAGATATCGAAGCCACCATCGAACTCGTCAAAAAAGTCGGCTACCAATCCGCCTATTCCTTTAAATACTCGCCGCGGCCCGGAACGCCCGCCTCCGCCATTCAGGCCGCCATCGTCCGCGAGGAGGTGAAGCAGGAGAGGCTGGAGCGGCTGCAAGCCGCCATCAATGAAGGCGCTCTTGCCTTTAACGCCCCCTTCACCGGCAAAACCATGCCCGTCCTCGTCGAACGCAAGGGCGGCAAGGGTGAAACGCTTCAAGGCCGCTCGCCATGGAACCAGTCCGTCAATTTTGCGGGCAAGGAACGGCTTATCGGCCAGATTGTTGACGTCCGGATAGAAGGCGCCGGCCCATCCGCCCTGCGCGGCGCGATTGCCATGGCGGCCCCGGATGCTGCCGCCTGAACCGGAGGCCGCCTGAAGGGGCTGCCTGAAAATGACGCAAAGCCGCTTGATAAATGCGCCCCGCCCGCCCGCCGGGCCTGAAGGCGGCGGCTTCATGCCCGGCTTCCGCGGCGTTTTAGGGATTTTAGAGGTTTTAGGGGTTTTTCAGGCGCTTTCTCTCTCCGCCCTCTCTTTATAACCCCCTAGAAAAATTGGATATTTAATTTATTTGTTAGGTAAATTTAACGATTTGATGTCATGCTGGAATGGCAGGAAAAACAAGGGAGAAGCCCATATCCAAGGATAATGAAAAACGGGTCAGTATGACTTTTGAGGATAACAGCCTCATCCCCCTTTTATTTGGCGAGCATAACGCGCATCTCCATTATCTTGAAAACATGCTGAACGTCGATATCGCCAGCCGCGGCGGCACCATATCCATCAAGGGCACGCCCAAAGCGATGCAAACGGCGCAGGCTGTGCTTGAAATGATGTGGCAGCGCCTCCAGAAAAACCAGGATGTGTCCATCAGCGACGTCGATGCGGCGCTCCGTTTCGCCAAGGGCGAGAAAACCGGTAAAATCGAACCCGGCCCCCATGCGAACCGTGAAACCTTCCTTGACGAAAAAGCCTCCGTCAAAGGCGGCACAGGCGGCAAGACCGTCAATCCGCGCTCTCCCAATCAGGCCGCCTATATAGAGGCGCTCCGCCGGAAAGACATGGTCTTCGGCCTCGGCCCTGCCGGAACCGGAAAAACCTTTCTCGCCGTCGCGGTCGCGGTCGAGCTATACCGCGAAGGGCTGGTCGAAAGACTTGTCTTTACCCGCCCCGCCGTGGAAGCGGGCGAACGGCTCGGCTTTTTGCCGGGCGACATGCTGGAGAAAATCGACCCTTATTTGCGGCCCATTTACGACGCTTTGCGCGAACTCATGCCGGGCGACATGGTGCAAAAGAAAATGGCCGCGGGCGACATTGAAATAGCCCCCCTCGCCTTTATGCGCGGACGCACGCTCAAAAACGCCTTTGTCGTGCTGGACGAGGCCCAGAATACCACCGCCATGCAAATGAAGATGTTCCTGACCCGCATGGGGCAAGGCTCGCGCATGGCCATTACGGGCGACCCGACCCAGACGGATTTGCCGCACGGGACGGTTTCGGGCCTGAAACAGGCCGTGGATATATTAAAGGACGTTCCCGAAGTCGGCTTCGTGCAGTTTGACAAAGGCGACGTGGTGCGCCACAAACTCGTCGCAAGGATTATCGAAGCCTATGACCGCCATGACATGCGCCAAAAAGCCAAGGAAACCTGAACCCCGAACCGATGACCGCACAAAAGACAAGACCGCCCATGGCCGCGAAATACGATGCCGATATAGACGTCACCCTTGCCGATCCGGCATGGACGCTATCCTATCTGGACGTCGAACAGGTCGCCCGCACCGCGATGGAACAGGCGCTCGCCATGGCCCGCTGGCCCAAACGCATTGAAGGCCGCGCCATCGAAGCCTCAATCGTGCTTGCGAACGACGATCTCGCCTGTGTCCTCAACCGCACCTATCGCGGCATTGATAAAAGCACGAACGTCCTCAGCTTCGCCTCCCTCGATTCCGACGACCCTCTCCCCGAAGAAGGCCCGTGTCCCATCGGGGACATTATCCTCGCCTACCAGACGGTGGACAGGGAATCGCAGGAGCAGGGCAAGTTCTTCAAAGAGCATTTTATCCATCTGGTCGTACACGGGACGCTCCATCTCCTCGGCTACGACCACCAGACCGAAGACGAAGCCAACATCATGGAAAGCCTCGAAATCAGGATTTTGGAGAAAATGAATATTCAAAACCCTTACATAGATAATTTCTCTATGGCATAATGGCCGGAGAATGTTGAAAGAAATGCCCCAAGACGACGAAGAGCCGTACAGTCGGACGAATAATACAGCCCCTTCCCCGATCCAGAGCATCGCAGAAATCCGCACAAAGGCGGGGCCGCTCGCATGGATAAAAGACCTCCTCAAAAGGCGCGCCGGCAACAGCAACGAGCTTTTGCAAGAAGCGCTCGACGATTATATCGAGGTCTTGAAAGAGAATGAGGAAGATGAAGGCACCGCGGAAAGCCAGAAAATCTTCATCACGAACATCATCAAATCGCACGAACTCGCCGCCGAGGATGTCATGGTTCCGCGTGCGGAGATCGTGGCGATTGAAGAGGACGCAACCTTGCAGGATTTCCGCGCCCTGTTTGAAAAATTCCCCTATAGCCGCATCCCCGTTTACCGGGACACGCTGGACGACGTCACCGGCATCCTGCACAGCAAGGATGTGCTGAACCGCCTTCTGGAAGGACAGGTGCCGGAAGTCTTATGCTCGCTTGCACGCGAATCGCTCGTCATCTCCCCGTCCATGCCGCTGATGGATCTCTTCCTGCTCATGCGCGAAGGCAAGCGGCATATGGCCCTTGTCATCGACGAGCATGGCGGCATTGACGGGCTTATCACCATGAACGACATCATCGAAGCCATCGTCGGCGATATCGAGGATGAATTCGATCAGGAGGAGGAGCCGGAGATCGTCGAAAAGAAAGACGGCTCCCTCATCGCCGACGCCCGCATGGATGTCGAGGATTTCGAGGATATATATGGCCGGATCCTTGATGAGGAAGAGCGTGAGGATGTTGAAACGCTCGGCGGGCTTGCAAGCTATCTGGCGGGCCATGTTCCAAAACGCGGCGAAATTCTCAAACACGCGTCGGGCATGACGATCGAGGTTTTAGAATCGGACAAGCGCCGCGTTTACAAGCTTCGCCTGCGCTCCATCCCGGACAGGCCCCCCGGCGGCGATATATAAGCGGCGAAGTTGCGGAATTGCCCCCAAGCGCCATCCGGCTAAACGCCCCGCAGCGCGATCAGGCTCCGCGATGCCGTTAATAGCAAGCGCCGCTAATAGGGAACGCTACTAACAGGGAGCGCTACCAATAGGGGCGCCGCCATTTTAACGGCGGCATTTTACCCGGCCATTCCAGTCCCCGCCTTTGCGCCGCCACACTCTCCTGCCCCCCTCGCCTTTGAGAGAAAAATATTTTATAGTCCGGCCATGATCACAGGTTTTCCCGGTAAAATATTCTTTATCCTTCTTGCCACCATGGCGGGGATCATCTCCGCCTTTGCCATGCCACCGGCGGCGCAAATCCCTGCCTTGTTCATAGGATTGTCGGCGCTCTACGCCCTGTTCACGCGCACGCAAAACGGGCCGCAAGCCTTCGCCGCCGGATTCTTTTTCGGCCTCGGCTATTTCGTCACGGGGCTTTGGTGGATCGGCAACGCCCTGCTGGTCGAAGGCAACGAATTCGCATGGGTCTGGCCGATCTCTGTCATCGGCCTGCCGACGCTTCTTTCTCTTTTTACAGGGACATTCCTCGCTATCGCCCGCATGAGCGCCAATCCCAAAAGTCTGGGCGGTTTTCTCGCCTTCGCCTTCTTCCTCACCCTTTCGGAATGGACGCGGGGGACGGCCTTTACAGGTTTCCCGTGGAATCTCTACGGCTATGTATGGATCGATTACCTCCCCATGGCGCAATCCGCCTTTCTTTTCGGCGCCTATGGCCTGACGCTCGTGACGATTCTCTGGGCGGCCTCACCCGCCTTCCTGCTTTGCGCGTCCTCATCCATCCCACGCAAGCTTGGCGTTTTTGCCTTTACGATCCTGACCATTGCGGGGCTTTACGCATGGGGGCAGATGCGGCTCGACCAGAACCCGACGCGTTTTGACGAAAGCACCGCCATCCTCGCGGTACAGCCGAACATCCCGCAAAACATGAAATGGGATCCGGACGCCGTTCAGGAAAACTTTGAAAAGACGCTCCGCCTGTCCTCTGCGGACGCAAGCGGCGCCGTTTATCCCGCAGGCGCCGAAAACCTCTTTATCGTCTGGCCGGAAACGGCGATCTCCCCGGCTGTTTATTATAGAGAGGAGAATATCCGCGCGCTTCAGGCGATGCTTGGCGGCTATGACGCCCTTGCCGTCGAACCCTATCTCGTGTCCGGCATCCTCCGCCGTCTGGACGGCGACAATCCCGCCGATATACGCTATGGCAATTCAGTCGGGTTTTTCAACGCGCAGGCAAAGGCCCTCGCCTTTTACAACAAAACCCACCTCGTCCCCTTTGGTGAGTTCATCCCGTTCCAGCAATGGATCCCGTTAAAACCCGTCGTCGCCTTTAAAGGCTTCGAGCCGGGCGACGGGGCCGTCACGATAGGCCACCAATCCCTGCCGGCCTTCAGCCCCCTTATCTGCTATGAAGTGATTTTCCCGGACGCGGTCACCGCCAAAGACGGGAGCCGCCCCCGATGGCTCGTCAACGTCACCAATGACGGCTGGTACGGGGATTCCGCAGGGCCGCACCAGCATTTTGCCCAAAGCCGCCTTAGGGCCATCGAAGAAGGGCTTCCCCTTATCCGCTCCGCCAATACCGGCATTTCGGGGATTATCGACCCTTACGGGCGCATTATCGCCAAAGCGGATATTTTCACGGCCGCCGCCATCGCCTCCCCCCTGCCGCTCCCGCTGGACGGGAAAAACCCGTGGTGGCCTTGGAGTTTTCAGGCGTTCTTGTGCCTCGGCGGCGTTCTACTGACACTCAGACTATTCTTTAGGCTATAAATAGACGAATATTCTTGCATGCTTTAGAAGAGGTTGATAGTTTCCATTCCCATAAACATGCCACGTACCAGTCGCTGTGTAGTCAATGAAGGAAACTGCCATTGTCCAAGCATAAAACCGTAAATGCCGCACCCGTTCGAAAAAAAGGCCGCGCAAACTCCATCGACGAGCATGTCGGCCTGCAACTGCGCCAGCGCAGATCGCTTTTAGGTTATAGTCAGGAAAGACTGGCCGAGCGCGTCGGCATTACGTTCCAGCAAATTCAAAAATATGAAAACGGCGCGAACCGCGTGAGCGCGTCACGGCTTTATGAATTCAGCAAAGTTCTTGATATTCCGGTTAATTTCTTCTTTGAAACATACGGCTCCAACGAAAACAAGGCGGGCATTGCAGGCTTTGCCGAGGGCGAGCAGTCCCCTTTTGAAGGCCAGCCCAGCGACATCATGGCCCGCAAGGAAACGCTTGAGCTTATCCGCGTTTATTATTCGATCCAGAATCCCAAATTGCGCAAGGATCTCTTCAAGCTCGTCAAAAGCATGGCGGAAAACATGAAAAGCGAGGATTCATAAGGCCATTGGCGGTTGCCAAGCCCCTATGCGCTAGACTATCCTTTCGGGAATTTATGTTTGAAATTACCAAAGGAATAGGCCTTATCTTATGTTGAACGCAATGCAAAAAATCACTCCCCTGCCAGCAGAACAAAATTACATCTTCACAAGCGAGTCCGTGTCGGAAGGCCATCCGGACAAGCTATGCGATCAGGTCTCCGACGCGATCGTCGATGCCATCCTGAAAGAAGACCCCTATGCCCGCACCGCCGTTGAAACAGTCGCCACAACCAATTATGTCGGCATTATCGGCGAGATCCGCGCCCCCGAATCCGTCACGAAAGATTTGATGATCGATATCGCCCGCCAGACGGTGAAAAAGATCGGCTATGAGCAAGAGGGCTTCCACTGGAACAAAATCGAGATTGACTGCCGCGTCCACAAGCAATCCGCCGACATCGCGCAAGGCGTCGATGCCGCCGGCGGCAAGGATGAGGGCGCGGGCGATCAGGGGATCATGTTCGGCTATGCCTGCAATGAAACGGAAAGCTACATGCCCGCGGCCATTCATTACAGCCACGAGATCCTGAGATTGCTCGCCGAAGACCGCCATAAAGGCATTCTTTCAAAACTCTGCCCCGACGCGAAATCGCAAATATCGCTCGAATATCAAAACGGCCAGCCTGTGCGCGCCCGCTCCGTCGTGCTTTCGACGCAGCATGAAGAAGGACTGTCGCAACGCGACGTTGCAGACATGGTCATCCCCTATATCCAAAAAGTCCTCCCCGCCGGATGGATGCCGGAACCGGAAGAGCTTTACATCAACCCGACGGGACGCTTTGTCATTGGCGGGCCTGTCGGCGATTCCGGCCTGACGGGGCGCAAGATCATCGTCGATACCTATGGCGGCTCCGCCCCCCATGGCGGCGGCGCTTTCTCCGGCAAAGACCCGACGAAAGTTGACCGTTCCGCCGCCTATGCCGCGCGCTATGCCGCAAAGAACATCGTCGCGGCGGGCTATGCGGAGAAATGCACGCTCCAGCTTTCCTACGCCATCGGCGTGTCCAAGCCGATCTCCCTCTATGTCAACACGCACGGAACCGGCAGCGTTGACGAGGCCGCCATCGCGAACGCCATCGGGCAGGTCATCAACCTGTCCCCGCGCGGCATCCGCGAGCATCTCCAGCTCAACCGCCCGATTTACGAGCGCACCGCCGCCTACGGCCATTTTGGCCGCAAACCGGAAGAAGACGGCGGGTTCAGCTGGGAAAAGCTGGATCTCGTAAAACCCTTGCAGGATATTCTCGGCTAATCTAAATACCCCCGGCAACGCCCGTCGCCGCTGCGCTTTGCAATACAAGGCGGATAACGGCGATGGAGGAAAATAAAAATGGGCAAGATACCTTCCGCATTCACGGAAAACGCCAAACGCCGCGTGTTCGGACGCAGGCTCGGCCGGCCCATGAGCGCGTCGCGGCAGGACGCGCTGGACGGGCTGCTTCCCGCCCTTTCCATCCCTTTGGAACAGATAAAAGAGGATGGAAACCTCGATCCCGCCTCGCTTTTCCCCCGCGGCGGCGAAACTGCCCGTGAAACCGTCCTCGAAATCGGCTTCGGCAACGGCGAGCATTTAAAAGCCATGATGGAAGCCCGCCCCGACCGGAATTATATCGGCGTGGAGCCGTTCATCAACGGCATGTCGGCTTTCCTGAAAAGCATCGCCGACCTGCGGGACGGCACTATCCGCATCCTGATGGATGACGCCGTCATGCTCTGCCGCTCCTTAAAAGATGAAAGCCTTTCCGCGCTCTATATCCTCAACCCCGATCCTTGGCCGAAGAAAAAGCACCATAAACGCCGCATCGTCCGCGCCGAAACGCTCGAACAATATCACCGCGTCCTGAAACAAGGCGGCGATCTCATAATGGCGACCGACGTGGACGATCTGGCCGAATGGATGGTCACGGAAACCATGAATCACGGCGGGTTCGAATGGCAGGCAAATTCTTCTGCCGACTGGAAAACCATGCCCGAAGGCTGGCACATCACAACCCGCTACGCCGCCAAGGGCGAAGCCGCAGGGCGCCGCGAAACCTATCTCTTATTCAGGAAAAGATAGACTTTCCGCCCCTTCCGGCGCTATAAACTTGGTATGCCGGAGAAAACACAGCCCAGCCCCCTCTTTCCCTGAAAGAAAAAGCCGTCCAAGTGTTCGGCGACCCGGAAACGGCCTGCACCTTCATGGCCGCCCCGAATTTCTACCTGAACTATACCAGCCCCGATGCGCTTATCGCTTCCAGCCCGCAGGAAGGCGCAGCCAGGGTGGAAGAGCTGCTGAACGCCATCGAATATGACGTATATCTATAAATAGCCCTTGAAATTCGCGGCCAAGAAGCGTATATAACCATCAAAATCCTGATCGTATGATAAGGGTGGGCTCAAAAAAGAGGCCCGCCTTTTTTGTTACGGAATCGGGATGAACGGCTTGAAACGGAAGTGATAATGACGCCACTTGAACGCAAATTGACACAGATGCTGACCCCCGTCCTTAAGGATATGGGTTTTCATCTCGTCCTGCTTGAATTCAAGAGCGGCACACTCCAAATCTTTGCCGAAGACCCCGAAACGGGGAATTTGAGCCTCGATGACTGCACCGCAATCAGCAAGGCCATCTCCCCCGCTCTCGAAGTCGAAGACCCGATTTCCGGCGCCTATATGCTGGAGGTCAGCTCTCCCGGAATCGACCGCCCGCTCATGCGGATGGAAGATTTTGAGCGTTATCAAGGCTTTGACGCGCGGGTGGAACTGGATATGCCGCTGGAAAACGGCCAGAAACGGTTCCGCGGCCCGATTACGGGGATTGATAAGGAATTCGTGACCCTGACGGTTGACGGAGTCGAACAAAAGCTGGAGCTGGTCAATATCAAGCGCGCCCGCCTCGTTCTCACCGACGACCTCATCAAGGCCACAAAGAAAGAAAACGTGACTGCCTAACGAGTTTTTAAAAGGATCAAAAAGGAAAAACCCACATGGAACTGCTGCAAGTAGCCGACGCCGTCGCCCGCGAAAAAAACATTGACCGTGAAATCGTCCTCGAAGCCATGGAAGAAGCTGTCCAGAAAGCGGGACGCTCGAAATACGGCCATGACCACGATATCCGCGCGCATGTCGACCGCAAAACCGGCCTGATTGATCTGAAGCGCTACCGCGAAGTCGTTGAAACGGTTGAGGACGAAGTGTGCCAACTCACGCTTGCAGAAGCAAAGCGCATCAAAAAGGATGCCGTACTCGGCGAGTTCCTGATAGACGAGTTGCCGCCCCTCGATTTTGGCCGGATCGCCGCGCAAACCGCGAAACAGGTTATCGTGCAAAAAGTCCGCGAAGCCGAGCGCGAGAAGCAATATCATGAATTCAAGGATCGCGTCGGCGAAGTCATCAACGGCGTCGTCAAGCGCGTCGAATACGGCAACACGACGATTGATATCGGCGGCAAGGGCGAAGGGCTTTTGCGCCGCGACGAATCCCTGCCGCGCGAGCATTTAAAGGTCGGCGACCGTATCCGCGCCTATATTTACGACGTCCGCCCCGAAACGCGCGGGCCGCAGATTTTCCTCTCCCGCTCCCACCCGCAATTCATGGCGGCGCTGTTTAAACAGGAAGTGCCGGAAATCTATGACGGCGTTATCGAGATCAAGGCCGTCGCCCGCGACCCCGGAAGCCGTGCGAAGATCGCCGTCGTTTCCCGCGACGGTTCCATCGACCCTGTCGGCGCGTGCGTCGGTATGCGCGGCTCCCGCGTCCAGGCCGTCGTCGGTGAATTGCAGGGCGAGAAGATCGACATTATCCCGTGGTCTTCGGACATCGCCTCTTTCATCGTCAACGCGCTGCAACCCGCCGCCGTTGCGAAAGTGGTTCTCGACGAAGATAAAAAACGCATGGATGTGGTCGTCCCCGAAGAACAGCTCAGCCTCGCCATCGGCCGCCGCGGCCAGAACGTGCGCCTTGCCTCGATGCTGTGCGGCTGGGACATCGACATTATGACCGAAGCGGAAGAATCCGCCCGCCGCGCCGAAGAGTTTAAAATCCGCTCCACCCTCTTTATCGAGGCGCTGGACGTTGACGAAGTCATTGCCCAGCTTTTGGTGGCAGAGGGCTTTGTGACGATCGAGGAAATCGGCGAAACTTCCGTTGACGAGATGATGCAGATTCAGGGCTTTGACGAAGATATCGGCGCAGAGCTTATCAACCGCGCCAATGCGTGGCTGGACGAGCAGCAGCGCAAATTGGAAGAACAGGGCGCGAAGCTCGGCATTGCCGAAGACATGATGACGATGGAGGGACTGTCCCCCGCACAGATCATCGCGCTTGGCGAAGCCGGCATCAAAACGAAAGACGACTTTGCCGATTTGGCCAGCGACGAGCTGGTTGAAATTCTCGGCGAAGGTTCCATGACCATGAAGAACGCGGAAAAACTCATCATGGATGCGCGTTCCCACTGGTTCGAGGGTGAGGAAGAGGAGGCTGCCGCGGCCCATAGCGGCTGAACGAGCCTTCCCCCTTCAACTTTTAACGATGCAGAAGAAACGTAATGAGCGAAAGCAAAGAAGATAAAAAAGACAAAAAACCCCTGACGCTTGGCGCGAAGCCGGGCGGCACGTTGAGCTTGAAAGGTTCGGCGGCGGCGCAGGCGCGGCAAAATCTTGCCGGGCCGGGTTCGGGGCGCGGAACTGTGGTGGAAGTTCGCCGCCGCAGGACTGCGGGGAAGGCCGAAGAAGCGGCGCCGCAACAGGCGGCCTCCGTTGACGAGGCCTTGTCTTCCGAGCTTCACAACCTGACATCGGAAGAACGCGACGCCCGCGCAAGAGCTTTGCGCGAAGCGCTGTCACAGCCGAAAAAGGAACGCCCCGCCAACACGGACGGCATTGGCCTGGCTGTCGGCAAGCTTCCTGAAAAAGAAGAAGAGCCGAAAGGCGATCCCGTCGAGGATGCCCGCCGCCGCGAGCTTGAAGAGCTTGAGCGGATCGAGGCCGAGGAAAAAGCGCGCCAGCAGGAAGCAGACCGCCAGCGTCAGGATCAGGTGCGCTCCTTTACCGCGCCCTCCTCCCCCTCCTTCCCCGCGCGTCCGGGTGCGCCCGCGCGTGAATCCGAGGACGATTCCAGCTCCGCCCGCGACCGCATGCGCCGGGTCAATCCGCGCAGCCCGCGCAACACCGGCGACGACGATCGCCGCCGCGGCGGAAAGCTCACCGTTTCAAAGATCCTCAATGAGGATGATCGTGACGGCGGACGCTCTCTCGCCGCCGTCAAGCGCGCCCGTGAAAAGGCCCGCAAAATGGCGCTCGGCCCCAAAGAGCCGGCCCAGAAAATTTTCCGCGAAGTCGTCCTGCCCGAAGTGATTACGGTGCAAGAGCTCGCTAACCGCATGGCGGAGCGCGGCGCGGACGTCATCAAATCCCTGATGAAAATGGGCGTGATGGCGACCATCAACCAGTCGATCGACGCCGACACGGCGGAGATCATCGTTTCCGAATTCGGCCATACGGTCAAACGCGTCACCGAAGGCGATGTCGAAACCAGCCTTGACGGTACGGTCGATGCGCCGGAGCAAATGAAACCGCGTCCGCCGGTCGTCACCATCATGGGTCACGTTGACCATGGAAAGACCTCCCTGCTCGACGCCCTGCGCTCCGCGGATGTCGCTTCCGGCGAGGCCGGCGGCATTACCCAGCATATCGGCGCCTACCAGATCCATGTTCCGTCGGGGGCGAAGATTACCTTCCTCGACACGCCCGGCCACGCGGCCTTTACCGAAATGCGCGCCCGCGGCGCGAACGTCACGGACATCGTCGTCCTTGTCGTCGCCGCGAACGATTCCATCATGCCGCAAACGGTCGAGGCTATCAGCCACGCAAAGGCGGCGGGCGTTCCGATCATCGTCGCCATCAACAAGATCGACCTGCCCGACGCCAATCCGGCGAAGGTCAAGCAAGACCTGCTGATTCACGAAGTCGTGCTTGAAGAACTCGGCGGCGATACGATGGCCGTTGAAATTTCGGCGAAAAAGCGGATGAATCTCGACAAGCTCGAAGAAGCCATCCTGCTTCAGGCCGAAATCCTCGAACTGAAAGCCAACCCCGAACGCGCCGCCATCGGCGCCGTCGTCGAGGCGAAGATGGAAATCGGCCGCGGCTCTGTCGCGACCGTCCTTATCCAGCGCGGCACGCTGAAACAAGGCGATATCTTTGTCGTCGGTTCCGAATGGGGACGCGTCCGCGCCCTCTATGACGACAAGGGGCAACAGCTTGCAGAGGCCATTCCGGGCCAGCCTGTTGAAATTCTCGGCCTGAACGGCACGCCGGAAGCAGGCGACATTCTTAACGTCGTCGAAAACGAGGCGAAAGCCCGCGATGTTTCCGAATACCGCGCCCGCGTTAAACGTGAAAAAGCGTCCGCCGCGCTTTCGTCCAAAGGAAAATCCTTCGAGGATATCCTTGCGGCCGCCAAAGTCGCCGACAACAAAAAGATCCTTCCCGTCGTCATCAAGGGCGACGTGCATGGATCCGTCGAAGCCATTATCAGCTCGCTTAACAAGCTTACCGAGGAAAGCGTCGAAATCGGCATTCAGGTTTTGCACTCCGGCGTCGGCGGCATTACCGAATCCGATATCACGCTGGCCAAAGCCTCCAACGCCTTTGTCATCGGCTTCAACGTCCGCGCAAACGCGCAGGCGCGCCAGCAAGCCGAACGTGAAGGCGTCGATATCCGTTATTACAACATCATCTATAACGTGCTTGATGATGCGAAGGCGGTTCTGTCCGGCATGTTGTCGCCGATACGCCGCGAGGAATATCTCGGCCAGGCGGAAATCCGTCAGGTGTTCAACATCACCAAGGTCGGGAAGATCGCAGGCTGTATGGTCACCGCCGGCATGGTCAAGCGCGGCGCTGGCGTGCGCCTGCTCCGCGACGATGTCGTCATTCACGACAACGGCACGCTGAAAACCCTCAAGCGCTTTAAGGACGAAGTCAAGGACGTCAAAGAGGGTATGGAATGCGGTATGGCGTTCGAGAATTACGAGGATATCAAAGAAGGCGATATCATCGAATGCTATGAAGTGATCGAGGAAGCCAGAACGCTGGCGTAATCTGATCTAGAGGAGAGCATAATGTCGAACAATCAAAAACCAAAAAAAATCGATTTGGCCACTGCTGCCTGGTTTCGCGCAAACAACATGGTCGTGCCTTCGGGCATGATCGAAGGCCCTGATAACTATATGCCCCCTGATAACGAACCCGTTGCCGTCTGGTGCGATGACGGTATTAACGCAGATTACGATACAGATGCACCAAAGCCTGCAGGACGATAAGTGAAAAGCACAGCAAACCAGCCATCGCAACGGATGCTCCGCGTCGCAGAACAAATCAAACATGTTCTGGCGGAGCAGCTTTTGCGCGGGCATTTCAACAATCCCCTCCTGCTGGATACGGCAAGCAGCGTCACGGTGACGGAGGTGCGCGTATCCCCAGATCTCAAGCACGCGGCCGCCTATGTCATCTCGCTCGGCGGGCAGAATATGGAAGAAATCCTCCCCGCGCTCAATGAAGAAGCCGGCGCGTTTCAAAAGGAAGTCAGCCGCCAGACCCAGCTTAAATTCACGCCGCGGATTCAATTCCGCATGGATGATACGTTCGATCGCGCGGCGCGGCTGGACAGCATCTTCCACACGCTCAAATATTCGGATCAGGAATAACAACCCAATAAAACCCGCCCCCTATAGGCGCATACCCCGCCCCCACGCGGAATGCGGATGACGGCGATGGAATATAAAAGACATGGCACGCAGGAATAAAGGCACGAAAATAGACGGCTGGATCAACCTCAACAAGCCGGTCGGGATTACGTCCACGCAGGCGCTCGGCATCGTCAAGCGCGCGCTGGGGCCGCAAAAGGCGGGGCATGCCGGCACGCTCGACCCCCTCGCCTCCGGCATCCTGCCCATCGCGCTCGGCGAGGCGACAAAGACCGTCCCCTATGTGCAGGATTCCATCAAAAGCTATAACTTCACCGTGACATGGGGGGAGCAGCGCTCCACCGACGATGCCGAAGGCGAAGCCGTTGCGACCTCCGCCGTGCGCCCGTCCCGCGAGGCCGTAGAAGCCCTCCTCCCCGCCTTCCACGGCGAGATAGAGCAAATCCCGCCGCAATTTTCGGCCATCAAGGTGGACGGCGCGCGCGCCTATGACCTCGCCCGCGGCGGCGAAGAGGTTGCGCTTAAATCCCGCATCGTCACCATCGAAAGCCTCGAAATTATCAGCCACGATCCCGATAAAACCGCCTTCCGCTGCGTTTGCGGCAAGGGAACCTATGTCCGCGCCCTCGCCCGCGACATGGGGCTGAAGCTCGGCTGTTACGGCTATATTTCCTTGCTGGAGCGGGCCTCCGTCGGCCCTTTTTGCCTTGAAAACGCGATTTCTCTGGACATTTTCAAGGATTCCGATAATAAACCCACACCGGAGCAGGTATTGCTTCCCCTTCAGACCGCCCTGGACGACATCCCGGTGCTGGCCTTGAAGGACGCGGAAGCGGCCCGGTTGAAGAACGGCAATGCGCTGTCTTTCATTTCAAGGCCCGATCTCGATCGCATGACGAAAAGCGGCATTGAATGGAACGGACGCGACATCGTCACCGCTCTGGCCACCCATGACGACAAGGCAATCGCCATCGTCGAAGTGGAAGGCCCGGCGCTTCATCCGATCCGTATTTTTAATGTCTAAACCCGCCTGCCGGATCGATGGTTGCACGGCAACCGCATCGTGACGCAGGCCCAACAAAAGGAAAGAAAGACGATGTCGATATCACCGGAAAGAAAACAACAGGTTATTACCGATAACGCAACCAAGCAGGAAGACACGGGTTCGCCCCAGGTTCAGATCGCGATTATGACGGAGCGCATCAACAACCTCTCCACCCATATGCAAGCCAATAAAAAGGATTTCAGCTCCCGCCGCGGCCTGCTGCGACTCGTCGCCCAGCGCCGTAAATTGCTGGACTATCTGAAGCGCAAAAACGAAGGCGCCTATAAAGCCCTTATCGAAAAACTCGGTATCCGCCGCTAGGCATCCGCCAGTTTGGAAATATGAAGAACCCGCCCGTCCGGCGGGTTTTTTTTACGGCCTGTTACCGGATTGTTACAAAGCGTTACGCAGGCGAAACAATTTTACCGGCTTTTTTCAAATTGCTGTGTCATTCTCGCCACGTTTCGCCGGAAAAATGCGCCCTGTCATGCAGTTGCATGAAATGTTCTGCATGAAATCTTCCACCCATCAATAAACGAATTAGGAGAATACCATGACATGTTTTAAACCCTTTGCCTTTGCCGCCCTTCTTGCGGGAGCCGTGGCCCTGTCGCCCGCATCCGCAAGCGCGGAAGGAACGTATGGCGGGGGAGCGCAGGCAGACGCCGCCCCTGTGGCAACAGAAACATTCCAGACTCTGGACGCCGACCGCTCCGGCGCGCTGAACGAGGCTGAATATAACAAGCTTTCCGATGCGCACGTGTCCTTTGAACAAGCCGACATTAACAGCGACGGCCAAGTCACCTTAAGCGAGTTCCAGTCCGCACAGGCCGGCCAGCAATAATACCGCTTATTGTGAAACCCCTTCCTGCCCCGCGGCGGGAAGGGGTTTTTAAATGCTGGAAGCGTAGGAGCGGCGGCGCGGGCTAGGCGGCGTCTTTATCGTCCGTCAGGGAATAGCGTTTGAGAATCTTCCCGCCTTCCATTTCAAAGACGACCGGCACGCCCGTTTCCATTTCGGCCTTGTTGATGGTTTCCGGCGTTTCAACGCCGAGGATAATCAAAAGCGCGCGCAGGCTGTTGCCATGGGCGGCGACGAGGATATTCTCCCCCGCCTCAAGGCGCGGCTTGATATTGGCCTCGAAATACGGGCGCACGCGGTTTTCGACGACATCTTGCAAACACTCCCCGCCCGGCGGGCGCACGTCATAGGAACGGCGCCAGATATGCACCTGTTCCTCGCCGTATTTCGCGCGGGTTTCGTCCTTGTTGAGGCCCGTAAGATCGCCGTAATCGCGCTCGCGCAAATCGTCATGGCGGATGATTTGCGGGACGAGATCACCCTGCCCCGCATTTTCCAGCGCAAGACAGGCGGTATTATAAGCCCGTTTTAGTGTGCTGGTATAAACCGCGTCGAACGTAGCGCCGAGCGCCTTCAGCCTTTTTCCGGCATCTTCCGCCTCTTCGCGGCCCAAATCGGAAAGGTCTATATCGTGAAACCCCGTAAAACGGTTTTCAAGGTTCCATTGCGACTGGCCATGACGGAGAAGGACGAGATAATTCATTTGCGCTCCCTGAAGAATAAAGAAAATCCCTGCAAAAGCAGGGATTCTAAATTATTACAGGACGTTAAAGAGGTAAAGCAGGATAATGATGGGAATGGGAATACCCACGATCCATAAAAGAATGCCTTTCATTGAAATATCTCCAAAATTTAAGTGGTTGTTTCTAAAGCACATACGCACCGCGCGGGCGCGAAGTTCCAAAAACAATAACTCTTTGACAAAGCTTGGCCTTGCAGGTAAGAAGAACCCCGGAATGAGGGCGTTTGCGTCTGTTCCCACGAAGTGGCTCGGTTGACTGTTAAACGCAGATATCCACAAATTCTGCCTTTAATTGTCCACCGACTTTTCCACGAAACCGATCAAACGTCCTTTCTCCCAAGGCTCATCGCCTGTCGGCCAAGCACGCGCACGCGCGTGGTTGAGGCCCGCGGGCCAACCAAAAGAAAAGGACTAAAATCATGTTTAACGTATTCCGCAAGGAAATTGAATTCGCGGGCAAGCCGCTTGTATTTGAAACTGGCAAGATTGCCCGCCAGGCGGATTCCGCTGTGATGTGTACCTATGGCGGCACGAGCGTCCTGTGTACCGTCGTCGGCGCGAGAAGCGTCAAAGAAGGGCAGGATTTCTTCCCCCTGACCGTCAACTATCAGGAAAAAACCTATGCAGCCGGTAAAATCCCCGGCGGTTTCTTCAAACGCGAAGGCCGCCCTTCGGAAAAAGAAACGCTGACTTCCCGCCTGATCGACCGTCCGATCCGCCCGCTCTTCCCTGAAAACTTCTATAACGAAGTTCAGGTCGTCGCGACCGTCGTCGCCCACGACATGGAAAACGATCCCGATATCGTGGCGCTGCTGGGCTGCTCCTGCGCCCTCACCTTGTCCGGCATTCCGTTCATGGGGCCAATCGGCGCGGCGCGCGTCGGCTATAAAAACGGCCAGTACATCGTCAACCCGACGATGCAGGAACAAGAAGATTCCGATCTCGACCTCGTCGTTGCCGGAACCAAGGAAGGCGTCCTGATGGTTGAATCAGAAGCGCAGGAATTGACCGAAGACGTTATGCTCGGCGCGGTCATGGCCGGCTGGAACGAGTTCCAGAAAGTCATCGACACCATCATTGAAATGGCCGAAATGGCCGCAAAAGACCCGTGGGACGTTGCCGGAAAAGACCCCGTTCTGGTCAAGCTTTACAATGATATCAAGGCGAAATTCAGCGATGATTTGACGAAAGCCTATGCGATCGTCCACAAAGCCGAACGCCGCGCCGCCATTGACGCTGTCCGCAAGCAGGCTGTTGAGGCCTATGCTTCCGAAGAATTGAACGAACAAAAAATCGCATCCGAGTTCCACCAGCTCGAAGCCGACATCGTCCGCGGCGCCATCTTGAAAACCGGCAAGCGCATCGACGGACGGGACACGAAAACCGTCCGCCAGATCGTTGCCGAAGTCGGCGTCCTGCCCCGTGCGCATGGTTCCGCCCTGTTCACCCGCGGCGAAACGCAGGCGCTGGTCGTCACGACGCTCGGCACCGGTTCGGATGAACAAATCATCGACGCCCTGGAAGGCGAATATCGCTCCCGCTTCATGCTCCATTACAACTTCCCGCCCTATTCGGTCGGCGAAACGGGACGCATGGGCTCTCCGGGCCGCCGCGAAATCGGCCACGGCAAGCTGGCATGGCGCGCGATCAACCCGCTCCTGCCCGACGGCGAAAAATTCCCCTACACGGTTCGCACCGTGTCCGAGATAACGGAATCCAACGGCTCTTCGTCGATGGCAACCGTTTGCGGCACGTCGCTTTCCATGATGGATGCGGGCGTTCCGCTGGATCGGCCCATCGCCGGCATCGCCATGGGCCTTATTAAAGAAGGCTCCGATTATGCTGTTCTCACCGATATTCTCGGCGACGAAGATCATCTCGGCGACATGGATTTCAAGGTCGCGGGAACCGATAAAGGTATCACGGCGCTTCAAATGGACATCAAGATCACGTCCATCACCGAAGAGATCATGAAAGTCGCCCTCGGTCAGGCGAAAGACGGACGTCTGCATATTCTTGGCGAGATGGCGAAAGCCCTTACCAATGCGCGTGAAGGCGTATCCGAATATGCGCCGCAGATGGTGTCCTTTAAAATCCCGACGGACAAAATCCGTGAAGTCATCGGTACGGGCGGTAAGGTCATCCGCCAGATCGTTGAGGAAACGGGCGCGAAAGTCGATATCGAAGATGACGGCTCCGTCAAGGTTTCATCCGTCAATCAGGAATCCATCGACAAGGCCGTGGCCTGGATCAAAGGCATCACGGATGAGCCGGAAGTCAACAAAATCTATAACGGCAAAGTCGTGAAGATTGTCGATTTCGGCGCCTTTGTAAACTTCATGGGCTCCAAGGACGGCCTCGTCCATATTTCCGAACTGGCCGATGCGCGCGTGGCGAAAACCACCGACATCGTCTCCGAAGGGCAGGAAGTGAAAGTCATGGTCGTCGGCTTTGACGATCGCGGCAAAATCAAGCTTTCGATGAAGCGCGTCGATCAGGCGACCGGCGAAGTCCGCGAGCCCGCCAAGCGCGAGAAAAAAGAGCGCGACGACAATACGGCGTCTGCTTAACCTGACGAAAAACGAAAACCCCGCTTCATGCGGGGTTTTTATTTCTTGCCGCATTATCTATGCGGGGGTGGAGAGGCCCTAGGGAAGGCCCTGTTTGGAGGGCGGTTTCTTGATAAGACGGCCCCTTCTCCCCGCATCCCGGAATACTATATTTTCAGCCATAGAAAAGGATCCCGCCATGACAGAACCACGCCCTATCCACCCCCAAACACGCATCGGGCATGTCCATCTCAAAGTCGCCGATCTGGATCGCGCCCTGGGTTTTTACCGTGATGTTCTCGGCCTTACCGAAACGCAAAGACACGGCAACAGCGCCGTGTTCCTTGCCGCCGGCGATTACCACCATCATATCGCCATCAACACATGGGAAAGCAAGGGCGGCTCCCCGCCGCCGCCGGGCAGCACGGGCCTTTACCACACGGCCATTCTCTATCCCACCCGCGCGGAGCTTGCGGACGCCCTGCGCCGCATCATGGCGGCGGGATTGCCCCTCGACGGCGCAGCGGATCACGGCGTCAGCGAAGCGCTCTATTTGCGCGACCCCGATCAGAACGGCGTTGAATTATATTGGGATAAACCGCGCGAGCAATGGCCCTTTACCGAAGACGGCAAGCTGGAGATGGTGACGCACAGGCTGGATCTGGAAGATCTCCTGAAGGCCCGCTAAAGCAGCCCCCGAAGGCGCCTTAATCTTCCCACCAGATCTCGCAATTATAGTTCCAGCACAGCTCTTCACCGGCCTTCACGTCATGGAGCGCAGTCACGGTCATGGTGTATTTGTCAAAGTCCTGGTCGAGAAGGATGTTCGGCTCGGCGGCATGATTATACATCATGATATAGCCGAGCGGCATGCAAAATTCCTCATCCTCGTAATTGCCGTCCCATTCGAGCAGGTAGCCGTCCGGCGCATTGCCGTTCTGGACAACGGATTCTTTGGATACGGGAATGACGGGAGCAATCTCGATGACCTCCCCCTTGGCGAAATCGCGCAAGGCGAAAACGCCGCGGCCTTTTTCTTCGTTAATCTCGCGCCATGCAATATCGGCGCCCGCGATGGTTTCGGCACGGTTGGCGGCGGTTTTCGCCTGCCAGTCCATCATTTTCCGGACGGTATTGTTTTTCATTGTCACACCTCTCCTCTTGCTTGCAGTCTTCATAGCCAAACCAACGGCAAAAGGCCAGAAAAATTCCGTCCGGCCATTTAAGGCGGGACTCGGAATTATAAAGCGCCGGTGCTATGCTCCCGGCCAGTTCCGCCCCTGTCATGCCATAAGGATGAAACCATGCGCCTGAAACTTCCCAACGTCATCGGCCATCGCGGCGCCAAGGCCTACGCCCCTGAAAACACGATTGAGAGCATTGAAACCGCCGCAAGCATCGGCGTGGAATGGGTCGAACTGGACGTCAAGCTGACCCGCGACGGCGTGCCGATTATCTTCCATGATGAAGAGCTGGAGCGCACGACCAACGGCTCCGGCCTCGTCGCCCACACGGATTACAAGGATATTGAAAATCTTGAGGCCGGCAACTGGTTCGGCGACAGTTTTGCAGGGGTCAAAATCCCGACGCTGGAAGAAGCGGTCGATGTCATCCTCAAACACGGCATGGGATTCAACCTTGAAATCAAACCCTGCCCCGGCCGCGAAAAGGAAACGGCGGAAGCCGCACTCGATCTTATCTCGCAAATCTGGGACGAGCCGGAAAAGCTCCTCATCTCCTCCTTCCAGCATGTCAGCCTTGAAGCCGCCATGGATCTCGCGCCCGATTATGCCCGCGGGCTTTTGATCGGCGGGGAGGATATGCCGGAAAACTGGAAAGATCTCGCCGATTATCTGGATGTGACCACAATCAATCTTGGCTCCCGCCTCGTCACCCGCACGATTGCCGACGAGGTGATGGATCTTGAAAAACCCCTGCTCGTTTACACGGTCAACGATCCGATGGAAGCCCGCCGCCTGCAACGGCTTGGCGTCGATGGATTTTTTTCGGACAATCCCGACATCATCATGGAAAACCTCGCGGGCGGGCTGAATTAAACAAAAATTTAAAATTTCTTTTTTGGAACCTTCAAGCGGCGCATCCGATTGGAGAGGCGTACCATGAAACCAAAAAAGGAGGCTTGTCATGGCTAATCAAAACCCACAAAACAACCTGTCGCGCGAGGCCCGAAGCAAGGGCGGTCAAAACTCCCCCGGGAATTTCAAAAACGATCCCGAACGCGCCGCAGAAGCAGGCCGTAAGGGCGGTCAAAGATCGCGCGGCGGCGGACGCCAGCCCCAGGAATAGGCGCGGCGCCAGCACTGCATAAAGAAACGGGGCCTTCATGGCCCCGTTATCTTTTCATCCGCATCTTTTATCAGTCGCCGTTTTTAAACAGCCCCTGTATCTGATCCGCCGTCGGCATGCCTACGGCGTTAAAGCCGCAATCGACATAATGGATTTCACCCGTCACCGCGCCGGACAGGTCGGACAGGAGGTAAAGCCCCGTCCCGCCCAGTTCTTCCAGCTCTACCGAACGGCGCAAGGGCGCGGTCATGACGTTATATTTGAACGTCGTACGGGCGGAACCGATAACGGCCCCCGCAAGCGTCCTCATCGGCCCTGCGGAAATAGCGTTGACGCGGATTCCTTCCGGCCCCAGATCGGCGGCGAGATAGCGCACAGACGCCTCCAGCGCCGCCTTGGCCACGCCCATGACGTTGTAATTCGGCATGGCTTTTTCCGCGCCGTAATAGGTGAGCGTCACCGCAGAGCCACCCTCTTTCATCAAAGGCGCGGCATGTTTCATCACCGACGTGAAGGAATAGCAGGATATATGCATCGAGGTCAGGAAGTTCTGAAGGCTCGTATCGACATAGCGGCCTTTCAATTCTTCCTTGTCCGAATAAGCGATCGCATGGACGATGAAATCAATCCCGCCCCATTCTTTTTTCAACGTGTCAAAGACGTTGGCGATATCTTCTTCTTTCGACACGTCGCAATTGATAAGGATTTTCGAGCCAAGCGTTTCCGTGAGCGGCTTAACGCGCTTGCCGAACGCGTCGCCCTGATAGGTAAAGGCCATTTCCGCGCCGTGGCGGCTCAATGTCTGCGCGATGCCCCAAGCGATCGACTTTTCATTCGCGACACCCATGACGAGGCCGCGCTTGCCCTTCATAATCTCCGAACCTGTTGCACTCATGATTATGCCTCGTATCGTGAAAGGGCCAGCGTCGCGTTCGTTCCGCCAAAGCCGAAAGAATTGGAAAGGATAGTATTATGCTTCACGCCGTCAATGCGCTCCCGCGCTATCGGCATGCCCGCTGCACCTTCGTCGAGATCCTCGATATTGATGCTTGGTGCGACGAAATCATTTTTCATCATCAGGATCGAATAAATCGTTTCCTGAACGCCCGTCGCGCCAAGGCTATGACCGGTCATGGATTTGGTGGAGCCGATATGGGGCATGGCCTGATCCATAGAACCGAACACCGAACGAATGGCCTCAAGCTCCGTAATATCGCCCGCGGGCGTCGATGTGCCGTGGGTGTTGATATAGGTCACGGGCGTTTTGACGGTCGCGAGCGCCTGTTTCATGCAGCGTACGGCCCCCTCGCCGCTCGGCGCGACCATATCCGCCCCGTCGGACGTCGCGCCATAGCCGGTAATTTCCGCATAGATTTTAGCGCCGCGCGCCAAGGCATGGTCAAGGCTTTCCACCACCACCACGCCCGCGCCGCCGGCAATGACGAACCCGTCGCGGTTGGCATCATAGGCGCGGCTTGCGCGTTCGGGCGTGTCATTATATTTGGACGACATCGCGCCCATCGCGTCGAACAGGCAGGAAAGGCTCCAGTGAAGCTCCTCACCGCCGCCGGCAAACACGATGTCCTGTTTGCCGAGAATAATCTGTTCCGCCGCATTGCCGATACAATGCGCGGAAGTGGAACAGGCGGAGGAGATCGAATAATTCACGCCCTTGATTTTGAAATTCGTCGCAATCGTTGCGGAGTTGGTCGAGGACATGCAGCGCGGAACGCGGAACGGGCCGACCCATTTCGTCGCTTTTTTCTCGCGGACAATGTCGGCGGCTTCGACCTGGTTGCTGGTGGACGGGCCGCCGGAACCCATGATAATGCCCGTGCGCTCGTTCGACACGTCGGAATCTTCAAGGCCGGAATCCCGGATCGCCTGCTCCATCGCCAGATGGTTATAGGCCGCCCCGTCGCCCATAAAGCGCAGGAGGCGCTTGTCGATATTCGCCGCCAGATCGATGTCGGGCTTGCCGTGGACTTGCGAGCGGAAACCAAGCTCCGCCATTTCCGGGGAAAAGCTGATGCCGGATTTTCCGGCTTTGAGGGACGCCAGCACCGCATCCGCATCATTCCCGATGCAGGAAATAATTCCGATACCTGTGATAACCACGCGTTTTTGAGTATGAACCATGTTTTTTCCTTAATAATCTTTCCCGTCTGTACGGGCGCATAAAGCAAAGAACAAAAATTCCTTGCCCCATGGAATAGTCCCGCTCACAGGATAAATACGTAAAATCTTACGCGGGCGACAGGGAAGCCGTGTTGTCGAATAAGCCGACCTTCAGGTCTTTGGCTTCGTAAATCACCTGCCCGTCCGCTTCGACGCGGCCATCGGCGACGCCCAGAACCAGCTTGCGGTTGATAACGCGCTTGATGTCGATGACATATTTTACGAGCCTGGTCGATGGCAATATCTGGCCTGTGAATTTCAGCTCACCCAACCCCAGCGCGCGGCCAGACCCGCTTGCGCCCGTCCAGCCAAGGTAAAAGCCGAGAAGCTGCCACATCGCATCGAGGCCGAGGCATCCCGGCATGACCGGATCGCCTTTGAAGTGGCATTCAAAGAACCACAAATCCTTTTTCACATCGAGTTCTGCGACGATTTCGCCTTTTTCATACGCGCCGCCTTCGGAGGCGATTCTGGTAATGCGATCGAACATCAACATCGGCGGCAACGGTAATTGCGCGTTGCCGGGGCCGAACAGCTTGCCTTTGCCGCACTCAATGAGATCTTCGAACGAATAGGAAGATTTAGGGACGAATTCCATGATTTTCTTAACTGTATCCTGCATTGACATACGAAAACACATAGCGGGGAAAGTCACCGGAATCAAGGCGGAAAACCACCTAAAGACGCGCACCGCCTTTTTTAATCTTTAGGGGCAAGGAAGCAAAGGGCGCGGCGCTTTCACATAGGCCCCGCAACCCGCCTGCCTGCCCCCTAGCCGCCTGCCCGCTCTCCCTATAGGAAGCCCGCCGCCGCATGGATACCGCGGCGCCCGCCATCACCGCCCTTTTCCAAACCGGGCGCGGCCCCGCGCCGGACGCGCGGGATTTCAAGCTCTCCATAGGTTCCCCGGCTATGTTTTCAGGCCATAAAGGCATATTCGACGCAAACGCTCTTATAGCTCTCCGTAATCGCGGACATGGCCAAAGGCTTTGCGATGGCCGGCTCCAGCTCAGGCTTTTTGCCGCCCGCGGCGATGGCCAGCATCCGCCCCGCCGCCTTGGCGCAAGCGACGGCCTGATCGTCCAGATCGTGCATTTCAATCGCTTTGAAGAACCCGCCGCAAATCGGTTCAATATCGCGGATGAGCGTGAGCGGGGGATTGGCGGGCGTGTCGTTGGCCGGAAGGCCGAAACGCCAGTCCGTCGTCGCGCACAGCCCGTGGCGGACGGCTTCCTGCGTCATGACATAGGCCGTTTGATCCAGCAAATCCGGCAAATCCGGCCCGCGGAACCAGCAGCACTGGTTGCGCCCCTCATGGCTTTGCGCGAGCTTATAGCCCGACGCGCCCGCAAGCGCGGCGACGCTCTCGCTTAATTTCCATTTGGAGGTGCCGATGCGCTGCTCGATGACCGCGTCGCATAATTCCTGCGCGGCCAGCTCGAACGCCATGGCCTTATAGGTCGCCTCGACGATAAGGCGGAAGGATTCCCCGCGCGGCTGCCCGAACATTTCCCAGCGGGCGAAGCTTTGTTGGATCAGCACCAGAACCATATTCTGGAATTCATAGGCGCATTCGTCCCAGTCCTCGAAAAATTCACGGGTCATGGAGCGCCCCTGCTCCGCGTCAAAGTCGATAATGGCGGACGGGGGCAAGGCACGCTCCCCCAACGGCCCCGCATAGGGTTCGCAATCCAGCAGGTCTGCAAGGCGGGCGAATGCCCCCTCCAGTGCCTCCTCGCAATTATCGAAAAGAAAGGCGCATTCGACGAGCATCCCGGCATAAAGCATCATGGATTTCATCGAATCCGTC
Organism: Micavibrio sp.; assembly: GCA_041655955.1. Classification (GTDB taxonomy): domain Bacteria; phylum Pseudomonadota; class Alphaproteobacteria; order Micavibrionales; family Micavibrionaceae; genus Micavibrio_A. Next base: position 528,284 of record JBBAEN010000001.1, read on the forward strand.
CCCATTTCAGGCTCTACGGACAGGGCCTGAATCGCAGTATGAATCCGGATGGCCACATTGGCCTCGGCGGAATGTGTCAGCATATCTCTATCGTGTGTTTATTTAAAGAATGGAGGGGGTTAGGCAGAAAACTTCAGGCTGTGGATCATTCTGTGGATAACAAAACGAATCACCCTTACAAAGTTAGTCGAAATCCTCGGAATCGTAAACTCCCCAGAGGAACTTTCTTTCCGCCCAGCCCGTATAGCCGGCGGCCATGACCTGGCACCAGCCCCCCTGACAACGGTGGGCGCGGGCGATAACGGACGGCTCCAGATGCGCGATTGGCCGCGAATCCGCGTCCGGCGCGCGGCGCACCGGAAGACGCGCCTCGCCTTTCACGACGATATGCCGCTCGCCGGAAAGCAGGGATTGGTGAATCCACCCGTCATCGCCGTCCATATCGCGGATTTTGCGCCATGTGTCGAATTCCTGCACGATTTCAACCGGCATATTCTTGCGCTGGTAAACCCATTTGATGGGGTAGCGCAGGGCCGGCCCCGTCCGCACGAAGACCTTATCCGAAGCGAGGCTCACGAAACGCGGGATCGGCAGGCCGGAGGAATTGGCCTTGCGGCCCCGCGCGGCAGCGCCCCCCGTTCCCGCCGCCTCGTCACTGCCATCGACGGCCAGCGTGCCTTGCGACGGGGCGGCGACGGTTCTCGGCCCGTCCTGCGCCATGGCGGGCGCCGCCAGAAAGACGAAAAAACAGAAAACGGAAAGGATGATTTTTTTACCCATAATCTAAACTGGATATGCTAAAACCACGTTGAGTTCAAGGGCAGGAGCAATAAGTTATGGACAAAAACCTTATATTCGGATTTTTGAAACATTCTCTGGAAACCGCATTCAAACAAACGGCGCAATTCGATCATAATACCATCCTGTTTTTTACGGGCGCGACAAGAACAGCGCTTGAGAAACCCGCCTTTCACCCGAAATGAAACCTGCAAAGCCGCATATTAGCGTCGCGCCCATGCTGGACTGGACGGACAGGCATTGCCGCTATTTCCACCGGCTGCTCTCCCCCCATGCGCGGCTTTATACGGAAATGGTGACGACGGGGGCGCTCCTCCACGGCGACGCGGACAGGCATTTGCGGTGCGATCCGGCGGAAAAATACGTGGCGCTCCAGCTTGGCGGCTCGGAAGCAGAAGATCTCGCCCTTTGCGCAAAGATGGGCGCGGATTACGGCTATGACGAAATCAACCTCAATTGCGGCTGCCCGTCGGAGCGCGTGCAAAAAGGCGCGTTCGGCGCCTGCCTGATGAAGGAGCCGGACATGGTCGCGCGCTGCGTCGAGGCCATGGCGAAGGCGGTCAATATCCCCGTCACGGTCAAATGCCGCATCGGCATCGACGATGTCGAAGCCGAACCTTTCCTGCGCGATTTTATCAGGGCCGTTTCAAACGCCGGCTGCGGCGCCTTCATCATCCATGCCCGCAAGGCATGGCTCAAAGGCCTGTCGCCAAAGGAAAACCGCGATATCCCGCCGCTCGACTACACGCTTCCGGCCAAGATGAAGGCCGAATTCCCGCATCTTCACATCATCCTCAATGGCGGCATCAAGACCGTTGCGCAGATAAAGGATTTCCTCCCCCGCGCCGCGCCCGGCGGGGCTTTTACGGGCCAAGCGGATGATGCCGGCTGCGCGTGGTACATGGATGGCGACACCCCTGAAGATGGCGGCGAAGATAACGGCACGCTTAAAAATGGCGGCGAAGATGAAGATAAGGGCGCCTCTAAAAGCGCCCATAAAGACGCCTGTAACGATGATGCGCATTATGACGGCGTCATGATTGGCCGCGAAGCCTATCAGAATCCCGGAATCCTCCTCGCCATAGAGCGCGATATTTTCGGGAACGGCGAAACCCTTTCCATGGAAGAGGCCGTCCTTGCCATGATCCCCTATATAGAGCGGCAGATGCGCGACCACGGCACGCCGATGAAATCCATCACCCGCCATATGACCGGGCTGTTCTCCGGCCAGCGCGGCTCCCGCGCATGGCGGCGCGCCCTGTCCACCGAGCCGCACCATGAAGGCGCAGGCCCGCACATCCTTGAACAAGCGCTCGCCCGGCTTGGGTAATGTAATATCTTCAAATTTGCACCGGATGCCGAACTTTGCCATATTGCAAAAAGAAGGGCAGAGGATAAAAACATGGCAAAACAACCCCCGACGGACAAAATCAAGCATAGTTTCAATGCAGACGGGATTGATACGTCCGGCACTCCCAAAGATGGGGAACAAAAACCGGGCGGTAAAACACCGGTGGTTCTTTCCAACATAGCCCCCCTGATACGTAGATTGAAAAGCCATGTGGAATCCCCCGGCTTTTAGCACGCCCAATCCTCCAACATCTTCAAACACTTAAAATTTGCATTTTTCGCCAGCTCATTGATAATGTAATCGGTTACCCTTTATCCAAGGACGATGATGAACTGGCAGCGCCTCGACCGCGAAACAACCCTGAAAACCATCGACAGCGTCAAAAGCGCCGCCGATGCGGGCCTGTTTTCGCCCGGCACAAGCGAAGTGCAAAAGGCGCGCCTGTCCTTTTACAACGGCATCGAGCTGTTCAAACTGACGAATTTCGCATCGCTCCCTTCCTTCACCTTCCATTATCTGGGGGATGGCCGCTTTTTCCATTATCTCGACGGGACGGAACTGCCCGTTTACACGGTGAACGACAAAGGCAGCCTGACGCTCAACGACCGCTCCGTCGTCGATTACCTCGAATTCTTCTTTACCTATGTCAGGACGGATGACGAGGAAATGATGCTTATCCGCAACCCGCACGATATGCCGCTCCTCGATTCGCTGGGGCCGGACAGCATGGACGCCGTCCAGCAAAACCATAATCCGCCACATGTCGTCTATGATGCGGGATTCGATAAATACACGGTCGAAGTTGACCTTTATGCCGACGGGATGCTGATCCGCGCCGCGGTGGACGTCAACACGCTGGGCCGCGTGGAAATTACCAACCGCAAGATGATTGTGAATGCCGTTGCACATTCCGCCTTTTCTGGAATAATGGCGTAAGAGATTGATATGAGTGACAAGGAAACGACATCGGGATTATCGGGAGCCTTTGGAAATAAGGGGCTGAAAGCCAACCATGTTTCCTATGGCCACCCGCACGGGAAAGAGATCCTCGAAGAAATTCTTGACGTTTTGAAGCAATCCCCGACGGGCGTCACGCTTTTCAACGTCCATACGATGTATAAATTCCCCATCCAGATCATTAAAGGCACGGGCGAATCGGGCTTTTCGCCGCAGAGCAAGATCATCTATATCCAGATTCCGGGCGCCGCCCAAAAAGCCGATGGAAAGCACATTATCCAGACAATCAAGGCCCTGCGGGAAGCGGAGCATGAGATTATCGGCTTTACCGCGCCCGATCCTTCCAAGGATTTCATGAAATATGCCTCTGTAATGCATGCAAAAAATCTGGATTCCATCGTTTATGTCTGCAAAGTTATGAAAGAATTAACCAATTCTTCACGATATCAAGAATTGCTTGACGCACTGGTCGCTTTTGATTATAGTGATGTCTATAAAGCATACATGTCTAATGCATCTGAAAAAGAGCTGTTTGATGCGTATGAGGGACGATAGTTTACGAGTAAAGAGAGGGAACTATGGCTGTAGGATTTGCATTTAATAAAAGCGTTGGCGCGTTATTCTCCGAAGGCCCGCTTGCCCGTCAGGCTATCGAAGGGGCCCGTGAAGTCGGCCTCCGCATCAATGACCGCGCACCCGGTGTTGTTCCAGCTGTTCGCAACGAATTCACCGTTACCCAGCCGTAATTAAACGCGGCGGACACAGAATTTAAAAAGGGCCTCAATGAGGCCCTTTGTTTTTGCGCTTTTTATGCGCTCCCCATTCTATGCGCCCCGCTTTTTACCGCCGCTCGATGGAAAAACTCTCACCGCAACCGCAGCGGCCCGTTTCATTCGGGTTGGTGAAGGTAAAGCCGGACGACATTTTCGTTTCCTCATAGCCGATTTCCATGCCGAACAACATCCAGCTATTAACCTTTGGGATATAGAGCGCGGCGCTCCCGCCCGCGACCTCTATCTTGTCGTCGGCGGAAAGATCTTCTTCCATCGCATGCTCCATCTTATAGGCATGGCCGGAACAGCCTGTAGAGGTGATCGCCAGGCGCAGCCCCTTTGCCCCTTCTTTCGCCGCGGTCTTTTGCGCAATGGCTTGTGCGGCCTCATCGGTGATTTTGATCGGGTTCATCATCATTCCATCCTACACGAACATGTTTAACTGAAGCTTTGCGGTTTCGGCCATTTTGGATGGATCCCACGGCGGATCGAACGTCACCTCGACATCGACATGGCGCACGCCTTCGAGCGCGAAGATAGCGCCCTGCACCCAGACGGGCATTTCCTGCGCCACGGGGCATGCGGGGGACGTCAGCGACATGATGACATTGATATCGACCTTGCCGTCCGCATCGCCCGTTTCAACGACATCGATGCTGTAGATGAGGCCAAGCTCGTAAATATTCACCGGGATTTCGGGATCGTACACCTTGCGCAATGCGTCCGCCGCGGCGCGTGCCGCCGGATGATCGGCGAGGGCGACATCCGGCGGCTCCGCCATTTCGTCAAACCCGTCACCGACGGCGTTCTTGACCATTTCCTCGTCCGCTACATGCTCGAATTTTGTCATGCCAGAAAATCCTTCGCCTTTTTGAGGCCCTGTACCAGTTGATCAATATCGTCCTGATTGGTGTAAAGTCCAATCGACGCGCGGATGGTGCCGGCAATGCCGAACCGCTCCATCAGCGGCATGCAGCAATGATGCCCCGCCCGCACGCAAACGCCCTGTTTATCGAGGATCATCGCAATGTCCGCATTGCCTGCCCAATCGGCGGTAAAGGATATTATGCCGACCTTTTCCTGCGCCCTGCCGTAAAAATTCAGGCCCTCGACCGCGCCCAGCTCACGCACCGCGTAATCCAGCATGGCTTTCTCATGCGCCCCGATCGCGTCCGCGCCCAGGCCGCGCACATAATCTATCGCGGCGCCAAGGCCGATGACTTCGACAATCGCGGGCGTTCCGGCCTCGAACCGCGCAGGGCCGGATTTATAACGCGTGCCGTCAAAGGACACGGTTTCAATCATATCCCCGCCCCCCTGATATGGCGGCATGGACTGAAGCAGCTCCGCCCGCGCCCATAAAACGCCAACCCCCGTCGGGCCGTAAAGCTTGTGGCCGGTGAAGGCAAGGAAATCACAGCCGATCCCGCGCACATCAACGCCGCCATGGACGGCGCTTTGCGACGCATCGACCAGAACACGGATGGCGGGGTTATAGGCTTTCGCCTCCCCCGCAATCCTCGCCGCTGGATTGATCGTGCCGAGCGCGTTGGAGGCATGCACGACGGAAACAAGCTTTGTCTTTTCCGACAAAAGCGCCTTGAACGCGTCAAGGTCGAGCGTCCCGTCATCGAGAACAGGAATAACCTTGATAGAGAACCCGCACCGCGCCTCAATCAACTGCCACGGGACGATATTGGCGTGATGTTCCATCCCGCTCAGAATAATCTCGTCGCCTTCTTCCAGATTTTGCACGCCCCAACTCTGCGCCACAAGATTGATGGCTTCGGTCGCGTTGCGCGTAAAGACGATTTCATCCGCGCCGCCATTGATGAACCCCGCGACTTTTCCGCGCGTGTCCTCATAGGCCTGCGTCGTTTCCTGACTGAAATGATAAAGGCCGCGGTGGATATTGGCGTAACAGCGTTCCATCACGCCGCGCATCCGGTCGATGACGATGGCGGGTTTTTGCGCGGAGGACGCCGTATCAAGATAGGCAAGCCTCTTGCCGTTGACGGTTTCGCCAAAGACGGGAAAATCTGCGCGGGCCGCCCCTATATCCGCGTACCCAGCCATAGACCGATTCTTTCGCGGATAATTTCCTGCATGGACTCATCACTGATACGCTCAAGCGCCTCGCCGCAGAAAGCCTCGATGAGGATCGCCCTCGCCTGCTCTTCGGGAATGCCGCGCGTGCGCATGTAGAAAAGCGGTTCATCATCAAGCCGCCCCGTCGTCGCGCCGTGGGAACATTTTACGTCATCGGCGTAGATTTCAAGCTCCGGCTTCGTGTCCATTTCCGCTTCCGGCGACAGAACAAGCGCGTTTGAAAGCTGGTATCCATCCGTCTTTTGCGCGATTTGATGCACATGGACTTTCCCCTGAAAAACACAATGGGACTTGCCGTCCAAAACCGTTTTATAGGTCTGGTTGGAATAGCAATTCGGCGCCTGATGCTCGATCGTGATCGTCGTATCGGCATGCTGATCACCTTTCAGAAGATGGATGCCGCCGAGCAAACATTGCGCGTTCTCGCCCTGTATTTCCGCATGAATCTGGTTGCGGATAAAGCCCGCCCCTTCGATGAAATTAAACGCTTCATAGGTCGCGTCGCGGGCGATTTTAACATGGGTGAAAAGCGTATTGACGCCGCCTTCCGCATCATCGAACAAACGGTAATGCCGCAGCTTCGCATTCTTGCCGACCGTAATCTGGGCCACATTATTCTTCCAATAGGCACCTTCGCCGCCCTGCCGTTCGATGACGGTCAGTTCTTCGCCATCCTTGACATGGATGATAAGGCGCGGGGCGTAAAGCCCGCCATCCTTTGCGGCTATATCGACTTCCTCATCCGCCGTAATGACTTTGATATCGCGGCTTTGCTCGCTGTTCAGCTCCCAAAGCTGCGTGTCGCCATATTGCGCGGCGCCCGGCGCATGTTTATCCAAAAGCGTCACATTGCCGCCGTCCCAGCCAAGCGTTTCCGCCTTCAGGGACAGTCCCTTGAGCGCGCGGGGAAGATTGGTGTATTTCCAGCGTTCTGATTTTACCGTCGGGATTTTTTCAAGAGGGAATGCCATTATGCCGCCTCTCCCACCAGATCGGCATAGCCTTTCTCTTCGAGTTCGAGCGCCAGTTCCGGCCCGCCAGATTTCACGATACGGCCATTCGCCATGACATGAACCACGTCCGGCTTGATGTAATCGAGAAGCCGCTGATAGTGCGTAATCACAAGGAAAGAACGATCGCCGCCGCGCATTTTATTGACGCCGTCCGCGACGATTTTAAGCGCGTCGATATCGAGGCCGGAATCGGTTTCGTCAAGCACGCAAAAGCTCGGCTCCAGCATCGCCATCTGCAAAACCTCGTTGCGCTTTTTCTCGCCGCCGGAAAAGCCGACATTGACCGCGCGCTTCATCATCTCGTCCGAAATGCCAAGCTCCCTGCATTTGGTTTTCATGAGCTTCAGGAAGCCGACCGCGTCCAGCTCTTCCTGCCCGCGCGCCTTGCGCACCGCGTTCACGGCGGTTTTCATGAAGGTCGTCATCTGCACGCCCGGAATTTCAACGGGGTACTGGAACGCGAGGAACACGCCCGCGGCGGCGCGCTCTTCCGGCGCCATTTCCATGATGTCCTCGCCGTTCAAGGCGATTTCGCCGTCCGTGACCTCATAATCGTCGCGGCCCGCAAGGACATAGGACAAGGTGGATTTACCCGAGCCGTTCGGCCCCATAATCGCGTGAACCTTGCCGGATTCGATTTCGAGATCGAGCCCTTTCAGGATTTCCTTATCTTCAATTTTCGCTTTCAGATTACTTATCTTGATCATGTTCAATCTCTTTTGCCGGTTAGTGTGTTTCAGTTCATTCGTAAAATTTTCAGCCGCGCTCGTAAAGAACCCCGGCAATCTCGATAATGCCCCAAATCGCGATCACGGGGATAATCAGCCATATGAAGGCAAAGCGGATCATCCTTATATTGTCGCGGGCGAAGAAAAACCCCGCCAGAAGAAAAGCCGCATAGCCATAAAGGCACAGCGAAAAGACATAGAACACATCCATGATGCGTTCGGCTTTTTCCGCAGCGCCAATCTTGAATAACGCCGGGTTTAGAAAAAAAAGCCCCGTCGCCAGCCCCGCGGAATAGGCCGCGCCGCAAAAAGCCTGACGGCCCGCGCCGGGGCTGAGGATGCCGTCATGCAGCACGCCCAGATCGTTAGGCCGCTTGCGGCCCTGCCCGACCGGTTCATAATATTTCCGGCGCTCATCCATCAACCGACGCTGCCCTCAAGCGATATGGCGACAAGCTTTTGCGCCTCGACGGCGAACTCCATGGGGAGATGCTGCAAGACTTCACGGCAAAAACCGTTGACGATAAGCGCGAGCGCTTCTTCTTCGGAAATGCCGCGGCTCTGGCAATAAAAGACCTGATCCTCGGAAATTTTCGAGGTCGTGGCTTCATGCTCAAGCTGCGCCGATTTGTTTTTCGTTTCGATATAGGGAACCGTGTGCGCGCCGCACTGATCGCCGATCAAAAGGGAGTCACACTGGGTAAAATTACGCGCATTATCCGCGCCCGCCATGATTTTCACGAGGCCGCGATAGGTGGAATCAGACCGCCCCGCCGAGATCGTCTTGGCGATGATGCGCGAGCGCGTATTGGCGCCGAGATGGATCATCTTGGTTCCCGTATCCGCCTGCTGGCGGTTGTTGGTAATGGCCACGGAATAAAATTCGCCTTGGGAATTATCGCCCTTCAGGATGCAGGACGGGTATTTCCATGTAATCGCGGAGCCTGTTTCCACCTGCGTCCACGAAATCTTGGCGTTGCGCCCTTCGCACAGGCCGCGCTTGGTCACGAAGTTATAGATCCCGCCGAGGCCGTCCTCGTCGCCCGGATACCAGTTCTGGACGGTGGAATATTTAATCTCCGCATCCTCGTGGGCGATAAGCTCGACCACGGCGGCGTGCATCTGGTTCTCGTCGCGCATCGGCGCGGTGCAGCCTTCGAGATAGGAAACATACGATCCCCTATCCGCGATAATCAGCGTGCGTTCAAATTGCCCCGTATTGCGGGCATTCATGCGGAAATAGGTGGAAAGCTCCATAGGACAGCGCACGCCGGGCGGCACATAAACGAAGGATCCGTCCGTAAAGACCGCGCTGTTTAAACACGCATGCTTGTTGTCCGCGAACGGCACGACCGTGCCGAGATATTTTTTCACCAGTTCGGGGTGCTTTTCCACGGCCTCGCTGATGGCGCAGAAAATAACGCCGACTTCCTCAAGCTTCTTTTTAAAGGTCGTGCCGACGGACACGGAATCGAACACGGCATCGACGGCCACCGCGGGCGCGCCTTCGACGCCGAGAAGCACTTCCTGCTCCCTCAGCGGGATGCCGAGCTTTTGATAGGTTTCCAAAATGCGCGGGTCGATATCGTCGAGCGATTTGACCTTCTTCATATTTTTGGGCGCGGCGTAATAATAGGCGTCCTGATAATCAATCGGCGCAATGGCGAGCTTCGCCCAATCCGGCTCCGCCATCGTCTTCCAGTGACGGAACGCCTTCAAGCGCCAGTCGAGAAGCCATGCCGGCTCGTTCTTCTTCTTGGAAATAAGCGCGACGATATCCTCGTTCAGCCCCTTTGGCGCATATTCCATTTCGATGTCGGTTTCAAAACCGGCCTCGTATTTGTTCAAGGAATTGACTGTTTCAATCGTTTCTTCGGTAATCGAGCTCATGGATGTTCCTCTATCATTTGCGCCAGGGTGACTTCTTCCAAAGCCTTTTTCATGGCGGCATTAACCGGATCCCAGCGGCCCCGCAGCGAGCAGGTCGGGGAGTGTGTGCAACATTCAAGCGCGCCGTGGCTTTCGACGCAGGATGTCAGCTGCACCGGCCCTTCAAGGGCCACAATAACGGCGGCCATATTGACTTCGTCCGGCGTGCGTGAGAGCGCATAACCGCCATTCACCCCGCGCGTGGAATCAATCAGCCCGCCCTTGGTGAGAAGCTTCAGCACTTTCGCGACTGTCGGCTCCGGCAAGGTTGTTTTGGCGGACAGGCCGGACGCCGTTTGCAGCCCACCTTCCGCCTGCGCCATTTCGGCGAGGACGACGACCGCATAATCTGTGAGTTTCGACAGCTTTATCATTGTCTTTCAAAGAGTTATAAATCCGTACCGCCAGCGTCCCAATTACATGTCATGAATTGGCGGTCTTTTCAAGGCAAAACCCCTTTTCTACTGTGGAAATATAGGCGGAAAAGGCAAATAAGCGCCTTTTCCATGTTACGCTGTGCGGCATGACGATACGCTCCACACTTCCACTCTTTTCCGTAACGCTATTTCTAAGCGCTTTCCTCATTTTCTCCGTCCAGCCCATGGCGGGAAAGATGCTCCTGCCGCTCCTCGGCGGCAGCCCCTCGGTCTGGAACATTTCCATGTTGTTCTTTCAAGGCGTGCTGCTCGCCGGGTACGGATACGCGCATATCCTCGCGCGGTTCCTCTCGCTCCATGCACAGGCCGTCATCCACACGGCCCTGCTCGCCCTTTTTACCGTCTTCCTGCCCCTTGCCCTGCCGGACAATGCCGCCCCGCCCGCGGCAAACGGACAGGCCTACTGGCAACTGGGCGTCATGCTGGCCTGTATCGGCGGGCCGTTTTTCATTCTCGCCGCAAGCGCCCCGCTCTTCCAGCACTGGTTCGCCTCCTCCGGCCACGAAGATGCGCAAAACCCCTATTTCCTCTATGCCATCAGCAATGCCGGAAGCCTCGGCGCGCTGCTTTCCTATCCCTTTATTATCGAACCCCTGCTCGGCCTTATGAGCCAGACCCGGCTATGGTTCGGCTTTTACTGCCTGCTCTTGCTGCTGGTCGTGCTGTGCGCCATCGCCGTCCGCCGCGGGGAAAAGCCGCGCCCGTCCGGAAAAGACGGCGATGCGCGAACAACCATCCCCGCCGGAGAAAAAGCCCTGTGGGTCTTTCTCGCCTTTGTCCCCTCCAGCCTGATGCTCGGCGTGACCACCATTATCACCACGGATCTCGCCTCTGCGCCGCTGCTCTGGGTCATTCCGCTCGCCCTCTACCTTGCGAGCTTTATCGCCGCTTTTGCCCGAAAGCCTTTCATCCGGCTGGAAACGACGCGGGAGCTTGCGGCGATCATGCTAAGCTTCCTCGTGCTTCTCTTTATCCTTAAAGGCTATGTCGTCCTCAACATGCTGATGATAGCCGTCCATCTCACCGGCTTTTTCCTCTTCGCCCTTTTCTGCCATCAAGCCCTTGCGGCGAAGAAACCGCATCCATCACGCCTGACCGAATATTTCCTGCTGATTTCCTTTGGCGGAGTCCTCGGCGGCGCATTCAACGCCCTGCTCGCGCCCGCGCTCTTCAGTTCGGTCATGGAATACGGGCTGGCGCTTTCGCTCATCGCCGCGCTGCTCGTCGCGGGCGCGCTGAAACGCCCCTCCGTTAAAACGCCCTTTACCGCGGCGGACGATAAAAAGCGCATCATCAAAAGCAGGATTCTTGACGGCGTGATGATCGCCGCCGGCATCGGGCTTTGCCGCGCTATTTTCATGGTGGAAAGCGGCACGCTTGCCATTTTCCTCGGCATGGGGCTTTTCGTCATCCTGATTTTAAGCATCCCCAACAAGCCCGTTTTCGGGGCCGTCGCCATCGCCGCGCTGCTGAGCTTTCAAAACCCGCTCTGGAACGTCAACACCGATCCGGTTTACCAGACGCGGAATTATTTCGGCGTCGTCCGCGTCCATGAAAAAGACGGCGCGCATTATATGTATCACGGCACCACGCTCCACGGCGCACAGTTGCAAGCCCCCGAATACAGGCATGTGCCGCTGACCTATTACTCCCCCGGCGGGCCGGCCTCCGATCTCTTCGCCCTTCATCGCGGCAACGGCCAGAACGAACCGGCCACCATCGCCGCGCTCGGCCTTGGCGTGGGCAGCGTCACATGCCTTGCGCAGGCGGCGGACAAAATCGTCTTTTACGAGATCGATCAGGACATCGTCGATCTGGCACAGGATCCGGATTATTTTTCCTATCTTTCCGGCTGCGGCCCCGTCGCCGAGGTCGTGACGGGCGACGCCCGCCTGAAAATCGAAGAAGAAGCGGACGGGCTCTATGATCTCATCCTGCTCGACGCGTTCAGTTCGGACAATATTCCCGTCCATCTCCTGACACGCGAGGCGTTTGCAACCTATACCAGAAAACTCGCGGATGGCGGTGTTATCGGCGTCAACATCTCCAACAGGCACATGGATTTCCGCCCGATGCTCGCGGCGCTGGCGCAGGAGGCGGGCCTCTATGTCTATTTCAAATATCACCAGCCCGAACGGAGCGCGGATAACCCGCCAAGCCTGCTCTATACGGCAAGCTCCTACGCGGCGCTTTCAAAAAACCATGAATCCATCGCGCCCCTTGTCGAGAACCATGACTGGCAGCCTTCCCTGCCTGAACGCGGCGTCAAGAGCTGGACGGATGATTACGCCAATCTGTTATCCGTTCTTGTACGGGGCCGGTAGCTTTCTTGCACAAAAGGGCGCCGGGGCGAGGATCAGGCGGGCGCGGTAAGAAGCGGAAAGCGCATTTGCCTGTCTTCTATTTCGACGACCCAGAGGTCGGGATCGCGATCCACCGCGCGGGCAATATAGGAATCCGCGTCGCGCTCCGCCACCACATCGTCTTCGAGCGCGTTCATCCAGACAAGCCTGCCGCCCGCATCGCGCTGCTGGACAAGAACCCGCGCAGAGCCGGCCATGTCGGCGATTTTCTGGATGACAAGCCCGCCCGCCCTATCGCCGCGCGCGTTGACATAGACGCCGTACCCTTCGGATAAAAGTCTTCGCACTTCCGCCTCGACCCATAGATGGGTCGGCATACGGTTGCTGCTGTCCGGGAAGCCGTCCATTTCAAAAATCAGTTCAGCCCGCGGCGGGAATTTTCAAACACCCAGCATTCGACGACGGTGCGCGCCTCGACGCTGGGGCCTGGGTGATGGTATTTTAAAACCTTTGTGACGATCTTGATCGCCTCCCTGTCCGAAACGCCGCTCCTGCACAAGGCGCCATAGGCGTTCAGCACGATATTCTTGCATTTGCACGTATCGGGATCGTCGGCCTTATCGAAAAATTCATGACAGGTAATGCCCGGGGCGGGTGTCTGTACCATGGCGGCAACCCCCGTCCTATTTTCCATCCGCTTTACGCGGATTCTTGCGGCCATACAGCTCAAGCCTGTGATCGATCAACTCATAGCCCATATCGCGGGCGATTCTTTCCTTCAGCTCTTCAAGCGCTTCGTTCTGGAACTCGATAACCTCTCCCGTGTCGAGATCGATCAGATGATGGTGATGTTCGGTGTTGGTTTCATAGCGCGCGAAGCTTTCGTTAAATTCATGGCGCATGACAAGCTCCAGCTCGTCCAGCATATTCAGCGTCCGGTACACCGTCGCGATGCTGATGGAAGCGTCAATCGCCCTGGCGCGCTCATAGACCAGTTCGACCGAGGGGTGATCGGCGGATTCGCCCAAAACCTTTAAAATCGTTTTGCGGGGGCCGGTCATTTTAAGGCCGGCATCCACACAGCGCTGTTCAAGTTCTGTCATCGCCAAACCTTACCCATCCCTTTGTTCAAGCGGCTTTTGATAGAGCGAAATTATCGCGGAAAATCCATACTACTCTGCGGGAACCGCAGTGTCCACGCCCGTTTTTTCTTGAATATCAGAAAGTTGGCGAATGCGCGGCGGCGGGAAGAGGATGGTAACCTTGGTTCCCTGCCCCACATCGGACAGGATCTTCAGCTCCCCTCCATGCAATTCCGCCATGGCCTTGGTCAAAGGCAGGCCCAGCCCCGTTCCCTGCTGCTCGTTGCTATAGGTCGGGTCGGTAATCTGGCCGAAGGGCTGCATCGCGTCGGCAATGCGGTTCTTGGGAATGCCGACGCCGTAATCCTGCACGACGATCTGCATATTGCCGCCTGCATTCATATTGGCCCTGACGTCGATTGTGCCGCTCTTATGCGAATATTTGATGGCGTTGGTAATAAGGTTAATCAGAATCTGGCGGACAAGCCGCGGATCCGCATAAAGCGCCGGAAGATTTTCTTCTATCACCGAATTGATTTCCAGCCCGCTATTAAAGGCGCGGTTGGCCATGATGCGGATGACGGATTCAATCAGGCGGGGCATATCGACATTCTGCTCGTCCAGCTCGACCTTGCCGGCCTCGATTTTCGACATATCGAGAACCTCGTTGATAATCTCCAGCAAATGCCGCGCGCTCATATGGATATCGCCGAGATATTCGCCGTATTTATCATTCCCCAAAGGCCCGAATGTTTCCTTGATCATCATCTCCGAAAAACCGATGATCGCGTTGAGCGGCGTGCGCAGCTCATGACTCATATTGGCAAGGAAGGCGGATTTTGCATGGTTCGCGGCATCGGCCTGTTCCTTGGCAATGCGCAAGGAATATTCCATCTGTTTCCGCAGCGTAATGTCCATGATGGTCGTCACCTGAAAGCGGCGCTTTTGTGAAAGCTCAAGCGTCGCCGTCGTAAACAGCACATTGGCGACGCTGCCGTTCTTGCGCGAAAGCTTCATCTCGCCGGAACTCCTGATCCCGCCGCGGATGAATTCTTCATGGTTGCGCCGCGCCAGGTCGCGTTCGTCCGGCGAAATAATATCAATGAAATCCTGCCCGACAAGGTCGTCCCGCACCCATCCGTAAATGCGGATGAAGCTGTCATTGACCTTGACGATGCGGCGGTTGTGATCGGTCACGATGATCCCCACCTCGCTCACGTCGAAGATCGAGGTCAAGAGCGACAAGGCGTCGTCGCGCTCGCGCTGAAGCGCTGAATCGTCGTTCAGGTTCGGCTGGGCGATGATGTCGAGGACGGAAACGCTTCCGTCCGCTTCGGGGATAGGGTTAATCCAGAAACCCGGCACTTGCGCCGTTCCCGGAAAAGTCGGCATGGACTGGATGGTCACGGGCTTCCTGCGCTTGACGCAAACATGGAGCGAATGGAGGATATGCTCCGCATTTTCATGATCCATGATGGCGCTGACGGACTTGCCGATGACATCCGTTTCCGAACAGCCGAAAAACTCCGCCGATTTTTTATTGATGGCGACGATTAGGAATTGCCCGTTCTCATGCCGCACCACCACGCGCGGCACGGGCATGTAATCAAACAGGAGTTTATGCTGTAGATCCTGCTGCGTCATAAAAATCCGTCATCTGCCTTTCCGACTATTATACTAGGAACGAGCGGTTAAGATAAAATTAACCCTGTTCCCTCCATCCATTATATTGATAAAAAACAAAAAATGTCTTTACAGCGTTCCAAACAGCCGGTCGCCCGCATCGCCGAGGCCGGGCAGGATATAAGCCCTTTCATCAAGCCGCTCGTCAAGCGAGGCCGTATAGATTCGTACCTTCGGGTGGGTCTTTTGTATCTGGGCGACGCCTTCCGGCGCGGAAACAAGGCACATCAGGACGATTCTCCTGTCCTCGACACCGTGCCGGTTGAGGAGATCGAGCGCATATTCGGATGAATGCCCCGTCGCCAGCATGGGATCGGTCACGATAAAAAGACTGTCCTGCGCCTGTGGCAGACGGACGAGATATTCAACCGGGCGGTGCGTGTCCTCATCCCTGTAAAGCCCGATATGGCCGATATGGCAGTCCGGCATCAATTCCACCAGCCCGTCCGCCATGCCAAGCCCCGCGCGCAAAACCGGCACGACGACCGGCAGCCCGCCGCTCAGCACAGGCGCCTGCATTTCCTGCATCGGCGTATGGATAAGCGTGCGCGTCAGCGGCAAGTGGCGCGTGACCTCATAGCCTATCAGGAAAGAGATCTCTTTCAGCAGGCGGCGGAACTCCCCCGTCTGGCAGGCGCTGTCGCGCATACGCGATAATTTGTGCTGTACCAACGGATGGCCCACGATAGAAAGGCCCGGAAAATCTGGGTGCGTCTGCATAAGGACGAGTTATACTCAATCAACTGATTTCTGTCGAATGGATATAACGCTGCAATGGGCTGATATCGTTATATTGCAGGACGGCAGCCTTTTCCTTTGTATCGGCAAGATCCTTTTTCATGTTGGCGAGAAGCGGATCGACCTCGTCCCCGACTTCGGGTTCATGCAAAACCGTTGAAACGCTGATGGCCTGCGCCGGATCGTCCGGCGAATGCACCGGCTTTTCCGCCATAATCGCCGTCAGGCGGCGGATGGCGGCCTGCGCGCCCAGCATATCGGCATGTTTGAGCGCCAAAAGATAATATTCCCCGCCCATATAATAGGCATCGTCGAAAGACCGTAAGGATTCCTGAATCCGTGCCGATAAATCACGGATCATCGCCTCGCAATGACCGGGATTGGCGCGCCACTCCTCCTTGAAATCGTCAATACGCACCAGCGCGATGGAAAACGGGTTGCCGCGGCGGGAAAGCCTGTCCATCTCGCGCTTGATGTCTTCATGCATCAGCTTGACCGAACGCAGGCCGGTATTCTTGTCAAAGCCGCTATTCTCGTTCGCCATGTCGATTTCCAGCCGGTGCATGAACTGGATGAATTCTTCATAATGATGGGCGAATTCCGCATATTCCGCAAAGGGCGGCTCGAAGCGCCATGTATATTTCTCTGCAAAAGCTTTGGCCGCGCCAACCATGCCGCCATGCATGCTGCGCGCGCGGTCGGCAATATCGTCGGGGAGCTTGGCGCTTACCATCCATTCGCTGAAAACCAGCGGAGGCGGCTCAAGCATGGGGCGCTCTTCGAGATAGGAGGCGACGAGCTTACCGTGCCAGACGACATATTCATCAATAATCGGGGTAACGGCCTCAAGACCGATTTTCGATTTATATTCTAAGGCCATGATAATAAATCCCTTTTTACTGCCCGATCATAGTATACATGATTGGTTGTAAATTGGTTAATTCTTTATCAAGCGCCATGGGCGGAAACCGCCCTTTATTTTCCTTAACTTAATCCGGCAGATAGTCTTTCTGAAGCTCGTCCAGCGTGCCGGCAGCAATCGCGGCCCGCACTTCGCGCATCAAGCGGTTGATGACAGCCACATTATGCTGGGAGAGGATCTGGAAAGCCAAAAGCTCCCCCGCTTTCAGCAAATGGTGGATATAGGCTTTGGAGAAAGTGGCGCTGGAGGGCAGGCCCAGCGTTTCATCGAGCGGCGTCGGGTCATCGCGGTATCTGGCATTGAGCAGGTTGATCCGCTCGTTCGGCGCGCCCTTAATCAATGCCATGCCGTGGCGTGCAACCCTGGTTGGCATAACGCAATCAAACGTGTCGATGCCATAGCGCACCGACTGGAACACATCCTTCATCCGGCCAATGCCGAGGAAATGGATCGGGCGATCGGGATGGTTATGCGGGCGGCTGACTTCGAGAATACCGTACATTTCCTCGTCCGAACCGCCAAGGCATCCGCCGATCGCCGTCCCGAAGAACGGGCGCGAGCGCACATAATCCGCGCTTTCCTTCCGCAGATCGTCATAAACCCCGCCCTGCACCACGCCGTAAAGCCCCTGCTTGCCGTCATGCATGGCATTGAATGCGTGGAGCGAACGGTCGCCCCAGCGCATCGACATTTCCATGGATTTCGCCGTGTAATCCTTTGTCACCTGATAGGCGGTGCATTCATCCATCTGGACGATCAAATCCGCGCCGAGCTTCCTTTGGATCTCCATCGAGATTTCAGGATTGAGGCACAGCTTGCGGCCATCGAGATAGGAGCGGAAGAAAGCGCCGTCCTCGTTGATCTTCAAAAGATTCTCGCGCTGCTGGCGGTTGCGGCCCTTGATCTCGTCGGCGCAGGAGCCGTTGCCCATGGAGAAAATCTGGAAGCCGCCGGAATCGGTAAGCATCGGCCCGTCCCATCCGGTAAATTTATGCAAGCCGCCCATTTTCTCGATCAGATCCGCGCCCGGCTGGATCATCAAATGATAGGTGTTTGAAAGGATGATGTCGGTTTTCGCTTCGCGCATCTGCGTCGGCGACAGGCCCTTGATCGAGGCTTTGGTGCCGCAGAAAATATAGTTCGGCGTTTCAATCGTGCCGTGCGGCGTCGTCAGGCGGCCAAGCCGCGCGCCGCTTTTCGGATCGACATGCGTGACCTCGAATTTATGGTTTGGATAGTCGATCTTCGTACCGAAATCGGCGGCGGGGCGCGGAAGGACGATCTTTTTCCTTTTCGCGCTTTTACCGCCGCCGCTGTTGCTGCTGCTTTTTTGTACGTCGCCCGTTTGCGTGTTGCCGGTCATTTTCCTATCGCCTTTATCCCAAAAAATTATCCCCGCTTTCGCGGGGAAGAATTTGATTTATGCCAGGCTTTTATCCAAAGCCTTTGAAAAATTACGCAGCCGCGCTTGCGGCAACGGCTTTTTCAATCTGCGCCTTATAGGTACGCAGGGCCGGATCCAGCTTGGTTTTCGCCGTGGACTGGATATAGGCGTCGATGCCGCCTTTATGGTCAAGCGTGCGCAGGCCGGCCGGCGTTACGCGCAGCGTGATTTTGCGTTTCAGGATTTCAGAATAAACAATCGTATCCTGAATATTCACTTCAAACGTGCGTTTTGTTTTGTTTTCGGCATGGGAGCGGTTATTTCCAACCATTCTCATTTTACCGGTAATCATGCATTTGCGGCTCATGACGCTCTTCCTCTTAAAGGCAAATTCTTAAAATCGAGCCGGACAATAGGCGAATCCGGCACTAAAAGTCAAGCGCTCCTACGATAAAAACCCGCGCCCGTCGATAATAATCCCGGCCAAAAGCGCCGCGACCAGCAAAAGATGCGCTATGACAAGGATATAGAGGCCGCGATGGAGATGTTTCGCCCCCAGCTGCGCCGTCGCCCCGTCCGGCCCCGCCCAGCCGCGTTTGAGGGCGCTTCCTTCAAGATCCTGCACCGCGCCGCCGAGGCTGACCTTCAGCGCCCAGGCCATCGCCGTGACCGCGGCCCCGCCTTCCGCATAGGAAGCCGCCCCTTTTCCGAAATGGAACAAGCCGATAAAGGAACGCGTCATGCCCGCCGTCGGCGTGATAAGCCCCGCCAGCGAGATAAGAATCCCCGTAAAGACGTTCGGCACAAACCCCATCAGCTTTTCCAGCGCTAGCGCAGGCCCCCCGAATCCCTTGGTAAAGCCGTCCTTGCCGAATCGCCATGAAAGCGCCGCCAGCACCGCGTAAAGATAGGCGGCGGGCAGCCCCGCAATCAGGTACCAAAGGACGGGCGCCACGATTCCCTTGTCGAAAATCCGCGCCCCCATGCCGATTCCGGTGCGGGTAATCGTATATTCATCCGCCGCCGCCAGATTGATCCGCGTCGTCGTCGCCAGCGCGTAAAACGCGCCTTTGACCGTTTCCCTGCCCTGCATGGCCTTATAGAGACGGAAAAGCGCGTGCCACCCTGCCCCCGCCGCCAGAACAAGGCTCAAAGCGACAATGTCAACAACAAGCCAGTTTTCCGAATGATCGGACAAGGTCTGGAAGAACTGCCCCGCCAGCGCCGCCATAAGAAGCGCCGTGATCATGATGATAAACCCGCGCGTCGCGAGGTCGCCCGCCTTGCGCTCCGTCTTGTCCAGCTTGCCGCCCAGCGGCCCGAACAGAAGATCCGCCGCGCGCCAGAAAAGCGGGTTGGCATTGCCGCCCAGCGGGCCGGCCAGAACGCCCATGGCCGATACCAGCAGGATCGCGCAAACCGCGACCGGCAGGCGGGCCGGATCGAAGATTTGTTCATGCAGCATGGCCGGAAAAGCGGCGATTTGGTCGATCATGGTTAATTTGCTGTACTTGCGAAAGGCTGTTTTCGTGTATGATGGAACTATATTACTGTTAAACGGCGGCATTTCATAGGGTTAGAAAAACAATGCTCTACCATCTTTACGATTTCCAGCATGCCTTGCTGACCCCCGTCCGGGCGGCGGCGGAAATGACCCGCGCAAGTTTCCAGAATCCATGGAACCCGCTGGCGCACACACAGGTCGGGCGGAGCATCGCCGCCGGCGCCGAGCTTTTCGAGCGCGTGACGCGCCGTTTCGGCAAGCCGGAATGGGGCCTCCCCGAAACCATCATTGATGGCCGCCCCGTTGCCGTGACCGAAGAAGCCACGATCGAAAAGCCGTTTTGCCAGCTCACCCATTTCAAGCGGGCCGTCCGCCGCAAAGACCCGCGCGTCCTCGTCGTCGCCCCGATGTCGGGCCATTACGCGACCCTGCTCCGCGGCACGGTCGAGGCCCTGCTCCCCCATCACGACGTCTATGTCACGGACTGGATCGACGCGCGGCAGGTGGCGCTCGGCGAGGGACGCTTTAATCTCGACGACTATATCACTTATTTGCGCGAATTCATGGCGCTGCTCGGGCCGGACACGCATCTTATCGCGGTGTGCCAGCCCGCCGTGCCGGTTCTGGCCGCCATAGCGTTGATGGCGAGCGAAAACGACCCGAACCAGCCCCTGTCCATGACGCTGATGGGCGGGCCTATCGACACGCGCATTTCCAAGACCGCCGTGAACCGGCTGGCCGAAGAGCGCCCCTTAAGCTGGTTCGAACATGCGGTCGTCGAAACCGTTCCCGCCTATTATCCCGGCGCGTTCCGCAAGGTCTATCCGGGCTTTTTGCAGCTAAGCGGCTTTATGTCGATGAATCTCGACCGCCATGTCGGGAGCCATATGAAATTCTACCAGCATCTCGTGCAGGGCGACGGCGAGAGCGCGGATTTCCACCGCAAATTCTACAATGAATATAACGCCGTGATGGATATTACGGGCGAGTTCTACCTGCAAACCGTGGACACGGTGTTCCAGCGCCATCTCCTCCCCCGCGGCCAGATGAAATGGCGCGATCCGCATACCGAGCGGCTCGTCGATGTCCGCCCGCGCGACATTACCCATACGGCGCTCTTCACGATTGAAGGGGAGCTTGACGATATTTCATCGCGCGGCCAGACGACGGCGGCGCACGATCTCTGCTATAACCTGCCCCAGAAAAAGCAATATCACCTCTTCCAGCTCAAGACCGGCCATTACGGCATTTTCAACGGCTCGCGCTACCGCAACGAAGTCATGCCGCGCATCAGGAACTTTATCCGCAAATTCGATGAAGGCTGCGATCCGGTGCCGGAAAAAGACCTGCTGTCCGTGCCCGATATCGCCCCGTCCCGTTTCAACCGCGAAACCCACGGCGTCGCCGCCGTCCGCCGCTGGCTGAAAGAACGCGACGCCGCCCCCCGCGACAAAAAAGACGCCCCGCAGGACGCCTGAAACCAGGCCGCGCGGGGCTGGCCGATTGCACGGATGAGGGCATACACGTCGCTCCTGACCTTAGTTGCATTGAAGGACTCCATAACCAGTAACCCCATCGCCGCAAGTAGGATGCCAAGCTGGGAAGACTTGCGCTACACAGCGCGCGCCTACAGGGCTGCACGCAACGCCCACAGACCATCCGATTTCGGCGCAAAGCGCCATTTCTGGCGGCGGGGATGCATAACAAATTGCGCCGCCCATAGCCACTGTTCCCCCTGCTGGCGGCGGGTCAACGGTGCAAGCCTGATGCGTGTATGTGCCGGACAGGGTGCCATTTGTGCAGGTGCGGGTTTGGCTGGCGCAACTGCTACCATGTGGGACGCTCGCCGCCTGATAGGCCGTGATGCTTGCGCCATGCGCGACCGTTCCCCAAGGGCCGGTGCAATCGGCGGGCGGGGGAGCGCCGCAATCATTTTGATAGATGGTGATGCTGCCCGGATGCTCTCCGCCGCACCAGCCGGATTTGCGGCGCTCTCTATATGGATATCCGGCTGGCATGGGAGCATCATAGGCATATGCTGTTGAATAATTACAATTATGACCTGCTGCATCGGTGCATGGATAACTGTAATCACCAAAAAAATCATAGGGAAAGCACTCGTACGACACTATAGTTCCCGTAAATAAGCATTGACCGGCGGCGCATGCCGCCATGGTCAATCCGTTCGGATTGTTGATGACGCTTTGCCATTCGGGGGCGGTTCTGGTTGATACAAAGCGGGCATTGGGCTGGCCCGCCGGGTTGGTGACTTGGCGGCACTGGCCATGTTCATCAATCGTCACGGTTGCGCCGACCGCGATAGTATATCTATCGGCCGCAAAGCTCGTCGCCGCGCCAGCCAGCATTATCAAACCAGTCATGAAAAGCGCGCGCTTCATCATCGGCATGCGCTTATTCGCATGGGGTGGGAAGCGTCCCCCGTGTTGCGGTCGCCCTCTTCCAGCACCAGCCACGTCGCCTTGACGGTCGAAAGCGCATAGCCCTCATGGGCTTTGGGTTCGCTCAAATCCTGAATGAGGAGGCAACGGCCATGGCGGTCTATGACCTTGTTTTCGCCCGCCTTGATAAACACCAGTTCGGCCATACCGGCTTCGGATATGGCAGGTTTTTCGGAACAGGCGGCCAATGTAAAAGCCGCGATAAAGATAAATAGACTTCGATAAAGACCTGATTTCAAGGGATGCTCCAAAACCTTCCTTTTTGAACCATTGGAGCTAAAAAGAAGGCGGATGCGGTTTGTTCAATGAAATTAAGGGGAGAAAACTTTGGAAAGACGCGCTATACTGTAAATAGAGTACCGTTCAAAAAGGAACGGTTTCTATCGCCGCATCTATTACTTCAACCATTTGAAATTAATTACATTTTTATTATTAAGCGAACCCTGTCATCCCGCGTGGGAACATCTTTCTGAACAGGGCGGCCATGGGCAGCCCCGCTCAATCCACCTCCTTCTCCCGTTTTATCCACAAGGGTAAGCCGCGCCATTTTCATGGAGATGCGCGGATAGATCTTCTTTTCCCCCACCTTATCCACATCAATAAGCCGCTAATATTGCACCGCACATATCGCAAGCGGGGCCGCAAGCGTACTATCCCCGTCATGAGGGATGAGTAACCGCGAAAAGAGGGATCAGACCGCCATGTACGCCGATTATGCCTTGCATGATGCCGCCCAAAGAGGCGTCCGTTTTTCTTTCAGCGCCGCCGCGATGGGGTTCAACAGCCTGTCCTTTCAGGCAAGAGCGTTCGGATTCAGCGACGCGGCGCAGGAATTCAAGGCCGCCGGACTCTGGCTCGACGAAGGATCGCACAGCCACGAAAAACCCTCCTTCAACCTGACATCCACACCCCTTGGCGGCCAGGACGGCCCGCGCGCCGCGGTGCGGGAAGAAAAAGCCCTCAGCCTGCCCTATTGCGATCTCGTCCGGTTCGCGCGGGAAACAGACAGGCACGACCCGAAAATCCTGCTCGTCGCCCCCATGTCGGGCCATTATGCGACCCTGCTCCGCGGCACGGTCGAGGCGCTGCTGCCCGCCCATGACGTTTATATCACCGACTGGGTAAACGCCCGCGACGTGCCCCCCGCCGCCGGGTCGTTCGGCATGGCGGATTATGCGGGGTATATCAGGCACTTCCTCCGCCATCTGGGGCCGGATACCCATGTCGCGGCGGTGTGCCAGCCGGTCGTGCCGGTTCTGGCCGCCATATCCCTCATG
Source organism: Micavibrio sp. (assembly GCA_041655955.1). Taxonomy (GTDB): domain Bacteria; phylum Pseudomonadota; class Alphaproteobacteria; order Micavibrionales; family Micavibrionaceae; genus Micavibrio_A. The sequence continues at coordinate 551,731 of JBBAEN010000001.1, forward strand.
GCCGCGGACGGCGATCCGGCGCAGCCCGTATCCATGACCCTGATGGGCGGCCCCGTCGATACGCGCGCCGCGCCCACGGATGTCACGAAATTCGCCGAAGATCATTCCATGGCATGGTTTGCGCGCCACGCGCTTTCCGCTGTGCCTTTGGGCTATCGCGCCGCGGGGCGGGAGGTTTACCCCGGTTTCAAGCAATTGACCGGGTTTCTTGCCATGAATCCCGACCGCCATGCGGCCTCGGCCCGCGATATGTTCCAGCATCTGCGCCGCGGGGACGACGAATCAGCCGCCAAAATCCGCGATTTTTACCGTGAATACTGCGCGGTTATGGATATTCCGGCGCAATTCTACCTTGAAACGGTGGACTGGGTGTTCAAACGCCACCTCCTCCCCAAAGGCGAAATGGTGCTGGACGGTCAAAGGGTTACGCCCTCCGCCATCACCAAAACCGCCCTGCTGACCATCGAGGGCGAGCGTGACGATATTTCCGCCCCCGGCCAGACGGTCGCCGCCCATGCGCTTTGTAATAATATTGCGCCGCGCAAAAAATTTCACTATCTCCAGCAAGGCGCCGGGCATTATGGCATCTTTGAGGGGCGGCGCTGGCGGGAGGAAATCAGCCCCCGCCTGAGCGCGTTTATCCGGGCGCAGCCTGTGGATAACAAGCTGAAATACAGTCCGATTTCGGGAAATAGTCGGCCAATGCCACATAATTTCGGCGGCTAGGCCGCGGCCCCGCACCCTCCCTTCAAAACGAAGAAAAACATTATAATATCAATGCCTTAAGAAAAAGTAATTTTCTTACCCGGAAATGGTAAAATATTTTTTCATTTGTCCCTTGCCAATTATTTTCAAACTGGCTAGGTTCGTGCTATCATAGTTTTAAGACATCACTGACAGAGGACGCATGAAACGAAGGGTCAAACCTTTGAATGCGGAACGGCCACGCGCGCGTTCCGGACGGGATCTCCTTGCCTTTGACCATGGCAATGGCTGGATCGGCCTGCCTTTTGCCGAGATTTCACCGCGCCTGAAACTGTCGGTGAGCGAGCGCGCCAAGCGCATGGCCCTGCGCCTCGACCCCCAGAACCGCCTCGTCCATCTGGTCGTCCCCAAACGCGCCAGCATGCGCACCGCCTATTTATTCGCCGAACAGAACAAGGACTGGATCCGCGAGAAACTGCGCACCCTGCCGCGCCCCGTTCCTTTTAAAAACGGCGAAATCCTGCCAATCCTTGGCCGCGAGCGCAAAATCATCGTTCTTTACAACCCCGCTTTAAAGACGACCGATATCCTCTTGAAAAAAGACGAACTTCTTGTCCTGACCAACAAAACCGATCCGTCCGTGCGCATCCGCCGCTTTCTCGTCGATCTGGCACAGGAAAAACTGACCGAGCTGTCGCTTGAAAAAGCCGCCCGGCTCCGCCGTAAAATTGCCGAAGTGCAGGTGAAAGATACGCGCTCCCGCTGGGGTTCCTGTACCGAAGATGGCCGTCTTTCCTTCTCGTGGCGGCTCATCTTCGCGCCCGCCAAGGCCTTTGATTATGTGGTCGCGCATGAATGCGCCCACCTCGTCCATATGGATCACAGCGATAATTTCTGGCGTGTCTGCGAACGTGCCTCCCGCGCCTATGAAGAAGGCAAGGACTGGATGCACAAAAACGGCCACACGCTGATGCGTTTTGGGGCCCATTCCTCGTAGCCGAGAATGTGTTCCATCTCCGGCCCGCGGTTGCCCGTACTTACACACTATAGGCAGCCGCGGGCTTTTTCTTTATCCGCCTCATTTGCGGCCTGCAAATCATAAACCGCTCCCATTTCCCGGCCATATCTGCGCGCTTATACATCACCGCTTTATGCTTTCGCAGCGCCGCCCTGCCGCAACCTTGCTCCCGCTTCCCTAAATCCCCGCGCCCGCCTTGCAATTACCGGCATCTTTTCAGGGCAGGCCCGCACCCTGCCCGTTCAGCCATTGCCGTGGCCGCGTGATTATCCACAGGAGGCTGTGTATAAACGGCTTATAAGCCTGTGACCTTTTTCGGGAAAAACTGATACACTCCGGCCCATGGAAAAGACCAAAATCCTTTATGACGGCGATATGGGCGGTGACGATTTATGGGCGATTGCCATGCTGCTCGCTCACCGCGACCGTTTTGACATACGCGGTATTGCGAGCGTTTTCGGTAATGTCAGCCAGCCTTTCGCCACCCGCAACATCGCCAATTTCCTGCATTGGCTCGGCGTGGACGATATAGAAACCGTACAGGGCGCGGACACGCCATGCGATGGTATGCGTCCGTTCGGCGACGACGCGTACGGGGAAGGCGGGGTCGGCGGCGTCATATTGCCGGAATCGCCGCAAGCCTGCCCCACCGTCGATATAGCGGACTGGTACGCGGCCAAACTCGACGAAGCCATGCCCGATCCCTCCGCGCAAAGCGGCACGGCGGCCTCTGGCGGCTCCGCTCTTTATAAGGCCGCGCAGAACGGTACGGCCCTTGACGAATCCGCCCATGATAAAACCACGCAGGGCGGAACGGCCTTTGACGGCTCCACCCTTGACAAGGCACCGCAAGACACTGAAAAGTTTGACGGTTCTCCCCTTGAGAAGGCAGCACAGGGCGGTGTTGTTTTCGACAGATCCGCTCCCGATATAAGCGCACAGGGAGGCGTGGCCCTTGACGGTTCTGCCCCCGATAAAACCGCACAGGGTGACGCGGCCTTTAACGGAGCCGTCCCCGATAAAATTTCTGGCAAGGCTCCTGATAAAGCTTCCGGCCCCGTCACCGTCCTTGCCACCGGCCCCATCACCAATCTGGCGCTTTTTGCGCAGAAATACCCGCAAAAAACCGCGAAAATCCGTGAAATCATCTGGATGGGGGGCGGGATGACCCCGCCCGGCAAGGGCGGGAAGCCTGTTTTGCTCGAAAATGGCGCGATCCGCTCCGGCAACATCATGCCTTACGCGGAATTCAACGCCTATCAAGACCCGAAAGCGCTCAATATCCTGCTTGAAACGGGTATACGCATCGTTTTCATGGCGGCGGACGCCTCGCAGAACATGGTTCTGACACCCGAACGGCAAGACCGCATCGCCGCCATCGATTCGCTGTACGCCCCGTCATTCCATCGTATGCTGATGGCGGTCGCGGCGCTGGATATGGGAAAATTCGGGGTGGACGGGCCGTTTATCCACGATCCCAACGTGGCCATCTATGCGCTGAGGCCCGATCTCTATAAAGGCCGCGCCGTCCCCGCCCTCGCTTTCCACGAAGCGGAACCGGCGAGCGAACATCGCGGCGAGGCGCTGGAATGCGGCAAACCGGACGGAAAAGCCAACGCCTTCTGGCTGGACGGAGTCACCGATACGGAAGAAATTTTCACCCTGATGCTGGAAAGCCTGAAAACGACTATCGCGCAAGCCGCAGAAAATCGAGCGCGCCTTGCAGGATAAGCTGGGCGGCAAGCTTATCGACCACTTGGGCGCGTTTTGTTCTCGACATATCCACATCCTTAATCAGGAAATTATGCACAGCATCTGTGGATAACCGTTCGTCAAATAAGGCAATCCACAGATCGCTCCCCTGTTTCATCCCCTGATCCTGTGGATATTTCGCCAGCTCGTCGGCAAAGGAACGGACACGGTCGCAAGAGGCGGAAAGCGTCCCGTCCATATTGAGCGGCCAACCCAGCACATAGCCGCCAATTTCATAATCCTGCGCGATTTTGAGCAGATCCTTCAAATCATCCCGGAATTTCCGCCGCTGGATGGTGCGCAGCGGCGTCGCGACGCCCTGCCCCGCGTCGCTTACGGCAAGGCCGATCGTCTTCGTCCCGATATCCAGCCCCATCAGGCGGGTATTTTCGGGGGCGCGGTCGGCAATATCCTTAAGCAAACCAATAGGCATATTTCTTTGTACCGCCGCCCCGTCCCGAACGCCAAGAACAATCCGCGAAAACCCCCTTTAAAAATCCGCATTTTAAAAATCCATATCCCGAACCCGCCTTACAAAAACCGCGTCCATATTCCGCAAGCGCAAGTAAATGCTGCCGGTAAGTAAAGCGGGTAAATGAGGCGGGTAAATGAGGCGGGTAAATGAAACCGGTAAATAAAGCGGATAAAATTCCATTGGCTTTCCGCCGCCTTGACGGTTAATAATACGGCTTCCTAACCCGCAGAGAAGATCATGGATAGCAAGACAGTCAAAAAAGTCGCAAGCCTCGCCCGCCTCGAAATGGCGGAATCCGAACTGGACGCCGTTCAGGCCAAGCTCGGCACGATTATGAAATTCGTGGAACAGCTCGCCGAAGTGGACACGGACAATGTCGAGCCGCTGTCCAACGTCGTGGACATCAAACTGCGCCTGCGCCAAGACGTCGTGAATGACGGCGGGCAGCAGCAGGACGTCCTCGCCAACGCGCCCGAAGCCACGGAAGGCTTTTTCGTCGTATCCAAAATCGTTGAATAATAACAAGACCGAACACAGGCACAAACATGACCGACCTTACCGACCTCACCCTCGCGCAAGCACTGAAGGGCCTTGAAAAGAAGGAATTTTCGAGCGTTGACATTACCAGGGCGCATATCGCGGCGATGGAGCGGCATCGCGGCCTGAACGCCTATATCACCGAAACGCCGGAGCTTGCCCTGAAACAGGCGGCGGCATCCGATGAACGCCGCGCCGCCGGCAAGGCGGGCTATCTGGACGGCGCACCGATCGGCATCAAGGATCTGTTCTGCACAAGGGACGTACAGACGACGGCGGGATCGAAAATCCTCGAAGGATTCGCGCCGAAATATGAATCGACGGTGACGCAAAAGCTTTTAGATGACGGCGCGGTCACGCTCGGCAAACTCAATCTCGACGAATTTGCGATGGGGTCGTCGAACACGACCTCCGCTTACGGCAACGCGATTTCCCCGTGGAAACGCAATGACGGGAAGCAGGCCGACCTGACGCCGGGCGGATCTTCCGGCGGCTCCGCTTCGGCGGTTTCGGCGCGGCTCTGCCTCGCCGCGACGGGGACGGATACGGGCGGCTCCATCCGCCAGCCCGCCGCCTTTTGCGGCATTACGGGCATCAAGCCGACCTATGGCCGCTGTTCGCGCTGGGGGATCGTGTCCTATGCCTCCTCGCTCGATCAGGCGGGATCGTTCGGGCGTACGCTCGAAGACGCCGCGATGCTGCTCAAATCCATGTCCGGCTTCGATGAAAAAGATTCCACCTCCGCCAACCGGCCAGTACCGGATTTCGCCGCGGCGCTGAACGGTTCGGTCAAGGGGCTGAAAGTCGGCATCCCGAAAGAATACCGCGTGGACGGCATGCCCGCCGAAATCGAAAAACTATGGCAACAGGGCATTGACTGGCTGAAGGCCGAAGGTGCGGAGATCGTCGATATTTCCCTGCCGCACACGAAATACGGCCTGCCCGTTTATTACATCATCGCGCCCGCCGAATGTTCGTCCAACCTCGCCCGCTATGACGGGGTGCGCTATGGGCTGCGCGTGGACGGCAAAGACCTGAACGAAACATATGAAAAAACCCGCGCCGCCGGTTTCGGCGACGAGGTCAAGCGCCGCATCATGATCGGCACCTATGTCTTGTCCGCCGGTTTCTACGACGCCTATTACATCAAGGCGCAAAAAGTGCGCAGGCTGATCCTAAACGATTATCTCGAAGCCTATAAGCAATGCGACGTTATACTGGCGCCCAGCACCCCGTCCTCCGCCTTCGCCATCGGCGAGAACGAGGACGACCCGATCAAGATGTACCTGAACGACGTGTTCACCGTGACGGTCAACCTTGCGGGGCTTCCGGGCCTTTCCGTTCCGGCGGGGCTGGACGCGCACGGGCTTCCGCTCGGCCTGCAATTGATTGGCCGCCCGTGGGACGAGGAAACCATCATCACTGCGGGCGCGGCCATCGAACGCGCCGCGAACTTTACGGCGCTTCCGTCGTTATTGGACATAGGAAAAGCGGCATAGGCCGCGCTTTGAAAGAAAGGAAACGGACGGCATGACCGGCCTGAACGGACAAAAGCAAGGGCGGGGACGTTCTTTCAATTACAAGGAGCATCTGTGGAAACTGCCCGTCGGGGCCTCCATGGCCTTCGTCATCGCCCTTACGGTCGGCGGGCCGGTTGTGAAGAAATACCAGCAAAGACAGGCGGCGGCCACAGCCGCCCTTCCCTGCCCGCCCCTTAGCACGGTTTTCACCGCCAGCGCCGATGCGGAAATGCAAGAACCATCTAGTAACGCCACCAGACTCGCCGCCCTGATGCCGGACAAGGGCGAAGTGCCAAAGCCCGCCATCGTCGAAGCAGCCGGCCAGCGCAAACAAACTGGAGAAAACTGCCCGTCTGTGCCATTATAAGGCAAGCGGGATAGCGGCGCGGAACGGCCCGCCGGGGCGAATGAAGGGAACCGCCCGCTTTCATCCCCCCTTCTTTGGAAAAGGAATAACGATGAGATTTTTAAGCCTCCTCCTGCTCTCGCTCACACTCTCCTTTTCCGCGCAGGCGCAAACGCCCGTTTCAAAAGAAACCGCCAACAGCTATTTTGACAATTGCGCCGCCCAGCCCGCGGGCGAAAGCCTGAGCGCGGACTCCCAGAACATGCTCTGCGCCTGCACCGCCGCGCGGCTGACGCAGTTTTTCACGGTGGAGGACATGCAGGCCATGGCCGATCCGAACCGCCCCGAAGCGCGCCTTGCGGTCAATAAGATGCTGGTCGAAATTTACGCCCCCTGCATGGAGGCCCCGACGCGCGACTTCCATTATAATGCCTGTATCACCAATCCCGACACGGCGCGCTATGGCGACCCGCAAAGAATTTGCCCCTGTATGGCCGACGCCGTTGCGGGCCATATGCGCAATAACGGCCCCGCCGTGTTCCGCGATATCTTGACCCGCAACCCTACCATCGTCGATCCGATGGCGGCGCTTGTGGACGATCCCGGATTCAAGCAATTCGCCCAGTCGAAACTGCTTGCGTGCGTCCGCTAAACCGCTACAACTCCCGCCATGAAACTTGCCCAGAACAAAACAGCCTTCGGCATGGCGCTGGCCGCCGTAGGATTCAGCCTTTATTCCATAGGCGACGTCTTTATCAAGCTCGGCGCGGAACATTATCCGCCCGAAAAAGTCGCGCTTTTCATCAATTTGTTTTTCCTGCCAATCCTCCTCATCCTGTCGAACAGGGTCGGCGGGCTGAAGGCGACGCTTAAGACAAAACACCTCAAACTCCATATCCTGCGCGGGCTTTTCGGCGCGGCCGTGTTTTTCTGCATGACGACGGGATTCGTCAAGCTCGGCATGGCCATGTCCTACACGCTTATTTTCGCGGGGCCGTTCATCATGTCCGTCCTGTCCATCTATTTCCTCGGCGAGAAAATCGGCATCCACCGCTGGGCGTCGATCATAACGGGATTCATCGGCGTCCTCGTCGTCCTGCGCCCCGGCGTCGTGCCGCTCGAACCTGCCGCCCTCGCCATCATCCTTGCGGCCTTTTGCTTCGCCGGCTCCAACATCATCATCCGCAGGATCGGCGAGGGCGAACCGCTGCTTGCCTTCTCGCTCTTTACCTGCCTGACCTCGACCATCGTTTTCGGCACGGTTACACTGTGGAAGGGCGACCTTTCCCTGCCGTCAACAGACCATCTCTGGTTCTTCGCGGCGACCGCACTTTTCCACGTTTTCGCCAATTTTTCCGTATCCCGCGCCTTCCAGACCACCGATACCTCTCTTGCGGCGCCGTTCCATTACGTCCAGCTTTTATGGGGGCTGGCTTTCGGCTATCTTCTTTTCGGACAGGGGATTGATGTCTGGACAGGGCTGGGCGGGGCCATTATTGTGGGTTCCGGCATCTATATGATCCACCGCGAACATGTCCGCAGCCGCTCCCTGACGACGGGCATCGTGGCCCATGGCGGCGCGGTGGACGATACGGGCCTGAATGTCGAAGCGGTCATCGCCGAAGACGAAAATATAATGGAAGTATTGAAATGACATATCTGCTCAAAGGCGCAACAGGCGAATGGGAAGTCGTGATCGGCATGGAAGTCCATGCGCAGGTTACGGCCAATTCAAAACTCTTTTCCGGCGCCGCTACCGCTTTCGGCGCGGAGCCGAATTCGCAAGTATCCATGGTCGATGCCGCGATGCCCGGCATGCTTCCCGTCCTTAACGCCTATTGCGTCGAACAGGCGGTGCGCACGGGGCTGGGGCTGAACGCCGCCATCAACACTTATTCGGTGTTCGAGCGCAAGAATTATTTCTATCCCGACCTGCCGCAAGGCTACCAGATCTCGCAATTCCTGCACCCGATAGTCGGCAAGGGCGCCGTCGAAATCGATCTCGCCGACGGCAGCACGAAAGAAATCGGCGTCACGCGCCTGCATCTCGAACAGGATGCCGGAAAATCTCTGCATGACCAGCACCCGTCCAAATCCTATGTCGATCTGAACCGTTCGGGCTGCGCCTTGATGGAGATCGTGTCGGAGCCGGATATTCGCGGCCCCGAAGAAGCCGCCGCCTATCTGTCCAAGCTGCGCATGATCCTGCGCTATCTCGGCACATGCGACGGGAATATGGAGGAAGGATCGATGCGCGCCGACGTCAACGTGTCGGTGCGTAAATCGGGCGCGGAACTCGGCACGCGCTGCGAGATTAAAAACGTCAACTCGGTGAAAGCCGTCCAGCAGGCGATTGAGTACGAAGCCCGCCGCCAGATTGAAATCATCGAAGATGGCGGCGCCATCAAACAGGAAACCCGCCTGTGGGATCCGGTCAAGATGGAAACCCGTTCCATGCGCTCCAAGGAAGAAGCGCATGATTACCGCTATTTCCCAGACCCCGATCTTTTGCCGCTGGAGCTGGACGGCGCATGGATCGAGGAAATCCGCAAGACGTTGCCGGAACTGCCCGACCAGAAAAAGCACCGTTTCATGAAGGATTACGGCCTGCCGCTTTATGACGCGACGGTTCTGATCGCCGAAAAAACCCGCGCGGATTATTACGAGAGCGCCGCGAACGATTCCGATCCGAAACTCGCCGCCAACTGGATTTTGAACGAGCTTCTCGGCCTGCTCAACAAGGACGGGAAAGACATCACCGAAAGCCCCGTGGCGGCGAAACAGGTCGGCGGACTCGTCGCCCTTATCAAGGACAACACGATTTCCGGCAAAATCGCCAAGGACGTGTTCGCCGAAATGTACGCAAGCGGCAAGGACGCCGCCGCCATCGTCGAGGAAAAGGGCCTCCGGCAAATCACCGATACCGGCGCGATTGAATCCATCATCGACGCCATCATCGCCGCGAACCCCGACAATGTCGCTTCCTATCGCGGCGGCAAGGACAAGCTGTTCGGCTTTTTTGTCGGACAGGTCATGAAGGAAACGGGCGGCAAGGCAAACCCCGCCATCATCAACGATCTGCTGAAGAAAAAACTCGACGGATAGATCCTCCAGACCGGACGGTGGAAAAGGCCATGGAAAAAGAAACGCAGGCAAAGGCAAAGACTAAAACCATACCGACAACTCTCAATATGGCCCTTGCCGCCGCGATAAGCCTGACGCTTTTATTGCAGCTTTTCTTCCTCCCGTTCCTGACGGACAATATCTGGATCATGCTGGCGGTCGTTATCATCCTGATCCCGCTCAACACGCCCTATTGGAGCCTTATCCACGAGGCGATCCATGGCAACCTCCACCCGAACCGCAAAGCCAACCAGACGATCGCACGGGCGATGGCGATCCTGTTCGGCGCGGGCTATCCCGTTTTGCGCTTCGGCCATTTGATGCACCATCAATATAACCGCGAATGGGAATCGGAATATTACGACGCACAGGAGCAGCCGCGCTGGCGCGCCGCCCTTACCCATTATTTCAAAATGCTGGGCGGGCTTTACCTTATCGAAGTGGCGGCCTCCTTCGCCCTTTCGCTTTCGCCGAGCAAGATCGTGGCAAAAGCCGAACCCTATCTGTTCGAGGACGAACGCCACAGGCAGGCCATCAAAACGGCGCTCCTCAAGCCTGAAAATATGCGCATGCTCCGCATGGATTGCGCCGCCATCCTCGTCCTTTACGGCCTGTCCTTTTATCTCTACGGCGCGCACTGGTTCATCCCGCTGGCCGCCATCGCGGGCCGCGCTTTTATCATATCGCTGATGGACAACGCCTATCATTACGACACGCCGCCCGATAATTCCATCGTGGCGCACGAGCTGTCCCTGCCCGGCCCTTTGGAAAAATTCATCCTCTATTTCAACCATCACCGCACGCACCACAACCATGTCACCCTGCCGTGGAGCGAATTGAAAAAGGCCCATCAACAGGACGGCGAAGGCTATTCGCTGGGGCTTGGAAAGGCGCTGGCGGCGCAGTTCAAAGGCCCGCTTGAAAAACCGTAAGCCGGATCGGCCTTTCCCCCTTCAGGAAAAAGCGCGGCAAGAAGCCCCGTTCACCATCCTGCCCTGCGGCCCTTTTGCCGTGCTGCGCGACGATCTTATCGCGGGCGGCACAAAGCGGCGCGGGCTGGACATTCTTTTAAAAGACATCCGCCCCGCCGAAATTTTTTATGCGGGGACAATCATGGGACATGGCGCGCTTGCCCTCGCCCATGCCTGCGCGGATAACGGTAAGCAGGCGCATATCTATCTTTGCGGCGATAAGGCCCATCCCATGATGGAAAAGCTCGACGCAGCCGGAGCGGTCTTATATCTCCAGCCGCCCATGCAAACCGCCGATCTTTTCGCCCTTGCCCAAAAGGACGCAGGACAGTGCGCCGGAACCGCCGCCGCCCTGCCGCCCGGCTTCACCATGCCGGAATTTGAAGAGGCTCTTATCAAGGCGTGCGGCGTTCTGGATCTTGCGCCCTATCCCGAAATCTGGACATGCGCGGTCACGGGAACCCTGACGCGCGCCCTGAAACGCGCCTTTCCCGATGCCATATTTAAAACCGTTTCCACCGTCAAATCCAGCGCGGGCGATTATTGCGCGCCGGAAAAATATCACCGCCCCGCAACCGATCCGCCGCCCTTTCCGTCCTGCCCCCATACGGATGCGAAGGTCTGGCAATTCGCGCGGCGCTACGCGGCGGACGGGGCGCTTCTCTGGAACATTGCGGGCTAACGCGCAAAACAGGCGGACGGGCAATCCCGCGATCCCGTTCTTGCCGCCGCCTTTACCGTTCCCCCTTGCCGTTCCCCCCTTGCGCCTTGCGGGGCCGCGCAAGCCGTACTATCCTAATCCCCATGAAAACCGCACCCAAAGGCCACAAGGCCCCGCTCCTATTTACGCAATCAAGCCGCGACCGCGTCCTTATCGCCATCAGCTGGGACGAACGGCAGGACAAGGCAAGCGCCCTTCAGCGCCTGACCGGAAGCCATACGCAGCATGACCTCGATCTCTCCTGCTTCGTCTATGATTCAAACGGCGCGTATATTGATTTCGTCGGCGCGATGGCACAGGACGCCGTCGATGAAACGGGCGCGATCTATCATTCCGGCGACGACGCGACGGGCGAAGGGCTGGGCGACGACGAAAGCATTTCCTGCGAGCTTGCCGGCCTCCCGCGCAGCACCACCGACATCCTGTTCGTTTGCGAGATCCGTTCCGGCCACCTGTTCGGCGACATTGCCGATCCGCGCATGCGCATCGCCGACGGCATGACGGACACGAACCTTCTGGAAATTTTCATGAACGGGGCCGATGGCGCGGACAAACCCGCTTGCATCCTCGCCCGCATCACCCGCGATAACCGCTCGCCCACGGGATGGAGCTACCATGCCATCAATGATTACCCGCCCATTGACGACGTTTCCGATTGGGGCGGTTATCTCACGCGCTACCTGAAATAAAACAGGGGGTAATGATTATGGGCGATAGTGGCGCTGGGCAATATCATTGATCCCGCCCGCCAAATCCTTCAATGAACGCCAGCCGAAATTCAACACGACGCCAAACCCTTTATAAAAAGGCGCCGCCTGCTCCGTAACAGAATTGGTACGCAGCAATCTTTCGCCATATTCGCCGGCATAGCCATACAGATCGACCGCCGCCACGCCCATAAAGACAGCGCCCAGCGCGCGCCGCTTCCATAGTGTTTTCTTTTTACTCATTGTACTTTCCCCGCATAATAATCCACCGGGATTAAAAGCAGGATATTAAATTATGTCAACACAAATAAGCCGATAGTTTTAGTTGATTTAAACCCCCATCACTGATACTTCAAACACATATGGAGACGTGGCCGAGAGGCTGAAGGCAACGGTTTGCTAAATCGTCATACGGTTATCCCGTATCGAGGGTTCGAATCCCTCCGTCTCCGCCATTATCTTGAATTCCAATATGTTAGCATCTGTTTTGGTCGGTGGGGCGCACCAGTGAGGCATTCGCCATGCGTAACCCTGCCTATTTGAGCCTGTCATGCCACAATATCTATTATTTCCGCTCCCCTATTCCGCCGGGCCTCCATCCCTAAGGCCGGAAAGCGGATATAAGATTGTACCTCGAAACACGCTTTCCCGATGAAGCGTTGCGGCTGATGCGCAATCTTTGACTTTCCAGACTTTTTCTATAATAAGTCTTATATGCTGAAAGATTTTTTCAATCGCCCTGCTGACCCATCCCGCGATAAAGACGATCACCCGTATTTATCAAGAGGAGACGTATTGGCCATTGCAGGCTATACAGCCATTATCATCGGCGGCGCATTTGCAGCTGTTGAGGTAGCTGTTGAAATTGTTGATTACCTTCGGCCCGAAGCTCATTCCGTCGTAGAACCGGTGACGACCGGGGCAGTGCAATATCCTCAATCTTTTGTTCAGAAAAAACTTGGCTAGTTATATCTTCTTTTTTGCGGAGAACTCGCCCCACGCCAATCGCATAAACCGGGACAGGCCGGCGCGGCGCACGCTTGCGGAACTTTACGCAAGGCATCTTCAAATTTACGCAAATGAATATGGCGAATCCATAAGCCAGGCCGGCGTGCCGGAAAATACCGGCCTGCGCGTCTAAAGCATTAACGCAAGCGCCGCGGCCTGTTTTTGTCTGGGGGCGGCGAGCAATTCCGTACTGCGTAGCGTCGCCTTGTTGCCGGAGAAGTCGGTGGCGACTCCCCCCGCCTCCTCGACGATGAGGGTGCAGGCGGCGATATCGTGCGGCTCCAGCCCGCGCGAGAGGCAGACAATATCGCGCCCGGCGACGAGGTTGAGAATATCGAGCGCGGTCGATCCGGATTTGCGCATCCCCGACATGGACGGCAAAAGCCTTTCGATAAGCCTGAAGTCGTCCGCACTTGAAAGCGGCAATTCGCATTCAAGCTGGCTGCCCGATAATTGTTCAGCGTCGCTCTTTGCCAGATCGATTTTCTTGCCGTTCAGGTAAGCGCCGCCGCCCTTGCTGGCGGTCACGACATTGCCGCGCACGGGGTCGGCGATGACTGCCGCCTTGACGGCGCCATCTTCGACATAGGCGGCGCAAACGGCGAAATAATCGCGCAGCGCCGCAAAGTTGCTCGTTCCGTCCAGCGGATCGACAAGGAAAAATTTATCCTGCGCGAGATCGCCGCCGCACTCTTCGCCGACAAAGGCGATCGAAGGCCAGCTGATGGAAAGCGCCGCCTTGATGACACGCTCCGCAGCCTGATCCGTTTGCGTCACGAAATCGGGCAGGCCGTTTTTTTGTGCCTTGCCGCCGCGGATGACGGCCTTATCGGCGCAGGCCTTTTTGAAATCGCCCGCAATCACCCTGCAGGCTTGCGCGACGGCCCCGGCCATATCACCCGCGATTTGCGCATATTCCGTCATGACAATTCCCCCATATAACGTACAAGCAATTCAATAAACCGCGCCCGATCCAGATCGCGGATAACCGTCACCGACGGATGGTCGGGATTATTTTCGTCAATAATCGTCTGGCCCGCCGGAAGCGGCGGCGCGCCGTCCTCGATACGGATCGGCATGCGCTCTGTTTTGAAAATTTCGGGGTCGGTCAGATAGGCCATGGCGACGACGTCATGCATCGCCCGCACCGGATCGCCCGCATCGGCCATTTCGGCGGCATAGTCGATCCGGTCTTCCGGCCCGACCGTCGAAAGAATATCCGCCGCCAGCGAAGCGGCTTTTCCGCCCTGCGCGCGGAGTTTTTGATCAACGTCATAGCGGTAAAGGATCGTCCGCGTGACTTCGAGCGGGATCAAGAAAATCTCTTCAATCCCCGCTGCGAAAACAATCTTGGCGGCGTCGGGATCGACCGCGAAATTATATTCGGCCCAGCCCTCCGATCCCTTCACCTGAATATTGCCGAGATGCCCGTGCAGATGTTCGGGATACACGCAGCCGCCCATGATATAAAGCCGTTTCACATGGCCCGCGAAGGCCGGATTATCCTGAATGGCCTGCGCAAGATTGGTCAGCGGCCCCGTCGCAACGACGCTTTGCGGAATGGCGAGCGTTGCAAGAAATTCTGCCCCGCTCTTTGCTTCTTCCCTTTTTTCCGGCGCCGGCAGGTTCGCGCCCGCCATGCCGCATTCGCCGAACACGTCCGGCAATGGCTGCGACAATCTTTTAAGCGGCTGCGGCGCGCCTTTATAAACGGGGATGGCGGAGCGGTTCGTAAATTCGAGAATCTGCAACGCATTGCGCGTGCATTTATCGACATCGACATTGCCGCCGACAATCGAAATGCTTTTGACATCGACACCGGCCCCCAGCGCGAACAGGAGTGCTATCGCATCGTCCTGTCCGGGGTCGCAATCATAATGTATTTGCAAAGCGGTCATATTCTTTCCTCTCAAGCATTCTTTCGATGGAATCCACGATCCGCTCATCCGGACTGGATTTGAAAACGGGTTTGGACAAATCCGAAAATTTCATATCGGGCGCAAGCGCGGCCCAGATATTCAAGCTGGCCTCCAGACAGTCTTTTGAAAAACCGGCGGCGCTCTCCCGCCCGATAGAGGCCCATTGCCCGACATTGCCATATGGATAGAGATAAGGGACGGATACATATTGGCCGTTGCCAAGCAACAGGTTGCGCCCGCCGCCGGGCGCACCGACGATAAAGTCCCGCATGCACACTTCGTCAATCACCGCGTCATAATAATAATCGGCGTCCATTTTGATCCCGCGCTGGCCGAGCGCCGCGACGGAGCCGTTAATGGCAACATTGGCGATGACCGTATCGACCTCGATCCCGCGCGCCGCAAGCTGATTGGCGCAATTCAAAATCGTGCCGCCGCTAAAGACGACGTCATCGACGATATTCACCCGCGGCTTTTTACTGTCCGCGACAAATTCGACGGCACGGCGGAATTGCTCCTTCACGTCCGGCAGGCCGGGCAGGCGCGGCAAAATACCGCTATCCCTGAATTTAAAATAAATACCTTCCACAGGTTCCAGCGAAACCGTGCGCGAGGCTTCGACCGCCGCAATCCTTTTCCCGTCGCCCGTGATGAGGCCGGTCAGGGAGATTGCAGGCAAATCGCTTCCGGCGACTCTATCGTTCAGGAAACGGGAAATTTTATCCGCGGGGATGGTTTCAACCACCGGAAAGATTTTTTGCAGCGAAGTCCGGATCATTTGCGAAGATTGCCGGACAGCGCGCTTTGCCTCCTCGCTATCCCCTGTCAGCTTCGCAAAGACCAGCGGCAGATCGTCCGTCAGCACATAAGGCGCCGCCATTTTTACACCCTCTTTATAGTTATGCGGCCTTACAGCCCCTCGTGTTACTCGGCTAACACAATATAACAAAATCCGTCAAGGTGAATTTTGCCCTTATTTGCAATATGTAAATACAAGTCGCTTCTTATTTACCCTACCATTCCGGCCTTTTTGGGCTATCATAAAACCATGCAGGATCAAAAAGATACACAAGCGCTCTATGACGCTATCGCCCTTTTGGAAGGGAAAGAGGAGATAGAGCGTTTTCTGGCCGACCTTTGCACCCCCGGCGAAATCAAGGCTTTTTCGGAAAGATGGGCGATTGCCCGCCTTCTTGATGAAGGGCGGCTTAGCTACCGCGATATTTCGCAAAAAACAGGGGCCAGCACGACCACCGTCGCCCGCGTCGCGCGGTTTTTACGGCAAGAACCGCATCAGGGCTACGGGCTTGTCCTCGAACGGCTCGGCAAGCGGAAATAAAGGCGGGAAAGACGGGAAAGAGCGAGCGCGCAGCCAAAGCGCCGCAGCCCCTGCGCCCAAGCCCCAGCATGCGCCCTAAGCCCCTATTACCACCCCTTTTTTTTAAAGCGTTCGCCGCCCTTTCATTCTACCGTGCGACACGGCGATGGATCTTTGACCGCGCGCACTGTAGAACCATAAAAGCATGACGGCACAACCAAGCAGAGATGTGATGGGACGAAACGCGATCTGGTCGATCTTGAACCAGAGCGTGGGGCAGTTCCTCGTTCTGGCCGTCTTTCTGGTCACGGCGCGGTTCGTGTCCAAGGAAGATTTCGGCGTCATCGCCGTTTGCCTCCTGATCGTCGAATTTATCCGCCATATTATCGCCGAAAGCGTCGTCACCACCTTGCTGGCAAAAAGAGAGCCGGGCGCGCGCGATTATAACGCCGCCTTCTGGGCCGTCCTCGCCGGTCACAGCATCGCGGCCCTGTGCGTGCTTGCAAGCGCGGGGCCTGTCGCAGATTTCATGAAGGATGCGCGGATAGAAGATACGTTGCGCTTTTTATCCGTACTTATCGTCACGCTGGGGCTTTCAAAAATCCATGAAGCCTGGCTCGCCAAGAATTACCAGTTCAAAAAACTCGCCTTGCGCTCGCTCCTGTCCATCCTTGCGGGCGGGGCCGCGGGCATCTGGCTCGCGCTTGGCGGCCACGGGCTGGTCGCCCTTATCGTCCAGCAAATCGTCACGGCGGTCGTTTCAACGCTCTGGCTCTGGTGCGCAACACCGTGGAAACCCGGATTTGAAACGGGCCGTGAAAACTTCGCCCCCCTCCTTTCCTATGCGCGCCATGTATCGGCAGCCTCCATTATCCGTTTTTGCGACGGGCATATAGATATCCTCATGGCCTCGTTTTATCTCGGCCCCGCCGCGACGGGGGCCTATAATGCGGGCAAGCGGATCGTGACCGCCATCGCCCTCATGTTCAATGCGGGCCTCAACGCCGTCGCCCTTCCGGTCATGGCCGGCCGCGCGGGCGAAGCGGCCCGAACGGCGCAAGGATTTTTAAAATGGATGAAATATTCCACCCTCACCACGGCGCCGATCTATGCGGGGTTTATCGTGATGGCGCCGGAACTTATCGACGCGCTGTTGGGGGATAAATGGGCCGAAGTCGCGCCTGTCGCCGCCATTCTCGCGGCAACCACGCTGGTAAGCGCCCTTTCGCAAATCAAGATGAATATTTTCCTGACACAAGGGAAACCGCATTGGCAAACCGCCATGATGCTGATTGCCTGCGTCTTGAATATCCTCTTCCTGCTTGTCTTCGTCCGCTACGGGCTCAATGCCATGGCATGGGCGCTGTTCCTGCGCGCCGCCCTGCTTTATCCGTTTTTATCATGGCTGACTTTGCGTGAGCTGCGCATCGGCACACGGGCTTATGCGGGCGCAATCGCGGCGCCGCTTTTTTCGGCCTTGCTGATGGCGGTAAGCATCTGGCTGTTCAAACATTACGGCCTGCACGGGTTTGGCGCATGGACGCGGATCGCCCTGTGCGTCCCCGCCGGCATGGCCCTTTATGGCTACCTCATCGGGGCGCTCGACAGGAAAAGCGCCCGTGAACTATATCAAATAGCGGGCGAAACCCTCTTCCGCCGCAAGGAACGCCTCCCGCCGATCGACCTCAAGAAGAAGCAAGGCGGATAAGAGCCGCCCCGCGCCCGCGCCGCCTATTCGACAAAGCGGGCATGGACGTTATAGGCATTGTTCACGACGAGGATATGTTTGGCTATTTCTTCCTGGTACATATCGCCCGTGCTCACCCATAAAGGCAGGCCGCCTTCTTCTATCTGTTCTTCGATATGGCGGGTATAACGGCCTCCGAGAACGCCGCTCACGATAACGCCCGCAGCGCCGCCGCCGACCGCGCCCGTTGCCGCCGCGCTCAAAATAAACGGCAGGCTCGTACCGCCCGTCAGAAGCGCCAGCCCCATCGCGCCGATATAAGCGCAGCCGCCGATAAGACCCGCCGTCCCGATTGTCTGCTCTTCGGGCCTTGAGGGCGCCTCGCGCGGCGTATCGGTTACGTTAATGGCCATTTCGGGCGGGATTGTTTTGCTGCCAAAGAGTTTTTCAACCTCTCCGCGCGGGCCGAGAACCGAAATCGCATGGCGCGGAAAAGACGCGCCTTCCAGCTCACGGATAGCGCTTTGCAAATCCGCCTCGTCCTTGAACACACCGATAACTTCTTTCAAATTATCGGCACGCACCATTATAAAATCCGTTCCGGCAACAGCCATACTCTCTTGCGCTTGATAAACCATAGACACACCTCCTAGATTATCCGTCACAAACGTAAACCAGCGGGATTCTGCGATGGTTCCAAAGTTTTTTACGAAAATTTACCCAATATCGTACGGGCGAACGCGGAAAGACTGTCATCGCGCGCGCCCATGACGATAATCCGGTCGCCCGGCTTCGCCTCGGCGCACAGGGCCTCCAGAACGGCTTCCCTGTCCGGCATAAGGGCGGCATGTCCGCCAAGCGCGGTGATCTGGCCGGCGAGATAAGCGGCGCCAATGCTTTTATCGGCGCTTCCGCCCAGATAAAGCGGTTCGACCAGATAGAGCCTGTCATCCGCCGCAAGATGGGAAGCGAAGGATTCCGCCAGCTCCTTGCCGACGACTTTAAGGAAGCCGTAACCGTGCGGCTGGAAGAAAATTAAAAGCCGCCCGTCAAATTCCCTAAGCGTCGTAAGGGTCGCCGCTACCTTGTCGGGATTATGGGCGAAATCATCCATGACGATAATGCCCGAAGCGCTGCGCCCCACAATTTCCATCCGCCGCTTGATCCCTTCGAACCGCCCAAGGATGCGGACAGCCTCTTTCAGCTCCATCCCCGCCGCCACCGCCGCCGCGAGGGCCGCAAGGGCGTTCGAGATATTATGCCTGCCCGGAAGGCGTAAAGAGAGCTTCAATCGCTCCCCGTCCTTCGTAACGATAACACAGCGCGAACCGTCCGGCTCCGGCACATAATCCTCGGCGCGTAAATCCGCGCCCGCCGCCCCATGGCTGCTATAGCGGATGATGCGCCCCTGAAAAGTTCCGGCGATTTCCTCGACCCCCGCATCGTCCGCATTGATGACGGCGATTGCGGCTTTCGCAAGGAAGCCCGCAAACATGGAACGCAATTCTTCCATAGGCTGGTGATCGAGCGAGATATTATGCAAGACCGCAATATCGGGCGCATAACGCGCGACGATGGCCGCGCCGTCGCTTTCATCCACTTCCGTGACAAACAGCCCGCCCCCGCCGACAAAAGCGGTGGAATAAGGATTGTCTGCGGCATAATTGCGGAAGATGCCGCCATTCATCACGGACGGATCCAGCCCCGCTTCTTTCAACAGGAAGCCCGTCATGCCCGTCGTCGTCGTCTTGCCGCTCGTCCCCGCTATGGCGATGCGTTTGTCCGCGCCGTTGAAAAGCTTTATCAGCATTTCGGCACGCAAAAGGATGGGGATGTTTTCGGCCTTTGCCGCGGCAATGTCCGGCACGGCGGCCTCCACCGCCTTTGAAATCACAACGGCGTCGATACCGGCGCCGCCCAGCACCCCGCTTCCATCTTGCGGATACAGCTCGATTCCCTGCGCCGCGATCCATGCGAATTTTTCAGGCGTGCGCCCCTGATCGTGCGATCTGTCGGAGCCGCTGACGCGGTGTCCCAATCCTTTCAGCAGGATCGCAAGCGGCAACATGCCGCTGCCGCCGATGCCGCAGACGAAATAATGGCGGGGGCTATCCACGGCGCGCCTGCCTTAACGGCTGAAGACGCTGGGGTTCATGGAGCGGGTCAGTTCTTCCGCCGTGTCGCCTTTAAGCGTAGGTACAAGCACAGGTGCAGGCACGGGCGCAGGCGCGAATTGCGGCGCCGATGGCACAACCCGCGGCGCACCCGCGGCAGGCGGCATTACCGTTACGCCGTTCCCTTGGACGCCTTGCATATGCCCCCCTTGCGTCTGGCCGTTTCCGAGCGTCCCCGGCGGGCGGGCTCCATCGAACCTGCCCGGTATATCGAACGGGTTGCTGCTTGCGCGGCTATCGAGGCGCTTGACGGTTTCCGGCTCAAGCCCCCGCTCCGAATCAAGGCGCGGCTTGCTGGGCGCATAGCTTTCAAGGGATTGTTCATACGGGTTCGGCGCGTCCTTGTTGTGATAGGAAGGCAATTCATAACCGCGCGGCGCCATGCCGGAAAAATCGATCGTTATTTTTTCGGGATAGGCGAAAAGCCCGCCCGATACGGCGTCATAGGCCACGCCCGGCACGACCGCATTGGTTACGTTCCATGAAGCGGTTTCATTCAAGCCGCTTTCAATCGTATGGTTGATATGGCGGTTGCCGGCGGCGTAGCAATCCATCTGGAGCGCCTTGCGCGAGCGCTGGATCTTGACCGTCTGCCCGTTATGCACGCGGTAGCGGATGCCGTTATCGAGGATACAGTAAGCTTCGGACGCGCCCGTCGTAACGACCGTCACGGGCTGGGTCGGCGTGTCGATAATGCTGGCGCAACCGCCAAGGCCGGCGCCAAGGGCGATCGTACCGGATAAGAGCAGGAATATTTTATATGGGCGCATGAAATCCCCGAATAAGGGTTATGAATCAAAGACCTTTCCAAACTACCGCAAATGGCGGCGTATGACAAATCATTCAAGCGCTTTCCCGATACCGGGAAGCGGAGCGGAAGAGCCGCGAACCATATGCCCGTAAATCCCCCTATAATCCACCTTCCGCGCCTTCCACGCCGGAAACCGCCTTCCCCCCGCCAGAGATCTGCTCCCTCTTGCCGGGCCGGCCCCGCCCCTCTTTTCAACATCCCGGCCCTCTTTCCTGCCAGTCAATACAAAGCCTTGCACGTTTCGCACAACCTTCACCTGCTATCCCCGCGATGACGCCGCATATAGAATAGATACCGCGCGAAAAAATACCGCCCCTTGAAGAATTGCGCGCCAGGCGCGGACTATATCGGCCCACAAGGCGGTGGGCGTAGCGCCTATTGGCACTCAAACACACGGAAACTATATCGTCCACCGCAACTGCCTCCCCCCGACCGAGTGTAGCATTCCGCACCGATTGGAGAGCATGAGCCAGAGGGAGTGCTGTTATTCTCACATTGCTCTATATCCGGAACGGGGCAAGCAAGGCCTTTGTTAATCCACGTTCCCGCTCCACCGCCGCTATCGCAGCCAGAGGTGTAAATCTGCCCATTGGATACTGTTGCGACGAGCTTGGTGCCATCCGCTGATGAGGCCACGCCATTCCAAATGCGGTTACTCTCCCGCGCCGTCCACGTCACACCGCTATCGGTCGAAGTATAAATCTGCCCGTTGGATACTGTTGCGACGAGCTTGGTACCGTCCGCCGACGATGCCACGCGAGTCCAACTCCTGTCGCTCTCTCGCGCCGTCCACGTGACGCCGCTATCGGTCGAAGTGTAAATCTGCCCTCCGGAGACTATTGCCACGAGCTTTGTCCCATCCGCCGATGACGCCACGTCCCACCAGTTGCGGACGGTATCTCGCGATGTCCATGTCACGCCGCTATCGGTCGAAGTGCGGATCACACCGGGGCGAAGAGTTGCGACGAGCTTGGTGCCGTCCGCAGACGAGGCTACGGCACCCCAGTTACCCCCATAAATGCCGCCCCTCGCTGATGTCCGTGATGTCCATGTCACACCGCTATCGGTCGAGGTGTAAATATTGTCGACTTCTCCTGCGACGAGCTTGGTGCCGTCCGCAGACGACGCAAGAGAGTACCAATACCTGTTGCTCTCCCGTGCCGTCCATGTGACGCCGCTATTGGTCGAAGTGTAAATCTGACCGGGGGGATAGGACACTGTCGCGACGAGCTTTGTGCCGTCCGCCGACGATGCCACGCGAGACCAGCCTCTGTTGCTGTCACGCGCCGTCCATGTGACGCCGCTATCGGTCGAAGTGTAAATCTGCCCTGCGGACAATCCGCCCACTGCTGCCACGAGCTTTGCCCCATCGGCCGACGAGGCTACGGTAGTCCACAGTCTATTGCTGTCCCGCGCTGTCCATATGTCGGGAACGCAATCGCCGCCGCTACACGCCGCCATAATGAGGTCGTTTGGATTGTCGCGGAAACTCTGCCATTCGGGGGCGGTTCTGGTGGAAACAAAGCGCGTCCCCGGCTGACCTGCCGGATTGGTGACTTCGCGGCACTCGCCATGCTCATCAATTGTCACGGTCGCTCCGACCGGAACATCATAGCCATTGGCGGCATAGCTCGCCGCCGCGCCCGCCAGCATCATTAAAACAGCCATGACAAGCGCGCGCATTATCATGGACAGGCACTCATCCGCATGGGGCGGGAGCCGTCCCCTGTGTTGCGGTCGCCCTCTTCCAGTACCAGCCATGTCGCCTTGACGGTCGAAAGCGCATAGCCTTCATGGGCCGTGGGTTCGCTCAAGTCCTCGATGAGAAGACAGCGGCCATGGCGGTTGATTATCTTGCTTTCACCTGCGCTGATGAACGCCAATTCGGCCATATCGGCTTCAGATGTGGCGGGCTTTTGGGAACAGGCGGCCAATGCAGAGGCCGCAATAAATATAAATAGATTTATATAAAGACTTGATTTCAAACGATGCTCCAAATCCTTCCTTTTTGAACCATTGGAGCTAAAAAGAAGGTGGATGCGGTTTGTTCAATTAAATTAAGGGGAGAAAATCCTAAAAAGACGCGCTATAATGAAAATAGAGTACCGTTCAAAAAGGAACGGTTTCTATCGCCGCACTTTTTACTCAACCATTTGGAATAATTGCAAATAATTCCCTCAAAACCCTTTCGGGGTGCGCAGCCTTTTCAAGATCGCTTTTTTTGGGGAAGAATCCGCAAGGGGCATCATTCGCCCGCCGCACCTGCCCGCCGCCCATGAGGGCCGCTTCACAAGCCACGGCAGGGCCGGGCCGACATGCCGCCGGTTCCTTTTTAAACCACCATATAAACAGGCATGCCTGGCAAACCGCCCCGCAGATTTACGCTCAGGCCGTTTCTCTCACAGATCGCTTCTCTTACAGACCGCTTCTCACACAGGCCACTTTTCAGGCCGCCTGCCGCTCGCCCTTGCCGCCGGGCGCTATCCGGAAATCGAGCGCATCGTCCAGAACGCCGACGCCCACCGCGTCCCCGTCGCCGATCCGCCCTTCGAGGATAAGCTCGGCCAGCCGGTTTTGCAGTTCGGTCTGGATGACGCGCTTGAGCGGCCTTGCGCCATAGGCGGGGTCATAGCCCTTATCAGCCAGCCATTTGCGGGCATCCGCACCGATATCGAGCGTGATTTGCCGCCCCTCCAAAAGCTTGTAGAGATAGCCGAGCTGGATATCGACAATCCCCGTCATCTGTTCGCGGCCAAGGCGGCGGAACAGCAGGATTTCATCGAGGCGGTTCAGGAATTCGGGCCGGAAGGCCGCCCGCACCGCGTTCATGACGGAATCACGGGCGCTTTCGGCGTCCGCCCCGTCCGGCAACGCGACCAGATGTTCGGCCCCCAGATTGGATGTCATAATCAGAACCGTATTGGTGAAATCAACCGTACGTCCCTGCCCGTCAGTCAGGCGGCCATCGTCCAGAACCTGCAAAAGCACATTGAACACATCGGGATGCGCCTTTTCCACCTCGTCGAACAGCACGACCTGATAGGGCCTGCGCCGCACCGCTTCGGTCAGCGCGCCGCCCTCCTCATAACCGACATAGCCCGGCGGCGCGCCGATCAGGCGGGACACCGCATGTTTTTCCATATATTCCGACATATCGATCCGCACCATCGCCGAATCGTCGTCGAACAGGAATTCCGCCAGCGCCTTGGTCAATTCCGTCTTCCCGACCCCCGTAGGCCCCAAGAACAGGAAGGAACCGATAGGCCGGTTCGGGGATTGCAGCCCCGCGCGCGAACGGCGTACGGCATTGGCGACCGCCCGTACAGCATCGTCCTGCCCGACGACGCGCTCCTTGAGCTTGTCTTCCATGGCGAGCAGCTTGGCCCTCTCGCCCTCCAGCATCTTGTCCACCGGAATCCCCGTCCATTTGCTGACCACCGCGGCGATATCGTCCTCGGTCACTTCCTCGTTGATCATGCCGGCATGGCCGGATTTAGCGGCCTCGGCCAGTTTTTGCTCCAATTCGGGGATTTTGGCATATTTCAGCTCCGACGCCTTGCCCCAGTCGGAATCGCGCTCGGCCCGTTCCAGCTCGATACGGGCGCGGTCCAGCTCCTCGGTCACTTTCTGCCCGGCATTGAGTTTTTCTTTCTCCGCCATCCATTGGGCGGTCAGGTCGGCGGAACGTTTTTCAAGCACCTCCAGCTCCTCGTCCAGACGTACAAGCCGCTCTTTCGAGGCCGCGTCTTTCTCGCGGGACAGGGCCTCGCGCTCGATTTTAAGCTGCACGATCCGGCGATCCAGCTCGTCAATCTCTTCCGGCTTGGAATCGACCTGCATCCGCAGCCGCGAGGACGCCTCATCCACAAGGTCGATGGCTTTATCCGGCAGGAAACGGTCGGTGATATAGCGGTTGGACAGGGTCGCGGCGGACACAATCGCGGAATCCGTGATGCGTACACCATGATGGGCCTCGTACTTCTCTTTCAGGCCGCGGAGGATCGAGATTGTGTCCTCCACCGTCGGCTCTGGCACAAAAACGGGCTGGAAACGGCGGGCCAGCGCCGCGTCTTTTTCGATATGCTTCCTGTACTCGTCAAGCGTCGTCGCCCCGACCATGTGCAATTCACCGCGCGCGAGGGCGGGTTTGAGCATATTGGACGCATCCATCGCCCCGTCCGCCTTGCCCGCGCCGACCAGCGTATGCAGCTCGTCCAGAAACAGCACTATCTCGCCCGAAGCGGTCTTGATTTCGTCCAGTACGGCCTTCAGCCTTTCCTCGAATTCGCCGCGGAATTTCGCACCCGCAATCATGGAGCCGAGATCGAGCGACATCAGCCGCTTGCCTTTAAGCGATTCCGGCACGTCGCCGTTGATAATGCGCAGGGCCAGCCCCTCGATAATCGCGGTTTTGCCGACCCCCGGCTCGCCAATCAGGACGGGGTTGTTCTTCGTCCGGCGGGACAAAATCTGGATCGTCCGGCGGATTTCCTCGTCACGGCCGATAATCGGGTCGAGCTTGCCCTCCCGCGCATCCTTGGTCAGGTCGCGGGCATATTTGGCGAGCGCCTCGAACTGGTCTTCCGCCGTCGCGGAATCCGCCGTACGGCCCTTCCTGATCTGGTTGATCGCCTGATTGACCGCGACCGGATCCAAACCGGCCTCTGCCACAATAAGGCCCATTTCGGACGCGGGCCGCGCCATCAGCATGGCCTGGAAAACACGCTCCAAAGTGACGTACTTGTCACCCGATTTTTCAGCCAATTGCAATGCGTTATCAAGCGTCTTTGATAAATCACTTGAAATGCGTAAGCCCCCTGCGCCAGAGCCGCTCACCCGCGGCAATCTGGCCAGCGACGCCTCCACAGCCCCTTTCAGCCGCGCCGCATCGCCGCCCGCCGCCTGTACGAGCCGCAATGTCAGCCCGTCCTCGTCCTCCAGCATCTCCCGCAACAGATGCTCCGGCTCCAGCGACTGGTGGTCGGAGCGCATGGCCAAAGTCTGGGCTTTTTGGAGAATAGATTTTGTTTTTTCAGTAAAACGGTCGAATTCCATGAAAAGATCCTTGTAATAAAGCAATCCAAATACGATATGCCGCGCACGGATGGCCAGCGACAACCAGCCATGATCGGCCATGACCGCCCATGGCCCCGCCAGCCAAGTGTGGCAGTTGCGCCCGCCTTCATCAAGCGCGGGGCGCGGACACCAAGCAAGAGCATCAGCACGGGCATAACAAGCACAGGCATCAAGCGCGGGCATAATGCGCGAGAAACCCGTCCATAGCTCATTATCTAAAGTTTCACCGCCGCAGATCAAGCGGTTAAAGAGGATTTATGGCGGATATCACCCGCCGAAAGCAGGGAAACGGACAAAGCCGCTCGCCATCCCGGCAGATACACCACACACAGGCCCTCCCAACGGATAACCCGCCCGAAAGCCGCATCCTCCGCCGGAATTACCCGCCCGCCGCCAAAATACCCCTGTCCAGCGCCGGAATCCCTACTGCCAGCCACCGGAATCACCTAGGCCACCGCCGGAATTACCCTGTCCATGCGCTCCGCCGCGAGATTATCGTCCGGCGCTACGCGGGGCTTTCGCCATACCGCCTGATATGCGGCTTCAGGGGGCAGACGT
Organism: Micavibrio sp.; assembly: GCA_041655955.1. Taxonomy (GTDB): domain Bacteria; phylum Pseudomonadota; class Alphaproteobacteria; order Micavibrionales; family Micavibrionaceae; genus Micavibrio_A. Next base: position 578,157 of record JBBAEN010000001.1, read on the forward strand.
ACAAGCGGACAAACAACAAAAAAACGGGCCGCTTGCGACCCGTTTTTCTTATTATTACATAGCGTTACAGCAAGATGTTAAAACAATCACACAGCCTCTAACATATCCTCGTCAGACGTGGCGCCTTCACCCGTTGCCACCTCATCCTTTTTCTTAACGTCGCCTCCCAAGATACTGGCCGGCAATGATAAATCATCTTCGCTCGCGGCATTGCCATCGGCTTCCTGCGGGGCGTACGCGCCTTGCGGGCGTTGATAGCCCTGGCCCTGAAACTCTTCATTCCAGCTATTGATGATGCGCTGGTAATGTTCGGCATGCTGCATATAGCTTTCGGCAAGTACGGCATCGCCGCCAGCCGCCGCATCCTTGGCAAGGGCGAGATATTTCTCGCACACCTGATGCGCCGTGCCGCGAATACGTACGTCGGGGCCGTTACTATCGAAAATCTGGTTACGGTTCTGCGTCGCGCCGCGGCGCTGGCCGTTATTCTGCCCGCCATTATGGCCGCGATTGCGGGGGCGTCTGTGGGGGGTTCCATGTCTCATTACTGTGTATCCCTTAACTGCTTCTATTTCCCTAATATTTTCTTCTTATCAACAGAATCATACACAAGTACAACCTTACCTGATTTGCGTACAGGTTGTATAGCAAAAGTCGTTCTATTTTTAAAAAGTCTGTCTTTTCATATTTCCGGCGACCCCGGCTCATCGACCGACAGAAATGTCCTGAGCAACATGACCATACGTTGGGGTTCCGATTCGGATCAACAGGGACTGTCAAATATATTTCCAGTTTTCCCCAAATCCTATTTCAACGACCCTTGGGATACCGGCCAAATCCCTGTACGATTCGCCTTGGGCCATCATAGAGTCTGCCACGAGTCGCGCAAGGTCTTTCTCCTGTCCCGCACCGATTTCAAACAGTGCAAATCCGTCACACGCCAAATGTTTTTTTAGGTCTTTCAAGATGGTTTTATAGGCGTCCAGACCATCCGCCCCCCCGCTCAAGGCAAGAATCGGGTCGTGATTCCGCACTTCGGGGGCGAGAGATTCGATATGGGATTCGCAAATATAGGGCGGATTCGACACAATCAGGTCAAAAAGCGCCCTCTCCTTGCCCGGCATGGCGGAATCAGCCCCGCTATCCATTGCGCTCCCCCTCCCGCAATCTGCGCCGCCCTGCTCCTGTTCGCGCCCGTCTTCCTTCCGGCGCGCCTCCAGCGGCTCGAACCACGATCCGCACAGGAATTCCACACGGTTATCCACAGAATGCTGTGTAGCATTTTCACGGGAAACAGCCACCGCGCCGGGATTAAGGTCAATTCCGACCCCCGTGGCCTCCGGCAATTCCTTCAAAAGCGAGATAAGGACGCAGCCCGTACCGGTGCCGAGTTCAAGAATCCGCAAGCCATCGCCCCGCCATCCGGACGAGGCCATGGCGGCCAGACCGGTCTCCCGCCCGTCCAGCATCGCGCGGCCCCTTTTAAGGGCGGCTTCGACGAGCGTTTCCGTATCCGGCCTGGGGTCCAGCGTGTCCTTTGTGACCTTGAAAGTAAGGCCCCAAAACTCCCTCTCCCCCGCGATGCGCGAAACAGGCTCCCCTTCCAGCCGGCGGGAGAGTAAATTCATTGTCTTTTCAACAACTTCCACCGGAAGGGGGGTCGAGCCCCCCGCGATCAAATCGGCATCGGAAAAATGCCCCCCCTGCCGGAGCAAAAGCCGCGCGTCGAGGGCGGGCGTTTCCATCCCTGCGGCCTCCAGCGCACGGCGCATTTTCAAGAGCAATTCATCGCGTGTCATGGGCGTTTCTATACGCGCCTCCGCCCGCGCGGGCCAGAAATTTCTTTCGGCCCGCCCTTACTATTTTAGCAAAAACTAAATAAGGAAAATGCAATTAAACGTCGAGATTGGCGAGCTGTTGCGCCTGCGATTCCGTGATGAGCGTGTCGATAACCTCGCCCAGCCCTTCGCCCATCATAATCTCGTCGAGATTATAAAGGGTGAGGCCGATCCGGTGGTCGGTCAGGCGGCTTTGCGGGAAATTATATGTCCTGATCCGCTCTGAACGGTCGCCGGAGCCGATCTGCCCCTTCCGATCCGCCGCCCGCTCCGCGTCGAGCTTTTGGCGCTGCATGTCATAAAGCTTGGTTTTCAGCAAGGACATGGCCCGCGCCTTGTTCTTGTGCTGGGATTTTTCTTCCTGAATGGCGACGGCGATACCGGTGGGAATATGCGTGACGCGCACGGCGGAATCCGTCGTATTGACCGACTGGCCGCCGGAACCTTGCGACCGGAACACGTCGATCCGCAGATCTTTTTCCTCGATATGGATGTCCACGTCTTCGGCTTCGGGGAGAACGGCGACTGTCGCGGCGGAAGTGTGGATGCGCCCTTGCGTTTCCGTCTTCGGCACGCGCTGGACGCGGTGGCCGCCGGATTCATATTTGAGCCGGGCGAAAACATTGCTGCCCGAAATATTGACGATAATCTCCTTATAACCGCCGAGATCGTTCGCCGACATTTCAATGACTTCCACCCTCCATCCCTGAAGCGCGGCATAATTATTATACATAGCGAACAGGTCGGCGGCGAACAGCGCGGCTTCGTCCCCGCCCGTACCGGCGCGGATTTCCATGACGGCGTTTTTGGAGTCTGCGGAATCCCGCGGCAACAGGGCGATTTTTATTCTGTCTTCAAGGACGGGGAGTTTTTCTTCCAGTTCGTCAAGTTCGGCCTGTGCCAGCTCTGCCATATCGGGGTCATCGAGCATTTCCTTCGCCGCCTCGATGCCTTCGGCAGCCGCTTTATACTCATTATATATTTCCACGACATCCTGAAGCTCGGCATATTCTTTCGACAGCCTGACGAAATCCTCGCCCGAAAGCCCGCCCGCGCTCATCTGCTCGCCCAGTTCCTTATGCCGCGCCGCGATGGGGGCCAGTTTTGAAAGATAATCCATAGGAGTGGTTTTTAGAGAGAAAACAGGCGGAGATCAACAGAATGTCATGCAAGAGCCAGGCAAGCGGCTTTCGGCAGGGCGCGCCGCTAACGGGCCAGCAGGACGTGGAAAAAACGGTAAGCGTGCGGAAGCGTATCAATCGCATCAATCGTACACATGGTTCTTTTGCCAGCCAGAACGCCGTCAGTATCCACCAAATGCCTGTCACCGTCCCATGAGCCGTTATAATTACCAACCGCCTCCCGTTCATGCTTCGGGGAATCCCCGCCAATATCAGGAATTCCCATCTTTTCATTTATTTTCAGGCAAACCTCCTTGCGAGGATAAGGCATGAATAAAATGATATCCTGCGCATCCGTTCCGACACCGGGCATGGCCATGCGCTGAACAACCAAAGAGCCCTCTTTCGTCCCCGTCGTCGGCAGGGCGGGATCGGCATATAAAAACTTATCGGGCATCATCCGCGCCCGAAGCCCTCCGGCAGGGCCGAACACCGCGCAACTGCCATCCATCCGGCGCTTTGGGTTGCGTGTTTCGGGGATAAGCAGGCCCCCGCCCCTGTTTATCCATACATCATTGTGGAAATCGAATTCTTCTTCGCCGCAGCCGCGGATGCGAAGCTTTTGCACCGCTTTTCCAATGGCGTCGGCATAGGCGATGATTTCCGTTGCCGCCAAATCTGCCTGCACCGCACCCATCATGGAAACGGGCGCCCTGCCCTCCCGCAACATGGCATAGGAAAGCGCGGCGAAGAGCGCAACGGCAATAAGGATAAAGACAAGAACCGATCCGGCTTTATGCGGGACGGGCGGCCGCAAAAAAGGCCGGACAGGATAAAGACGGTTTTCAAATAAAGACATCGGCAACTCCCCTACGCTCTGATGATCGGGGAGTTGATAAACCCATCGGATGAAGGGTCGTCCTGACCTTTACCCGCCGGAGCAGGTTGGACATACGCCAGAACCTCCCCGACCAAGCGTCGAGGAGTGCAGGTAACGGCTACACAAGCCGCATCCGATAAGGGGTTATCACGCCCCGGAATCCTTTCGAATTCCGACGAAAATCGTATAGGAAAATTATGGAGAGTCAATGCGGGCGCTTGACGGCGGGCCAAGAAACGAGGGCGGGCCGGCCTATACGCACAAAAAAGCCCGGCATATACCGGGCTTTGTCGTCAAAAGGCCAAAGACCTATTTCGCATCCGCTTTTTTCTCATCAGCATTTTGCTGCTCCGGAGCATTGCCCTGAGTGCCGGCTTTATTTTCTTCTTCGGCTTTGGCTTCGGGCTGGACGTTTTGTTTTTCATTCGTGTTCATAATCAATATCCTTTTTATGCTTACGGGCAAAGAAGTTTGCCCGCGAAACACACTTAGGGCGAAAGTAAAAATAGGCAAGGCTTTCAGTAAAACTATTTTATTATTAAGGATAATTACTTTCCAAAACCCTATTCAGCCGCGATTTCCATGCCTGCTTCTTGCAAAGACGCCGCTTTTTCTTCGATCATCGCGACAATATAATCGACAATACTCATATCGCCTTCGTTAAAGCGATGCGCCTTGTCGCCGCCGATATAAATCTGGTGATGGCCCGCGCCGCCGCCGGTAAGGCCGATATCGGTCATCAAAGCTTCGCCGGGGCCGTTGACGACGCAGCCGATAATCGAAACGGTCATCGGCGTCGTGATGTGGGCGATGCGCTCTTCCAGCGCGGTGACGGTTTCAATCACCTTGAATTGCTGCCGCGCGCAGGACGGGCACGCCACGATATTGACGCCGCGATGGCGCAGCCCCAGCGATTTGAGCAGATCGAACCCGACCCTGATTTCCTCAACCGGATCGGCGGACAAGGAAACGCGGATCGTATCGCCTATGCCGGCCCAGAGCAGGTTGCCCATGCCGATGGCGGATTTGATCGTCCCCGATCGCAAACCGCCCGCCTCTGTAATCCCAAGATGCAAGGGATAGTCGCAAATATCGGCCAATTGTTGGTATGCGGCAACCGCCATAAACACGTCGGACGCCTTGCAGGAGATTTTAAAATTGAAAAAATCGTGATCTTCGAGAATCCGGATATGGCGCTTTGCGCTTTCGACCATCGCGTCGGGGCATGGCTCGCCATATTGTTCCAGAAGGTCGCGCTCCAGCGAGCCGGCATTGACGCCGATGCGGATGGAACAATTATGATCCTTCGCCGCCTGAATGACATCTTTTACTTTCGCGGCGCTGCCGATATTGCCCGGATTGATACGCAGGCAGGCCGCGCCGTTTTGCGCCGCCTCGATCCCGCGTTTATAATGGAAGTGGATATCGGCGACGATAGGGACGTTTATTTGCGGGACGATTTGTTTGAGCGCCGCGGAGGATTCTTCGTCGGGGCAGGAAACACGGACAATGTCCGCGCCCGCCGCCTCAAGCGCCTGAATTTGCGCGACGGTCGCGGCGACGTCGTGGGTCAGCGTATTGGTCATGGACTGGACGGTGATGGGAGAATCCGCGCCGACGGGAACATTGCCGACCCATATCTTGCGGCTCCGGCGCCGCTCTATCATCCGCCACGGACGTATGCTGTTGTGATTACCTGCCATGGGCAGTATTTAGCAGGAACGCCGGAGAAAATCCAATAAGGATTATGTCAGCCGACCAGCCCCAACCCGACCGCCATGTTCAGCGCCAGCAGCAGGACAATCATGGAAAGGGCCAGGATTTCAGCGTTCTTTTCAGACATGGTGCAATTTTTCTCTTTCATGCCCCCATCCTAGCGAATTCAAACGGGCAAAAGCAAATTACGGGGAAGCGGCGGGTGTTGCCGTCATTTTTCCCAGATATTCCATGGCCTTCCCCGCAAAGCTTTGCCGCTGTTCGCAATCATATGTTTCGATCGCGAGCGCCGCCCGGTTAATCTGGCTCGATATCGCATAGACTTCCCACGAATCGCGCAGCCGCTCATCCAGATCAAGCTGGCCGTAGCTGAAGCTGATCGGCATCCCCTTGCTTGCGGCGTCGAAAGATTCAACAAGATTGAGGTAAAGCTGGCGGCCCAGCATAATCTGCGCGTCGGTAAAATCACTCATCGTGCCCGCCTGACACCGCGCCAGATGCGCCGCGCCAAGATCGTTGCCGGATATATAGCCGGCGCCGTAAACACAGCCCATAAAACCTATGGACGCCGCCGACCTCAATAATCTCTTTTGAACGCTCACTTTCGATTCCATCCCTTATCTTTAAAAGAAACAGGAATGTCATAGGACGGTTTACGGCCAATATCAACAAAATTATGAAAATAAGACCACCGCCCGCCGCTTCCAAAGGCCGCAAAGGCCGGGAGCTTTATTCCCCCGCGAGAAGCGCCGCAGGCTCCAGCAGGATTTTCCGGCGGATAGCGCCTGATTCACCAAGCTTTTTCAAAGGCTTACCATCGACCTTGATCGTGATGCCGCCCGCATTCCCCGTTGCCATGACAAGGCCCGGCTCGTCCGGCACGAGATAGATGTCCCCCGCTTTCAAGACTTGCCGCAAAATCGCCGCGCCTTCCTGATTGCGGATTTCAATCCAGCTCGCATCGTTTATTTCCAGCACGACGCGGTTTTTATAGGCGGGTTCGGCGGCGGCCTGATCCGCCCCGCCGGATGCGGCCCCCGCTCCCCCTCCGCCCTGCTGAACCGCATCGACCGGCCCCGCATCGCCCACAAGGGCGGGCGCTTCGCTGAGGCGCGATTGCATGAGTTTTTCGGGAACGGACGGGACGGTATATTTTTCACCCGGCGGGAACAGCATGACGATGACGAACCCTATCAGGACGGCGACGCCGAACAGGCTCCCGCCGATAATAAAGAGGTTCGGGATCTTGCTTTCCGACGCGGGGACGGGAAAGGAGAGATCGGGGCGCGCCTTGCGGCCCACCGACTGTTCCTTAAAGAGGTGAACCATCTTGTCGCCGTCAAGGCCGAGATATTCGGAATAGTTGCGCACGAAGCCGATTGCGTAAACGCGGCCCGGAAGCTGGGAGATGTCGCCTTTTTCAAGCGCGTCGAGCTGGCTTGCACGGATGCGCAGGACGGATTCGATTTGCTGGAGGCTCTGGCCGTAATGGGTGCGGGTGCGGCGCAATATCTCCCCCACCGGAATATCGGTGTGGAAGTTCAGGTCGAGTTCGTCCTGTTTGTCCTCTCCATGGCTCATGCGCGGCACTTTAGAAGAAAACCGGATGCGATTCCAGCCCCTTGCGCGGGCCTTTCGGCCTTGCCCGCCCTTTATGCCGTTTTTTCTTCCAGCCCGTAGGCGGCGTGGAGCGCCCGCACCGCAAGTTCCAGATATTCCCTACCGATAAGGACGCTGATTTTGATTTCCGAAGTGGAGATGACAAGGATATTGATCCCCTTATCCGCGAGCGCCGTAAACATGGTCTGGGCAACCCCGGCGTGGGAGCGCATGCCGATGCCGACGACCGAAACCTTGGCGACGTCGGGATCGACGCGCAATTCACACCCTTTAAAAACCGCATGCGCCTTCAAAACCGCTTCGGTCTTGGCGATGTCTGATGCCGGGACGGTAAAGGTCATGTCGGTCGTCTTGCCGTCCGGTGAAATATTCTGGACGATCATATCGACATTGACGGCGGCGTCGGCGAGCGGGCCGAACAGTTTCGCGGCCACCCCCGGCACGTCCGGAACGCGCAAGAGCGTCACCTTGGCCTCGTCCCGCGTAAAGGCGACGCCGTTCACGATATAATGTTCCATGATGTCTTCCTCCTTCGTTACCAGCGTTCCGGGAAGGTCGCTTCCCACCGCCGCGCCGAAACTTGATAAAACCTGCACCGGCACGTTGTGCTTATAGGCCATTTCGACCGATCGCACCTGAAGCACCTTCGCGCCGAGCGAGGCAAGCTCCAGCATCTCCTCATAGGAAATGCGATCGATCTTGCGCGCCTCGGGGACGATGCGGGGGTCGGTCGTATAGATGCCGTCAACATCGGTATAGATGTCACAGCGATCGGCCTTGAGCGCCGCCGCCAGCGCGACCGCCGTCGTATCCGATCCGCCGCGCCCCAGCGTCGAAATGCGGTTCTCGCCCGTCACCCCCTGAAACCCCGCAAGCACCGCGACTTCTTTTTGCGCGAGCGCCTTTTCAAGGTGATCGGTGCTGATATCCTGAATCCGCGCCTTGGCGTGGACGGCGTCGCTGCGGATAGGCACCTGCCAGCCGAGCCATGAACGCGCCGAAATGCCCCGCGCCTGCAAGGCGATCGCCATCAGCCCCGCCGTCACCTGTTCCCCCGACGCGACGACGGCGTCATATTCGCGCACGTCATGGACGGGGCTGACCGCCGCGCAATATTCCACAAGCTGGTTGGTTACGCCCGCCATGGCGGATACGATGACCGCGACCTCGTTGCCGAGCGCGACCTCGCGGGCGATTTTATCCGCCGCCAGCCCGATGCGCTCTATATCCGCAACCGACGTACCGCCGAATTTTACAACGATCCGCGCCATCTTCTCCCCGTTCATTCACCGCTTGCACAGGCGCCCCTGAAAGACTAAGTCATTATCTATGCACACAGTCGATGCAAAGGAAATTGAAAACTTCGCGAAAGATTCGTCCTGCTGGTGGGATGAAGGCGGGCCGTTTGCGCAGCTTCACCGCATAGGCCATCTGCGGCTGGCCTATATCAGGGAGCGGATTTGCGGCCATTTCGGGCGCGATCAAAACGGCTTTACGCCCTATGAGGGGCTTTCCGTCATTGATATTGGCTGCGGCGGCGGGCTGGTTTGCGAACCCATGGCGCGGCTCGGCGCGGCGGTTACCGGCCTCGACGCCGATGCGAACGCTATCGGGGTCGCCATCACCCATGCCGATGAATCGGGGCTTGATATCGCCTATCACGCGAAAGCCACGGGCGATTTTCTTGCGATGAAAAGCGGCGCGGGCAATCAAAAACCGCATGAAGGCGCGTTCGACGTCGTGCTGGCGCTGGAAATCGTCGAGCATGTCAGTGACGTGCAGACCTTCGTCAATGACTGCATGGCGCTATGCAAGCCGGGCGGAATCGTCATTTTCTCGACCCTAAACCGGACGATTAAATCCCTCGCCTTCGGCAAGATAGCCGCCGAATATATCCTGCGCTGGGTTCCGGCGGGGACGCATGACTGGAAGAAATTCGTGAGGCCGTCAGAGCTTGCGGGCGCCGTGCGCCATGCCGGCGGGCGGGTTTTGAATACAGAAGGCATGGTTTTCGACCCTCTCGCGCGGGACTTCAAACGCTCCGCGCGGGGCCTCGACGTGAATTATTTCCTGACCGCCGGAAAGTGAATAGCCAGCTCAGCCGGGGCTTCTTTCCGTTGCGCTTAAAGCCGCGCGCGCCGCGTCGATGCCAAGCCCGTAATGCTTGCAGGCAGGCTCTCCGCCCTCTTCACGCCTTGCGACGGAATTCCAGAAACTCATCCGCAGTTTTTCTTCGGAGAGCGCAAGGAGATTGCCCCTATCGTCGCCGAAAATCGCCTTGCCGTTTTTCACTTCGCGAAATTGCATCGTTTTTCTCCGCCTGGTTTTCCTGCCTGGTTTCCCCGCCTAGAGCGTCATGCCGGGAATTTCCGCGGCCATCTGGCGCGGTCTTTCTTCCCGCTCCGCATCCCTGTAATCCGCCGCCTGCTTGGGACGGGCAAAGGGTATGACGATATTCTCCGCGCGTTCGGCAAACAGCGCCAGCGCCTCTTGCTGCAAGGAATGCGGGATCCCTTGAAGCGCAGGATATTTGCCCTCTTCCAGATCTGCGCGGCTATAGACGACCACGCCCGGATATTGGGCCTGCTGGTTGAAATTCTTTTCGCCGCCATGCGGCTGGACATAATAGCTAAAGACCGCCACAAGCTGGAGCGGTTTTCCGGCCTTGCGATCCTTCAATAAACGGTTATCGGACAGCTCGCCGTTAAGATGCCAGCCCATGGTAGCGGGCGGCGGGGGAAACTCACGCATTACACACCTCTATTTTACTTTTTTATCGTTATGACCATTATTTGGAATTATTGTTCAACCTGATACAAGAACGTGATGGTTTTCGTCAATAGCCGAAAGAGAAAAAGAAACAATATTTCAATATGTTATGAGGCAAATGCATGGTGAGGCCCAAAAAACTGCATGGCTCGCCGGATTCTGGCCCGCCCTCACCCCGCCGGCGCGGCGCAGGGACGAACAAGCGCGGAGGCGGACGGGCGCGCGCCCTTTCCAGTATTCAGTCATGCAGCCATGCAGCCCGCTTCAGGCATAGCTCATGGCGCGGGCCTCGGCCTCTGTCATGCGCGGCGCCCGGTAGGCGACGCCTTTTTGGATGATATCCACGCCCGCGCGGGTGATTTCCATCGGCGCAATCGCGGGGCCGGCTGTTTTAGACGGGATAAAATGGAAAAACTTTACCGCTTCCATCTCGATCCGCTCGCCCGCCGCGTTGATGAACGACACGGAAAGCAATTCATCCTGATTATAGGTAATCTTTTCAAATGTGTATGTCACAGGCCGTGCCCTCCTTTATTTAATGATTTCCGCGTTTTTGATTGCCATGAATGGATATAACCGCAAAATCTGGCAAAAATAGGATGGAAATGAGCAGGCTTGCGCATTATCTTATCCGCATGTCCGGATTCTTTTTCACGCTCATGATCATCGCGATGCTCGCAACCCTCGCCATTCTATGCACGGGCATCCTGTCCATGATGAAGGGCGGCGAATTCAACCGCAAATACGGCAACAAGCTGATGCGCGCCCGCGTTTTCATGCAAGGGATAGCCCTTGCCTGTTTCGCGCTCGCCATCCTGTCCGCAGGCTAATCCAAGGAGAAACCATGAAGATTCTAGTCCCCGTCAAACGGGCCGTCGATTACAGCGTCAAGATCCGCGTCAAGGCGGACGGGACGGGAATCGACCTCAACAATGTCAAAATGTCGATGAACCCGTTCGACGAAATTGCGATCGAGGAAGCCGTCCGGCTAAAGGAAGCCGGAAAGGCAAATGAAATCGTCGCCGTATCCATCGGCCCCGCCAAGGCGCAGGACATTATCCGCACCGCCATGGCGATCGGCGCGGACAGGGGCATCCTCGTCCAGACGGACGCGCCGACCGATATTGGCGGCGTCGAGCCACTCGCCGTCGCGAAAATCCTGAAAAACATCGTCGAGGCGGAAAAGCCCGACCTTGTCATCATGGGTAAGCAATCGATCGACGACGATTCCAACCAGACGGGCCAGATGCTTGCCGCCCTGCTCGGCTGGGCGCAAGGCACGTTTGCGTCGAAAGTCGAACAGGCGGACGGCACGGTCAATGTCACGCGCGAAGTCGATGGCGGGCTTGAAACGCTCGCGCTGAAACTCCCCGCCATCGTGACGACGGATCTGCGCCTGAACGAGCCGCGCTATGCCGCCCTGCCCAACATCATGAAGGCGAAATCCAAACCGCTCGACGTGAAAACGCCCGAAGAATACGGCGTTGACTTAACGCCGCGGCTTGCCGTGGTAAAGGTCGCCGAACCCGCCCCCCGCAAAGGCGGCGGCAAGGTCGCGAATGTGGACGAGCTTATCGACAAACTGAAAAACGAAGCGAAGGTTATCTGAACATGACAATCCTGGTTTTAGCCGAACATGACAATAAGGAACTGAAACCCGCGACACTGAACGCGGTCGGCGCGGCGGCGAAGCTTGGCGGCGACGTGCATATTCTGGTCGCCGGAAAAGACGTCGCCAATGTCGCGGCGGCGGCGGCGAAGATCGCGGGCGTTACCAAGGTTTTAAAGGCCGATGACGCGGGCCTTGAACACCAGCTCGCCGAAAATGTCGCGCCGATCATTCAGGACATCGCGGGGAATTACAGCCATATTATCGGCGCGGCGACGACAACGGCAAAGAACATCCTGCCCCGCGCCGCGGCCCTTCTCGACGTTCAGCAAATTTCGGACATCACCGCAATCCATGACGCGGACACGTTCGATCGCCCCATCTATGCGGGCAATGCGATTGCAACGGTCAAATCTTCGGACGCGCTGAAAATCATCACCGCGCGCGGAACCGCGTTCGACGCCGCCGCGCCGGAAGGCGGGAACGCCGCAGTCGAAGATGCGGCGCACAAGGGCGATAGCGGCCTTGCGTCTTTCGTGTCGGCGGAAGTGTCGAAATCCGATCGCCCCGAACTGACGGCGGCGAATATCGTCGTCAGCGGCGGGCGCGCCATGGGTTCGGCCGAAGGATTCAAAATCATCGAAGCACTGGCCGACAAGCTGGGCGCCGCCATTGGCGCATCGCGCGCCGCCGTCGATGCCGGTTACGTGCCGAACGATTATCAGGTCGGCCAGACGGGCAAGAACGTCGCCCCTTCGCTTTACATCGCCATCGGCATTTCCGGCGCGATCCAGCACCTTGCGGGCATGAAGGATTCCAAAACCATCGTCGCCATCAACAAAGACCCCGACGCGCCGATTTTCGGCGTCGCCGATTACGGGCTTGTCGGCGATCTTTTCGAGATTGTGCCGGAGCTGACAGAAAAACTATAAGGCCGCAAAAGCGCCCCGGCTTCCAAACCGGCGGCGGGGCGGCGATGCATAACCGCCAGATACATAACCGCCAAGCATAACCGCCAAAAGAAAAACAAAAACCCGGCCAGACGCGCCGGGTTTTTCATTGATCCACGCAAAGCCATTATGGCCTATGCAGGGCCTGAAACCGGCCGCTGCGGGGAAGGCCGGTTTTGATGGCTTTGATGGCTTTGCCGGCTATGTCCCCGCGGCGGAGAAAATAAAGCCCGCATGGGCATCGGGAAGGTTGTTTTTTGACCGTCCCCTGCCCCGCGCCCACCCCAAAGGCCCTGCGGCGAGAAGAGTGCAAGGCGCGACTCTTCGGCATGCTCCGCTTTCGGGATTGATGAGCCTGCCAACAATGCGCCTGCCGCTTTGCTGCCTTCAGATGGGCGCCCTTCAGCTTCGTCCCCGCGAATTGCGCGCCGGACAAATCCGCACCTTTATTATCCCGCTTTTATTTTCTTGTTTTTATTCTTCGGCTTTCATCTTGAAAGCGGAACCTTTTTTCGGCGCGGGGAAGATGGCGCCTTCGGTGTTCGCATCGTCAAGAATGCATCCGTCCATCAGCGCATCGGTGAAATCACATTCGCGCAAATCCGCGCCGCTGAAATTCGTGTTGGACAAATCCGCGCCCTTGAAAGACGCCATCCGCATCTTGCAATTTGAAAAATCCGCATAGGCAAGAGAAGCTTCGTCAAGATTGCACGGATTGAAGCGTTTATTCTCCGCGCCGCCATTGCCGAAAATAAGCGGCTCGAAATTAGAGCTGCGCAAATTGGCGTGGCCAAAGCGCACGCGCTTGAAGATGCTGCCGCGCAAATCGGCCTCTTCCATGTCGCAGCGGCGGAAATCCGCATCGTTCAAATTCGCGCTCTGCATTTCTATGCGGTAGAGATTCATCCCGAAAAACCGCGCCTTCACGGCCTTGATCGCCGTCATCCGCTCCCCTTTGAGCGTTTCGAGCGGGCGCATGTCATAGCCGCTCAAATCAAGCTGCGTGCCTTGCCCGCCCGCGCTCGAAACCCAGATGCGGTGCGTTTCGATCATCTTGGCCAGCGGCTCTTCGAGTTCGGTTACGGACGTGCCGATATTCTCGTCCGTGATGGCTTCGGAAATATCGACTTCCATCGTGCTGATCTCGGCCATGTTGACGCCGGTCAGGATCGCCGCCTTCAGATGGGCGCCCTTCAGCTTCGTCCCCGCAAATTGCGCGCCGGACAAATCCGCGCCTTGCAAATCGGCCCCGCGCAAATCCGCGCCCGTCATGTTGATGCCCGTCATGATAGCGTCCGAAAAATCCGCTGCGTTCGCGAGCGAGCCGACAAGCCGCGCGCCGGAAAGATTGGCCCCGCGGAAGGAAACGCTCACGCCCGTATCATAGGCGCCTTCCCTGGCGAAACCGCCGACACGCAAATCGGCCTTGTCGAGATTGGCGTTTTCGAGATTCGCGCTTTCAATCCGCGCGCCGCGCAGGTCGGAGCGGGAAAAATTGCACCGCGCCATATTTGAATCGCTCAAATCACACGCGTAAAGCCGCGCCTCGCTGAAATTCGCCTTCGTCATATCCATGCCGCGCATCCGGCAACCGGTAAAATCGCACTGGCGCATATCCTTTCCCGCAAAGGAAAGGCCGGACAGATCGGTGTTTTTCAACGCCGCCCGCCGCCCGCCGAGCCGCCCGCTCAAAAACCGCGCATGCAGATCGGCCATGGCGTCGAGCTGGGCCTGGGAAAGTTTTTCAAGAGCGTCTGTCGTGGTCGCGGTAGGCATGGTCGATACGGTTTTCCCCTTTGAAAGAGCAATTTCAAATTATTGCCGAAATTGATGAAAAATCAATTTATCTATTTTGCATAAGAAACACATCGAAGAAAGCGCGGGAATGGGCGGAGGCCCAGTCGGCATCCCCTTCAAAACGGTAGAGGATAAGCCCGTCACTGCCAAGCAGAAAGCTGGTCGGCAGGCCGCGCAGCCCAAGCGGCGCCATCAGCGCCCCTTCCTCGTCCAGAAAACCGGCAAAATCGCCCAGCATCCGGTTTTTGAGAAAATCCGCAATTTTTGCCGCGTCCGCCGTGGGGTCGAGCGCGATGGCGACGACGTTCAAGCGCCCTTCATAATGATCGGCAAGTTTTTGCAGGGACGGAAGCTCGACGACACAGGGCGCGCACCATGTCGCCCAATAATTCACGAGCGTCGGCCTGCCCTGAAAATCTTCCATCCGCCATGTCTTGCCGTGAATATCCTTAAAAGGAAGATCGGGAAGCGTTTGCGCCCGCGTCGCCGCCCTTAAAGCCGTAAACTGCGTCGCGAACGCGCCCGCAACGGATTTCGGCACGCCGGGCGGAATAAACTCCTCTGCCGCTATCGGCACGTCCTCCAGCTTTTCGCCTGCGGGCGCGGACAGCGCCGGAGATTCCGCAGGCTGCATGAAATAAGCAAGCGCCGCCGCCATCAAAAACAGCGCGGCAAGAAGAGAGATAAAAAGAAACTTGTTTTTCACGCGGATTCCATGGTTTTGTAAGGCATGACACATTCCCGCTACTATGGCTCATGGCCGGGCCTTTTGTCCATCCTCGCCCTGACGCTGGTTCTATGCGGCTGCGGGATCAAGCCGTCTTCGCTGAAACCGCCGGGCGGCGCCGATCCGCACAGCTTCCCGCATTCCTATCCTTCCACGAAATAAGACGGGCGGAGCGGCGCGGTCAATGTCACACGCGCCTGTATTTCCACCGCCGGAACAGCCTGCGCCGTAAAGCGGGATCGCCGTTCATCGCCATAAAGCGCGGCGGCAGGAAGAGAAGGCTTCCGAAAGAAATCCAAAAGAAAAAAGCTGGGAGAGTAAGAGCGGCGGGGGTTACTTTCCGGCGCCGTGTTCCTTTGCGGCGGGCGCGGAGCCGCCTTGTTTTTCCGCATCATCCGTTTGCGCGGACGGCTCTATTTTCACGAAGGAAAAGGCGAAGCTCACATCCTTCGCCTCTTCGGGGCGTTTGGGATAAGTCACGTCGAAAGAGGTGCGGCCATCGCCCTTGATGCGCGCGATGGGCGGGGCGATATAAACCTCGTCCAGAATATTGCCCGCGCCGTCAAGAATTTGCGCAAGGATCGCCGGAACGCGGCGATCGTCTTTCGTCCGGTTGGCGATCGTGCCGCGCATGCGGATGGAATTCTCCTGCATTTCGGCGCTGATTCCCTCGAACGCCAGCCCTTCGCCCGGCGGGACGGGTTTGAAACCGGCAAGGGAATAAAGCAGGTTGGAAGGCGGCCATGCGCGGCTGATTTGCGGCTGGAAGAAAAAGACGAGCGCCAGCACGGCAAGCCACGCGGCCACCGCCAGCAAATAGCCCGCCCCGCGATCGCTCACCGTAAAAGGCAGTTTTTCGAGCAAGCCGCCCTTCTTCCCCGCCCGTAATTTCGCAAGGACGGGATCCTCGCCGTCCGGCACGGGGCGCACCCCTTCGGGGATCGGCGTCCCTTCTATTTGCTTTTGTAAAATAGAGGAGAAATCATCCGCATCCGCGCCTGCGCGCGCACGCTCCACACCGCCTTCGCGGGCGACTTCCTCGGCAATGGCCTCAAGCGCCTCGGCAATATCTTCTTCCGAGCGCGGCCCGCCCGGGGAATCGCCCGCAGGATCTCCGGCGTCAAGCGCGTCTTCATCCCCGCCGAACCCCATATCCGGCATGGCAAAGGCCAGATCGTTATCGTCCCCGAAAAGCGCCTCGTCCAGCCCGCTTTCCCCGTCCTCGAACCATTGATGGCCGCAATTGGCGCAGCGCACGGTGCGCCCTTCGGAACCTATGGCCCCTTCGGATACGACATAGCGCATTGTACATGACGGACAGGTGAGGATCATCTTTAGGGGCGGCTCTTCCGTAACGGCAATCTGTTCAATCTATGGTTCGTTTTATATTCAGTATAAATCCTGTAAGAGAGTATGTATAAGGGAGAGCGCCCCCCACGGCAAGACGGGTGCATTGCCTCCTTCCATGTTTTCCCGCCCCGTTTTCATGCGCCTTTTAAGGGGGCCTGAAACTCTTTTGTGGATTTTTACGCTATTGGGGGCATGATGGGCCGGAATCTCCGCCCGAATGCGTTAATCTCTTGCCTGAAACCACGAAAAAGGCCCGCACCTTGATTAGATATGAACATGTAGGTTTGCGCTACGGCATCGGGCCGGAAGTCCTTGCCGATATCAATTTCACGCTGGAACCCGGCTCTTTCCATTTCCTGTCCGGCCCGTCGGGCGCGGGGAAAACCTCGCTGATGAGCCTTATGTATCTGGGCCGCATGCCCACGCGCGGCCTTATCCGCATGTTCGGCCAGAATATCGGGGAGATGGGGCGCCCGCAGCTCGCCGCCATCCGCCAGCGCGTCGGCGTCGTCTTTCAGGATTTCCGCCTGCTGAACCATATGTCGGCTTTCGACAATGTCGCCCTCCCCTTGCGCATCCAGGGCCGCCCGGAAAAAGAGATCAAGAACAATGTCGGGGAACTTCTCGACTGGGTCGGGCTGGGCGATCATAAGCACGTCCTGCCCAGCACCATGTCGGGCGGGCAGCAGCAGCGCGTCGCCATCGCCCGCGCCGTCATCACGCGGCCCCGCCTGCTCCTCGCGGACGAGCCGACCGGAAACCTCGACGACGAGATTGGATTCCGCCTCATGGCCCTGTTCGATCAGTTGAACCGCATGGGAACGACGGTCGTCATCGCGACCCACAATCAGGCCATCATGGATAAATTCGCCCATCCGCGCCTGATCCTTGAAAAAGGATCCTTGCGCGTCGAACCCGCAAAACAGACAGGGCTGCGCCGCAGGCTGGAGGGAGTGTACTAGCCCATGAGAAATTTCCTGCCGCACCGTTTTTTGAACAGCTTCCCCCGCCGCGATAAAATCCTCGGCGTCGCGACGGAAACGCGGCGCTACGACCTGCCGCTGGCGGGCAATACGGGGAACAGCTTCCTGCGCCTCCTGATCGGGCTGATGAGCCTTCTCGGCATTCTCGCCTTATGCGCCTCCTTTGCCCTTGCCGCCATGACGGAACGCTGGTCGAGCGGCCTTGCGGGAAAAATCAGCATCGAGGTTCCGGCAACCGATTCCTCGGGCGAAGTCATCGCCCCCGGCATCGTCGGCAGCATGACGCAGGAAGCGCTCGCCGTCCTGATGAACCATGAAGCCGTCGAGGACGCCGCCGCCATGGGCGAGGAACAGGTGCGCGCCTTGCTCGCGCCGTGGCTCGGCACCGATCTTGTGATGGATTCCATCCCCGTGCCGGGATTGATTTCCGTGACGCTTAAAAAAGACGCGGCGCCCGATCTTGACGAATTGCAGCTCCTGATCCGCGACGTCGCGCCGCAGGCGCGCATCGACACGCATGAAAGCTGGCTCGCCGACGTCGTCCGCTTTACCAGCGCGCTGCAATTCGCGGCCATTCTCCTGACCGTCATTATCGGCGCGACGACGCTTGTCGCAGTCGCGGGCGGCGTGCGCTCGAAACTCTCCGAAAGCAAGGAGGAACTGGAACTCCTCCACCTGATGGGCGCGTCGGATTCCTATATCGCCCGCCAGATCCAGCGCCATACGCTCATCCTCGCATTGCAGGGCGGGGCTTTTGGCGTGGCCGCGGGGTTTGTCCTGCTTTTCGTCATCTCGCTTATCGCGGGCGAGATCGGCGCGAACCTTATCCCTGATTTCAGCCTCAGCGCCGTACAAAAAACCGCGCTTTTCCTGATGCCGCTGCCTATCGCGCTTTTGGCCACGGGAACCGCACGCTATACGGTCTTGCGCGTTCTCGGCAAAATGCCGTAAGACTTGGACGGCATGATTTTAAGACTTTTCGCATATTGCTTTACCGCCATCGCGACGCTGGGGCTTCTCTGGGCGCTCGGCTGGATGTGGTTTGCCGCAAACACCGTTTCGATGCAGCCGCAGGGCGCCGCGCAAAAAAGCGACGCCATCATCGTCCTGACCGGCGGCGACAAGCGCGTCAATACAGGGCTAGACCTGCTGGAGGCCGGCCTTGCGGACAAGCTCTTTATCTCCGGCGTCCATTCGAGCGTGACGGCGCGTGAGCTTATCGGCCTGTGGGACGGGGAAAAGGAAAAGCTCCTCCCCGCCATCACGCTCGGCTATGTCGCGGACAATACGGCGGGCAACGCCGTGGAAAGCCATCAATGGATTGCCGAAAATAATATCCATTCCATCCGGCTCGTCACCGCCAATTACCACATGGCGCGATCCTATCTGATGTTCCGCCAGGCGATGCCGGAACTCGCTATCTATAAACACCCGGTTTTTCCGGGCGATTTCGAACCGTGGAGCAAGCCGTTCTGGGCTTTGACATTTTCCGAATATAATAAATTCCTCGCAACGTGGCTCCGGTTCGACCTGCTGAACAAGAACCCCGCGCTCGGCGACGGACAACAGGCGGACAATAAACGCCGCCCTGAAAAAACGGCAGAAAAGAACATCCCATCATGACATTGATAACAGCGCTGCGCTCCATCCTCTTTAATATATTGTTCTACGGCGTGTGGACGCCGCTTGTTTGCCTGTGCATGGCGCCCTGCCTTTTATTCCCGCGCCCCTTCACCGTGTGGGTTGCCGATTTTTATCAAAGGGGGACTTACCTCCTTGAACGATTCGTGCTGGGGCTGGATTACGAAATTCGCGGCATCGAAAACCGCCCGCCGCACGGCCAGCCTTACATCGCCGCCGCGAAACATTATTCCGCCTATGAAACATTGAAGCTCTACAGGCTCTTTAAAGATCCCACCGTCGTGCTGAAGCGCGAGCTTTTATGGATTCCCGTTTTCGGGTGGTTCCTGAAAAAGCTCGACGTCATCGCCATCGATCGCGGCAACCGCGAATCCGCCATGGCCTCCCTTATCGCCGGCGCGCAAAGGATGCGCGACGATAACCGCCCCATCGTCATTTTCCCGCAAGGCACCCGCGTTCCGGTCGATGCGGCGACACGGCAAAAACCCTATAAGGGCGGCATCGTCAAACTCTATGTCGCGACCTCCCTGCCCATCGTGCCTGTCGCGATGAATAGCGGCCTTTACTGGCCCCGCAACGCTTTTTGGAAAAAACCCGGCAAGGTTGTTTTCGAATTTCTTCCGCCGATCCCGCCCGGCCTTGCGCCGGCGGAGGTCATGGCGGCGCTGGAAGAGCGCATCGAAACGGCCTCGAATCGCCTCGTGGAAGAAGGCAGGCAGGCCATCGCGGTGAAAGAGGGCAAAACCGGATGAAACGCTCCCTTGCCTTCGCCGCTTTTTTCGCCGCCCTGCTCCTTGCCGCCTATTGCGGCGCGTGGCTCTATAGCGCGCAATGGTTCGAGAAGGAAGTCGAGCGGCTTTACGCGGACGCGTCCCATGACGGCGCCGCCCCCCCTTATGGCGAAGGGTTTTATGGAGAAGTACCTTATGGAGAAGCGCCTTACGGGGAAGTGCCTTATAGAGAAGCTCCTTATGCCGAAACGCCTTATAGCGGCGCGCCGCTGGACGGGCGGCACGACCGCACCGTCCGGTTCCTCGGCCCCAAACCGGTTTTGAAAAACTTCCCCTTCGTGCCGGAACTGCATTATCACGGCGGCATCAAAACGGGCGATGCGGAAATTCTTTTCCCGCAGATGATCCTGCGCGGCTATCCTGTGCCGGGCCTCTCGCTCAAGGCGATCTTCCCGCTCGGCATCATGCTGGGCGGCATTGCCGACCCGGCATTGTGGAAGCTCGATTATCTTGAATCCTCCATCGCCGTTCCCTACCGCCTGCCGCGCGACTTTACGCAAGGCGCTATCGCGGACTGGAAGGCGCGCGGCGGCAAGATCGACGTGCGCCACTATGAAATCCGGCTCGGCGCATTGACCGCCGACGGGCATGGCCTGCTGACCGTGGACGACCAGCTCCAGCCCGTCTTCAATCTCGAAAGCCGCCTCACAGGCTATAATGAATTTATCGACGCGCAGATCGGCGCGGGGCAAATCAAACCACTCCCCGCCGCCATTGCCCGCGGGGTCTTTGCGTCCCTCGCCCGCCCCGACGGGGAAACGGGCGAAAGCGCCGTCCACATCGCCATCAGCGCCGAGAACCGTCTGCTTCGCGTGGGGCCGGTACTGGTTCTGGAACTTCCGCTGTTTGTGTGGGGTACGCATAGGCCGCCTGCCCTGCATCTATAATGGCGCGGCGGATGTCGCGCGTTTCCTTAAACTGTTGATAAAGATACTCCCCGTCCCCCTTGCGGATAGCCTTTTGCATGGCGGTCAAATCTTCGGTAAAGCGCTGGAGGATCTCCAAAACCGCGTCCTTGTTGTTCAAAAACACATCGCGCCACATGACCGGATCGGATGCGGCGATGCGCGTGAAATCGCGGAAACCGGACGCGGAAAATTTGATGACCTCGCCCTTCAAATCCTCTTCCATATCGGTCGCCGTACCGACAATCGTATAGGCGATAAGGTGCGGCAGGTGCGAGGTGATGCCAAGGACAAGGTCGTGATGGCCCGCGCTCATAATCTCGATATTGGAGCCAAGCGCCTCCCATAACTGTGTGAGTTTTTCGACCGCGCGCAATTCCGTATGCGGGAGCGGCGTCAGGATGCACCAGCGGTTCCGGAACAATGCGGCAAAGCCGGATTCGGGCCCGGAATGTTCCGTCCCCGCAATCGGGTGGCCACCGACAAGATGGACGTCGGAAGGCAGGCGCTGCTGGAGCGCGTTCATCACGCTTCCCTTGACGGAGCCGACATCGGTGACGATGCAGCCCTTATCGAGGTTCGGCCCGATCTTTTCGGCGATGGAGGCCATCGCGCCGACGGGGGCGCACAGGATGACGAGGTCGCTCCCGCGCACCGCCCTGCTCACATCGGTGAAGACTTCATCGGCCAGATGAAGCTCCATCACCTTGTCGCACACGCTGCGCGACTGGTCGGCGCAGACAAGGCGGTTTGCAAGGCCGTTTTGGATAACGGCGCGGGCGATGGACGAACCAATCAGCCCGAAACCGACGATTGTTATTTGTTTAAACATGGGATTACGCCCTTTTGATAAGCAACAGGTTTAAGAATCGGCAATAGTGAAATGAAAACAATAATAATCCTGCCCTAAAGGGCATAATACAGGCGGGCATAAAGGGCGGCTGTGATTATCATGGTGCGGGAAGAATAGCCATTCACCCCGCCAGAGGCAAGATTATTTCAGGATTTTTCGCCCTTGGGGGCGCGGGCTTCAAGGGAGATAGACTGCGGCGCGGCGGCCCTGACCACGTGGCTATAGCTTGGCGGCACCGGATAGCCGCCGGCGCAGACAATATTCGCCCCCGGATCGTCGAGCGAAGCCGTAAAGGCGGCGACCCGCTTGTCGTCGCGGGTGATATAATCCTCGACTTCCATCAAATGAAAGGCCGGCGCGCCATCGCCGCCGCCGCGGCGGGAGGAAATATGGAGGGCTTTCACCCCCGCTTTCTTCGCCAAATCGACCAGCCGCCCGCGGGACACGGCGGCGTCGCACTGGATCAGCAAAAAGGAATTGTCATGGCCGGAATCGTCAAAGCCGGAACGGGACAGGACAAGCGCGCGGCCTTCCGGATTCTTGTCCTCCGGATCGTCGCCGTGCGGCAGGGACATGATGATATTGACCGGCTCCGGCGCCGCCGGATCGAGATACATCCACCATGGCTGGTCTTCCTCGATATCGGGACGCGGGACGACCGCAAAGCTGGCCATGCCGTCTTTCAGCGCCGCTATGGCCGACATGGCCGAGGGCGCGCGCGCCATGGGCAGGCAGCTTCCGAAATAATCGCGGGCCATGTCCCACGTTTCGTTATTCTGCCCCTCCGGCTGGACGACGACGACCTTCAGCCCCGTTTGCAGGAGCGATACGGCCCCGACAAGCTCGCGCCAGATCCGCACCACGGCCATTTCCGGCAGGACGCCCGTATGGCGCGCAAGCAGGCGGCGGATCATGCGGGCCTCGCGCGCCGGCTGGACAATCTGGATATTGTTGCGCCTTTTTTCCTCCCCGACCTTCAAGACAAGCTCCGCCCGCTCCATCAACGTATCGTGGATGCGGTTGTCGAGTTCGTCTATCTTCTGGCGGATAGCGTCGAGTTCCGGCGAATTATAGGGCTTGGCGGCAGCGGTGCGGGCCGCGCCGGATGGTTGTCTGGGCATGAAAGCTCTATCGTGTCTTTATTGTTATAGTGGCACAGTTTTACAGGGCTTTCGGGCGGAAATCAAATCAATGCCGTACCAAACGGGCAATTTATAATTTCCATTCACCCCTGATTGGCTTATGCTGGAATCACTATGACTTCGCACAAGAATAAAGGGTTTACCCTTGTAGAACTCGCCATCGTCATGACCATTATCGGCCTGCTCGTCGGCGGAATCCTGGCGGGGCAGGAACTGATCAGCAACTCCCGCATCCGCGCGGTCATGACGACCGTCAAGAAAATCCAGACCTCGGCCAGCGCCTATCAGCAAAAATACGGCCAGCTTCCGGGCGATCACAATCTCGCGACCGAACGCCTGCCCGGCTGCGACGCCGCCAACCATTGCCGCAACGGCAACGCGGACGGCATGATAGGACAGCCCGCCACCACCTATCACAACAACAACCAGATCGGCATGACCTCCATGCCCGCGATGGAAACGGCCCAGTTCTGGAAGCATCTTCTTCTGGCGGGTTATATAGGCGGCGTTCTGCCTGCCGCCGATCCCGCTTCCCCGACATGGGGCACGACCCACCCGCGCTGCGACGGGTGCGGCGGTTTTACCATGGTGTATCTCCAGCAAACGGCGGCGGAATATCCGTACCGCGGCAATTATATCATGCTGCGCGCCTATCCGGACGGCAGTCCGGACCCGTCCGGCGGGCCGAACCGCGGCGCGGTCAAACCGCAATGGGCGCGGGAAATCGACGAAAAAATGGATAACGGATTCGCGCAGAGCGGCGACGTTCTCTCCTACCACAATAACGGCCTTTGCTCGAACGCCGCGACGGGTGAGTATGAAACCGCGCAAGGCGATAAAAACTGCGTGATGATCTTCAGGCTCTATAACTAGCCGGATGATGAACCGGAAAGCGCGGGGGCGCGGGCGGCGGAACAGGAATGAGGTTTTTTTCAGCGCCGCCGCAGCTCCTTCCACATGATAACGCCATTTGATAATGCCGCCCCATGCGCCCGAACATGCCATCTTATTTTTGCGGCCTGAATATGCAGCCCGCTCATGCCCCCTTATTTGTGCAGCTTAAATATACAGCCCGAACATGCTCCCTTATTTGTGCAGCTTGGATATACAGCCCGAACATGCTCCCTTATTGTGCAGCTTGAATATGCGGCATCATCATGCCCGCCCTTATTATGATCATGTTATGATCATGCTCCCCCATCATGCCGCTTGTTACGGCAGGCTGATGGCATCGCCGGATCCTTCCGCTTGGAAACACGGTTTGATTCATGCTGTTTGACCCTATCCCCTGATAGGAGCGCCTGATACCGCCGCCCCAAAGCCCGTCCGCAAAGGCCGCGCGGCCATTACACCCAAGAGCGGCGCCGGGCTTTTAGATAGTCCCGGAGCCTAGAATTTCTTGCGATGGTGGGGCGCGTTCGATGCGGGTTCGGGAAATTCCGGCGCGCGGGCGGGGATGAGTTTGGATTTGCCCTTCCCGACAGCGATGCGCTTTCCGGTTCCGGCGTAAATCTGCTTGGAGCCTTCGACGAAGAGCAAGCCGCCCATGGCCGGGAAAAGATACGGCCCGATCTTTTCCCAAAAATTGGCGGAGCGCAATAATGTCTGGCTTTTGAAAGGCGGGATGAACAATCCGCGCTCCGTACGCTCCGGTATAAAAAGATTTTCGCGCAGGAATTCTTCCACCTGCGCCGCCGAATAAGGCGCGCCACGCCCGAACGGCGTCCATTCCGCCCGCGACCAGAAACCGATCCGGTTGGGGACGACAATCAGGATCCGGCCATTGCTTTTCAGCACGCGCCAGAATTCCTCAAAGGCGGGTTTGAGATAGCCGGTAAATTCCAGCGAGTGAATCAGGATGATGCGGTCAACCGAATTGGTTTCAAACGGCAGGTCGGTTTCATCGGCAAGGCAGGCAAGGTTCAAGGCCCCGTTTTCCTCCGGCCAGTGATGGACGCCCTGCCCCTTGAACATGACGGCAATTGTGCGCTCGCTCCCCCCTTCACGGTAAGGCCTCAGATACGGCAGAGCATAGCCGCCGCCGAGAAGTCGCAAACTTTTTGCATCGGGCCAGAAGGCGAGGAGTTTTTCACGGACGAGCCTGCGGACGATGCGTCCGCCGAAGCTTTTATAAAAGGCGCGCAGATCGTAAACGGTCGGGATCATGCGGCGCGGCCCTTTCTCACAACCGTTCCATCAACTGGGAGATCAGCGGCACATCGGCGTCCGGCATGGAAAGGCCGTAAAGCTCGTTCACCTTCATCCATTTAACCGCCTGCCCTTCGCGCGGCGTGATAATCCCCTTCCACATGCGGCACACATAAAGCGGCATCAGCAAATGAAAATCGTCATAGGAATGGGACGCGAAAGCGATCGGCGTAAAGCAGCATTCGCGCACTTCGATGCCCAGCTCTTCCTCTATCTCGCGGCAAAGCGCGAATTCGGGGGTTTCGCCCGTCTTCACCTTGCCGCCGGGAAATTCCCAAAGCCCCGCCATCGGCTTGCCTTCGGGGCGCTGCGCCACCAGCACGCGGCCATCCTTGTCGATGAGCGCCGCCGCGGCCACCAGCAATAAAGGAAGCCCCGCCGGAGTTTGCGGGCGGGGCTTTGAAAGGGCTTCAAGGCAATTCATGCCAATCTATCCTTGTTCCTGAACAGGTTTCGTTTATTCGGCGGAAACGTCCGGCGCCGCCGCGGCATCCGGCTCAGCAAGCTGAGCATCCGCACCGGCATCATTATTTCCGGCGGCGGGCGCGACTTCGTCACTTTCGGCCAATGGCTTGCCGTTAATATCGAAACGCTCGACACTGGCCGTCTTCATCCAGTTTTCGAGCATGGATTCCAGACGCTCGCGGCGCAGTTCGGCCTGAATCATCGGCGCGACTTCTTCCAGCGACGGCTTCGGACGGTTGCGCTTATCCTCGACCTTTACGACGTGCCAGCCAAATTCCGTTTGAACGGGCTGTTCGGACAGTTTGCCCTTGCCAAGCGCGAAAGCGGCATCGGCAAATTCGGGAACCATATCCTGCTTCGCGAACCAGCCAAGATCGCCGCCCTGATCCTTGTTGCCCGTATCGGCGGAGAATTCAGCCGCAAGCTTGGCAAAATCGGCGCCACCCTTAAGCTTTTCAATCAGATCCTTTGCCTGGCCCTCGCTGCCGACCAGAATATGGGATGCCTTGATTTCCTCGATGGTCGGGGCCTTGCCGATCACCTCGTCATATTTCTTTTTAATGTCGGACTGGGAGATCACCTTATCCACCGCACGCTGGACGAAAACGGTGCGCAAAATCTGTTGCTTGGCCATATTGGTCTGCTCCAGCACTTCCGGATCGTTCTCAAGACCGGCTTCCTCCGCCTTATTCTGCACAAGGCGCGTGCTGATCACCTGATCCAGCGCCAGCGGATAGACGGTTTGCGGCGGCAATTGCTGGATGTTCGCAGGCATCATCTTGATATAGCGGAAAACATCGACGCGCGTAATATCGCGGCCATCGACCGTTGCGACCACGGGATTGCCCGGTTCGACCGTCACGCCTTCAAAGCTTGCCGCGGCAGCTTCGGCTTCCCTTGTTTCCTCGGCGCTTGCCGGCGGGGAGGTTTGCGCGGGGGTACCGGCAGCGGCTATATCAGCGCCATTTTCCGGCTGCTGCGTTTGCTGCTGGGCCGTAACGGCGGGCGTATCTTTTGTCATATTCTTTGAAAAATACAGGGCCGCTCCGCCGGCAATGACCAGCAGGGCCACGACGCCAGCAATAATTGGCATATTATTTTTGCTTTGAGCCATTTCCTTGTCCTTTATGGTTTAAGTGGCTTTTTCAGGTGGAAACACATTGTGCATAGCTGCTCTTAAAGGGCAACCGAAAAAATTGACGCATCCCCGTTTGCGGCTTATATGAGTTGGACTTTTGTAAATTCAAGGATTTCTAATGATTTTAAACCTCGCCCTGAAACTGTTTGGCTCCTCGAACGACCGCGCCCTGCGCAGGCTTCAGGGAAAGATTGCGCCGATTAACGCGCTGGATGCGGAATATACGGCCCTCGGCGACGACGCGCTCAAAGCGAAGACGGGTGAATTCAGGCAAAGGATTGAAGGGGGCGAAAGCCTCGACAAGATTCTCCCCGAAGCTTTTGCGACTGTGCGCGAGGCAGCAAAGCGGGTTCTGGGCATGCGTCCCTTCGATGTCCAGCTTATGGGCGGCATCGTCCTTCACGAAGGCAAGATTGCCGAAATGCGGACGGGGGAAGGAAAAACCCTGATGGCGACCATGCCGGTTTATTTGAACGCCATCGCCGGCAAAGGCGTGCATGTCGTCACCGTCAATGATTACCTCGCCAAGCGTGACAGCGAATGGATGGGGCAGATCTACAACTTCCTCGGCCTGTCCGTCGGCGTCATCACCGCAAACCTGTCCGACGCCGAGCGTCAGGCCGCCTATAATGCCGACATCACCTATGGGACGAACAACGAGTTCGGCTTTGATTACCTGCGCGACAACATGAAATTCCGCCTCGATCAGATGGTGCAAAAGCCGTTCAACTTCGCCATCGTTGACGAGGTCGACTCTATCCTGATCGACGAGGCGCGCACGCCGCTGATTATTTCCGGCCCGTCCGAAGGCTCGACAGAGCTTTATACGCAAGTCAACCGCATCATCCCCCTGCTCTCGCCCGCCGATTACGAAAAGGATGAAAAGACCCGCGCCGTTACCCTGACCGAAGACGGGAACGAGCGCGTTGAAAACCTTCTCCGCGAATCCGGCATCATGGAAACGGGCAATTTATACGACGCGCAAAACATCGCGCTCGTCCACCATGTCAATCAGGCCCTGCGCGCCCACAAGCTGTTTTCCAAGGACACGGATTACATCGTCAAGGACGACAAGGTCATCATCATCGACGAATTTACGGGCCGGATGATGGAAGGCCGCCGCTATTCCGAAGGGCTGCACCAAGCGCTCGAAGCCAAAGAAGGCGTGAAGATCCAGAACGAGAACCAGACCCTCGCCTCCATCACCTTCCAGAATTATTTCCGCATGTACCCGAAACTGGGCGGCATGACGGGGACGGCCATGACCGAGGCCACCGAATTCGCCCAGATCTATAATCTCGGCGTCGTCGATATCCCGACCAACGTGCCTGTTTCCCGCATCGATCATGACGATAAAATCTATAAAGCGATGCAGGACAAGTACGACGCCATCGTCGATCTTATCTATGAATGCGCGCAGCACCAGCAGCCCGTCCTTGTCGGAACCGTGTCGATTGAAAAATCGGAAATGCTGTCCGAGCTTTTGAAAAAGCGCAAAATCAAGCACAGCGTCCTCAACGCCCGTTATCACGAACAAGAAGCGCAGATCGTGGCGCAGGCGGGCCGCCCCGGCGCCGTCACCATCGCCACCAACATGGCCGGACGCGGAACCGACATCAAGCTTGGCGGCAATGCCGACATGCTGATCGAACAAGCCATCACGCCGGACATGGACGAAGCGCAAATCGCCGCCATCGCCGAAGATATCCGCCGTCAGGTGGGCCGCGACATGGAAGTCGTGAAAGCCGCGGGCGGCCTTTACGTCATCGGCACGGAGCGGCACGAATCCCGCCGCATCGACAACCAGCTCCGCGGCCGTTCGGGCCGTCAGGGCGACCCCGGCGCCTCCGCCTTCTTCCTGTCCGTCGAAGACGACCTGATGCGGATTTTCGCGAGCGACAAGATGGAGATGCTCCTGAAATCGCAAATGGGGCTGCGCGACGGCGAAGCCCTCACCCACCCGTGGCTTTCCAAGGCGCTGGAACGCGCGCAGGCCCGTGTGGAACAGCAAAACTTTGAAGTCCGCAAGAACCTCCTGAAATTCGACAACGTCATGAACGATCAGCGCAAGGTCATTTACGAACAGCGCCGCGAGATCATGGATGCGGGCGAGGATCTGGACGAGCTTATCGAGGGCATGCGCTATGACCTCATCGCCGATCTGGTCGCGCAGGCCTGCCCGCCAAATTCCTACCCCGAACAATGGGACGCGGATCTTTTGAAAAACGAATCCCAGCGCATGCTCGCCATGACCCTTCCTATCGAGGACTGGATCAAGGAAGAAGGCATCGACGAGGACACGGTGCGCACGCGCATCGAGCTGAAAGCCACCGACATGATGGAGGCGAAAATCGCAATCGCGGGGCAGGAAAGCTTCCGCCGCATGGCAAAGAGCTTCCTGCTCCAGCTTCTCGACCAGCACTGGAAGGAGCATCTTCTCGCGCTCGACCACCTGCGCCAGGGGATCAATTTGCGCGCCTTCGGCCAGCGCGACCCGCTGAACGAATATAAGGCCGAAGCCTTTTCCCTGTTCGAGCAGATGATGAACAACCTGCGCGAAAGCGTGACGCAGAACCTCGCCTATGTCGAAGTCAATATCAGCCCCGAAGTCCTCGCCGCGCTCCAAAAACAGCAGCAGGAACAGGCGGCGGCGCGGGCCAACCTCCATGAGGGGCGCAGCGATCCGGCCTTCGACAACGCGCAATCACAAGGCGGCAGGAACGCGAACAACGTCACCCCCATCCGCCGCGCGGAATTCAATCAGGACGATCCGCAAACATGGGGCGCGACGCCGCGCAACGCGCCCTGCCCGTGCGGTTCCGGCAAGAAATACAAACATTGCCACGGCGCGGTCTAACCCGCGCAATCCAACCACAGGATCTAACGGCAGGATCTAACCTCCCGTTAAAAACCGGCCCCTTGGGAATAGCTTCAAGGGGCCGGTTTTTCAGTTATATTTATCATAGAGCTTTTGCCTGTCCTTGTTCAGGTCAAGCACGTCGCTGCGGCAGCGGCGGCGTTCGGCGGCGCGGGTGACGTTGCCGCATATCTCCGAAAAATCCTCGGACGGAAAGCGGCGGGAGGCGGCATTGTCGTGCGGCCCCAAACCGCGCCCTTCGAGGACGCCATGCGCGTAATCCCGCAAGCCGTATTTGCGGTAGATATAGATATTATCGTGATTGTTGCCGGGCCGGACATAGGCATTGCCCGGAAGCTCGATAAGCCCGTCCGCATTCGCCTCCTGCGCCTGTGCCTGCACCGGAAGGGAGAAGACCACAAGCGGAATGATAAAAAGAAGTTTTCTCATAGTATCGCCAACCTCGCACAGGGTTAAAAAGTTCAGGCCTTGATGCGGCCCGTTGATTCCAGCACAACAAGCCGGACAAGCTCCATATCGACGTCATAGGACTGGAACACCTCGCCGATCGATCGCGCAAGGATAAAGCCGATGGCCCCGTCCCGCGCCTTTTTATCCCCCGCCATAAGCGCGATAATCTCATCCGCGCTGTGCGGTAGCGCGGGCGTTATATCCGCGATTTCCGTTTTCAGGCCGCATTTCTTCAGATGTGTTTCGACGCGCAGCGCCTCTTCTGCGGAACAAAAACCCGCCTGTGCGGACAGGCGCAGCGCAAGGACAAGCCCTATCGAAACCGCCTCGCCATGCAGCAAGCGGCCATCATACCCCGCGGCGGCCTCCAGCGCATGCGCGAATGTGTGACCGAGATTGAGGAGCGCCCGCGCCCCGCCCGCGCGCTCGCGCTCGTCGCCCGCGACGATTGCCGCCTTCATGCTACAGGATGTTTCAACCGCATGCGCCAGCGCGGCATCGTCCAGCGCCAGAACCGCCCCTCCATGCTCTTCCAGCCAGTCATAAAAATCGTTACTGCCCAGAATCCCGTATTTCACAATTTCCGCATAGCCGGCTTTCAGTTCGCGTTCAGGCAGGGTTTTCAGCGTATCCGTATCGCACAGAACGGCAACCGGCTGGTAAAACGCGCCGACAAGGTTTTTGCCGTGGGGCGTATTGATGCCCGTCTTGCCGCCGACCGACGAATCCACCTGCGCCAGCAATGTCGTCGGCACCTGAACGAAATCGATCCCGCGCAAGATCGTCGCGGCGACATAGCCGCCCAGATCGCCCGCGACCCCGCCACCGACGACGAACAATAAAGAAGAACGATCGACATGGTTTGCCAAAAGCCAGCCCGAAACCTCTTCATAGGCGGCAAAGGATTTCGTCTTCTCCCCGCCCTCTACCGCATAGGCGCGAGCGTCCGGAAAGGCTTTCAGGATTTTATCCGCATGGGCCTGAACGGCGCGGTCATAGAGGACGAAAATCTTCCGCCCCGCCCCGCCGCCGGAAAGAAAATCCCGCGCCCGTTCCAACAGCCCGCTCCCGATATGGACGGCGTAGGAACGATCCGCGCCGCCGGACAGGGTGACATTGATTGATATATTCTTGCCGCTCATCTTTTTATCCGCCCGCCTGTACGTTTCCATAGGCGCGAAGCGCCGCAACCATATCGTCCATCACGCGCTCCGGCGCGTTGCCGCCGCTATTGATATGGATGGCGGCGCGGGCATAGGTCGCGCGGCGCTCTTCCAAAAGCGCCGAAAGGACGGCGCGCGGATCGCCGCCCTTCAATAAAGGCCGGTCGCCGCAGGCCGCAAGCCGCGCCGCCAGATCTTCGACGGGCGCATCGAGCCAGATGGAAACGGACTTCTCCCGCACGATCTTTTCCGTGGCGGGCCGCATCACCGCGCCGCCGCCAAGGGAGATGACGCGCCGCTCCGCGGATAAAAGCCGCGCGATGACGCGCTCTTCCAGATCGCGGAACGCGGCCTCTCCCTGCGTTTGGAAAAGCGTCTGAATGCTTTGTCCGGCCTCCGCCTCGATCACCCGATCGGCATCGACGAACGGCAGGCCGAGCCGCTCTGCCAGTTTTTCCCCAAGGCATGTCTTCCCCGCCCCCATCAGCCCCGTCAGGGTCACGGGGCGCGAAAGCTTTAAAACAGGCGGGGAAATATCGGAAACGGGGCCATTCATGCCTCGTTTATGCCATGAATATCTTTGATTGTTCAATTGCAATCAGATCTTCCCTCTTTTACTCTCCTTGAAGATTCACCCCCCACGCAAACCGCATAAGGAAAGACGCGCCCCATGTCAAAACTCGGAATCCTTCCCTTCTTCCTGCTCGCCATTCTCTTCATCCTCGGCGCGGGCTTTGCCTGGCTGGCCATGACGGACATGCCCGTCCACCAGCAGGAAATCACCGTTGACGTACCGCTCGGCCAGTAAAATCCGTCACAAGGCGGGCAACCATTCCCTATCGGGACAAAACCCAACCGGACTCTTTTTTCATGATCAAAAAACTGTTGCTCTGCCTTTCGGCCCTCGCCATCACGCTCTCCCTGCCCGCCTTCGCGCAAGGGGACGCAGGCCCAATAGGCGGCGCGGACGAACGCCCACCCGTTGACTGGAACCGCGCCGAATCCGCCGGAACGCTTTCGGGAATCAAGAGCGGCGCGCTCGAACGCACGCTCTGGCGCGGGCAAAAGCGCAGCTCTATCGAATTCCTCATCGCAAAACTGCCGGACATACAGCCCATGCGCTCTGTCCTGAATCTCCAGCGCCGCCTGCTGCTCACCGAGGCCGACGCCTCGCTTATCACCAACGATATCGGCCCCTTGCGCGGCAACGACCTGCTGATCCAGCGCATCCGGAAGCTCATGGCCATGGGGCTTTATGATAATGCGTGGGATCTCTACACGCAAAGATCCGAAGATCCGTATGATGTTTCCATCGCCCAGCTCGGCATGTTGCTGCTGGTCATGAAAAACGATCTGGCGACCGCCTGCCTCGAAGAAAAAGCCATTGCCCGCCGCTATCCGTCGGACGCGTTTTTCAAAATGCTGGACGGCGCCTGCAACGAGGTTCTGGGAACGGGCGAAGCGCCGCAATTCCCGCAAAGCCCCGTCCTGCAAGCGCTCTACCACGACGCATCCTATAACGTTTCCGCCGCCGCGCCCGGGACATTAGAGCGTATGGGCGATCTGGAACGCGCGCTCCTCCTCGCCAATGGCAGGATAAGCTATGACGGCCTGACCCCGGCGCTTTTGAAAACGACCCCGTCCGCCCTTATCGGCCTGTATCTGATGGACGGGAAGCTCCCCGAATCCGCCCGCGCCCTCCTCAGGGCCGAGGCCGAATCGCGCGGCATGGCGTGGCATATTCCGGCGATTGCAAGCGACCCCGCATGGCGCAAGGCCCGCGATATGGGTAAGGATAAGGAGGCGCAATGGCCGCTTTTGCAAGAATCACTGCATAGAATCAGCCATCCGGCGGATCTCGCACCCTACATTGATATGCTGGCGGAGGCGGCGCCCCCGGACTTATCCACAGAAACACTCACAAAGGCGCTCGGCGCGTTTCTGGCCTCGGCCCGCCCCCTGCCGCCCTTCTGGTTGAAAGCGGCGCAACAAAAGGCCGCAGAAAAACCATTGTTTTACATATACTTGCAAAGCTTCGCCTCCCTCACCCCGACCCGCGCAGAGCCTGTAACTTCAGAAAATCTCAAAAAGGCCCTTGCCGCCCTCAAGCCGGCGGATTCCGACCAAATCATTGCAATTATTGAAACTCTTGACAAAAACGCAGGAATTCTTAATAATCTGGACGGAATTTATGACAAACATTCCATATTGACATTAGAAGGCAATTATGTAATGCCTTCCACTGTTCTGAATGTGATGTTGGAAACGGCCCCCGAACAAAAACAATTAGGGATAACCGTTTTGGCTGTATTGAACACTCTTGCCGCCAGTCCGGATAATATGTATTCCGGTTCTGTCCGCAAGGCGCTCGGCAGTATGTTAAATGTAGGACTGATTGAGGACGCAAAGCTGATAGGCGCGGAAGCCATCGCCAGCGTTCTGAGCAAATATTGATAGATTTTTAGGAGAGAAGAATTATGGCACGTCCAGGTCGTCCGAAATTACCCAAGCCCGATCTACACGGATCGATCGATGCGTTTCTTGATATGCTGACCGCGGAGCGCGGCGCGGCGATGAACACGCGCCACGCCTATTGGCGCGATCTCGCCGATGTCTCCCTCTACCTCAAATCCGAACGCAGCACCGATGTCGATGTGGCGACGACGGGCGACATCAAGGCCTATCTGGAACATCTGTCCGCAAAGAAACACGTCAAAGGCAAGAACACGTCGCAAATCGCCGTGCGCACCGTTGCACGCCGCCTCTCCGCCCTGCGCCAGTTCTACCGCTACCTCGTATCCGAAAATATCCGCAAGGACGATCCGACCTCCACGATCGAAAGCCCGAAACAAGGCCGCACCCTGCCGAAGACCCTTTCGGAAAGCGAAGTTTCCATCCTGATTAAAACCGCGGCTTCGCAAGGCGGCGCGGATTCCGTCCGCCTCGTCTGCCTGCTGGAAATGCTGTATGCGACGGGCCTGCGCGTATCCGAGCTTGTCGGCCTGCCTCTTTCCGCCGTCGGCGAAGACACGCAGTTCCTGATGATCGAAGGCAAGGGAGGCCGCGAGCGCATGGTGCCGCTGTCCGAACCGGCGCAAAAAGCCATTCAGGACTATCTTGCTATCCGTCCGCAATTTATCGGCTCCGAAAACCGCAGCGTGCAGGAACAATGGATGTTCCCGTCCCGCACGTCGGAATCCGGCCACCTGACGCGCCAGCGTTTCGCCCAGCTTTTGAAAGACCTCGCCCGTGCGGCGGATCTGGATGAAGAGCGCGTATCGCCGCACATTCTGCGCCACGCTTTCGCGACGCATCTCCTGTCCCGTGGCGCCGATCTGCGCTCCGTCCAGAAAATGCTCGGCCATGCCGACATCGCGACGACCCAGATCTACACGCATATCGTCGGCGGCGGCCTGAAAAAGACCGTCGATGAAAAACACCCGATGGCGAAGAAAACGGGCAACCAGTAAATGTGCGGGAACAGGCGCGAGAGAGGCATGGTAGCCGGTAAAAATACCGGCTTCTTCTCCATCGGCAAAGATGGAAAACAGATCTCCCTCGCTTCCGGTTTCTATCAGGAAATTTCCGGACGGAATCCCGCAAGGCAAACAGGAAGCGATCCCGCAACCGGCGCCTTCCCCTTGCCCACCTATCACCAATCCTGACAATATGGCAAAAAGCAGGGCTTTGTTGCACCTGCTTTGATGATTTGCTATTGCTACGCGCTTGAACATATTCAAAGAACATCATGAACCAGCTCGAATTTGAAAAACCCGTCCTTGAACTCGAAGCCAAGATTGCCGAACTGCGCAATATGGGCAGCGACGCTTCCATCTCCATCGCCGACGAAATCGGACGGATGCAGACGAAAGCCGGAAAGCTTCTCGCCACGACCTACAGCAAGCTGACGCCTGCGCAAAAGGTTCAGGTCGCGCGCCACGGCCACCGCCCGCACTTCCTCGATTATGTCAGCGGCATGATAACGGACTTTACACCGCTCGCGGGCGATCGCAATTTCGCCGAAGACAACGCGCTGCTCGGCGGGCTTGGCCGCTTCAACGGCCAGAGCGTCGTCATTATGGGGCATGAGCGCGGCCACGACACGGAAACGCGCCTGAAGCACAATTTCGGCATGGCCCGCCCCGAAGGCTACCGCAAGGCCCAGCGCCTGATGGAAATGGCCGATCGCTTCCAGATCCCCATCATCACCCTTGTCGATACGGCGGGCGCCTATCCGGGCCGCGGCGCGGAAGAGCGCGGACAGGCACAGGCCATCGCCCGCTCCATCGAAGTCTGCCTGAACGTCAAGGTGCCGATCATCTCTGTCATTATCGGCGAAGGCGGCTCCGGCGGCGCTATCGCGATCGCGACGGCGGATCGCGTTTACATGCTGGAGCATTCTATCTATTCGGTGATTTCGCCCGAAGGCTGCGCCTCGATTCTCTGGCGCTCCGCCGCCAACGCGCCCGAAGCAGCGGCGGCCCTGAAACTCACCGCCGAGGACATGCTGGAAAACAAGCTGATTGACGGCATTATCAAGGAACCGCTCGGCGGCGCGCACCGCCACAAGGAAGAAATGATCGCCAGCGTCGCGCTGCAAAT
The DNA here is from genome assembly GCA_041655955.1 of Micavibrio sp. GTDB lineage: Bacteria > Pseudomonadota > Alphaproteobacteria > Micavibrionales > Micavibrionaceae > Micavibrio_A. The sequence goes on from JBBAEN010000001.1 coordinate 613,753, forward strand.
CAAAAGCGCGCTGAAAGACCTGTCGCCGTGGGAGCCGGACGCGATTAAAAAGGCCCGCGCCAAAAAATTCCTTGCCATGGGCCGCTAAAAAACGAACACCCTGCCCCGCCGCCATGCGGGGCATTGTCTTATAAAGACGGAACAACAAGAAAGAGTATGCTATGATGAATTTTAAATCCTATGACGGCTGGGTCGGCGTTGATACGGATGACGTTCATCCTCGCAAAATGATCCTCGCGCGGTTCACAAAGCAAGACGGCGAACAGGTTCATTATAACCTCGCAGCCCTCCGCCGGATGCAGGAAAAACCGTCCGCCGCCATGACAAAGCCGGATCTCCATCTGGTGCGGATGGCGCTTGATAACGGCCCGTCCTATTTTAAATCATTCGACGGATGGAAAAGAAACGGGCGCATCCTGCTCGCCCACTTTACAAAAGCCACGGGCGGCGGAAGATACAGCCAGTCCGGCCTTTCCACCATGGAAAGAAACCCGCCGAAAAAATTCAGCGAATTCGATATGGCGACGCTCAGGGCGGCCATGGACACAAACCCCGCGCGCCGCCCCTAGATTCCCTCCGCCCTTGCCGGCGCGGCCATATTGCCGCCGAACAGCGCGCGTCATAAAGCGCGTGCTATAAAATATGCGCCATAAAAAGGGGGCATCAGAAGGAGCGTCAAAAGGAACATCAAAAAGAGCCGCAGGGAATACCCCCACCGGCGGCATGCCGCCGAGGCCGGGGAGTCCGCCGCCCCATATGCCACCCATATGCTGCCCATATGCCGCCATATTGCCAGGCAGCCGCTTCACCGCCGGGGACGGTTTGCGCACACACGGAATTGCCTTTACCCATACCGGAAATTTTGCCGCGGATATTGCCAAGGACATCGCCATGAACATGGCCGCAAATATCACCATGAACACAGCTATGAACAGCCCGCGAACACCGCCGCGCCGGACGCCTAAACGCCGGATATCATGAACGGGCAAACAAGATTATTCACCGGTGATTTATGCGCGCTCTGGAATATTGCGTAAAAATAGCGGCGTTTTGTATAAAAGCCGCTATTTCCCGATTCTGCCCCGCACGTTTGGCTCAGGCAGCGGCAGAAGTCCCGTTCAGAAAAACCGGAATTTGCTTTCCTGCCTGCGGCGATGAAGGCGCGCCCGCACCGCCATTTGCCCGCTCATGCCATCCGGCCCGCCGCTTCATGGAATCAAACGACCCGTGGCCCGCGCTTCTATGCCCGTCCTCGGTCGTCGCCGCCCTGAAATAAAGCATCAGGAAAACGCGGATAGCGGCTGTCAGGGATGTCCGTTTGTTCTTACGGAAAGAAATCAAAGAACATAACTCATGAATAGTGCAATTTTCACGAACCGCTATTTCCTTCAGCGCCCGCCACATTTCCGGCTCAAGCCGGACGGATGTGCGATGGGCATTCACGGTAATATTGCGTGATACAAGCGTACTTCCAGTCTGGATAATTTTTTCGTTTTGCAAATGACAGGACATATCTTTCCCCTTTAGCGTTGCGATTCAACGAAAGCAATATTACCCGGAACATTACAAATTACAACTCATGGATGTGTCAATGCACCCTATCGTATTCCAAAGCGCCCAGCGCCGTGATGGAAAGAGCATGGACGGATTGCTTTAACTCTTCCTCTAGCAAGGCATAAACAGCGCGCTGCCGCTCGACCCGCCCCATAGTGTCAAACAGGGGCGATACAATCATAACGCGAAAATGACTCTCCCCCGTTCCATTATCGCCGGCATGGCCGGCATGGAGGTGGCTTTCATTGATCACGTCCAGCGCAACGGGTTTCAGCCCTTGCTCCAGCTTTTGACGGATAATTTCTTCCATAATCAGGGTCATAATAAATTGGTTAAAGCATGCAAAGCCGCGCATGTCAAAAGCTTGTATGAAAAGGCGCAAAACCGCATAATGGAAAGATTATGCCTAGAATACAGCTCAAACCCAACTCCCCCGAATTTGCGGAAAACACCCGCAAGCCCCGCACGCGCGCCTGCGACATGCCGGGCTGCCGCGGGCATGGCGACCACAGGGCGCCAAAAGATCGTTCGCTTTCAGATCATTACTGGTTCTGCTTCGACCATGTGAAGGACTATAACGCGGCGTGGGATTTCTTTTCCGGCATGAATGCCGACGAAGTCGAAGCGCAAATCCTGAAAAGCCTTTACGGCGACCGCCCGACATGGCGTTACGACGTGGACGGGGCCGCCGCCGAGGCCATCAAGCGCGCCGCGTGGAAAACCTATCATTTTACGGAAGAAGAGCCACCGCAGGCAGAACAGCGCCGCAGCGCCATCTCCGCCCAGACCCCCGAAGGCGAGGCGCTCGCGATCATGGGGCTGGAGGCGCCGATCACGCTGGACGCCATCAAGACCCGTTATAAAACGCTGGCGAAACAATATCATCCCGACCTTAACAAGGGTGATAAAAAGGCCGAAGATCTTCTCAAAACCATCAACATGGCTTATACAATCCTGAAGCTTTCTTACGCAAAATTTGAAAAGCTCGATCGTTGAAACCCCGCTTCTCCCTCCCCTCTGGGAAATATGAATGGATTACCCAATGGCTGAAACACGGCAAAAAGAAAAAGCGGCGGCTCCCGCCCCTTTCGAACCCCTCCAACCGGCCGGCAAGGACGGCGTGACGATGAACCTCCCCGATACGGCATATGATGTGCGCAAGACGTTCGGCATTGATATTGACTGGCAGGTTCCGGGCTTTAAGGAAGCCGCGCAAAACGTGCCGGAGATCGATCCGACCTATCATTTCGATCCGCAAACGACGATGGCGATCCTCGCGGGCTTCGCCCATAACCGCCGCGTGATGGTGCAGGGCTATCACGGCACCGGAAAATCGACCCATATCGAACAGGTCGCGGCGCGGCTCAACTGGCCTTGCGTGCGCATCAACCTCGACAGCCATGTCAGCCGCATCGACCTGCTCGGCAAGGACATGATCGTCCTGAAAGACGGCAAACAGATCACGGAATATATGGAAGGGCTGCTCCCGTGGGCCATCCAAAATCCCGTCGCGCTCGTCTTCGACGAATATGACGCGGGCCGCCCCGATGTGATGTTCGTGATCCAGCGCGTTCTGGAATCCGACGGACGGCTGACACTGCTCGACCAGAACAAGGTCATAAGGCCCCATCCCGCTTTCCGCCTCTTCGCGACGGCGAACACGGTGGGGCTCGGCGATACGACGGGGCTTTATCACGGCACACAGCAAATCAACCAGGCGCAGATGGACAGGTGGAACATCGTGGCCCAGCTCAACTATCTGGAACACGCTATCGAAACCGAAATCATGCTCCGCAAGGTGCCGCAAATGAACACGGAAGCAGGCAAGGAAACGGTTGCCGCCATGGTACGCATGGCAGACCTCACCCGCGCTGGTTTCATCAATGGCGACCTGTCCACCGTTATGTCACCGCGCACGGTTTTGAGCTGGCTCGAAAACTACACCATCTTTGGCGACCGCGAACTTTCCTTCCGCTTCGCCTTTATGAATAAATGCGACGAAATGGAATGGCCGGCGCTGAACGAATATTACCAGCGCTGCTTCGGCGTCGAGTTGCTTAAAGACAAGAAATAACCATAGTTAAAAAAGGAACAGAAAATGGCCAAATCAAAAGACGCGAAAAAAGAAGCGAAGAAACAGCCGACCAAAACGCCAAAAGAAAAGAAACAGGCAAAGGCCGAAAAGAAAGCCGCCAGGGGGAAGTAAATCTCTCCCCGACTTTCCCATGCCCATGATAAAGCCCGGCCGGAACGATTGATACGGCATGCCGGGCGAACAGGATTGAAAGATTGAAAGCCGGCTGCCCCGCCTGTGCGGGCAGGATATAAATGGATAAAAAGAACGACACAGCCGAAAATTTCAAGAACGCCACGGCGGCGGCGCTGCGCGCTATCGCCGAAAAAAAACATATGGGCGTGACGTTCACGGCTTCCGAAACGCCGGAACACCCGACCGCGCCGGACGAGGAAAACACGCGCCTGCCCCTGCCGCCCGCCGTGATGGACGAAAAGGCGGCGGCGCTGATGCGCGGGACGGCGGATGCGAAAGGGCTGCGCCTCAAACACCATGACCGCGCCCTGCATAATAAAAACGCGCCGAAGGATATAAATGCCGCCGCGCTTTTCGAGGCGCTCGAAACCGCCCGCTATGAATCCGTCGGCATGCGGGAGATGAAAGGCGTTGCGCAAAATCTGGGCAGGACGCTCGAAGATAAATTCCGCCGCCTCGGCTATGACGCGGTAAAGACCCGCGCCGATGCCCATATGGCCGACGCGCTCCACGCCCTCGCCCGCTTTGCCTTTAGCGGGGAAAAGCCGCCCGAAAATGCCACCGCCCTGATGGCGCAATGGGAGCCGTGGATAAAGGACAAAATCGCTGCCAAAGGCGGGTTTGAAACACTTGAAAAAACGCTGCACGATCAAAAATCATTCGCCAAAGCGTCGCGCGATTTCCTGTCCCTGCTCGCCCCCGGCGGCGATGACCGGCAGGACGATTACGGCGGAGAAAATGACGCGCAGGACGAACAAGGCGAACAGCAGCAGGACGCGCGGCAGGATTCCCCTGAAAAAGACGAAAACCCGTCAGACGATACCAGCCAGAAACAGGATCTGGCCGATGATTCCGACATTTCCCAAATGCCGGACGAAACGGAGATCGGCGACGATGACGACGACCGCACGATGGGCGAACCGACGGACGGCGACACCCCCGCCGAAATGCCGCTGCGCCGCAATGACGCGGAGCCGGATCCGCACGGCGGCGGCTACGTCATCTATACGGCGCAATTTGACGAGATCGTGAATGCCGAAGACCTCGCCGACCCCGGCGAGCTTTCCCGCCTGCGCCGCCTTTTGGATCAACAGATGCAGCCCTATCAGGGCATCGCCGCGAAACTCGCCAACCGCCTGCAAAGAAAGCTGATGGCACAGCAACAGCGCTCATGGCTCTTCGATCAGGAAGAAGGCTATATCGACCCTGCGAAACTTTCGCGGCTTATCGCCAACCCGACCATCGCCCTCACCTTCAAACGCGAAAAGCAAACCGATTTCCGCGATACGGTGGTGACGCTCCTCATCGACAATTCCGGATCGATGCGCGGGCGGCCCATCGCGATCGCCGCCATGTGTACGGACATCCTCGCCCGCACGCTGGAACGGTGCGGCGTGAAGGTCGAAATTCTCGGCTTCACCACCCGCGCGTGGAAAGGCGGGAAGAGCCGCGATCTGTGGATCGAAAATGGCCGCCCGCAACATCCCGGCAGGCTCAACGACCTGCGCCACATCGTTTATAAAAACGCCGACGCCCCCCTGCGCCGCGCCCACCGCAATTTCGGCCTGATGCTGAAGGAAGGCATATTGAAAGAAAATATCGACGGTGAGGGGCTCGTCTGGGCGCATAACCGCCTCGCGCGGCGGCCCGAACAGCGCAAGATCCTGATGGTGATTTCGGACGGCGCACCGGTCGATGATTCCACCTTATCGGTCAACCCCGCCAATATCCTCGAAAAAGACCTGCATACGGTCATCAAATGGATCGAGGGGGGGAAACAGGTGGAACTCGGCGCCATCGGCATCGGCCACGACGTCACCCGCTATTATTCCCGCGCCATGACGATAACGGACGCGGACGAGCTGGCCCCGGCCCTGATAAACAGGCTGGAGGGCCTCTTCCAATTAGACACAAAACCCTATAGAAAAAGAGCATGAGCAAAGAACAACGCAAAATATACAAACCCAAACCCGTCGCCGGATTCCCCGAATGGCTGCCCGAAGAGCGCATCGCCGAACAAAGATGGTTCGACCATATCCGCCGCGTGTTTGAATCTTACGGCTTTTGCAACATCGAAACGCCGAGCGTGGAAGAACTCGACGTCCTCACCGCCAAGGGCGAGGTGGACAAGGAAATCTACGTCATCGAACGGCTGCACAAGGACGAAGACGACACAAAGGAAGCGCGCCTCGCGCTCCATTTCGACCAGACCGTTCCGATGGCCCGCTATGTCGCCATGCGCTTTAACGATCTGGTATTCCCCTTCAAACGCTATCAGATGCAGCGCGTCTGGCGCGGCGAACGCCCGCAAATGGGCCGCATGCGCGAATTTTATCAATGCGACATCGACATCATCAATGTCGACTCCCTCCCCCTCTCCTTCGACGCCGAAGTGGCTTCGGTGATGTACGAGGTGCTGGAAGGACTCAACATCGGCAAAGTGCAGCTGCGGATTAACAACCGTAAAATCTTGATGGGGCTTCTCGAAAGCTGGGGCCTTGACGACTTCGTCCCTGTCACCCGCGCCGTCGATAAATTTGAAAAAATCGGCAGGGAGGCGGTGATCGAACTTCTGGCCGGCGATGCAAAACTCTCCATCGAACAAATCGATCATGTTCTCAATCTCGTTTCCATCAAAGGCAAAGCGGAAGACATCCGCGCCATTATTCCGGCCAATGCAACGATGAAAGAGGGCATCGAGGAACTCGCCTTCGTCCTCGACAATCTTGCGCACCTTCCGGATCACGCCGTGATGGGCGACCTGACCATCGTCCGCGGCCTCGATTACTACACCGGCACGGTTTATGAAACGCAATTGCTCGACGTGCCGGAATTTACAGGGTCGGTTTGCTCCGGCGGGCGGTATGACGATCTGGCGGGGAGCTATATCAACAAGCATCTGCCAGGCGTTGGAATCTCCATCGGCTTTTCGCGCCTCTTCGACGTTATCCGCCAGACGCGGCCCGACCTGCTCGGTATCGGCCCGAAATCGCCGGCGCATATCATGATGGTTCTGCCAAGCGAGGAAGAGCGCGGCCACGCCGCCGCCACGGCCCGGACTTTGCGGGAGCGCGGCTATAATGTGGAGCTGTATCACGCGGCCAGGAAAATTCCGGATCAACTGAAATATGCCAGCAAGAAAAACATCCCGTTCGTGTGGTTCCCGTTCAAGGACGGGCATCAGGTCAAAGACATGATCGGCGGAGAACAAGTCCCCGCCGATCCGCAAAGCTGGTCAATAAAGACCTGTATTAAAGGTAATTGATGGTCGGAGAATTTTTCGCCCGTTCCCATTCGGGCTTCTCCATATCCGATTTGCGCGTCATAAGCCCGGCGCCCAAAACCTTGTACTCTTTATTATCGCTGCCGACCCCGTAAACACTTACATGGGCCGTATGATGCGGCGGGTATGGGATGCTTGGATACGCCCCCATGATGCCTTCTTTTACAGGATCGCCCGATGAATATTTCTCTTCGACAACGATTTTTGTAATCGCTATATCGGATGAAACAAAACTTGTATTGCCGGAAAAGCCCATTCCTCGATCCAGCGATTTCGTCAGCTTCATTTTGACCGGCTTTTCACTTTCCGGATAATCGGGATTTTCGCCAGTCGAACGAACAGTCACTTCATAGTAAGATCCTATGCTCGCCGGTTTCTTTTCACTGCCTTCGTTTTCGGCTTTATAATGAAGAAGGACGCCATCTTTCTTCTCAAGCGTCGCTTCAAAACCTTTTACATTGATTTCAAGCACGGGGGCCTCAACGCGAATGCCATTTCGCCGGTTGCTGCCTTCTATGCTGCTTCCCTTAAAAATACCTCGCAGATTGGAAACGAGATTGGATAAATTCATAATAACTCTCCTACACATTAACTTATGGAAACGAAATTAGGCTGGTTGGATCGGATACGTCAAGCTATAAAACTATTAAGAACAACGAGGCTTCCACCATGCGCCATTTCCTGCCCATCCTGACGGTTCTTCTAACCCTTGCGTCGCCATCGCAGGCAGAGGAAAAAAAGCCGGAAGAAATAGCCCCCACCACCCCCGCCGAAAATGCGGGCCGCTTCGCGCCTGATTTTTGCGATTTTGAAATCACCTTCCCCGAAGCGCCCGCCGCCGCGCAAAAATGCGTTCCCGGCGCGCAATGCTATGACGTGCAAAGCTATACGATGGTTTACGATCTGCGCACCACCGTGGATATCTCCATAACCTGCACCCCCCTGACACCCGAAGCCGCGAAGCAATATAGCGAGCCTGTGATGAAGGCGGCGCTTGCGGGCATGATCGATAATAGGAGACTCAGCACCCACGATATCCGTTTTGAAAAAATGGAAAACGGCACGAAGAGTGCGGCGATTACCGGCGTCGGCAAAACGGGCCGGCAGGACAAGATTTATTCGGCCCAGATCTGGGTCGGGCCCAATTCGATCTTTACGGTTCAGGCGGAGCTGATCGGCGGGGCGCACGATGTGGCCGATAAATCCTTCCGCGACATTCTCCAAAGCCTGAAACATAAAGGCGGGAAACAAATCCCGCGCCCCGCGAAAGCGATCATCCCGAAACTTGGCAACCAGTAACCAATAAGCCCGCGCCGTTCCCTTCGCTCCCTTTATCATGAACCGCCGCCGGAACGGCGCTATCAGGCAGAGCTTCAGCCCGCCGCCAGCCCCTTGATTCTTTCCACCATCGCGAAAAATCCGTTGCGGCGGTTCGGGGACAGATTTTCGGACAGGCCGATTTGCGCGAAAGCCTCTTCGATATTCACGGCGGCGATGTCCCGCGCCGTTTTCCCCTCATAGGCGGCAAGGACGATATAGACCAGCCCCTTTGTAATCCTGCCGTCGCTGTCGGCGTGGAAATGAAACCGCCCCGCATCGTCGCGCGTATAATGCAGCCAGACTTTTGAAACGCAGCCCTTCACCTCGGTCGCGTCCGTCTTCAGCGCGTCCTCCATCGGCGGCACGGAATCCCCCAGCTCGATAAGATACTGGTAGCGCCCCTCCCAATCGTCAAAGAGAGAAAAATTTTCCGTCAGTTCTGCAAGCGGTGTAATCGTCATCTTATGGAATTCACAAAATTTTAATGTTCCCGGTGCTTTGATATACGTATAACGAAGAGGAATGGAAAGAGTCATTTTGTCGGAAAGCCCCTTGCAGGAGGAGCATCCGGCGGCTAGTTTAAACATTATGATTCAATTCCTTCCCACGAAAAAGGAACAGGCGGGCGGACAATATGAGCAAAACGGAAAAAACAGACAGCAAGAACACACTGTATTGCTCCTTCTGCGGTAAAAGCCAGCATGAGGTCAGGAAACTTATCGCCGGCCCGAACGTGTTTATCTGCAATGAATGCGTCGAGCTTTGCATGGATATTATCCGTGAAGAGGATAAATCCTCCCTCGTCCGCTCCGGCGAAGGCGTTCCGACGCCATCCGAAATCCGCACCGTTCTCGACGATTATGTCATTGGGCAAGACCGCGCGAAACGCGTCCTCTCCGTCGCCGTCCACAACCACTATAAGCGCCTTGAAAATGGCGGGCATGGTTCCGGCTCCGATATCGAGCTTGCGAAATCCAACATTCTTCTCGTCGGCCCGACAGGCTGCGGTAAAACGCTTCTGGCCCAGACGCTCGCGAAAATCATCGACGTCCCCTTCACCATGGCGGACGCCACGACCCTGACCGAAGCGGGCTATGTCGGCGAGGATGTCGAAAACATCGTTTTGAAACTGCTTCAGGCGTCCGATTATAACGTCGAGCGGGCGCAGCGCGGCATCGTCTATATTGACGAGATCGACAAAATCTCCCGCAAGGGCGACAATCCGTCCATCACCCGCGACGTGTCGGGCGAAGGCGTGCAGCAGGCGCTTTTGAAACTGATGGAAGGCACGGTCGCAAGCGTCCCCCCGCAAGGCGGGCGCAAACATCCGCAGCAGGAATTTTTACAGGTGGATACGTCCAACATCCTCTTCATCTGCGGCGGCGCGTTCGCGGGGATTGAAAAAATCCTCGCCAATAAAGGGCGCGGCACGACGATCGGTTTCGGCGCGGACGTCAAATCGCTGGACGACAAGAAAACGGGCGAACTGCTGCGCAATCTGGAGCCGGAAGATCTCTTGAAATTCGGCCTTATCCCTGAATTTGTCGGCCGCCTCCCCGTCTTCGCGACGCTTGAGGATCTCGACGAAGCGGCGCTGATCTCCATCCTGACCGAACCGAAAAACGCGCTTGTAAAGCAATATCAGCGGCTCTTTGAAATGGAAGGCACAAAGCTCGAATTTTCCGACGATGCCCTTTCCGCAATTGCGAAGAAAGCCATCGAGCGTAAAACCGGCGCGCGCGGCCTGCGCTCCATCATGGAAAACATGCTGATGGACACGATGTACGAGCTGCCCGACAAGGAAGGCGTCGAAAAAGTCATCGTTTCCAAGGAAAGCGTCGATGACGGAAAGCCCCCCGTCTATGTACTCGGCGCCGAAGGCGGCGGTTCCAAAAAGAAAAAGAAGGAAGCCGAGGCCGTCGAGGCATAAGCCTTCCCCGCAGGGACGAACGAAGGCAGGCACACGAAAGCAGGCACAAACGAAGCGGCCCCGTTGCGGGCCGCTTTCTTTAGGGCTTCCCCTTTCCTTAACCGCGTATTATCCTTTTCTCAGTATTCTTTCCTGTGTAGCTGAATCCGCTTTATTCAAACAGTCAAAAAGCTTGTTGCAAGGAGAGCGAAGAGATGGGCGCGCCCAACCTGAAACCCAATCCCGCAAAGCGCTACAAACTTATTACGCGCTCCGACATGGACGGGCTTGTCTGTGCCGTCCTGCTGAAAGAACTCGGCATCATCGACGATATTTCCTTCGCCCATCCCAAGGACATGCAAGACGGGCTTGTCGATGTCGATGGCGACGTTATCACGACCAACCTGCCTTACGTCCCCGGCGTCTATATGGCGTTCGACCACCACGCCAGCGAAACGGCGCGCATCAAAAACACGCCGAAAAATCACGTCATTACGCCGGACGCGCCCTCCGCCGCCCGCGTCGTCTATGATTATTTCGGCGGCAGGGAAGCCTTCCCCACCATTTCGACAGAGATGATGGACGCCGTGGACAAGGCGGATTCCGCGGCCTTTTCAAAAGACGACATTCTGGGCGCGAAAGGCTGGGATCTGCTCAGCTTCATCATGGATGCGCGCACCGGCCTTGGCCGTTTCCGTGATTTTAATATTTCCAACTACCAACTAATGATGAAGCTGATAGACGCGGTGCAGGAAACGCAATCGATCGATTCCATTCTCGCCATGCCGGACGTGAAAGAGCGCGTGGATATTTATTACGCCCATCAGGATAAATTCAAGGAACAGATCGAACGCTGCGCGCGGATGCACGGCAACCTTGTTTTACTGGATCTGCGTAAGGAAGACACGATCTGGGCGGGCAACCGTTTCATGATTTACGCCCTCTTCCCCCAATGCAATATTTCCATGCATGTCATGTGGGGAAAGAACAAACAGAATACCGTGCTGGCCATCGGAAAATCCATCCTCAGCAGGACGAGCAAAACGGATGTCGGCGCTCTGTGCCTCGCCCATGGCGGCGGCGGGCATGATGCCGCCGGAACATGCCAGATCCCGAATTTAAAATCCGATGAAACGATTCAGGAAATTATCGGCAGGATAAATGCGGATGGCTGAAACGGGGGCGCCGGTTCGCGTCCTTGTGGTACGGGAGGTCGGTTCACAACCTTATGGGTAACCCCGCCCTTATGCTATCCGGCCCTTACGCTATCCCGCCCTTATCCGCGCCCCCGCGTTCCCGCGCCCTTTCCTTATAATTTCTGTACCGGAAACTCCGCAAAGAGCTTGAGCGGCAGCACGGCGGCGCCCTGCCGTGAAACAAAGGCCTGAAGCTGGCTGATAAATCCAGGCGGCAAGGCCTTCATCGTTTCCACCGTATCGTCATCCAGCGCGTTTTTCAGGCAGCAGCCCCGATCGATAGCGAAACGGAACGTGCTTTCCTGCATGCCATAAATGGCCGATCGCAAAGGCTGATCCCTGTTATTATGGATGTCGCACCCTCTCCCGTAAAAATCTCCGGCGGCTTCGATATCGCCCTTCATACAGAAAAAATTCAGGCATCCATCCATATAGGACTGGCCGCTGGCGCCGCGGTCGAGCAAGGCCATCGCATATTCCTCGCGCCCGTAACTGGCCGCATATAGCACCATCCTGTCCAGCGCGTGCTGGGCGCACGGCATGTCTATGACCCGTTTGAAGGCGGGATAATCGTTTTTGACGAAAGCCTCAATCAAAAGCTGTTCGGGATCCTTGTCCGGGTCGATTTTCCCTTTACAAGGCGCCGAGAACTGAATCCGCAATGCTTCGCGGTCTGGATTGGCTCCGCTCGCAACAGAAAGCCGTGTTTGATAGCTGAACATATAAACTCTCCCCCATATATAATTTTCCTTATATCAGATTTATTTTCATAAGAGAACATTGTTTTGCCCCGCCCCCGAACCGGAACCGGATCCGGCCCGCCTTGTACGGGGAAAATCCACCCCGCGCCCCGTCTTTCAGGCGACGTACCGCGCTACACCCCCGCCCGCCCGCCGCAATCTCCCGCAGCTCTCCCGCAAATCCTCCGCAAATCCCCCGCAATCCCGCGCAATCCTCCGGCCCACCTCCGCAGCACGCACGGGCCGTTCCGGGCGCGCCGGAGCCTCCCCCCGCAAGCTCCTGCAAGGCTCCCGCCTTTTTTCACGCCCTTTCATGCACTTTCCAAACAAGGCGGGGAAAGATAGACTGTCTTTCATGATTTGCACGATGCCCCCCGCCCTGCAACAGGGCGATATGATTGGCGTAATGGCCCCGTCCAGCCGCATATCCCGCGCCGAACTCGACGCCGGAAAAGCCGCCCTTGAGGAGAGGGGCTACAAGGTCGCCCTCCACCCTCAATGTCATGAAACCCTGCACCAGTCGGCGGGGACACATCAACAAAAACTGGCGGCCCTGCATGAACTCGCGGGCGATCCCGCCGTCAAGGCCGTTATCTTTGCCACGGGCGGCAACCGCGCCCTGCATCTGCTCGATGGAATCGATTATGACCTGATCGCCGCCAACCCCAAAATCTATATGGGGTTTTCCGATTGTACGGCGCTTTTGAACGCCATCACGGCGCGGGCGGGGCTTGTCACCTATCACGGCCCCGTCCTGAAGCGGATACCGTCAAACCCCCAGCTTGACGATACGCTGGCGCTTTTGGCGGGCGCAGCAAAATCCATTTCCCTGTCCGGCGCGGCATCCCTGAACGGCCCCCACGAACAAGCGGCAGGATTACTGGCGGGCGGCAACCTCTCCCTTATCCGCGCGATGCAGCCGCGCGACCTGCCGCCGCTGGACGGGGCCGTCCTTTTCCTCGAAGACGTCGCCGAAGAATACAGCAAGCTGGATCGCGATCTCTGCGCCCTGCGCCGCTCCGGCATGCTGGACAATCTGTCCGCGCTCATTTTCGGCGGCTTTACGGATATGACGGATACAGGCTCCGTCCCGTTCGGCTTTTCATTCGCGGAGATTGTCCGCGAGAACACGCAAGGGCTTTCCATCCCCATCCTCACAGGCGCGCCGTTCGGCCATGACAAGGCCCTGCTCCGCACCTTCCCCATCGGCGCGCAGGTGCGGCTTGAGGCGGACCGGCTTCACATTCTATAATCCGTCGCCTGTTAGTGGATTGTCATATTTTGAATAAACGGGCTTTTCGGTAAAGCCTTGCCGAAAAGAGTGATCTCAAGCAACACCCGCCTATGATCCTCCGGCACGTCCCGCGCGGCTTTCAGCCGCTCATGCACCATCCTAACCCGCCCCTCGCGCCCCTCTTCCATGGCGCGCTTTAAAATGCGTTTTATCAATATGTCCCGGCTCGTCGGCTCCATGCTTAAAATTTTATTGATAAAAAGTTAAGAAAAAGCGAATCTCCCGCTCCGCCCCCTTGTTTTCTGCGGGTTCGGGGATTATAGGAATGCCATGACCTTTGTCGTGACCGATGTTTGCATCGCCTGTAAATACACTGATTGCGTTGAAGTCTGCCCCGTAGATTGTTTCTATGAGGGCGAGAACATGCTCGTCATCAATCCGGACGAATGTATTGATTGCGGCGTGTGCGAGCCGGAATGCCCGATCGAGGCCATCATTCCCGACATAGATCCGCGGGCCGAGGCGTTTTTAGAGCTGAACCGCGAATATGCCGCCAAATGGCCGGTCATCACCCGCATGAAAGCCCCCCTGCCGAACGCCGAAGCGCTCAAGGACAAGAAAAACAAGCTGGAAGAAGACTTTAGCCCCAATCCCGGAGAAGGCGATTGAAGCAGCATTAACAAGCTCTTAGCGCCCTCCGCGCCACCATTTCACATATTACCAAACAAAAAGGTTGAAAATTTACCTTTTTTTAAGTATATTGACCGCCATGGTTTAACGATTGCGGCCAATACGCCTTGTAAAAGCGACAGGTTTTATCCCCTGCGCCGGATAAGGTCATATTGCCCCGAAGGTCATGGGACTATCGTTTCCCGGCATGGATGAAGAAGGACACCCCCTAAATCTTTACGGGCGTAGGGGAACTTGGTCACTGGTAATATAAACAAGAAAAGGTGAAAAGACATGGCGAAATCGGCAGCTGACAACGACAATTTCAACAAAGGCGATTATGTGGTCTATCCTGCGCATGGCGTGGGCATGATCGAAGGCATCGAAACCCAGACAATTTCGGGCATCGAGGTGAAATTGTACGCGATCAGCTTTGAAAAAGACCGTATGCGCCTGAAGATCCCTATTTTCAAGGCAAAGACCTCCGGCCTTCGCCGCCTTTGCACCGGCGCGCATATCAAGGACGCGCTGAAAACCCTGCAGGGCAAGGCCCGCATCCGCCGCACCATGTGGTCGCGCCGCGCACAGGAATATGAAATGAAGATCAATTCCGGCGATCCGGTTTCGATTGCGGAAGTCCTGCGCGACCTGAAACGCTCCAACGACGATGCGGAGCAATCCTATTCCGAGCGCCAGATCTATCAATCCGCGCTGGAACGCCTCGCCCGCGAAGTCGCGGCTGTCGAGAAAATCGACGAGGAAAAAGCGACCGCCAAGCTGGAAAAGCTGATGGGCACCAGCGGCGCGAAGCCTGTCATTACGCCGGACGGCGTGAAAAAGGCCGCATAGGCTTTCTTTTTAAAACGACATCTCTTAACGACATCTCCTAAGGCGGGCGGATAATAATCCCCCGCCTTTTTCTTTTACGGTCGAGAAGAGCGGTTTTCGCCCTGAACCATTCCGCGCCTGCTTTGTTGGAAGGGGGCAAACGGAGGAAACCATGGCCGACATCATCAATTTCATCGAAGCAAGGGCGCGCCTGCGCTGTAAAAAATACATCCATCCCCGGCCCGAAAAAATAGATTTTCCGCCGGAAGACGAACATGCCTTCATCGTTGTGGAAATCCCCAAGGATGTGGCCGGCAGGCTTTGCAACACGGACAATCCCGACTGGATAGCGGTTCTGGATTATATTATTTACGGCAACAGGCATTGACGAACCATGGCTGTCCGCCTGAATCCTCCCGTTCCGCCAAGGCGGGGCGCCCTGCCTGAAAATTAGAACTTCCGGGCTTTTTCCGCCCCCTTCCATCAAATCCGCCCCCTCTTTCCCGGTTTTTTACAAAAGCCTGTGCATATCCTTGTCTATAAGCTGTTCCTAACCATTTCCAAAAAACGCGACTCTGCGTAAGATTATTTCACGTCTTACGGGAATTACCCGTGTCTTGGGCCAAAGCGTTTGCTGCCTCCAGTATGTCTTACGAAACGAGATGATACCGCCGTGCGCATGAATAAAACGGATATACGCTTTTCCTCCCTCGGTGCGCCGCGCCGGGTCTGGGCCGTATCCGCCATTCATGGAGAGCTGGACAGGCTGTACGCCTTGCATGACGCCATCCTTGAAAGATTACAGGCCGGCGACCGGATTGTGTATTTGGGGAATTACACAGGCTACGGGGTCAAATCCCGTGAAACGGTGGATGAAATCATCACTTTCCGCCGGCTTGCCCTTTCCCAGCCCGGCGTGTTGCCGACCGACATTGTCTATCTGCGCGGGACGCAGGAAGATATGTGGCAAAGGCTGCTCCAGCTCCAATTCACCAACAAGCCGGAACTCGCTTTGACCGCCATGTTGGCGCAGGGGCTGGACGCGACGCTGGAAAGCTATGGGCTGGATGCATACGAGGGTATGCGCGCCTGTAAGGAAGGCGTACTGGCGCTCACCCGCTGGGCGGGGAAAATCCGTGAAACCATCCGCGCCAATCCCGGCCATGAAACTTTTCTTATGCAATATAAACGGGCCGCCTATACCGGGGAAAACGGCCATTATCCGCTGCTTTTCGTCCATGCGGGGATCAACCCCGCCCTTGCGCTCGACCATCAGGATGACAGTTTCTGGACATATGGCGAGAATTTCGATTCAATCACACAGGCGTACGCGCCCTTCGGCAAAGTCATACGCGGGTATGATCCGGCCCATGGAGGTGTACGAATCAACTGCGTCACGGCCTCGCTCGATGGCGGTTCCGGCTTTGGCGGCAATCTCGTCGCCGCGCGCATGGACGGCGCGGGCCGGATGCTCGAACTGCTTCAGGCATAGCCCATAGCCCCCTTGATTTACCGGCAATCGTTTTTAAGGCGGCTTTGCCGGAAAACCGTCCCACCGGCGATATTCGGGCGGTATTTGGCGGCCTAGACGCGCGCCCGGCCAATCCTCCCGGAAAACAAGCAAAAAGCGGCTTTTTGCCGTCTTTTCCCGCATCCGCCGCCATGCCGGAACCTTCTATCCCCTAAAGGGTTGGAGATACATAAAGAAACAGCCGCCTGATTTTATGCGGCGATGCGGAAAAAACCTTTGTTTCGTCACAAATTTTGCACATTTAAGGTGTCTAATTGAAACCGGACGAAATTGATACTCATTATGATTTCGTGCCAGAAAGGGAGCATATATCATGGCCCACATAGACGATCCACACACCCAGAAAGCCAATCTGGACTATATCCGCAGCTCTATGGCGGAACCTCTTCTCGAAAAAGACCACGAACTCGACCTTGCCCGCCGCTGGCGCGACAAAGGCGATGAAAAGGCGCTGCACGAGCTCGTACGCTCCTACACCCGCCTTGTCATTTCCGCCGCGTCGAGATTCCGGCATTACGGCCTGCCGATGGGCGACCTCATCCAGGAGGGCAATATCGGCCTGATGCAAGCCGCCAACCGGTTCGAGCCGGAACGCGAACTGCGTTTTTCGACCTATGCGAACTGGTGGATCCGCTCCGCCATGCAGGACTACATCCTGCGCAACTGGTCGATTGTCCGCACCGGCACGACCGCCGCGCAAAAATCGCTCTTCTTCAACCTCCGCCGCCTGCGCGCGAAAATCGAACGCACCAAGGGCGCCGAAGGCCTGAATGACGAGGATCGGATGAAAATCGCCAAAGAGCTTTCCGTGAACCTCAAAGATGTCGAGGAAATGGAAGGCCGCATGTCCGGCGTCGATAATTCGCTCAACGCCGTTATAGGCGAGGACGGGGACGAGGAATGGATCAGCTTCCTGAAAGACGAACGCCCCAATCCCGAAGACATCGTCATCCAGATGAAAGACGCAAGAACGCGCTCGCAATGGCTTGCGGAAGCGTTAAGCACGCTTTCCGACCGCGAACAAAAAATCATCCGCGACCGCCATCTTCAATATGAAACGGTGACGCTGGAAGATCTCGGCAAAGAGCTTGGCGTGTCCAAGGAACGGGTGCGCCAGATCGAAGCGCGGGCGATGGAAAAACTGAAAGCCGGCCTCACCGGCATGACGGCGGCCCGCGACGATTTCTTTGCGCAGGCCTCGTAAGCCACCCCCAGCAAGCGCTTAAGAACAGAAAAATAAAAAGGCCGCCTCATCAGAACGCGGCCTTTTTTATTTATTTTCCATCCGGCGCAGGCTTTTGTTTTGAACCGTACTTTTCCTGCCCGCTTTCTTTTTTTACAGTGCGCGCTTGGAACATAGGCTCCCCGCACCTGTTGGCATTGCATCACGACGCAGAAACCAAGGAGGTGTGATCATGAAAAACGCAACAAAAGCAACAATGCTTGCGGCGGCAGCCATATTATTGAGCAGCCCCGCCCTGGCTGAAGGCTATCAGCAATCGACGGGCGCGGACGTTCAGGTTCCGTCAAGCGCGAGCAACAACGACTATATCCAGACCGACGAAACCGGCGCGTCTATCCATACGGACACGATGCAGTCCGGCACAACGGCCAATACGGGAACTGCGACAGCGACATCGACATCCCTCGCCGGCCTTGATTCCGGAACGATCGAGCAGGTTCAAGAAAGCCTGAGGGATGAAGGTCATTCCGTTTCCGTTGACGGTATCTGGGGCCCGCGCACAGCCGAGGCACTGCGCCAGTTCCAGCAAGCGAACGGCTTGTCCGTAACGGGTGCGCCGGATAGCGACACGCTGGCGGCACTGGACGTTGACGCCAACCGCTAAGGCGGCTTGGCCCAAGCCGATCATCAAACCGCTCCGGCATTGGAAAGCCGGAGCGGTTTTTTGCGATCATTTTTTAGGGCGTTTTTTAAGGTGTTTTTTTTAAGGCGTTTTTGAATGCACCTGACACTGCCCAAACAGACGGTTTTTAAATGCGCCCGCCCCTGTCAAAAAACGCCGCGGGCGGCGGCGTCTTTGTTTTTCTTTTATTCCGTTACAAGCTTATAGACTTGCCCCGCGCCAAGGCTGTTCACGCCGGAAGGAATGGCGTTCAGCACGCGGAAACGCTCTTCACGGTAATTGGACAATGCCATCTTCGCCGAAGCCGAAGCAACGCTTTCGCCCGCGGACGCCGTAAAGGTGCGGATCCGCAGCGGCTTGACGGAAGAACGCTCCGCCGCCGTCATGGCGCGGAAGCTATAGGTCGTCGCCTTCAGCCCCTCGACGATGGCGGTGGTCGCATTTTGCGGTATGGCCATCTGGAAGCGGAAGAACTGCCCCTTCTTCCATTCAATCGCGACAACGCGGATGGTGACGGACTGCCCGTTCGCGGTGCCGGCAAAGGCCGCCGTCGCCGCCCTCAGGCCGTTAATCGTGATCGATTCCGCATTGGCGGGCGGCTTGTCCTTCATCCAGTTCTGGGTGAGATAGGCAAGCGGATCGCGCCCCTGATCGTCCCGCCCCGCATCAAGCACAAACACCGCACCCGACTGGTGCGCGCCGATAAGCTCCGACGGGTTGTTCTGCACGTTGAACCCCGCGGGGATTGAAAACGCGAACCCCATTTGCGGGTGATAGAACATGGCGCCGCGAACGAAACCCTGCTCCGCCGAATCGCCATAGGGAAGGCCGTTGACGTTTTGCATGAAGGCATCGCGGTTCAGCGCGTTCGATGCGTTTTGATAATTCGCCGCAATCGCCGTTGCCTGCGTGACGCGATCGATCGTCACGGGGTGGGTCGAGAAATAGTTGAATCCCTGCCCCTCGCTCTTGCCCGCAATCTTCAGATCCAGCTTTGTCTGCGCGTCAAGGCTGGCGAGGAACGACGCCATGGCGCGGGGGTCATAGCCGGCGCGGGAGAGATAGCGCACGCCGAGATCGTCGGCCTCATGCTCCTGCCCCCGCGAATAGGATTTGATATAGAGGTCGGAGCCGACATTCGCCACCTGCCCCACCGCCTGGCTTCCGGTCGCGGCGGACAGGATGGCGGCGCCCAGCCCGACCAGCGTCCCTTGCGACACGCGCGACGCCGCATGGCGACCCGTAACGTGGCCGATTTCGTGCGCGATGACGCCCGCAAGCTCCGCCTCGTTATTGGCAAGCGCGATAAGCCCGCGCGACACATAAATATACCCGCCCGGCAGGGCGAAGGCATTGACGATCGGCGAATCAATGACAAAGAACCTATACTGGACGTCGCCGCGCTCCGTATTGGCGGCGAGCTTCTGGCCGATACGGTTCACGTAATCAGCGACGGGGCCGGTCATGAATTCGCCATAGGTCGCCTTGATCTTTTCATGTTCGGACGCGCCGAGCGAGGCTTCCTGCGACGCGGGCAGCAATCCCGTAAACTGGTTCTGCCCCGTGGCGGGGTTGACGGTACAGGAGGCCGCGAAACCGGCCATGCAAAGGGCCGCGCCCAAAAACGCATATTTGCCAAACCGCTCCATCATCTTTACAGCTATAATCATGCGAATTCTCCTTTTATGCCTTCTGTGCCTTGTCATACCACATGCGGCGGCGGCGGAAAACACCCCAAATCCGCCGGACGTCCACATCGTTTTCCCCAAAACCATGAAGCATACTTCTTCGGGCCGCGTTGACCGCGTCATCGACGCCGGCACGCTTCTTTTAAGCGACGGCAAGATCGTCCGCCTGACGGGGTTCGACTATCCGTTCATCCACGGCAAACAGGATGGCGGCGCGGTCGTCGCGGCGAAATTATTCCTCGAAGATCTTTTGCCGAAGGGAACGGAACTCCAGCTCTATCAAACCCGCGATCAGAAAATCCCCCGCATCGACCGGATGGGCCATAGCATCGCCCATATCGTCCGCAAGAAAGACGGGACATGGATAAACGGCATGCTCGTGCGCAAAGGCATGGCGTGGGCCGCGCCGGACGCCGCCGCGCCGGACATGGCCCCCGCCCTCTACACGCAGGAAATACTGGCCCGCAAGGAAGAATCCGGCCTGTGGGGAAAAGACTCCGCCTTCCCGCTTTTAACGCCTGACAATGCCGGCGAAGGCGAGGGCGCGTTCCGCGTCGTCGAGGGAGTTGTGAACCGCGCCGCGACGTCGCGCAACAATCTCTATCTCAATTTCGGCGAGGACTGGAAAAAGGATTTCACCGTCATGATAACCCCCGCCCAGCGCCGCCAGATGGCGCGAAGCGGCATCGACCCCATGGCGCTCGGCGGGCAGAGGGTGCGGGTGCGCGGCTGGATTCGCGCATGGAACGGCCCGTTCATGGAGCTTGAAACGCCCGTATGGCTGGAGATCGAACAGCCCCCCGCCCTGCCTCTTGCCGCAAGCCCCTGAACATGCGAAAAACAAGCTGTTCTTCCACAGTCATAAGGGATTATCTCCATGCCGTTCAAAACGCTCCGTGATTTCGATTTCAAAGGCAAGCGCGTCCTCGTCCGCGCCGATCTCAACGTCCCCGCCAAGGACGGCAAGGTCACGGACACGGAGCGCATCGACCGGCTGAAACCGACCATTGATTATTTGAACGCAGAGGGCGCAAAGATTATCCTCCTCTCCCATTTCGGACGCCCGAAAACCGGCTATGACGCAGCCTATTCCCTCTCCTTCCTGACGGCCCCTTGCGCGCAAAGCTGGGGCAGGAATGTGGCCTTTGCCAAGGATTGCACCGGCGGCGAAGCAAATACCGCCATCTCTTCCATGAAGGACGGCGACATCCTTCTTCTTGAAAATCTCCGTTTCCACGCGGGCGAGGAAAAGAACGATCCCGCCTTTGTGGCCGAACTCGCCGCGCTCGGCGACATCTATGTGAATGACGCTTTTTCGGCGGCGCACCGCGCCCATGCCTCGACCGAAGGGCTGGCGCACCGGCTTCCGGCTGCGGCGGGGCTGTTGATGGAGGCTGAACTCAACGCGCTTTCAAACGCACTTGAAAACCCGCAAAAGCCCGTCATCGCGATTGTCGGCGGATCGAAAATATCGACGAAGCTTTCCGTCCTGAACAATCTCGTCCGCAAGGTGGATTATCTCTTTCTCGGCGGCGGCATGGCTAACACGTTTTTATACGCGAACGGCGCCGAAATCGGAAAATCGCTGTGCGAGCGCGACATGGCGGACGAGGCCCGCGCCATCATGCAGACCGCCGAAGAGGCAGGATGCCAAATCATCCTCCCCACCGACCACGTTTGCGTAAAGCAATTCGGCGAGAACGCGCCCTTTGAAATTCGCGGCGCCGATACGATGGACGCGGACGAACAGGCCGTCGATATCGGCCCCGCCTCCATTGAAATGCTTGAGGATATTTTATCAGGCTGCAAAACCGCCCTCTGGAACGGCCCGATGGGCGTGTTCGAGGTCAAGCCGTTCGATAAAGGCACGAACGATCTCGCCCGCACCGTCGCGACGCTGACCGAGGCCGGAAGCCTCGTATCCGTCGCCGGCGGCGGCGATACGGTCGCGGCGTTGGAAAATGCGGGCGCCGCCGAATCCTTTACCTATATTTCAACGGCGGGCGGCGCTTTCCTCGAATGGCTGGAGGGCAAGAAACTGCCCGGCGTCGCCGCCCTCACCGCCCATAAAAAAGCGGCCTGAGTGAACGCACCGGAACGGGCGCGCAAAACAGGACGGCAAAGGCCGCATAGAAATGAAAGAGCGGCATCAATCTATTTAAGAAAAGCCGCGCGAACGAAAATGCCGCGTAAGAACGCATATAAAGACGGCGCAAAACAAAAAGCGGCGGCGGCCCATATAAAAAAGCGGCGCCGGGATTTATCCGGACGCCGCCTTCCACTCTCTCTATTATTCTTTTCCCTATCCAGTCCTTTGAAAGCCGTTTGCCCTTCCGGCCCCGCATCGGGCCGCACCGGCCAGTATCTATCCGCCTCGGGCCGCCTCTAATTGCGGGAATTTTTGACAATCTCCCGCGCATCGTCGGGATTGATCTCGTCATACATCGTCATAATGCGCGTCAGATCCTTGTGGCTTACCATCTTCTTGCCGTTGGTGCGGAACCGTTCCGTCAACAGGTAGAGGCTGACAAAATCCGCCTTCGTCACATCCATCGCGCGGCAGGCCAGCGCAAGGCCCCGCCCGCTTTCCTGCCGCATCATCGCCTTGACGGTGCTGAGCGGCAGCGCGAAGAACACCGCGAGCTGCGTCACAAAGGTCGCATATTGCCCGCGGCGGAGCGCCGCGATAATGGTCGAAAGCTTAAGCTCCTTGCGCTCCATCATATTATGGGCGGCGGCCATCAGCGTGTCGGCCATGCCGGGCTTTAAAACTTCCGGCTCGCGCAACTCGACGACGATCGCATCGACCGCCCGCGCCGCGCTTTCGCCTTCCGGCCCGTAACGTCCAATAAGGGTTTTCTTCAGCTCCTCGCCGACATAATCATACAAGGCATGGGCGACCTCCCGCGGCACGTCATCACGGGACAAAAGCGGCGTCGCAAGGCTGCGGTTGTCTTTCGCCATTTCGGTAAAGATGGCAAAGGCCCGCTCCGTCAACGCCACGCCGTCATTGTTTGAAAGATTGACCGCGATTTCAAAATCGCGCGTTTCGGCAAGCATATTGACAAGAGCCGCCGACAAGCTGCGGCGCTGCGCTATCGGGCGGCCATGGGGGGCGCCGTTCGATTGCAATATATAGGCAAGATCCATGTCCTGAAGCACCGGGCTATGACGCAGCACCGGCGCGGCTATTTCTATCTCGTCATTGGCGAGGGCGAGGATCATGCGCAGCGGCGCGCGCTCCATGCCGGCGAGGCTGCCCGACAGCGCAATCCTCAAATCCTTCTCCGCCTGTTTCATCAGGCCCAGAAGAACGTCCGTAATCAATTCGCTTTCATTGTCGGATAAGGGGACGTTGAGCAGATCCACCATGATCGCGGTCAGCTCGCGGCATGAATCATGCTCGCCCTTATGTTCGGCGAGGCTGTATAGATTGTGCGTATCGTACAGGCGCACCAGAAGCGGCGCGACCTGCGGCGATTTTTGCAGCACCTCAAATGCCATTTTGTTTCCCACTCTCCATCATACCCTGTTTTTCCTTAACAGAAGGTTTGATGCCTTAAAAAAAAGACCGTTTTTGCCAGATTTTATATTTCACACACTCTCTATAAAACCCGTCCAGACCGTCCTCCCCTTGTCTTCTATATGAAAACAATTTATGATTAGTTAAAGGGATTCCGCTCCTTTTATAATTTTACGTCTTTCATACTGCAAAGCGCAAATTGTAAAGATTTTTTAACAATTCCCGCGCTACACTAAGCTCTCGTTAAGGGTTTCTTTCAGGTCAGGGTGCATAAAGCGATGGTATATCCGGTTTCCAACCCGTTGGCGCAGCAACAGCAAATTCCGGCGTCCAATACGTTCCAGCCCGGCGGCAGCGATTCCGCCCGCCGCGCCGAAGAAAATAAAAACGCCGACGCGACGCGGCAACAAGGCGCCGAAGCCGCGCGTTCCGAGGCGGCGAGCAACCGCAACGCGGAAAACTTTCAGGCCGCCCGCACGGACGAAAACGCCCGCGATTCAGGCGGCATTTATTCCAGCACCTCGCGCGGGACGCAGCTCGATATCACGGCCTGAATAAAGCCCGATATCGCGGCCTGCATAAAGCGGGTTCCCACAGAACGCAAAACGCCCCCTCTTTTCAAGGACGGGGGCATTTTTACATCGTCACCGGAATGCTCTGCTTACCGGAGCGAACGAACTCCGGCGGCATAGTCTTACTGGAACGGCACTTCGTTGAAGGAGCGCAATTTGCGGCTGTGAATCCTGTCAAAGCCGATATTGCGGAGGATTTCCATGGTGCGGAGGCCGATCTTCAAATGCTGTTCCACCCTCTCGCGGTAAAACGTGTCGGCCATGCCGGGCAGTTTGAGCTGCCCGTGAAGCGGCTTGTCCGATACGCATAAAAGCGTCCCGTAGGGTACGCGGAACCTGAAACCGTTCGCCGCCACCGTTCCCGATTCCATGTCGAGCGCAATCGCACGGCTATGCGACAGCCGCGCATTCTGGCGGGCGGTGGGCCGCAATTCCCAGTTCCGGTCATCCACGGTCGCGACCGTCCCGGTGCGCATGATTTTTTTCAAATCATAGCCTTTGAACCCCGTAACTTCGGCCACCGCCTGTTCAAGGCTGACCTGTATTTCCGCCAGCGCCGGAATCGGGATGCTCGGATGCAGATCGTGGAAGAGGACATTGTCCTCCCGCAAATAGCCATGCGCGAGGACATAGTCGCCAAGGCTTTGCGAATTGCGCAGCCCCGCGCAATGGCCGAGCATCAGCCACGCATGGGGGCGGAGAACCGCCACATGATCGGTGATGGTTTTCGCGTTGGACGGCCCGACCCCGATATTGATCATGGTGATGCCGGAACCGTCGGCGCGTTTCAAATGATAGGCCGGCATTTGCGGCATGCGGCGGAGCATCACCCCCGCCTCGTCCTTCGCCCCCGCGGCGGGGGCCGGAAGATTCTTGTTCACCGTCACCTTGTCGCCCGGTTCGACAAAGGCGGTATAATCCGAACGCGCACTGCGTAAATCCGGATCCGCCGTTTCCGTCATCATATCCATGGCGATCTTGATGAACTCGTCGATATAAAACTGATAGTTGGTAAAGATCACATAATTTTGAAAATGCGCGGCCTTCGTCCCCGTATAATGTTTAAGGCGCAGCAGCGACAGATCGACGCGCGGCGCGGGGAAAAGCGCCATCGGGTAAGGCTCTCCCGCCGCCGGTATATAGGTTCCGTTGGCGATCTGGTCGTCCATCAGCGCCAGATCGGGCTGGTCGAAAACCTGCGGCAGCGCCTCTATCTGCGCCTGCGTCAAATCGCGCTCCAGATGGAAATCCTCGCCCAGCGCGAAATGCAGCGGGATCGGAACATCACTCACGCCTATCTCAATGGTGCCGCCATGATTTTTCAAAAGCTGGCGCATCATGACCTTGTAATAAATGCCGAAAATATCGGGCCGCGTCACGGTCGTCCGGTAGGTTCCGGGGCGCGTGACGAACCCGTATGACAGGCGCGTGTCGGGCCGGCTCGTCGCGTTCGTCTGAAAGCTGATATAGGGATAGAAAGCGCTTACCTTCTTTGCCGATAGCTCCCCCGCGGCGAAGAGGCGGAAAGAATCCTGAAGCGCCGCGACGCTCGCGTGATAGAGGCCCTCTATCGCGGCAAAGGCCTCATCAGCGTCTTTATAGGATTTCGGCTTGGAGTTTTTAAAGAGATGCAACATGGCCCATTATCGCCCGAAAAGGTTAAAATCTCAACGGGATAATGGACTTAGGCAACGCCCATCAGGGCCTTGGCGAATTCTTCGGCCTGAAAGGGGCTGAGATCCTCGATCTGTTCGCCGACGCCGATCGCGTGGATGGGCAAGCCGAATTCCTGCGCGAGCGACACCACGACCCCGCCCCGCGCCGACCCGTCGAGCTTGGTCACGATAAGCCCCGTGACATCGACCGCTTCCTTGAATGTCCTGACCTGGCTATGGGCGTTCTGCCCCGTCGTCGCGTCCAGCACCAGCAAGACCGCATGCGGCACGTCCGGGTTTTGCTTTTTAAGGACGCGGACGATCTTTTCAAGCTCGGCCATCAGGTTCGATTTGTTCTGGAGCCTTCCGGCCGTGTCGATCATCAATATATCGGCCTTCTCCGCCACCGCCTTTGCATAGCTTTCAAACGCGACCGACGCCGCGTCCGCGCCGATATCTTTCTGGAAGAGCGGCACATGCGCGCGCGCCGCCCACACATCGAGCTGCCCCACCGCGGCGGCGCGGAACGTATCCCCCGCCGCTATCATCACATTGCGCTTTTCCTTCATATGCCATTGATAGGCGAGCTTGCCGATCGTCGTGGTCTTTCCCGCGCCGTTGACCCCGCAAACCAAAAGCACGAACGGGCCGTTTTCCGGTTTTGCAACATCCAGCGGCCTTGCGACCGGCGCCAGCGTCCCCGCGATAATGGCGGCAAGGGCGTGTCTGACCTCTTCCGGCTCCACGTCGCGATCGAATTTCTGCGCCCTGAATTCTTCGACGATCCGCGCCGCCGTTCTAGGGCCGAGATCGGATGAAATCAGCAAATCTTCCAGATCCTGCAACATATCGTCATCCAGCTTGCGCTTGGTGAAGATATCGGTGATGCCCTGCCCCAGCTTGCCTGTGGATTTGGACAGGCCGGATGTCAGCCGCGAAAACCAGCCGCCATCCTGCGTGTCGTCCCTCAGCTCCTCGGCCTCTTGCGCATCGGCGGCAGGCGTGTGTTCGGGCGTCGGCACCAACCGGATTGTGTCGATGATTTCATTTTCGGTGGGCGCAAGCTCGCGCTGGGCGAACTCCGGATCCATCTCCGCGTCATATTCCACGGGCGGCTCCAACTCCGGCTCACGCGGATGGCGGACGAGCTTGTCCTCCGCTTCCTCGCGTTCCTGTTCGCCCTGGTTTTTCTTTTTGCGCCAGAAAATCATGATGTGCCTTTAATAACGGATAGAGATCCAGTCTATCACCACAGGCCATGAAGTGGAGTTATTTTTGTTTGAATTTTAGGGAAATGAAGAAATCCCCGCAAGGCAAGCGGGGATTTGAAGCGGCATAGGCCGGCATTAACGCGCGGGAGCGCCGGAGCGTTCTTCCGGCATAACCGGAACTCCCGGTAAGTTACATTATGACTATTTTGGCCTTATCTAAAGAAATCCTGCGGTGTAAACTCGGGAGCATAGGGATTCAAGAAAGAAGGCCGGCGGGGCGGCCCGATTTTGTCGCCACTCGCAATATTCTCGCTAATTCTTAACCGGCCTCTGGCACCCTTGCCAAAATCGCGGATTCCCTGCCGGAGCCTCGCAGATTCCTCTGAAATCGCGCTGATGGAGCTTGCAGCCTTGATAAGCCCGGCCTTGCTGTCTTCATCCATGGCGGCCCACTCATCGCCCAGCCCCTTATCCTCATAGGCCCAGCTCACGACCTTTTCAAAACAGAAATAGCGGTAATGGGCGAGCGCATGGGCATCATGCGCCGGCTTTTTCGCATCGTAATCCCTATGCGCGCCGCTTTCGGCATTGAACGCCCCCGAAACGCCGCGACTCTTGGGCCTGTTCAGCGGCGGCGGAGCGACCGGATTGACGTCATAACGGGCAAGCGGATTGGGTTTAAAGGAAGCGGTCATAATGAATTACTCCTGAATTATATGGCAGCGTTACATAATCTATTAAATTGCGAACATAGCGCAATAAATCACGGCCATAACATTATGTCAATAAATATTTTATTAACCACTAACCCACGATTTCCGCATTGAGGAACCCGTCCCCCACCGAAACCGTCCTCACGCGGGTCAGCGTCCCCGGCTCCAGAACGCGGTCGAGCCGGACGGGGGCGAAATGCTCCGTATGCCCGTAATTATCTTTTTCAACAATAACTTGCCGCTCTTGTTTCATGTGGAACAGGAGGAACTTGCTTAATTGCTCCTCCCCCTTGGCGCGGAGCCGTGCCGCACGCTCCTTGCGCAATTCCGGCGCGACCTGCGGCATCTTGGCGGCGGGCGTGCCGGGCCGCTCGGAATAAGGGAAGACATGGAGGAAGGTCAGGCCGCATTCCTCGACAATGTTCAGCGTATTCATGAACATTTCCTCGGTTTCCGTCGGAAAGCCCGCGATGATGTCCGCGCCAAAGACGATATCGGGGCGGTAACCCCGCGCCCGCTCGCACATTTTTATGGCGTCGGCGCGCAAATGGCGGCGCTTCATGCGTTTGAGGATCATATCGTCGCCGGCCTGAAGGCTCATATGGAGATGGGGCATCAGCCGTGGCTCTTCCGCCACCAGCCGCCAGAGATCCTCGTCCATTTCCACCGGATCAAGCGAGGACAGGCGCAGCCGCGGCAATTCCGGCACCAGCGCCAGAACGCGGCGGATCATCTGGCCTAATGTGGGCGCCCCCGGCAAATCTGCGCCATAAGAGGTCACATCGACCCCCGTCATCACGATTTCCTTATAGCCGCCTTCGACCAACGCCCTGACCTGATTGACAATTTCGCCGATCGGTACGGATCGCGAATTGCCCCGCCCGTAAGGGATGATGCAGAAAGTGCAGCGGTGGTCGCAGCCATTTTGCACCTGGATAAAGGCGCGGGCGCGGCCCTCGAACCCCTCGACCAGATGCGAGGCCGTTTCCGTCACGGACATAATATCATTGACGATAACGCGCTCTTCGCCGGGAAGTCCCCAAGTTTCAGCCTTTAATTTCAGGTCATTGCCGATAATCCGGTCAATTTCGGGCATTTCGGCGTATTTTTCGGGCGAAATTTGCGCGGAACAGCCCGTAACGATGATTTTCGCGTCCGGATTGGCCTTTTTCGCCCGTCTTATCGCCTGACGGGCCTGTCTTTCGGCCTCTTTCGTCACGGCGCATGTGTTGAAGATGATAACGTCGCCCAGCCCCGCCGCCTTGGCATGGCCGCGCATCACCTCGGATTCATAGGTGTTGAGGCGGCAGCCGAATGTGACGAGTTCCGGTTCCTTGGACATAAGCGCTTCTTACTGAAAGATGCGCGAAAAAGCAAAAAAAATCATACGAAAACGAAGGATTGGGGCGAAAATTCTCCCCCCGCCTTTTTTCCCGCCCCCGCATCCCAGCGGGCCGCGACAAGCCGGTGCTTGAAATTCACGCACACAGCCCTTGGCGCGGTTACAAACGGCTCCGTGTCGATATTATAATGTCCAAAGAATACAATGGACTGTGATGCGTAGTTAAACTTATCTCTAAGGTTTACGAGCCGCCTTTTATCCCCTTCAACGCTGAACGGCATCACCTCCGGCCCGTGCTGGATCAGCCGCTCGTGGGGTGCGTCCTTGCCCTCCCACCAATAAAGCCGCGCCTTGTCGCGCGGATGGCCCTGACCGTCCAGATATTTCACGCCGCGCGGCAGCTTATATTCCGGCCCCTTGACCAGTATATCGAGGGCGCCGCGAAAGCGCGCGGGATTTTCCCCATCATACACCCCGTACGCGGACTGCTTCAAACTCTTGTCCTTGCGCAAATACGGCGCACATACATCTATGGCATTTTCGTGCCAGCATGCATGAATGGCGCGAAAGCCGCGTTTTTGCGTATAGACCGGAAAGCTTTCAAACCATTGGATAATTTCCCTATAGGCGGGTGTTCCGAACGGATATTCCTTTAAAAAATCCACATGGTGGGCCGTATTATCGGCCGTATGCGGGCGGATATAGCCGCGCCGCCCTTCGCGCGCATAGCAAATGGCGTTCAGCTCATGGTTCCCAAGCAGGATTTCCGCCGTACCGTCGGCCTGCATACGCCGGACAATATCGAAAGTACGGGCATGTTCACCCCCGCGATCGAGCAGGTCGCCGATAAAGATCGCCTTGCGCCCGTCAGGATGGGAAAAATAAGCGCCGCCATAGCCGAGCTTTTCCAGCAATTGCCCAAGGGCGGAGCCTTGCCCGTGTATGTCACCAATAATATCAAATCCAGACATATAAAAACACAATCAATAGGTTAAATTGATTTTTTAAAGTACTACATTAACTACCAATAAAGGCCGTGACCGACACCGATCCCCACCGTCCCGCGGCGGCTCCCGCCATAGCCGAAAACGCCGAAACGGTCATAGGGCGGGTCATAACGCAGCCGCTCATTCTCGCGGAGAAGACGCTCGCAAAACGCCATCGCCTCGGTTTCCGGCTGGTTGCCGCGGCGCAAACATTCGCGGTGGAAACGGTTGCAATTCAGGCCGCGGCGGGCGACTTCCGCGTCCAGCTTGGTTTCGCTGCGGTAATTATTCTTATAGCGGCACAGCTCGTCATCAGGCAGGGCCGCCACCTGCTCCGGCCCCATCTGGAATGTCGGCGACGCACAGCCCGCCAGACCGATTGCAAGCACGAGCAAAGCCGTACGTGCCCAAAAACTACCCATTATTCGATGCTCCCTTTATAAACAAAGCTGGCCGGGCCGGTCATCAGGACGTGGTCATCGGATTCGCGCCATTCTATGAACAGGTCGCCCCCGTCGAGCGTCACACATACGGGAAGCGCCCGATCCGCCAGCCCGCGCCGGATCGCCGCCACGGCGGCGGCACAGGCCCCCGTCCCGCAAGCCTGCGTGATTCCGGCGCCACGCTCCCAAACGCGCATCCGCAAGTGATTGTCCCCCTGCATACTCACGTATTCAACATTTGTACGTTCTGGAAAAAGCGGATTATGTTCCACTTTTGGCCCCAAACTATCCACAGCTATATCCTCTGCATTCCCACAGAAATACACACAATGCGGATTGCCCATAGAAACCGCCACGGGCGAACCTTCCAGCGGCAGGGAAAGCGTATCACATTGTTCCGCAAGGGGGATTTCGTCCCATTCAAGCCGCGGCGCGCCCATATCGACACAAATCCGCCCCTTTTCCGCGCGCGTACAATAAAGCAAGCCCGCCACGGTGCGAATCGTACAGGCGGCGCTCCCGCTTTCATCCATAATAAGAGAGGCGACGCAGCGCGTGGCATTGCCGCAAGCGCCGGCTTCCGACCCGTCGGGGTTGTAAATCGTCATAAAGAGGGCCGGATCGCCGCGGCCATGGCCGCCGTGACCGTGGTCGCCGTGACCGTCATGGCCTTTATTACCGATATTACCGATATTAACGACATTGCCGTCACTACCGTCACGACTGCCATTGTCGCCATTGTCGCCATTCTTATCGCCGCCCCCGCCATTCTCCAGCAGGATAAGCTGGTCGAACCCGATGCCGCGCCGGCGATCGCCCATATGGCGGATTTGCTCCGCGGCAAGGCGGACGGGATTATCGCGCCCGTCAATAATAACAAAGTCGTTGCCTAAACCGTGCATTTTCAAGAAGTTAAGCGCCATAACGGCCATCATAAGGCGAAAATGCCTTCTTTTCCATGGATTCCGGACGAACTTTCGCCGAAATCCCCCGTTATCAAGGAAGGATGGCACAGACAGGCAATAATTATTACAAGAAGCAAGGCTTCAAAAAGGCGCAGCCTCAAAGGGAGGCCACCCAAACACGCGCGGAAGGCGCGGAAAACGCGGAAAGCCTTGGCGGCTTTGCCGAACCGACCATCTGGTCTTTACGCAAAAATGCCCGTCTGGAGGGCGACGGCTGGGCCATTGCCGACACGCAAGGCCCGCAAAGGGGAAGCGCCCGCATCCCCTCGCTTTACGAACATCTTTACGGCTATGACCCTGCCCCCATCCGGCCCGGCGGCAAGCCGGACGCGCCGCCGGACAGCGCCGAAAATCCGGGCCTGAATATCCTGGCTCCGGCCACGAATTTTATCACGGTGCAAATCGCCTCGGACGCCGCGTCCGGCCCCAAGTCGCCCGCCGCCCCGAAACCGCCCTTAAAAATGAGCCGAATACTTGACAAAAGCCGGAGCCGGAGTCTATAAACCCGTCAAATCAATCCGACATCGGCGTTAAACACCGTGTCCAAGGATACACCGCAGCCGGCGAAGTTACGCTCACTGCGGCGAAACTGTTTTGGAATTTTCATGTTTGACTCATTGAGCGACAAACTCGGCACCATCTTCACCTCCCTGCGCGGCAAAACCCGTCTGGGCGAGGAAGACGTCAACGCCGCCGCCCGCGAGATCCGCGTGGCGCTGCTCGAAGCCGACGTCGCCCTCCCCGTCGTCAAGGATTTCATCGAAACGATCAAGGCAAGGGCCGTCGGGCAGGACGTCATCAAATCGGTGACGCCCGCGCAGCAGGTCGTCAAGATCGTCCATGACGCGCTCGTCGAAATGCTCGGCGCGGAAAGCGCGGATCTGGCCTTTGGCGCGGCCCCGTCCGTTTACCTTATGGCCGGCTTGCAGGGGTCGGGAAAAACGACCTCGACCGCGAAGATCGCGCATTTCCTTGAAAGCAAGGCGCGCAAGAAAGTTTTGATGGCCTCCCTCGACACGTCCCGCCCCGCGGCGCAGGAACAGCTTGCGATCCTCGGCGAACAAACGGGCGTCGCGGCGCTGGAGATTATCGCCGGCCAAACGCCCGTCCAGATTACGGAGCGCGCGCTGAAAGAAGCGCGGCTTGGCGGTTATGACGTCTTGATGCTGGACACGGCGGGCCGCCTCGCCATCGACGAAGCGCTGATGGATGAAGTCGCCGCCATTTCGGCAATCGCCTCGCCCGTTGAAACATTGCTCGTCGTCGATGCGATGACGGGGCAGGACGCGGTCAATGTCGCCAAGGCATTCGATGAAAAGATCGGCGTCACCGGAATCGTCCTGACAAGGATTGACGGGGACGCGCGCGGCGGCGCGGCGCTTTCGATGCGCGCCGTTACGGGCAAGCCCATCAAGCTTTTGGGGACGGGCGAGAAATGGGACGCGCTGGAGCCGTTCCATCCCGACCGGATCGCGGGCCGCATTCTCGGCATGGGCGACGTCGTGTCTTTGGTGGAGCGCGCCGCCGAAGCGGTCGATGCCGAAGACGCCGAGCGCATGGCCGCGAAATTCAACGAAGGCAAATTCGATTTCAACGACCTGCTTTCGCAATTCCGCCAGATGAGCAAGATGGGCGGCATCGGCGCGCTCGTGAAAATGCTCCCCGGCCTCGGCAAGATGGCGGCGCAGCTTGAAGGCAAGGCCGATGAAAAAACGATGAAGCGGCAGGAAGCCATCATCCTTTCCATGACTTTGGAAGAGCGCGCGAAACCGCAACTGCTCAACGCTTCCCGCCGCCGCCGCATCGCCGCGGGATCGGGGAC
Organism: Micavibrio sp.; assembly: GCA_041655955.1. Lineage (GTDB taxonomy): Bacteria > Pseudomonadota > Alphaproteobacteria > Micavibrionales > Micavibrionaceae > Micavibrio_A. The sequence continues at coordinate 647,071 of JBBAEN010000001.1, forward strand.
GAACGTGCAGGACGTCAACAAGCTGTGCAAACAGCAGGCCGATATGCAGACCATGATGAAGCGCATGAAGAAAATGGGCATGGGCAAAATGATGGGCATGATGAAAGGCGTCATGGGCGACCGCGACGCGGCGCTGCTCGACGAATCCATGGAAGAAGAAATTGCCGCGGGGAAGCTGCCCGATCTCGGCCCCAACCCGTTCGCGGGCGCCATGCCGAAAGGTCTGTCAGGGCTTGGCAATATGGGCGGCATGGGCGGCGGACTCCCCGGCCTCGGCGGCATGCCGCCAATGGGGGCCTTCCCCGCCCGCGGCGGCACGAAGAAGAATCGCAAAAAACGATAACAGGAAACAAAACCAGACTTTTTAAATTCGATTAAACAAAGGAGAACTAAAATGGCACTAGCAATCAGACTAACCCGCGGAGGCCGTAAAAACCGCCCGCATTATTCCGTCGTCGTCGCGGATAAACGTTCCCCGCGCGATGGCCGCTTCATCGAGAAGCTCGGCTCCTATAACCCGCTTCTGGCGAAAGACGACGCGAACCGCGTGACGCTGAACGCCGAGCGCATCAAGCACTGGCTGGATCAGGGCGCGCTGCCTTCCGACCGCGTCGCGATCTTCCTCGGCAAGGCGGGCATAGCCCCGATGCCGGCACAAAAGAACAACCCGAAAAAAGCGGAGCAGTCGGAAAAAACGAAACTGCGCCTTGCTGAAAAAGCGCAAAAACAACAGGCCGCCGCAGAAGCCGCAGAACAGGCGAAAGCCGAAGCCGAGGCCGCCGCGAAAGCAGCCGCCGAAGCTCCCGCAGAGGCTCCTGCCGAAGAGGCTCCTGCTGAAGAAGCGCCCGCCGAAGAGGCCGCAGCAGAGCAGCCTGCCGAAGAAGCAAAAGCCGAGTAAGGCAACAACAAAACACCCCCGCCATCATTCTGCGGGGGTGTTTTTCTTTTCAAGTCCCTTGCATAAACGGGCAATTACCTGATGGACATCCATTCATTCTACGCGCTTACCGGCTTCCTTCTGGCGGCCTATTCCGTGATCGGCAACGATTCCGTCCAGACGCTCGGAACATTCATTGCCTCGAACAACCGGTTTTTCCGCTGGTATTATCTTTGGGGCGCGGCAACCGCCGTGATGGCCGCGGTCTTGTCCTATGCCTGGTTTTTCCATGGCGGCGATATTTCCTTCGGGCGGCTGGAGCGCATCCCGCCTGTGCGGGTGGAGTGGTATCACGCGGCGGCGCCCGCCATCCTTATCCTTTTAACCGTCATCGGCATTCCGGTTTCGACGACCTTCCTCGTCCTGTCCGCCTTCGCCTCTACGGTCGTTCTGGAAAGCATGCTTGTCAAAAGTGCGCTGGGCTATGTGCTGTCCGCCGCCGTCGCCTATATTTTCTGGATGGTGCTGGCGCATTTCCTCAACGAAAAAAAGAACAAGGTCAAACGCGGACACCGCCCCTATTGGCGCACGCTGCAATGGCTTTCGACGGGGTTGTTATGGAGCGCGTGGCTCGCGCAGGATATGGCGAATATCGCGGTCTTCCTGCCGCGCCAGCTTGAGCCTTTGCATTTTATCGGCGTGCTGGCCGTGCTGTCTTTCTGGCTCGCCGTTATCTTCCGCACCCATGGCGGGAAGATCCAGAACGTGATCCTCGAAAAAACCGGATCGCGCTTTATCCGCTCCGCCACCATCATCGACTTTGTCTATGCCGCGATGCTGTGGTATTTCATGAAGATGAACAATATCCCGATGTCAACGACATGGGTTTTTGTCGGGCTTTTATGCGGGCGCGAGCTTGCCATCGCGACGGTGCATCGCGCGGACTATAAGTTCAAATATGTCTTCCCGATCATCGGGCGCGACTTTTTGAAAATGATGATAGGGCTTGGCGTGTCGGTGACGATGGTTCTGGTTATCCATTACCTTATCGCCCCGGCCTCCGGCCATTAAGGTGAAGAGATGAGCGAAGAAAAACGCATCCTGATAGCGGAAATCGCAACGGCCCACGGCATCAAGGGCCATGTGAAGCTGCGCCCTTTCGTGGAGGATCAAACGCTCCTCGAACACGCGGCGCTCTATACGGAAGAGGAAGGCGGAAAGGCGATCCGCTTCAAGCTCAAAGGCCCGTTAAAAGATTGCTGGATAGCGGAAGTCGAGGGCGTCGCCGACCGCAACGCGGCGGAGCTTTTGCGCGGCACGCAAATCTATATCGGCCGCGCTGAACTCCCCCAGGCGGACGAGGGAGAATATTATATCGAAGACCTCAAGGGCCTGCGCGTCCTTGACGAACAAGGCGCGGAATTGGGGACGATCAATGCCGTGCAAAATTTCGGGGCCTCCGACCTTATCGACATACGGCCCGTCCATGGCGGCGAGCATTTCTACCTGCCCTTTACGGATGAAATCGTGCTGGAGGTCGATCAGGAGGCAGGGACGATCACGGTTCGCCCGCCGGAAACAGTCTAGCGCAAAACCGCCCCGCCCTTAAACCGCCCCGCCCTTTGCGGGAACAGTTTCATCTGGACAGCATGCGCCGCGGCCATTAGAAACCGGATATGGGTTTTCACATCAATCTTTTGACGCTGTTTCCGGAAATGTTTCCGGGCTCGCTGGGGCAATCGCTCGCGGGGCGGGCGCTGGAGCGCGGCGACTGGTCTTACAGCGCCGTCCAGATCCGCGACTTCGCGCAAGACAAGCACCAGACGGTGGACGACACGCCTTTCGGCGGCGGCGCGGGCATGGTCATGCGCGCCGATGTCATTGAACGCGCCCTGCTCTCCCTCTCCCCCCGCCAGACAGGCCCGCACCGGCCCGAAGCGTCCGCAGCACCCGAAGCGTCCGCAGCGCCCGAAGGCAGCGCGGCGGCGGATGGCAGTCAGGGCGCGGCCCCAAATGCGGGCAAGGGGGAAAGCGCCCCGGATGCCGTCCCCGGCGGCGCCCCCGCCCCCAGAAGAATCTATATGTCCCCGCGCGGGCGGGTTCTTGATCAATCCCTCGTGCGGGAGCTGGCCGCGGCGGCGGAACTCACCATCCTGTGCGGGCGCTATGAAGGCGTCGATCAGCGGGTTCTGGACGTCCACGGATTCGAGGAAATCAGCATCGGCGATTATGTGCTGTCCGGCGGGGAGCCTGCCGCGCTTATCCTGATGGATGCCTGTATCCGCCTCCTCCCCGGCGTCATGGGGAACGAGCAAACCGCTGGAGAAGAAAGCTTTTCCGGCGCGGAGGGGCTTTTGGAATACCCCCATTACACCCGCCCCGCCGACTGGGTGGCCGCGGACGGCGCGCTTTATACGGTGCCGAACGTGCTGAAATCCGGCAACCACGCGGAAATCCGCAAATGGCGGGACGCGCAAAGCCGCGCCCTCACCGCCGCACGCAGGCCGGATTTACTCGAAAAAAAGCGATAAATCCCTTGCGTTTTCGGGGCCTATCGGTTAGAAAACGGCCAACTAACAACGCAAAAAACAACATATAGGAGCCTCAAATGGCTAATACGCTTCAAAAATTCGAAGCCCGTCAGGTCGAAAAACTCGGCGCGGGCAAGAATATCCCGACATTTTCCCCCGGCGACACGGTACGCGTGAACGTCCGCATTAAAGAAGGCGCCCGTGAGCGCGTTCAGGCTTATGAGGGCCTGTGCATCGCCCGTTTCGGCAGCGAATCCAATATCAATGCGAGCTTTACGGTGCGTAAAATCAGCCTCGGCGAAGGCGTTGAGCGCGTATTCCCGCTCTTCTCCCCTTCCATCGAATCCATCGAACTCGTCCGCCGCGGTGATGTCCGCCGCGCGAAACTCTATTATCTGCGCGACCGCCGCGGTAAATCCGCGCGTATTGCGGAACGTACCACGGGCCACGGCATGGATATCGAGGCAACCGAGGACGACAACCTGACGAAGACGCAAAGACAGGCGAAGAAGAAAGAGGCAAAAGCAGCCTCCCGCGCCGAAGCCCGCAAAGGCCACGAAGCCAAAGCGCAGGCAAAAGCCGACGCGAAAGCCGCCGAAGCCAAAGCCGCAGCGGATGCAGCAGCAGCCGAAGCAGCCGCCGCCGAAAACACGCAAGCCGAATAATTCATCCGGCCCTGCGGGACAGTATAAAACGCGGCCTATGCGGGCCGCGTTTTTTTCGTTTTATACGGGGAGGAAGCCGCATAAACCTTATCTTTTTTATCTTTTGGACGGCCTGTTTCCGGCGGGGCTATCTCTTGACGGCGACGAAACCGCCGACCGTGCCATTGCCGTGGAAAACAGGTTCGACAACCTTGTTTCCCTTTTCATCCGTATAGGTTCCGGCGAATCTTGTCATATCTTGTTTCTCCTAATTAAGTTGCCCTTCGCCTTGCGCCAAGGCCACGATTTTGATGGGGGCGTGGAGCGCAATCGGCTTGCCGCCCGCCCCAAGGCCAAGCAACCGCGCCTTGATTTTGAAAAGATGCTCCATCTCTTCGATGCCCAGCTCACCCGGGATCGACCCGATATAGTGATAGGCGTTCTGGAAGATAATGCCGATGCTCCGGCTCTCTATATCAAGGAGAACCGTTTCACTGCGGACATAGGACGGATCGTCTTCGAAGAAGATGTCCAGCCCGCCGTCCTGATAGCGGACACCGGCCTTAACATTCTGGTTTTCCAGTATAATCGACATTGCATTCGCCTTTATTGTTGCGTTGCAGTAATTCTAACGCAAAACTGGTTACGAAAGTTCTAATGAAAATAATTATTTTGCCGCATTTGCGAAAAAGCGGGGGGAAGCAGGCATAAGGCCCTGCTCCACGCCGCCATGCCCGCCTGGTGCGGTTCTGGCGAAAATCTGCGGCCCGTCCCTTGATTTTGCGCGGCCCCAGCCCGTATATAAGAAAGAGAAGCCCTATAGGAAAAATCATGACCAAGCCACGCACCCTCTTCCAGAAAATCTGGGACGACCATGTCATCGAGCGCTCGGAGGACGGAACCTGCCTGATTTATATCGACAGGCACCTTGTCCACGAAGTCACCTCGCCGCAGGCTTTCGAGGGGCTGCGCATGGCCGGAAGACAGGTGCGCAAACCCGAAGCAACGCTCGCCGTATGCGACCACAACGTCCCGACCGGCGATCGCGACCGCCCGATCGAGGATCCCGAATCGCGGCTTCAGGTCGAAACGCTTTCGGAAAATTGCGAAGAATTCGGCATCCGCCTCTTCGACATGAAGGATAAGCGGCAGGGCATCGTCCATATTATCGGCCCTGAACAGGGATTCACCCAGCCCGGCATGACGATCGTCTGCGGCGATTCCCACACATCGACCCACGGCGCGTTCGGCGCGCTCGCCTTCGGCATCGGGACGAGCGAGGTGGAGCATGTGCTGGCGACGCAAACCCTTATCCAAAGGCCGGCGAAATCCATGCGGATTACGGTGGACGGGACGCTCGGCCCCGGCGTTTATGCCAAGGATATGATCCTCGCCATCATCGGCGAAATCGGCACGGCGGGCGGCACGGGCCATGTCATCGAATATGCGGGCGAAGCGGTGCGCGCCCTGTCGATGGAAGGCCGCATGACCATGTGCAATATGTCGATCGAAGGCGGCGCGCGCGCGGGCATGGTGGCGCCGGATGACACGACCTTCCGTTACCTGAAAGGCCGCCCGATGGCGCCGAAGGAAGAATTATGGGACAAGGCCGTCCAATATTGGCGCGGCCTCGCAAGCGACGAAGGCGCGGCCTATGACCGCGAAATAACGCTCCGCGCCGAAGACATCGCGCCGACCGTGACATGGGGGACAACGCCCGAAGACGTTCTCCCCATCACGGGCATAGTCCCTTCGCCTTCGGATTTCAGCGATCCGGCAAAACAGGATTCCGTCCGCCGGATGCTGGATTATATGGGCCTGACGGAAGGCGCGAAGCTGACCGACATCGCCATCGACAAGGTCTTTATCGGATCTTGCACCAATGCGCGGATCGAGGATCTGCGCGAGGTCGCAAAAATCGTTGGCAACAGGAAAGTAGCGGCAGGCATTTATGCGATGGTCGTCCCCGGCTCCGGCCTCGTCAAGGCAATGGCCGAAGAGGAAGGCATTGCGGATATTCTTATCAAGGCGGGGTTTGACTGGCGCGAGGCCGGATGCTCCATGTGCCTTGCGATGAATGCCGACCGCTTGCAACCGGGCGAACGCTGCGCCTCCACCTCGAACCGCAACTTTGAAGGCCGTCAGGGGCGCGGCGGGCGCACCCATCTTATGTCCCCCGCCATGGCGGCGGCGGCGGCAATCACGGGCAGGCTTACGGATGTGCGCGAGCTTGCCTGACAAAAGAAAACGCCCATAAAAGGACGCGTTAAAACAGCGCACCGGCAAAAGGCGCAACGCCCAAAAGACGCGCCCGCAAAAACGAAGACAACACCCCTTTCCAAAACCATGGAAAGGGGTTTGCCTTGTTCAGGACAAAATAAAACAGCGTCCTAGCGCTGCTTCATATTGTCGCTGTTCTGACGACCCTGTTGGCCCTGATTTTGCGTACCGGCTTTTTTCTGTTGTTGCTGGTTATCGCGATCCTGGTTCGGATTGTTTTTATGGTCGGCCATGATAGTTCTCCTTTGGTTTGGTTAATGACGGATGAAATATCCTTCACTCCATATCAACCACCTGAAAGCTTCCCGGTTCCTTCTATGCAGAAAAGATTTTATCCGTTTGAAAAAGCGGAGTCACCGCGGCTGCAATTTCAATAACACAACCATTGGCGGCATTTTTAATTTGGCAGCATGCAAAAATTTTGATTTAAGGGAACCTTAAACAGGCACAGCTATTCTTAACTATGCCCATGATAGAATTAGATTTATATGAATTACATACCAAAAAATTTCGCGCTCGATCTTAAAGCGCATATAGGCAGCTATCGCTATGATGCGGAACGATTCCGCCCGCTTGAAATGCTGGTGATGGAAAAAATCAGGGCCTATGATCCGGAATACGGCCCCTATCTTGCCGACCATCTTGGAAAAACATCATCCTATCTCAAAGGCTTCATGATCGCCCGCGGTTATGACGGGCCAAGCGCGGACAAGGTTGCCGCCGCCTTTAAGCTGCACGATGCCGGAAAGATCATGCAAGACATCTCCCTATGGGCCTTCACCAATGAAAAGCCCGATTGGGAAAAGAAACAAAAACGCGCGGCGCATACAAAGCTTGGCCGCGCCGTCCTGATGGACGCAATGGACGAAACGGGATTCATACCGGACGGACATGATGCTCTCCATATCGAAACCATCCTTTATTTGATGGAAACGCATCATGAACGGATTGACGGTTCCGGCCCGCTCGGCTTCCATGGCGCGCAAATGGATGAAATATTGAGGATGGCCACCATCCTTGACGAAATTGACGGCAAGATCAAAATCGCCGGGGGCAGGCCGGATGATAACAAGCCGCTCAATGCGGTGTTTCAGGAAATCGGCGGCAGTAAACATGCCGGAAAATTCGATCTGGATCTAGTCGCCGCCTGCGAGGCCTATTGCAGGCGGAAAAACCTTTTCCTGCCGCCTATCAAAGCGCCGCAATTACAGCCCGATCCCTTGCAAATCTAACGCTTCCCGCTTATTTTCAAGGGCATGGAAAAATTCGTCAAACTCAGCGGCACCGCCGCCCCCCTTCGCATGATCAATGTCGATACGGACATCATCATCCCGAAACAATTCCTGAAAACCATCAAGCGCGCGGGGCTTGGCATCCATGCGTTCAACGACATACGCTATAATGAAGACGGTTCTGAAAAGCCGGATTTCGTTTTAAACAGGCCCGCCTATCGCGGCGCAAGCATCCTCATCACGGGCGAGAATTTCGGGTGCGGATCGTCGCGCGAACATGCGCCGTGGGCGATCCTCGACATGGGCATACGCTGCATCATAGCCGAAAGCTTCGCCGATATTTTCTACAATAACGCCTTTAAGAACGGCATCCTTCCCATCCGCCTTCCGAAAGAAGAGGTCGAGATGTTGATGAAGGAAGCGGAGGAAAACCCGCAAGCGCCGTTCGAGATCGATCTGGAATCGCAAACCATCACGCGCGGGAATAAATTCTCCCTCCCCTTCGCTGTCGAACCGTTCCGCAAACATTGCCTTTTGAACGGGTTGGACGATATCGGCCTGACGGAAGTCAAAGGGGCGGCGATTGCGGAATTTGAAAAGAACGATAAAGATAAACGCCCGTGGATATAAGCCCCGGCGCGCAACCGATATAAGCACCGAACATGATGACTGGATATAGACAATGAGCAAACGGCATAAAATCGTCATCCTCCCCGGCGACGGGATCGGCCCCGAAATTACGGCACAGGTGAAAAGGGTCGCCGCGTGGCTGGAACAATCGGAGCGCATGACGTTTGAGATTACCGAAGACGCCATTGGCGGCGCGGCCTATGACCGCTACGGCATGCCGCTCGCCGATGAAACGCTGGAAAAATGCAAACGCGCCGACGCGATAATCATGGGCGCGGTCGGCGGGCCGCAATGGGACGGGGTTGCGTATGACAAGCGCCCCGAAGCGGGCCTGCTCCGCATCCGCAAGGAGCTTTGCCTGTTCGCGAATTTACGCCCTGCCCTTGTCTTTGATGCACTCGTCGATGCTTCGACATTGAAGCCGGAAATCGTCAAGGGGCTTGATATCCTCATTGTCCGCGAACTGACGGGCGGCGTTTATTTCGGCGAACCGCGGGGCATCGAAGATTTGGGCAACGGCGAGCGGCGCGGCGTGAACACGCAAGTCTATACCACGTCCGAAATCAAGCGCGTCGGCCGCGTGGCGTTCGATCTGGCCCGCAAGCGCCGGAATAAAGTGACCTCGTGCGAAAAAGCCAATGTGATGGAGAGCGGCAAGCTCTGGCGTGAGGATATGACGGCGCTCCACAGGGCCGAATTTTCCGATGTCGCGCTGGAACATATGTATGCCGATAATTGCGCGATGCAGCTTTTGCGCAATCCGTCGCAATTCGACGTCATCGTCACGGATAATCTTTTCGGCGATATTCTGTCCGACGAGGCCGCGATGCTCACGGGCTCGCTCGGCATGCTACCCTCCGCCTCGCTCGGCGCACCGGGGACGCCGGGGCTATATGAACCCGTCCACGGCTCCGCCCCCGATATTGCAGGGCAGGACAAGGCGAACCCGCTGGCGGCCATTCTCAGTTTTTCCATGGCGCTGCGTTATTCGCTGGATGAAGGGCAAGCAGCGGACATGATTGACGAAGCCGTTCAGGCCGTTCTGGAGAGCGGCATCCGCACGGCGGACATCATGGAAGATGGATGCACGCTGGCCGGATGCGCCGCCATGGGCGGCGCGCTTTTGAAAGAGCTGGATAAAAGGCTAGCTCAGGCAGCTTGAAAAGGCCCTCACCGTTACGGGTGCGCGTCCTCAAGGCGGCAAGCGCCGGCGAACGAGTATAGGCTTGACCGGAAAACAACCGGCTGGAAAATCTCTGATGGAATGAAGGCTCCGCGGCAGGCAGGGCGGCGCATGGGCGGCGCCGAACGGCCATATAGCCGCGCAAAAATCATTGGCCGGAAAAATCATCGATCGGAAAATTATCGGCCGAAAAAGCCGGCTTACAATGCCGGATGAAAATCAATGGCTGGGCGCTGCCTAAAAATTATCAGGCGGGCTTGCCGCAATAGGCTGCAATAGCGGGCTGTAAGAACAGTGGCCGGAGAAAACCGGCAGATGCAATGCCCAAACCCGTAATGAAAAAAGCCCCGCATTGTCGCGGGGCTTTTCATTCTTCATCCTTCGCGCTTAGTTCAGGGCGCGGGAGTAAAGCGTGCAGGTACCGCCGCTGGTGTTTTCGGAATAGACGGACGTTGCGCCCGCACCCGTAAAGCAGCCCGTACCAAAGGTCTGGGTGCTGCCGGATTGCGGGATGCCGTCATCGATCTTGCGGTCGATTTGCGCCGCCGTCGAGGCCGTCAGGGCGCCGCTGGTTGCGCTGTTTGCACCTGACGGCGAACCGGCAATAGCGGTGTAGTGAGCGCCCGCCGGCAGGTTCGTGCTGCCCAGCGCATTGGTTGCGTAGGCAACCCAGATACCGCCGCCCGTTTTCGCGGACGGGAAGATGCCGTTAAAGGTCGCGCCGCCATTCGGGTTGATGCCGGAAATCAGGTCAGCCGCGTTCAGGTGAACGAACACTTTCCCCGCCTCGCTCGCAGCCGCGGGGGCCGTCGTCACGTTACCGCCTTCGATGCGGTTATTGCCGACCGTGCCGCCCGTTCCAGCCGTGCCGCAGACACCTGCAGGACAGTTCGGAAGACGTGTGCTAGGCGCCGGAATATCACCTGGAAGCGCGCTGTATTTATCCTGGAACGTGTTGAGGGCGGCATCGAGGCCTTTCAACTGGGAAACCGTCGCCGTAACCTTGGCGTTGGCGATCAGTTCCTGCCCTTTCAGAATACCGCCGATCAAAAGACCGATAATAACCATCACGATGGCAAGCTCGACAAGCGTAAAGCCTCCCTCCGTGCGGCGCTGTGTGTGTTGCTGTGTCATTCCACTTCTCCTGTTAAGAATTTTTTCACCAAATTATATGACTGCGGGAGAACCCCAAAGATGATCGAATCTACCCGATTTCTTTGAGTCCGTCCCCATAAATTTACATTGTTTTTCAAAGATTTTCTCCCCCCTTTGGCAAAAAACCCTGTCACTTTGCCAAAACGGGAATCAGCGCCCCGCACGCTGGCGGTATTCCTTCGGCGTTTCGCCCGTTATCTCTTTGAAAACGCGGTTAAAAGTCGTGATGGAATTAAAGCCGGACTCTTCAAAAATCTGCTGTACCGGCACGCCGGTTTCACGGAGCAGCCGCGACGCATCACGCACGCGCAGCTCGTTCAAGAGCTGTGGAATCGTTTTACGGTAATATTGATTGACCAGGCGGGAGAGATTCGCCTCCCCTACATTCAGTTCACGCGCGAGTTCGGCCCGCCCGAAACTGGCCTCCTGATAAATTTTCTGCTCCTCCAAAAGCCGCGCGAGCGCTGCGAGAATTTCCTTTTCCGCCTCGTCCGGCGAAAGCGCCGCCCCGCCGGCCATGGACGGTTTTTTTACGCTCAAAGCCTGCGGATAAATTCTGAACAGGCCGGTTCCGGCAATATAGACGAAAGCGATTCCGAGAATCGTCCGGATAAGCTCCCATTGCGCGGGCAAGATATGTTCGCTCACGACCGCCAGTACAGAGGCCAGAAAAACCGTGTTGATGACAATGAGGGAAATAATCAGCCAGAACCGCTCACGCCCGAAACGGACATCCTTGTAAACCCCGTCGAGAAGCTCCCGCCGGCTCCAGATGGCCAGCAGGGAAAGCGCTCCCGCGACAAGGCCGGACAGGTAGAGAAACTGCATATCCGCCCCGAACAGGCGCGGCGCGAATGCCAGCGGCAAAAGCGCCAGCAACGAAAAAGCGCGGACGCTTGGCGGGCGCGGCACGGAGGCGAGCTGGAACACCAGCAAGCTTCCCAGCGGCACACCGGACAGCCAGAAAAACCACCGCAGCAAATCATAGCCGTGCCATGCGCCCTCCCACCGCGCCGCGGCGGCATCGAACAAAAACGCCAAGGACAGGCCGAGGAAATAGAGCGATGGCACAAGCATGTTCCGCACCGATCCCGACCGGAAAAGCATATAGACCAGCACATAAAGCGACTGGAACAGCCCTATCAAGGAAAGCATTTCGGTTAGCGTAAAACTGTCCATCCCGGCCATAGGGTTTTATAAGGTTATTTCAGGTTTTCGCAAAGCGGATCCTGCGCGGCTTCTTGCGGCTCCAGCGTCCGTTCGCAGATAAATTCCCGCATGAAATTCACTTCGGCGGGATGGAGCTTGTCCCCTTCCGTCGCCAGCATGCTGACCATGACTTCGTATGCCGCCTTTTTATCGCCCATGCCGAGCTGGACGAAGGCCGGCATTTGCCGCCCCCACGCCGCCATTTCAACATCCAGCCCCGCAAGCTTGTTGGCGAGTTCAAGCGCCCATTCGATATTATCCGCCCTAAACCGCGCCAGATAGACGGCATGGGCGAGCCAGCGCCATTTTTCGGGATAAGGCTCCAGCCCCGGCGCAATCAGCGCGCGCGCGACATGGCTCGTCCTCCCCGGCTCGTTCTCCAGCGCGCCGAAATAATAGGCGGTCAGGAACGGCACGAGATCGGCGCGCGGATCAAGCGCGTGCGCAAGGCCGAACCAACCTTCGAGATAGGTGTAATTATAGTCTTTCAGCGATTCATACCGCCCGCCCGTGTTGCCGGCATTTTGCAAAAAATACCCGATCATCCGGTAAGCGATTTCCGGATCGCCCAGCGCCGCCATTCTGACGGAAGAGGCGGATGGCGGCGGCGACACATTGTTCCATTCCGGCAGGATAGTGCGGGAATGCGTCCAGAAAAGAATATTGGCGCACAGGGCGGCCATAAGAAAAACAAAACTCCGAAGCCTATGGCGCTTTTCAATCGTGAAGGCTTTTATGGCCATGCCCTTCCCCATTAAAATTGCCGTTTATGCATATCCATGACGGCTGCGCCCACGATAAGGGAAAGGAAGACCGCGCATTGCGCGATGATGAACGGCAGGGAGATAGTATCCGGCACACCGTAAACGAGCCATTTCGTCTGCCCCATCAAATCAAGCCGCGGGATAAAGATAGAAATAAATTCCATGATTCTGGCGAGGAATCCGCTCCAAGCGCCATCGGCCTTGTTTTGCAGGATGCCGAGAATTTCACCCATCAGGCGCGACAAAAGGTAAAAGCAAAAGACAATCGCAAGACTTGCCGTCGTGCTGGTAATGACCAGAGAAAAGAACATGGCAACATTGGCCATGATGATGAATTCGACCGCGAGGCTGAGCCACCACAGCCAGACACCTTCATGAAGATTGGCCGTTTCCTGAAGCACCAAAACCAGCCCCAGGATAAAGGCCAGCACGACGGCAATAAAGGAAAAGGCCGCGGCATGGCTGAGGACGAAAGACACGCGGCCAATCGGGCGCGATAAAAGGAAATCAATCTCCCGCGAATCGAAGCCGCGCCTGATATGGCTGACGACGAACATCACGAGGATGGCCGTCCCGAAAAGGCGAAAACCATAGGCCGTAAAAACGCGCGCGAATTCAACCTGTTCAATCACGACCGAGGTCGCAAAGAAATTTGAAAGCGATACGGTCACCGCGACCAGCGCCACGATGGACAAAAGCAACTTGTCGCGCATGGCGGCCATGAGGACATAACGAAAGAGCGGCCATTTCATGGTTTTCTGCCCTCCATAACGGGTTTGTTCGTTATTTTGTGCGGCCCGCCGGGCGGCGCGTTAAGAACCGCGGCCCGCTTGGAAAACCGCCCGCTTACAAAGCGCCGCAGCCTAGAGATCGAACGGACGCCTGTCTTGCGAGAATGTCCGGTACAGATCGCGATCCGTATTATGGACGTTGTTACCGCCTTCCATAATGGTCGCCTTCAGGAAGACAACCAGTTCCGTTTTCTCGATCTTGTCGCCCTGATTGCGGAAGAGCGCGCCAAAGAGCGGCACCTCGCCCAGAACGGGAACGGCATTTTGCACCGATGTCGTGCGATCCTGGATAAGCCCGCCCAGCACGATCGCCTGACCGCTATTCATCTGGATGACGGAATCGAATTCCTGAACATTGACCACAGGGACGGGCGATTCCACATCGACGCCCATATCCTTGGCGACAATCGTCACGCCCGGATCGTTCACATAGTCGACAATCCGCGTCACGGTCGGGCGCACGGCCATGGACACGACGCGCTCTTCAAGGTTGATGGCGGGCTGGACGTTGATGAGGACGCCTTCCGGCACGTTGCGGATATTGCTGTTGATGTTCACGCGGTCCGGCTCCGGCGCTTCACGCTCTTCACGTTCAAGCTGGAGCTGGAAGTAAACCTGGTTCCTTGCCACGTTCAGGACGGCGGACTGGTTGTTCAAAACCGTCAGGCGCGGGCTTGCGAGGGCGCGTACGGCGCCGAAACGGGCCATAGCCTCGACCGCCGCGTTCAAATCGCCGCTAGCATAGACGGCGGACAGGTTGATGCCGGGATCGGACGGGCCTTCAAAGCGCGGTATGAGGCCTGCCCCGGTGCTGTTCACGCCGAATGACGTGCCGCTGCCGAAAATGCCGGGCAGCGACCAGTTGATACCGGCGGCGAACTCGTCATTAAGGGCGACTTCAAGAACCTTCGCCTCGATCAGCACTTGCGATGTCACGGAACGGCGGAGCATATCCAGATAATCGCGCACCTGTTTATGGAGGCGTTCCGACGCGAACACGGAAATCATGCCGGCCTGTTTGTTCAAGGAAAAACGCGGCAGGAACGGATCTTCGCCCGTCTGGTTCTGGCTGTCCGGATCGTCTTCCGGCGAAAGCGGTTCGACCCGCAGGACGGCGTTCGGCGCCGCTACGGTCATTTCGCCATTCGCGGTCATCAGGATCGGATCGACCTGCGCCGCCGCTTCCGACACGTTGGTGATGCGCGGATCGCGCTGGGTTCTAAGCGTGCCGGCATCGCGGTTCACGGTCAGGATTTGCTGAAGGTTGGAATCAAGTTCCGCCCAGAAATCATTCTCGCTCTTGGCTTCCGCCTTGAAGCTGGAGCCCGTATCGGCACCCTCGCCCGAAACGACGGCGACGTCGTTGGTGATGGAGCTTGTGTTGGTGCGGACATAGCTCAGATAGTTGATTTTATAGATCTCGTGATACGGCGTATCCAGTTCGACGCGCACGCTGTCGCCCTCGAATTTATAGCGAAGACCCGCGCTTTCGGCGAGGCGGTCAATCACCTGATCGAAAGGACGGTTGCGCGCGGAAAAGATAACGCTCCCGCGGATGCGCGGGTCAAGCTCGATATCGTAATCGGCCTGTTCCGCAAGTTCATACAGAATATCCTTGAGCGGAATGCTCTGGTTCACGGAAATCGACACGAGCGGCATCGTCTTCATCCTGTCGGTCGGCGTCGCGATATACGGCTTCAAATCCGGAATTTTGGAATCGGGCGCGTTTTTCTCCGCAATATCGGGAAGGCGCGGCGCGAGCGCATCACGGTAATCCTGCACCTCCATATCCGAACTGCGATCGATTTTCAGCTGGTTCTTGGCCAGATCGCACCCCGCCAAAGACAAGGAAAGCAAGCCCCCCAACATCAGAATAGAACATGTTCTAAAAGTAAAAGAACTGGAGATACGCAGTTTCAGCATGGTTATGTCCGTAAGATAATAGCCCGCGAGGAAAATAGAATCAGTTCCCAAAGTTTGCTATGGATCCCCTGCGGACGCAAGGAGATTGCGGATTTTTTACCATGTTTTCCGAGAATTAGTAATTATCGGTAATGGCGAGCGTCGAGGTATCCATGCCGCCAAGCCCGCCGGACGCGTTTCCAAGATTGAACTGGCGGATCTTCACGCGCATATCGCTAGACTTGTCGGATTGCGAGATGGCCGTTTCATCGCTGATAAAGCCGTTAGCATAAAGCGCCAGCAAGGACTGATCGAAAGAACACATGCCGATAGAGGCGTTTTGCTCCATGATCTCCGTTATTTTTTCATATTCCCCTTTTTGAATCAGCTCGCGGATGAGCGCCTGATTGAGCAGTATTTCCATAGCCGGAACAAGCCCGCCCTTTAGCGACGGCAAAAGCCGCTGCGAGATAATCGCCTTGAGATTCATCGAAAGATTAAGGCGGATTTGCCCGTACATTTCTTCGGGGAAGAAATTCACCACCCGCTCGATCGCCTGATAGGCGTTGTTGGTGTGCAAGGTCGCAAGGCAGAGATGCCCGGTTTCGGCGATGGTCAGCGCCTGTTCCATTACCTCGCGATCCCTGATCTCGCCGATCAGGATAACGTCGGGACGCTGGCGCAGGGCGTTTTTCAGGGCGATATTATAGCTTTCCGTATCGACGCCGATCTCGCGCTGGGTCACGACCGATTTTTTATGGTCGTGGTGATATTCGATTGGGTCTTCGATCGTGAGGATATGTCCCTGCCGCGTTTCGTTGCGGTGATCGATCATCGAGGCGAGCGTCGTGGACTTACCGCTTCCCGTCATGCCGGTGAGAAGGACAAGGCCGCGCGCCTCACAGGCAAGGCTGTTCAGGATGGAAGGGAGATTAAGATCTTCAAGCGTGGGAATTTTGGAAATAATCCGGCGGATAACCAGCCCCGGCATCTGCCGCTGTTTGAAGACATTGACGCGGAAGCGCCCGTGCTGCCCCATATCAAGGGCCGTGTTGAGCTCCATCTGGGTTTCGAATTCACGCTGCTGGCGCGCCGTCAGGACGTTGGAAAGAATATCGGCAAGCGCCTTTTCGTCCAGAGGCGTGTCATTGATGGATTCAAACCTGTTTTCAATGCGCAGCGTCGGCGGAAAGCCATGGCTCAGATAAAGGTCGCTGGCCCCTCTCTCGTTCATCTCCGTCAGGAACTGGAATGCATAAGGCACGCTCAAAAGGAATAGCCTCCGCCGCCTTTATCGCCGCCATCCCCGCTATCGATGACAGCCGGTTGCGGCGCCGCCGCCTGACGCGTCGTGCCGTCCTTACGCCCGCCGCCGAGCGAGGCGTGGACGTGGCTGCTCGTCGCCGCGCCGCTTTCGTCGATATCTTCGGAAACCTGCAAGAGCGCAAGGCGGGCGTCTTCGGGCGCGATCATTTTCTGTTCGACAAGCGCGCCGATATAATCTTCCATCGTCACCATGCCGTAACGCGATCCCGTCTGGATCATGGAATAGAGCTGCGTAATCTGCCCTTCGCGGATAAGGTTGCGCACGGCGTTCGTGCCGACCATGATTTCAAAGGCCGCGACGCGCCCGCCGCCGATTTTGGGCAGGAGAGTCTGCGCGATAACGCCCTGAATCGACCCCGCAAGCATCGTCCGCGCCATCGGCTTGTCCCCCGTCGGGAACACGTCGAGGATACGGTCGACCGCCTTGGCCGCGGTGCTGGCGTGCAATGTCGCAAGGACAAGGTGCCCGGTTTCAGCCGCCGTCAGCGCGAGGGAAATTGTTTCATAATCGCGCAGCTCCCCGACAAGGATGACGTCCGGGTCTTCGCGCAGCGCGGATTTCAGCGCGCGGGCGAAAGATTTCGTATCGCGCCCGACCTCGCGGTGGGTGATAAGGCTGCGTTTGGAATGATGGAAGAATTCGACCGGATCCTCGATCGTCAAGATATGTTTATCCATCGTCGTGTTGATATGGTGGATGATGGAGGCGAGCGTCGTCGATTTACCGCTCCCCGTCGCGCCGGTAACGAGGATGATACCTTTTTCAAGCTCGGAAAAACGCTGCACGACCGGCGGCAGATCCAGCTCTTCCAGCGTCGGCACGTCGGATGGAATCGCCCGGAACACAGCCGAAGCCCCGTTGCGCGAAACAAAAGCGTTCACGCGGAAACGCGCCTTTTCGCCAAAGGCGATGGCGAAGTCGATTTCAAGTTCGTTCTCATATTCCGCGCGCTGTTGTTCCGTCATCACGGAATAAAGCATGGAGCGTATATCGTCGTTCGTCAGCGGCGCTTCCGCCTTGATGCGGCGCAAATCGCCGTGAACCCTGATGATCGGATAGCTGCCCGAACTTAAATGAAGGTCGGAGGCTTTGTTCTGCATTGTAAAAGCAAGAAGTTGCGTAAGATCCACGGACTTGTCCCCTTTGATTGAACCGGGCGGAAAGAAAAGCGAGAAACATAAAAAGACGTGTGCCCAGTGTGATGCCAGAACCACAGACGGTCAAGATCACCACATATAATCAAACCGCAATCCGGTTAAAAAAAGGTGAAAATACAAGGAAATAATCAGGGCGGGGCCGAAAGGAAAAGCAGAGTCCCCCTCTTTCCCGCCCTTTAAAAAGGCGGTTCCGACGCCAAGGACGCCCGCCAGCATCAAAAAGGACGGCAGCGGCGCAAACCCCAGAAACAGCCCCGCCGCGGGAAGGAATTTCATATCGCCCATGCCGAGCGCCTCGCGCCCTTTCCAGCGGGCAATCACCGCGGCGCACCCATATAAAAGAAGCGTCAGGACAAAGGCCGCGCCGATATGATCGGCCAGAACCGTTATGGCGGCCCCTCCGCCCTCCCACGCGCCGCCCCATGCAAGAAGGCAAAGATACGCCGCCGCAAGGATGGAAAACGCGACATTGATATCGTCGGGCAGAATCATATGCTCCCAGTCAATGACGATGGCCGCCGCCATGAACGGTATGGCCAGCAGGACGGGAAGGAGCGCCCAGTCCATCCCCCACGCCCACGCCATGGCAAGGGCGGCGAGGCCGGTCGCCGCCTCTACCAGCGGATAGCGGGCCGGAATGGGCGCGGCGCAATAACGGCAATGCCCGCGCAGCGCGAGCCATGAAAAAAGCGGGACGAGATCGGCTATGCCCAGTTTTTTCCCGCAATGCGTACAGGCAGAACGCGCCCCGCCGCCGCGATCGTCGCATATCCATGAAAGCCCCAGGGGGATGCGGTGGATCAGGGCCGTCGCAAAACTGCCAAGACAGATTCCTGCAAGAAAAGCGGATGAATAAAAGAAAAATGCGACGGCGGTTTCCACTGGCCCGTATGCCGCGCCCTATGCCTTGCGCCGCAAGACCACAAGCCGGTCATAAATCTCGTCGCGCGGAATAGTGTTCGCGTTGCTGCCGTGGGAAGCGTCAATTTGCAGCGCCCGCTCATAGAGCTGGATGGCCTTCGCGACGTCGCCGGCCCTGTCAACGACAATCGCCATATTATATATATGCGATGAGTTACGCGGTTCCATGCTCGCCGCTATTTCAAAATAGCGCACCGAATCCTGATAATTGTTCAGCTCCGCATTGATCAAACCCATCTGCGCCGGAATACCGGGATTATGCGGATATTTGCGGCGGAGATCGCCAAGCTTTTGCAACGTCACCGAAGGATATTGCGTGCGCATCAGCCCCATCAGGTTGATAATCGCATCGGCATTGTTCGGCTGGAGTTTCAGCAGATCCTCATAGGTGCGCGCGGCGGACTCATTAAAGCCCGCCCCCTGCTGCGCTATCGCAAGCCCCATCAGGACGCGCGTGTCTTTGTGGTTAGTGGCATAAAGCCCTTCGAGGATTTCCATCGCCGCCGCATAACGGCCAAGCTTCAAAGCCCGCGTCGCCGCGACATATTGCGCCTCATAGGATCCGGCGGGCGCGTTCTTCCCGACAACGACATAACGCTGCCCCGGCTCGCGCGCCGGATCGACCTTGCGCGGCGGCGACGTCCTGCCGCTCAACGCCTGTCCCGGAATAACCGCGTCGGCATCATAATAAGTGCCCGAATGTTGGGGTTCCGTAGCGCCCTGCCCCATGACATTGGTTCCTTGCAGATCGCCTTCCGCCGCTTCGGGAAGCGGCAGGACGGATGTCGTCAGCTCGGCGTCCGGAGGAGAGGACGGTATTTGCTGCGCCATCGGATCCATCGGCGGCGCCGTGCCGGCGGGAGCGCCGCCATCATAGCTCATGGACGGCATTTGCGGGGATGCGGAGGGCGGCGCAAAATCACCGCTCGCGGCGGGCGCATCCTGTTCGAAGCCGGTTGCCGCCGAAGGCGCCTGTTGATCGAAAGCGGATGTCTGTGCCACGGCGCGGCCATGGGGCGCGGCCAGCACTATCGCTGCGAACACGACCGCAAGGGCAGAACCGCGAAACAGGGAGTTTGTCTTTATCATCATCATGTTCAGAACAGAGTAGTCCTTAAAGGGCCAGAAACAATATGTGCAATGATTCTAGCAAAAATACAAACAAAGGGAAACTGCTAATCCCCAACCATCCGGAGCGCAGCCCCCGAATCAGGCCGCCGCTTGCAAGGGAGCGCCGATAAGGACAAGGAAAGCCCTCTCCAGCTGTTCCTGCCCCGTTTGCGCAAGCAGTTCCGCGGGCGTGCCGGTAAACATCAGCCGCCCTTCATGAAGAATCGCGATACGGTCGCAGATCTCCTCCATGTCGGAGAGGATATGGGAGCTGAGAAGAATCGTGCGGCCCTTCCCGCGCTCTTGCACCATGATGTCCTTGACCTGCGCCCGGGCAAGCGGATCGAGGCCGCTCATCGGTTCGTCAAGGATCAGGAAAGGGCAGTCGGTCATAAAGCTTGTCATCAGTCCGAGCTTTTGCCGCATGCCTTTTGAATAGCTTTGCGCCTTTTTGGAAAGATAGGCGCGGGCAAGGCCGAGCCTGTCGGCCATTGCGTCTATATCGGCCCTTGCCGCCCTGTGGCCGTAGAGGGAAAGCGTGAAATCGATAAATTCATAGGCGTTCAGAAACCATGCGGGATCGAACCTTTCCGGCAGGAAGCCTATTTTCTTTTTTGCCGCAAGACTGCCCGCCGCCGCGCCGCCGATGGTGATGGCGCCGGTTTCAGGATCTTTCAGCCCCAGGATAGTTTTTAAAAGCGTCGTTTTCCCCGCGCCGTTCAATCCGATAAGGCCGAATGTTTCACCTTCGCGGACAGACAATGAAACATCCCTGACGACAGGGCCGGAGCCGTATCCGGCGGCGATGGAACATATGTCAAGCAACGGCGTCACGCGCTCAGCTCCCCGGCAGGAAGATGCGGGAATCAAGGTTGAAGCGCTGGTGCGAGCGCAGCCGGACAGGGAAAATCTGGTTGGTCGCCGCATCATACCATTCAAGTTCGATATAGCTTTTGAAAACCTTCAGATTCATGACCTCGCTGGGCAGGCGGCCCGGGGAAATGCGCATCGTGTTCAGCCAGATCGTCCAGTCTTTCGGGGAAGCATAGACAATCCCGCCAAGCGCAAGCTCCCTCGGCCCGATAACGACCACGGAAGAATCGTCCTCAACCCCCGTTCCCATGCCGGGCGGGCGGACATTGAGGCCGAGCCGCGCGCTCAGGACAAGATCGCGTTCGGGCGGCGTAAAGAACAAGGAGGCGATGGAGGCGGGCGAAACAGGCGGCTGCACATAGGCGACATGCTCCGTAATTTTCCGCGCCATGTCGGTATTTTCCGTTTCCATCCCCTCATCTGCGACGACCGGAGGCTGGCTCGCCGCCTCATCGCCTTCGGCCTGTAGCCCTTGCGCCGGGGCCGCAGCCGGCCCCGAAGCGGTAGAGGATGATTGCGGCATACCCGAAGCAGAAGCAGAAGCCGTAGGAGAAGAAAAAGCTGCCCCCGCCCCCGCAATTCCGGCGTTTTCTCCAAGCCCGTACCGGTTTGCGGGGCCTTCGCCCGCAAGCATGGAAGGCGGCGGCAATCCGCCCGGCCCCGCCGGAGCCACGCCCGGATTATCTTGCGCCTGCGCGGAAGGAATAGCGCCGCCGCCCGGCGCAAAGGCCAGAGAAAACGCCGCTGCAAAAAGAGCCGCTGCAAAAAGAAAAGCGCCCGCGCGTGTCATTTGAAGCCGGTTCCGCATCATTGTGATACTCCCGCGCTCAAAGCCCGCATGTCGCGCGAGGATTCAAGAACATCCCGCGGTATCATCGACCGCCAGATAATTTCCATCCGCGCGGAAACAAGTTCGGGCGGCGTTCCCATCCCGATCAGCTTCAGATTGTCCTGCGTTATATCGCCCCTGCGCTCGATATTCAGCTTTTCGATGGAGATATGGCCGGGATAGCCGTAATTCAGGTAATAGATGAAATTATAGATATCGATATCGTCAATGGCGGACAAGGTCACGATCACGGGGCTTTCAATCACCGCAAATTCGGGGGCCTTCTCCCCTTCGGCGGCAAGGGATTCATTGATGATCGCATCGGTTTGCGTGTCCTCCTCGCGCATGACCGTTGCGGCCCTTATCTCGTAACGGGCAGACACGATTTTTGAAAGTTTCTGGATCGTGTCCAGCCGGGCGCGCGCCTCTACGCGATCCTGCGGCTCAAAGAAACCGAGCCGAGTAATATTCTCATACGTCCCTTTTTCGCGTTCGAGGAAGATCGCATCCTGCCGCATCTGTTCCAGCTCCATTTGCAACTGCGCAATCTCCCCTTGCGTGGAGGCAAGGGCCTGCCTGCTCTTTTGCACCTGCGCCGTCAGGAAGTAATTGCTCAGGACGAATGCGAAGGCGCACAGGCCCGCAAGCGATAAAAGGACGACAGCGCGTTTTATGCCGATAGTCTTGATCATATCACGCGCCCCCTGATTCTTATCTGCGCCTGATAGTCGTCAATCTCTTCGCCCTGCCCGCCGCCGCCACCCGTTATGGCCTCGCCGATATAATTTCCGGTATAGCTGAGATCCGCGATCTGCTTGATGACCGCTATGTCATGGTCGGGGAGGTTTTGCTGTAGCCTCAGCACAAGATCCGTCACGATCTGGACGCCGCGCTCCGGCGCTACGCTTGACGGCAATTCCAGCATCAGGACGACATCGAACTTGCGCGCCTCCGGTTCGGGAATGACAAGCTCCCCCGTTTCGGGATGATAAGAAGGCTCCTGCGGCGGCGCATAGACGCTTTGCACGTCCACGGCCTTTAATTTGACCTGATCGCCCAGCGCCGCGCCTATTTTCTCGAACATCGGCAAAGGCTTCATCGCATCGCGCTCAAGCCTTGCATAGGTGCGCGTCGATTTTTCGACCACGAGGAAATCCATGCCCGTCGCGATTTTTTTCAGCGTCTCTTCCTCATGCTCCTGACGAATCACGGCAAGGCGGGACTGGGCCTGCACCCGGTCGTCCCGGTTCTTCGACCAATCGCCGAGCTGGTCATAAGAAAGATAGGTATAATAGCACGCCCCCGCGACGAACAGCACAGAGGCCGCCGCCGCGACCCTGCGCGGCATGGCGACGCTTTCGAGCTGCGCCGTATGAAGCGGCATCGTAAAGCCCGCCTTGCGGCCCGACCACATGACATGGAGGGGATCGGCGAGGCGGTGTTCTTCCTGCCGCCCGATTTTCAGGCCCAGAAGGCTCGCGGCCTCGCCCGCCGACATGATGTTGAGGTTGCACTCAAAATCCACTTTCGACGAGAGGCGATCGGCCAGAGCGTTATCCGCAACGACGACGACGTCCAGCCCCTCGCTTTGCTCGAAACCGAAGCGCGAGAGATAGCCCATCGTCCCGCGCAATTCGTTGATAACGTCATTGGCCCAGATTTCGGGATCCTTGTCGCTATCGACGATAGGCGTCATCCGCGTCAGGGCGAGTTCGCCGTTCTTGGTCACGACCTGCCGCAAGCCGCCGCCCACATGCTGGCCGACAAAAATGGCCCATTTGGCCTGTTTCTCCGCGGCGCGGGTCAGTTTTTTGGAAAGCGCATAGACCATCGAGGCCGATTCAACCGGCAACAGGCAAAAACCCGCGACGGAGGCATGGGTCTTCTTGACGGCGTTGATAACGCGGCGCACGCCTTCGGAAAGCGGCGACGCGGCGAAGAGATAAAGCGTATCGCCAGCGGCATTTTTGTCGTCCCGCCCCGGCGGTTTTTCCTTCAGCTTGATGCCCGAACGGATCGGATAGGACGGGAAAGCGACGGCCACGCGGCGCTTGATGACGTTCGCCCGATCCAAAAGGCTCACTTTCGGAATCCGCTCTTTCCGGTAGTGCTGCTCGACCATGTCGTTGAGGATCAGGATCGGCTTGTTGTTCGCATAGCGTTTATAGGCCGCGACAATGTCATTTTCGAAGGCCGGCGCGTCCCACGGGATCGTCGCCAGCACATTCACCTTCCGGGCGGCGGTATTATAGACCCCCACCCCTTCGTCATTGAGAAGGAGAACGCATCTCGATGGAGAAAAAAACGACATAAACGACGAGCCTGTACCCTAAAAGTCAATATTTTCAAAGCTGGAATAGATGGGGCCGAAGACGCCCACAGCGATCCAGAGAATCATACCACCAAGGACGATCGTAAGTGAAGGCTCAATCATTGCAATGAGTTTTTGCACTTCCTCGTCAACATCGGCCGTATAAAATTCGGAAACCTGATCCAGAACGACCGTAAGATTTCCGGAATCTTCGCCGACCTTGATCATCCGCACGACCATGCTGGGGAACTCGCCGCTGGCGTTGAACGCCTCGGAAAGCGGATTTCCGGCCTTGATAAGCGACTGGACGCTTTCCATAGCCTCGTACATCGCCCTGTTCGTCACGGTCTTGGACGCCGCCGACAAAGCTTCGAGAATCGGCAGGCCCGCGGCATAGAGCGCCCCGAAAGTCTGGCAGAAACGGGCGATGTTGATTTTCCTGAAAAGCGGGCCGATCATCGGCGCGCTCAGCATCAGCTTGTCCACCTGAAAGGCGATATTGTCCGACGCCTTGCGCAGCGCCATGAAAACCGCGCCAAGCACGACGGGGGTTCCAAGGACAAGCCACCAATAGGTCTGGAAAAAGTCAGAAGTCGCAATCAGGGCCGTCGTCGCGAACGGCATTTCAAATTCCATATTCTTGATGAAGTCCACAATTTGCGGAACGACGAATCCCATCATCATGACAACCGCGCCCAGAACGACGAGCAGTAAGATGGTCGGATAGCGGGTCGCCTTACGCACCCGCACCTGCATCCCGTCGAGCCATGTCAGATATTTGATAAGCTGGTGATAGGCGGCGCTCATCTTCCCCGTTTCCTCGCCCGAAGCGATAAGGGAAACGTAGAGGCCGGAGAAAATCTTGGAATGTTTTTCCATGGCTTCGGACAGCTTGCTGCCCTCCGTCACGTCCCTGTGGATTTCCGACATGGCGTCGCGCAGCGCGATATTGTCGCTGGTGTCGCGAATATCGGCAAGGGCGTCAAGCAAAGGCACGCCTGCACTGTCCATCTGATCCAGATGAATGAAAAGCTGGATAAGCTCGCGCGGCTTGACGCGTGAAAAGAGCGAGGCGCGGGTTTTCTTTTTAGAGATGGGGGAACAGCTGATCAGCTCCAGCCCGGCGGCCTGAAGCTGTTTGAACAAATCATTCTCGTTGACCGCTCCCAGCACGCCTTTGATGGGCCTGCCCTTCGCGTTCAATGCCTTGTATTTATATTTCTCCATATCCCATCCCTCTCATTCTTTCCCGGTTTATTACCCGGTTCACTTCCTGATATCGACGACTTTGGAAAGTGCCTCCAGCGAAGTAACGCCCTCAATGACTTTCAGGATGCCATCATCCTTCATTGATTTGAAGCCCTTTTCCACAGCCATGTTTTTAAGCTCGGCCTTCGTGCCGCTGCGCGCGACGACTTCATCCATATCTTCGTCGAAGAGCAGGATTTCCGCAACGGCGATACGCCCCCTGTAACCGGCATTGCCGCAAACGCTGCACCCGCCCTCGCGCGCTTTGCAGATCTGCGCCGGCTTGTCCGGCGAAAGGCCGAGAAGATGGCGCTCTTCCTCGCTTGGCGTATAGGGCTGTTTGCATTGCGGGCAAAGGACGCGCACGAGGCGCTGCGCGAAGATGCTGACGATATTGCCCGCAATCATCCCCGGCACAAGGCCGAGATCGAGCAGGCGCGGCAAGGCGCCGAAAGAATCGTTCGTGTGCAGCGTCGTGAAAACCTGGTGTCCGGTCATGGCGGCCTGTAGCGCCATTGTCGCGGTCGTCTTGTCGCGGATCTCCCCGATAAAGATGACGTCGGGGTCTTGGCGGAGCAGCGCGCGGATACCGTCGGCAAATTCAAGGATGCCTTCGCGCACCGGCGTCTGACGGATCATCGGCAGGGAATATTCGACCGGGTCTTCGAGCGTCTGGATATTGATATCGACCGTATTGATCTCGTTCAGCATCGAATAGAGCGACGTCGTCTTACCCGACCCTGTCGGCCCCGTGACGATGATAATCCCTTCGGGTTTTTGGAGCGATAATTCGATGCGTTTCAAATTATGCTCGCTGAAACCAAGCGATTGAAGCGGCTTGATCCCTGCATTCTTGTCCAGAACGCGCATGACGATATTCTCGCCGTGAACGGTCGGCAGCGACGATACGCGGAAATCGATCTCTTTCCCGCCGACATTGATATTGATCCGCCCGTCCTGCGGCGCGAGCTTGTCGGCGATGTTGAGGTTCGCCATGATTTTCAGGCGCTGGCTGATCGCGTTCCAGTGCTGCTTGTGCAAAATCTGCGCGTTGAACAAATCCCCGTCCACGCGGTAGCGAAGCCGCACGAAGTTTTCTTCCGGTTCAAAGTGAAGGTCGGACGCGCGCGTCTTGACCGCCTCGGAAATAAGCGCGTTCACAAGCCGCACAATCGGGTGGGTAAAAGCTTCTTCTTCGGAAAGCCCTGCGACTTCAAGATTCTGCGACGTGCCTTCCAGCTCTTTCAATATATCATTGACCTTGCTGGCGTAACCGTACGCGGCCTCGATCGCGTCGGACAGGATGACAGCCGTCGCCACCATAGGCTTGACGATCATCCCTTTGGGCAGGACGCGCCGCAATATATCCGTCGCCACGATGTCATACGGGTCGGCCATCGCGATGCGGACGATATTCTCCTCGACCGAAACCGGCAAAACCTGATATTTCGCCGCCGTGTTTTTATCGAGGATCGCAATCGCCGCAGGGTCGGCCATCATTGTTTTAGGGTCGAACACCTCAAAGCCGGAAGCTTCGGCCAAAAATGCGCCGAGCGCGTCATCGGTGATAAAGCCGAGATCGACAAGCACCTCTCCCAGCATCTTGCCGGAGAGTTTCTTTTCCTGAAGCGCGACGTTGAGCTGGGCCACGGTGATAAGCCCCATGGCGACGAGCTTTTCCCCGATCCTGCCCTTGGCCCCTTCTTCGGCGGACTCTTTATAGGCGGCGGGGGGCAGCGCGGATGATACGGGCGGCGCGGCTGGCGCGGATGGCGGCGCAGGCTGCGGTTCCGGCGTGGCAGCACCGCGTGCGGGCGGCGGCGGCGGCATATCCGGCGCCATATCCTGCGTCAAATGCGAATCGTCGATAAACCCCATGCCGGACAAATCTTCCGGCGGAAATGGCGGCTCATTGCCGCGAAAGGCCGGCGGCGCAAGCGGCGCTTTGTCCGCATCCGGCGCCATGGACGGCATACCGGCCTCCGCCGGCGGCGCGGCTGGCGCTTTCGGAGGCACGGGCGCGATCGAAGGATTCATGTCCATATCATCAATGGAAAGACCGCTGATATCGATCTCGCCCCCGATTGCTATGTTATTGCTATCCTTGTCTTTTTCCATGATTTCCAGCTATGCGTTATTGAAAAACCGTGCGGGCATGAAAATGCCTTATCAGTAAGAATGCCACGAGATTGGTTAATTTTTTAAGAAGAAATCCGCTGGGATCCGCGGGATGGAAAATCAACCTAACATAAAACAGCAACTATATCAAAAAGTTAGATTTATTTTTCCGTATTAAGAAATATCGGGCGGACAAAATCCCGGCCCCCCGCCATGCAACGGCTTTGCCGGACAGGGGCGGATTGAAACACCCAGCCCGGTGCGGCGGTGCCATGCGGATACCGGATGGGGCGATTCCGGCTTCCCCAGTCAGGAATTTCATAAATAATTTTATATTACAGCGCCTTGGGACAATCCTGCGCTGTTCCAAGCCTATGGCGTCCCCGGCGGGATTCGAACCCACGGCCCCAGAATTAGGAATTCTGTGCTCTATCCAGCTGAGCTACGGGGACAGGCCATGCTGGCGGTTATAAAACAGGCTTGGGGGCATGGGCAAGCAATACATACCGAACCCGCACCCCGTCCCGCAAAATTCTCTGTGGGCAAAAACGGAGCGGATTTTACCAATCAAGGGTTTGCGGGCCGGTTGCCCGAACGGATTTTATTGATAAAGTCCTGAAGCGCGTCGCCCGTAGCGCCGGAAGCGCAGGCCGTTCCGCCGCCTGCTCCCGCGCCGGCCGCCGCCGCCTCCCGCTCCGCCGCACATTCAATCTCGATCGGCGGGCCGCGGTAAGGGTCGGTTATATCGCGCGGCGTGCGTTCATCCACCTCGCGGGCTATGCGCGCATCGGGCGTTTCTTTCGGCGCGGAATAATGTTTCAGGTTGGTATAGATTTCCTGCCCGTCTTCAAGCGCGGAATCGGGGTTGAGGATATAGACGTTTGAAACCATGTCCGGCTGGTGGATGACGACATAATCATAAGTGCGGGCGAGGATATTGGCCCTATGCCGCACGGCCTTGCTCTGGCCGCCGCTATCCTTGACGGCCTCCCACAAAAATTCATCGCCGCCGGCATCCTTCACAAGGACGGATAGCGGCAAACGCTGGGCCGCGCTGTCGCGGGCGACGACGATATCGCCGCGCACAGCTTTCGAACCCGCCGCGTGGTCGTCATCGGTCAGCCCCACCGTCACGATAAAGCCGCTACCGCCATCCTCCCGGTCGATCGCGACGACCTCACCCAGAATATTGATCTGGACGCCGTTTTCCTTATAGAGAATCACAGGCCGGGCGAGGCCGACAAGCGCCCCCTCTTCCGCGCCGAGCCTTGCCGTCGCCGTCATGCCCCCGCCGTCCCGCGTCAGCGTGACGGGCAAGAGCGTGCTATGTGCGCCGCGGTTGGGGGGGCTGACGTCGTAAATATTCGGATTGAAAGATGGTTGGCCATTGCCACTATTTTCAGCTTGCGGCGGCGCGGCGCGGCGAAGCCCGTCATCCCCGCCCTGATAGGCGCGCATGAAGGAACCCACGGCTATCCCGCACGCAATCACGGCCAGAAGGACAATCATTCCGGCGGCGATTTTCATGAAACGGTTCAAGGCGGCCTTTAGCGGATAAAAATATGGACTTCGTTGGAGCGGGCCTCGGCGCTTTCCTGCGTGCTGAGGTCGATCTTGCCGACATCGACGCCCATCTGGGACAGGCTGCGCAGGACGGCTTCGGCGTTGCGGCGCGCGCGCGTGCTTTCAATCGCGACCTGTGCGGCGTTGCCGACGGACGGATTGACGGCGATAAGCTCAAGCCGCGCATTCGGATAAGTCTGCATCGCCTCGCTCACGGCCATATAGACGGCCTGTTCGTAATTCACGTTCGGCTTATCGAAACGGATTTTCACCAAAGGCTTGGGGCCGGACAAAGGCGCCGCGACGGGCGCCGGGCCTGGCGTCATCCCCATGCCGCTGGCGGAGGCGGAATAGCTCACGGGCTGGTACGCGCCGCCGCCATTATAAGCGGAACCGATTGTCGTTGGCGGCGCGCTGGAGAACGGGCGGGAGGCCAGAGAGCGCCCGTAATAATCGCCGTTCGTCACGGCGAAGGCCAGCGTGCGCAGATTATTGCGTTCGGAGCTGAGATAGGCTGCGGTGCGCGTAATCGCGTCATTCACGTCGTTGAGGACGCGATCGACCGTCACGATCGTCGCGTTGACTTCGTCTTCAAGCTGGGCCAGCGCTTCGTGATCTTCCTCGACCGCGCCGGAGAGGCCGTAGGCGGAGCGGCAGGCTTCGAGAATATAGGAGCCCATCGAGGCGGCATTCGCGGCCTCGACCGCCATCGTGTTCAGATCCGTCACATTCTGGGACATGCGGTCAAGATTGCCCTGCGCGACGTTCAGCCGTTCGACAAGGCGCGGGTTGCCGGGGGTTGTGCCGACCTGAAGCTGGGTGTTGATGGTCGCGACGCTGGCATTATATTCGGCGGACATGGAACGGCTGCGATCCTGCAATCCGCGAAGCTGCGACGACAACCCGCTCACGCGCTCTTTCAAGCCGCCGAGATCGGAGCGCAGTTCATTGACTTTCGTGGCGACGATCGTCTGGGTCGGCTGGTAATAGCTGCTGCCGCTCACCTGCGCCGCGGAAATTTCCATCGGGGCGCGGGAACCGGCGGCATAAGGCCCCGGAGTCGCGGGGATTCGCACGGAACGGCTGGTATAGGGGGACGGTTCCGGCGTCATAATGCTGCCCGAAGTGGAGCCTTGCGGGCTTTTCTCGCTCGTAATGACCAGCGAGGGGCGTTTTTGCATGTCGATCTGCGCAAATGCGGGAGAAGCCGACAGAAAGAGAATCCCCGTCAATGCGCTGCATACCAGAAGGGACGCTTTGCTGTATTTGGTGAACATATTGATCTTCATGCCTTTTTCCATTGGCTGGCGACGGTGCGGATGCGCCGTCCATAATCCGGATGCCTAAACTCATCCGAAACCCCCCTGTGAGTCAAGTAAAAGAGCCTAAGGCCCTGCAAAACATTCACAAAAACTTTCGTCCCGGCTTCTTCAACTTATGGCTTGCACAGGGGGGGAGGCTTGATGTAATGTCCGCCCGTTCTTAACCGCAAGAACCCCCGCGCGCCCGTAGCTCAATTGGATAGAGCACCTGACTACGGATCAGGAGGTTAGGAGTTCGAATCTCTTCGGGCGCGCCATTTAAATCAATCAGCTATGAATTGTTCTTAAAGCCTCCCTCAGGGTTCAAAAGCCCCGGCGCTTGTGCTTTGCCCCGTTAGCAGGCCGGCCCCGCGCTACGGCGGCGATTAGAGGCCGCCTGCGCAGCCCCCGTTAGCGCCCCCTGACGACATCCAATCCAATAATAAATTATTTCAGGTGCTTAAACTTGGCACAGGCTGGCATAAGAGCGGCCCGAAAGGCTGCCTTGAAATACATATTGCGGGCTATTTTGAAAAAAACCCTCCTGCACTGTGGGAGCAGGAGGGCTTTCTTATAAGGAGAAGATTAGTAGTGTGTGGGGGCTACAATCTTCCAAAACTCTTCATTGCGCTTTGCAATGAGATATATATCCCACAATCCAAACATTACGTCAATACAAACCTTCAAAAAACTTTTGAGAATCTTTTGAAAAAAGCAAGTTTGGCTAAAATTAGCCAAAATCGCGCGGGGACGCGCCATCAGACGCGCCATTACATTAAAGACCGTGCTTCAGGCGGATTGCATCGAGCCAGCGCCCGCACGCCCGCTCTACCATAGCGAAAACACGGTCAAAATCAGCAGGCTGCCCGTAATACGGATCGGGAACGTCGCCGCCGCCGGGCAAGAAATGGAAAAGCCGCCCTTCCGCCGCCGCGCCGCCCAGCCCTGCCAGAATCTTGTAATGCCCAGAATCCATTGAGAAAATATAATCGAACCCGTCAAAATCACCGGATTCGACCTTACGGGCGCGCAAATCCGCCATGGATACGCCCCGCGCCTGCGCAGCCCGGACGGCCCTGTCATCCGGCGGATCGCCGGTGTGATAGCCGTGGGTTCCCGCGGAATCGATGCGGAAACGGCCCGCGAGCCCGCCCTGTTCCACCTGATGCCGGAAAACCGCATGGGCGGTCGGCGAGCGGCAGATATTGCCCGTACAGACGAATAAAACACCGATCCTGCCCCGCGCCGCTTCCATCCCCCCCATATTACCCCTTGCGAACCGCCCGTGGCCAGCCTTGAAAGAACGGGATTCACGCGAGCTTTTTCTTGAACCGCGCGGCGGGAATGCTTAGGATACGCGCGATATGCGGACAATCAGGCGAAACAGCCGGAAGATGGGGATGGCTTTCACATTCCCCGTTCCATACGCCGCAGGAAGACGACATAAGCGAGTATGACCTTGACCCAGACCTCCTCCCCCCCCTCCAGCGAAGATACAGACCGCATCGTCGTGCGCCTTGCGCGCAATACGGAAGAGATAGAGGCCGCCCAGCGCCTGCGCTATGAGGTTTTCTATGAGGAATATAAGGCCATCCCCGACGAACAGGCAAAGCAAAGCCGCATGGATGTCGATGAATATGACGCGATCACCGATCATCTTGTCGTTCTCGATACCGGCCTTCCCGCCGGAACGGGGCAGATTGTCGGCACATACCGCCTGCTCCGCCGCGAGGTCGCGGACAGGTTCGGCAAATTCTATACGAGCGGCGAATATGATATAGGCCCGCTGCTGGGCAGCGGCGCGGCATTGCTGGAGCTGGGCCGCTCCTGCGTCCTCGCCCCCTACAGGACGCGCCCCGTCTTGCAAAAACTCTGGCAAGGCATCGCCCATTATGTCGCGCAACATAAAATCGGCCTGATGTTCGGCTGCGCCAGCCTGCACGGAACCGATATAGATGAACTCGCGCCGCAGCTCTCCTATCTCCACCACTATCACCTCGCAGCGCCGGAGCTGCGCCCCCGCGCGCTCGATTCGCGCTATGTCGCCATGGATATTATCCCGAAGGAGGAGCTGGACGCGAAAAAAGTCTTTATCTCCATGCCGCCGCTTATCAAGGGCTATATGCGCCTCGGCGCGTCGGTCGGGGACGGGGCCGTCGTCGATCACCAGTTCAATACGACGGATGTGTGCATCGTCATGCCGACGCACCTCGTCACCGAAAAATATTTCCGCCATTACCAGCGCGTGACCAATAACCAGATCACGCTGGACGACGATTTCGCGCACCGCCACGCGGCGGCAAAGGTCACGGGCTAAACCGGATTATGCGCAGTCTGATCGGCGCATTGCGGCTTTTGACCTTCCTGCTGACGGCAGGAATCACGATTATCGTACAGACCGTAGCCCTTAGCCTGACCAAAGGCCGCGCCGCCTATCTCTACCCCCGCGCCTATCACGGCTTTTTGTGCCGCCTGTTCGGCATAAAAATCATCGTCGAAGGCAAGCCCGCCACCGGCCCCGACGCGGTCTATATCGGCAACCACCTCTCCTATCTCGACATTCCCGTTCTCGGCAGCCTGCTGCTCGGGTCTTTCGTCGCGAAAAAAGAAGTGGAAAGCTGGCCCTTTTTCGGACTTATGGCAAAGATGCAGCGGACGGTTTTCATCAGCCGCAACCCCGCCGACGCCGAAAGCGAAACGCGGCTCCTGCACGAACGGCTTGCGGAGGCCGCCCCGCTCATCATTTTCCCCGAAGGGACATCCTCTGACGGAACGTCTGTTCTTCCTTTTAAATCAAGCTTTTTTCAGATATTCCTGAACCAGCGCACCGAGCTTCAGCCCTTCACGATCTCCATCCTCGAAATTGACGGGAAACCGGCAACCGCCCCCGCCCTCCGCGACAAATACGCATGGTACGGGGACATGGAGCTGGAGCCGCATTTATGGGCCTTTGCCAAGGGGAAAGGCGCCGTGGTTAAGGTTTCATTCGAAACACCGTTGCTATCGACCGATTATACCGACAGAAAGCGCCTGTGCGCCGACAGCCGCGCCCTCGTCGTAAAGGGACTTGATCTCTCACCCCCCGCGTCATAAGGTCGCGCCAGAAAAGCGGGGCATGGCGGCAGGCAAGCGCCAACCGGCCCCCCTACGATAAAATCACCTGAAAAACCACGCGAGGCGCCATAATGCAATTTACCCCCGATGAAATGATCAAGGTTCAGGACTATCTCCGCCGCACCTTCGGGAACGAGCTTATCGGCGTCAAGCCCCGCGCACAGGCGGGCGATTCGATCGAAATCCTCCTCAAGGGCGAATTTATCGGCCTGTGCTATAAAAACGTCGAAGACGGTGAAACATCCTATGATTTCACCATGTCCATTCTGGATATCGACCTCGAAGGCTAAATCCGGCTTTGCATGATGCGCGCCCCGCCTGTTAAACTGTCAGGCATGGCGCTTCGCATTGCAATCATCGCCCTTTTGGCATTTTTTACCCCGCTCCCCGCGGCCGGCGCGGCCCATGCGGCCCCGGCCTCCCCCCTTATTTTCCGGGACAAGGCCAGGGACGCGCGGGAGGAATCCGTCATCGCCGCCCTTGCGGCCTCGAACCATATCCTTGCCGATCTCCCCTATCAAATCGCCGCAATCGACCTGAACCATGACGGCGCCGATGAATGGATCGTCCGGCAGGACAGGATGTCCGCCTGCGAAGCCGCCGCTGCCTGCCGCTATTATATCGTGGGGATTTCGAAAAACCGCCCGCTCGTCATCGGCTCTATCGAGGCCGGAAAGATTGTGGTCAGCCGCGAAAAACTTTACGGTATTTCCGTGCTTTACGTCTATGATGACCCCGGCAACGATTTCGAGTTCAGGCGCTACCGCTGGAACCCGCAGCGTTCAGCCTACGCGCCGTGATTTTTCAAGACTTTTGCGCCATAGGGGATAAAAAGTTTATGATATTAAAGGAAGATATGGCCGCATCGCACATGAACGGGTCGAGGGAATGATAAAGAACTTAAGGCAACCGGGACTTTTGCTCGCGCTGTGCGGCGGCGTTTTGCTTGCCTGCGTCGCCTTTTCAACCATAGCCCTCTCCCATGGCGACGACGATGACGATTTTATCCCGATCGAGCAGGATTCAGACCTGTCAAACCCGAACGTAACGCATTTCAGCTATATCTACGCCATCAACAGCAACGTCTATTACGATTATGACGCCGTCCGCAAAGCCATGTTCCCTACATTCAAGGGAACGCACGTCGATCCCGCCACAGAAAACAGCTTCAACCCGCTTATCGGCATCGCCGAATACGACCTGAACAATGACAAAACGGCGGAGCGCATCGCTTTCCCCATTGAAAACGCCGAATGGGGCAATGTTTTTTGCGGCGACGATTATTTATGCCCGCACTATGTGATTGATGTTAGCAGCGGCGATGCAAAAGTTATCGGTGTCTTGCCCGCCTTTGCCGTCGATCGCGGCGAAGAAATCAAGAACGGGTACTGGACGCTGAAAGCCTTTACCAAGCAAGACGACCCAAATAATTTTTCCTATTACGATCTTTATGCTTATGAGCCGTCTGAAAGGAAATACGTCAAAGCAGGATCGTCTTCCCTCGCAAAAGATAAAGAGGATCAATAATGGCCGTCTTAAAGGGGGAAATGACGAGCGGCAGGGCACGGGGCAGATATAGCGGATATATTTGCTCCATCGCGGTCACCCTTGTTGCAATCCTTTCCCTTCTCACATGGATAGAAGCCAAACCGTCGCTGGCGCAAGGGCAGAGCGTCATCCTGAACCCCATCCCCCTTTCGCCCGGCAACCGCGGATACGGCATGCGCATGCATCCGATTCATAAAACCATGCGGATGCATAACGGGCAGGACTATCCCGCACCTATTGGCACCAATATACCTTTTCAGGGCTCCTATCAGGGCTGTTCCTATCGCGGTTCCGCAGGGAATATGGCGGTCGTCGCCAATGCATGCGGCGTACAGCAAATCTTCATGCACCTGAATGTTTGCTCGCCAGGCAAAATCCTGACAGGGAACACTGGCGGCTCCACCGGCCCGCATCTTCATTACGAAATCAAGATTAACCAGACCCATGTGGATCCGCTCAAAGCCTTCGGCAAGGATCTCTGCAAGGAAGATGTCCGCACCATGCTTCTCAATGACGCCGAAGCAAACGGAAAATCCTCAAGTGCCGGCTCTAAAAAAGCCTCTGACACCCCGGAGCCGCCGGGCAAAGGCGGCCCTAACATCACTTATGTCCCGCCCGGGGGAAAAGATCCCGGCGGCAAGGTCAATACAGGCCGCGGCTATTATTATATCCAGCAGGAAGACGGGCGCGTAAGCCGGATTCTGGAACTTGGAAGCAATGACTATGAAACGCCGCTTCTCGGCCCCACAACCGAAGATGTCGTGCCGACGACGACCACCAATAATCCTGTCGCCGGCTGTGCGACCGATACATGGGCCGCCATGGTCAATCAGGCCGTCCTGCAAACGCGCCGCGAAGTCATGCACAATGCACGCTATGTCCTCAAGCCGGATTCAGTAATGGCTTACTCCTGCTTTAACGAATCTCTTAAAAAGGCGGGAGAACAGCTCGGCCCCGTCTTCAGTGAAAGCAAGCACTGGGTCAACAAGGATATCGACATTATCGGCAAGCAGGCCAATATCACGGCAGAGCTGGGCGAAACCTCGCTCGACGGCGCGATTGAGAATGCCGCTTCCTATGTTTTCAGCACGCATGCACGCATCAATTTCAAACACGATATGCTCGGCGGAATACTTGAAACCAATCAAGGCGTTACGGCGGATGACGAGGATGTCGGACAGGACAACCTTCCCTGCGGCACGATGAACAGGGTCTGGCAAATGGCAAAATGCCTGAATGCCGATGACGATCCGCTATTTCCCCGTTTTGAAGATCTCGTCGAAAACGAATCCGATACGCGGAAATATCCGGCCTTTCTCACCTGCAACAATACCGGCATCACGCAGAACATGATTGATATTGCCCGCCAGAAAAAGGTGAAGAATTCCAAGGTTGAAACGCATTTCGATATTATCGCGCCGAAGGGCGGCAAGTGCCATCCCCCCATCGCGACGGGGGTGACGGTTCTTGCCCGCAAGGGATCGGGCATTATAACGCAGCAGATACAATATCCGGATGCGGTTTGCATCACCCATGGGTGCAGTTACAAAAACAGCGGCTCCGGCGCGGGCGAGTGCGTACGCGAATAGCCTAAGGGTTTGATACATCGAATGTTTGCCAAGAGGGCCTGATATTGGTTACTATAGATAAAGCGGGGAAGAGATAAAAAGATGAAACCATTGCTGACATCGCTATTTACCCTTGTCCTTCTGGCCGGCGCCGGATGGATGGGCTTTTCCCCGGACGCCTGCGCCCAGGCAAGCAGCATCGCCAACCAGACATGCGACACGCAGGTCTGGCAAACCATGGAAGCCCGCGCCCGTATCGAAACCGAGCGCGAAATCATGCAAAACCAGAACTTGATCTTCAAGCCGGACAGCATCCTGAATTATGTCTGTTTCGACAGCCTCGCGGGGCACGCCGCCGCCAATGTCGGCGTCCTCTTCACCCACACGACCTATTGGGACGGAAAGCTCATCATCGAATGGGGCGATCAGGGGAAATATAAGGGCGTTGACGAAGCCGTGAACAAGGCGGTCATCGAATCATTAAAGACCTACCTGAAGGGCAATTACGACCACTCCCTGCTCGGCGGCAGGGGGCAGGTGCTTGGACTGGGAGCGACGCCCGCAGAGCCGAAAAAAGCCAATCAAAGCTCGACCTATTCCTGCGGCGTGATGGCGCAGGTCTGGGCCACCGCGAAATGCCTGAATTTCTTGCATACAAATGAGTTTGCAAAGACGGACGGATATTACCCTTTCCTCAACCTGAAGGCGGAAGAAGGCGGCGAGAATGTCGCGGGCTATGAGTCGATCAATGAAGTGCGCAATTTTCCCAATCCATGCGGCGGGACGCCCATCACGGGCAGCACATGGAAGGATATGTATCATTTGAGCCGCAACGAAACGGGATTCGGCGCGGTCGATGCGAAATACCAGTTCGGCACGCCTTTGAACAAAGCCTTCACGGATGTCAGGAAGCTTTTGGAACCAGGAAAATGCGAGAGCCCCATTAAAACCGGCGTCAAGGTTATCAAAGGGCTGGACGGCTCCACGCCCTATGATGACGGAGTCTGCACCAATCCCGGTTGTGCTTATGATGGCTCTTCCTGCAAACCGGCAGGTTCATAATACCCTGCCCTTCCGGCGGTTCGGATGCCGTTGGGAATCGGGCCTTTGCGCCTATCGCGGAATGGCCGCCGCTTCCGTCCGTAAAACCGGGGCGCTGGCCCTTTAAGGGCGCACAGGCCGTTGCCGCCGGCCTCGCGGATGAAACCGCTTTCTTCGGCGCGGCGCTGGCAAGCCTTTCCACCGGGGAAACCATTCCTGCCCAAAACGGCATGCTTGGCGGCGGCGTGTCATTTCGCGGCCCGAACGAACCAGCGCCACAATGATTTTACGGCATAAAGAAAGCGCGGCCCGTTAAAGCCGCGTTTTTTTTAATAGATGGCCCGCCCGAAAGTGCATCAGCCGCGGCAAAAATTTGCGGCCGATATTGAGGCCCTTTAATGTTTGATGCCGCCTTCTTCACGGCGCTTCATATATTCCATGACGATGCGGGCGATCTTTTGCTTGTCCACAGGCTCGCTGCCGCCGGAAGGCGCCGCCTTTCCAGCAATAGCGGCGGCGCCCACGCCCTCCTCCTTTAGAAGGGGGGGCACGAATCTTTCTTCTTGTTGAGAAGGCAGCGCGACCCGCCCGGATTGAGCGGCCACATGCCCCGCCCCCGTCCCCATCCCCGCCGAAACCGTAGCCGGAAGCGGTTTTGCGGCTTGGGGGGCCTGCGCGGTCTTGCCGGATTGGCGGGAAGCTCCAAATGGGTGGGACAGGCCGGATGGGCTGGATGGATTGGATGGGTTGGATGGGTTGGATGGGTTGGATGGGCTGGATGGATAGGATGGATTGGATGGGTTAGATGGGTTGGAAGAAGAGCCGGAAACGTCCGAAGCGCCCGCATTGCCGGAAGCGCCAGAATCGCCTGAAACCCCCGAAACGCCTTTCGCAGAAAGCGGCATATCGGGGTCGAGTTCCGGCATCGCGCCCGCAATATGCTCCTTCATCGCCTTTAACAGGGCGGGATCAATCTTCGCCCGCGTCGCCCGGAGGACGGCCAGGGCATGTTCCCTTATCAAACGGCTGGCATCTGCGCTCATCTATCTCTTTGCCTTTCGGCCAAAACGCCCTATACCTAGATATTTCAAGGAATTGCGTTATGGCCATCCCTGCCATTATACCGCACGAAAAACGAAATTGATAAGGCAAAAGGGCAAATGTCCAGACTTCTGAGCGCATATGCATCAATCACCAATGCCGGAACGCCGGTTCTGGAATGGCTGCTAAAGCGCCGATTGCAAAAGGGAAAAGAAGATCCTGTGCGGCTGGACGAGCGGCGCGGGCTTGCCTCCCTGCCCCGCCCGCAAGAAGCGGGCCTCAGGCTTTTATGGGTGCATGCGGCCAGCGTCGGCGAATCGCAAGCCGCCCTTATCCTCATCGAATCCCTGAAAGCCTATAATATCCGCATATTGGTCACGACCGGCACGGTGACTTCGGCAAGCCTGATGGAACGCCGCCTGCCGGATTATGCCTTCCACCAATATATTCCGGTCGATCATCCGCTCTGGGTCGAACGCTTCCTCAATCACTGGAAGCCGGATCTCGCTTTCTGGATGGAATCGGAATTATGGCCCAACATGCTGCTGGCGTTGAAAAAGCGCGGCACCCCTGCCGTCCTCCTCAATGCCCGCATGTCTAACACATCATTCAACCGCTGGCGCTACGCCCCGAAAGCGGCGCGCGCAATACTGGAAAGCTTTGTCCAGATACAGGCGCAAACCGAAAACGACGCCGCCCGCTTCCGGCTCTTCGGCCACAGGAATGTTTCGGCCAGCGGCAATATAAAATTCAGCGCCGCGCCGCTCCCTTATGACGAGATCGCCTTTTCCGCCATGCAGCTTGCGACCGAAGACCGGGCAATCTGGGTTTACGCCAGCACCCATGCAGGGGAAGAAGCGCTTGCCTGCCGCGTTCATAAAAAACTGCGTGAAGAATTCCCGTCCCTGCTCACCGTCATCGTGCCGCGCCATCCACAGCGTACAGAGGAGATCGCCGCCGCCTGTTTTGAAAACGGCGTCACCTACACGCTGCGCTCTCAAAACGGCGCCCTGCCCGCGCCGGACGACGATATCTATATTGCGGACACGCTCGGCGAACTCGGCCTTTTCTACCGCCTCGCCCCCATCGCCATGATCGGCAGGTCGTTCAGCAATGACGGCGGCGGCGGCCACAACCCTATCGAAGCGGCCCAATATCATTGCGCCGTCCTGACGGGCCCGCATAACCAGTATCAGCGCCCCATTTATAACGACATGCAGGCCGCGGACGCCGTTAAAACCGTCCATACGGAAGGCGAACTTGCCGAAGAACTGGGCAACTTGCTCCGCGACCCCGGACGCTTGCGCAAGGCGCAGGAGAACGCCGCCTATTTCGCCCAGCAAAAAAAGCATGTGATTGACGCGGTCATGGAAAAGCTCGAACCCGTCCTGACGCCGGCGAAGGATTCCGATGCCGCCTAAAACGCCAAGCTTCTGGAGAGAAAAAGGATTATGGGCGCGCCTGCTCTGGCCGCTCGGCATGCTTTATTATTGCGGCCACCGCGTAAAATCCGCCTTTGCGCGGCCCTATCAAAGCCGCCTTCCGGTTCTGTGCGTCGGCGGCGCCGTCGCGGGCGGCAGCGGCAAGACGCCGACCGTCCACGCGCTCATCCGCCTCTTGCGCGAAAGCGGCCTCGCGCAAAATCCGGTTATCCTGACGCGCGGCTATGGCGGCTCTATGAAAGGCCCGACACAGGTGCAGGCCGGTTATCATGATTATTGCGATGTCGGCGATGAGGCCCTTCTCCATGCGGCGGTCGCCCCGACCATCATCGGCGCGGACAGGGGCGCGGGCGCGCGGCTCGCCGAAGCCATGGGCGCGGATATGATCGTCATGGATGACGGGCTGCAAAACAACACGCTCATGAAAACCCTTTCCTTCCTCGTGCTTGATAAGGGCTATGGAACCGGCAACGGATGGATGATTCCGGCGGGGCCGCTGCGCGAGCCTCTCCCCGCCATTCTGGGCAAGGTCAAGGGGGCCATCCTGACGGGCGCGGGCGATAAGACGCCGCCCCTTCACGGCACGCCCCTTTATGAAACACAAATAAAAACCATATCGCACCATGATAAAAGCAAACGCTATTTTGGCTTTGCGGGGCTTGGCCGCCCGGATAAATTCCGGGATACGCTCACCGGGAATAATTTTGCGCTGGACGGGTTTGAAGCCTTTGCGGATCATCATCCCTATAGTGGCGGCGACCTTGCCCGCCTGATGGAAAAAGCCGGCGGGGCGCGGCTTATCACGACGGAAAAAGATTATATGCGCATCCCCGAAGAATACAGGCACGCCGTCGATGTCCTTCAAATAGAAATGCGCTTTAGCGATCCTGCGGCAATCATTCAACAAATCCGCTCCGTCATGGGGGAGGCGCGATGATGAAGAAGCTCCGCTATATGCTCGAAGCCTTCGCGCTCGGCCTTGTTTTCATTCTCTTTAAACTCATGCCTCCCGCCGCGGCCTCTTCATGCGGCGGCTGGATCGGCAGGACGGCCGGCCCGCGCCTTGCTGCCTCGCGCAAAGCCCGCGCCAATCTCACCGAAGCCTATCCCGGCAAGAGCGCAGCCGACATTAACGGCATCATCGCCGCCATGTGGGACAATCTCGGCCGCGTCATGGCCGAATACCCGCATCTGAAAACAATCATCCATGAATATACGGATATCAGCGGAGAGGAAAATCTGTTCGCGCTCGGCAAGGACAGCCCGTGCATTATCATCGGCGGGCATCTTGCCAATTGGGAATTGCTTCCTTTTTACTTCAATTACCGCATCGACTGGCCGCTGGCGGGATTGTTCCGCGCGCCCAACAATCCCTATACGGCATGGATATTGAACCGCGCACGCAATCCCGAACGGCGCGGCGCC
Source organism: Micavibrio sp. (assembly GCA_041655955.1). GTDB lineage: Bacteria > Pseudomonadota > Alphaproteobacteria > Micavibrionales > Micavibrionaceae > Micavibrio_A. Next base: position 688,206 of record JBBAEN010000001.1, read on the forward strand.
TATATCCCGAAATCCGCAAAAGGGGCGCGCGCCATCGTCAATACGCTTAAAGAGGGGGAGCGGCTCGGCATCCTCATCGACCAGAAATATAATGAAGGCATCGCCGTGCCGTTTTTCGAACGGCCCGCCATGACCAGCCCCTCCTTCGCCCAGCTCGCGCGGCGCTATGACGTCCCCGTCCTGCCGCTGCGTGTCCGGCGCCGCAAGGAGAAATTCGGTTTCGAGATCATGATCTACCAGCCCTTCCATATCGGCGGGGACATAAGCGATGAAGAGGCGGTTTTGAAAGCCCATCATATGCTGGAAGAATGGATTGGCGAACGCCCCGGCGAATGGCTCTGGCTCCACCGCCGCTGGGCCGGCATGCCTGCGCGCGCGGTATAATTTTCATAAAATTAAACCATGAAGGCAAGACTTGCAGTCGCGCTCGCCTATGCCGTACAAGAAAGGGCCTGCAAGGCACCGAAAAGCAACTTCGCGATAATCCCGAACCTATAACGGCGCATAAAAATGAGTGATAACTGGACACCCGAAAGCTGGAGAACGAAGCCCGCAAAGCAAATGCCGCATTATCCCGATGCAAAAAAGCTCGGCGAGGCGGAAAAGACGCTGGCCGCCATGCCGCCGCTCGTTTTCGCGGGCGAGGCGCGCCGCCTGAAAGCCCAGCTCGCCGAAGCCGCCACCGGGAAAGCCTTCGTGCTTCAGGGCGGCGATTGCGCCGAAAGCTTTGCCGAATTCGGCGCGAACAAGATCCGCGATTCCTTCCGCGTCCTGCTCCAGATGGCGATCGTCATGACATTTGCCGGATCAATGCCGGTCGTGAAAATGGGCCGCATGGCGGGACAATTCGCCAAGCCGCGATCCGACGACAATGAAACCAGGGACGGCCAGACGCTCCCCGTCTATCGCGGCGACATCATCAATGGTTTTGATTTCAACGAAGACAGCCGCATCCCCGATCCGGATCGCATGATCCGCGCCTATAACCAGGCGGCGGCGACGCTCAACCTTTTGCGGGCCTTCGCGCAAGGCGGCTATGCCGACCTGCAAAAGGTCAATAGCTGGAACCTCGATTTCATCAAGGATTCCCCGCTCGGCGAACGCTATGCGAAAATGGCGGCGGACATTGAACGCTCCCTCGCCTTCATGCGCGCCTGCGGCATTACGGGCGACACGGTCGCGGCGATGCGCGAGGCGGATTTCTACACCTGCCACGAAGCGCTCCTCCTTCCCTATGAACAGGCGATGACGCGCATCGATTCGACGACCGGCGACTGGTACGACACGTCCGCGCATTTCCTGTGGATCGGCGCACGCACCAACCAGAATGACGGGGCGCAGATCGAATTCGTGCGCGGCGTCAAAAACCCGATAGGGCTGAAAGTCCCGCCCGGCCTTGACGCGGATACGCTTATCCGCTCCATCGATCTCATCAATCCGGAAAACGAAGCCGGGCGCATCACGCTCATCGCCCGCATGGGGGCCGGAAAGGTCGGGGAAAATCTTGGCCCCCTCGTCCGCGCCGTGAAGGAAGAAGGCCGGAACGTCGTGTGGATTTGCGACCCGATGCACGGCAACACGGAAAAATCGGCAACGGGCTACAAGACCCGCCGCTTCGACAATATCCTTTCCGAGGTGCGCGATTTCTTCGCCCTCCACCGCGCCGAAGGCACGCATCCGGGCGGCGTGCATTTCGAGCTGACCGGACAAAACGTCACCGAATGCACCGGCGGCGCGCATAAAGTCACCGAGGAGGATCTGTCCAGCCGTTACCACACAGCCTGCGACCCGCGCCTCAACGCCAATCAGGCGTTGGAACTCGCCTTCCTCGTCGCCGATGAATTGAAGGCGGCAAGGGCGGCATGAAGCTCGCGGGCCTTCATATCGGCATTGCCCAGTTCAATCCGCTTGTCGGCCATATCGGGCGCAATGCCGCGCTTATCAAAGACGCGTTGAAGGAAAACAGGGAGGCGGACATCGTCGTCTTTCCCGAACTGGCTTTGTCCGGTTATCCGCCCGAAGACCTCATCCTCAAACCCACCTTCGTGCGGGATTGCATGGAAGAGGCGGAGCGGCTGGTGAAAGACTGCGCGGGCCTCCCTGCCTTTATCCTGACGACTCCGTGGCGCGAGGACGGGCAAACCTACAATGCCGCCCTGTTCGCGCATGGGGGGAAAATCCTTTCCAAAACCTTCAAACACCACCTTCCCTTTTACGGCGTGTTCGATGAAAGCCGCATTTTTGCGCAAGGCTATTTTTCCGTGCCTGTCGATTTCAAGGGGAAGAAAATCGGCATCCTTATTTGCGAGGATATATGGCATGCGGAAGGCGCCGCCTTTTTGAAAGAGCGCGGCGCGGATATTATCCTTTCCCCCAACGCCAGCCCCTATGACCTTGAAAAAAGAAAGATGCGGCGGGACGTCGCAAGCGCGCGCGCGCGTGAATCCGGCCTGCCGCTCGTCTATGTGAACCAGATTGGCGGGCAGGATGAACTTGTTTTCGATGGCGGCTCCTTCGCGCTCGATGCGGATGGCGCTCTGGTGGCGCAGGCGCCTTATTGCGAAACCTATACCGGCCCGTGCGATTTCATTGCGCCGGAACAAGACGAAAACAGGCAGGTCTATGACGTTCTGACACTGGGCCTGAAAGACTATGTCGAAAAGAACGGCTTCCCCGGCGTCTTGCTCGGCATGTCCGGCGGCATTGACTCAGCGCTTGCCGCGACGCTCGCCGCCGACGCGCTCGGCGCAGGGCGCGTGCGCTGCGTGATGATGCCCTCCCCCTATACGTCGGAAGAAAGCATGGAGGATGCAAAGGACTGCGCGGCGCGGCTCGGATGCCCCTATGAAATCATCCCGATAGAACCCGCCATGAAGGCGTTTGAAGGCCTCCTTCCCGATCTGGCCGGCCTTGCGCATGAAAACATGCAAAGCCGCGTACGCGGGCTTATCCTGATGGCGCTTTCGAACGGCAGCGGCGCGATGGTATTGACCACGGGCAATAAGAGCGAAATAGCCACGGGTTACACGACGCTTTACGGCGATATGTGCGGCGGTTTCAACGCGCTGAAAGATGTTTATAAAACCCGCATCTTCGCCCTCGCGCGCTGGCGCAACGGCCTTGGCGAAAACCCGCCCATACCGGAGCGGATCATCACAAAACCGCCCAGCGCCGAGCTGCGCCCCCTCCAAAAGGACGAAGACAGCCTCCCCCCCTATGACATCCTCGACGCCATTCTGGAGCGGCTTATCGAACGCGAACAAGGCGTCGATGCCGTCATCGCCGAAGGGTTCGACGCGGCCACGGTGCGAAAAATCTTCAAACTGCTCAATCTCGCCGAATATAAGCGGCGGCAGGCCGCGCCGGGGGTTAAAATCACCACCCGCGCCTTCGGGCGGGACAGGCGCTATCCGATCACCGGCGGCTACCGCTTCTTCGTTGAAAATTCATAAGAAACCCTCTATCACTAAGGCTCAACCCATAAGGAAGATTATCATGAGCGTACGCGTCCGTTTTGCCCCGTCCCCCACCGGCTATCTCCATGTCGGCAATGCGCGCACCGCCATCGTCACATGGCTTTTCTGCCGCGCCAATAACGGGCATTTCCTCCTGCGCATCGACGACACGGACACGGAGCGTTCGACGGCAGAATATGAGCAGGCCATCAAGGACGGCATGGCGTGGATGGGGCTGACATGGGACGATAGCTTCAACCAGAAAGACCGCAATGATCGCTATGGGGAGATCATCGAAAAGCTGAAGGCGGCGGGGCGCGTCTATGCCTGCTACGAAACGCCCGAAGAACTCGGCCTGAAACGCAAGACACAGCTCAACCGCGGCGTGCCGCCCATCTATGACCGCGCGGCGCTGAAACTGACGGACGATCAGAAAAAAGCCTATGAGGATGAGGGCCGCAAGCCGCACTGGCGCTTTATGCTGACTGACGATCCGATTGAATGGAACGATCTCGTGCGCGGCGATGTGCGGTTCCGCGCGCGTGAAATGTCCGACCCCGTCGTCATCCGCGAAGACGGGCGCCCGCTCTATCACCTTTGCTCCGTCATCGACGATTACGACACGGACATCACCCATATCGTGCGCGGCGAAGATCACGTTTCCAACACCGCCTGCCATATCCAGATGTTCGAGGCGATCTCCGGCGTCGAGGGCAAGGAATACCGCCCGCAATACGCGCATTTGCCGCTAATCTCCGACGCGGAAGGCGGCAAGCTTTCAAAGCGGCTCGGCTCGCTTTCCGTCAAGGGCGTGAAGGAAGACGAAGGGCTGGAGCCGATGGCGCTCGTATCGCTCATGGCGCGTCTTGGCAGCGCCGATCCGATTGAGCCTTTCACGGCGCTGGAGCCGCTTATCAACGGTTTTGACTTAAAGAAATTCTCGCGCAACACGCCGAAATTCGATCTGGAAGAACTCTACCGCCTCAACGCGAAAATCCTGCATGAAACGCCGTTCGCGCATGTGCAAGAACGGCTCAAGGCCATGGGGCTTGAGGCTGTCGATGAATCTTTCTGGAACGCCGTCCGCCCGAACATCGCAAAGTTCGCCGACATCAAGGCATGGTGGGACGTCACCAACAATCCGGTCGATGCGGCAATCGCGGACCCCGCCTTTACCGAAGAAGCCGCCTCCATGCTGCCGCCCGCCCCGTGGGACGAAACGACTTTCACCGCATGGATCAATCAGGTAAAGGAAAAAACGGGCCGCAAGGGCAAGGAGCTTTTCATGCCGATCCGCATCGCGCTGACGGGGATGGAACACGGGCCGGAACTTCCCGCCCTCCTCCCCCTCCTCGGCCCCGAAAAGGTGAAGGATCGCCTTTTGCAAAAGAAAGCCGCGTAGGATGAAGCCGGTCATCGTCCTCATCGAACCGCAGATGGGGGAGAATATCGGCGCGGCGGCACGGGCGATGCTCAATTGCGGCATCGATGAATTGCGCATCGTCAATCCCCGCGACGGCTGGCCGAACGAACGCGCCGATGCCATGTCTTCGGGCGCGCTTGAAAAAATGCCGCCGGTCAAACTGTACGGCACGGCCGCCGAAGCACTCGCCGATTGCCATTACAGCTATGCGACGACGGCGCGGATTCGCGACATGGTCAAACCCGTCTTCACCGCGAAGGAAGCCGCGCTCGATTGCCGCAGCCGCGAGGCGCAAGGCCAGAAATGCGCCTATCTTTTCGGGGCGGAGCGCGCGGGGCTTTCAAACGAAGACGTGGCCCTTTCGCACGCCATCATCACCATTCCGGTCAATCCGGATTTTTCATCGCTCAATCTGGGGCAAGGCGTCCTGCTCTGCGCCTATGAATGGTTCCAGCACAGCGCGGTCAAGGGCCTTCCCCGCACCGCGACCACCGAACTTGGCGCGGATGAAAGGGAAGACCTCCCCGCCCCGCATGCCGAACTCGACAATCTTTATAAACGGCTGGAGCAGGAGCTGCGCAACGGGCATTTCTTCCGCACGCAGGAAATGCAGCCCACCGTCATGCGCAATTTGAAAAACATGTTCACGCGCGCGGAAATGACATCTCAGGAAATCAACACCTTCCACGGCCTGATCTCCGCCCTTACAGGCAAAAAATCACAATAGCCCGCCCCGCCCGATTGACCGAAAAGAACAGCCGCGCATAAGCCCCGACTAACGGCAAACCATGCGCCTGAGAACCTGCCCCGAATCACCACAGCTTTACCGGCATCAACAACCTCTGGAAACGCTAACTGCCCTGACGGACTGGCTTCGAGCTACGTCTGCACCTGAAACAAGCCCCGGTACATAAAACCCTGCTGCTTCACCCCACAGGACAGCATCATCAGGTATGACAATGTAAGCCGCCCCGCCGCAAAAAATCCTTCACGGCACATTCGTCAGTCGCGGCAGGGGCGATAGAAAATAAAAAAAGCCGCCCCTTGAAGGAGCGGCTTTTGAATTTCGTCCCGCAGCAATTAACGGGAATAGAATTCGACCACGAGGTGCGGTTCCATCTGGACGGGATACGGAACGTCTTCCAGCTTTGGCGTGCGCAGGAACGTCACCTTGCCCTTACCGTCCGTTTCAACATATTCCGGAACGTCGCGCTCGGGGGAATCCAGCGCTGCGATAACCAGTGCCATCTGGCGGGATTTTTCCTTGATCTCGATAACGTCGCCTTCACGCACCTGGTAAGATGCGATCGTCACGCGCTTGCCGTTTACCTTGATATGGCCGTGGGATACAAACTGGCGGGCCGCAAAAACCGTCGGCACGAATTTCGCACGGTACACGACGGCGTCAAGACGGCGCTCCAGAAGGCCGATCAGGTTTTCACCCGTATCGCCTTTCAGGCGGACGGCCTCTTCATAGTAACGGTGGAATTTCTTTTCGCCGATATTGGCGTAATAGCCTTTCAGCTTTTGCTTGGCCATCAGCTGGGTGCCGTAATCGGTCGGCTTCGGACGGCGGGCGCCGTGCATGCCGGGGCCGCTCTGGCGGGTGTTATAAGGAGATTTCGCGCGGCCCCACAGGTTGCAGTTCAGGCGGCGGTCGATTTTATGTTTTGCATTCGGGCGTTTATCGCTCATGTCAGGTTCCTTCTGGTTCTTTTAAAGTTAAGTTATTGTCCCAATTACCTTTTTAAGGGCTGATCCGGATTGTCCGGATACAGCAAGAGGGCCTCGAAAGCCCCCTTTCCTTGGGAATAGGCGGATTTATAACGGTTTTGCCGCATAAGTCAAAGAAAAACCGTATCCACGCAACGGCGGCAGGCGCGGCATAGCGCGGCGCAGTGGCGGGAATCAAAAACATATAGGCTAATGAGGCAAAAGTCTTACAACGCGCAACAATACGCGGTTACAACGAGGCATTTTTGCCCCTGTTCGACCTTTACGGATCGCATGAAATAATTATCGGGACAGGTTCCCTGTCCGCAGACCGATTGGGCCCAGCCGCATTTTCTAGCCCCCCCCGAATTTTCACGCGCTTTCATTTCTTGATTGAGCTGCGCCAGCGGGACGCAGCCCCCCGCATCCGCCGCCGCGTGGTTCGGATAATAGAGATGGGAATCCGGACATTGCTGCGCATAGGCGCCTTGCACGCCTCCCAAAACCATGGGCGCCGCAAAGAACAATATCATTATATACCGCTTCATAGGGCCATACCCTCTATTACTCAATTTTCATGCAGCTTGCATAAACATGCGTATGCGTCCATGGGGCGCTTTCAACGCAGGCGGGTTGCCCGATAACCATTTTACACCGCGAGTTTTCATATTCCGGAACAATGAAAAAGCCTTCACCACCTTCAAGCAGATCGCCCGATCCGCCAGTGCAGCCGAGAAGCTGATATCCCTTGGGGCAATTCGCATAGAAGGAATGCACACCGCCTCTTGTACAAATTGAATTATGGGTGACGACAATATCGGAAACGGCCAATATGCTAACACAGCCTGACGCCCCCGCATCCTTATGTTCCGGCCTATAAAGTTTACCGAAACTGTTACATTTTATAATGCCGACCAGATCGGTTTGGGGGATACAGCTTTTCCCCGCAGCATTGCAATAAAGATCGGAGTTCACCTGCTTATTTGCCGTGATTGCCGTACTCGCGCGGATATTGCCGACGACATCCAGCTTTGCGCCGGGATCGCCTGACAGGACGCCTATCCCCACATTGCCGGGGTTATTATTGGTTATATGATCCCCCGATTCATTGGTGGCGCGCCACCAGCCATCGTCTTTTTGCAGGCTGAAGACAAGCCGGTCATCGTAAAATGAATCCCTGTCGGCAAGGGAAAAACCTATCTGCTCACGAAAGATCGCCTTGTTGGTACTGCTCCAAAGACAGTTTCGCGAATCCCCTGCGCCGGCGGTTGCGGTCTTGCGGCAGGCCTTCCCATTCGGGGCGCCCTGCGCCGTCCAGCTGCCCGCCCCGTCCCTGCCGTGGCTGACAATCGCAAAAACGGCCTTATTCGTAACATTACCATTCCCTTGATTGAGGATGCGGATCCCCCCCTCTGGAATGACCGTGGCTGCCAAGGCCCCCGGCTTGACCAAATTCGCCGTCACCGCATAGGTCAGCCGGTTGTTATAGACATCCATCATGCGGCCCGACCCTATCTGAAGGGTGCTGGTCGGTATGGTTCCAACGAGAACCAGATTGCCCCCCGTGCCTTCAACCACATAAACGCCGCCCAGATCCTGGCCGGCGCTTAAACTATCGAAATTTTCAGGACATAGTTCCTTGCCGAAGGCCGGAGAATTCGGGGCCGCGTTCAAAGGGGCGGGACATGGATAACGCACCGCATCCTTAACGCCTGCCTCATCCAGAATATAATCGGCAAAGGCTCCGCGGATTTCTTTTAACCGCAGCTCCATCTTTTCTGCCTGTTGTTTTTCCAGATAGATTCTGGCGGCGCCAAGGAAGCTGGCAAGCAGCAGACCGATAATAACGGTAACAATCGCAAGCTCGATAAGCGTAAACCCTGACGGGATTAAAGGAGGCCTATGATGAACGCTGCCTTGAACAGACTTATTTTTATTAAACAATAGCACCCCCTGTTACTGATATTATACCCATTATACATTTTAAGCACAAACGCAAAACCTGTCATAAAGTTAAATATTGCTTAACAAAGAACCGGGCCTGCACCCGTTTGCCCGGTGCAGGCCCGCCTGTCTGTCCGCCCCGGCGGTGCGTCAGTATTTCGCCACCGGATCGGATGCGTCCATCGTATCCTGCAAGGCTTTATCTATTTGTTTCTCGCTGAGCTCTTCGCGGACTTCCTTGTCCTGCCGGACAGCATCCTCGTGCTTCCTGTCCAAGGGCTTCGGGCCGCAAGAGGAACAAAACAGCGATTTAATAAAACCGAACATGGGTACGCTCCTTCTCCGGCGCCTAGTTCATTTTCAAAGGCTTGGGAATGACGCCTTCTTTTGCATAGAAGGCTTCTTTCAATTCCTCGAAGCTGACCTGGTTGTCGTTGTTATAATCCGCCTCCTGAAAGCCGACGCCCGTGAATTCATAGAGCGTCAATCCATCCTTCCCGTCCTTGTTCAGGTTGCGGTAATGCGGAAGCTGTTGCAGGCGGAGCGTATATTCCTCCTTGGTCAGCTTCATCTTGCCGTCAATATCCTGATAGGTGCGTTTACTATATTCGAGCGGCTCATACACAACCATCGCGTTGCTGTAGAATTCGTGATTGTCGATAACGTGGTTATTATCCAGATCCCACAAGGAAATAATATCGTCCGTCAGATCGTTCCCGGCAACAATCTCGCCGACTTCCGGATCATAGTAATAAAACGTAACGGCACCGGGCTTGACCGGCGCGCGCGTGACCGTTGTCTTGCTGACCGTCGTGGAGGAAGCGCCCGTTGTAGCTACAACCGGCAACCCCGCAGGCGTATCACCCGTAACAACGGTGCTGCTTTCATAATCGACGCTGCCATCCATATTCACGACGCTGGTTTTCTTGCTGACGGCTTTCGTTTCCGCCACAGCCGGAGCGCTGAGCAAAGCCAAAGCCGCAACACCCATAATCAGTTTAAAAGATGATTTCATTTTCAAAATCCTTTGGTTTGTTGTTTTACGGCAGACAAACCATGTGAAAAGATTTTGGTTCCAGCGCCCGATGCAGGCGTGTGCATAAAAAATCAGGATAAAATGGCAAAACCCGCAAAAAAGCGCCGTCACATGGCGGTACATGCATGGAAATTATAAAAACCATATACCAGATGCGGGGCTCGCAACTTTAAGAGCGGGCGGGGCCAGCTTGTAGGCAAGCTTGTAAAACGCACAATATTTTTGATTGTTTTCAGCATGTTACCATAGGCATCAGGATACAAAAAGGTTCCTTTTTGAACAGTGCCATATTTTCATTATAGCGCGTCTTTTTCAGATTTTCTCCCCTTAATTTCATTGAACAATTCGCTTCCGCCTTCCTTTCCGCCCCCAAGGTTCAAAAAGGAAGGATTAGGAGCGCCCGTTGGAATCAAGTCTTTATAGGATTTTATTTATATTTTTTGCGGCCTTTGCATTGGCCGCCTGTTCCGCAAAACCCGCCACACCCGAAGCAGATATGGCTGAATTGGTATTCATCAATGCGGGCGAAACAAAGACAATCGACCGCCATGGCCGCTGCATCATCCATGAGGATTTAAGAATGCCTGATGCCCATGAGGGTTATTATATCACCACGAATAAACCTGTCTGGCTTGCCTTCGGCCTTGGCGATTATGACGATGAAAACGGCGAAGTCGTCGTCCGCATGAGGGAGTGCCCATGACGATGTGCGTGCTTATCAATTCAATTTTCAGCAAAAATTTTACATGGAATCCGGTATGAAATTTACTCGCTTACTATTTTTTGTTTTCTTCCTGTACCCCGCATTTTCTTATGCAGCCTGCGTTTCTCCGGCTGGCGGTGAAAGCGAAACGCGCTACGACTTTAGCCAGCATAAGATGTATTATTGCAACGGGATGGAGTGGGTCGGAGCAGGCGGCGGGGATGGGTTAAAAATAGGCGATACCGTTTCACCTGCCTCAACAACATGCCCTTATGGCTGGATGGGCGGGACGGTAACCTTATCACCTACAGATTTAATTGTTTTTGGAGGAAAAGTAGGGCTTAGATACGGCGGAAACGCGGGAGCTTATGTGTGTACTCGCGACTATAACGGAAGCTGGGCCGCATGTAACTGCGTTGACACGACGCCACCTCCGCCTTGGGAGGGAGGACATTGATTATTTTTTGCGCCTGTAACGGTACTTAAAGCCCGCGCTTGGCGAACAATTCTTCGAGGCTCGGCATCGCCCCCTTCGGTATCTGCATAGTCGCATCATCGCGCGGATAGCCAGAAAATATCGCGTGAACCGCGCATTGATTATACTGGCCGCGGGGTTATTACAGGCGCATGCGGCGGTTACGCCCTACGCCCCGCCGTCCCCTTCGCCATAGTTCCTTACCAGAACTTCATCGACGCGGCCGCGGCCTCCGGCGTTGGAATTGATGGCGCGTGAGGCTTTGACAATATTGATGTCATAGCCTGCATAGAGATCGAGAATAAACGGCGTCGCGGCGTTGGAGAGCATGAATTTCGCGCCGCGCCTGTGAAGCGCATCGCATGTTTCCTTCAGGCGGATTTGATCGGCCCTGCCGAACCCGTCTTGCGTATAGGAGGTAAAGGACGCGCTGGACGACACAGGGTCGTAGGGAGGGTCGAAATAAACGAAGCTCCCCTTCCCTGCGCCCTTTACGCATTGCGCGTAATCGCCCAGAGATATTTCGCCCTCGGAGCGGTTGAGATAGGCGCTCACGGCCTTGAGATTTTCCTCACCGACAATATCGGGATTTGCATATTTGCCGAACGGGACGTTGAAATGCCCCTTGCTGTTGACGCGGAAGAGGCCGTTATAACAGGTCTTGTTGAGATAGAGGATCCGCGCGGCCCTTTTTACGCCGCCCATCCGCGCATAGGCGGGCGCCCGATCCTTCTCGCGCAGCGCATAAAAGAAATCCGGGTCGTTCTTATATGTCTTTAATTCCTTGATAAGTGCGCCGACATTGTCGCGGATGACGTGATAGAGATTCACCATTTCGGGATTGATGTCGTTCACCCTATAGCGGGCGGGCTGTAAATCGAGCCAGAACGCGCCGCCGCCCAGAAACGGCTCGTAATAATCCTTATAGCCGCGCGGCATGAAATGCCGGAGTTTTCCTAAAAGCTGGCGCTTGCCGCCGGCCCATTTCACCACGGGGCGCAAAGGCGTGCTGTCATTCGCATTCGGGCTGTTTTTGTTTTTTGCGGGTGCGTTCATATTAAATACTAAGAGAATCCTGATATACGCCACTATAGCCGATGGCATGCGGCGGATAACCATCAAAAATATGCGGATTGAGGCTTTATTCACGCCGCAAACAGGGTATGTTATGGGCATGAAAGAGCTTTGCTGCAAGATATTGTCCAATTCCCGCCTGTGCCTTTTCCTCCTCGCCGTGATTTCGGCGGTGGCGCTGGCTATGGCCTATACCAGCCAGTATGTTTACGGGATGCAGCCGTGCAATCTCTGCCTCTACCAAAGAGTCCCCTATGCCCTCGTCATCCTTTTCGGCTTTGCAGGAATCGCCCTTTCGGGGAAATGGTCAAAAGCCGGGCCGGTCTTTTTAGGGTTGTCGGCCATGGCCTTTCTCGCCAACGCGGTCATCGCCTTTTACCATACGGGCGTCGAGCGCAAATGGTGGGCTTCCTTCCTTGAAGGATGCACCATTCCCTCGCTGGAGGGCAACATCATGGATGTCCTGGCCCAGATAGAAGCCGCACCGATGGCGCGCTGTGATGAAATTCCATGGACGGATCCCGTGATCGGCCTGTCCATGGCCAATTATAACGTCGCCCTCTGTCTTGGACTATTCGCAGTCGCAGCAATAGCCGCTATCGGCCCGTCGGTTTTTTGCCGGAAATAGCTTGCCCGCCCCGCTTTTATGACTATAAAGAGGGGGAATAGAGTAAAGGGAGTTCGCTATGACCGATGAAATAACAGGGCAAACCACGATTACGGCAATCGTCGGCGCGGCTGTCAAAGCCTTTAATGCCCGCAAATTCATGCAAAACGGCAATATGCTTTCCATCAAAGCGGAACAGCTTACCGGTTCGGGCATTTATGCCATTACCCCGCCCTATTCCCTTTACCGCCGCTCCGCCATGGCCTTGGCGATGCGCGGCGCTGTCGATGCGCACTCAATCGCAAAGACATTCAATATCGCACCCGATGAGGCGGAAAGCCTTATCACGGCAACGGAGCTTGCACTCAGGAACGGCGATCGCAAACTGACCGTGGCCTTTGAAGCCACCGCGTCCGCCGCCAATATCCGGGCGCCCATTAAAAGGCGCAATATTGTCGATCCGGAAGCTTCTGCCGTCCCTAAACAGAAAGAGCCACCGATATCGGTGAGCAATTTCCAGCCAAGACCCGGATGGAGATTCTAGGCGCGGGAAATGGATAAGGGCGGCGAGGACGCCCTTATTGGAGTGTTATTGAGGCGCTCTGATTGAGGCGCTCTTACAGCCCCATCATCATGGCAAAGCCCTGGAATCCCATGATCAACATGGCGTAGAAGAGGAAGAATCCGACGGATTCTTTAAGCGTGCGCTGCTTTTTGAAATTGAACATATCCTTGAACATAACCGTGCCTCTTTGCCTTGCCTTGGGTGAATTATCGCAAAGCAATACACGCAAGGCGGGTAATGAGTCAAGGTTTTCCGTGGTTTTCGGCAAATAAAAGGGCGGAATAATCCGCCCTTTATGAAATCCGGCCAAAAGCCTTATCAGCCACCAATACCGCCCGGGGTTAAGGACGGCGGGAGGCCGTTTTTAAATGAAGCAACATCATCCGGACATTCTCCACGAATGCCGCCATCGCCCTCATTGCTAATCCCACCATTCCCTTCGATTTGGGAAAAGCCTATCTCGTCACCAAATGTCTTTGCCAGAAGCCCCATGTTATTATCTCCCTATATATGCGTTACAGTCAAAACTGTATCCCAAGAAACACATGACTACAAACATAAAAGAACCGGGCGGGAAAATATCCCGCCCGGCTTTTATCTTTTTACGCGTGTCCTTTTGACTTATTTCGTCTTCAAGGTCGTCAGCAGCGCAATCGGAACGAGGCCGATCATCACGCTGGACGTGTAGGCCAGATAGATGCCGACGCCGACGACGAGAACGGAGAAAATGTCGCTCGTCAAATTACGGCTGGTGAGCAACAAGCCGCCAATCATCAACGTAAGCACCGTTCCTATCAACGTATAGACTTCGCCGCCACCGAAGAACGAGCCCGTACCGTCAACCACGCCCGCAATTCCAAGGAAATGCACCAGCGTCGTCGAAATACCGACCATCAATGTGAGCGAGATAAAGTAAAATACAACCGCATCCCACGTCGTTCTATGGTGACCTACATCCAATATCTTCCCAAACATAGCAAACCTCCTTTGTTCAACGTTGTTATTATTTGGGTAGTCAGATTACCGGGGCGCTTGCTCCTCCTTCTTCCGAATCGAGTTCGCTGTCCCAGTAAAGGAAGTCACCCCAGCTTTTGTGCAAAAAGTGCGGGGGGAACTTCCGTCCCTTATCCTGAAGCTCGAAAATCGTCGGCTCTTGCGGCTTCGTTACCGGAAACATCCTGCATTCACCGGGCATTTCATGCCCTTTGCGGGTGTTGCAGGGCCGGCATGCCGTGACGATATTCGCCCAGGATGTCCTGCCTCCGCGCGATTTCGGAATGACATGATCGAATGTCAGGTCTTTCGTCCTGAAAGCCGATCCGCAATACTGGCAATGCCATTCGTCGCGCAAAAACACATTAAACCTCGTAAAAGCGGGCTTTCGCGCCGCCGGTATATAATCTTTTAGAACAAGGACGGAGGGCAGCTTGAATTCCAGACTGGGGCTGCGCACCACCTTTTCATATTCCGAAAGTACCGTAACCGAATCCCGGAACACTGCTTTCACCGCTTCCTGCCACGACCACAAAGATAAAGGAAAATAACTAAGCGGCCTGAAATCCGCGTTCAGAACCAGTGCGGGGCATTGTTCGAGTGCTCTCGTAGCGTCCATATTCTCTCCTATCTGCAACCCGAATGGCTTCCGGGGGAAGCCTTCAGGCGGGAGGGTAGAATGTGAAGGCCTCGCGCAACATTTATACTTAAATTGTATCTGAAAACATGCGCTCTACCAACAATTGCTTTCGCCCGAATGATGCAACGCAAACGGGGTGAAGAGAAACACTGTTTTTATGTGGTAATGGAAAGGGTTACAAAGAGGAGCTTATTGCTGCGGCTGCTTTAGTAACAGTGCAGCAAAAGCGCAAAAACACCTGAAAACAATATAAAATACGCCTTATTGCAAAATTCGGAGGAATAAAAAATCAGGCCAGTATTTCTTTTAAGAAAGCGCCGCCCGATTCAATCCCCGCCATATCAATGCTGTGCGGCAGGCCGCGCGTCACGCCGCCCGATACGGTAAAGCCCGCCCCTTCAAGCGCGGCCTTTGCCATGTGATACGCCTCGACCGGCACAACCGGATCGGCGTCGCCATGGATAAGGCGAACGGGAATTTTGTGGACGCCCTCCTCTCTCAGACTCTCCGCCCCCAAAAGCGCGCCGGAATAGCCGAGAACGCCCGCAATTCGTTTTGCGCGGCGCGGGGCCGTGTAAAGGCTCATCATCGTCCCTTGCGAAAAACCGGCGAGGGCCAGTTTTTCATCGGCCAGCCCATATTGTTCCAAAGTTTCATCAATGAACCGGTTCAGGATTGGCACTGCCGTTTCAATCCCTTCCAGCATGGCGGCGGGCGCGCGGCTTTGGAGCGAGAACCACTGGAAACCGTAAGGGGCCATGTCGCACGGGAACGGCGCATCGGGCGACACGAACACCGTGTCCGGAAGCGCCTGCTCCCAATAGCCCGCAAGATCAATGAGATCGGCCCCGTTCGCGCCGAGCCCATGTAGCAAAATTACAATATTTTCCGGCTTTTTTCCGGATTTGGGCGAATGTGTATAGGATTTCAGCGTCATGGCGTTTAAGAACCTTTGTGGGAAGAACAGGCGGAACCTGCCGCAAGCCTAGTATAAAATCGCGGCGGAACCAATCAATTACACAGTAGGACAATACCGGAAAACCGCCCATGGATCACTATAGGGAATTTGCGCAAAATCTTATTGCCGCGCATCCGCAAAGCCGTACGGCCAGCGGCGTTCTTGATGGCCGCACATTTTGGATCAAGCGTCCGGCCGCACCCAAAGCGCGCATCTGGCACAGCTTGCAAAAAGCGATCGCGGCGCTTACGCGGATGCCGATCCTGCGCGCGACCGTCAGCCGCGGCGGCAGCGCGTCCCTTCGGGCCGAAGCGGCGCGGCTGAAACTGTTCGGGGAAGCGGGCCTGCGCGTCCCCGCCATTCGCGGTCTTTATGACGATATGATGGTCATGGACGATTCCGGCCAGAGCTTGAACGCCCTCCTCGATTCCGCAGCGGAGGACGAGCGCAAACAATTTCTTTTTCAAGCCGCTTCCGCACTGGCGGCGATCCACCATGCGGGCTTCGCCCATGGCCGCCCCTATTTGCGCGATATGACATGGGACGGCGAAACGGTAGGCTTTCTCGATCTCGAAGAAGACCCCGCGCAGGTCATGCCGCTCTCCGACGCCAAGGCCCGCGATGTCTGGATCTTCCTTGCCTCCGCCAGCCGCTATGCCCGCGTCAACGGGAGCAAGCTTTGCTATGATGACAGGCTTATCCTCGCCCTTATGGAGGATTATGCGCGCGCGGGAGGAGAAGACACGCTCGGCTCGCTGAGGCATTTTACCTTTTTCCTGCGCCCCGTCCGCAAGCTTTTGGAGCGGCCCTTTTGGTGGCGCAAAATAGGAACCGATGCGCGGCAGGCTGTTTTTGTTACCGGATGCCTTGAAAAATACTTTGATGGATACAAGCTATAGGGGAACCCGAACGCAGTAAGCGGTGTTGATACGGCGATGCTTTATATAAAACCTGAAATGCCTTCCGGCTTCTTGCGCATCCTGCCCCGGCTCATGCTGATGGCGGGATTCTTTATCTTGGCCCCCGCCTTTGCGGCCACGGCCCAGACGCAGCCGGAGCGCGTGCAAAGCGAACCCAGACCGGCGGCCCTTCCCCCGCAGGAAGAGGCGATCCGCGCGCTTGAAAAATCGCCCTATGAGAATTTCCTCAGCCTATCCTATGAAAACGACCTGATCGGCGACGGCGCGGATAAATATTACACTAGCGGCGTGCGCATGACCTATTACAACGTCAACACGCCCGTCCCGCCGGTGATCGAAGATATCGCCGAACTCCTGCCCAGCGTCGAAACGAACGCGACCACCAGCACCTTTTTCACGCTGGGGCAAAATCTTTATACGCCGTCTGATATCGAAGATCCGAACGCCCGCCCGGACGATCGCCCGTGGGCGGCGTGGCTTTACGGCTCTATCGGCCTTACGACCATGACCAACAACCATCTGGATGAATTCGAGCTGACGCTCGGCGTCGTCGGCCCCGAAGCGCTCGGCGAACAAACGCAAAAACTCATTCACCGCCACATCACGGATTCCCCCTTGCCGAAAGGATGGCGCCACCAGCTCGATTTCGAGCCGGGCCTTATCCTGTCATGGCAGCGCCGCTGGCCGCGCGGTCTTGGCGGCGACTGGCATCTTGATTTCGGGGACTCCCTTCGCCTGCGCGCCGAACCGAATGTCAATATCAGCCTCGGCAATATTTACACCTATGCCGGAACCGGCCTGATGCTCACCTTTGGCCCCGGTCAGGAAATATTGCAAGACACCCCGCCGCGCGTAAAGCCCGCCATGGCCGGAAGCGGCGTTTTCACCGTACCCGACCGGAAATGGGGCTGGTATGTTTTTGCCGGCCTTGACGGGCGCGCCGTTGCGCGGAATATCTTTCTGGACGGCAATTCGTTCGATTCCGGTTCCCCGTCCGTGGACAAGAAGTTCCTCGTCGGCGATGCCGTCGCGGGGCTGGCCTTCACATTCTATGATTACAGGCTTTCCTATACGGCCAATTACCGCACCAAGGAATTTGACGGGCAAAAGGAAGATACTATTTTCGGTTCCCTGACGCTGACAACGCGGTTTTAATTTGTCCGGAGCGATGATAGAATGTCGCCGAAGGGGACATTTTCAATGCAATATGACATCATCCACATTGCCGGCAAGCCGCATGTCCTTGTGCCTTTGCATGATTTCACCCAGATGAAAAACGGTGCGAGTGACGACGGGCTTCCCGAAACACTCCTGCAACAGCTCGCCCTCGGCACGGCCAGCCCCATCAAGACAATCCGCAAATATCGCGGCATGACGCAAGACGATCTGGCGGGCAAAGCGGGGATTTCGCGCCCCTATCTGACGGAGATTGAAACAGGGCGCAAGGAAGGGTCGATCCGCTCCCTCAAATCAATCGCGGCGGCGCTGAACGTACCGCTGGAGCGGCTGGCATAGGATTTCAGGAACAATGGAGCATGGGCTTTTACGCTTAGCTTCAGGCGCAATCCTTTACGCCCAGCTTCAGGCGTAATCCTCTACGCCCAGCTTCAGGCGTAATCATCTACGCTTGGCTTCAGGCATAATCCTTCCCGGATTTCTTCTTTGAAGCGGAGGCAATACGGGTACCGCTTCCTGCAGGACGGGCAAGGCCGCCCATCACGCCGCGCACGATACTTTGCGCAATCGTCCGGCCCAGCGAAGAGCTTGCGGCCCGCACCAGCGATTTGATCGCCGCCTCGGTCACGCTTTGCCTGTTCCCGCCGGATTTTTTCGCAGGGGCGGCCCCTTTCGGTTTCGCAGCCCCGCCGCCGGAAGCCGCATCTTCGGCGCGTTTCGCCAGAATTTCATAGGCGCTCTCACGGTCGACAAGCTGATCGTATTTTGCGCCGATGCCGTCGGCCTGTGCCGCCATGCGCTGCGCTTCGGCGCCGGCCGGCCCGACCTTGCTTTCCGGCGGGCGGACAAGAATACGGCGAACCATGGAAGGCGCGCCTTTTTCTTCAAGCGTAGAAACGAGCGCCTCGCCGACGCCGAGTTCCGCCATGACGTCCTCGACGGCAAAGGCCGGATTGGGCCTGTAGGTTTGCGAGGCCTGCCGGATGAATTTTTGCTGTGCGGGCGTAAAGGCGCGCAAGGCGTGCTGGACGCGGTTGCCGAGCTGGCCCAGGACGCTGTCCGGAATATCCTGCGGGTTTTGCGTGATGAAATAAATCCCGACGCCCTTGGAGCGGATAAGCCGCACGACCTGTTCTATCTTTTCCAGGAGCGCTTTCGGCGCGTCGTTGAAAAGCAGGTGGGCTTCGTCGAAAAAGAAAACGAATTTCGGCTTCGCCAGATCGCCCGCTTCGGGAAGCTCTTCAAACAGTTCGGATAAAAGCCATAAAAGGAACGTCGCATAAAGCCGCGGCGCGTTCATCAGCCTGTCCGCCGCGAGGATATTCACATAGCCCTTGCCGTCCATGTCGGTGCGCATGAAATCACGCAGCTCAAGCGCCGGTTCGGCAAAAAATTTATCCGCCCCCTGCTCTTCCAGCCGCAGCAGGGCGCGCTGGATTGTGGCAATGGATGGCTTGCTGACCTGCCCGTAATTTTTGGAGATGGCGGCGGCGTTTTCGTGGATATGGTTGAGCAGCGCCCGCAAATCTTTCAGATCGAGAAGGAGCAAACCTTCCTCGTCCGCATGGCGGAAAGCGATATTCAAAACGCCTTCCTGCGTGTCGTTGAGTTCCAGCATCCGCGCCAGCAAGACAGGCCCGATTTCAGAGATAGTGGCGCGGACGGGCCGCCCCTTCTCCCCGTAAACATCCCAGAATGCGACCGGAAAAGCCTGCGGCGTAAAATCGGTAAAGCCGATAAGGGCGTTGCGCTTGGTGATAAAATCCTCACCGCCCGAAATCTGGCACAGGCCGGACAAATCGCCCTTCACATCCGCCATAAAAACGGGAACGCCCGCCTTTGAAAACCCTTCGGCGAGCGTATGAAGGGTGACGGTTTTGCCCGTCCCCGTCGCACCCGCGATCAAGCCGTGGCGGTTCGCGTATTTGAGGGAGAAAAATTGCCTGTAGGCGGGATTACCCGTTTCGGCGCCGATAAAAATATCTTCGAGAGTCGTCATAGGACGGCATTATGCCGTAGTATCGACGTTCGTGCCAGTGGTTGAAGATTTATTCACCATTTCCGTTTCGCTGGAAATGAGGGCCTTGTTCTGCGCCCGTAAGGCCATGATTTTCATGACGTTGGTGACTTCCTGATTTTCGGTGCGGACATAAAGCTGGTTAAAAAGAGCCGTTCCACCGTTATAAAAACCTTCCAGCATTTGCCGCGACTGCGCGGACATGCCGATACGGCCATATTTATTAACGCCCTCGAACGCGCGGCGGCCTATGCTCAGCAGGTTACTGCCAGCGTCGAGAATGCTCATTCCGCTACCAAGAATATTCATGCCCTTATTGTACCGCGGAAATTGTTAAGATTTCAAGGAAAAGGTTAATTTCAGGCCGAATAGTCCCGATCATGGCGCAGCGAGGGAATGGAAGAGCGCGCCTTGCCGACTTCCGCCAGGGCAAGGTCGGCACAGGCAAAACCGGCGCTATCTTCTTGAATCCGGGCAATAATCTGTCCCCACGGATTGATTATCATGGAATGGCCCCATGTCCCGCGCCCGCCTTCATGCATCCCCGCTTGCGCGGGCGCAATCACAAAGGCCCCGTTCTCGATCGCCCGCGCCCGCAGGAGGATTTCCCAATGGGCCTGCCCGGTCGGAACGGTAAAGGCCGCGGGAACGCTCAAAATCTCGGCCCCCCGCTTGGCCAGCGCCCTGTAGAGATGCGGGAAACGCACATCATAGCAGATACTTAGCCCAAGCTTCGCGCCTTCGGCCTCCGCAACACATAACGATTCTCCGGCAATGCATGTGTCGCTTTCGCGGTAGCGCTCACCGCCGGGCAGATCGACGTCGAACATATGGATTTTATCGTAAGTCGCGATTGTCCCCCCGTCGCGCCCGAACAGATAGGAGCGGTTGAAAAGCTTGCCGCCCCTTGCGCGGATGGAGGAGATGGAACCGATCAGAAGCGTCACGCCTAACTCTCGCGCAAGCCCCGCATAGAACGGAATGGCCGGATGGTCGCTTTCCACGTGGGAGGTTACAAGCCTGTCTTCCAGCGCCGCGCGCATCCGGCATGTGTTTTCCGGCGTCGCAATAAAAGCCGCGCCGTCTTTTGCCGCCGCGCGGATATATATTTCCGCCGCCGCCATATTCTGTTCGATGGAAGGCCCTGCGTTCATTTGTATGATTGCGGCCCGTAACTTTGCACTGCTCATTTTCTATCCCCTCCTATCCCCCTAATGATGCCAGCCCCGCGGATAAAATCCGGCGGGATTTCGCTTTTACCATCCGCAGCACGGATTTCCCCCGCCACGATCCCCAGCATAGATGCGCGCCGATCGTATCGGCATCATGCAGCGTCGTTAGCTTCATCATGGAAAAACCGGGATAGATAACGGATTGGGGCCAGAGTGAAACGCCCTCCATCCACACCGGATTTTCCTTGAGGAAAAGACTAAGCGCATGCGGCCCGCCGAGAAAGATTATCCTGTCTTCACCCTTTTCATAGCGGTGAAAAATGCTCGCGACAAATTCCGGCCATAAGGGGAATTTTTTTTCAGAGGCCATAAAAGCATTGCCGACCTTGATGCCGCCGCCGGTCGCTTTATTGTCCTCTTCCTCTATGCCGAGAACGCACCGCGCCGCCATGAACGCCGCATCCGGCCTTTGGTAGAATTTATAATCCGTATCGAAATAAATCCCGCCATGGGTATAGAGATAAAGGCAGCGCGCGATATCGGCGCGCGCAACGCCGCCCGGCAGCGATAGATAGGTATCAACCTTATCCGGAAAGAGGCTTTCAAAAAGGGCGAGATTTTGCGCGTCGTCCCAGAATTTATAGTCGAAATCCGGCATAAGCGCACGGGCATGCGCCGTAAGGCGCCTTTCCTCCCACGTCATGGCCCGGCTTGTCTGATGCAATATTTTCGGGATCAAGCGGTGCGCTCCTACTCCGCGAGAAGGCCATCCAGCTCGCCTTTTTCCTCAAGCAGGGCCAGATCGTCATAGCCGCCAATATGCTTGTCGTTGATGAAGATCTGCGGGACGGTGCGCATACCGTTCGCGCGTTTCAGCAAGGCCTCGCGGCCCGCATCGTCCCCCGTGAGGTCATGTTCGACGAAATCCGCATCCTTGGCGTTCAGCAGGTTTTTGGCGCGCACGCAGTAAGGGCAGGTTTTTGTCGTATAGATTTCAATATTGGCCATTGCTTTTCCTTTCCTTCAATCCTATTTGGCAATATAGGTAAATATCATGAAAACAAAAGGCCCTATCGCTGCAAACGTCATTATTTCGGGGGCCGGCCCCGCCGGCATGGCCCTTGCCGCCCTTCTGGCGCGGGCGGGGTTAAAGGTCGCGCTTATCGACGCGGAGCCGCTCAAACCCGCAAACAGCCCCGAAAAACCGTCGGGACGCACCGCCGCCCTCCTCTCCGGTTCCGTCAATATCCTGAAACAGACGGGGATCTGGAACGACCTTAAAGGCCGCATCACCCCGATGAAGGCGATGCGGCTCATTGACGACAGCCATACGGATGGAAAAACCGTGCGGGTTGAATTCCATGCCGCGGAAATCGGGCGGGCGGAATTCGGTTATAATATCCCTAATTCAATCCTGAACGAAGTTTTGCGTAAACAGATCGGGGCGCTTTCCGGCATCACGCTTTTCCGCCCCAGCAAGCTTGCGGATTACCGGATTGAAAAGAACAGCGTTATCGCAACGCTGGATGACGGGCGTGAAATAACGGCGCCGCTTCTGGTCGGCTGTGACGGACGCAATTCCAAGGTGCGGGAAGTCGCGAAAATAGGCGCCTTCACCCGCGATTACGGCCAGACGGCCATGACGTTCCTTATCAACCACAGCAAGCCGCATGATTGCACCGCGACCGAATTCCACCGCCCCGGCGGGCCGTTTACCTTTGTCCCGATGGGGGGCAATACGGCCAGCGTCGTATGGGCGGAAAAAACCGAAGACGCCAAAACGCTTCTGGCGATGAAAAAGCAGGATTTTACGAGGATATTGCAGGATCGCAGCCTTGGGCTTCTGGGTGAAATAACGATGGCTTCCGATCCGCAAAGCTGGCCGCTTATGTTCCTGCGGGCGGACGATCTGGCCGGCGAGCGCATCGCCCTTGCCGCCGAAGCCGCCCATGTGATGAGCCCCATCGGCGCGCAGGGATTGAACCTGTCCTTGCGCGATGTCGCGGCGCTGGCCGAAACCATCGTCGATGCGGCGCGGCTTGGTGAGGATATTGGCTCCGGCACCGTATTGAAACGCTATGCCCGCCGCCGCAACCTTGATTTCCAGACGCGCACAGCCGGCATAGACGCCTTTAACCGCATCGTCGCCAATGATGTTTCTTTCATCAAGGAACTGCGCCGCCTTGGCCTGCGCGGCCTTGAAGCCATCCCCGCCCTGAAAAACATCGCCACGCAGCAAGGGCTGAACCCCGCGATGGATGAAGGCCGCCTGCTCGCAGGCCGGCCCCTGTAGCTATAACCCCTTCACGACGCGGGCGAGGCAAAGAACCGACACCTCCGCGGCCCCCGCATCAAGAAGGGTCTTTGTGCATTCGCTTACTGTCGATCCGGTCGTATAGACGTCGTCTATCAGGATAACCCGTTTTCCTTTGATGGTTTCCGCCCTACGGGGCGGTACGCAAAAGGCCGATTGGACATTGGCCCGCCGTTCCGCCGCTTTTAAATATCCTTGGGGCGGCGTCGCCCTGATACGGGCAAGGCTGCCGGGCAAATATTTCAATCCGGCATCCCGCGCCACGGCCTTTGCCATCACGGCCGCCTGATTATAGCGCCGCCGGAAAAGCCGCCAGCGATGGAGCGGTACGGGAAGGATTACGTCCGCCTCCCCCCATAAATCCGCCCCTGCCTGCCGCAGCCAGGGGAGCATGGCGACCACCAGATGCAGCTGGTCGCCGTGTTTAAACCGTAAAATCATCTCCCGGCTGGCATCGTTATAGATGAGGGCCGCCCGCGCCCGTGCATAGGATGGCCGCGCCGCCAGACATGGCGCGCAAATAAGGGAGCCGCGGCCATCCCCCTCCTCCTCCGCGCCTTTCGGCGGGGCAAAGGCAAACGGAACTCCGCAAATATCGCAAAAGGGCGCAGAAATAAATGCGAGGGAAGACCAGGCCGCGGGTGAGAGCGTACCGGGCGCCGCCACAATCTCCCCGCTCAAAGGGCAGCGGGACGGCAGGACAGCATTGATAAATTTCATAAATGAACGCACGAAGCCAAGCATATGAAATAAAATAATAATATTCTATAGCAGCTTTGAAATTCCTAACAATTTCCTTGGCATTTTTGCATAAAGCTGGTAGAACACCAGACCATCGGCGGCATTATAAGGTAGAAAACAGGAAGAGCTATTCTTCCGATGCCCGCCCATTTGAGAACCGGGTGTGAAGTGGGCCAGACGCGGAGTTTAAAAAATCAAATCAGGATTATCAACAGTCCCGAAAGCGGGCTGGCCGCCGATCCGATCCCCGCCCCCCTCGCGCAAACGCAACCGTCCGAAGAGCTGATAGCCGAATATAAAGCCCTCCTCAATTCCGTCCCCGATGCGGTCATCCGCAAAGCATGGTTCACGATGGCGCATATTATCGTGCCGCCGGGATCGAAAATCGTCGATATGGGCTGCGCCGAAGGGGCGCTCGTCTTTGCAATGGCGGTCATGAACCCCGATTTACATTTTATCGGGGTGGATCAGGATAAAAACCTTATCCGGCAGGCGCGCGATATTTACAGGCTCAAAAACCTTGAATTTATCTGCGGCGATATCGGCAGCGGGGAGATCGTACCTGAAAATTCCATTGATGCGATTATCAGCTCTTTCATCCTGCATGAGGTTTATTCCCGCTCCCAATGCAACGAAAAATCCATTGAAGACCTGATTGAGCGTTACTTTAAATATCTGAAACAGGACGGGCTGCTTTTCATCCGTGATTTTTCCCTGCCGGAAAGCGCCTATGTCCTGCTTGAAATGCCCGATGCCGTATCCGATCCGTCCAACGGCGTTTACGGGCTTTCAGAACCGGATCTGCTTATCCAGTATTCCGAAAACGCCCGGCCCATCGACGACCCGAAACATCGCGGATTTTACCTTGAAGAACTGCCGCCCCGCTTCCCCCAGACGCGGCTTTTCCGCCTGCCTTATAAATGGGCCTATGAATTCATCCTGCGCAAGGACGACCGTGAATATTGGGAAGAAGAGCTGCATAAGGAATATGCCTTTATGACCGAGCGCGATATGCGCCGGATGCTCAAAACATTCGATGCGCGCCTGCTCTACACCGCGCCGCATTGGGATGCGCAAATACTGAAAAGCCGCTTTGACAAGAAATTCAAGCTGTTCGACGAGGATGGCAAGCTGATGGGGAACCCGCCCACCAGCTTTATCACGCTTGCCCAAAAGGCGGGCGAGCGGAAATCCCTCTTCCTGATGGAGCGTAAACCCTCGCGCAATGCGGGCCGCAATATCCGCATCACCGCCATGCGCGACGAGATTGACGGGCGGATTCAGGATGTCGTCTGCCGCGATGACGAAGTCGTCGAGATCCTGCCCTACCGCGTCAACGGCGAAAAGCTGTCCGTCTTCATCCATAACGGCCTGCCGCGCGGGCTTGTCAATGCCGTGCCGCGCAGCTTCCCGAACATTGACGGCAAGAAATGGTCAGGCCATATGACCGAGGCCATCGCCATCCCGCTTAATATTTTTGAATCGATCAAGCCGCATGATACGAAATCGACATTGAACTTCGCGCGCGATTTTCTCGGCCTTAAAATCATTCCCGGAAAGAACATCGAAGACGGGCCGGGTTTCTATCCCGCCCCCGATCATATCGACGAGCATATCCAGACAAAATATCTGGAAGTGCAATCGCCGGATGGCCCCGTCAAGCCGCGCCATACCTTGCCGGACGTTAGCGGCTTTTCCACGCAAGGATCGGTTATCGAAGTCGATGCGCAGCGCATCCTCAACGCGATCGGCGTCGGGCTTATCCCGTCCAGCAGGCTGGAGATCCAGATCCTCGCCCTCTATGAAAAGCTCGGCATCCCGTACGAGGCCTGGGCCGACTGCCCGCTTAACCTCCAGATCGAAGAGCCGCAAGAGCAATCGCGCGTGCGCGATATGGTTGACAAGCTGGCGCAGCACGATACGCGTTTTCGTGAAATTCGCGGAACCGCCGGGCAAATCCGCACCGCCAATTCCGTTTTCGTGGATGAAGGGCAGGTCAAGGGCGGCATTACGGGACTGGCCAGCCGTGAAATAGAATTCATCCTGCAAGAAGACAAGTCACAAAATGTCGCGGTTATCCTGCCGCTTACGCGCAGCATCAACGGCGAGGTCATGGCCGGCATCATCGAAGATTACCTTCCTGTGCCGCAGCGTTATAAGGGCAATGGCTATATCGTTTCCTGCCCTAGCCTGTCGCTGCCCAAGGAAGTCACGAATTTCGAGCTGGCCCGTAAATTCATCGCCGATAAATTTGAAGTGCCGATCGATTGCGTTTCGCGCATGGGCGAAAGCTATTACAGCCATATCGGCATTACGCCGCAACGCATCTATCCCTTTGCCGTATCGACCGCCGGCGTCAAGGGATGGATGAAAAAGGGGCGCGGCGGGCGGGCAAGCTATGCCCCCCTTTCGAAAATATGGAAGCTGCTTTACCTCGACAGCCATGACAGCTTTATGAAGATCGCCGCCTATGCCATGAAGGCGACGGTCGGTGCCAATAGCGGCCTGACACCGCAAAGCAGCTTTTCAGTAAAGCTTGCCGACGCGAAAGCCATACCGGCGGCGATGAAATCGACCCCGCTATCCGCATCTCCCCTTGAACCGATGGGAAAACTGACGCAGGATCGCTGACATGATCCCCGTTTTCAACCGCCTGCAGATAAAGCGTCAACGCGCACGATCCGCCTTGCCCCCCAAGGATAAAGCGGCACAGGCGCCTTATTTCCTCTTCGACTGGACTCTTGACCGGATTGAAGAGCGTATCGGGATCATCAGGCGTGATTTTCCCGTTTGCCTCCGGCTTGGCGCAAGGGGCAAACCTATTGAAGCCTCCATCCAGGGCATGGAATATCATTTTACCGCGGATAGTTTTTACGGATGCGCGGCGGAAGAGCGTTTTATTTTATGCGACGAAGAATTCCTGCCCTTTGCGGCGCGTTCAATCGACCTTTTCTACAGCCCTTTAAATCTTCACAGCGTCAACGACCTTCCCGGAACGCTTTTGCAAATACGCCAAAGCCTTAAAGATGACGGGCTTTTTATCGCGGCCATGCTGGGCGGTGAAACGCTCTATGAACTGCGTGAATGTTTGTCGCTTGCGGAGATGGAAATAACTGGCGGCATATCGCCGCGCATCGCCCCCTTCGCGGACAAACCGCAAATGGGCATGCTTTTACAGCGGGCCGGTTTTGCCCTGCCTGTCGTCGATTCCGACATTGTGCGGGTGAGCTATCAATCCGTCTTTGACTTGATGCGGGATCTGCGCCTGATGGGCGAAGCCAATGCGCTCGATGCGCGCGCCGGGAATTTTACGCGGCGTTCTGTTTTCATGCGCTGCGCCGAACTTTATGCGCAAAAATATCCGGCCCCTGACGGGCGCATCAATGCGAGCTTTGAAGTGATCTTCCTCCATGGCTGGGCGCCGCATGAATCCCAGCAAAAACCGCTGGCGCCGGGAAGCGCGAAAGAACGGCTGGCCGCCATATTGGGGACGGAGGAAATAGGAACAGGAGAAAAACCGCTATGAGAAACACCATCCATATCGTCCCGGTACTGAATGACAATTACGCCTATCTGGTCGAAGGTGACGGCGGGGACTGCATTGTCATCGATCCCGGAGATTCAGGCCCTGTCCTTGATTATATGCGCTCAAACGCACTGAAAGCGGTTGCCGTCGTCAACACGCACCATCACGGCGATCATACGGGCGGCAACAGTGATTTTTCCTGTCCCGTCCACGCGCCTGAAAAAGAGCTCTCAAAAATTCCGTCCGCGCATCACGGCATCAAAGACGGCGACATGCTCTCTCTTGCCGGAATTATAATGAAGGCGATCGAAACGCCCGGCCACACAAAAGGCCATTTGGTATTTTACATGGAGGCAACGCATGACGCGCCCCCTGCCCTCTTTGCCGGCGATACGCTTTTTTCCATGGGATGCGGCAGGCTCTTTGAAGGCAGCGCGGAAGATATGTTCGCAAGCCTCCAGCGCCTGAAAGAACTTCCGCCGGAAACGCGCATTTATTGCGGCCA
This sequence comes from Micavibrio sp., assembly GCA_041655955.1. Classification (GTDB taxonomy): domain Bacteria; phylum Pseudomonadota; class Alphaproteobacteria; order Micavibrionales; family Micavibrionaceae; genus Micavibrio_A. Next base: position 716,163 of record JBBAEN010000001.1, read on the forward strand.
TGAATATACGCGCTCAAACGCGGAATTTGCCCTGTCTTTGGAGGCGGAGAATGAGGCGCTTAAAAAACGCGCCGAAGACGTTGCGGCCCTGCGGGCGCAGAATCTTCCCACTATTCCCGTTACGCTGGAAACGGAATTGCTGACAAATCCGTTTTTAAGGGCGGAAAGCGCGGCCCTCTTCGCAAAGCTTCGCGAACGGAAAGATAATTTTTAAAATCCGCCGCCAATAGCCATCTATTACAGTATCCGATAGAGAGCCCACGATAAAAAAACGGCCCCGTCAGGGCCGCTCCTTCAGTCCCTTTTACAGGGAAGCGAAGATCATCCTTCGCCGTTGCCGGTATTGTTATTGCCGCGCGTCTGGGGACGGCGGCCTCCGCGGCTTTGGACACGGCGCGGCTGGCGCGGCTGTTCCGCCCCGTCGCTTTCAAGCATGTTGAAGCCGCCATCGTCGCCGCTCCCCGCATCATCGCCTCCCCCTTCACCGCCGCGCTTTTTTTGCGATCTGTGCGGCGGGATGGGAAGCTGGCGCGAACCCATGCGATCGCGCTCGCTAATAGCAATCTCTATCTCCACGCGCGCCAGAACACGGCGCACCTCATGCATGGAATCCATCAGACCTTCGCGCAGATCGGCGCTTGTTTGATCCTTCGCCCATCCTTCAAAATTCTTGATGAATGTAGCGGTCGACTCGCGCAATCTTTGTTCGATCTCGTCCATAAATCCGGCCCTTTCTTGTACCCTTAAAAAATTAGACGCACACCATAGCCTTGCGGCTTTCCCAAGGCAAGGCATGTGTACCATATAATTGTTCAGCTTTTGAAAAAGGACGATGCGGCTGCGGCATAGGCTCTTTTCCTGGAAATTTCTGCCTCGGCCCTGATAATTTCCGCCTTCAGGCTTTCAACATAGGATTCAAGCTCGCTAACCGATAACCGCTCCAGATTTCTGGGCGCTTTTTGCTTGTCAGGGGCGGGAAAATCATCGTCAAACATGGGGGAAACCCTAGCAAAACCAGCCCTTGCAGCCAAGCTGTCATTTTTCTTGCATTTCCGCCGCGCGCGAGTATATTTCCTCCCATTCCCCGGCATTTTTATTGAGTGTCAAACAGGTTGAAACGGATGGGGCGTTTTGGCGATGAGAACCCATGCCTTTTTCAGATGGAGATAAAAAATGAGCAAACCACAAGATGCACCGAAACTGTTGATGCCGATGGCAACAGCCGTGTGGTTCATTGAAAATACCGCCCTTGATTTTGAACAGATTGCCGATTTTACCGGCCTTCATAAAATCCAGATCGAAGCCATTGCCGATGAAGAAGTCGGCCGCGGGATTGTCGGCCGCGACCCCGTTAAGAATAACGAGCTGGCCCCGGAAGAGCTGGAAAAAGCCAAGGCGGATTCCTCCTACCGCATGAATATCCTGCGCCCGCGCAATGATTTGCCGTCCGTCAAAATCCGCGCCAAAGGGCCGAAATATACGCCCGTTTCCAAGCGCTCCGATAAGCCGGACGCGATCGCATGGATTTTGAAAAACCATCCGGAAATTTCAGACGCCCAAATCACCCGCCTTGTCGGGACGACAAAGCCGACCATTCAGGCCGTCCGCGACAGGACGCACCCGAACAGCACGAGCATGAAGCCGCGCCATCCGGCAGAGCTGGGGCTTTGCAGCTATCAGGAGCTGGAAAAAGCATCTGAAAAAGGCTTGCGCGCCCAAGGGAAAGACCCCGCAGCCGTCAAGGCCGAACGGCTTGCCGCGGAAGCCGAACGCAATGCCCCCCTTCCACAGGACGAAGATAATTCCCGCGAAGGAATCTTTGCCGGCTTTGACTTCTCCAACTTCATGTCCAACATGAACAAGGAAAATAAAGGCGAATAAAAAGCGCCCCTTCGACAATAAAAAAGCCCCCGCCGCAAGACGGGGGCTTTTCTTGTTCATGGGCGGTATTTTACGCCGCCGCTTTATACTCGATCGATTCCGCCGCCAGCGCCTTTTGATAAGACGGACGGGCGGAAATATTCTTTAATATCGCCTTGGTCTTAGGCCCGAATTGATAGGCCGCAGGATTCCAGTTCGCGATAGTGGTCAAAAGGAAATCGCCTGCGCTCGGCTCCGCGCCGCACAGATAATCACTGCCGGATTTTTCCAGCTCGCCCTCGACATAATCCCATAATTGCTGGATTTGCGCGCGCGCGGCTTTCAGCGCCGCTTCCTGCTGCTCTTGCGGCAGATTCGCCGAAATCCAGAAAGTGCGGCCATAGGCCGGATGCAAAGTCGCATTGCAGAACATCAGCCATTGCAGCGCCTGTGCGCGCTCAAAGCCCTTTTGCGGGATAAGCTTGCCCACCTTGTCGCACAAATAGGCGATGATAGCGCCGCCCTCAATCATGACTTTGCCATCTTCGACAAGGCAAGGCACATTGCCGCGCGGATTGATTTTAAGATATTCGGGCGATTTCAAGCCCTGCGCCCCCTGCTCCATCAGGTGGATTTCGGGGTTCAGTTCCAGCTCGTTCATGACGGCGTGAACCGCCATCGAACAGCTTCCGGCCTTGGTGTAGAGTTCGTATGACATAAAAATTCCTCCTGCGGATTAAGATGCTAACCAATTTAATCCGCCTTTCAAACTTTCAAGAGGCTAGCGGCAAATAGACTCGCATGGAACCCCGTCCTTGTCCCGATCCAGCCGGCGCAGCCCGCATTGCGTCAGATAAAAACGCGCTTCGGCGCAGCTGGACATTTGCGCGCATTTTGTTTTGCCGCCACAAACGAAACCGCGCTCCGCAGCGGGGCGGCCTTCCAGCGGCGCGGGCTTGATATGGCCGCGGGTACTCCCGCCCCGCGGCGCTTCGCTATCCTGCCCCGACACGCTTTGCGGGCAAAGGAGGATGAGCGAAAACAGGCAAAGCCCAAGAGTGCGAAAATAATACATAACCGGACATTATCACGGCCCCCGCCCGCACCAAACGCTTTCCGCCCAAACCATTGAATTTCTCCCTTGCGCCGCCATATCAAGCCATACTATAAGAACAGGGCAAAAGGAACAAAGTAAGAACACATGCTCAAAACCATCTCCGTCCGCGGCGCGCGGGAACATAATCTCAAGAACGTCAACATAGATATTCCGCGCGACAAGCTTGTGGTCATCACGGGGCTGTCGGGGTCGGGGAAATCATCGCTGGCGTTCGATACGATCTATGCCGAAGGGCAGCGCCGCTATGTCGAGTCGCTCTCCGCCTATGCGCGCCAGTTTTTAGAGATGATGCAAAAGCCCGACGTCGATTCCATCGAAGGGCTGTCCCCCGCCATTTCCATCGAACAAAAGACGACATCGAAAAATCCGCGCTCGACGGTCGGGACGGTCACCGAAATCCATGACTATATGCGCCTTCTCTGGGCGCGGGTCGGGATTCCCTATTCGCCCGCGACGGGGCTGCCGATTGAATCGCAGAGCGCTTCGCAAATTGTCGATCGCATCATGGAGATGCCGGAAGGCACCAAGCTTCTTATCCTCGCCCCGGTCGTGCGCGGGCGCAAAGGCGAATACAGGAAGGAATTCAAGGAATATCAGGCGAAAGGATTCCAGCGCGTCAAAATCAACGGCGAAATTTATGAGGTTGACGAAACCCCGGCGCTGAACAAAAAGCTCAAACATAATATCTCCGTCGTTGTGGACAGGATCGTCGTGCGCGGTGATCTCGGCAACAGGCTGGCCGATTCCGTGGAAACCGCGCTGCGCCTCGCCGACGGGCTTATCATCGCCGAAGAAGCGGATACGGGCAAAGAACATCTCTTCAGCGAAAAATTCGCCTGCCCAGTATCCGGCTTTACCATCCCTGAAATCGAGCCGCGCCTTTTTTCCTTCAACTCCCCGCACGGGGCCTGCCCGGCCTGCGACGGGCTTGGCGAAGTCCTGACTTTCGATGAAAAACTCGCCGTACCGGATGAAGCATTATCCATCGGGGACGGCGCCGTCGCCGCATGGTCTAAAAGCTTTTCGCGTTATTACATGCAAACGCTCGAAGCCGTCGTCAAGGATATGGGCGGCAAGATGAATACGCCATGGAACAAGCTGAAACAGGACGTTCGCGACGCTGTCCTTTACGGCACGGAACATGAAATAACCTTCATCTATGACGACGGAAGCCGCACCTATAAAACCACCAAGCCGTTTGAAGGCGTCCTTCCCAATCTCGAACGCCGGATGCTGGAAACGGAATCCCAGTCCGTGCGCGAGGATTTATCGCAGTACCAGATGTCGCTGCCCTGCGACGCTTGCGGCGGCTACCGCCTGAAACCCGAAGCAAAGGCCGTGAAGATCACCGGAAAACATATCGGCGAAGCCTCCGGGATGAGCATCGAGGACGCACAAAACTGGTTTGCGTCCATTCATAAGAAGCTCGACAAACAAAGACAGCAGGTCGCCGAAAAGATTTTGAAGGAAATCAACGACCGGCTGAATTTCCTGATGAATGTCGGGCTTGATTACCTTACCCTTTCCCGCTCTTCCGCTACTCTTTCCGGCGGCGAGAGCCAGCGCATCCGGCTCGCCAGCCAGATCGGCTCCGGCCTTACGGGTGTTTTATATGTGCTGGATGAACCATCCATCGGCCTGCATCAAAAAGACAATAACCGCCTGCTTGATACGCTCAAACATCTGCGCGACATCGGCAATACCGTCCTGGTCGTGGAACATGACGAAGACGCTATCCGCCTCGCCGACCACCTCATCGATATGGGCCCCGGCGCGGGCGTACATGGCGGCACAGTGATCGCCGAAGGCCCGCCGAAGGAAGTCTTCAAGAATAAAAAATCCCTGACCGCGAAATACATGACCGGCGAACTTGAAGTCCCGATCCCCCATGTGAGGCGGAAGGGCAGGAAAGGCCACACATTGAAGCTTTCGGGGGCGACCGGCAACAATCTTAAAAACATCACGGCGGACATTCCGCTCGGCACCTTTACATGCGTGACGGGCGTTTCGGGTTCCGGTAAATCCACCTTCACCATCGACACGCTCTACCGCGCCGTAAGCCAGAAACTCATGGGCAGCCGCGCATATCCGCTTCCCTATAAAAAGCTCGAAGGAATCGAGCATCTCGACAAGGTTATCGACATCGACCAGTCCCCTATCGGGCGGACGCCGCGCTCAAACCCCGCAACCTATACGGGCGCGTTCACGCCGATCCGCGAGTGGTTCGCGGGGTTGCCGGAATCCAAGGCGCGCGGTTACGGGCCGGGGCGTTTTTCCTTCAACGTCAAGGGCGGGCGCTGTGAAACTTGCGAAGGCGACGGTGTCATCAAGATCGAAATGCACTTCCTGCCCGATGTCTATGTCACTTGCGAAGCCTGCAAGGGCAAGCGCTATAACCGCGAAACGCTGGAAGTAAAATTCAAGGATAAGTCCATCGCCGACATTCTCGCCATGACGATCGAGGACGCGGCGGAATTCTTCAAGGCCGTCCCGACCATCCGCCGCACGATGGAAACTTTGTGCGAAGTCGGCCTCGGCTATATCAAGGTCGGCCAGCCCGCCACGACGCTTTCGGGCGGGGAGGCGCAGCGCGTGAAACTGTCAAAGGAGCTTTCCAAACGCTCGACGGGCAAGACTCTCTATATCCTCGACGAACCCACGACGGGCCTGCATTTTGAAGATGTGCGCAAATTGCTGGAAGTGCTGCACAGGCTGGTCGATCAGGGCAACACGGTCATCGTTATCGAACATAATCTGGAGGTCATCAAAACCGCCGACTGGATTATAGATATCGGCCCCGACGGCGGGCATAAGGGCGGCCTGATTATCGCGCGCGGAACGCCGGAAGAAATATGCAAGGTTCCGGAAAGCTATACGGGCCATTACCTGAAGCCTATCTTGAAAAAGGCCCCCGCGGCGAAAATCGCGGCGGAGTGAGGGCGCTTAAGGCAAGAACGCTCAAGGCGCAGAAAAGACCGGCTCCATCACCTTGTAATCCCCGTCTTTGACGCTGTATTTGCCGACCTCTTTCACATCCGTGATTTTGCGCGCCCATAAGCGTGATACATCCGCCCCCACTTCGGATTCCATCAATGACAGCATGGCGGCGCCGCGATTGAGCGGCAGATCCGGCCCCTCTTGCGCCACATAATCCACCAGCGCATTTTGCGTTGCGATAATGCTGTCACGGGCAAAACTGGCGTCCATATGGTTTTTTGCGCCTATAATTTCCCCGCATGCCTGTAGGTAATCGGCGATGATGGGAAGGTCGCAGATAGTTTCATCCTCACGCAGAACGCGCAGGCGCATTTCTTCCGCCAGCAAAACCGCCGCGGCCCGTGCCGTGGCCGATGACGGATTTCTGGCATACATGCTCCATAGCTCAAGATCCAAAACGCCCGGATAGCTGGCCAGAGCGTTTTCAAATGAAATATGCTGACGCTCAAGAAATGAAACGACCTCAAGCGGGCTTGTAAAATCATGCGGATCGTCAATAAGCTTGTGAATGATCCTGCTTGCATCATCTTCAAAATGGCCGGAATTTTTATGCATCGCGCTATAGGCCTGCATAACGGCTATATCGGCTTTTTTCGCCGCCAGCAGGAACGGGGCAAAACGCGCCTCCGCCCTCGCCTGCGGGTCCATTTCGAGAAAATCCATAATCCCTGTAAGCATTTCGTCAAAAATATCGCTGCCCATACCCTGCTCCATCCATTTACCCGACGATGGCTGACAATTACATTTAAAGTTATGGAAATGCAAGGCATTTAACCAGTTCAGACAAGAAAAACACACTCCCGCCGGGAATAAGAGCGGGAGCGTGCCTCATGTCAGAAGAAAATACAGCCTACGCGAAAACTTCTAATACCGCCCATGTCCCTGCCCGCGGCCGCGATGATTGGCAGGACGGTGATGGTTCTTGTGACCGCTCCAATTCCTGCGATTATCATGGCGTACATAATGGCTGCTTTTACTCCGGCTATTATGGTGCCAGACAAAAGCCGGCTGGCTGCGGTAAACCACCCTTGGCGATGAATAATAAACCACGCGCGGCGGCGTGATATAGCGCGTGTTATCGCGGATCACATAGGTTACGTCACTTGCCTGCGGCGGAATATCGTTCGCCAGCCCTTCACCCACGATCATCCAGTCGCCATTAGGTTGCAGGCAGGCGCGGCCATAAGCCTGCTCCATACGCCCGCCAATATGTATAGTGCGCGTATATTCGCGGCAATAATCAGTGGCATAGCCATAGAGATTGGCATTGGCTTTGCCCGGCATGAAAGTTCCGGCAGCTATCAGCACTCCCAGCGCCGTAAGCGCACCCTTCATAAATCCCGGCATTTTTATCTCCGTCTGGTTTCTGTCTTCTCAGTTATTTTACGGGGGCCGTGCCGGAATCCTTCGCGAGATTACGGGCGTTTCCCAAGATATGAACCGCCACAATAAAGAGGAGGAGATCCATGATTGCATTGATTACGGCAAACAGGCTCTGGAACATTAACAGGCAAGCCACCCTGCCGCCCGAAAAAGGGCATGGATTTTTAAATTTCAATCGTGTAAGGGATTATCTCTATTCCAGACCCGTGCGGGTGTGGTGAAACAGGTAGACGCGCCAGACTCAAAATCTGGTATTCGAAAGAATGTGCCGGTTCGAGTCCGGCCACCCGCACCATCTCCACGGCACGCAAAATCCCCCGCCAACACCGCAAACCGCATCGTTTTCCGGCGCGCTACCCCCGCATATCCGTTCATAATCGGGGTAAAGGGATCACCGGGCCGGAAGGCCCAACTGTACCCACCCGCATTTCAAGCACGTTTAAATTAAATTATTTCAGTTAGTTGCGGGGAAGCAGCACTGTTCAAAACCGTTCCTTTTTGAACGGTACTCTATTTACAGTATAGCGCGTCTTTTTAGGATTTTCTCCCCTTAATTTCATTGAACAAATCGCTTCCGCCTTTCTCTGCACTCCAACGGTTCAAAAAGGAAGGATTTGGAGCGCCCGTTGGAATCAAGCCTTTATAGGATTTTATTTATATTTATTGCGGCCTTTGCATTGGCGGCCTGCTCCGCAAAACCCGCCACACCCGAAGCAGATATGGCCGAACTGGTGTTCATCAGCGCGGGCGAAACAAAGACAATCAACCGCCACGGGCGCTGCATCATCCATGAAGATTTAAGCACGGCGGGCTCCCATGAGGGCTATTATGTCGCCACGAACAAGCCAGTCTGGCTTGCTCTCGGTCTTGGCGATTATCGCGACCAGAACGGCGAAGCCGTCATCCGCATGAGCGAGTGTCCATGAAACTATGGGCACTCATCATAGCGGCAATCGCAATGCTGACGGGCGCTATACCCATTTATGCAGACAATAGTTATACGGTTCCCGTTGGCGCAACCGTGAAGATTGACGAGCATGGAGAGTGCCGCCAAGTGACCAATCCGGCGGGCCAGCCGGGTGGCCGCTTTGTTTCCACCAGAACCGCGCCCGAATGGCAGAGTTTTCGCGATAACCCGAATGGCCTTGTCATGGCGGCGTGTGTTGTAAACTGCACGGCTCCATGGGGCGGGACAGTCGCGCATGGCGCAAGCATCACGGCCTATCAGGCGGCGAGCGTCCCGCATGGCAGCAGCTGCGCCAGCCAAACCCGCACCTGCACAAATGGCAGCCTGTCCGGCACATATACGCACCAGACTTGCAACGTCCAGCCGCCCGCAGGGGGAACATGGGTAGTACGGGGCGGATATGTCTATCCGCCGCTATCCCCTGTAGGATGCCATCCAGGCGCAGGCAAGGGCATATGTAGCTGTAGCGGCATGCCGGAACCGAGTGATTGGCCGGTAGATGCCTATGTCATGGGTCAGCCTTGCTCACAGATTGGAACGTGTGCAGGCCCGTATTTCGATGACATGGCGATGGATATTTGGTTTGAGTGCCAATAGGCGCTACGCCCGCCGCCTTGTGGGCCGATATAGTCCGTTCTTGGCGCGCAATTCTTCAAGGCTCGGAATCGCCCTTTCGGTATTTGCATGGTGGCATCGTCGCGCGGATAGCCGATAAATGTCAGGCGGAAGCCTAAATCATCGTATCCGGTGATGGGGTTACAGTCCTTCAACGCAACTTAAGGTCAGGAGCGACGCGTATCCTGCACATTCCACCCTGCAATGGATGAGAAGCTTTGAAATACTTAAAATAAAATGGTGGGCCTTGCTGGACTCGAACCAGCGACCGATCCGTTATGAGCGGATAGCTCTAACCAACTGAGCTAAAGGCCCCTCCACAGGGGTGATTTATGCCCAAAGCGGCGCGGCCTGTCTAGTCCTGCCTTCCAATCCCGTGCCCGGATGGAACAAAATTCTGGTCTTCTTCGTTAAAACCCTTAATATTCCAGAGCATTATCAATGGAGTGACCATGAAAACCGTTCTTTTACCGCTTGTAATTTTGACATTTTCCGCGCTTGGCGCGCTAAGCCTGCCCGCCATGGCAAGCCAGATTGCGGTGGCTCAGGTCATGCAGCGCTGCGCTTCCAACGATGATTGCACCCTCGTCAGCAATAGCTGCGTCGATAATTGCGGCTTCGTTCCGGTCAACAGGGCCAATCTTCCGGCCATCCAGACGCTTTACCAATCCCGCTGTAATAAGAGCATGGATTCCAATGCCCAATGCACCGTCAATCCGCCCATGGCCGCCGCCTGCATCAATGCCCGCTGCACGATTGACTATGCCTATGCCAACCATGCCGCCGCGAAAGATTACCAGCCCGGCGCCCATCCCGTTCCGGAAAAGCCCGCCCCCTCTCAGGTTCAGGGCGATTATTCCGCCGTGAATGACAAAAAGGGCGAGTTTTCGGCTTATAACCTGCCGCAAGACGGGGTGCGCCAGAACACGCTCGGCCAGATTGTCGATCGCATTTATGTGCCGCCATCCGCGCCCGTATCCGGCGGGAATTACGTGCCGGTAGGAACGGCTCCGGCACAACAACAGCCGGCCGCCGCCGCCCCGGTACAGCAACCCGCACCAGCCAATATCCCGCAAGCGGCTATCCCGACAGGACAAACCAACGCGACGCCGCCTGCCCCCGCCCCAATGGAAGGACGGGCACCGGGACAACCCGCCAATGCGCCGGCGCCGCAAACGCCTGTGGCCGCACCTGCTCCTGCCTCCGCTCCGCCTGCTCCTGCTGCTCCGGCGCAAATACCGCAAACCGCAACGCCGCTGGCGGGCGGTACCGCTCCGCAAACCTATGTGCCGGCGCCAACGCAGCCCACTATTCCGGCCCCCGGCCTGCCGCCGGCACCGAAAGCCATGCCCGCCCCGGCGCAACCATCTGCCCCGGCGCAACCATCTGCCCCGGCGCAGCCATCTGCCCCGGCCCCAAGGACTCCGGCCATCCCACAAGTCGGCGCTGCGGGCGTCCCGCAAGCCCCTCCGGGTTCCACCCCGATTCCGCCTTCGGATCTGAAACCCGCCCCGACCTTTGTGCCGCCGCCCGGCGCAACCATTCCGGTTTCCCCTGAAGATCCGGGCGCGCCGCCGCCCGCCGGTGTCACGCTGAGCGTCATGCCGGACGATCTCGACGCGCCGATTATCCTGAAATCCACGGAAGTGCCGGATAACGCAAAAAACAAAGCGGCCGGACAGAATAGAAATTACAACCTGAATTAGCCCCCACACCGGCAGCGATAAGGACAAGACAAAGGCCGCATCATCAAAGATAGCGGCCTTTTATCATCCTATAGGGACAAAGACGGGTTTATTCCGCCCCTTCCCCGTCATCCGGATTTTGCACGCTGTCATTCGCGACATCCGCAAAGACCTTCATATGCGCCGCCTGAAAAATGATGCCGCCGCTTACGGGATTGACCATCAGATATTGTTCGCTATCCATGATCTCGGCAATCAGTTCGCCGTCAAATTCATAAAGCGTGTAACCGTCCGGCACATCCGCTTCGGCAACGAACGCATTGACCTCTTCGGGGTCGGAGAAGAGCGGGATATATTCGATGCTGTCGTCATCTTCGAGAAGATAGTTCAGGAAATTGAGCGTCAGCCCTTCCGGATCTTCCGTTTGCGCAAAGGCCAGAACCTTGTCCGCCACGATTTTTTTGATAAGGGTTTCAAAATGCTTATCGTCCCCTGCAACAATCTTTTCGATGAGTTCCCTCATAAAACCGGCTCCATATGCTCTGCGGTCAAATCCGTATCCGCAGTATAAGTGCGAATATATAAATTAAGAAGAAAAATAAAAAAGCCTGAAAAAGAAGGCCCGCCCGCTCCATCAGGCTTCGCCCATAGCGCGCGGCCCCTTTTCGCAAACCCGCCATTTTCTATACGCGCCGCCGCCAGACGGCCCCAGATAAAAAGCCGCCTTACATTCAGGCGGCTTTCAATGGCTTCGTTCCGGGGCCGGTTCAGATCCTATGTATCGAGGAAGCTGCGCAACTTGCGCGAGCGCGAAGGGTGTTTAAGCTTGCGCAGGGCTTTCGCCTCGATCTGGCGGATACGCTCGCGCGTCACGTTGAATTGCTGGCCGACTTCTTCCAGCGTGTGATCGGTGTTCATGCCGATGCCGAAACGCATCCGCAAAACGCGCTCCTCACGCGGCGTCAGGGAGGCAAGGACGCGCGTCGTCGTTTCGCGCAGGTTGGAATGGATCGCGGCCTCGACGGGCAGGATGGCGTTCTTATCCTCGATGAAATCGCCAAGGGATGAATCCTCCTCATCCCCTATCGGCGTTTCAAGCGATACCGGCTCCTTGGCGATTTTCAGCACCTTGCGCACCTTGTCGAGCGGCATGTGGAGGCGCGCGGCAAGCTCTTCCGGCGTCGGCTCACGGCCTATTTCGTGCATCATCTGGCGCGACGTGCGCACCAGCTTGTTGATCGTTTCAATCATATGCACCGGAATGCGGATCGTGCGCGCCTGATCGGCGATGGAGCGCGTGATAGCCTGCCTGATCCACCATGTCGCATAGGTAGAGAATTTATAGCCGCGGCGGTATTCAAACTTATCGACCGCCTTCATCAATCCGATATTCCCTTCCTGAATGAGGTCAAGGAACTGAAGCCCGCGGTTCGTATATTTTTTCGCGATGGAGATAACAAGGCGAAGGTTGGCTTCAACCATCTCTTTTTTCGCGCGGGCCGCTTCGCGCTCCCCCTTCTGGACTGTTCCGACGATACGGCGGAACTCGCTGATAGGGAGCATGGCTTCATCGGATATAATCGCAATACGGTCACGAATGGCGCCGATGTCGCCCTCATGCTTTTCGGCGAATTTTTCCCAGCCCTTGCCGAGCTTTTGCACCTTGGCAAGCCAGTTCGGATCAAGCTCGTGGCCGTAATAGTTGGCAAGAAAATCCTCGCGCTTGACCTTTGAATCGACGGCGAGGCGGAGAAGCTTTCCTTCCATGCCGACAAGCTCGCGGTTGATTTTATAAAGCGCCTCGATAAGCTGTTCGATACGGGCGTTATTCATGTGAACCTCGTTCATGAGATCCACCATTTCGGCCTTCAGCTTGTCGTATTTTTTATCAAGTTCGGGCGGCGTTTTCTTGCCTTGCATAAGATATTCCAGACGTTCTTTTTGAACCATCTGCATTTTCTTATAGCTTTTCTTGATCTTGGCGAAGCTTTCAAAAACCTGCGGTTTCAGCTCTTCTTCCATCGCGGCGAGAGAAGGGTTCTCGACCTCGTCGGCATCCGCCCCGTCGCCGCCTTCCTCCGCGCCGTCTTCCGGTTCGTCGTCGGCAACGGCAGGCGCGGCGGCGCTTTCGGGCGATCCGTATGTCGCGTCAAGGTCGATGACCTCGCGCAAAAGAATATCGCCCTTTTGCAAGGCTTCCGACCATGCGAGCAGGGATTCAATCGCGAGCGGGCTTTCACAAATCCCGCCAATCATCATCTCGCGTCCCGCCTCGATGCGTTTCGCTATCGCAATCTCGCCCTCGCGGGAGAGAAGCTCGACAGAACCCATTTCGCGCAAATACATGCGCACAGGGTCGTCGGTACGGCCCGTATCGTCCGAGGAAATATTCCCGCCGGATTCATATTCGCCGTCTTTTTCCGTTTCTTCTTCGTCGCCGCCGCCATCCGACATCTGGATGCCGACATCGGACAAGGTGGACATGGCGTCCTCGATTTGCTCGGACGTGAAATCCTCTGCAGGCAGGGCCGCGTTCAGCTCGTCATAGGTGATATAGCCGCGCTCTTTCCCCTTCGCGATAAGCTTTTTGACGATTTGCGCCAGCGTTCCCTTGGACGCACTGGAAGAGGTCGTGCCTTCCCCGGCCTCTTCGCTTTCAGAATCCTTTTCCTTGTCGACCTGCCCCGCAACCTTTTTTGCGGCACGCGCCGCGGGCGCCTTTTTCTGCGCGGCGGGAGAGGCTTTTTTGGCGTCTTGTTTCGCTACGGGCGCGGCTTTGGCCGCGGCCTTTTTCGCCGCCGGAGAGGGAGAGGCTTTCGCCGCTGTCTTTGACACCGTTTTTGCAGGTGTTTTTATTTGTTTTTTTGTTGTCATCGCCGTTTTTGTTTGTGTCGCCGTTTTCTTTGCCGCCGGTTTTTTATCCGCGGCACTTTTTTGTGTTGTTGCTTTTGTTGTCTTTGCCGTTTGGGCGGCTTTCGTGGTCTTCGCGGTTTTTTCGGCCTTCGCAGCTTGTTTGGCGGCAGGCTTTACCGTCTTTGCTTGTTTTTTCGTGTCAGGCCCCGCTGTTTTCGCCGTTGTTTTCGCCGTTTTGGCGGGTTTAACAGCCTTGACTGCTTTGGTCGCCTTCACAGGCTTGGCTGATTTGACGGTTTTCGCTTTTTGTGCCGTTTTTGATGCCATATCTTATTCGCAGTCCATCTCTTGCCCCGATTCGCTCATTAAACCGGAATTCGCTATAAAATCAAAGCCCTTCTGCGCCGGAATGAAGCTTTACCCCTCGCCCGTCCCCCGCATTTCCAAAAGAGCCAGAAGCCTGTTCTCGTTCTCTTCGCTAGGATTTTCCCGAAAGGCCGTCTTGGCCTGTTCCAGATCTCCGAGCGCCGCTTGCTGCTCCAGCCTGTTCCACACCTCGCGCCATCCCGTCAAAACCGCCTCCTCATCGTCGGACGGTCTTGCGAATGCCGCATGGACATAGATTTTTTCGGATAAAACCCGTTCCAGCGCTTCGTCAAATCCCTGCCCCTTCACATGGGACAAAAGCCCCCCCGCGTCAAGGTCTGGCGCCGTAGAAAGGACAGATAAGACGCGCTGGCGCAGTTGGTCAAGGTTATTTTCCGAAAAATTGAGCTGCGCCGCCTCTTCCTCGACATGGGAGAAGATGGAGGGGTTATTCATAAGAGAGGCCAGAAGAGCCGTCGGGATGAGATCATTCTGCCCGAAAACAGGCCGGCGCAACGTTGCTATGGCGGGCAAAGAGGGCTGGAAACGGCCATTTTGCCATTGCCCGCCGCGCCCGCCGGAACGGCCATACTGGCCGGAGCCGCCCCCGTAAGGCTTGCCCCCGCCACCGCCGCCGCCCGAAGAAGACAAATTCTGCCGGACTTTATCCCTGAAAGCCTCTTTATAGTAATGCTGAACCGTCCGGTCGGCGATGCGGTTCGCCGTATCCTCCAGCGATTTGACCAGCCCCGCCCGCTCTTCGGGCGTGTCGAGGCTCTTTCCAGCCGTCAAATCCTGCCACAGGAAATCGACGAGGTTGAGCGCCGCCCCGAGAACCGCCTCGAAAGCCTGCGCCCCCTTGGCCCGGACGAGCGTATCGGGGTCTTCCCCTTCGGGCAAAAAGGCGATGCGGGCGCTGTGGCTGGGTTTCAGCATCGGCAAAATCCGCTCGCAAGCCCGCGACGCCGCCCGCCGCCCCGCCTCGTCCCCGTCGAAACACAAAACCGGAACCTTTGAATCCTGCGGGATCATTTTCCACAAAACGGAAATCTGGGCTTCGGTCAAAGCCGTCCCCAACGGCGCGACAGCACCCTTGAATCCCGCCCTGTGCGCGGCAATCACATCCAGATAGCCCTCGACCACGATGACGGGCATCCCGTCCGCGGCGGCTTTGCGCGCATGCGGTTCGCCGTAAAGCATCCGCCCCTTATGGAAGAGCGGCGTGTCGGAGGAGTTCATGTATTTGGCCGGCGTATAGTCGCCGCGCGTGGGGGCGCGCAGATGATCGGGCAAGGCCCGCCCGCCAAAGGCGACGACGCGCCCGCGCCTGTCCGGCACCGGAAACATCACGCGTTCGCGGAAAAAGGCGTAAGGCTCGCGCCCGCCTTCGCTCGCCGGGCGGATAAGGGCCGCCTCTATCATCTGCGCGTCCGTATAGCCGCGCGAGGCCAGATAGGATCGCATCGCCTGCCTGTCGTCAGGCGCGTAACCGACGCGGAAGGAGGAGAGTATTTCCTCGCTCAAGCCGCGCTCCAGCATATAATCCATCGCGGCGCGGTTGGCGGGCAGGCGGAGCTGTTCTTCCATCCAGCGCGCGGCGTCTTCCATCATCGTATAAAGGCTTTTTTCCAGCTTCGCCCGCTCGATATCTTCGTGCGCGCTTTTGGGAACCTGCAATCCGGCCAGCGCCGCCAGCGTTTCGACCGCTTCGGGAAAGGTCAGATTGTCGTGCCGCATGGCGAAATCAATAACCGTCCCGTGCGCGCCGCAACCGAAACAATGATAAAACTGCTTGTCGTCATTCACGTAGAAAGACGGCGTTTTTTCGTTATGGAACGGGCAGCATCCCTTGAACTCGCGGCCCGCGCGGGTCAGGCGGACGCTTTTGCGTATCACATCGGACAAGGTGATACGCGAACGCAACTCATCAAGAAAACGCGGGGGGATGGCCATGGACAATCTCTAGCAACTATCCCGGCCCTTGTCATCCGGCATCAGGGGGAAATCAGGCGGAAAGCTTGCTTTTAATGACCCCGCCGGCCTTGCCCATATCGAGCTGCCCCGCATAGCGGGTCTTCAGCTCCCCCATGACCTTGCCCATATCCTTGATAGAGGCGGCGCCGGTAGAGGCGATAATCTCCTCAATGACCTTTGCGACCTCTTCGTCGGAAAGCTGCTGCGGCAGGAAGGATTCTATCGTGGCGATTTCGGCCTCTTCCTTTTCGGCCAGCTCGGCGCGGTTGTTCTCGCGGTAGATTTTGGCCGATTCCGTGCGCTGCTTGATCATGCTCTGGAGAAGTGACAAAACGCCCGCCTCGTCAATCCCGTCATTGCGGCCCTCGGTGCGGGAAGCGATATCCTTGTCCTTCAAGGCGGAGAGGATGAGGCGGACGGTCGCAAGCTTTTCCATCTCCTTGTTTTTCAAGGCTTCCTTCATCGCGCTGTTTATATTTTCGCGGGTGCTCATGTTTTTCCTTCCCTCAGGGGCGAAACTTGTTTATTGAATCATCTTCCAGTGGCCACATCGAACCCAAGGCAAAACTGGAAGCGCATTATGAACGATAGTTCTCCCCTCTCATCTACTATAAAGCCCCCCGAAAATGCAAGCGCCGTCATAGTATTAGCGGATGGCAGCGTCTTTTACGGGCAGGGAATCGGCGCGCAAGCCAAGACTGCCGGCGAGCTTTGTTTCAACACCGCCATGACGGGCTATCAGGAAATACTGACAGACCCCTCCTATGCCGGGCAGATTATCACTTTCACCTTCCCCCATATCGGCAATGTCGGCGCAAATGACGAAGATAACGAAACGGCCAATCCTGCCGCGCGCGGCTGCATCCTGCGCGAGCCTGTCACGGACGAGGAAAGCTGGCGCGCCGTGCGGCCTTTCGATGCGTGGCTTAAATCCAATCAATTGCCGGGCATTTGCGGCATCGACACGCGCGCCCTGACCCGCCGCATCCGCGATCTCGGCGCGCCGAACGGCGTTTTATGCCACAGGGCGGACGGGAAGTTCGACATCGAGGCGCTGAAAAAAGAAGCGGCCTCATGGCCCGGCATCGAAGGCGCGGATCTCGCGCGTGAGGTTTCCTGCACCCAGACCTATAAATGGGATGAAACCACATGGACGCTCGGCGCGGGCTACGGCAGACAGGACAAGCCGCGCTTTCATGTCGTCGCCATCGATTACGGCGCAAAGCGCAACATCCTGCGCTGCCTCGCCGCCGCGGGCTGTAAGGTGACGGTCGTTCCCGCCGGCGCTGCGGTTGAAGACATACTGACCCATAAACCGGACGGCGTGTTCCTGTCCAACGGCCCCGGCGATCCGGGCGCGACGGGGGCCTATGCCGTCCCCGTCATCAAGCAATTGCTCGATCGTAACATGCCGATCTTCGGCATCTGCCTCGGCCACCAGATACTGGCCCTCGCACTCGGCGCGAAAACGAAAAAGATGCATCAGGGCCACCGCGGCGCGAACCAGCCCGTCAAGGATCTCGCCACAGGCAAGGTTGAAATCACATCGCAAAATCACGGCTTTTGCGTCCTGCCCGAAACGCTTCCCGCCAATGCGGAAGCAACGCATATATCGCTCTTCGACGGCACCAACGAGGGGCTGCGGCTCAAGGACAAACCCGCCTTCTCGGTGCAATACCATCCCGAAGCCTCACCGGGGCCGCAGGACTCGCATTATCTTTTCGAACGCTTCGTCGAAATGATGGAAAAACAAAAGGCGGCGGCGTGATGAATTTCCCAACCGCAGGGCGCGCAAAGGACGCGGGGTTTGACACAGGGGACTTAGACATCCTCTCCAACACCCTCTCCGGCAAAACCGTCAATTGCGCCCTTCAGCTTCATAAAATGCCTGGGGCCGGGCTTTTGGAAAGCGGCGCGCTTTTCCAGCACAGCCCCGATTCCAAAGAATTCATCCCAATCACAGCCTGCGAGAAAAACCGCCATGCCTAAACGCACCGACATAAAATCCATCCTTATCATCGGCGCAGGCCCCATCATTATCGGGCAGGCGTGCGAGTTCGATTATTCGGGAACGCAGGCCTGCAAAGCGTTGAAGGAGGAAGGCTACCGCGTCATCCTCGTAAACTCCAACCCCGCGACCATCATGACCGACCCGTCCATGGCGGACGCAACCTATATCGAACCGATCACGCCCGCCATCGTCGCGAAGATCCTTGAGCGCGAAAGGCCGGACGCGCTGCTCCCCACCATGGGCGGGCAGACGGCGCTCAACACCGCGCTGGCGCTGGCCGAAGACGGCACGCTGGACAGGCTCGGCGTCGAGCTTATCGGCGCGAACCGCGAAGCCATCGCCAAGGCCGAAGACCGCGATTTGTTCAAGCGCTGCATGGACGAACTCGGCCTTGAATCCGCGCGCTCGGAGCTTGCCCACACGATGGAGGAAGCCCGCGCCGCGCTCGCCGTGATCGGCCTCCCCGCCATCATCCGCCCCGCCTTCACGCTCGGCGGCACGGGCGGCGGCATCGCCTATAACAAGGAACAATACGAAAAGATTACGCAAGAAGGGCTGGACGCCTCCCCCATCTCGCAAATCCTCGTCGAGGAATCGCTCCTCGGCTGGAAGGAATTCGAGATGGAGGTCGTGCGCGATAAAAACGACAACGCCATCATCATCTGTTCCATCGAAAATATCGATCCGATGGGCGTGCATACGGGCGATTCCATCACCGTGGCTCCCGCCTTGACGATGACCGACAAGGAATACCAGATCATGCGTAACGCTTCGATCAAGGTGCTGCGCGGCATCGGCGTGGAAACGGGCGGATCGAACGTACAATTCGCCATCCATCCCGAAACGGGCCGCATGATTGTCATTGAAATGAACCCGCGCGTGTCGCGATCCTCCGCCCTCGCCTCTAAAGCCACGGGATTCCCGATCGCGAAAATCGCGGCGAAGCTCGCGGTCGGCTATACGCTGGACGAGCTTGGGAACGATATTACGGGCGGGAAGATTCCGGCCTCGTTCGAACCGGCGATCGACTATGTCGTCGTCAAAATCCCGCGATTCAATTTCGACAAATTCAAGGGGACGGAACGCGCCCTCACGACCTCCATGAAATCCGTCGGCGAATCCATGGCGATGGGGCGAAGCTTTGAAGAGGCGATGCAAAAGGCGCTGCGCTCTCTCGAAGACGGGCTTGACGGGTTCAACGATATAAAAATCGGCGGAGGGGACGCGCCGGATCACGACGAAACCCGCGCCGCTATTTCCAAAGCTTCGCCGCGCCGCATCCTTTACGTGGCGCAAGCCATGCGTCACGGCTTTACGGTCGATGAAATCCATGAATCCTGCAAGATCGACAAATGGTTTTTGAAACGCATCGCCGCCATCGTCGCGCAGGAAGAGGCCTTGAAAAAAGACGGCCTGCCGGAACGCGGAGAAGACTGGTTCAGGCTTAAAAAAGCGGGCTTTTCCGATAGCCGCCTTGCAAAGCTTGCCGGCACGGCGGAAGCAAACGTCACCGCCGCGCGCCATGCATGCGGCATAAGACCCGTTTACAAGCGCATCGACAGCTGCGCCGCCGAAATCCCCTCGGAAACGCCCTATATGTATTCCACCTATGAAGGGAACGGCGTCACGGCGGCGGAATGCGAATCCAGCCCGGCGGAAAGCAAGAAAGTCGTCATCCTCGGCGGCGGGCCGAACCGGATAGGACAAGGGATCGAGTTCGATTATTGCTGCGTCCATGCCTGCTACGCGCTAAAGGAAGCGGGGTATGAAACCATCATGGTCAATTGCAACCCCGAAACGGTTTCCACCGATTACGACACGTCGGACAGGCTGTATTTCGAGCCGCTCACCGCCGAAGACGTCATCGAAATCTTGCGCACAGAACAGGCAAAAGGCACGCTCCACGGCGTTATCGTCCAGCTTGGCGGGCAAACGCCGCTCAAACTTTCCCGCCATTTGCAGCAAGCGGGCATTCCGGTTCTGGGGACGGATCCGGACGCCATCGACCTTGCCGAGGATCGCGAACGGTTCCAGAAACTCCTGCACACGCTGAAACTGCGCCAGCCGGATAACGCGCTGTGCCGCTCCGAAGAGGAAGCCGTTACCGAGGCGGAGAAGATCGGCTTCCCGCTCGTCATCCGCCCCTCTTATGTGCTGGGCGGACAGGGCATGGAAATCGTCCAGACGATGGACGAGCTTAAATCCTACATGGCCCGCGCGATTGAAGTGTCGGGGAGCAACCCCGTCCTTCTCGACCGCTATCTGAAAGGCGCGATGGAAATCGATGTCGATGCGCTGGCCGACGGCAAGGACGTCTATATCGCGGGCATCATGGAACATATCGAGGAGGCCGGAATCCATTCGGGCGATAGCGCCTGCGTCCTGCCGCCCCACTCGCTGCCCTTCAAGACCGTCCGGGAGCTGGAATCGCAAACCGTGAAACTGGCCAGGGCGCTGAAGGTCAGGGGCCTGATGAATGTCCAGTACGCCCTGAAACGCAACAAGGAAACGGGCGAATATGATATCTTCATCCTCGAAGTAAACCCCCGCGCCTCGCGCACCGTCCCCTTCGTCGCAAAGGCGACGGGCGTTCCGGTCGCCAAAATCGCGGCGCGGATCATGGCGGGCGAGCCTTTATCGGACTTTTCCTCCCTGCTGGCCGGGATGCCGATGGATCATACCGCCGTCAAGGCGCCCGTCTTCCCCTTCAACCGCTTCCCCGGCACGGATGTCCTGCTCGGCCCCGAAATGAAATCGACGGGCGAAGTCATGGGTATCGACCGCGACATGGCGCAGGCCTTCGCCAAGGCGCAGCTCGCGGCGGGCATGAATCTTCCAACGCAAGGAAAGGTCTTCCTGTCTGTCAAGAACAGCGATAAGGAAGCGCTCGTCCCCATCGCGAAGGAGCTTGCCGAACTGGGCTTTTCCATCATCGCCACGGGCGGAACGGCGGCCCATCTGAAAGAAGCGGGGCTTTGCGTCACGCGCATCAATAAGGTGATGGAAGGCCAGCCGCATATCGGCGATGCCATCATCAACGGCGATATCGACCTTATGATCAATACAACAGCCAAGGGTACGCAGGCTTTATCCGACGCGCATAATACGCGCCGCCTTGCGCTCGCCCATAAAATCCCCTTCTACACGCTTCTTACGGCGGCCCGCGCGGGGGTTCAGGCGATAAGGGCGATGAAGCACAAGGAGATGGGCGTAAAGCCCATACAGGCGTATTTTTCCGCCAAGGAAAACATGGAAGCCGCAGAATAAAGCCGTTCCAGCGAGTAATCGCTGGCTATAGCGCGCTGGAACCATTATTCTGTGCGGGCGTTAGCCACTGTATAAATTAAGACTTATATATCCATGAAGGAGAACCAAATCATGAAAAAACTTATGCTTGGACTGGGAGCTGCCGCCATTGCCCTGACGGTATCGACGATAGCGGAAGCCCGCGAAGTCAAAGAAATTGTCGGCTATGTCAAGACCGAAACCGTCGTGAACGAGCGCGACGCCCTTTTCAACGAAATGGACATTAACGGCGACGGCGTTGTCGATTTTAAGGAATTTCAGCGCGCATCCCGCTTTGACAATAAATACGCCATGTTCAAAATGAACGATACGAACAATGACGATCTTTTGAGCCTCGAAGAATTCCGCGCCTTCAGCAAGCACGGCCCGGCCCGCGTATCGCATGAAGGAAAATACGGGACGCATTCCAACATTAACAACCGCCCGATTCAGTAACCGCACAACCGGCAAAACGCTGTTTTCCGCGCGGGAAGCAGCGTTTGCCGCCCTTGACTGTCAGGCCTTACTGGAATAGGCTCCTGAAAAGTTAATCCGCCCTTTTCCGGGGCGGATTTGCGTTTTAAGAGTGATACAGCTTTTGAAGGAAGTGAGAGAAGAATACGATGGATAAGGTTCCTATTACCCGCGGCGGTCTTGCGGCACTCGAACAGGAATTGCGCGAACGCATCCAGAAAAACCGCCCCGAAATCATCGAGGCGATTGCCGAGGCGCGCGCCCACGGGGATTTGTCCGAGAACGCCGAATATAGCGCCGCCAAGGAGAAGCAAAGCTTCAATGAAGGCCGTATCAAGGAGCTGGAATCCGTCATCGGCGCCGCCGAGATCATCGATCCCTCGCAATTCAAGGGCCAGAAGACCGTCAAATTCGGCGCCAACGTCATTATCATCGACGAAAATACGGACGAGGAACGCAAGTTCCAGATCGTCGGCGAATATGAATCCAATGCCGAACAGGGGCGCATCTCCATCACCTCCCCCATCGCCCGCGCCCTTATCGGCAAGAGCGAAGGCGATTCCGTCACCGTCAACAGCCCCAAAGGCGCGGCCTCCTATGAAATTGCCGCGGTGGCTTTCGAATAAATCCATTCCGGCGCGGGGTAAGATGGCATGGCACAGGAAATAGAACACCGCTTCCTCCTCCCCGCCCTGCCCGCGCTGGACGTTCCCGCCCTGCCGATCGTGCAAGGCTACCTTTCAAGCCATCCTGAAAAAACCGTCCGCATCCGCCGCGCCGGCGATAAAGCGTGGCTTACCGTCAAAGGCCCCAAGGCCAACGGCGCGGGCGATGAATTTGAATATGCAATCCCCTTGGACGACGCTTTGCGGATGCTTGGGCTGTGCGGCGAAGAAAACACGCTTTCCAAGGATCGTTATGTCTGGAAAAACCCGGATGACGGCCATATCTGGGAAATAGACAATTTCACAGGCCGCCATGCGGGGCTGGTTATCGCGGAGCTGGAACTCCCCGCGCAGGGAACGCCCTATAAAAAACCGGCATGGATTGAAACAGGCGTCGATATTACGGACGATTTCCGTTTCGCCAATGCCGCCCTGCCCGCCTTAGGCCGCGCCTTGGTGCTGGACATGGTGAGGGAAGTATTGGAAAAAACCGCCGCCGCCCCGCGGGCCTGTTAAGTCCGGCAAACCCCAAGCCCCAGGCCCGCTAACCACAGCCGGCCTAAAGAAAACCATCAACGAAAAACTGCCCCAAAAACCCCGCCAAAGAAAAACTGCCACAGGAAAACTGCCAAAGAAAAAGTGCCAAAGAGAAACCGCGCATGCCGAAAACATACGCGGCTTTTATCCGTTCCACTTTTATCTATTCCGCGGCCCTCGCTCCTGCCGCTTCGCCCCGCCCCGTCAGGCGACGTCGATCGGCACGCCCGGCTCTTCCTTCGCGGTGCGGACGAGCGGCATGGTCTTGACCGACGTGACGTTCGGGGCCGAAGTCAGGTTTTCGGTCAGGAATTTCTGATAGCTGTCCCAGTCCTTCGCAACGATGCGCAAAAGATAGTCCACCTCGCCGGACAGCATGTGGCATTCGCGCACCACGTCCCACGCGCGGCATGTGTCCTCGAACGCTTTCAAGTCCGTTTCCGATTGCGACGTCAGGCGCACCAGCGCAAAGACCGTGATGCCATAGCCCATGCTTTGCGGCTCGATCCGCGCGAAATAGCCTTTGATAAAGCCTGAATCTTCAAGGGAGCGGACACGGCGCAAACAGGGCGGCGCCGAAATACCGGCGCGCTTCGCCAGCTCCACATTGGTGATTCGCCCGTCTTCTTGAAGATCTTTCAGGATTTTGCGGTCTATCTTGTCGAGCTTGATTCTGGCCATTTCGTCTTTTCTTATAATAAAAACACAAGAACATAATATTATGTTCTGTGCGCACGCAGCATGTTGATATAAAGTTACGGGAGTGTAATTACAAGTGGTTTGTTCGAGCGCGCCAAGATATTAATTTCCCCATGAGTGTCAACCCGAAAACATTGCAATGCTGGATTGTGACCGAAGGCATGGCCGGAACGGAAAACCAGTGCCTCGGCGTCGCCGAAGCGCTCGGCGTACAGCCATGCATCCACCGCACCTCGCTGCGCCAGCCATGGAAAATTTTATCCCCCTATATCGGCCTAGAGCGCAGCATCACCTTCCTGCCGGCATTCGAGGCGCCATGGCCCGATCTGGTCATCGCGTCGGGCCGCAAGAGCATCGCCGCCTCGCGCTATATCAAGCGCGCCAGCAAGGACAAAAGCTTTACGGTGCAAATCCAGGATCCGCGCATCAACCCGAAATATTTCGACCTCGTCGCCGTACCGGAACACGACCCCGCGCGCGGCGAAAACGTCATCGTGACCACAGCCGCGCCAAACCGCATCACGGATTTGAACCTCGCCCGCGCGCGCAATGATTTCGCGCCCCTTTTCGCCATGATGCCCTCCCCGCATATCGCGGTTCTGCTCGGCGGTAATTCCCGCACCCATACGATGAGCCCCTTCGGCATGCAGCGGCTCGGCGCGCAGCTCGCGAACCTCGGCGGGAGCCTTATCATCACCGCCTCGCGCCGGACGACGGAAGAACAGAAAAACGCCTTCCTGCGCGGGCTTGGCGGGCGGGCGCATTGGTATTGGGACGGCACGGGCGCGAACCCCTATATGGGGATGCTCGCATGGGCGGATTATATTCTCGTGACGGCGGACAGCGTTTCCATGCTTTCGGACGCCGCGACGACCGGAAAGCCGGTTTACATGATCCCGATGGATGGAAATTCCAGCCGTTTCGATAAATTCCACGCAAATATGATCGGAAAAGGCATCGTCCGCCCGTTTGAAGGCACGCTGGAACACTGGTCTTACGAAGCTTTGCGGGATTCCGCCCGCATCGCCGCAGAAATACTGCGCCTTATGGCTTTGCGTTAATCCCGTAAAAGGGGCCGGTTTTACTGGGGATTGAGGGCGACAAAGCCCTTTACCCGCAAGAATCCGGCCTATATGTATGGGGAAACAGTATAAGGCGATTAGATATGGCGGAAACGCAGCACACAAAAATCCTCATTATCGGTTCCGGCCCCGCCGGATTTACGGCGGCGATCTATGCCGCCCGCGCGAATTTGAAACCGGTGCAGGTTCTGGGCCTCGAACCGGGCGGGCAGCTGACCATCACCACCGATGTCGAAAACTATCCGGGCTTTGCAGATGCCATTCAAGGGCCGTGGCTTATGGAACAGATGCAGGCGCAGGCCGAACATGTCGGCACCGAAATGATCTATGACCTCGTCACCGGCCTCGATCTGGATAAACGCCCCTTTACGGCGACGCTGGATTCAGGCGCGAAAATCACCGCCGACACGATTGTCCTGTGTACAGGCGCAAAGGCCCGCTGGCTCGGCCTCGAAAGCGAGAAAGAATTCCGCAATATGGGCGTTTCCGCCTGCGCCACCTGCGACGGGTTTTTCTTTAAAGGCAAGAATGTCGCCGTTGTCGGCGGCGGCAATTCCGCCGTGGAAGAAGCCATCTTTTTGTCCAATATCTGCGCGAAAGTAACGCTCGTCCACCGCCGCGATTCACTGCGCGCGGAAAAGATCGCGCAAGACAGGCTCTTCGCAAAAGACAATGTCGAGGTCATCTGGAACGCACAGGTCGAAGAGGTCAAAGGCATCCGCGCGGGCGAAGCCGAAGGCGACACGTTGCCGGGCGTAACGGGCCTCCTTCTCAAAGACACGCAAACCGGCGAAATAAAAGAGCTTGCCGTTGACGGCATGTTCGTTGCGATCGGCCACGATCCGGCAAGCGAACTTGTGAAAGGCAAGCTTGAGCTGGATGCGGAAGGCTATGTCATCACCGCGCCGGATTCAACGGCGGCAAGCATTCCCGGCATTTATGCGGCGGGCGACGTCAAGGACAAAACCTACCGCCAGGCCGTCACGGCGGCGGGCATGGGCTGCATGGCGGCGCTTGAAGCGGAGAAATTCCTTGCCGCCATGGAAGCCGGCACAACCGCACAACCCAAAGCCGTGTCAGAGGCCGCAGAATAATGATGGACTGGGACAAGCTGCGCATATTCCACGCCGTCGCGGAAGCAGGAAGCTTCACCCATGCGGGCGAAACGCTCGGCCTGTCGCAATCCGCCGTCAGCCGCCAGATCAGCACGCTTGAAGAAAGCATCGGCATTACGCTTTTCCACCGCCACGCGCGCGGCCTCATCCTGACCGAGGAGGGAGAGATTTTACATCACGCGGCAGGCGATATTTTCGGCAAGCTCGCCATGATCGAGGGGCAGCTTGCGGATTCGCGCCAGCTCCCCGAAGGCCCCTTGCGCATCACCGTTGCAGGCTTTATCGGCACGACATGGCTGGCCCCCAAACTTGCGAGGCTGGGCGAAGACCATCCCGACATCCACCTGACGATGCTTTTGGACGATCGCGTCCTCAATCTCGGCATGCGCGAAGCCGATGCCGCCATCCGGCTTTATAAACCGGAACAGCCCGACCTCATCCAGCGCCAGCTTGCGACCTTGAATTTTTGCATCTGCGCTTCGAAATCATACCTGAAGGCGCGCGGCACGCCGAAATCCGTCAAGGATCTTAAAAACCATACGCTGATCGGCTATCCCGAAAACGTCCCCTCTCCCTTTTCCGACCCGAACTGGCTTTTCCGCGCCGCCGATGTCGATACGGAAGGAACGGCAACCAAAACCATCATGCTCAACTCCATGACCGGTATTTACGAGGCCGTCCGCACCGGCGCCGGCATAGCCGTCCTGCCGCATTATATGCTGGGGCAGGATAAAGAGATTACGCAGATCCTCCCTGATATCGCGCGGCCCCCCGTCGATATGTATTTCGTTTATCCCGAAGAACGCCGCAATTCCAAGCGGATAGGAATTTTCAAGGAATTCCTGCTGAATCTGGTCGAGGAAACGGACTTTTAGACATCAGTAATATGAAAATAAACAGGGCCTCTTCTATTTAAGGCTGGACACAAGCCCTTTAAATCCTTTATAAACTTTGGCAACGGCGCTTGCGCCGCCGGGGTGCTTGGCATCCCACGTCTCCCAGACGTGAAACCTCCCTGTTCAACTCGCCGGGCCTTGGGCCCGGTTTTTTTGTGCCGGAAACGCCGCCGGTTCATGCTAGGCTGACTGGCCGCGTCACTGGCCGCTTTGCCGCGGCGCGTCACAGGCTTTCCTTGGCGGCGCCCCCTTTCAGGGGGTATAATAAATCTTGTAAAAACAATATCTTCGGGTTGTCCTTTGTTCGATAAACCACCACCTATCATTGTCCTGTTCAACTATGGCGGCGGCCTTCGGGGGCTGATCCCCGCGCAAATCATGGCGCGGATAGAGCTGGATACCGGCCTGCGCATGGCCGATATGGTCGATGTTTTCGCCGGCCCTTCCACGGGCGCCATCCTGAACGCCGCCCTGACTTTACGGAATCCCGAAGATTCGTCCCGCCCCAAATACAGGGCGCGCCACCTCGTCCGCTTTTACGAACGCGAGGCGGAGCGGATTTTCCCACCGGATCGCTTCCGCGAGTTCCGCGGCCTGATTCACGATTTCAACAACCGCACGATGCGGATATCGCAGCTCAACTCGATTTTCCGGCACGGCCATTACAACCCGACCAATCTGGGGCGTTCCCTCCGCGCGCTTTACGGCGATGCGAAACTCGCCCACTCGATGCGCAGCCTTATCATCCCCGCCTATAATATTGACGGGATGCAGCTTCAGGCCCTGAAGGATAGCGGGGAATCCGAACAGGCCCCCGTTCATACGCGCGGCAATTTCATGGATACGGGCGGCCACGCGCTCTGGCTCAAAAACATGAAAGTCAATAAGGGGCTTTTGGAAGGCATCCGCCACAGCACCCCCGACGTCGCCCTCTATGATGCCGTGATGGCCTCGACCGCGGCCCCGACATATTTCCCTTGCCACAATTTCGAGGCCCGCTGGCCGGGTTATCTCAGCCCCCATCAATATACGGCGATTGACGGCTCTATCTTCGACAACCCGTCCATCACCTATGTCGGCGCAGTGCGCCAGCATCTTTTGCCGGGGCAGGAAACCATCATGATCGGCCTTGGCACGGGCTATACCAATAAATCCATTAAGAAAGACGATTGGAACCGCTACGGCTCGCTCGGCGTCGTCGATCCTGCCAATGATCTGCCGCTCATCAATATTTTCTTCCATGCGACGGAATCCGCCCTGCTCGATGCGTTCGAGGCGGAAATGAAGGGCAACCTTTTCCTCTTCAACAAATCCCTCGTCACAAACCGCCTGGAAGATTCGCCAAGCGCGCAAATGGATGACGGCTCGCCGCTTAACATGAAAAGGCTGAAAGACTTTGCCGACGGTATTATCGAGGATAATAAAAAACAATACGACTATGTTTGCGACCTGCTCGTCACCAACTACGAAAAGCGCAAAAGCTGGATAGAATCAGTGAAGCCCTCGCGTTGGAAAAAAATATTTTCCTATATCCGTTAACCATTCTCCCTTCGCACACGCAAGAAAAGGGGCCGGGCATAACCATTATTCCGGCTTGCTTTTCAATAAGACTCCCTGCATGCTGTGATCTTGAGGGGATGCGTTTAATATGGGGTATGCCATTCATCGTTCCGGAACCTTCCATCTGCCCGGCAGATCGGCCCTGAGCCAGGAAGAACGGCAATTTTACGAGTTCTATTACCCGGCGACGCTGGACGTTAATAACGGCGTATTCGTTCACGAGAATCTTTATACCAACTATTATTACGCCCGCGCCAAAAACGAAAAATACGTCGTTGTCGGCGTGGCGGGATTGATGGCGCAATTCCTTCTGGACACGGATCAGGTTCAGCGCCTGAACGATGCCGGAATTTCGGTCGTCTGGATGACCCTGACAAAACGTCAAAAGGGGCGGCTTTCGATGGAAGACGACATCAAGCTGGCCCGCGCTTTCCTTACAAGCCCCTCATCGCCCGCCGCCCATCTCTCGCCGGCGGACGTGCCGCGCTATGTCGCGGGGCATTCGACGGGGGGGCAGATTATCCTTTCCCTGCTGCATGAAGACGACACGCGCAAAAAACTGACCGGCATTTTCGCGGGCGCAGCCTATATATCGCCCTATCTCCGCACGGCAAACGTGTCGTTGAAAGCGGCCCAGCATGTTTTCAACCGCTTTGCCGAATATTATAAAGACGTCCCGATCAAGAAAGCGGCACTTTGCAAAGCCTATCTTGCGGTCACCGCCCGCAATGAAACAATCCGCGGCAAGCCCGCCGAAATTTCACCCACCGGCGGGCATATCCTTGAAGCGCAGGAATACGGGCAGGCGCTTTTGAACCGTTTCGATCCGGCGGCGGCGAGCGCCCTTCCCTCTTTCTTCGTCGTCGGCAGCCGTGACAGTTTCGCCTCCGCCAATACAACGATCAACGCGGTCAAGAAAATGAAAGACCATGGCGGCGGTGCCGATATTTTTGTCGCCAAAGGCGCAAAACACGATCCGATAAAGGAGATGCCGGAAACGCTTGATATCCTTATCGGCAAGGTCGAGGAATGCTCAAAAGCACGGAAAGGCCCTCATTACGAATCCACCTCGCCATACAGGCCGCCCTTCCCGGATCTTTTCGACAACGGACTTATGCTCAGCTTCCATGCGAGCATGGCCGCAAATAATTTACGCGGCCGGGCGAGCCTCGCCCTGCAACGCGGCGCAGGCTTTTTGAATGCGTCCGCAGGCCTCTTTCAACGCTTCAGGTGACGTCGCATAAGAGATGCGGAAATGGGGCGAGAGACCGAACGCCACGCCCTGCACCGTCGCGACGCCCGCAGCCTCCAGAAGATAGGTCACGAAATCGCCGTCATTCCCGATGACCTTGCCGTCCGGCGCCGTCTTGCCGATGCAGCCCGCACAGGACGGATAGACATAGAACGCACCCTCCGGTGTAGGACAGTCGATACCTTCAGCTTCGTTCAGCATCGACACAACCATGTCGCGGCGCTCGCGGAACGATTGCACCCAGTCTTTCAAAAAGGACTGATCGCCGTCCAGCGCGGCGGCGGCGGCGGCCTGTGAAATAGAGGACGGGTTCGAGGTTGACTGCCCTTGGATCGTCGCCATGGCCTTAATCAATTGTTTCGGCCCGCCCGCATAGCCGATGCGCCACCCCGTCATCGAATAGGCTTTGGACACGCCGTTCACGGTCAATGTGCGGTCATAGAGCGCCGGTTCGACCTGCGCCGGCGTGCAGAATTCAAACCCGTCATAGACAAGATGTTCGTACATATCGTCGGTCAGCACCCAGACATGCGGATGCTTCAATAAAACATCCGTTAAGGCTTTCATCTCCGCCCTTGTATAGCCCGCGCCCGTCGGGTTGCTCGGCGAGTTCATGATAACCCATTTTGTTTTCGGCGTGATGGCGGCGTCCAGCTGTTCCGCCGTCATCTTGAAATTATTCCCTTGCGCGCATTCGACGAAAACGGGCTCGCCTTCGGCCAGCAAAACCATGTCGGGATAGGAAACCCAGTAGGGCGCGGGAATAATCACCTCGTCGCCCGCGTTCAGCGTCGCCATCAGCGCGTTGTAAAGAACCTGCTTACCGCCCGTGCCGACCGTGATCTGATCGCGCGCATAGGTCAGGTTGTTGTCACGTTTGAATTTCGCGATAATCGCGTCTTTCAGCGCGGGCGTCCCGTCAACATTCGTGTATTTCGTCTGGCCGCCATTGATGGCGGCGCATCCGGCATCGCGGATATAGGCGGGCGTGTCGAAATCAGGCTCTCCCGCCCCAAGGCCGATAATGTCCTTTCCCGCCGCCTTCAATTCCGCCGCCTTTGCAGTGACCGCAAGCGTTGCGGACGGTTTGATGCGGCCAAGACGGGATGCAAGAATGGACATGGGGAATACCTCGTTTCAAATGATTACAAGGAATAGATAAGCACAGGCACAAAAATTTGAAAAGCCCCCGCTTAAAAGGCATCCCCGCGGATAAAATACTTCATCTCTTCCGGCGCAAAGCATCCGGCGGCGTCCAGATCGACCTTCTCCGCCTCCATCCAGCGCGCCAGCGGCGCAAGGGCGGGATCGCTCAGGCCCCGCTTCAGATAAGCCTGCACCCGCGGGATAAAGCCCAGCATGTCCGTGCGCCCGCCCGCGACGGCGAGCCGCAAAATCTGGCCGAGGATGCGGCAATGGAACTGCGTCGCCATGACGCGGAACCATGCGCGGAAATCCTCCCCGCCGCCATAGCGTTCCAGCATCGCCGCATGGATATCGTCCGGCACGTCGCGCCTTATGTCTTCGAGCAGGTTGGCAAGGTCATAGGGAAGCGGCCCGCGCATCGCCCCTTGAAAATCCAGAACGCCCAGCGTCCCCGGAAGGATCATCAGATTTTGCATGTGGTAATCGCCATGTACCATCCCTTGCGGGCAGGGCGGCAAGGCGCGCTCCACCTCGTCCCACGCGGCGAGATAGGATTCAACAAGCCCGTCCTGATTTTTCGCGCGGCGCACCGCGGGAATATACCAATCGACAATCCGCCGCCGCCCCTTATGGACGTGGGAGCTGTAATAATCAGGCAAGGAAAGCGCGTCCGCATCAACCGTGCCGCGCAGTGCAATCAATATATCCACCGCTTGCGCGTAAATATCCTGCGCGCTTGAAACGCCCCTGCCGGACGCGGCCTGTTCCAGCGCGTCATAGGCGCTTAGATCCCCGAAATCTTCCAGGAGGACATAGCCCTCCCCCTCATCCGCCGCAATAATGGACGGCGCATGAATCCCGTGCGCTTTCAAGGCGCGGGCGATGCGCAGGAAATCCGCAATTTTATGGCCGGGCGTATAGGCGCCCGTATGATCGGGAACGGCCTCCATCAACACGCGGGACTTACCGCCCCCTGCCGCCCGCACGCGGAAATAGCGGCGCGAGGCCCAGTCCGCCGCAAGCGGTAAAACCGTACAATCATTGCCCAGATAGGTTTGCAAAAAAGCGAGGCGCAAATCCTTGCGCCCCTCGAAATAATCCTGTGCGTTGAGGCTCAACAAGGTTATTTGCCGCTTTTGGATTTGTCTTTGGACACCATGGCGCGGATCGCATCGACATGGCGCTGTGATGCCGCCTGTTTTTTAATGGCCACGCCGCCTTCAAGGCCGAACTGCGCGGGGTTGCCCATGGCGATCGCCTTTAAAATCTCCATCCCGAACTGATCGCCCTTTTCGCCCTTGGCGGAAGCCTTTGGCGGAACGGGCGCGGCTGGCTGGGGCTTGCGGTCTTTCGTCATCAGTACATGGTTGATGGCATGGGCCGTAATGCCGGTAAGGTGCGGCGCGACCAGCTCATGCAACAGCCTGTTATCCTCAAGCGCCCACGCGATAAGTTCCTGCCGCGCAATGGTGGTGTTTCCCCCGCTGGCTTTCAAGGCGTCCCTGATGCGGCTTTCGGCATAATCGCGGTTCATTGCATGGTTCCCGATCGTTTGAAATTACAGCCGATATTATAGCTTATCCGGCCAGATCGGCCAACTGTTTCATCAATATTTGCACACCGCGCACCCGCGCGGCCACGGAATCCCACGCCTTGACGGCCACAAGCTTTTGATCGGCGCGGAGTTTTACAGTTCCCCGCGCCTCCACCATCCATTGCATCAGGGCCGGCAGGTTCGGCGGCGAGTCCTGATAGAAACCGACGACCGCCCCTTTCGGCCCCGCCTCGACTTTATCGACATTGGCGATCCGGCAAAGCTGTTTGATGCGGACGATGTCGAGCAAATTTTCAACCTCGTCCGGAAGCTTGCCGAAACGATCGATCATCTCGGCGGCAAAGGACTCGATCTCGTTCCCGTCCGCCAGATCCGCAAGACGGCGGTAAAGGCTCATCCGCACGCCCAGATCCTCGACATAGCGTTCGGGGATAAGAACCGATGTGCCGAGATTGATTTGCGGCGACCACTTATCGGCGAGCGGCGCCTCATCAAAATCGACACCCGCGCGGGCCGCCGCGACCGCCTCTTCGAGCATTTGCTGATACAATTCGACGCCGACTTCGCGGATATGGCCGGATTGCTCCTCGCCCAGCAAATTCCCCGCGCCGCGAATATCCATGTCATGGCTCGCAAGCTGGAACCCCGCGCCGAGCGTATCGAGCGTTTCAATGACCTCCAGCCGCTTTTGCGCCTGCGCCGTCAATTTCGCCGCCGGCTGGTAGGTCAGATAGGCATAGGCGCGGACTTTCGACCGGCCAATCCGCCCGCGTATCTGGTAAAGCTGCGCAAGGCCGAACATATCGGCGCGGTGGACGATCATCGTGTTGGCGCGCGGAATATCAATCCCGCTCTCGATGATATTGGTCGCGAGCAGGACGTCATATTGCCCGTCATAAAAGGCCGTCATCCGGTCTTCGAGTTCCGCCGGAGTCATCTGGCCGTGCGCCGCGATAATTTTCACTTCCGGCACGAGTTCTTTCAAGGTCGTTTCGACCTCCGCCATATCGCCGATACGCGGCACGACGTAAAAACTCTGCCCGCCGCGATAATGTTCGCGCAAGATCGCCTCGCGGATGACCAGCGGATCGAAGGGCAGGACAAAGGTGCGGATGGCGAGCCTGTCGACGGGCGGCGTCGTGATAAGGCTCATATCCTTCACGCCCGTCAGGGACATTTGCAAGGTGCGCGGAATCGGCGTCGCCGAAAGCGTCAGCACATGGACGTCGGATTTGATTTCCTTGAGCCGCTCTTTCTGCTTCACGCCGAAACGCTGTTCCTCATCGACGATGACGAGGCCGAGATGGGCGAATTTCATCCCCTTGGCAAAAAGCGCATGCGTGCCGACGACGATATTGACGCGGCCATCTTCGAGGCCGTCCCGCACCGCCTTTGCATCCTTCGCGCTTACCAGCCGCGAAAGCTGTTCCACTCGCAGCCCCGTGCCTGCGAAACGGCTTGCGAAATTCTGGTAATGCTGGCGCGCCAGCAAGGTCGTCGGCACGACGACCGCCACCTGAACCCCCGCCATCGCCGCGACATAGGCGGCGCGGAGCGCGACTTCCGTTTTGCCGAAACCGACATCGCCGCAAACGAGCCTGTCCATCGGCTGTTCACCCGCCAGATCCTGCACCACGTCGGAAATGGATTTGAGCTGGTCGTCGGTTTCCTGATAGGGGAAGCGCGCGGCAAAGGAATCATACTGATCCTTGTCGATTTGCAAGGTTTCGCCTTTTTTCAACTGGCGCTGCGCCGCGATTTTCAAAAGCCCTTCGGCCATCGCCATCAGGTCTTTTTTAACCCTGGCCTTACGCGCCTGCCAACCCGCGCCGCCGAGCCTGTCAAGCTGCGTCGTTCCTTCGTCAGAGCCGAAGCGCGACAGCACCTCGATATTTTCGACCGGCACATAAAGCTTGTCGCCGCCGTCATAAATGATCTTCAGGCAATCGCGCAAAAGCCCGCCCGCCTTGAGCGTTTCAAGCCCCGCGAAGCGCCCGACCCCGTGATCGATATGGACAACCAGATCGCCTTCGCTCAGCGCCGAAATTTCTGTCAGGAAATTATCGGCCTTCTTCTTGCGCCCCGTCCGGCGCGTCAGGCGGTCGCCCAGAATATCCTGCTCGCTCAGCACCGCGAGATCGTCCGCGATAAACCCGTGTTCAAGGCCGAGAACCGCAAGGCCTATCTCCCCCGCCCCGATCTTTTTAATGTCGCCGCCGCCGCATTCTTTCAGGCGGGCTATTCCGGCATGTTCCATCATGCCTTTCAACCGCTCGCGCGATCCTTCGGAATAGGCGGCGATAAGGATTTTACGGTTTCCGCCCGCGCCGATTTCCACAAGATGCCGGCGCAGCGCGCCAAACACATCCCCGTCCGGAAGCGCCCTTATATCCGCAAAATCACGTCCCTTGCGCCCGCCCCCGTCTTTCGTAGCCCCATCTTTCACGCCGCTGCCTTCGGGCGCGCCGAAAGGCAAAAGCTGGAGGGCGCCGCCCATAGCGCTTTCCAGTTCCTTCCCGTCCAGATAAAGCGCCCGCGGCGGCAAGGCGTGATAGACGGTTCCGCTCAAAGAAACATCGCTTCCTTTTTTCTTTCCCTTTTTATGAAAGGATTCGGCCAGGGTTTTGCGCGCCTCGTAAAAATCCGCAATCTGAGAGAACCGTTCCTCCGCCGCTTGCAGCGCGTGCTGATCGAGCGTCACGGAACAGGCGGGGACATAGGAAAACAGGCTCTCCATCTTTTCAAAAAACAGCGGCAGCCAGTGATCCATCCCGTTATAGCGCCGCCCCTCGCTCACCGCCTCATAAAGCGGATCGCCATGCGTCACAGCCCCGAATGTTTCGCGGTAACCGGCGCGAAAACGCTGGATCGATTCCGAATCCAGGAAAAATTCCGTCGCGGGTTGCAGGGAAAAATAATCCTGCTTCGCCTCGGTGCGCTGGGTCGCCGGATCGAAGGTGCGGATCGTTTCGATCTCGTCGTCGAAGAGATCGATGCGCACAGGCATGGCCGCGCCCGCCGGAAACAGATCGACAATCCCGCCGCGGATCGCATATTCGCCATGTTCGCGCACCGTATCGCTGCGCATATAGCCGTTCGCGATCAGGTAATCCTGCATGGCCGCGAGATTCAAACGCTCCCCCGCGCGGGCGGAAAAGGCCGCTTTTTCAAGCGCCTCTTGCGGCATAACGCGCTGGGTCGCGGCGTTTACCGTCGTCAGGACGATGCGCGGCAAATATTTATCGCTCTTCGCCCATTCCCGCATCCGCACCAGCGCATTGACCCGCGCCGCGGAAATTTCCGCATTGGGGGAAACGCGGTCATAGGGAAGGCAGTCCCATGCCGGAAAAGACACGATCTCTATATCAGGCGCGAAAAAGCCGAGCAGTTCGGCAAGGGCGGCAATGCGCGTATCGTCGGTCGCGATATGGACGAGCGTTTTCCGCTCCCGCGCAAGGTCGCGGGCCATCGCCGCCATGACGCGCGCATCCTGCCCTTCCGGACAGCCGAAAAGGAACGCGCCGCCGGCTACCGCCTGTTCTTCATGCGCCGGAAGGGTCATCGCTGTGTCGTAACGGGCTGTATCGGGCATAATCGTGGTTCAACAATTTTTCAATCACAGGGTTCATCCTATTGGCCGGAACGGGCTTTTGCCCGGATATCCAGTCATAGAGATCGGGATCGGGCGTATCCAAAAGCGCCCCGAACAGGCCGAGTTCCTCCTCGCCCATCTGCGGGACATGGTTGTCGGCAAAGGAGCCGACAATCAAATCCATCTCCCGCGTTCCCCTGTGCCATGCGCGGAAAACAAGGCGTTTCCGGCAGTTTTCTATCGTTTCTTCGCTCATGGCGGGGTTTTACCATTATGCGGGGCCGATACCAAGAAGACTTTGCAGGGAAAACGGCCCCCCGCAGGACGGAAAAGGGCTTTGTTTCCGGCCGCGCTTGCGGGTAAAACAAGGATATGGCCCGTCCCTTTATTCTGGATCCGCTGTTCCGTTCCATCTCCACCCTGCCGGGCGTGGGGCCGAAAAGCGTGAAACTCTATGAAAAGCTGACGGGCGGCGCGAAAATCCTCGATCTGCTCTGGCACAAGCCGGTTGAATTTATCGACCGTTCAGAATCCCCGTCCGTCGCCGCCGCCGAAAACGGCAAGGTTTGCACGCTCCATATCACGGTGATACGGCACACGGCCCCGCCCAAACGGGCGATGCCCTACCGCGTCTGGGTCGAGGATGAAAGCGGCGGCATGACTCTCGTCTTTTTCAACATGAGCCGCGAATGGCTGGAAAAACAGCTTCCCGTCAATGAAAAACGCTATGTCAGCGGCCGGATGGAATCCTATCAGGGCAACCGCCAGATGGTGCATCCCGATTATATCACCGAAGACAAAGACGCTATCGGCAAGGCGGAACCCGTCTATCCCCTTACCGCGGGCCTCACGAACAAGGGGCTGCGCAAGGCCGTTCAGGGCAGCCTTGCGGTTTTGCCCGCGCTCGAAGAATGGCTCGACCCGCATTTCAAAAAACGCCACGCCTTGCCGGACTGGAAAGACGCGGTGACGCAGCTTCATACTCCCTATGGCGCGGCGGATCTCCTCCCCTCCCATCCGGCGCGGATGCGGCTTGCCTATGATGAATTGCTGGCGAACCAGTTATCGCTCGCCCTTGTCCGGCGCAAACTACGCAAACAAAATGGCCGCGCCTGGAAACCCTCTGGAAAGCTCCATGAAAAACTGGAAAAATCCCTGCCCTTTAAACTGACGGGCGCGCAGTTAAGGGCGCTTTCGGAAATCGACGCGGATATGAAAGAGCCGCTCCGCATGCTCCGCCTCCTGCAAGGCGATGTCGGCAGCGGCAAGACAATCGTGGCCGCCATGGCGATGATGAACGTCCTTGAATGCGGCGCGCAGGCCGCCATCATGGCCCCAACCGAAATCCTCGCCCGCCAGCACGCGCAGAGCTTTGCGCCGTGGCTTGAAGCGGCGGGCATTGACCATGTCCTTCTGACCGGACGCGGCAAGGGCAAGGCCCGCACCGAAACCCTGGCGCAAATCGCGGACGGGCGGGCGCGGGTCGTTATCGGCACCCATTCCCTCTTCCAGCAGGGCGTGGAGTTTGACGATCTCGGCCTTGCCGTGATTGACGAACAGCACCGTTTCGGCGTCCATCAAAGGCTCCGGCTTTCATCGAAAGGGCGGGGGACGGATATTCTCCTGATGACCGCAACCCCCATCCCGCGCACCCTCACCCTCACCGCCTATGGCGATATGGATGTCAGCCGCCTCGACGAAAAACCGCCGGGCAGGAAGCCCGTTGAAACACGCCTTATTCCCATCGAAAAAGTCGAAGAGATGATTGGCGGCGTCGCGCGGCAGATAGAAACCGGCGCGCGCATTTACTGGGTCTGCCCGCTCGTCGAGGAAAGCGAGATCCTAGACCTTCAGGCCGCCGAGGCCCGCTACGATATTCTCAAGGAAATTTTCGGCGAGAATGTCGGCCTCGTCCACGGGCGCATGAAGGGCGGCGAAAAAGATTCCGTCATGGACGATTTCGCGCGCGGGAAAATCAAGATCCTCGTCGCGACCACCGTTATCGAAGTCGGCGTCAACGTCCCCGAAGCCACCATCATGATCATCGAACAGGCAGAGCGTTTCGGCCTTGCCCAGCTCCACCAGCTTCGCGGGCGGGTCGGGCGCGGCGGCGACAAATCCTTTTGCTTCCTCCTTTACGACGATAAACTCTCCAAGGCTGCAAAGGAGCGGCTCAAAATCATGCGCGAAACCGAAGACGGCTTCATCATCGCAGAAAAAGACCTCGAACTGCGCGGCGGCGGGGAAATTCTCGGCACCCGCCAAAGCGGCCTGCCCAGCTTCAAACTCGCCGATCTGGCCGCCCATGCGGAGCTTCTGGTCACAGCCCGCGACGATACGAAACTTATCCTCGGCACCGACCCTGATCTTGAAAAGCATCGTGGCAATGCTTTGAAAACATTGCTTTATTTAATGGAACAGGATCAGGCTATCGCCAATCTCAGGGCGGGTTGATTCCCTATTCCATACATAAGCGCCTGCTAAAGCATGGCAAATTTGCATTCTTAACTCTTTTTCTGCTATTTTAAGGCACCATCATTATTGAAAATATGAATTTAAGTTGAAGGCATTGGACGATGAGTAAGCATGAAAGCTCCGGCGCATTTGAAATAGGCGTTGTTGCAGGCCCCTCTATACAGGCCCAGCCGGCGGCTGCGCCAGAGGAAAACCAAGCCGAAGGCGGCGCGTCGGGACAATCCCCCTCTTCCGCTGGCGACTATACGCTGGAAGAAGTCGCCGAACTTGCGCAGCAGCGCCACAATATGGAGCAGGAAGAAAGGGATAATTTTCAGCTCTTCCTTGCTTCCTTGAAAATAGCGCTCGGCCCTAATCTCTCCTTGCCGAAACCGGCGGTAAATCCTGATAGCCCGCATTTTCAAGGCGACATTATCGACGCATTATACAGGAATACGTTCGCCACAAAGCTGCTTATGACGAACGCACTGGCACGCACGGCTTTTTTCAAAACACCGAAAGGCAACGAAATATCCGTTTCCCGGAACGAGATTGCTTTCGTTGATAAATCCGGCCAGGTCGATGAGGCAGGCGTTAGAAAGGCCATCTCCGCCGAGGACGCCTATGAAATGCTCGTCAAGGCTTACGGCAATAAATCCATGATGCCGCCGAACTCCATCAAGCTTGATAACCTCGTCGCGGGCGAAAAAGATATTTTTGCAAAGGCCGCGGAAAAACTTCATCAGGATTTCCCGCTCCTGCCCAAACTGAATATTCTGGGCGCGCCCAAACCGGCGCAGGATCTGAAAAACGCGGCGGCCGCAACGCAGCCCGACAATGCATCGGTGCAAAACGCCGCGTCGGCGCAGGACACCGCAACTGCGGCGCAGCCTGTCAATAAAGATGAAGCGCCCGCCAGCACCGAACGCGTTGCAGAAAGTGATTCCATGCCATCCGCTCAGGAAGCGCTTAAAATGGAAATTGCACAAGTAAATGCGGCCTATAAAAACAATCCGGACTTATCTCAGGATACTGAAACAACGCCGGAAACACCTCAAGACAGCGCAACCGCGGCGCAGCCTGATAACAAAGATAAAGCACTCGCCATCGCCGAAAAAATCGCAACGCGCGATACCCTTCTAGCGCAGATTGAAGCCATTGAAAAGGAAACAGCCAAACGCGAGAAAGAACCAGGCATCGCCCCGGATGAGGCGGTAAAGGCAAAGGTCAAGGAAGAGCTTGAAACTTTTACCCGCAAAGCGGCAAAGCTGCATGAAGGTTTTGACAAGGCGAACAAAGCATATATAGAGCCTGAAAAGCAGACAAAATCCATCATAGAAGAGGATTTCACCTTGGCAGGCGGCGTTTTGCGGACGCTCCAGCGTGGAAGAACCGCGAGGCCCATGCGGGAAACACTGGCCTTCGTCCGCAAGAACAAGGACGCCCCGGCCCCTTCGGCATAAACCCATTGCGGCATGAACGAAACAGGCAGGAGAGCCTAAAGGCTCTTTTCCGGCGGGCTGATGATGCCGCCGGAAACGATCAGCTTGATCGCGTCTTCGGGACTCATCGAAAGATAGGTAAGATCCTTGCGCGGTAAAAAGAGCAGGAAGCCGGATGTCGGGTTCGGCGTCGTCGGGACATAGACATTCACGACTTCATCATCCGTCAATGACTGGATTTCACCGCGCGTCACGCCCGTGACGAAGCCGAGCGTCCAGCAATCCTTCCGCGGATATTCAAACAGCACAACTTCACGGAAGGCCCGTGACTGTGCGCCCATCGTGGTTTCAAATACTTGTTTCAGGGCGTTATAGACCGTCCGCACGACGGGCATCCGCTCCACCACATATTCCGACGAGTGGATGAACATCCGCCCTACGAAATTGCGCGCGAACCAGCCGACGGCGATAAGAATAGTGACAGTCAGGATAAGCCCCAGCCCCGGAACCGACACGGGCAAATAGGTATTGGGATTATAAGCGGACGGGATAAGCTTGGCGACATTCGTATCGACGAACTTCAAAAACCACCATGTCACATAGATGGTAATAACGCCCGGCGCGGTGACGACAATCCCCGTCAGGAAATAACGGCGCAGCCGCACCAGAAGGCCGCCGCGAGGCGTAGACAGCATGTCGTCAACGTCTTCGGCAATCGGATTGTCCGGATGCTCGGCCATATTATACCTTCATTTTCGCCCGCAGGTAATCGGCGGCTTTGTCCATGGAAATGCGTTCCTGCGCCATCGTGTTGCGCTCGCGCACCGTGACGCTGTTATCGGCCAGCGTGTCGTTATCAATGGTAAAGCAGAACGGCGTGCCAATTTCATCCTGCCGCGCATAACGCTTGCCGATATTTTGTTTGATATCGAGATCGACCGGAAACTCTTCGCGCAGCTCCATATAAAGCTTTTCCGCTTTTTCCGGCTGGCCGTCCTTCGCCGTGAGCGGCAGGATGGCCGCCTTTTTCGGCGCGATTTTCGGATGGAAGTTGAGGTAAACGCCACTCGGACGGCCCGCATCCGGCGTATAGGCCTCGCATAACAGCGCGAGGACGCCGCGCGTGAGGCCCGCGGCAGGTTCGATCACATGCGGGATATAGCGCTTCGTGTTGTCTTCGGGATCGATATATTCCATCTTCTGGCCCGAATGTTCCTGATGCTGGTTCAGGTCGTAATCGGTGCGGTAGGCGATGCCTTCCAGCTCCCCGAAACCGGGCGCGGTAAAGGGGAATTTATATTCAATGTCGAACGTGCCTTTGGAATAGAAGACAAGCTCGTCCGCATCATGTTCGCGCATCAAAAGATTATCCGCGGTCAGGCCCAGATC
This sequence comes from Micavibrio sp., assembly GCA_041655955.1. Taxonomy (GTDB): domain Bacteria; phylum Pseudomonadota; class Alphaproteobacteria; order Micavibrionales; family Micavibrionaceae; genus Micavibrio_A. The sequence goes on from JBBAEN010000001.1 coordinate 757,134, forward strand.
CTGCCAGAATTTCTTGCGTTCTTCCTTCCAGAAATCGAACCACATCTTCGCCTCATCGGGCGCGCAGAAAAATTCCATTTCCATTTGCTCGAACTCGCGGGAGCGGAAGATGAAGTTGCGCGGATTGACCTCATTGCGGAACGCCTTGCCGACCTGCGCTATCCCGAACGGCACCTTGACGCGGCTGGAATCGACGACGTTTTTATAGTTGATGAAAATCCCCTGCGCCGTTTCGCCGCGCAAATAGGCGACGTTGTCGTCGCTCGCCACGGCGCCGATCTTCGTTTCGAAAAGCAGGTTGAAGGCTTTCGGCTCCGTCAGGCTCCCCGCCTCTTTCGCGTCGGGGCCGACGATGTTCTTGTAATCGCCGAACGGAATATCGGTCAGTTTTTTCTTGTTCGCGGCGGACGGCGCTTGCTTGATGCCAAGCTTTTTAAAGCGTTTTTCAATTTCGTCCCCTTCCGCTTCCTCGTGGAAAGCGGGCCAGATTCCGTCCGTTACAAAGACGACAAGATGGTCTTCGCGGTAACGCTTTTTCGTTTCCTTGCAATCCACCATCGGATCGGAAAAACCGCCGACATGGCCGGAAGCGACCCAGACTTTCGGGTTCTGGATGATGGCGGAATCAAGCCCCACAATCTGCACCGGATGCCCGTCCGGCCCGATGGGCGGGCACAAAACCATCCGCCGCCACCAGTAATCGCGCAAATTATTCTTCAGCTCCGTCCCCAGAGGCCCGAAATCCCAAAAACCGTTAATCCCGCCATAGATATCGGATGCAGGGAAAATAAAACCGCGGCGTTTGCACAGGGCAACGATATCTTTCATGTCCTTTGCGGATTCTTGCGGGGCTGGGGCTGTTGCTGGCTGCATTATCATAACTTTCCTTTGTAGAAATCGTGTCTTCCGGCCCTAAAGGTATAAGGAATTCCCCCCGTTTCGCAAGGCTTGTTAGCCAGCGGGGATTCTGGCGGCAGAGTTTTCCGGACTCTGTCGCCCATAAAGGGAGCGGCAATTAAGGGATTGAATAAAATGGTGATCGCTCCGGGATTCGAACCCGGGACCTACTGATTAAAAGTCAGTTGCTCTACCGGCTGAGCTAAGCGATCGGCCACAAGGTGCCAATAAGCTTTGGGAACATATGAATCTCGCGGCTTCCAGTCAAGGCAAGATTTCCGATTTATACCCAAAATCCGAAAAAAGAGGGCCGGCGGCCTTCATAACCCGCGCCTGATCCTCCGGATGCAAGGATTCCCGCCAGTCCAGAACGGTTAATGCGGCGTCTTCCCCCTGTTCCTGCGGCGCGGCGCCGATTTGGTGGTTTTTCAAGGGGGAGGCCTCCGCGCCCGCCGCAAAGCCCTGTTTTTCCGGTAGGCCCATAAAAGCGGCGATTTCCTGTAAAGAGCCGTCCATATCCGCCGCCAGCTCCTCCTGCCGCAGGGTCAGGAAAGGAATTTTCGGGAAAAAGCTCCGCAAACGGCCAATACGCGTATGTTCCGCCGCCCATTCCATCGCCAGCTTTTCCGCCGAGCTTTCGGGATAATATTTCTTCATAGAGGCCGCATAGCCGCGCGGGTCGCGCACCAGATGGATAACGCCGCCGACAGGGAACCCCATCGAGGCCATCACCATGAATTTGATGTTGGAGCGCTCCGCATCCACAAAAAATTTATGCGGCGCTTCCGTCCGCGCTATCGCGTGGAATGTTTCATGTTTTTTCAGGAAGCGTTCGGCCTGTTCATAGAAAAATTTCCAGGCTTTCGGCCCCGCTTCGTTGGCGAGCAGGGAAAGCGCCCCCGCTATCCAGACATCCAGCCCCTCCCGCGCCGTAATCACCGGATGGCGGGGCAGGTAATGGCGGTAGAATTCGCCGTCATCGTCGCCGAGTTCGTTCAGTCCTTGCGCAACCTTCGTCCAGAAAGGACAGGCGGAAACGGGTGCGCCGCAACTGCACGGCGTTTCTTCCCCCTTTGCCGGATTGCCGGTTCCAAGACACAGGATGGAAGGATGGGCGTTCAGTTCACGGGCGAGAACCGGCGCCCCGTGATAGGACGGGCCGAGGATGAAATAAAGCGGGATAGTCCCCCTGCCATGCGCTGTATTACCGTTCATACCGGACATTCTATCATCCTGCCCGCAAGGAGGTTACAAGGTTTTTTTGCCGTCAAGACGCTCCAGCGTCGCGGGCGTGACGAATTCGGACACATCCCCGCCCAAAGAATGGATTTCCTTCACGAACGAGGCGGAAACGAATTGCCATTTATCCGCCGCCATCAGGAAAATCGTTTCTACATCCGGCGCGAGGCGGGCATTCATCCCCGTCATCTGGAATTCATAGTCGAAATCCGAAATGGCGCGCAGCCCCCGCACAATGCAGCTCGCCCCGGCATCGCGCACGAAATGGATGAGGAGATTGTCAAAAGACTGAACCGTGATCTCACAGCCGGCTTCCTGTAGCGAGGCGCAATCCTGCCTGACCATTTCAAGCCGTTCCTCCAGCCCGAAAAGCGGGTTTTTGCGCGTGCCGTCGGCCACGGCGACGATAAGCCTGTCCAGATGGCGGCTGGCCCGCTTGATGATATGGAGATGCCCCTTGGTGATGGGATCGAACGTGCCGGGATAAATACCGATGCGGATGGTGCTGCTCATAGGGGCGACTTTAAAGATAAACGCGCGGCCCTTCAACAAAGACAAGGATTTATGAACATTCGCCCCCCAAAAAAACGGCTCCCCCCGTATCAGGGGAGGAGCCGCATTTTGGAAGGAAATCAAATCTGTGTAAAAGCGCCTGTCTTCAGGATTTTTCGGCCAGTTTCCGTTGCGCCTCGCGCGTTACCTGATCGCTGATAAGCGCTGCCATAGCATCGCCAACCTTGTGCATTCCTTCGATTACATCACGCATGCAAAACCCCTTTTCTGCTTGAGTTTCCAGAATGCCATAAAAATCTGAATATTAATTTAACGGCATGGAGGTCTGGGGGACAAAAGCTACAAACGCAATAAAGCCGGGAAAGTTCCCCTTCCCGGCTTTATTTATTAAATTCGTGTCAGTATGGATGGCGCGCGGCCAAAAGGATTATGCCTCTTCGGGGCCTTCTTCCCCTCCGGCATCCCCGGCCCCCGGCGCTTCAGGCGCTTCAGACGCTTCCGCGGACATAGCCTCATCCGGGGCCTCATCCCGGGCGGCGCTCTCTACGGCCTCTCCGGCCCCGCCCGCCACCGCCACGCCGTCCATGGCGACAGCTTCGCCATCGGCCGCGCTTTCATCTTCCTCATCGTCGATGAGCCACGCAACGGATACGACTTTTTCGCCGCCGGCAACGCGGAAGAGCGTCACACCCTGCGCCGAACGGCCTGTAAAACGGACGCCGTTGATCGGCATGCGGATCATCTGGCCTTCATTGGTGATAAGCATGACCTGATGGCTGTCGGTCACGGGGAATGTCGCGACGACTTCGCCGCCGTTCTTTTGAGTAAGCCCCATATTGGTAATGCCCTGCCCGCCGCGGTTGGTCAGGCGGTATTCATAGGCGGAGGTTCTCTTTCCAAAGCCGCCATTGCTGACGGTCAGGAGGAATTGCTCCCTGTCCTGCAACTCCTTGAAACGATCCGCGGACAGGGCGATTTCGGAAGCGCCCTCTTCCACCTCCATGCCGTCCTCGTCGGCGCCGCGCAATTTTGCGGCGGCCTTCAGATAGGCGGCCCGCTCGTCCGGCACAATGTCCACATGCTTCAGGACGGACATGGAGATAACCTCGTCCCCTTTTGCAAGCCTGACGCCGCGAACGCCGGTCGATGTACGGCCCGCAAAGACGCGGATGTCGGTGACGGAGAAACGGATAGCCTTGCCCTTTGCCGTGGCGAGAAGGATATCCTCGTCCTCGGTGCAGATTTTCACGGAAACGAGCTTCTCCCCCTCCTCCAGCTTCATGGCGATAAGGCCGTTGGAGCGGATATTCTGGAAGTCCGTAAGCTTGTTCCGGCGAACCGAGCCGTGGCTCGTCGCAAACATCACATCAAGCTTGTCCCAAGCCTCTTCATTTTCCGGCACGCGCAAATAGACGGAAATATTCTCGCCCTCTTGCAACGGCAGGAGATTGACCAGCGCCTTGCCGCGCGATGTCGGCGAGGCCAGCGGCAATTGCCAGATCTTCATCTTGTGCGCGATGCCGCGGCTGGTGAAGAAAATAATCGGCGTGTGGGTCGAGGCCACGAACATATCCGATACGAAATCCTCGTCCTTCAGCGCCGTGCCGGATCGCCCTTTCCCGCCGCGGCGCTGCGCGCGGTATGTGTCGAGCGGCACGCGCTTGATATAGCCGCCATGGGTGATCGTCACGACCATATCCTCGCGCTGGATCAAATCCTCGATATCCATTTCAAATTCGGATTCGATAAGCTCCGTCCGGCGCGGCGTGCCGAATTTTATTTTAATCTCGGCCAGTTCGTTGCGCAGCACGTCGAGCATCTTTTCACGGCTGGCAAGAATGGCAAGATAGTCCGCAATGGCGTCGGTGATCTCTTTCAGCTCGTCGCCGATCTTGTCGCGCTCCAGCCCCGTCAAACGGTGCAGGCGCAGATCGAGAATCGCTTTCGCCTGCGCTTCGGACATTTGATACGTGTTGCCTTCATGCATCGGATATTCCGGATCGTCGATAAGCTGGATAAGCGGCGCGACATCGGCGGCGGGCCAGCGTTTGGCAAGCAGGCCTTCCTTGGCTTCCTGCGGCGTTTTCGCACCGCGGATAAGCGCGATAATCTCGTCGATATTGGCGACGGCGACGGCAAGCCCCGCCAAGATATGCGCGCGGTCGCGCGCCTTGCCGAGTTCATAGATCGTCCGGCGCGTAATGACTTCCTCGCGGAATTTCACGAACGCCTCGATAAAGTCCTTCAGCACCAGCAAACGCGGGCGGCCATGATCCAGCGCAACGAGGTTACAGCCGAAATAGGTTTGCAGCGCCGTGTGTTTGAAAAGCTGTTTTAAGACGACATCGGCAATCGCGCCTTTTTTCAAATCAATAACGATCCGCACGCCGTCGCGGTCTGATTCATCGCGGATCTCGGAAATATCCTCGACAATCTTCTCGCGCGCGACTTCGCCAAGACGCAGCAGCAAATTGCCTTTATTCACCTGATAGGGAACCTCATGCACGACGATGGATTCGCGCCCCGACGAGGCTTCCTCGACGGAGGTTTTCGCGCGCATGATGACGGAACCATTGCCGGTATGATAAGCGCTGCGGATACCCGCGCGGCCCAATATCTGCCCGCCTGTCGGGAAGTCCGGCCCCGGAATAATCGCGTTCAGCTCTTCGATGGAAATTTCGGGATTGTCTATATAGGCGTTACAGGCGTCGATAACCTCGCCCAGATTATGCGGCGGGATGTTCGTGGCCATGCCGACCGCGATGCCGCCCGCACCGTTCACAAGCAGGTTCGGGATACGGGCCGGAAGCACTTCCGGCTCCTTTGTGCTTTCGTCATAGTTCGGGTGGAAATCGACCGTGTCCTTGTCGATATCTTCGAGGATCGCTTCCGCCGCCTTGTTCAGGCGGGATTCGGTATAGCGCATGGCCGCAGGCGGGTCGCCGTCCATCGAACCGAAGTTCCCCTGCCCGTCCACCAGCGGCAGCCGCAAGGAGAAGTCCTGCGCCATCCGCACAAGCGCGTCATAAATCGCCTGATCGCCGTGCGGGTGGTATTTACCCATGACGTCCCCGACGATACGGGCGGATTTGCGGTAGGGCTTGTCCGACGTATAGCCGCCTTCGCGCATCGCATAGAAAATGCGGCGGTGAACGGGTTTCAGACCATCGCGCAAATCGGGAAGCGCCCGGCTCACGATAACGCTCATCGCGTAATCGAGATAGGATTGCTTCATCTCGTCTTCGATTGTGATGACGGGTTGGGAAGGATCTTTAACAGCCGTTTCGGACATGCTTTTCACACCAGTTTCAAGAGTCGGATTACAATGGTTTTTTGTAGCAAAATCACGCGCTTAAAACAAGGCGGGGGGCCGTTTTTCCGCCGCTTTTGCAACATTAAAAACCCCCTTGAATCAGGGGGTTAGCAAGAAGCTGCGGAAACTGCCCGGAAATCACTGGCCGGTGCGTAAATCCAGCATCGCTTTATCCAGCATTTGTACGAAGACGGGGCGCAGGGCGGCCTCGTAATCCGCCGTTTTTGCGGACACGGAACGCCCTGCATCAGAACCGTAAAAGGCGATCATTTCCGCCAGCTCCTCTTCGGTGAAAATATCGGCCATAGCGCGGATAGAGGCTTCCTCGATTTGCGCATACTGGATCGAGCGGCGGATGGCCGCCTTCACTTCCGCCTGCCGCTCCTCTGGAAAATTCTCCGCAACGGTCGTAATCGCAGATTCGATGCGCGTGCGGATAGGCCATATTTCATGCATTTTTCCGGCAAGTTCGAGCTTGCGGTCAAAGCCCGCCCCGTCCTGCGCCGCGGGTTCGTCCGCCAAGGCAGGGAAGGCCATAAACAGGATGGTCAATGTCAGAAGGAAATATCTCATCCTGTTATTCTACCTAAAACGGGATTTCATCTTCAAGTTCGTCCACCGGGGCGCGGGCTTTGGACGATCCGCCGCCGGAGCCGCCGCCCTGGCCGCCGCCAAAGCCGGACGAGCCGTAATCATCCTGCCCGCCGGAAGCGAATCCGCCGCCGCCGCCACCGCGGGAATCCAGCATCGTAATCTCGCCGCGATAGGGGCGCAGGACAATTTCGGTCGTGTATTTTTTAATGCCGTCCTGTTCCCAGCTGCGGGTTTCAATCTGGCCTTCGATATAAACCTTGGAGCCTTTGCGCAGGTAGTTTTCACATACATTCATCAGGCCCTGATTGAACACGACAACCCGGTGCCATTCGGTGCGCTCCCTGCGCTCTCCCGACGCCTTGTCTTTCCAGCTTTCGGATGTAGCAACAGACAAATTCGCCACGCGATCGCCGGATTGCATGGTTTTTATCTCCGGATCGTTCCCGAGATTTCCGATCAGAATAACTTTATTGACGCTTCCGGCCACAGTGATACCTCTCCATGTAGATTGAATGGAATGGACTATAATCGCCTCTTCGGGAGAATGAAACGAAAAAGCCCCGGAATCCCCATGCTTATCCCTTGGAATCTTCCGATCCCGCCGCCTTCGCCCTTTTCCCGCCGGTTTTAGGCGCGCCCTTTATCAAGCTGCGACAGGAAGGCTTTCAGCGTGTCTTCCAGATTTTCGACCTGCGCGATAATGCTTTGGGCCGCGCCCAGAACTTCCGCGCTTGCATCCTCGGTTTTACGGTTCATGTCGGATACTTCGGTGATGCTCTTGGTCACCTCTTCCGTGGCGGTCGCGGCCATGTCAACGCTGCGCGCGATTTCGGCAATCGCCTGCGCCTGTTCGCCGATGCCGCTATTCATACCGAGCGCATAGCCGCTCGCCTCGTCAATCGTGCTAAAGACCGTATCAATGGATTCAATGACATTTTCGGACAGTTTTTGTATTTGCCCGACCTCGCCCGTAATTTGTTCCGTGGATTCCGCCGTCTGGCGCGCGAGGTTTTTAACCTCACCGGCGACCACGGCAAAACCCTTTCCGGCTTCCCCCGCACGCGCAGCCTCTATCGTCGCGTTCAAAGCGAGCAGGTTTGTCTGGGCGGCGATACCGCCGATAATATCCGATACATAGGCGATATTGCCGATAGCCTTGTTCAGGGCGTCAACAGATTGCTTGACCTCCCCCGCCTGCCCGGTTACGCGCAGCATTGACGCATGGCATTGCTCGACCGTTATTTGCAGCTCGCGCACCGAATTGGAAATCTCCTCCGACGCGGCGGCGACGGCGCTGACGTTGGAACTTGTTTCCTCTGCCGCGCCCGCGACGCCGACGCTCAGCCTGCTCGTCGCCGATGAAATATCGCTCAGCCCGTGCGCGGTTCTTTCCAGCGCCTTCATCTCGCCCGAAATCTTCCCCGCGATCCCGCCAATATCCGTTTCGATTTTACCGGACAGTTTTTCGAGGGCGTCCTGCTTTTCGGCACGCCCTTCGTCCAGATACACGGTAATCGCGTAATTCATGTCAAGGAAAGCGGCCTTCAAAAAAGCCCTCATCGCCCGTTCCGGATCGATGGACGCGCTGGAAGAAAACATCCCTTTCTTGCGCGGCAATCCCTGCAACACCGCGGCAAGCCGGGTCGTAATAAAAGAATAACCGCCAATATACCATGACGGTTCCAGATTAAGCCGGTGATGGGTAAGGCCGACACGGCGCACGGACGCTATATATTCGGTATCGAACTCGGCTGTGCAAATTGTTTTCCAGTGTCTTAGCTGGGCGCCGCGGGCGGAACTCATTCCCTTTTCGCCGTTGAACATGGCGCGCATCTCATCCCAGCCGCGAAGATGCGTATAAAAATCATTCAGGATGATGGGAAGATGTTCTTCGATAAGAGGAGCGATGGAACGCAGGGCGGCCCTATCCTCTTCGGTAAACTCCGCGAAGCGCAAAGATTGCTGGATATTATCACCCATGGCATAAATCCTTATATATTATGGATAAGCGGGCGAATAATCCCGCAACAGAAACTCAGACACATTCTATCTTTTGAATATATACTATCAAGCATTAAAAAAGAAAACAGGCCGCCCCTGTGCCTGCGCATCCATTGCCTTTCGATATAAAATACGGCCCTGAAATCTCAACTCCAGCGCCGTATTATATTCTTAAGGCTTAAAAGCCGTTTATTTTCCGCAATTAGAAAATGCCCTCTATCTGTTCCTTCACACGAAGCCGCTGCCGTTTCAAACGGCGAAGATTATCGTCACTCATTCCCGGCCTAAGCTGTTCCCGCTCTATTTGTTGCGACAAGGCCGCATGTCTTGCCTTCAATGACTCCAAATGAGATGTGGACGCAGGTGACATATTTTATCTCCTTTCGTTGACGGTTAAGATTTTGATTGGTTCGTTCATCAGACCACAAATGTGAAAATTTCGCAAACGCACTTTATTGCATAATTTTATTACAATAACGGGCTTTGAATCCGGCACTTGTTTCTTCTTCTCTTTCAAGCAATTCCCATGCTTTGGGCGGAACCGTTGAAACCCCGTCCATAATTTTAATTTATCATAATAAAAATTAACGAAGGGTGAATCGCGTCATCCGGAAAGAATCGCCCCAAGAAATATTGCCCAGCAAAAACGAAGCCCTGTTCCTAAACGTCGAAAACAACGCCCTGCGCCAGCGGCAGATTCGCGGAATAATTCACCGTCTGCGTTTGCCGGCGCATATAGGCCTTCCATGAATCGGAACCGCTTTCGCGGCCGCCGCCGGTTTCTTTTTCGCCGCCGAACGCCCCGCCAATCTCCGCCCCGCTCGGCCCGATATTGACGTTGGCGATCCCGCAATCGCTTCCAGCCGCGGACAGGAATGTTTCCGCCTCGCGCACGTCGCGCGTAAAGATGCACGAAGACAATCCTTGCGGCACGCCGTTATTCATCGCGATCGCATCCTCAAACCGTTCATAGGTCATGACATAAAGGATGGGCGCGAATGTTTCATGTTTGACGATCTCGACCTGCGCGTTCATTTCGGCGATCGCGGGCGACACATAAAACCCGCCTTTGGTTTTCTGGCGAACGCCGCCGGTTATGATTTTACCGCCCGCCTGTTTCGCTTCGGCGAGGGCATTTTTCATCGCTTCATAAGAAGCCTCGTCAATCAGCGGCCCGACCAGCGTTTTCGCGTCCAAAGGATTGCCGATCCGCACAGAGCCATAGGCTTTCTTCAAGCCCTTCATCAAGGCCGCCTTCACATCCTTATGGACGATAAGGCGGCGCAAGGACGTGCAGCGCTGCCCCGCCGTCCCGACCGCGCCGAACACAATCGCCCGCACCGCCATATCGAGATCCGCGCTCGGCGCCACGATCATCGCGTTGTTGCCGCCAAGCTCCAAAAGACTGCGCCCAAGGCGTGCGGCGACGCGCTCCGCCACCGCGCGGCCCATGCGCGTGCTGCCCGTCGCGCTGACCAGCGGCACGTCCTTGCTGCCCGCCAGAATATCCCCCACTTCCGCGCCGCCAATCAAAACCTGCACCAGATTGTCGGGGCAGTCATGGCCGGCTTTTTTGAAACGCTTTACGGCGCGCGCGAAAATCTTTTCGCATGCAAGCGCCGTCAAAGGCGTTTTTTCGGACGGCTTCCAGATCACGGGGTCGCCGCACACAAGGGCGAGCGCCGCATTCCACGACCAGACCGCGACTGGAAAGTTAAAGGCCGTAATAACGGCGACGGGGCCGAGCGGTTGCCATGTTTCACGCATATGGTGGCCGGGGCGCTCGCTCGCGATCGTCAGGCCATAGAGCTGGCGCGACAGGCCGACGGCGAAATCGCAGATATCGATCATCTCCTGCACCTCGCCCAGCCCTTCGGAGCGGATCTTGCCGGCCTCCAGCGTGACAAGCGCGCCAAGCACCTCTTTGGCCGCGCGCAATTCCTCGCCAAGCAGGCGCACAAGCTCTCCGCGCACCGGCGCCGGAACCGCGCGCCATGCCTGAAACGCCTTGACGGATTTGCGGATGGCGGAATCCGCCTGTTTTCCGTTATGCTGGGAAAGCCTGCCGATGACGGAACCGTCAATCGGCGTATGAACGGCCAAATCGCCCTTTTGGAGTCCTGTCAGGCCGTTCGCCTTAAGAATTGACCGGTAATTCTTCATCGCCCACCTCTTTCTTTTTCCTTCTGGAACGAAGGCGCGTTTCATGGATTTCGCCTGTTTCCTCAAGCAAAGGATAGGCGACCGTGCAAACATAGGTATTGATGCGCCTGTAATCACGGATAATGTCGAGATGCAGCGAGCTTGTCGCAATCGTTTCGGGCACGCCGCCGCGAAGCCGTTCGATATGGGTCGTCATGCCTTCTATCTCCGCCTTGCGGATGACTTCCTTCCCTTCGACCAGACGCCGCGCGGAATCGAGATCGCCGGAAATGAACAGCGACTGGGCAAGCTGGATGCTTTCCAGCACAAGCTTGTGCATATGCTCGATCTCTTTAAAACCCGCCGCAGAAAAATGCTGTTGGCTCCTGATCTTCTTCAAGGCAAGCGGCATCAGGTTTTTGTCGATGACGTCGCCGACATGCTCGATATTGGTCGAAAAGGTCAGGACTTGCACATAGCGCTGCGCCTCTTTCGGATCCATAAATTCCTGGCTGAGCCGCGCCATATAGTGTTTGAGCTGATCGTAAATGCGATCGACCGTGTCGTCTTCCGCCTGCACCTTTTCCAAAAGCCGCTCGTCATTGGTCTTCAGGATTTGGAGCGTGTCTTCCAGCATCTGCTGGACGATGTCACCCATGCGCAGCGTTTCGCGCGCGGCGGAAGACAGCGCGACAGAGGGCATATCGAGATCTTTCTCGTTGAGATATTTGCTCCTGCCCGGGTCGGGCGCGCTCGGCCTGTCCGGCAGGGCGGCTTTCAAAATCTTTTGCAAAACCCCCGTAAACGGCAGGAAAAGAAGCGCCAGCACGACGTTGAACCCGGTATGGAAATCGACAACCTGCCGCGCCGGATCCGGCTGCCATTGTTCCAGATAGGGCATGATATGATGAAGCAAGGGAATACAGGCAAGCACGCCGAAAGCGCGGATCAGGACATTGCCCAGCGGAATGCGCATCGCATCGGGATTATCGCGCAGCGTCGCCACGAGCGGCGCGATCGTGCCCCCGATATTCGCGCCGAGGACGAGATAGAGCGCAAGCGCCCCCGGAAGCAACCCGCCCGCAACCAGCGACATGATAAGCAGCACCATCGCCAGCGACGAATGGATGACCCATGTCAGCAAGGCCGCGATCAGGACAGCGAAAAACGGATCCTGATCGAGCGGTGCCAGTATCTCCGGCAGGACTTTCGATTCTTTCAAAGGGTCTGCCCCTTCGCGGATAAGCGAAAGCGCGATCAGCATCAGCGAAACGCCAATCAGCATCCGGCCGATATTTTTAAACCTGCCGGAATGCTCCATGCTGAAAAGCGCATAGCCCGTAATCATAAAAATCGGAAGCAGCATGGAAATATCAAGGGAGAAAAGCTGCGCCACCAGCGTCGTCCCGACATCCGCGCCAAGGACGATCGCAAGCCCCGTTCCGGCATTGACCAGCCCCTGCCCCGCAAAAGCCGTCACGATGATCGTCGTCGCCATGGAGCTTTGCAAAAGCGCCGTCATGCCGATGCCGGCCATAAAGGCCGTTACGCGGTTTTTACTGCATTGGGCGAGGAAGCGGCGCAGCTCCGCCCCGAAGCCGCGCGTAACACCAAGGCGCAAAAGCGTAACTCCCCAAAGGAGCAGGCAAACTCCGGCAATGATATGCAAAAGGACAAGCGAGGGTGTGATGGTGTTTTCTCCCGAAAGAATAATATCTTAGAAGCCTGCCCCGTCTTGTGCAAGATACTCTTCTTCGGCGGGCGTATTTACCCGCCCGAGGATTTTGTTACGGTGGGGAAATCTTCCGTATTTTTCAATCACCTCCAGATGGCGCAGCGCATAATCATAGCCTTGGGGGTCTTCGTCCTTGATGGCAGCGAACAAGGAAACGGCGCGCTTTTGATCCTCCAGCTCCTCGCTATGTTCGTATGGCAGATATAAAAAACGGCGCTCCGATACGTCGAGCGCTGAATCGAACCCCGCCTCCAGCGCGTTTTTCGCGATCGCCAGCGCCTTTTCATCGCTTGCAAAAGCGTCCTTCGTCCCCCGGAACATATTGCGCGGGAATTGGTCGAGCAGGATACATAGGGCCAGAGCGCCGCGCGGCGTTTCCGCCCAATCGTCAAATTCGCCGGACAGGGCGCGGGCATGGGCGTCCTTGAAACGGTCTGTAATCAGCGCATCGAATACGGGGCCGCCCTGAAACCATTGCGCGGGAGAAGCTTCCCTGAACCAGAAATCAAGAACGCCCTCCGGCAAATCCTTGCTCATGGCGCGGATTTAAGCGTTTCTTTTTCGCTTTCTATCTTGAGGGCGTTGAATTTCTTGCGCTTGCGCGCCGCAAGATAGGCCAGAACCGCCGCGGGGACAAAGGGTATAAGCACCGTTACGATAAAGTAAGGCGAGGTAAAGGCCGCGAACGGGTTGTCCTTGAAGTTGGCAAAATAGATATAGGCAAAAAGGAAGATGCCGAAGACGGCAAAAATATCGGCGCAGAACTGGAAAATTTTTGCCGTGATAAGCAATTCACGAAGCTGTTGTTTCATTTCGACAATCCCGCCGCGGCCGCACTTGTAACAATCATTATATTAACAGAATCCATTATACGCGCCTTCATCCTGCAACAAAAGTTAATTCGGCGCGGGCAGGAAAGAACGCCCTTCCCGCCCTCCTGCCTTAACGGACGTTCGCCCAGATTCTGCGTTTTACGCCGTACATGATGCCCGCAAAGACGATCAGGAAGAAAATAACCTTGATCCCCGTCTGTTTGCGGATTTCCATTTCCGGCTCCGCCGCCCATGCGAGGAATTCCGTCACGTCCCTTGAATATTGTTCGACGCTTGTTTCCGTTCCGTCTTCATAGGCGACCATGCCGTCGGCGAGCGGGGGCGGCATGGCGATCTTGTGGCCCGCCATATATCTGTTCCAGGACTGGCCGGGGGCAAGCTCTTCGCCTTCGGGCGGCTCTTCATAACCGACCAGGATGCCGTGCAGGTAATCGGCCCCGCCCATGCGGGCCTTGACGATGAGGGAAAGATCCGGCGGCAGTGCGCCGTTATTCACGGCCTTGGCGGCGTTCTCGTTTTCGTACGGCTCCTTGAAATAATCGCTCGGACGGCCTGCACGCTCGAACATCTCGCCCTCGTCATCCGGGCCGTCAATATAGGTATATTCGGCAGCGATGCTCTTGATCTGGTCTTCGCTATAGCCCAGCGCGGACAGGTTGCGATAGGCGATACGGTTCAAACCATGGCACGCGGCGCAAACCTGCTTGTAAACCTGAAAGCCGCGCTGGAGGGCGGCGCGGTCATAGGTGCCGAACGGCCCGTCAAACCCCCACTCCATTTTCGGCGGCGTTTCGGCGTCGGTTGCGGCCTGTGCCTGTGACGGCGCAAAGGCGGCCAGCGCCAGCCCCGCCGCAATCAAAACCGCCAGAACGGATTTCGGCGCGGGCAAAACGGCCTGATGGATGGAATCGGGCAAGGTCTTCACCGGTTCGTTATTGTTGAAATACGGAATCAGGACGAGGAAGAACGCAAAATAGGCCAGCGTCATGATTTGCGAGATCGGAACCCAGATTCCTTCGGCAGGCTTCGCGCCGCAAACGCCAAGGACGAGGAACACAACCAGCAGGGCGAGAACGGCAGGCTTGAACCACGGGCGGAACATGGCGGAGCGCACCGGATGCCGATCGATGAAAGGCAACAGGAACAAAAGCGCGATGGAGCCGAACATGGCCAGCACCCCGCCCAGCTTGGCGGGCATCAACGCGGCACCGCTCAGCGGGATCATATCGATAACGGGTTTGAGCAGTTCGACATCCCTCATAAAGCCCAGCAGGAAGCCCGGAAGGCCGAACAGGGCCAGCGCGGCCAGAAGCAGGACGATGTTTTTGGAAATAATTTCATCCGGCGTTTTCTTCCACGCATAGTGATAGACGAGCAAAGCGCCGATAGCGCCCGCCGCCGCCAGATAGAGATTCAAATCGAACGTGATGGCGCGGAGCATCGCGTAGAAAGGCAGAAAATACCATTCCGGCACGATATGCGGCGGCGTCACAAGAGGGTTTGCCTCGATATAGTTATCGGGATGCCCCAGCGCGTTCGGCATAAAGAAGGTAAAGGCCGCATAGATGACGAGGAACACAAGGATGCCGAAAGAATCCTTCATCGTGTAATAGGGATGGAAGGGCAGCGTATCCTGCGGCCCTTTCGGATCGATGCCGAGCGGGTTGTTGGAGCCGGTGACGTGCAGCGCCCAGACATGGAGGAACACGACGGCGACAATCACAAACGGCAACAAATAGTGAAGCGCGAAAAAGCGGTTCAGCGTCGGGTTATCGACGGAAAACCCTCCCCAAAGCAGCGTCACGATACTGTCCCCCACAAGCGGGATGGCGGAAAACAGGTTCGTGATGACCGTCGCCCCCCAGAAAGACATCTGTCCCCATGGCAGGACATAGCCCATAAAGGCCGTCGCCATCATCAAAAGGAAGATCAGCACGCCGAAGATCCAGAGCAACTCGCGCGGCTGTTTATACGACCCGTAAAAAAGCCCGCGGAAGATATGGATATAAACAGCGATGAAGAAAAAAGACGCGCCGTTCATGTGCAAATAACGGATAAGCCAGCCGTGATTGACGTCGCGCATGATCCGCTCGACGGAATCGAACGCGCCCGCCGTTGACGGGTTGTAATGCATGGCGAGCGTGATCCCCGTGACGATCATCGTCACCAGCATGACCATCGCGATGGCCCCGAAATTCCAGAAATAGTTGAAGTTTTTCGGCGTCGGGAAAACCCCGTATTCCTTTTGTATCATCGTAAAGACGGGCAGGCGGGAATCAATCCACTCGACCAGCCTGTTATCGAATTGAGCGCGTTCTTTGGAACCCATTATCTTATCCTCTTGACTCTATCCCTGCTTAACCGATGCGAATGACCGTATCGCTCACAAACTCGTATTTCGGCACGGCGAGATTGGTCGGCGCCGGGCCTTTCCTGATACGGCCTGAGGAATCATAGTGCGAACCGTGGCACGGGCAGAACCAGCCATTATATTCGCCCTTCACATCCGTGGCCTTTTGCCCCTGCGGGACGCAGCCAAGATGGGTGCAGATGCCGATCATCACAAGCCATTCGGGCTTTTGCACGCGATCCTTGTCGCTTTGCGGGTCGCGCAGGGCGGAAAGCTCGACCGCGTCCGCCTCGGCGATCTCCTCCGCCGTACGGTGGCGGATAAAGACCGGCTTGCCCTGCCACATCACCGTGATGGCCTGCCCCACCTCAATCGGCGCCAGATTGACCTCCGTGGTGGACAGGGCGACCGTATCGGCAGCGGGGTTCATCTGATCGATGAAAGGCCACGCGACCGAACCCGCCCCGACCGCGCCGAAAGCCGCCGCCGTCAGGAACAAAAAGTCGCGGCGCGTTTCGCCTTCCGCGTGTCCGTCATGCTGTTTGGGATTGTCTGCACTCATTATTATCGAACCGTATGAAAAATTAAGGGTTTTTGGAACAAATCTTAACGCCTTGGGATACCATCAAATTCATCTCCCGAACAAGAGAGGAGTTGTGGAATCCCGCGAAAAAAAATCATACAGTGCGGCATGGATTCCATCAACCTCGCCCTTTACCAACCGGAAATCCCGCAAAATACAGGCGCGGCCATGCGGCTTTGCGCCTGTATGGGAATGGTTCTGGACATTATAGAGCCAACCGGCTTTGTCTGGGACGAGGCGAAAATCCGCCGTTCCGCGATGGATTATATTGATTATGTCACGCTGCGCCGCCATGAAAACTGGGACGCCTTCCGCGCCGCCTATAAGGGGCGCAGGGTCATCCTCCTGACCACGAAATCAGACCAGTCCTATCTTGATTTCACCTACCGTCCCGGCGACATACTGCTCGCGGGGCAGGAAAGCGCGGGCGCACCGCCCCATATCCATGAAGAGGTCGAGGCGCGGCTCACCATCAAAATGGCGCACGGCCCCCGTTCCATGAACATCATCAATGCCTGCGCCATGATTACGGGCGAGGCGTTAAGGCAGATTCGCCCCTAGCTTTTGCCTGTTTTACGCGGCAAGGCGCATTGCCGGCGCCCCTGCCGCCATGCATCCCTTCCTTGCTCCAGCGGCGCAAACTATGGACGGGCATATCCAGCGGCCAATCCTCGAAGGGCGGAAAGCTTCCGCTCCCGCCGAATTCGCGGGTGTGGGAATTCGCATAATGCGCGATAGCGTCAATATCCGCCTGCGCGAGCATCTCGGACGCTTTGCGCAAAATACCGCCATTGCGCACATCGGGCTGCCAGCTTTGCGCCCGCACATGGCGCGGTTTTAACGTGTCAAAGGCGAAACCCTCGCGCACAAGATTATGAATATCCGGCTTTTCCCCCAGATTTTGCAAAGAGCGGCTATAGAGAAGCGCATGGGCCCTGCGCACGAGGATTTCCGGCCACATATAATCGCCGATTCGCCCGCCCGTATTCGCGGTTTCGGAGAAAACGGCGTCATTATTATCCGCATAATAAAGGACATTCCCCGTCAGCTTGCTTTGCCGAAAGGTAAAAAATTCTTTTTGCAGCGAATACCGGTCGAGGGCGAAATCTGATTTGTAAATCCTGTCCAGATTGCCCGAAAACCCCATCAGTTCGAGCTTTTCCGTATGGCCGTCGCTGTTTTTCCAGACGCCGTAAACGAGGGCGGGCCTGACCTCATCGCCTTTTGCATAGCCGCCGAACACATGCGCGGGGCGGAAATAAACGATGGAGCCGACCTTTTTAACGCCGCTATAGCCCGCAGGGACAGTATAACCGGATTCCGGCGGCGCTTCCTCATTGACATGCTGGCTGGAAGAGCCGAAAAAGGCACGAAGATCGCCAAAGCTTTTAAGCGATTCACTCATTTTACTCACCCCACGAACGCTCTATGGTCAGACATTATGAGTAATGTAGAAAAACAAAAAGAACAAGCATTCCATTGGTTCACCCATATCCGTGACGAAATATGCACAGCTTTTGAAGCGCTGGAGGCCGGACTTTCCGGATCGGACATGCCGGCGGGCAAATTCGAGCGCACGCCATGGACGCGGGACAATGACGGAAAGCCCAATGAATCCGGCTCCGTCCTTGGCGGCGGCGGCGAAATGGCGATCATGCGCGGGCGCGTCTTTGAAAAGGTCGGGGTCAATATATCCAATGTTCACGGCGTTTTCGCCGAATCTTTTGCCGCGCAAATTCCGGGGGCGCAGGAAAGCGGCGGGCATTTCTGGGCGGCGGGTATTTCCCTTGTCGCGCATATGCGCTCCCCCCTCGTTCCGGCCGTCCATATGAACACGCGCATGATCGCGACCTCCAAATCATGGTTCGGCGGCGGCGCGGATCTGACCCCCATGGTCGAGGACAAAGACGATACGGCGCAATGGCATAAGGCTTTTAAAGATTGCTGCGACGCCCACGATCCCGCCTATTACCCGAAATTTAAGCAATGGTGCGACGAATATTTCTTCCTCCCCCACAGGGGCGAACCGCGCGGCACGGGCGGGATTTTCTATGATTATCTTGATAGCGGCGACTGGGAGGCGGATTTCGCCTTCACACAGCATGTCGGCAAGTGTTTTGCACAGGCCTATCCCGCACTTGTCCGCAAACATATGCACAAGCCATGGACAAAGGAGGAGCGCGAGCATCAGCTCGTCCGCCGTGGCCGCTATGTCGAATTCAACCTGCTGCATGATCGCGGAACCCAGTTCGGCCTGAAAACGGGCGGCAATACGGAGGCCATCCTCATGTCCATGCCGCCAGAGGCAAAATGGCCGTAACAGGCCAAAATCTTAAAATTAACCTGTGTTAATCCCAAGAAAACCAGCGGCCCTTGCCATAACTTCTTGCAAATCCGCCGCGTCCGTCTATTATGCACTCCTAAGGTAACCGTTTGTAAAAGGAGTAACATGGTTTACAGACACAAGCCCGAAGCGCCGAGCTTGAAAGACGCGGCAGATGGGTCTTTTGACACATCAACGCGCCTGACGAACGGCATGATGGAAGATCGCCAGATTGCATGGGAAGAAAAACTTCTTGAAAAGCACAATGGCGACGCGGCGAAAGCCGCTATTGACCAGATCTTCGGCTGCGATCTCTAAAAAGAGATTTTTAAATTTCAATAGAGCAAACAAGCTCCCGCCAAAACGGGGGCTTTATTTTTTGCCCGCGCCGCCGCGGCGGTAAAATATAGGGCCGCGTCATCAGAGAAGACAGCCGCAATAAAATACGGGGCCCCGCCCCCAGAAAAGGCGGCAGCAATGGAATATGGGGTTATCCCCCAAAAAGGCGGCAGCGATGGAATACGGGCTATCCCCCCAAAAAGGCAGCAGCGATGGAATACGGGGCTATCCCCCCAAAAGACAGCGGCGATGGAATATGACGCCGCACCAAAAACGGCGGCCCCGGCAGGAAAAATCAGTAGGAGAAATCAGCCGGGAAATCCTTGGCTATCCATTTCTCCTCAAGCTCTTTCAACTTCATCCCAAGATCCGGCCCGCGTGACACCCCCGCCGCGATAAGCTGCTCCGCCTTGACGGGGAATTCCGGCGCCTGCCAGTAGCGGGCGATATCGAGTATCTCCAGATCCGGCGCCTGCCCTTTTTGCGCGAGCTTCACGAAATATGTCTGGAGCGCGCCGCCATTGCCGAAACGGTACACGATCTCGCGTATCTTTTTCATGTTGATGCCGGATAAAAGCGGCAGGCTGTCCAGCAGCAAGCGAACCTGTTTTTTCTGCACGTTGGAGAAAATAAGCCTGTCTTCAAAAAAATCCCCGCTGCCGCCCGTCAGGACGAAATAGCGCGCCATCAAATCCACGGCATCATGGCGCGTTTGAAGATTGCACAGATGCTCCATCACCGCCGGGCTATAATCCCGCCCTATATCCGTCAGCACATCATGCGCGAACATCAGGGACAAGATATCATGCGCCTTCGACACCGCGATGATTTTTAAAAATTCCTGCATGATCCGCTCGCGCGAAAGGAGCGCGACCTTGGCCGCATATTCCTTGCAAGCGGCAAGCGCCTTTTCGTCCGCGGCCCCTTCGCCATATTCCGCATGGAAACGGAAGAAGCGCAAAATCCGCAAATAATCCTCGGCAAGCCGCTCCGCCGGATCGCCGACAAAAATGACGCGCCGCGCTTCCAGATCGTCAAGCCCCGCACCTGTCGGATCGAACACCTCCCCTTCCGGCGAACAAAACAGCGTGTTGATCGTAAAATCGCGGCGGCGTGCGTCGATCTCCCACTCGTCTGTAAAAGCGATCACCGCAAAACGCCCGTCCGTTTCAATATCCTTGCGCAGCGTCGTTATCTCGAATGTCGAATCGTCGATGATCGCCGTCAGCGTCCCGTGATCCAGCCCGCTCGGCACATAGCGGATGCCGCCGGCCTTTAATTTCTCGATGACCTTCAGCGGGTGATGGACGGTCGCAAGGTCGATGTCGCGCACCGGCCTGTCCAGCAGCATATTACGCACGCAGCCGCCCACATATAAAGTTTCGGGGCGGCTTTTATACCCCCCCAGAACTTTCATAAGCTTGACCGGTGCCTCGTCCGTCATCCACGAAGGAGGTATAATATGCCGCGAAATTTCCATGGTTCCAGTTTACTATCAAAAATGAAAACCACCAATTCATTTGAAATGCGCTTAGCCCCTTTAAAACCGGTAAAAAATCAGTTCCAGCCATTTTCCTTAGCGATCAAAGCGGCTTGCGTCCTGTTGGCCGCTTTCATTTTCCGGCATATGCCGCGCACATGCAGTTTTATGGTTACCACCTGCAAATCCAGCGCCCGCGCTATTTCCTTATTGCTCCGGCCTTTGAGAAGGTGGGTCAGGACTTCCCCCTCCCGCACGGTCAGATCAAAATCATAAGGCTCCGCCGCAATCCGGGAAAGAGCCGCAACGGAAGGATTCTCCGCCCCCTGCCGCAAAGGCGGGTAAAAAGGGCGGCCCGCAAGAATATCATGGATGCCCGCCAAAATTTGCTTGGCCGAAAGATAGCGCGGAAAAACGCCGTGACAGGAAGAAACGGCAAGCGGCCCGTCATTCAAATCCGCCACAAGCGCCCCGATCTTGGGCGCCGCCCCGCTCTCCCCTATGGCATGAAACCAATCCGGCAGGACGCTCTCTCCAAAGGCGCCCTCCGCCCTTATAAGCAAAAGGTCGGGGCGGCTTTCCTCTAGCGTGCGGCGCAAATCGCCGCTCTCCCCCACACCCGCAACAGTTATTTCCTTCTCCGCATGGCGGATATAACGGCAAAGCGCCTCGCGGTATAGAATATGCGGGTCGGCAATGAGAATAACCGGGCTATTGACGGACATGCGCTCCTCCTTGCGCCGCGTCATTGCGGCATGTGCAAAAGGAAGGTGCAAAGAGCCTGCCAGCATTTATCCTTTTATTTCAATGAGAGGGGGTTTGCATTTTGCAAATATTTTCGAGAATGCAACGCAGGACGCGAAACGCACGGAAACGGGCGGGCGCAGCCCCGCCCCTTATTGTAAGACCAAATGCATACCGCCATCCGAACGGCCCTTATTGACCTGCAATGTCTGGCGGTAAACATAAACGCTCTCTAACACGCGCTGCACATAATTGCGCGTTTCATAGATCGGGATGGTTTCGATCCAGTTGATGAAATTGACGCCCGGCGCCCGCGGATCGCCAAGCTCGCGAATCCACCTGTCCACCCGCGACGGCCCCGCATTATAGGCCGCGAGCGCGAGCGCATAATTACCGTTATATTTTTGCAAAAGCTGGTGCAAATACCGCGTTCCCAAATCGACATTATGGGCGGGGCGGCTGGTCAGCCATGCCGTCTGGTGAGAAAGCCCCGCACGCTTTGCCACCTCGTTCGCCGTGGCGGGCATAAGCTGCATCAGGCCGCGCGCGCCGGCGCTGCTCACCGCCGCCGCGTCATAACGGCTTTCCTGCCGTACGAGCGCGTGGACAAGCGCCCATTCGACATTGTCATCCTTCATATATTTTTCAATCTTCGGAAAGGCGTAGCCGACAAGCGTGACGCCGTTTTTGCGCTCTGATTCCTGCGCCGCGCGGATTGCGACATTGCTCATGGAAATGGAATTGGCGATTTCCGCTATCGCCGCGAAATCGCCATGCGTCTGACCCTTGGACAGCATCACATTGAAAAACATCTGCGCTTCCGTCCCATAGCCGTTGCGTTTCAGCCAGCGCGCGGCGCTTGCCAGACTGCTTGTCCGCATGGCGGCGCTCGGCGAGGCTGAATCCACGCGGACGCGCTCTTCCCGTCCCAGTTTTTGCGCCGAAAGCTGCCCGTAAAAGGTCGTCGTGTGTTTTGCCCCGACCTCGTACCATTTGCGGGCAATGTCCGGATGGCGCAGCCGCTCGCTCGCAAGCCCCGCCCAGAAAGCGGCGCGCGATTTGCTGATCGGCGTTTCAACCCCGTGATAAAGCCGCTCGAAATGCTCGAACGCCTCCCACGGTTTTTTCAAGAATTCGAGCGCGAGCCAGCCCGCCATCCATTCATTATTCGCAAAACCCGCGCCGGATTTCAGCCTGTGATCGGCGGCAAGCTTATAGGCCATGCCGTATTTCTTTTCCTCGAACAGGCGGCGCACGATAATGCCGCGCTCCCGCCCCCAGTCATCGGCGTTATAAAGCCTGTCGAAGGCTGGCGCCCTGTTCAACATTTCAATCGCGCCCGCATTGCTTTCCGCCTTCCGCCGGAAAACGAGCCTGTCGAACAAAAGTCCTTCGTCATTCATCAGGCTTTGCGGAATCCGCCCGATATGCGCGTTGGGGTTGCCCTTCCCCGAACGGATCGCGATCCGCGCCTCCGTCAGGGCGCCATAGCCCGGCCCCAGCGCCTCGGCAACGGCGCGGGCATTGCTGTATTGCTGCCTATAAATCAAATGCCGCAATCTTTCCTGATGCGCGCCGCGGTCGAGATAGGTGGCAAAAGCCATAAAAGCGCGGCTCTGTTCAACCGGCGTCATCAAGGTCGTGCGCCACCATTCATTGATTTTCCGGCGCGCCTCCTCCCCCCTTCCCGCGCGTTCCAGCGCCCGCGCATAGGTGCGCATGCCAAAAGTCGTTTGCGGCGGATTGGCGGTAAACCATTTCAGGGCGGACGCGTCGTCGATATCTTCGGGCATGGCGCGCTCCGCCGCCTCGCGCAGCCTGTTCATCCCCGGATAATCCGGATGGCGGGTGATGAAGCGGGCTATGGAATCATAGCCCGGCTTGCCCTCCCCCTTATAATAGCGCAGCCATTCACGCGCGCCGCCATCGTCGCCCCCCGCCGAAGCCGCGGCAGCCGATGGTATGATCATGAGTCCGACAATGAAAAGCCACGCCGCTATAATCCGCATTTCCAGTCCTTGCAGTATTTTTCAGAAACTATACCCTATTATCAGACACATGCACGCAAAAGGCACGCGGCAAAAATGTTCACAGCTTCTATCACCGCCCTTACCCCCCCTTTCCGTAACGGCGAGATAGACCGGGATGCGTTTGGGAAGCCTGTGGAATGGCAGATTGACTCCGGCACGCGCGGCCTTGTCCCGCGCTGCACGACGGGATAATCGCCGCCCCTTCCCCGCGGCGAACACCATCGGGCCATCAGGCACTGTATCGCCATTGCCGCGGGCCGCGTTCCTGTCACCGCCGGATCCGGCCATTATGCGGCCCGCCCCTGCCTGCCACTGCCACTGCTTTGAGGCGGGGCCGCCGCGGTTTTTCGTGCCGCCGCCGAAGCGCCTTAGCTGGCGGGGCCGCCTCAAAACAGCGTTCAGCCTCCCCTTCGCGCTTAGGCCAAAAGGCTCCGCCATTGGCGCGACGCGCTTTCATCAAGGGCATTTTTCAAAATAACCCTTTAGCTTCGCGGCAAGAGGCGCTAAAACCTTCAAACCATGTCGAAAAAGAAGGATAAAAAATCCGGCCTGCTTTCCACGGATGTCACGATCGCTGACAACCGCAGGGCCAATTTCGACTATTTTCTGGAAGAGAAAATAGAAGCGGGCATCGTCCTGACGGGTACGGAAGTCAAATCCCTGCGCCACGGCCAATGCGGCCTTCAGGAATCCCACATCGCCCCCAAAAAGGGCGAGCTGTGGCTTTGGAACGCCCATATTCCCGAATATCAACAAGCGGGGCCGCATCTTCAGCACGCGCCGCGCCGCCCGCGCAAACTGCTTTTGAACGCGCGCCAGCTCAGCCGCCTGATGGGTGCCGTGAACCGCGAAGGCTATACAATCGTCCCAACACGGATTTATTTCAACGTTAAGGGCCTCGCCAAGCTCGAAATCGCGCTCGCAAAAGGCAAGAAAGAGTACGACAAGCGCGAAACCATCAAACAGCGCGATTGGGATCGGCAAAAATCCCGCGTCCTGCGCAATGAGCGGGAAGCATAGCCCTGCTATAATCGTATTCCTGCACCGGCGCCTATTAGCCGGCCCCTACGCGTCATTGCGCTACCGTCACCGGCGCAGACCCTTTTAATATTGCATAATTATTCATTACTACCGCGCCGCATGTCACCGCATTACCGCTTATCAATGTCAATTTCGCGTCCTTAATATATGCCGTACCTGTTCAAACGGCATGCACCGCGCTTCCCCGCTCCCCCATAGTCCTCTCGCCATGGACTTTGCCGCATCTGCCCGGCCCCGCATCATATGGCAGTCTGCACCGGCGCCTATTGGCCGGCTACCGCGCGTCATTGCGTTACCCTCACCGGCACAGCCCCTTTTAATATTGCATGATTATTCATTAACACCGCGCCGCGTGTCACCGCGTTGCCGTTTATCAATGTCAATTCCGCGTCCTTAATTATAAATGCCCATACCTGTTCAAACGGCATGCGCCGCGCTTCCATATTCCTCCCCATTGTCTTCTCGCAATGTATTTTGCCGCATCGCTCGGCCCCGCATCATATGGCAGCCGGTCTTTCCGGCGCTGCCGCTTTTCACAGTTGCGCCGGAAAGAGAAGCCGTGCCCAATCCGGCAAAAAAGCGATCGGCAACGAAATAATCCGCCATACCCGTTATCAACCGGAACCGGCCACGGAACCCGCCGCAGAGCAAATCGAAGCACCCGCAAAATTTATCCCGGCGGCCTTTGCGGGCAAAAGTAACGCGGGGGCTTTTTTATGGCGCGTTTCCTCTTATATTAAACGATTATGGCTTTCTATTATCCTGCCCGCATTGATTTTTCCAAACCGCAAAGGCCCGAAATCGCCGCGGCCATTGCAAGGCAAAAAGAATTGCGCACGCGCGTCGTCCTCAATGACAAGTTCGGGGCAATCCGTACTATCGCGGGGATAGATGCCGGTTACGATCTGCAAAACGAGCAGACCAGAGCCGCTATCGCCCTGCTCGATTATCAAACGCTGGAGCTGCGCACTTCCATTATTTCCTATAGCCCCACGGATTTTCCCTATATTTCCGGCCTGCTGGCTTTTCGTGAAATTCCCGCAATTTTAAAAGCGCTGGACGGGCTGCCCGCCAAACCGGATATGCTCATGATTGACGGGCAGGGTATCGCCCATCCCCGCAGGCTCGGCATCGCTGCGCATCTGGGGGTGCTGACCGATATTCCCGCTTTCGGCGTTGCAAAATCCCGCCTGTGGGGAAAACACGCCGAACTTCCGGCAAACCCCATGGCGCAGACAGCCTTGCTCGATAAGGGCGAGCTGATCGGAACCGTCCTGAGAAGCAAGATACGTTGTAACCCGCTCTATATTTCCGCAGGCCATCATATCAGCCATGAAAGCGCGCTCGCCATAACGCTCCATTGCCTGAAAGGATACCGCCTGCCCGAACCGACACGGATTGCCGATATAATCTCCAAATGCAAGTAAACGGCAAAAAGGCCGCACCCGCCGCCCCGCTTTTTCCGGCTTTCTTCCCCGCCAGCCCTGCGGCGACAAATAGAACCGGTAAAATTCTTCATCACCCCTGCGGTGATAGGCAGATCCGGTAAACTTCCTCATGAAGCCCGCCCTGCGAGCACAGGCAGATCCGGAAGACTTCCACTGGCCTTGCGCTGAGAGTCTGACCCAAAAATTTTTTCATCGGCCCCGCGGTGATAGACAGAGTCCGCAAACTTTATCAGCCCCGCGCCGGTGGGCCGCCCTATCAAAATTTCCCCATGCCGCGTCATAAACCGCCCTTCCGCAAGTCCCTTTCCATCCCCATCGCGGCTGGCAGACTTCTTGGCATATTTCGAAGGCGCAGGGTAAAAACCATTCTTCTCCATTCCCCGGTATATAAAAAATCCCCTACGGAATGGCAGGGGATTTTTAGGGGTTTTAGAGAATTATGTGTAAGTCCCTCTCCAACCACAGCGGCCAGCCGCAATGTTTATGGGTTTATCCGGCTGCCTTTTTGGAACGGGTTTTTGCAGCCGGCGCGGCAGTTTCATCTTCCTCCAGAGAAGCGGTTTCCATCTCTTCCGGGTTCGCGGTGTCAGGCCCGACCAGCATCGCCTCAGCCACCAGACCTGCATTAGCACGGATCTTATTCTCAAGCGTTGCCAACATGGCGGGGTTATCGCGCAGATATTGCTTTGCATTTTCGCGGCCCTGACCGACCCTCTCCCCTTCTGCGGAGAACCATGCACCTGATTTTTCCACAAATCCGGCATTCACACCGAGATCGATGATCTCGCCCGTCTTGGAAATACCCTCGCCATACATAATGTCGAATTCGACCTGACGGAACGGCGGCGCCATTTTATTTTTAACGACCTTTACCCGCGTCTGGTTTCCGGTCACCGTTTCACGATCCTTAATCGAACCGATGCGGCGAATATCCAGACGGACGGAGGCATAGAATTTCAATGCGTTTCCGCCGGTCGTCGTTTCGGGAGAACCGAACATCACACCGATCTTCATGCGGATCTGGTTGATGAAAATCACGACACAGCGGGATTTTGAAATGGAACCCGTCACTTTGCGCAAAGCCTGCGACATCAGGCGCGCTTGCAAACCGACATGGGTATCGCCCATCTCGCCTTCCAGTTCAGCCCGCGGCACAAGGGCCGCGACCGAGTCGACCACCAGAACGTCAACCGCATTGGAACGCACCAACGTATCGGCGATTTCCAGCGCCTGCTCGCCCGCATCGGGCTGGGAAATCAGGAGATTATCAAGATCAACGCCCAGCTTTTTTGCATAGCTTGGATCAAGCGCATGTTCAGCATCGATAATGGCGCAAGTGCCGCCGGCTTTTTGCGCCTCCGCGATAACTTGCAAGGCCAGCGTCGTTTTACCGGAGCTTTCAGGCCCGTAAATTTCCGTAATACGCCCGCGCGGCAGCCCGCCAATGCCAAGCGCAATATCAAGGCCGAGCGAGCCTGTCGAAACGACCTCGACATTCAAGGGATTGCTCTCACCATTCAGCTTCATCACCGAGCCCTTGCCGAAGGCGCGCTCAATCTGTGTAAGGGCGGCTTCCAGTGCTTTTTGGCGTTCGGGGTTCTTGTCCATAAATTCATCCTTCTTGAACGGTGTTACTGACATTGGCTTTATCCTTTTCTTGCATAGTTAAAACAAGGGTTCAACGAGCGCCGGACAGCAACCCACATATTTAGTCCCGTCCGCGCCGCCTTGCCTGTCCGGCCTTGTCCCAAGGCGGCAGTTTTAGCGATATTGATTATGATTGTACATGCTTTGTTCTCACCGTCAATCACAAAGAACGAAATGGGAACAAATTTTCAGAAAAAAGATAAAAATCATTATATTCAACAGATTATCCCCCGACACCCCGCCCCGGAATCGTAGGCATATAATAGAGTGACCGCCCCGGCCCCCGGAAGCTGCGTCCAGGCGGCTTCCCGCCGTGCGGTTCTATGGGGTGGAGAAAGAGCCCTTACCCTTCCAGCGCTTCCTTGACCTTTTCGGCGAGCTGTTTGAGCGTGAAGGGTTTCGGCAGGAAGAAGATATTCTTGCCCATATGATCCTTGAGCCTGTCTTCCGTGTATCCTGAAATAAAGATGATTTTAAGGTTCGGCGAGCCCTCGCGGATTTTTTGCGCCATGGTCGGCCCGTCCATGCCGGGCATCATGACATCGGTAATCAGCAGATCGATATTATCAATACCGCTTTCGTCAACGAGCTTCAGCGCGGCTTCCGCATGCTCCGCGCCCAGAACCTCATAGCCCTTGTTGGTCAGGGCTCGGGTGGAGAAGGTGCGGACTGCATCTTCGTCTTCGACGAGCAGGATGCGCGCGCTGCCTGTGAGATCGCGCGTCTTTTCCTCTTCGATAGATTCAATCTTTTCAACCACCGCCTCGCTTTCCGAAAGGCGCGGCAGATAGATGGAGAAACTCGTCCCCTCCCCCATCACCGATTCAATCGCGAGATAGCCGCCCGTCTGGCGGATAATCCCGTAAACGGTCGCAAGGCCCAGCCCCGTCCCCTGCCCCACGCCTTTCGTCGTAAAGAACGGCTCCAGAATCCGGTTCATAAGTTCGGGCGGAATGCCGCAGCCCGAATCCTTTACGTCGATAACGACCCATTCGCCGGCGGGGATTTCATCGTTGATCGTTTTTTGCGGCCTGTCGTTTTTATAAGGGCGCGTCGTGATGGAAAGCTTTCCGCCCTGTTCCATCGCGTCGCGGGCGTTGACGGCAAGGTTGATGAGAACCTGTTCCATCTGCCCCGTATCGACCTTGACCAGCCCAAGTTCCAGCCCGTGATGCAGTTCAAGCTCGATATTCGCGCCGATCAGGCGGCGCAGCAAATGCGATACTTCGGTCAATATATCGGTGATGTCCTGCACCTTGGGCCGCAGGGTTTGCTGGCGCGAAAAGGCCAAGAGCTGGCGCACGAGATTGGCGGCGCGGTTGGAGTTCTGCTTGATCTGCATGATATCGCCGAAAGACGGATCGCCCGGCTTGTGGCGCAGGAGGAGCAAATCGCAAAAGCCGATAATGGCAGTCAGAAGATTGTTGAAATCATGCGCGATACCGCCCGCGAGCTGGCCTATCGCCTGCATCTTTTGCGACTGGACGAACTGCGCTTCGAGCTGTTTTTGCTCGCTCAAATCAAGGAAGTGCAAAACGATATTGTCGCTGCCGCGGATTTTGCGGGCATGCATCTGCGCCGCGACATCCTGTTTCCCTTTCAGGATGATTTCCATCGGGCCGGGAAGCTTTTGCCCCTCGCCGATAAGCTTCAGGGCGGCCAATGCCTTGTCTTTGGAATCGCCCGTCAAGAGCGCGCCGATGGGACGCCCTTCAACATCCGTCACTGAAAGCCCCAGCATCGCCAATAGCGCCGCGTTGCAATCGCGCATCACGCCGCCTTCATCGACAAGGACGATGCCGAGCGGCGCTTCTTCGAAAAATTTCTGGAAACGGTCTTCGGACGCTTCGAGCGCCTGCCGCATTTCGCGCTCCGCCGTAAGGTCGTGGACGACGCCGCGCGTACGCACCCGCCCCTCATCCTCGAACACCACCGTCTGGTTGACCGAGGCAAGAAAGGTGCGCCCGCCGACGCCTTTCATCAAAAGCTCCGCAACCTGCCGCGTCCCGCCTTTTTCAAGAATATCGTAAGGCGCGCCGCCGCGCGGCGGTACTTCCATGAAGGAGTGGAGGTTCGCGCCTTGCAGCAGGGTTTCGATATCCTCGCCAAGCCAGCGGGCAAGCGTCGCATTGACGAACACGAAATGCCCTTTTTCATCGACGGAAAAAAACCCGACAGGCGCGTTGTCGGTAAAGTCGATGAGCTTTTCCCGCTCTTCGCGGATGGAGCGTTCAATCTCCCGCTGATGCGTCGTATCATCGACGCGCCAATGGACATAGCCCGCCCATCCGGCCACGGGCTGGGTTGAAACGGCGAACCAGCGCTCGCGCTCGCCTTGAACGGATTTAAGCTCAATGGAATCGGGAAGGCCCTTTTGCGCCTGCTCCGCAAGGCTTTTGAAATGGGCGAGCGCCGCCGCGTCATCGGCAAAAAGACTGGCAAAGGCCTGAAGGCCCGCACGCCCGCTTTCCTCGCACAGATCGTCGAATTTCTGGTTGGAATAAATGACATTGTCCGCGCCGTCGGTGATAAGCCGCGCGCCGGGACTGCCTTCAATCACTTCGCGGATCAGCATCCGCTCTTTTTCCTTCACGCCGTAATTGAAAAGGAATTTTTGAAAAAGAAAGGCCGCGACGCTCGCGCCGATAAACACCGCCCCCGCAAGCGCCATCGTCGCCGTGTCGATATCAAGCAGCACCGCAAGCGCGACACAGACCAGCACATAGACGAACGCAAAGAGAATCCCGACGAAAATCCGGCGCACGCGGCGCATGGCTTCGGCGGGCTCATCCTGCTGGGGCGCCGTCTGGCGGGCGATGAATTCGGAATGATCAAGGCTCATGGTGGCCAAGAATGCCATATTTATGAAGGGCTTGACCAGCCCCCACATGGTTTTTCAAGGGGGTATGAACAGGAAAACCGGCAAAAGCCTAGTTCAGCTTGCCTTTCAGGCGGAAGACATAGGAGATAATTTCGGCAACCGCCTTATAATGCTCCGGCGGAACCATCTCGTCCACATCGACCGTATCGAATAAAACACGGGCCAAAGGCGGATTGGGCAGGATGGTGACATCATGTTCGCGGGCCGCCTCGCGGATGCGCATGGCAAGCTCGTCCACCCCCTTTGCAACGACAATCGGGGCTTCGTTTTCATCGGGATTATATTTAAGCGCCACGGAATAATGGGTCGGGTTGGTAATGACGACGTCGGCCTCCGGCACGGCCTGCATCATCCGCATCCGCGCACGCTCTTGCCGGAGCTGGCGCAGCTTTGACTTGACCACCGGATCGCCTTCGCTCTGCCTGTATTCGTCCTTCAGCTCCTGCTTCGTCATGCGCATTTTCTTCATATGCTCATAACGCTGATAGACGAGATCGATGACGGCGACGACGAAGAGGACGACCAATATGCCGATCAAAAGCCGTGTCACCAAAGAGGTCAGCTCGTCCAGCGCCAGCCCCACGGGCAGGCCGACCATATGATCGATGGAGCCGAAAAACGGCTTGATAATCAAAAAGCCGACAAAGGAGATAATGGAAAGCTTGAGGATGCCTTTGACGAATTCCATGATAGAGCGCATGGAAAACAGCCGGGAAAACCCCTTGACGGGCGAGATCTTGCTCAAATCCGGCTTGATGGTTTCGGGCGCGAAAAGCGGGCCGACCTGCGCAAACGGCCCCACGAAAGCCGCGACGACGAGAAAAAGCAGCGGCAGCATCAAAAGAAGGAGGATTTCACGCAGCGCGGCCACGACAATATATTGCATCCCGCCCGGAAGCGGCGGCATTTCATGGGCGTTGGCGATGTAGGAGCGCATGACTTCGGTCAGCCCCGCCATCATGCCCGGCCCCATGGCAAGGACGACGATGGTTCCCGCAAGCAGCATTATCCAGTTATTGATCTCGCGCGATAGCGGAACCTGCCCCTTCTTTCTGGCGTCATCCAGTTTCTTGGGGGTGGGGTCTTCCGTTTTCGAGGATTCGTCCTGTTCGCTGTCGCTCATGCCCTACCCCCCGCTCGCTTTCAGGAAGAAGATCATGCCCGCCTCGAAACGGGAAAGGAAGAACAGCATCATGGCCGGGAGGACGATGGCGAGCGTCACGAGGCTCAGCATAATCTGGATCGGCAGGGCCAGGATAAAAACCTGCACCTGCGGCATCAGGCGGGAAAGAACCCCCATGCCGATATAAAGAAGCAGCGATATCACGATAAACGGCGTTGCCATCTGGAACCCCGTTAAAAAGCTCGCGGACACGGCGCGGGCGGCAAGTTCGGCCATGCTGCCTGAATCCGGCACGCCGCCAATGGGGAAAAGCTCATAACTTTCGACAAGCCCGTGGATGAGGAGATGGTGCAAATTGGTTACAAAAAGCAGCGTGACCGCCATGACCGACAGGAAAGCGCCGTAAACCGATCCCTGCACCGCCAGCGAGGGGTTGAAGACTTGCGCGTTCGCCATACCCGACACCATGGAGACAATCATCCCCGCCGTATCGACCGCCATCATCAGGATGCGGGCGATCGTCCCGATAAAAAGGCCGGTTATAAATTCTATGGCGATAAGCGCCGCCATCACGGCAAAGCCCGGCAAGGGCACCGGAATATAGGGGCGGATAAGCGGCGAGATGACGAGGCTCAGCCCCAGCGCGATATAGAGCCTGATATTGGCCGGCACGAACGAATCCCCGATGCCGGGCATGATCATCATGGCCGTCCCGAAACGGACAAAGATGATCATAAAGGCGAAAACGCCCGTCACCATAAATTCTTCAAGAAGGCCCATAGGTTATCTTCCACCAAACCCCGTCCAAAAACCAGACCCGATTTGGATCTTCCCGGCCATGGCAACAGGAAAAGGGGTTCAAGCCCCAAGCGGCCGGATTGTTACCCGATTCCGACAATCTTGTCGGCAATCACATCCATGAATTTTTGCATCGACGACACGAAAAGCGGAAACAGGACGAAGATGGACATAAAAATAGCCAGAATCTTGGGAACGAAGACAAGCGTCATTTCCTGAATCTGCGTCAAGGCCTGAACGAGCGCTATCGTAACGCCGACAATCAGACCGACAATCATGACGGGCGCGCCGATCTTGACGATCAGCATGATCGCCTCGCGCGCTATATCAATGATCTCTGTTTCGTTCATGGCTCTCAGGATACGGGATAGCACAGCCGTTGGAAACGAAAAAATGGGACTCTTCCCCGCTTCATCGCCGCGTCCGTCACGATCCTGCCGGTTATACCGGCATCCGCATGATTTCCTGATAGGCGGTAATCAGGCGGTCGCGCACGGCGACCACGGTCTGGAGCGTCATATCCGCCGCATTCACCGCACGGACGACATCGGGAAGCGACGCTTCGCCGGCCACGGCGCGGGCAGTCATCTGCTCGCCCTTACGCATGCTGCCGATGCTGCTCACGACGGCGTTTTTCAAGAGATCGCCAAAGCTCGCTTTTTGGGCCTCTTCGCCCGTAACTCCGCCAAGCTGGACTTTGGCCATATTCGCATAGGCTCCGGCAGCGGCGGCAGGGTTTGCTATTTTATCGACCATAATGCGTTCACTCCGTTTTAAAGACCGCCATATCTTATCATAAAGAGCGTTTTATCAAAACGCTCTAACAAACATGCTAGCGCAACAGCTCGATCGTCCGCTGCGCCATGGTGCGCGACGTTTCCATCATGCCGAGATTGGCTTCATAGGAGCGCTGCGCCTCGCGCATGTCGGTCAGCTCCACAACCATGTTCACATTCGGCATTTTCACATAACCCGCATCGTCCGCGCCCGGATGATCCGGCATGTATTTCAGGACATAATCGTTCTTTCGGTCGTCGCGTATATCCTTTACCCGCACCAGTTCGGCATTATGGTCGCGGTCGCGCCTGTTTTCGAACACGATGACTTTGCGCGTATAGGGATCCCCGTCCGGCGTCAAAGCCGCCGTCTGGGCATTTGCGATATTTTCTGAAATAACCCGGCTGCGCTCGCTCTGCGCCTTCATACCGTGCGCGGAAACGGTCATGCTCGTCCACATATCCTTGGCCTGTGCCGATGCCGGAAGCGCGGCGCCCATGCCGCCCGCGACAAACGAAAAAACCATCAACAATACCGCAAAATTTTTCATCATTCCCTGCCTGTTTCCAAAACCGTTTTCAATGCCCGCCGCCTATTGCTGGCGGCCCAGCGCCGTGCGGAACATACCGGACTGCTTGCTCATCAAATTCGTCAGCAAATTATAATCCATCTGGGTCTTGGAGGCTTTCACCATCTGCTCTTCCAGAATAACCGCATTTTTGTCCGGCGCGACTTCGTATGTCCAGCGATCCTTATGATCGCGCGGGCGCTCCATCACATTGGGATTGGGCAAATGTTTGTCATTCGTCGTTTCCATCGTCACGCGCTGCGTACCCGTCAGTTTTTTGAGGATGGAGCCGAAATCGACATCCGTAAGATCTTTGGACACATAGCCGGGCGTGTCGGCATTGGCGATATTCTGCGCCAGTATTTCCTGCCGTTTGTCGAGATAATTCATTTTGGCGGCCATCGCCTTCATCAACGGTAAATCACCCAAAGACATTGTATTTTCTTATCCCTTTGTTAGTCTGAACCTGCCAGAAACAGTGCAGGAACCGTGCCAATGACGGACATTCCCGAAAATACCGGCGATGACCACCTCAAGCCATTGAACATAAAAGAAAAAACGGAGCGACAGACTGCCGTTGCCATCAAGGATCGGACGCGCGAACGGCAAGTTCCGCAAGTCACCGCCGCCGGACGGGGAGAAATTGCCGGGAAAATCCTGCAACTCGCCTTCGAGAACGGCATCAAGGTCAAGGAGGACGCCCCGCTCGCCGAAATGCTGGCGGCGGTGGAGCTGGATTCCCCCATCCCCTCCGAAGCTTTTATGGCGGTCGCGGAGATACTTTATTATGTGTACCGCGCAAATGGCGCGCCAAACCCCTTTGATGCCGTGCTTAAGGATGATAAAGAGGGGGGAAGAAAATCATAACCCCCAACGGTACAGCCGTATCTAATCATAAGGAACAGCCTTCACAATGACTCCCGCAGAACTCCGCTCGGCAATGGACGACGTCAATAATTTTATCCTGGAATCCCAAGACAAGGTGCGCGGCGGGGAAATGGTCAGCCTTGCGGGGCTTGATGAAAAAGTCGCCACGATTTGCGCGCAGGTCGTTGCCCTGCCCGCCGATGACGCCCACGATCTCCAGCCCCTGATGGCGGAAATGATAGGCCATCTGGAATCGCTTTCAAACGCCTTGAAAGAATTCAAGGACTCCCTCCAATAAACGACGCAAGAGAGCGAGGCCCGCACCATGGAAGCCGTCGATTACATCAAATTCATCGCCGCGCTCTGCCTTGTCCTCGGCATGATGGGGGGGCTTGCGCTGCTTTTGAAAAAGCTCGGCCTCGGCCACGGCCCGCTTGTCCATGGCGACAAAAGACGGATCAGGATTATCGAAACGCTGCCGCTCGACGCGCGCAGAAAGGCTGTATTATTCGCCTGCGACGATGCGGAGCATCTTGTCATTTTAGGCCCGGCGGGGGAAACTGTGGTCGAAACCAATATCAAAAAGCGCGATGTTTAAAAAACGGGTCACGGCAGAGAACACGAAGGCGAACGGCGTAGCGGAAAGCGCGCGCAAATTACCGCGCAAACAGCAGCGGCGCCCCGCATCCTGCCGCCCTCTTCTGGCCGCACTCGCCATCCTTGCAAGCCTTGCCGCCATCCTCCACGCAAGCCCCGCGCTGGCGCAGGCCATTACGCTCGATCTCGGCGGCGAGGAAACGGGCACAGTATCGGGCCGCATCATCCAGATGGTCGCCCTGCTCACCATCTTATCGCTGGCGCCGTCCATCCTTATCATGATGACCTCCTTTACGCGGATCATCGTGGTGCTGTCATTCCTGCGCACGGCCATGGGGATCCAGCAAACGCCGCCCAACACGGTCATCATCTCGCTCGCCCTGTTCCTGACATTCTTCATTATGTCGCCGACACTGAAAGCCGCCTATGATAACGGCGTCCAACCGCTCATCAATGCCGAAATCGACGAGGTTCAGGCATTCGAGCGCACCACGGCCCCCTTTCACCAATTCATGATTCACCATGTGCGGGAAAAAGATCTCATCCTCTTTACGGAACTTTCGGATTCCGGCCCCTATGAAGAACAGGCCGACGTGCCGCTCCATGTCCTTATCCCGGCCTTCATGATCTCGGAGCTGCGCCGCGCCTTTGAAATCGGCTTTATGATCTTCCTGCCCTTTATCATTATCGACATGGTGACGGCCTCGATCCTGATGTCGATGGGGATGATGATGCTGCCGCCCGTCATGATCTCGCTCCCTTTCAAGATCGTGTTTTTCGTCCTTGTGGACGGGTGGTACCTGATTTGCGGATCGCTTATCCAAAGCTTCAACACCATGCCGATTACGCCTTCAGGTTAAAGGCCAAATCAGGACAGCCGGCGTAAGATGAGCAGCCTTGCCAGAAAAATATCCAGACAAAGACCCAAAAAAATACGAAGGGTCGCCGCCGGAAACAGCTCCCGCAAACCCGCCTTTGCCGCCGCCGCGGAACAGCGGCCGCCGGACGTGAGCGATCC
Source organism: Micavibrio sp. (assembly GCA_041655955.1). Classification (GTDB taxonomy): domain Bacteria; phylum Pseudomonadota; class Alphaproteobacteria; order Micavibrionales; family Micavibrionaceae; genus Micavibrio_A. Next base: position 793,015 of record JBBAEN010000001.1, read on the forward strand.
CGGAATCTTTTGCGATTGCTACGGCACGCTTTACGCCCATCATTTTGAAAAGGATGACTTGCTTGTCGCCTATCTCAATGCCCGCCATGGTGATGGTTGCAAAGTCAGGCTTATCAGCACGGCACCTTCGGATGTCTATCCAAAGATAAAATCCATCGGCCTGCATGACGATATCGTCCGCAGCCTTACCAACAAAGCGGCCTTTCATGGCGCTGTGCTGGAAATATTGATTGATGACGATCCCGTCAATCTTCGGGCGCAAACATTGTGGGATCCGCGCGCGCCCGCTTTCCGCAAGATGATGACGGATTACCTTGCAAAAAACACAGCCGCCGCGCCGGAAGAAATATCGTCGGCAGAAACATCACTGCGCCCGTAAGAAGTCTGCCCCGATAAAAGATTGAAGAATATCCGGAAAAACCGCGCGCCGGTACGGCCCGGAAAGATTGCCGGTACGGGCTTATAAAAACTAGTTCTGACCGGATTGCGTCTGGGCGGGCGGCGCTTCCGCGCTACCGGTTGCGTTTTCGGCGGGAATGGTTTCAGGCTCTGCCGCCATATCCGACGACCTGCTCATCCGCGAATAACCGTCAAGGAAACCTTGAAACATATCGATCTCCGAGATCATATTTTCGATAGCATCACGCGTGCCGACCATATCCGGCCTGCGCGAGCGTGTCACGATTTCAAACATCTGGCCGCGCGGCGTCCCCGCCATATGGGCATTATAACGCTCGCGCAGATTTGCAAGGGCGACGCGGTTGCCGGAGAGGTTGAGCGCAATCGCGCGGTTGAAAATCAATTCGCGCTGATAGTCGTTGAGCGGGCGGCGCGAGGAAATATCCTCCGCGGCAAGTAAATCATTCAGGGCAAAGGCGGCCTCTTCCCACTTGCCCGCCGTCCAGGCAATATCGGTTTTCAGCCTGTTCACATCGACATCGGGAACCATGGATTCCAAAACCTCCAAGGCTTCATCGGCCTTCCCTTCCATGGACAGGGCGCGGGCGCGCAGCAACCTGATTTGCCGCTGACGCTCCGCCCGCGCGGCGCGCAATAGGGGATCGATCTCTGCCGCTGCTGCCGCTGCTGCCGCGGCAGACGCCGCTTCATTTGCGCCTTGCGGCCCTGCCTGATCCGCCGCCCCCGTCTGCGGTGGAAGGAGCGACGCGCCCTCCTGTGCCGTTTGCGGAATCCGCCCCGCCGCGCGGTCGAGCGCCGCTTGCGCAACATCGAGCGAGCGCAACGCGCCGCCGGCATTCCCGTCAAGCAACCTGATGGCCGCAAGCCTGATGGCGACTTCGGCGCGGCGGTCGCCTTGGAGGCGGTTATTCACATGATGTTCAAGCAACGAAGCGGCACGGCCCAGCAATTCCGCCTGGACAAGGCGTTCCGCCAGCGTTTCGACGAACCCGTCCCCTTCCGGCCCCGGCGGCGTGAGATCCTTAAATTCCTCATAAAGGGCGATCGCCTCCATCGGCGGTACATCGCCAAGCTTGTTATCGGCAAAGACGCGGCGGAAAGATTGTGCCAGATAGGCCTTCGCCTCTTTCGCCGTTTCGCTGGAAGGCGCGATGCCGGCGGCGTTCCGCAAAACCGTCAACCCTTTCAGGTAATCGTTATGATCGACATAAACGACGCCGAGCCTGTAATTGATCAGCGTTTCAAGCTCATCACCGCGCCACGCATAGCGAAGCCCCTCCAGCCTGTCGATCGCTTCTTCCGGCTTGATGTTCTTCCGCTCCATCTCAAGCCGCGTCAATGAAAGCCCCGCCTTGGCGCGGTACAGATCGTCCTTGCCATCCTTGGCCAGTTTTTCCCAATAGCGCACGGCCTCATCCTCTTTTCCGGCCTGCCGCGCCGCCTCGCCCGACAGATAGGCCCAGGCGGAACGGCCTGACAAGGAAAGCTCCGGCAGATCGGCTTCCATGACTTTTAAAATAGATTGCGCCATCGGAATCTTTGCCGCCCGCAAGGCGATTTCCGCCATTGAAAGGGAAAGCGGGACGCGCAGAGCGCGGGGATAAGAAGAAACCGGCGCGAGATCGGAAGGCAGTTCTTCAATAGCCTGTTTCCAGTCTTCCAGCCCCGCAAGCGTATAGACCCGCCAGAATTTTACATCGTCATATTTGCGCAGCTCCTCATTGCTGAAATCGACGATTGCCTCGTCGAATTTTCCAGACAAGGCAAAAGCAAGGCCGCGCAAAGCCTGAAACTCGACGCTGCTTTCAAGAGCCGGCGTTTTTTGCAAGGCGATGCGCATCAGGCCCAGCGCCTCTGCCCCACGGTGATTGGCCAGATTGACCTTTGCCGCCGTCAATATATCGCTGATGCGCGCATCTTCCGGCTTTGATGAGATGTCCATCATGATTGTATGAAGGTTCCGGCGCAAAGCCTGAAGCCCGCCCATTTCCCAGCGCGGAAAATTATAGATATTATTGCCGGACGGTTTTGCGGCGGCAGCCGCCGCCAGTTCCTGCGTCGAAAGCTGCGCTTCATTTGCCGCGCCCCCGTCCCCAGACTCCGCCGCCTCTTCAACGGAAGGCGCGGATGGATCCCTTCCGGCTTCAACATCCGCATCCGGCGGGGGTGTTGCTTCCGGCGGCGTTTCTGGCGCGGCTTCTCCCGAACCCGCTTCCGCATCCGGCGGCGGCGCCGAACGCGCCAAAGAAGAAGACAGCGCAAGCCCCCCTTCGCGGCCCACGCGCACCTGCCGCGTCGTCAGCCGCGCCTCTATGTCGTCTGTTTTCGGCACATAGGCCAGACCGATAATGCTGTTCAGCGCGCCGAGCTGTGCAAAGTCACGCGCCGGCCCCGCATATTGAGAGGCCCTTCCGCCCGTTACCACGCTTACCTCGTCGCCCGCGACGGGATCGCGCAGCGTCATCACCTTGCGCATCGATTCCATCGGCCAGACGAGATCAGGCTCGCCCGCGCGCGGGGCATCCACATATGGAAGAACCGGCTTTATTTCGCGTTCTTTTTGCGTCAGCAGGATTTTCCACGCAAGCCCGCCGCCCTCGCCATAAGCATGGACGCCTTCGGGCAGATCCACCCGGTAAGCCGCGCCGCCTTCGATTGCGACAGGCGTTAACAGGCCGAAACGTCCCGCTTGCGGGCCTTTCAGGACAGGCACTGCCGGCTGGTCTTGCGTATCAAGGATGATCCACAGGCTTCCATTGCGCTCATAGGCCGCCATGCCGACGCTAAAGATCGCGGCAAGGGTGATTTCATGGTCGGCGAGCGCGGGAGGCTCGACGGCGCGGCGCTCAATGTGCGGGACTTCAACCGCCGGGGCGGGCATTGCCGCCTGTTTTGAAAAATCCCCATCCGGTTTTTGTTCGCCCGGTTTTGACGCGGCTTCGCTCCCCCGCCCGCCTTGTTTCTGTGCCACTTCTTTTTGGGCCAAAGCTTCCTTTGCCGGTATTTCTTGCGCTGAAGCTACCGGGGACGGGGACGGAGCTGGGGCTGGGGACGAGGCTGGTGCCGGGTTCTCTCCCCCCCCTTTTCGGGGCGGCTCTGTTTTTTGTCCGGCGGGTTTGGATGCCGCTTTGGGCGTATCGGCCCGCTTTACCGCAGCCGCTTTCGGAACGGGCGCGGCAGCCTTTGCGGGAGGCTTCACCGCGGCGGCGGGCTTTGCCTCTTTTGCCGGAGCCGCCGGATGATAGACATCGAGAACAAACCTGTTTTCGACTGTAAAGTCGCGGAATCGCGCATTGGAAGGAATGGTAATCGCCACCTGCAACGGCTCGCTCGCGCTTGAAATCGTCTTGATGCCGAGAACGCTTTTCCCCGCGCCCATCCCCGCCGCGTCCAGCGCCCCGCTCTTTGAAAAGCGAACCGTCACGCGGTCTTCCTGTTTGGAGATGGTATAGGCGGGCTTATCGTTCCATTCGAGGACAAGCCGCGTATAGTCTTCATGCTCGCCCGTACGGGCCGCGACCCTGCTTTGCGCATAGGCGGGGGCGGCCACAACCAAGGCCAAGAGAACCCCCATCAAAAAACGTCCTGTCCGCATGAAGAAACCCTGCCACAGCGCGGCCCAAAGAACAAGGCGGGAGGCAAGCGGATATCACTGATATCCAACCATTATTTTACCGCTGCAACGGAAAATCCGGCAAGGATGGAAGCTTGTTCTGTTCGGCCAGCATAATCGTTACGTTGCGCGCTTTTTCGGCGTCCATTGCGGCGATGATCGGGGCCGACTTGCGCTCGGACATTCTGGTCACGACCTGCAGCAGCACATCCATATCCAGCGTGTTGAAAATCCGCGCGGCATCCTTGGCTTTCATGCCCTCATAAATCTTGACGAGGCTGGCGATCCGCCCCTCTTCTTCCTCATTCTGCCGGACAAGAAGCCCTTCTATGTCTTCCTTGATGGCAAGAAGCTCCTGCGTCTTTTGTTCAAGTTCCGCCTGCGCGGCCTTAAGCAGGGCCTCGCGCATCACCAGCTCTTTTTCCTTGGAATCAAGATCCCTGCGGCGCTTGGTCAGATCCGCGAATAATTCCATACGGACATCGGAATATTGATCGTCGAGATCTTCCGGCCCCCGCCAATCGCCCGCCGCGGGGGGCGAACCCGCCTCACCGGATGCGCCGCCCGCAATACCGCCCGCAGCACCGCCAAGGGAAGGCGGTTCTATAACGGGAGGGGCCTGTTCTTGCTGTGCCGTCCTTGTTCCCGTGCGGGACAAGCCGTCCTGCGACGGGGGGGGAGCAGTTCCGGCATCCCCCGCCGCCGGTTCAAAATCATTGAGATCCCCGCCCGCAAGATCATGCCCTTCCTTAATCGCCGCATAGGCGTCACCCGCGGCCAGATGGCGGACGAATTCGCTAAAACGGACGCCGAAAGCCAGCGCCGCCAGAATCATCAGGGCCGGAAGAATGCGCAGGCCGAAAAGCTGTTCCTTCTTCGCGGCCATGGGCTACGCCCTCCCGCGCAAGCGGGATTTTCCGCTCTGGAGAGCCTCGAACAATTCGCGCTCGGCCTGACTTTGCAGGCCCGGAGCCGGAACGCCGGACGCGGGCGCATTCAGGAAAGCTTCGTCCTCGTCATAGGCTTCTTCTTCACGGCCCCCATTCATAACGCCGCCGGCTTCAAAGAAATCCTCTTCATCGCCGTAAAAATCCCGGTCGCGAATGGCAAATCCCGTGGCCGGAACCTCGCGCCGCACATTAGGAACGCGCGGCAACTCATTGTTATAGCGAATAGGTTCCGGCTGCGCCACCAATGCTTCCTGCGGCGCGGATTCTATCTTTCCAAGAAGCGCGCTGTTGCGTTCGGCAAGCTCTTCGAGCCTGTCGGCAAGGCTGTTCCCGCTCTCGTTCATAATCTTAAGCTCATCCGCCAGACTCTTGGCATCGCTGATAATTTCATCAAGCTCAAGCCCCGTTTTACGGGCCACATTCTGCATCCCGCCCACGGCATTCTCGGCCTGCGTGATGTTCGCGACAAGCCGCGTTACCAATTCCTCCATCGCTTCACGGCTTTGCCTGAAACTTTTCAAGGAATGGCTCAGGCGAAAGGCGAAAAACACCGTCGCCACCAAAAGGACGAGGATGCTTATATCAATCAAAAGGGCGAGGCTGAACTCCATCAATCCTCACTATACTCTTTGGGTGGGATATAGCGCTCGATACGGACGGCGATGCCATCCTGTTTCTGTCCGGCGGGGCCTTTGAACATCGGGAAATGGCCGCAGCGCAGCTCCATCTCGTCTTCCGGCCTTGTATTGAAAACCAGTTTTGTGCCGACTTTCCATTCCAGCATTTCGCGGAGCAGAACGGTGCGCTCGCCTAAAATAGCCTGAAGCTGCACTTCCGTCTGGTAAAGTTCCTTGGTCAGGTGACTTTCCCAGATGGAGTCGCGCCCGAATTTCTCCCCCATAAACATCTGGAGCAGCAATTCGCGGATAGGTTCCAGCGTCGCATAGGGGATAATAATCTCGACCCTGCCGCCGCGATCGCCCATATCGACCCGCAAACGCGCAAGGACGCAGGCATTGCCGCTTTGGGAAATCGTCGCGAAACGCGGGTTCGTTTCCATCCGGTCAAGCGTAAAGGACACGGGGGAAAGCGGGTCGAAGGCGGATGAAAGGTCGGAAAGCGTCGCCTGGATCATCCGCTCGACCAATTTGGTTTCGATGGTGGTATAGGGGCGCCCCTCCACGCGGATGGCCGGAGTCCCCTTGCGCCCGCCGAGCAGGACATCGACGATGGAATAGATAAGGGCGGAATCGGCGACCATCAAACCATGGTTGTCCCATTCCTCCGCCTTGAACACGCACAGCATGGCCGGAAGCGGGATGGAATTCATGTAATCGCCGAAACGCACCGTGGACACGTTATCAAGACTGACCTCGACATTGTCCGATGTCAGGTTCCGCAATGTCGTTGACATAAGGCGGACAAGCCGGTCGAACACAATATCGAGCATCGGCAGGCGCTCGTAATTGACCATCGCCGAATTGACAAGCGCCATGACGCCGGACGTTTCGCCGCCGCCGGCCAGATCGTCGTCAAAGCCGAGCAGGGAGTCGATTTCATCCTGATTCAGGATCCGGCTCTCCCCCCCCATGGCTTCGGCCATGGCATCCTCGGCAGACAGATCGTTCATCAGATCTATTTCGTCCGCAGCGGTTTCGCTCTGGGTTTCCGTATCGCTCATCTCGCCTGTTACCAAGTCACCTTATTATATTGATTTACCGTCACCGGAGGACATCGCAAGAATCATGCCGCGCCCGTCCGGTTCGCTTTCCATACTATTGTATCAGAATTTCCTGAAACAGAACATCCTGCACCTCTACCGGATAGGCCGCCTGATTGACGCGGGCGAGCAATTCTATCTGGAGCCTGTAAATTCCGGCGGAACCGCGCAGGTCGCGTACGCGCAGCTCACGCAAATAAGTCTGGAACTGATCGACGACGCGCGGCAAAACCTGTTCTACAGCAAGGAGATCCGCATCGTTCTTCAGCTCAAGCTGCACGGACAGGCGCAGATAACGCTGCGCCCTGTCTTCGCTATTGAGATTCACGACCATGTCCGGCAGTTTCAAAAACCTGACGCTGCCGCTCGCAGCACCGTCCCCTTGGGGGGAAGCGGGCTTTGCCGCGCCTTGCGCGACCTCTTCCTGCACCGCGTCGTCTTTTGTGAGCAATTTGTCTAAAAAGCCGGAGAAATAAAGCCCCGCGCCAAGCCCCGCGAGAATGAACAAAACAACGACAATCAGGATCACCCCGGTTTTCTTCTTCCCCTCATCGCCAAACGGCTCCCCGCCCCCGTCAAGCGATGCGTCAACTTGTCCCTGTTCGTCAGCCATGCCGTGCCTTCCCTCAAATCAAGATTGCGCGCCAGTATAAATCGGATTCCGCCAATGATAACAGACCCTTTATCAATTCCGCCCACAATCCCTTGTGAATCGCCGCAGATAAAGCGGATAAAACGGATAGAAGATACCGCTATAAGCCGAGGCCCGCGGCGATGACCATACACGCAAGGCCCCTCCCCCGCCCCCCTCCTTTCCCGCGGCCTGTAAGACGGGTGGCTAAGACGGGCGGCAATTTTTTCCGCGCTACGGTGCAAAACATGGCCGAAATTACCCAAGCTTTGTGCTTTTTGCTGCCGCACGCGCCTGTGCATAAATTCATAACGCCTTTCTCCCGCTCGGTTTTTACAGTTGGCACGGCTTTCGCAACACTCCCGGCAGAGGAGTTTATTGGAACATGGAAAATTCACTCTATGTCGGATTGTCTGGACAGGTTGCGCTCGAAGCGAAAATGGCTCTCGTGGCGAACAATGTCGCCAATCTCAATACGCCCGGCTATCGCGGCCAGAACATGGTCTTTAAGGAATTCATCTCCGATCAGCGGAATATGAAGGCGGACGTGTCGCTGGTTTACGATTACGGCCAGTACGACGTCACCGACCCCGGCCCCATCAAAAGCACGGGCAACGCGCTTGATGTCGCCCTGGTCGGCCCCGGTTTTATCGGCATCCAGACGCCGCAGGGCGTCCAATATACGCGCGGCGGCAATTTTTCCATCAACGCGCTTGGCGAGCTTGTGACGGCCCGCGGTTTCAAGGTCGCCAATGAAGGCGGCGGCACAATCACCATTCCCGCCGAAGCGCGCTTTGTTACAATCGGCGAAAACGGATCGATTTCCACGGATCAGGGCATCGTCGACGCCATCATGATTTCGGAATTCGAACATTACCAAAAGCTGGAACCGCAAGGAAACGGGCTTTACGCGACGGACGATCCCGCCATCCCCGCGACCGGCACGAAAATGCTTCAGGGAAAGCTTGAAGGCTCGAATGTTTCCGCCGTCGTCGAAATGACCCGCATGATCGATCTGGTGCGCGAATATCAGGCCATCCAGAACGCCATGCAAAACGAACATGACCGGCAGCAAACAGCCATACAGCGCATCTTGCGCAACACATAACAGGATAAAGCAGGAAGAAGGAAGAAGCAGCCATGATGAGATCCCTTGATATCGGCGCGACGGGCATGCTGGCCCAGCAAATGAACGTCGATGTGATTTCCAACAACATCGCGAACACGACGACGTCGGGATTCAAGCGCCAGCGCGCGGAGTTTCACGATCTGATCTATCAAAACAAACAACGCCCCGGCGCCATGAATATCGACGGCAACACCATGCCGACCGGCATGCAGTTCGGGCTTGGCGTCGGCCTCGGCTCCATCTACCGCCTGCATGAACAAGGCACGATCAAGGTCACGGAAAACCCGCTCGACCTTGCCATCACGGGCGAAGGCTACTTCCAGATCCAGATGCCGAACGGCGACACGGCCTATACGCGCTCCGGCGTTTTCCAGCTCAATGAAAACGGCGACGTCGTCACCGCGCAAGGCTATCTGGTCGATCCGGGCATCACCGTCCCCGACGATACGGTCGATATCGTCGTCACGGTCGCGGGCGAAGTTTTCGCAAAGCTTCCCAACACCATAGCGATGCAAAATGTCGGGCAGCTCCAGCTCGCGACATTCGTAAATCCCGCCGGCCTTGACGGGATCGGCGATACGCTCTTCCTTGAAACGGCGGCTTCGGGCGCGCCGACCGTGGGCAACCCGTCGGAAGAAAATTTCGGGCAGATCCGCCAGGGCGCGCTTGAAAACTCGAACGTCAACGTCGTCGAGGAAATCACCAACCTGATTACGGCGCAACGCGCTTACGAGATGAACTCGAAAGTCATCACGGCAAGCGACGAGATGCTGCAAACAGCCGTACAGCTGAGATAGGCGCGCTTAAAAGCGCAAGGCGAAAGCCACTGAAAGGAGTATGACATGATCCGCGATTTTACCGAGCAACTGGAGCTGGCCGCCCGCATAGCGCTCTTCCTTGCCGCCATCAGCGCGGGCGTCGTCATCCTCCTTGCCGGAACCAAGGCCGCCATGGCGGCGTCCTTGCGGCCCGAAACGATTATTTCCGGCGATTACATCAAGCTCGGCGATATTTTCCAGGACGTTAAAAACGCCGATTATATACTCGGCCCCGCCCCGCAGCCGGGGCAGGAAATGATCCTGAACGCAAGGACGCTCTACCGCATCGCCACCTCAATGAATGTCCGCTGGGCGCCCGCAACCTCCGCCGAGCAAATCGTCCTGCGCCGCGAAGCGACCTATGTTCCCGAAAGCGAAATCAACGCGGCGATCGAATCCCGCCTGCGTGATAACGGCCTCGACAGTAAATTCACGGTTAATTATATGAACGCACCGGAAACGATTATCCTTCCCGCCGGAAGCGATGCGAGCGTCGAGATCACGGCCTTTAATTACGATCCGCAAAATGACAGTTTCAACGCCGTACTCGTCGCGCCTTCCGCGGACAAACCTTTGCGCAGGATTACGGCCTCCGGGCGTATTGAAAGGCTGGTATCCGTCCCTGTCCTGAAAAACACGCTGCGCGCCGGCGATATTATCGGCGCCATGGATATTGATTATATCGACATGCCGCAAAGCCGCGTTTCAAACGGCATGGTGACGGACGCCGAAGGACTCGTCAACATGACGCCGCGGCGGCCCATTCAGGCAGGCAAGCCCGTCGCCCTCAACGAACTCGAACGCCCGAAAATGGTCGATAGGGGCGATATGATAACGCTTATCTTTGCCGAAGGCCCTATGCGCCTGACGGTGCAAGGAAAATCCATGCAGGCCGGGGCGCTCGGCGACATAGTGCGCGTATCGAACCTGAGCAGTAACAAAAATCTTCAAGGCACCGTCACCGGCGACCGCGAAGTCACCATCCACTAGAAAAACACATGTTGAACGGATCCTTCCGCAAGAAGGAATTGGAGTATGGGAGTAGGAAAGATGATAAACGGATTTTTTAAAACACCCACAAGACACGTAGGACGCACAGGACGCTTAGGTGCGCTGGCAATGACCACCGCCTTGTCGCTTGCGCTCGCGGCGTGCGGGGCCGGCGAGCGGCTTGCGGAAGTCGGCAAGGCCCCCAACCTGACGGCGATTGAAAACCCGACGACCAAGGCGGACTACCGCGCCGTGTCCATGCCGATGCCAACGCCCAAAGTCGCGCACAAACAGGTAAATTCCCTTTGGACGGGCGATCGGCAGGCCTTTTTTGACGATCAGCGCGCGGATAATGTCGGCGACATCCTCACCGTCGTGATCGACATCAAGGACAAGGCGGAGCTGGACAATGCCAGCAACAGGACGCGCCAGAGCGGCGAGAATGCGGGCCTTGCCGCCTTCCTCGGTTATGAAACGAAGCTGACGGATTTCCTCCCCGACGCGGTCAACAGCGCCAACCTTATCGAAGGCGACGCGACATCGAACTTTAAAGGCAGCGGCAAGATCGACCGTGAGGAAAAAATCCAGATGAAGCTTGCGGCGATCGTCACGCAAATCCTTCCCAACGGCAACATGGTGATTCAGGGCCGTCAGGAAGTGCGCGTTAACTTTGAAAAACGCATCCTTGAACTTGCCGGCGTCATCCGTCCGCAGGACATCACGATCGACAATGCAATCCCGTATGAAAAAGTCGCGGAAGCGCGCATCTCCTATGGCGGCAAGGGCCAGATAACGGATGTGCAACAGCCGCGCTACGGGCAACAAGTTTACGACGTCCTCTTCCCGTTCTAGGATAGAAAATCCCGGATCTCTTCAAGGACGAAGCGGTAGGGGCGTCGTAATAAACCACCCTACTCCAAAAAGAAACCCGGTACAGGACGTACCGGGTTTTCTTTATTTTTTGGGGCCGCCATGCGGGGCGTTCTTAACACGCTAAAGCGACAATTTTCCGATGGCCGCCATGACCGCCGGCGTTTGCGCAATGACCTTGCGCGGCAGGGGCGAATATTTCCTTGTGCCTTCGTTCATATCCTTGAAAAGATTTTCGGGGCGTTCAAGAATCCATGTGCGGTTCAAAGCCTCCCCCTGCAGGCCGGTTTCCCCATCCGCGATGATAAGATCCTGTGACGCATAATCGCGCATATCGGCGACAATCAGGGAATCGATATCGCCATTATTGCTTGCATCGTCAAAATAAACCACTTTTTGCGAAATGCTGGAAACATTATCGACCACTTGCTCCAGCTCTTCATGCAGCCCGTCGACAAAAAATTCGGTGATCGGGAAGGAAGCGCGTGAAAAATCCGTTATCCCCTGCCCCGCACGGTGCATCAGCAAGCTACGGTCTTTTTCACGTTTTTGCGCAAGGGCGCCCATTATAAAATCGCCGCTCAAAGACGGGGGGAATTCTTCATAGGTCAGCATCGCGCTGGTTACGGCGCTTCCGGCAAGAATGCCGATATTCAGCTCCTCACTCATTTCGCGGAAAGAGGTTTGCTCCACCGTCGTTGTAATGCCGCCGGCAGGGCGCGAATAAACACCGGGGTTAGGCACGCCTTCGGGCGTCTTTGACGGGGCGGTGCGCTGAACCATCGGCTGGAAAATACCGTCGGACAAAGCCAGATAAACCATCATGCCCGCGCCCGCCGTGCGGCGCGTCGAACGGATGACGTCAATATCCTGCCCGAAAGCCTGCTCCACCTTCGCTATAATATCGGCAGGGGCGTTTGCCGCATGGGCGGCCTGAAAATCTTTCCTTAAAAGCCCCTGATAATTTCGGGCATGTTCCGGGATCAGGACGACCGCCGGATCGTCGGGATTCCATTCCAGAACCGTGCGGCCCTTGCTGCCCTCATGGCGGGTCAAAACCTGATATTCACGCCGGAATGTTGAAAACGCATCGGGGGCCTCACTGACCACATGCCGGTTGCGTAGAATCATATTCATTTTATGGCTCCCTATAATATTTCTATAATGCAGCATTCTTATTTTATGGAATGGGAAGCATAGCCTCTCGCGCACTATTATGCAAATAAAAAGAGGCCGGCCCGCTTAAGGCCAGCCCCCTTTCAAATTTTCGGAAAGCTAGTCTTCGCGGTGCGTTTTTTCCATTTTCTCGTGGCGCTCCTGCGCTTCGAGGGAAAGCGTCGCGACGGGGCGGGCTTCGAGGCGCGGCACGCCGATAGGCTCGCCCGTTTCCTCGCAATAACCATATTCGCCATCATCAATGCGCATCAGCGCTTCGTTGATTTTAGAGATAAGCTTGCGCTCGCGATCACGCGTACGCAGTTCCAGCGCATGATCGGTTTCGGCGCTTGCGCGGTCGGCAAGATCGGGCTGCTGCAATTCCGTCGTCTGCAAAGTCTGGTGAATCGTTTCATTGGATTCACGCAACAGCTCGGAGCGCCACGCAATAAGCTTGTGCCGGAAATATTCCAGCATGACCGGGTTCATATATCCCTTTTTATCCTTGTTCGGATTATAATCCGCGGGGACGATAACGTTTTTTTCTGTGGCCATTCGAAATATTTCCTCAATAAAAAACAGTCAACATTAAAGCTGAAAAGCGAGGGAGAATATAGGTATTCCCCCGGCACAAGGCAAGGTGAATATAGGGAAAACCCATATTTACCCCTATAATATCAGGAAATAAGGTAATCGCAGAAAGGGCGGGCTTTTTCGACCGCGGCGGCGATGGATTCATCGAGCTTATTGCCGTAATCCCGCCCCGTGTCTTTCACGATGAAAGAATAGAGATGCTCTTTGGCAATCTCCACGCCGTTTTCCTGCAAAAGCTCCCCGCAGGCAATGGCCATATCGGTCAGATCGGCAGAAAACAGCCCTTCATCCTTCTTCAGGACGACCATATGTCCGTTATCATCCAAAAGCCGGAAAACAGCCGCCCGCTCGCCGGCGGCAATAACAGGCTTAATAAAAATGATTTCATCCGCCGCCGCCATGGCCGTACCGGCCGCAAGCAAGGCGGATGCGGCGGTTGAAGCCGTCCCCGCCGCCGAAGAGAAAAATGCCCTGATTTTATTCATCACCGTCCCGCCATCATCCTTATGGCCGGACTATTGCATAATTATGGAAATAAATCAAGCGGATTTTATAAGCGGGTTTAATGACTCGCAAGCGCCCTTTGCATCTTGGCCATTTCAATCTGGGCGCGCAGATCGATCTCGTCGAGGATGGCAGTCAGGCGCGGATCGGTGACCCGCTCGCGGTGGGACGCGACAACGTCGGCAATATCAATAACCTGCCCGATTGTCAGGCTGCCCGTCAGGATGGCGTGGCGCAAGCCGTCCAGCTCTTTCAGGATATCCTCGCCCCGCTCCACCATACGGCGGCGCGCGGCCTGCTCTCCCGGCGCTTCCGCCGCCTGCACGCTGAGCAACGCATCGACGCGCGCGATCGACTGGGCCGGCGCGGCGCCTGCCGCCTGTTTGGGCGCATGGGCGATAAAATCCTCAAAGCTTCCACCGCCGGAAACCTTGCCGGATTTTTTAGTGCCGGACGCTCCTTGTGTCTTTGACGGGCCTTCGATTTTCATGCTCTACCTTTTCTTCATCTCCCATTATACCCCTTTTCCCGCCCTTATATTAAGAGGCAATTTTTGCCGCCCTGCCGCAACAGGGAAAAAACGCCCCTGCTCCTAGCCGCGCCGCCGCCATGCCTGAAGGGCGGAAAGCGCAATCCATTGGAAATAAACAAGAATACACCGAGGCCCTGCTGGCACGAACTTCGCAAGGGACAGGGTGGAATTATCAAGGGTGAGAAGAATTATGTTTATGAAAGATAGAGCCATAGCCAAATCCCTGCGCCGCTCCGGTTTTTTGACACTGGGCGCGCTGCTGACACTTTTCATCGCCATGAGCATCTTCGCGGGCGGCGCCGAAGCGAAGACGACGCGGATCAAGGATATCGCCAATATCGAATCCGTCCGTGAAAACCAGCTTATCGGCTACGGGCTTGTCGTCGGGCTGAACGGGACGGGCGATACGCTGAACAGCTCCCCCTTTACCGAACAATCGCTCATCGCCATGTTAGAGCGGCTCGGCATCAATGTCCGCGGCCAGAAACTCAATACCGGCAACGTCGCCGCCGTCATGGTGACGGCAAGCCTGCCGCCCTTCACCAATCAGGGCTCATCCATCGACGTAAACATCTCCTCGCTCGGCAACGCATCGAGCCTTCAGGGCGGAACGCTCCTCGTCACGCCGCTTGTCGCGGCGGACGGCGAGGTTTACGCCATCGCGCAAGGCTCGGTCAACGTGTCCGGCTATTCCGCGACGGGCGCGGCAACACAGCAGGTTCAAAACATCCCGACCGCCGCGCGCATACCGGGCGGCGCTATCGTCGAGCGGGAAATCAGCTTCCGGCTCGAAGACCTGCAATCGGTTCGCCTCTCGCTGCGCAACCCCGACTTCACGACGGCGCGGCGCATCGCACAGGCCATTAACGGCTTTTCCGCCGCGAATATCGCGACGGCGGAAAATTCCGCAAGCGTCGTTCTGGAACGCCCCAGCATGTATGCCGGAACCATCGTTGACCTTATCACCGATATCGAACAGCTCCCCGTCGAGCCGGATCAGGTCGCGCGCGTCGTGATTGACGAGCGTTCGGGCGTTATCGTGATCGGCTCGCAGGTTAAAATCAACACGGTCGCGGTGGCGCAAGGAAACCTGACCGTACGCATCACCGAAACGCCGCAAGTGTCACAGCCGAACCCTTTTTCAGAAACGGGTGAAACAGTCGTCGTGCCGCGCACGGGGATCGAAGTCAATGAATCGCCGGATGCGAAACTTGCCGTGGTCGAAACAGGCGTGACGCTTGAAGAGCTGGTCACGGGGCTGAACCGCCTTGGCGTGCCGCCGCGCGATGTCATTACCATTTTGCAGGCCATCAAGGCGTCCGGCGCGCTGCAAGCCGAAATCACGACGATGTAACGCAGGGAAAGAACGCAATGAAACTCGATATGACATCCCCGCTCTCAAACCCCGCGCTGCTCGCCCAGGGCAAGGCCGCGCCGGATATCGACATGCAGCGCATCGAAGATACGGCGCGCGAGTTCGAGGCCGTGTTCATGGCCGAAATGATGAAGCCGCTTTTTGAAAGCATCAAGGTCGATGGCCGTTTCGGCGGCGGCAAGGGCGAAGAGATTTTCCGCAGCTTCCTGCGCGACGAATACGGCAAGATCATCTCCCGGACGGAGAGTATCGGCATCGCCGATCAGGTGCGGGAGCAGTTGATAGAAATGCAATCCCGCGCGGCGGAGCCGGAATTGGCACAGAATATGCATAGCCAGACGATGTATGGAGCCGCCAAGGCCGCAACAGGAGAAGACAACGATGTTCTTTAAACCGGCAGAAACTAAATTCGGCAAACGCCAGCAGAACGCCCCCGGCGCCGGCACAGGACGGAACGCAGGGGCCCGCGCGGCGGAACCCGCCCTCCCCGCCGCCGCGCCTGCCGCAGGGCAGGTCACGGGCGACGTAAACAAACTCCTGCGCGCGCTCATCGTCGCGGTCACCAATCTGCGCGATGTGCTTTTGCGCGAGAATGACGCGCTGGATCACTCGAACTCGCAGGCTTTTATGGATTTGCAGGACGAGAAAGTCGCCATCGCCCGCCATTATGAAGGGCTGATGGTGTCCCTGCTCAACCGCACGGATTTGCAAACCGCCGATACCAGGCTGCGCAGCCAGCTCCTTTCTCTGGAAGAAGGGTTTTCCACCGTCATGAAAGACAACATGGAAAAGCTGGAACGGATGCGCGGCGCGACCGAGCGGCTTGGCGAACAGATTATGAGCGCCGCCCGCAAATCGGCCGAGAATATGAGCCAGTTCGCCTATGGCTCCGCCGGCACGATGCAAAAAGGCGGCAAGGCCACGATCGGCCTTAGCGAACAGGCATAGGCAGGACACTTAATATACAAGAATGAAAAAGAACAGGGCAGAGAAAGAAAACAAGGATAGTCGGTATGAGTGACATTTCCCCCGTTTTGACAAAAACAGCCGCCGCAGGCGCGGCCCAACAGCCGCAAGCGCTTTCGGGCGGCAATGCGGGCGTCTTTGCCGCAGGGCTGGGCAGTGCCGGCAATTTCTGGGACATGATCCTGTCCAACATCATGCCGAATGCCCCGGCAGACGCGCACCGCGTCTTTCCCGCAGGAACGCAGGAAGCGGCGCAAAAAGCGGCGCAAGCCTCCGGCGCGATAGAAGCCGCATCTGCAAAACCCGCTATCTCCCTTGAAAACACGCTCGCCGCCCTGCAAGTCGCGCTCGCGGTGCAGCCGGTCGATGAAGACGGCAATATCATCTTGCAAGCGCCGGAAAAGAACGTGCCGGAATTGCAAAAACAGCTCGATAAGACCGATTCCCTTATCAGCCACCTGAAAAACATCCTCCCCGAAAATGCGGAAAAGAGTGGGTTTTTTGCCGGCTTCCTTGGCAAGCTTCAGGCGAAATCGGACGATCTGCGCGCGAATATAGCGGCGCTGGAAACGCCTGTCCTCGCCAAGGATACGCCCGTTGAAGACGTTCCCATGCCGCTGATGATTGCGCTCGGCCTGTCCCCGGCGGAAATCACGCAGATTGCCGCGAATATCGAAGCGCTTGAAGAAAAGCTTGGCCGCGACATCACGGTCGAGGATCTTCTCTCCGGCGTCGGCGGGCTTCTGCCGCCCGCACCGGAAGCGATGGTCGTTGCGGCAAGGGATGGCACAGCCGTTAAGGCACAGGATATTCTCGGCGCCATTGATGATGGAACCGAACCGACGGATGATTTGGCGGCGCGCCTGAACGCGCTCGATATCGGCGGCGATGAAACCGGCACCGGGACGCAGGAGGACGCGGATTTTGAAAACCAGCGCCCCCTCTTGCAGAAAACCGGCGCGGACGCGAAAGACGCTTCGGCCAAAGAAGCTTCAGCCAAAGAGGCCCGCCTTAATACCGGCAGCGAAGCCTCGTTCAAGGAAAACATCGCAAGCATCAAACATGACATTGCCGCAAAATCGGCGGCGGGCAATGAAGCCTTCATGAATGTGTTTATGGACAGCACCGGTGATGACGCCATGCTGCGCCAGTTCGGACTGGCAAGCGCATCGACTTTGAATTTCGGCGGGGCGGCACAGGCCGCGAACCTTGTGTCCTCGCCCACGGTCGCGGCAGGACAAACCCATCCGGCCACCCAGATGGTCATGGCGACGCTGACCAAGGCCGGCAAGAGCGGCAGCGACAATATCATGACGCTGCGCCTCGACCCGCCGGAGCTGGGCAGCGTCAATATCCGCCTTGAATTCGGCAAGGACAAAACCGTCAAGGCGCTTATCTCCGCCGAAAAGCCGGAAACATACATGATGCTCCAGCGCGATTCCCACGCGCTTGAACGCGCCCTGCAATCGGCGGGCCTTGAAACGGGCGGGGATTCCCTGACATTCGAACTTTCAGACGGCGGCGCCTTTAATCACGACAATGACGGCGATCGCGGCGGCGAAAAGAATTTTGGAGGCAATGCCGCGAACACGCAAGGCGGTGACGATGAAATTATTCAATCAAGCGTCATGTGGCAGGTTGACCCGTCAACCGGGCATGTCCGCTATAATATTTACGCCTAACGGAATAAATGACAGGAACAACGAGAACAGGAAGATAGAAAGATGGCAACAGCCCCCGTAACAACCGCAGGCGTCGTCAACAACGCGCAAAAAACAGCCACCGCCGGTGTAAAGCTGGCGGAAGATTTCCAGCAGTTCCTGACGCTTCTGACGACGCAGCTTCAAAACCAGGATCCGCTCTCCCCGATGGATTCAACGGAATTCACGAACCAGCTCGTCCAGTTTTCGCAAGTCGAACAACAGATCAATATGAACCAGAAAATGGACAATCTCGTATCCTTGCAACTCGCAAGCATTTCGACCGTGGCCCTCGGCTATGTCGGCATGGATATTTCCTATCTCAGCGCAGAGATGAACTATGACGGCACCACCCCCGTCGATGTGAATTACGCGCTGGCATCCGAAGCCGTCACATCGCGGATCAACATCTATAACGAAGAAGGCACGCTCGTTTATTCGCACGACGCGCCGAAGAATGTCGGCACCAACAAATTCACCTGGAATGGAACATCCACGGGCGGCGCGCCGCTTGAGCCGGGGACTTATTCCGTCAAGATCGATGCGCTCGACAAGGACGGAAAAGTCATCGAAAACTCCACCGTCGTATCGGGCAACGTGCGCGGTATCGAAACGCAAAACGGCGTTGTTTATGTCCTGGTCGGAGAGCGCGCCATCATGATGTCGAACATCGTCAACGCAACGGTTCCGCAGCCGGCACAAGAGGCGAACAATACGGCGCCGCCGCCCGGTGACAGCGGCAGCGACGATGAGGGCGATGACGGAGAAATACCGGAAGACAACGTATAAACAGCAACAGCAGGCACGATAACAGAATTTATAATAGGAGGTTACTATGAGCTTATTCGGATCACTCTATACAGGAGTTTCAGGCCTTTCCGCCCAGTCGCAGGCGACGGCCATGATTTCCAACAACATCGCCAACGTGAACACAGTGGGCTTTAAACGCTCCGAAGCCGCGTTCTATTCGCTGGTGACGACGGAAGGCCGCAACACGCGCTATTCGCCGGGGACGGTTTCCGTGAACCGCATCCAGCGCGTCGATCAGCAAGGCCCGATCCAGCAATCCATTTCAACGACGGACACGTCTATTTCCGGCAACGGGTTCTATGCGGTCAAACGCGATAACGACGCATCCGGCATGTCGCAATATCTTTATACCCGTAACGGACAATTTTCCGAAGACGCGCAAGGCTATCTCGTCAATACGGCAGGCTTCTATCTTTACGGCTGGCAACTTGACCAGGACGGGCGGCTTCCCTCGAACCAGGGCGACCTGACATCCCTTGTGCCGATCGATGTCGCGTTCCTTGGCGGGCTGACGCGCCCGACGACGACGGCGGAACTCGCGCTTAACCTCGATATGTCCAGGCCGGATAAAACAATGTCAGACGCCCTGACCAGCGCCCCCGGATTCTCCCGCGCGATCACCATGTATGACTCGCTCGGAAACCCCCAGCCAATGACGTTTGAATTCGTCAAGACTTACGGCCCGCAAGGAACGGCGGCTTCGACCATCAACAACACATCGGCAACAACGCGCCTTATCAACGATCTCGGCCTGACCGCCGGCCACCAGTTCACTATCGAAACGGAGGCCGGGGTGCCCCTGACGCTGACCGTCGTTAGCGGTACGCCGGCAGCGGCAGGCGAAGTCCAGACGCTTGGCGATATTATCAACGCTATCAACGATCCTGTGAACGGCGTCGCGGGGGCGACCGCCTATATCGGGAATAGCGGGGAATTCCTTATCCAGCGCAATGACTTTGTCGGCGGTGCGGCGCAGTTTATCCAACTGGCCAACGTCGGCGCCGGCTCGGCTCTTGGAAGCCTCGGCCTGTCTGCCGGAACCTTTGCATCCGACGACCTGACGGGCGGCGCCTATGATAACGGAACGCCCGCCGACACCCCGCCATACAGCGCCGGCAGCCCCACAACGGGCCGCGTCTTCCCGGCGCCCCAATTCCTGCCCGGCGATCCGAACTATAACGCCCGCGGCTGGTGGCAGGTAAAAGTTGTCGATCCGTCCAACAACACGGTGACGACCGGCCTTATCAACTTCAAGCCGGACGGAACGATCAACGCGCTTCAGGATAATGACGGGAATATCGACATCGAGCTGGGCGCGCTAAACTTCGGGAACGGCTCCGCCATCCAGACCATCAACGTGGATATTTCCCGCTTCAGCCAATTCTCCGGAAACGACACAGTTCTCTATGCCGACCAGAACGGCGCGGAGCTTGGCCTGCGGACGGGCGTTGACATCGACCGCGAAGGCTACGTTATCGCCCGCTTCTCCAACGGCGCGACATCGAAGCTCTATAAACTCCCGCTCGTAACCTTCTCCAACCCGAACGGGCTGCAGGAAGTGTCCGGTACGGCCTATTCCGAAACCGAGCTGTCGGGCGAGGAAAACCTGCGTGAAGCAGGCATGGGCGGAGCAGGCTTTATCGAGCCGTCAACGCTGGAAATTTCCAACGTCGATCTGGCCGATGAATTCGCGAAACTGATTGTTTCCCAGCGCGCTTATTCCGCCAACACCAAGGTCATCACCACGGTTGACCAGATGACCGAGGAACTTTTGAGGCTGCGATAACATTAGTTTCAACGGAAAGGCCCCTAACCACTACGATAAGCCCTTCTGAAACGCTCCGGCCTCCCCCAGCCGGAGCGTTTCTTTTTGGCAAAAAAGCCTCATCCGCAAAATACTTCTCTAAATCCGGCAAAATATCCGGCTTTTTTTATAAAAATTCCTCCCGTTCTCCGCCCGTTCCGGTTAATAAAACCCCGTGCGCGAATCACAGGCTCGCCGCATCGTTATGAAAATAAAGAGTTTTTGGGATTTTTATCGTTAAGAATATGAGAATAAAGGATTTTTACGCCTTAACACCTCGTTAAGATTTATGTTATAGTATAGAAAATGTCGTCCAGTATGGGCGGCGAAAAATGAGCCAATACAACCCTAGGAAAGGATTATAAAATGGCTAATGATGTCGTCTTGGGCGCAGCGATGCGCTCCAACCTACTCTCCCTCCAGAGCACGCAGAGATCGATCGACGCCACCCAGTTGCGCCTTGCAACGGGTAAGAAGGTCAACTCCGCCCTGGATAACCCACAAAGCTTCTTCCAGGCACAATCGCTGAACAACCGCGCCTCCGACCTTACGCGTCTTCTGGACGGTATCGGTCAGTCGATTCGTACGATTGAAGAAGCCGACAAGGGTATTACCGCTCTGACCCGTCTTGTCGAGCAGGCCTCCTCCATTGCGGAAGAAGCAATGGCCGATGCCCGTGCGGCCGAAGGGTTTGCGCAATTCCGCAGCAACAACGATCTGAGAGCCATCGGCGTCCTTCAGGACGGCACGGTCATCTCCGGCACCTCCAACCAGTTCACGCTGTCCTTCCACAAAAACAATGAATCCGGAGCTCCGACAACGGCAGACATCCAGGTTATCATTGGCGCGGGCGACACGGTGGACAACATTGTTGCAAACATCAACAGCAACACGGCCATCAACGAGAATGTCCGCGCAAGCGTTACATCCGGCGGCCAGCTGAAGTTCGAATCGCTGAAAGAAGGCGGCTATGTCCGTATCTCCAGCGGCGCGGCAAACAGCCTGAACGCCGGCGGTTTTGCGAAACTCGGCCTTAACGAGTTTGTCGGCACCGAAGGCGCCGGCGCAGCCAGCCGTATCGGCAGCACGGCTGTTGCAGGCCGGACGATCGTGTCTGAAGTTTCCGCAGCACCTCAAACAAACGGCAAATATACAGCAAGCTCCACGCTTCTGGCTGCCGGTTTCTTTGACGGTTCTACGGCAGCAGCCACGGTTGACCTGCATCTCGTTGTTGACGATGCGGTTTCTTCCGCCATCACCGTCGCTGAAACGGACACCATCCAGACGGTTCTGGACGGTATCAATACAGACTCCACGCTTTCGGCACAGGGGATCAGAGCATCCTTGAACGAAACGACGGGCCGTATTGAAATCACCGTCGGCGACCAGGTTGGAAGCGTAGAATTCCGCGCGACCAACGCTTCCGTCGCCGCAGCTCAGAACGTTTCCTTCGGATTCGGTTCCGGTGCTGCAGACGGTGCGGTTGCAACGGCAACGGACGTGCAGAGCGAGAAGTTTACCTTCATCGGCTCCAGCGCGGACCTTGAGCGTTACCAGTCGGACTACAACAAAATCCGCGACCAGATTGACGGCATTGTAAAAGATGCTCACTATCGCGGCGTTAACCTTCTGTCCGGCGACGCTCTGACAACCGTGTTCAACGAGGATCGCAGCAGCACCCTCCGCACGGAAGGTCAGGATCTGACAGCGCTTGGTCTTGGTCTGACGAAAGCAAACTTCGCAACGGTTGCGGATATTCAAGGCACGATCGACAGTGTTCGCGGCGCCCTTGAGAACGTTCGCTCCTTTGGTATTGCTATCGCCAACGACCTGTCCATCATCCAGACGCGCCGCGACTTTACGGAGCAGACGATCAACACCCTGAAGGCCGGTGCATCCGACCTGACGGATGCGGATCTGAACGAAGAAGGCGCAACCTTGCTGGCACTGCAAACGGCCCAGCAGCTTGGTGTTACCTCGCTGTCACTGGCTTCCCAGTCCCAGCAGTCCGTGCTTCGTCTGTTCTAATAAAGAACGAACCGCCAAGAGGGGCGGCAACGGATATAAAATTTACAAACAAAACCGGCGGAAGAAATCCGCCGGTTTTTCTTTTGGCCCGCGCCCTGTTTTGGACTGCATTCTCTTTTTGGCCCCTTTTCTTTTTGGCCGTTTTTATCTTTGGCAGCGCCTTCTCTTGAACCACATCTTTCCGGCCCGCGGCCCGGCAACGCCCTGACGCATAACGGCCAGCCTGTTTCGGCCGCGCTGAACGGTAACGTCTATACGGGAACAGCCGGCGGCAAGACCATCTTTACACTGACGGTCAACGCGAACGGCTCCCGCACCTTCCGCTTGCCGGATCAGCTGGAACATGCGGACGGGAACAACCCGAACGACATCATCAGGCTGGATTTCAGCGTCATCACCCATGACGATACGACCGCGCGCCGATATGCCGATATGCCGGATCGTTCCCGCTTCTCCCCCATCAAGACAAGTGAAGCGAATAAACCGGCCTTGGAAAGCGCTTTAAATGCCTTGAAAAAGCTTTTGCTATTAACGCCGCGCTAACTTTGATGTAGTATGATAGGAAGAGTGGGAAGAACTCCCCGTTATATGAATTTTGAGATAGAAGGAAGAAATCCATGGCTCTCGTTATCGACTTAAAACCCGGCGAAAAGATTCTGATAGGCACTGCGGTTATCACAAACGACTCGCAGCGTACGCGCCTGCATATTTCCGGCGACGCCCCCATCCTGCGCGAGAAAGACGTCATGCAGGAAGAAGATGCCACCACGCCGTGCAAGAAAATATACTTCCTGATTCAATGCATGTATCTTTCATCGTCCCCGCGGGAATATCACGCGCGTTATTTTGATTTGATCAAGGAAATACAGCATGCCGCGCCATCAACCGCCTTTATCTTCCTGGCAATCAATGAATGGATTATCCAGGACTCCTATTACAAAGCCATGCGCGAAGCGCGCGAGCTGATTAAACTTGAAGAGGAATTGATCGCGAATGCCACCGGTAAAACCCAATCAGCCTAACCCCTACGCTTCGGCAGCAGGCGCATATAGCAACAACGCGCAAAAGAACACGAATGACCCGCGTGAGCTGGAGGCACGCGTTCTTTTGAAGTCCGCGCAATTTATGCAAAACCTCCAGAATGAATGGGACGACCGCCCCGCGGAGGCGCTTGAAGATATCCTGAAATATAACCGCAATATATGGATGATGTTTTTCGACACGGCCATAGAAAATAATGACGGCGTGGAAAGACCGTCAGAACTCCGGAACAATATCTATAACCTGTCGAATTTTATCTTCAAACGCGAACTTGATATCCTCGCACGCCCCGAAAAAGGCAAGCTTGACGTCCTGATCAAGATCAATCGCGACATCGCCAACGGGCTTCTCGCCAGTGTGCGCAACGCACCCTCAGGCGGTGATGCCGGGCAGGAGCAGGAACAAGATGAGGAACAGCAAGTCCGGCCAAGCGCGAGCATCGATTCATCGACCTGACCACCCTATTCTCCGGCATTACAGGCTCTATGATAAGCGGCCCCGTCCGGCTTGCCTGAAAGGGCGTGCATGGATTTTCGCAGCCCCTCCACGCAGGGCGGCAAGCTTGGTGAAAATACAGAGCCATCAATCCTGCGCGAAATATTCATCCATAAAGAACCATCTATCATGGGCTTTCCCGCGCAAATCCAATAGAGCGCCATTCAGGCCGCAGCTCCTTCCCGTTCAGCAACTTGTAAACCCGCTTTACGGATGCAGAGAACAAACCCGTCAGCCCGCAGGCAACCCCGCCAATGCATGAACAGCCCCGCCGCGAACATATCGACCAATGTATAAACAATCCTGCCACACATTACTTCCGGCACATAAAAAAA
This sequence comes from Micavibrio sp., assembly GCA_041655955.1. Classification (GTDB taxonomy): domain Bacteria; phylum Pseudomonadota; class Alphaproteobacteria; order Micavibrionales; family Micavibrionaceae; genus Micavibrio_A. The sequence goes on from JBBAEN010000001.1 coordinate 817,495, forward strand.
GAGGCTTAGGGCCTCCTGAAAATATCCTAACCAGAATGGCGGATTTTATGCCTGTGTGTTCACGGAAGCGGGGGCCGTGCTTTGCGGCGCGGGAGCGGATGGCGCAGCATCGCCGCCGCCGGCGGCAGGAGATGGAGCCGGAGCCGCGCTCGCCTCCGGCGAAGCCGGACGCTGCGGGGCATCGGGAATATCAAGAGAAACTTCCGGCGCCGGCACGTGCGCTTCAGAAGAGCGCACAGCATTGGAGCTTTGCGCGCGGCGATAAGCCTCCAATTGACTTTCCGTCGGGATCTGGCGAACCACATCGCCCGTATCGGAATCGCGGATTTGAAGAACCGCCTTGTCAAAATATGTATCGACCTTGATGTAAAGACTGATATAGGGCGCTTGCAACGATGCTTCCTGCACGCGGTTGGGATTCGCGGCAAAAGAGCGCACGGCGCTTGCCTGTTCAACGGCCGCTTTCGTGAACGGCGCATTGGATAGAACTGAATTTACTGCTTCTATCATTTTGTCCCTACCATAAGCGCCCCTAAAAAAAAGACGCACTAACCTAGTATCATGATACTAAATCCATGCGGAAGAGTCAATGTTTTTAGCCGTTCCCCACAGTTTTCCGGCACTTATTTCCCTCCTTTTTCAAGTAAGGGATCATTAACATCTTCATTAAAAGAAGTAAGCGCAACGTCTACTTAACGGGAGCAAGTAAAAACATAAATATTTATTATGATTTACTTATAAAGCCCCATAAGGACAGTCCAAAAGCCGCATTCCCAAGAAGAAATAAATATAATCCTTCCCCCCCATCCCGCCCTTCACCTTTTTAGCGATATTTTAACAAGCCTCCGCCTATACTATTTTCATATTACAGAAACAAAGAAGAACGGGTATATTATGTCGGACAATACGCAAGGCGACTATGGCGCAGATGTCACAATGCTCCCTCCCCCCACGACACAGCGCTGGGTAAAATCCAGAAAACTGGCTGTTATCAAGGCGATACAGGACGGGCTTTTGACGGATGAACAGGCTTGCACACGCTACGATCTCTCGCAGGAAGAGCTGGATTCGTGGAAAAAAGCCCTCACCCGCCACGGCCCCGGCGCCCTGCGAACCACCCATATCAACCGCTACCGCCGGGCGGATGTGCCGCGGCACCCGCAAAGCTGAAAAGCCCCTTTATCCGGCCAAACACAAGGCCCCCGCGGGCAGCAGGCCCATAAAGCCCCTTAAAAAACGCCCCGTTCGCCGGCCCCATATGAAAGGGGCCGATTCGCCGATGGAAAAGGCCGTTAAAAAAGTTTATAATAGTTAATGAATGACCTACCGATTCGCCCCGCTCGGGGATGAACGGCTGGGGATAATAAGTCATTCCGGCGCCTGCCCCTGCCTGCATCAGGGGTTTCTTGTGGCGTGAGTGATTATAATGGGCAACTAGACAGGTTTTTGACGTGAACAGTTTTCTGGAAACATTAAAGCAACTCGGCCCCCCGCGCCTTGCCATTATGGGGGCTGTGCTGCTCGGCCTTATGCTCTTTTTCGTCTTTGTGTCGGTGCGGGTTTCCTCGACCGATATGAACCTGCTCTATAGCGACCTTTCAACGATGGATTCCAGCGCCATGGCGGCGAAGCTGGAAGAGGTCAAAATCCCCTATCAAGTGTCGCAGGACGGGGCGCGCATCATGGTACCGGATACGGAGGTAGGCCGCGCAAGGATGCTGCTCGCACAGGCGGGCCTGCCCAATGGCGGGTCGCTCGGCTATGAAATTTTTGACAAGCAATCGGGCTTCGGCACGACCAACGCCGTCCAGAACATCAACGCGGTGCGCGCCCTTGAAGGCGAGCTTGCGCGAACCATCAGCTCCCTCGAACCGGTGCGCAGCGCACGCGTCCACCTCGTCCTGCCGCAGCGCGAGCTTTTCGCGCGCGAAACCCGCCCGGCTTCCGCAAGCGTCGCCATCGGCCTTCGCCCCGGCAAAAGGCTGGAATCGGAACAGATAGCGTCCATCCAGTCGCTGGTCGCGTCGGCGGTCCCCGAACTCAAGATGGAATCCGTTTCCATCATTGACCAGAACGGCACGCTTTTAGCGCGAGGCGGCGATTCCGCCGAAACCCGCGCGACGCTCAAAGCCGAAGAAATGCGCCTGAAACATGAACAGCGGCTTATCCAGACGATCGAGGATCTCGTCGGCCGCACCGTCGGCTATGGCAAGGTGCGCGCAAGCGTTACGGCAGAACTCAATTTCGACAGAATCTCGACCGCCGAAGAACTTTACAACCCCGAACAGCAGGTCGCCCGCTCCACCCAGACCACGGAAGAAAACTCGATGGAGCGCGAGGCCAGCGAAGACAATGTCAGCGTTGAAACCAACCTTCCCTCCATCGGCGGCGATCTTCTCGGCGGCAACGCCCCCACGGCAACGGCAAACCGTATCGAGGAAGTCACCAATTACGAAATCAGCCGCACCGTCCGCAACACGGTGCGCGAGGGCGGCGATGTCCGCCGCCTTTCCGTGGCCGTCCTGATTGACGGCACCTATACGGCCAACGAAGCGGGAGAGCGGGTTTACGAACCGCGCAGCGAAGCGGAAGTCGATAAGATAGCCGCCCTCGTCCGCTCCGCCGTGGGGCTTGACGCGGCGCGCGGCGATACGCTCGAAGTCATCAATATGCAGTTTGCGCAAATCGACACATCCGAAGACATGCCGGACAACACGCTTTTCGGCTTTGACAAGAACAAGCTTTTGGATGTCGCCGAAGTCGTGACCGTCGCCATCATGATCATCCTGGTCATCCTTTTGGTCTTGCAGCCGATGGTCGGGCGCCTTCTCGCCGCCGAGCGCGATCTGAATCTTGACGAAGACGAAGAGGCGGATCTGCTGACATCCGGCCCGCGCCCGCCGGCCCTTGAAGGCCCGGCCCATGAATTTGAATCATCGGGACTCGAAGACGAGGACGGAACGATGATCGACGTTCAAAAGGTCGAGGGCAAAGTCAAAGCCTCCGCCGTCAAAAAGGTCGAAGATATTGTCGATGCCTATCCGTCGGAAACGGTTTCGGTTATCCGGAGCTGGATGACGCAGGATTAGGGCCGCAGGTAAAAGGGTTTTCAGGGGATGCGCGTCAGGGAAGATTACAGGACTCTCACCGGAACGGAAAAAGCGGCCATTTTCATGCTCGCTTTGGGCGAGGAATATACCGCCCGCATTTTCGAGCATATGGATGACGAGGAAATCCTCCAAATCTCCCAGACCATGGCCAATCTCGGCAAGGTCAACGCCAATGTGGTCGAACGGCTCTTCGTCGATTTCGCGGAGCAGATGAGTTCGAGCGGCGCGCTTATCGGCTCACAGGAATCGACCGAGCGCATGCTCGTCAAGGCGGGGATGAGCAAGGAAAAGATCGACCAGATCATGGAGGAAATCCGCGGCCCCGCGGGCCGGACGATGTGGGAGAAGCTCGCCAACGTCAACGAGGAAACGCTGGCGAATTTCCTGCAAAAGGAATATCCGCAAACCGTCGCCGTCGTGATGTCGAAAATCTCCACCGACCATGCAGGGAAAGTTCTGGCCCTCCTCCCCGAAAGCTTTTCGCTGGAAGTCATCCACCGCATGCTCCGCATGGAGGCCGTCCAGAAAGAAGTGCTGGACGACGTCGAAAAAACGCTGCGGCAGGAATTCATGTCCAACCTCGCCCGCACCCAGCGCCGCGATTCCCACGAACATATGGCCGAGATTTTCAACCATCTCGACCGCGCCGCCGAAGCGAAATTCATGGATGCGCTGGAACGCACCGTGCCGGACAGCGCGGAAAAAATCCGCTCCCTGATGTTCACCTTCGAGGATCTGCAAAAAATCGCACCCTCCGGCATTCAGGCGATTATCCGCGCCGCCGACAAGGATAAACTGCCGACCGCCCTGAAAGGCGCGACCGAAACGCTGCGCGATCTTTTCTTCTCCAATATGTCCGAGCGCGCCTCGAAGATTATGAAGGAAGACATGGCCGCCATGGGGCCGGTTCGCCTGAAGGATGTGGAAGAAGCCCAGCTTCACGTCGTCGGCGTCGCCAAGGATCTCGAAGCGCGCGGCGAAATCACGATCGCGAGCGGCAGCGAGGAAGACGAACTTATCTACTAATCCGGCAGCGCGTCGGAGGGAATTATGGGAACAGCCGGCGCCGCCGCGCGGCAATCAGGATAGCGTATGGGATCTGACAAGAAATTCATGTTCAATATCAATATTTTCGACGAGCCGGATGAGGATTCGATCGAAGAGGCCGATCTTGTCGATCTGCCCCCGCCCCCCCCGACTTTTTCCGAAGAGGAGCTGGAGGCCGCCAAGGCCGTCGCTTTTGAAGAAGGCCGTAAAGAGGGCCAAACGGAACAAATGGAAAGCCGCGAACAATTCGTCGCGGCCCGGCTCGAAGCCATCGCCCAGCATTTTTCGCATCTTTTTGCCGCCGAAACCATCCGCGAGAATATTTTTGAAAAAGAATCGCTGCGGTTGACCCTTGCGGCGCTCGATCTGCTCTTCCCGCTTATGAATGAGAGGCTGGGACATGCGGAAGTCACGGAAATCATTAAAAAAACATTGCAGGATCATAGAAAAACAAAGGAAATCACCATCCGCGTTCCACCGGGGCTGCGCGGCGAAATTGACGCCCTTATCACCCGCATCCGCAAGGATGAACAAGACGAAGCGCTCTGGCGCGTGATCGAGGATGAAACGCTAAAGCCCGGCGATTGCCTGCTTGAATGGAGCGACGGCGGCGCAGTACGGGATTCTGTCAAAACAGCCCGCGCCATCAGGGAAAAAATAGAGGCGCTTTTGGGGGCCGCGCAAGAGCCGGTTTCCGAAATGGCCGATAGTGGTATATCATTGGAAGATAAAGCCGAATCGGACGAAACCGACGGAGGGAAAGAATGAGCGACGATAATCAGGAACAGGATATTGCCTATAACGAAATTCACGAGGCCGACGGGGCGCGTGAAGCCGAACAGGAATGGCCGGTCGGGGAGCCGATGGCCAACGACGTTTCGGCCATTTACGACATTCCGGTGCAAATTTCTGCCGTGCTTGGCCGATCCACAATGCAGGTCAGCCAGCTTTTGAAACTTGGACGGGGCGCGGTCGTCGAACTGGACAGGAAAGTCGGCGAAGCGATTGACATCTACGTCAATAACCGCCTTGTCGCGCGCGGCGAAGTCGTGGTTGTCGAAGACAAGCTTGGCATCACCATGACGGAAATCGTGAAATCCGACCGGAGCTAACCCCCCTCACCGAAACCAGCACTGCGGAACACACCATGCGTTTAATGATCGTCGGCCATCTCGAAGGCTATATCAGCATTGCGGGCAAGATCGCCCTGCAAAAGGGCGCGAAAGTCATTCATTGCGATGATACGGAAGAAGCGCTTGGCGCGCTTTTGAACGGCAAGGGCGCGGACGTCGTCATGTGCGACGTCAAGCAAAAGATCGGCCCGTTCATCAAGGCGCTTGAGGAAAACCGCATTGCCGTCCCCGTCGTCGCTTGCGGCATCGGCTCGGACGCGCGCACCGCCGTAAAGGCCATTCAGGACGGGGCGAAGGAATATATCCCCCTCCCCCCCGACGCCGAACTTATCGCCGCCGTTCTGGAGGCCGTCACGGAAGAGCCGTCCTCGATGATCGCGGGCGACGCCGCCATGCAAAATATCCTGAAGCTCGCCGATAAAATCGCGCCGAGCGAGGCGACTATCCTCATCACCGGCGAATCCGGCACGGGGAAGGAAGTCATGTCGCGCTACATGCATAAGAAATCCAAACGCGCGAACGGCCCCTTTATCGCCGTCAACTGCGCGGCCATTCCGGAAAACCTTCTGGAATCCGAATTGTTCGGCCATGAAAAAGGCGCCTTCACGGGCGCGGCCGGACGGCGCATCGGCAAATTCGAGGAAGCGTCCGGCGGCACGCTCCTCCTCGACGAAGTGTCGGAGATGCACCCGCTGCTTCAGGCAAAACTGCTCCGCGCCATCCAGGAAAAGGAAATCACCCGCATCGGCTCCAACGCCGCCGTCAAGGTCGATGTCCGCATCCTTGCGACCTCGAACCGCGACCTCGAAGCCTCCGTGCAAAAAGGCGAATTCCGCGAAGATCTTTATTTCCGCCTGAACGTCGTCAATATCCGCCTGCCCGCCCTGCGCGAACGGCCCAGCGATATCATCCCCCTCGCCCAGTTTTTCGCCGACAAATATGCGGACGCCAACGGCGTGCCCAAAAAGCGCCTTTCAGAAGAAGCAAAGAATAAGCTCGCCGCCTGCCACTGGCGCGGCAATATCCGCGAACTTGAAAACGCGATGCATCGCGCCATCCTGATGAGCATAGAAGACGAACTCGAAGCCGATGCCATCCATGTGCAAGACAGCGCCTTTGCCAATTCCTCCGCCTCCGGCGCAGGCCACCTCAAGGCCCCCGATCCGGCGGGCGTTGGAAAAGCGGGCGCGGACACAGGCCCCCTTTCCGGTACGGGCGCCGCGGATCCGGCGCAGCCTTCCGCCCCCAAAAACATTGCCGCCGTTGAAACGCTCGTAGGGCGCACCATCGCCGACGTCGAGCGCGACATGATCATCAACACGCTCGGCCACTGCCTCGGCAACCGCACCCATGCGGCCAACATCCTCGGCATTTCCATTCGTACACTGCGTAACAAACTGGCCCAGTATAAGGATGAGGGAATCGACGTTCCCGCAGCGACATCCGGTACATAATTTGATTGAAAGGATTACCCCATGAACGACGAAACACAGCAAACGGTCATAAAAGATTCCACAGACGACAAACAGGGACTCGTAAGAAGCGTCTTCTTTTTCGATTCCATGATCACGCCGAAGATCATCACAATCCTTTACTGGCTCTTCCTTGCGGGCGTCGTTATCTCCGCCCTCGGAATCATGTTCGGCAGCTTTATCGCCGGCCTGCTGACGCTCGTTTTCGGGGCCATCGGCGCGCGCATCTGGTGCGAGCTCATGATGGTTTTGTTCAAGATCAACGAGAACATCCAGAAAATAGCCGACCGTTCGTAATAAACGGGCCGTCGCCTTTGATGTTGAACGCGGAAAACAGCCGGGACAAAAAAGGAGCCGGAACAGGATTATATGGCACAACAGTCGAGCAATCTCCCCGCCAATAGCGGCATGACACAGGCGAAGGGCGCTTTCGCCGGGATTTTGCGCGGGGATACGGTACTGGCGCTCGGGCTGGTGATGATCCTCACCTTCATGCTCATCCCCATTCCCACCTTCCTTCTGGATATGGGGCTGGCTATATCGATCCTGTTTTCCGTCTTTATCCTGATGCTGACGCTTTCCATCGCAAAGCCGCTGGAATTTTCGACCTTCCCGACCGTCCTGCTGATTTCGACCGCCCTGCGCCTCGGCCTCAATATCGCGGCGACGCGGCTCATCCTTTCCCACGGCCATGAAGGAACCCAGTCCGCGGGCCATATTATCGAAGCCTTCGGCGGGCTTATCATTTCCGGAAGCTATGTCGTCGGCGGCATCGTCTTTGCCATTCTCGTCATCATCAACTTCGTGGTCATTACCAAAGGCTCGGGCCGTATCGCCGAAGTCGCGGCGCGTTTTTCCCTCGACGCCATGCCGGGCAAACAGATGGCGATCGACTCTGATCTTTCAAGCGGCCTTATCACGGAAGAAGAAGCAAAAATCCGCCGTAAGGAATTGGAACAGGAAAGCAACTTTTTCGGCGCGATGGACGGCGCGGCAAAATTCGTGCGCGGCGATGCGATCGCCGCCCTCCTCATCGTCTTCATCAATATTATCGGCGGCATCATCATCGGGACGGTGCAGCAAGGCATGCCGATCGGCGAAGCCGCCGCGACCTATACCGTCCTGACCATCGGCGAAGGGCTTGTCGCCCAGATTCCGGCCCTCATCGTTTCTATCTCCGCAGGTCTTCTCGTATCCAAAGCGGGCGTCGAAGGCACGGCGGACAAAGCCCTGCTCGACCAGTTCCAGCGCCATCCGAAAGCCATGGCGCTGACTTCCTCCCTGATGCTCGTCATCGCGCTCGTCCCCGCCATCCCCTTCGCACCCTTCGCGGTGATGGGTTGCGTTTTCGGCGCGCTCGCCTATGTGTCATGGCAACGGCAGGAGGTGGAAAAAGAAGTCGCCCGTCAGGCAGCCCTGCCGCCAGCCCCTGGTTCACCGGGCGCGAAACCGGCGGAAGAGCCTATCTCCAAAGCGCTTGCGATGGATATTATCCGCCTTGAGCTCGGCTACGGCCTCCTGCCGCTGGTGCAGGGCGAAGGCGGCAACAAGGTCACCGATCAAATCAAGGGACTGCGCCGCCAGCTTGCCGAAGATATGGGCTATGTCCTCCCCGCCGTGCGGATTCAGGACAATCTCCAGCTGCCCGCAAATTCCTATATCGTGAAGATCAAGGAAATCGAATCCGGCAAGGGCGAGGTGCGCGCGGGGATGCTGATGTGCATGGATCCAAGCGGGGAGCCCATCACCCTTCCGGGCGAAGCCACGGTCGAGCCGACATTCGGCCTGCCCGCCATGTGGATCGACGAACAATACCGCGAAGAGGCGCTCTTTAAAGGCTATACGGTCGTCGATGCGCCGACTGTCATTACGACGCATATTACGGAGCTGGTGAAAGACAATATGGCCGACCTGCTCTCTTATGCCGAAACGCAAAAGCTTTTGGACGAACTGCCCAAGGAATATCAAAAACTGGTCGCGGACGTGATCCCGTCCCACATGACGGTCGGCGGCCTCCAGCGCATCTTGCAAAATCTTGTGTCGGAGCGCGTGTCGGTGCGCGACCTGCCCACCATCCTCGAAGGCATCGCCGAAGCCACCGTCTATACCAAGAACATCGCCTATATTACCGAGCATGTGCGCTCCCGCCTCGCCCGCCAGATTTGCGACGCGAACACGAACGCTTCGGGCTTCGTGCCGCTCATCACCCTTTCGCCCGAATGGGAACAGGCTTTCGGCGAAAGCCTTCTGGGCGACGGCGAAGACCGCCAGCTCGCCATGGCGCCGACCCAGCTCCAGAATTTCATCAACGCAGTGCGCGAGGAATTCGATAAGTTTACCGCCGTCGGCGAAGCGCCGGTGCTTCTGACCTCTCCCGCCATCCGCCCCTTCGTGCGCTCGGTCATTGAACGCTTCCGGCCCTCGACGGTAGTCATGTCGCAAAACGAGATTCACCCGAAAGCGAAAATCAAGACGCTGGGGCAGGTTTAACACACGGGGCAAGCGGGATGGGTGGCAAGGCCGCTCCGTTCAGGCCGGAAACCCTCACGCCGCTTACGCCAGCGGTGACGGACACATGGTGGGCGCAGCAGGATTGAGAATAATGGGACGATGTGCAAGCCCGCCCTGCCCCCCGCCGCCTCCGGCAAATCTTATGAAAACAGGAACGATAGGACGGCCCCCCGCAAATATAGACATAACCTCAAAATCTCTTTAGTCTGGGGGAAAGTGATTCTGAAAACGTAAGAACCAACCACCATGCGGCTTAAATCCTTTACGGCAGGCACCATGAAAGAAGCCATGCAAATGATCCGCGACACATTGGGCGAAGACGCTATCCTATTGTCAACGCGGGAAGAAAATGGCGGAAAGACCGTGCGCGTGACCGCGGCGGTGGATAAGGACGCCGAGGCCACGATGCCCCGCGCCATCGAAGACATTGTCTTTGACGACTGGCAGGCCGAAGACGGGAACGACGATTCCATGACGGCGATCGAGGAAATTACCGAAACCATGATCCGCCACGCCGTGCCGGAAGACGTGCTGGACGCGGTTATCTCCACCGCCAGCATGATAGGGTTTGGCGATTCCCGCGAAATGCTGAACGCCTCGCTGTCGCAAATGTTCGAATTTTCCCCCCTGCCGTCGAAAAATTACGGGCGGCCCATTCTTCTCGCCGGCCCGCCGGGCGCGGGAAAAACGCTGGCCGCGGCGAAGATCGCCGCGCGCGGCGCGTTGGGCGGACAAGATATGGCCGTCATCACGACCGATACGGTGCGCGCAGGCGGGGTCGAACAGCTCGAAGCCTTTACCCGCCTTATGCAAATCGACCTCAAAAAGGCCGCCAATCCAAAGGAACTCGCGGCGCGTATCGCCGAAGCCAGGGGTGCGGATCAAATCATCATCGACACGGCAGGCGTCAACCCGTTCGACCCTGAAAGCGTCAAACCCCTCGCCCGCCTTATCCAGGCGGCGGAATGCGATCCGGTTTTCGTCATGCCCGCCGGCATGGACGCGGAAGAATCCGGTGAAATGGCGCGGGTCTTCAGCATGCTCGGCGCGAAAATGATGGTGCCGACGCGCCTAGACGTGGCCCGCCGCCTCGGCTCGCTTCTATCCGCCGCCCATCAAGGTGGCCTGAGTTTTGCAGAGTTATCCAACACGGCAAAAGTCGCCGACGGGCTTATGCCCCTTTCGGCGGCGCGCCTTTCCCAACTTCTGATGCCCCGCGCAGAACATGCGGGCCTCGCCAAAGCAAGAAAAGCAGGGTAGAATCATGGCCGACATGACAACCGCAGAAAGAAATTCCGGCGACGCCGCCAAGGCCAATACGCCCGCCAGCCCCCAGACACCGGCAACCGGCATGGGTAAAACACCCGTGGCCCCCGCCATGCGCCGCGGCAAGAATATTATCGCCGTGGCGTCCGGCAAGGGCGGTGTCGGCAAGACGTGGTTTTCGATAACGCTCTCGCACGCCATGGCCAAGGCAGGCAAAAAAGTCCTGCTCTTTGACGGGGATCTGGGGCTTGCCAATATCGACATCCAGATAGGCGTCATGCCGCGCCGCGATTTGAGCGACGTCGTGCGTGGCCGCATGGGGCTGGATAAAATCATCCACCGCTATGAAGAAGGCGGGTTCGACATTATCGCGGGCCGTTCGGGGAACGGCATCCTCTCCGCCCTGCCCGCCCAGCATCTTGCCATGCTGCGCGACCAGCTTCTCGAAATCGCCGATAATTACGATGTCGTCATCGTCGATCTCGGCGCGGGGATCGACCGGACGCTTTTCATGTTCTGCTCGGCGGCGGCGCGCACCCTGATGATCGTCAATGACGAATCCACATCGCTGACCGATTCCTACGCCATCATCAAGCGCGGCAGCGCCACGGGGCTTTCCAAACATATCAGCATCATCATCAATCAGGCCGCGAACCTTATCGAGGGCGAGCGCACCTATAACACGATCAAAAAAGCTTGCGAGAATTTCCTGCGCCTGACGCCGCCGCTCGCGGGGGTCATCCGGCAGGACAGCCGCGTCAAGGAATCAATCCGCTACCAGACACCGATCCTCATCCGCTCCCCCAACGCGGACGCCGCCGAGGATGTCCAGAAAATAGCCCGGCATGTCATGGCCGGCCTTGCGGAAACGCGTAAAACAGCGGCTTCCGCCTGATAATATCCGTCAATCATAGAATGGTTTTTAACCAAAATCCCTTTATACTGAAGGGATGAATAGCGGTTCCGGAATCACACCCGCATCGCCTGCGGGCGGGGCAATGGCTTCAAACAAGGCGCAGATCGTGCAGATCGTGGCGCTCCCCGACGCGCTCCGCAGCAATGCCCGCCTCCTCCGCATCGAAGGCGAAGTCGTCCGGCAGAATAATGACGGCTCCACCCGCCTGCGCACGCCATATGGCGATGTCGATATCCTCCTGCGCGGACGCCAGCCGCAAACGGGGCATAGGCTTGAGATCGATATACCCGCAGGCTCCCCGCCGCGCAGCGCCTCCGTCCGGCACAGCGCCACGCCGCCGCAATCATCGCCGCGGCAACCATCAGAGCAGCAAGCCCCGCCGCCGCCGCCCCAGAACCAGCCAGCGCCGCCGACCGCCGCGCGGCAGCCGGCCCAGCCTCCCGCAGCAGAGAGCGGCGGCGCCCCTGTAAAAGATGGCAATACGCAACCATTGCAACCAGCGCTGCTCCCCGCACAAACAAAACCCGGCGCAGCGCCGGCGGCGCAGGCGCAAACGCCGCAAGCCTCGGGAACGGCTCCGGCAACGGCAGCGCCTCCCGCACAGCCTGCCCCCGCCCTGCCGCCCCTGACGCCGGGGCAGATAGTAACGCTCCTTCCCGATCCCGCCGGACAAATCATCGCGGCGCAAGGCGCAAAGGCGGAAATGGCCGCCCGGCAGGTGCAAAGCTCCATGGCGCAGTCCCTGCTACAGGCCGTAAAGACAATCCTGCCGCAATCCCTCGCCGGAACGATTGATAAAATCGCGCCCCCGAAACCATCCGGCGCGGGCAATCAAGCGGCGCCTGCGCAGACAGGAACGGGCGCTCCGCCTTTTACGCAAACACTATCTTCATCCGCGCCGCTTCAAAGCGGGCATATTTTACCGCCCCTTCACGCGCAAGTGCTTGCGGTAACGCTGCCTTCGGGGCAGATATTTACAATGACGCAAAGCCCGGGCGGCGCGGTGCCATTGCAAGCGGCACAGGCTTCGCTCCCAACAAATCCGGCACAGAACGCACAAGCAATCACGGCGCAACCGGCGGGCGCGCAGAGCGGAACGGGCACGCCCTCCGCCACAGCGGCACAGAACGCGCCGCTCTCCGGCGGCAGCCAGACCCCGCTCCTGACAGTGACGGTCGAACAGCTTACGGCGCAAAACAAGCCCGTCATCCCGATCCGGATCGACGCGGGCGGCACGGTGCGGAATTTTATCATCCAAGCCCCCGCGGCAAGCGTCCCTATCGGCGCACACGTCACGTTGATGCCGCTTTTGGGCACCAACGCGGCGGCGGCGAGTCATAACGGCGCGTTCCCCGCACCCGCGCCCCAATCCGGCCAGCCTCCCCTGATGCAAGCAGGAACAGGCATGCCGCTTCCCGTCGGCACCGCCGCGCCCGCAACGGTGCCGAACCTCGCAACCCTGCCGCCCGCATGGCGCGCCGCCCTGCCGCTGATGCAGGTTGGAACGCTCTGGCCCGTCATGGACGATCTGTTCCAGTCCTTCTATCAAACGACGCCGCAAGCGGCGCAGATATTGGGCCGCGTCATTCCATCCCCCACGAACCCCGCATCCTTCGGCCCCGCCCTGATGCTGTTCGCCGCCGCCTTGCGCTCCGGCGATCTTCAGGCATGGATGGGCGATAAAAAGCTCGACCTTCTGGCCAAGACCGGCAAGCAATCCATCATGACGCGCCTGTCGGGTGAAACAGCGCCGCTGGCGGTGGGAACCGACGCCGCCGCGCATGACTGGAAAAGCCTGCCTATCCCGCTTTTATGGCAGAACGAAATCTCGAAAATCATGTTCCATGTACGAAAGGAACCGTCCGAAAACGACCGCGACGAAAAGGACACAGGCACGCGCTTTGTGATGGATCTGGCCTTAACCCGCATGGGCGACGTTCAGCTGGACGGTCTCGTGCGCGGCAACCGCATCGATCTTGTCGTCCGCACGCAAAACGCCATCTCCGCCTCGATGCAGGACGCCATGCGCACCGCCTATGCCAAGGCGCTCGACAACACGGCTATTTACGGCGAGATCGGCTTCCAGAGCGGCGGGCAGGGATGGGAGAATATTTTAAAGCGTGAGGCTCAATTAACCTCTTCCGCCTAAAACACCGCGCAACCGGTTACGCCTTAAATATTCTCATCTTCCTTACGCCGGAAACCCTCGATACCGATCTCGTCAAGTTCGCGGGCTTCCTTGTCGTCCGCTTCCTTCTTTTCGGCCTTTTCGCGTTCGCGCTGGACGATCTCGATCCGCTTCATGTTGGCGAAAGCCTCGCGCACGTCGTCCTGCGCAATGCGGATGCGCATTTCCAGTTTTGATTTTTCCTCGTTGAGCCGCTCTATCATCCTGTGGATGTTTTGCGAAAACCGCCCGAAATAGGCGTACATTTCAAGCGTCCCCGCATCGTCCAGAACCTTGCGCTCCGAACGGAGCCTGTCGATCAGCATGGTCTTGCCGCGCTCGATCTCCTCGACCTCGCGGTAAAGCCCCGCCAGAAGCTTTTGCTTTTCATCGACATTATGCCGCCGCAATTTGATAAGCGATTTGAGGTTGGCCATGCTTTACGCGCCTTCCCCTTATATCTTCCGGCGCGGCGGCGCGGGGAAGCCTTTCTGGAATTCCGGCCCCGCCGGAACACCGCCCGCAGGCGGCGCGGCCCCGTCCCCGCCCGTATAGTGCAGGCCGAGAATTTCCCCAAGGCGCGCGAAGGATTCGTCGATCGTGTTCGCCTCCTCCTTGCGCTGTTTCAAAAACTCCTCCAACGCCGGATAGCGCGCAATCGCCTCATCGACCTCCTTGTCCGTCCCCTTGCGGTAGGCGCCGAGGCGGATAAGTTCGGCCATGTCTTCATAGCGGCTGATAAGCTGTTTCGCCTTGGTCACGATAATCGTCTGCTCTTCGGTCAGACAGCGCGGCATCGCCCGTGATACGGATTTCAGGACGTTGATGGCGGGATAACGGCCCCGGCTCGCAATGTCGCGCTCCATCACGATATGCCCGTCAACGATACCGCGCACGGCGTCGGAAATGGGTTCGTTCGTGTCGTCGCCTTCGACAAGGACGGTGAACAGCCCCGTAATATTCCCCTCGCCGACAACGCCCGGCCCCGCCCGCTCCAAAAGCCGCGCAAGCTCCCCGAACGTCGTCGGCGGATAGCCTTTCGATGTCGGCGGCTCACCGGCGGACAGGCCGATCTCGCGCTGCGCCATCGCAAAGCGCGTGACGGAATCGATAAGGCACAAAACCTCCCGCCCCCGCCCGCGGAAATATTCGGCGACGGCAAGCGTCATATAGGCCGCCTGCCTTCGCATCAAAGCCGGCTCGTCCCCCGTCGCGACAATCACGACCGAGCGGGCAAGCCCGTCCTCGCCAAGATCGTCCTCAAGAAATTCCTGAACCTCCCGCCCGCGTTCGCCGACAAGGCCGATGACGGAAATATCGGCCTCCGTATAACGGGCCATCATGGAAAGCGTCACGGATTTCCCGACCCCCGAACCTGCAAAAATCCCCATCCGCTGCCCATGCACCGTGGACAGGAACGTATTCACCGCGCGCACGCCCAAATCGAGCTTGCCGCCGATCCGCTGCCGCGCATGGGCAGGCGGCGCCTTGTTCTTGAGCGGAATGGGCGTAGCCCCTTGCATCAACGGCCCCTTGCCGTCAATCGGGACGCCCAAAGCATTGATGACGCGGCCCAGCCAGCGCTCATCCGGATAGACAGCCGCCTCGAACCGCTGGATAACCGCGGGACAGCCAAGCCCCACCCCCTCCAGCGTGCCGAACGGCATCAAAAGCGCGCGGTTTTCGCGAAACCCGATAACCTCGCACGGGATATCCTTCTCCGGCCCGGGCCGCAGATGCACGACCGAACCGATGGCAAGCTCCTTGCCGAATCCCGCGATTTCCACCAAAAGCCCAAGCACCTTCACGACCGTTCCATTCAATTCGAACACGGGCAAGGGCTTGATTGTCGCAAGGGCTTTATCGGCGAGGCGTTCCATATCTTTTAGTTTATACCTTTTAAGCGCCTCTTTTCGACGGATATTTCCGTTTCAGGCATTTTTAGTAATTATGAAAATTTATATTTTTCAACCACTTCCGTGAAAGCATTTTGTTAACCTTTTTAATCTATGTTAAGATTCTTATTAACGAATCTTAAAGCGTGGAACAGGATAGCTCCCGCTTGGGACAAACGGATAGAAGATTAACAAAAGGGGTCAAACATGCGGGTTCTATTGGTAGAAGACGATAGCTCCACCGCCAAGAGCATCGAGCTGATGCTGAAAAGCGAAGGCTATGTCGTGGACACAACCGATCTCGGCGAAGACGGGCTGGATCTGGGCAAACTTTATGATTACGACATCATCATCCTCGATCTGATGCTGCCCGACATGGACGGGTACGAGGTTTTGAAAAACCTCCGCGCCGCCAAGGTCGATACGCCCATCCTCATCCTTTCCGGCCTTGCCGAACTGGACAATAAAATCAAAGGGCTCGGCTTCGGCGCCGACGATTATCTGACGAAGCCTTTCGACAAGCGCGAACTGGTCGCCCGCATCCAGGCAATCGTCCGCCGCTCACAAGGCCACGCCCAATCGAAAATCATTACCGGCCCCGTCGTCGTCAATCTCGACACGCGCACGGTCGAAGTCGAGGGTAAACCCATCCATCTTACCGGCAAGGAATACGGGATTATGGAGCTGCTTTCCTTGCGCAAAGGCACGACCCTGACCAAGGAAATGTTCCTGAACCATCTTTATGGCGGCATGGACGAACCGGAAGTGAAAATCATCGACGTTTTCATCTGCAAGCTCCGCAAGAAAATCGAAACGGCCACAGGCGGCGATTCCTTTATCGAAACTGTCTGGGGCCGCGGCTATGTGCTGCGCGATCCGGCGGAAAATGCCGACACCGCGCAAAAAGCGATGGCCTGAGACTTTCACCAAAACCATCTCCTCCAAAGTTCCCCGTCCCCGCTTTTCGCGGGGATGGTTTTTTATACGCCGCTTTTTCAAGGTGCGCGGGGCCGCCTTCCCTGTTAGCCTTCTCCGCATGATGCATCATTTGCCCAATCTCCTGACCGTGTCGCGCATTATCCTGCTCCCCTTCCTGATCGGGCTGTTCTTCATTCCCGGCGCGGCGGCGGCATGGACGGCCCTTGCGATTTATACTTTCTGCGCGGTTACGGATTTCCTCGACGGCTATATCGCCCGCAAATATGGCAGCACATCGGGATTCGGCGCGTTTCTCGACCCTATCTCCGATAAAATTATGGTCGCATCGCTCCTGATGGCGCTTGCGACATTCGACAGGCTGGACGGGGTCTGGATGATTCCGGCCATTATCATCCTTGCCCGCGAATTCCTGATTTCGGGCCTGCGCGAATATCTCGGCCCGCAAAATATCAAGGTTCCCGTATCGAGGCTCGCCAAATGGAAGACGGGATTCCAGATGACCTCGCTCGGCTTCCTCATCATGGGCGGCTATGGCGACAAGACGATGCAAACTGTTTTCGGCTTCCTTGTCCCGGATATAAGCACGCTCGCCACGGGCCAGATCCTTCTCTCCGTCGCCGCCGTCATCACCATTATTACGGGCTGGAATTACCTGAAAGCCGGCATAAAACACATCTAAACCCCTGTTAAAGGCGCTGTAAAACCCCGCATTGAGGCGTGACTTTACGCGGAAGGCGGTTATAACTATTGCTTAAATGACGGACATTCTTTTCACCCTCGCTAGATCCATGCTCTTTCGCATGGATGCGGAAAACGCCCATGCGCTGACGCTCAAAGGATTAAAGAGCGGCCTTGCCCCCTCTACGCGGCGCGTCGATGATCCCCGCCTGAAAGTCACGCTCTGGGACAGGAGTTTCCCGAACCCTCTCGGCCTTGCCGCCGGTTTCGACAAGAACGCCGATGTCGTCGGGCCGATGCTGAAAACGGGGCTTGGCTTTGTCGAGGCCGGAACCGTGACGCCGCGCCCGCAGGACGGGAACCCGCGCCCGCGCATCTTCAGGAGCCAGCGCCACGGGGCCGTTATCAACCGCATGGGATTCCCCAATAAGGGCGCGGATCATTTCCGCCATAATATCGAACGGTTTTTTGAATCGAAACCGAGGCCGCCCGGCATGATCGGCATCAATATCGGCATGAACAAGGGTGCGGACGATCCGGCAAAGGATTATTGCATGCTGGTGCGCACGCTCGGCCCCTATGCGGACTATCTGGCGGTGAATATCTCCTCCCCCAACACGCCGGGGCTGCGCAATCTTCAGGCAAGCGAAAATCTCGCGCCGCTTCTGGCACGCCTTCTGGACGAACGGGCCAAGACATGCGGCAAAACCGCGCCGCCGCTCCTTGTCAAACTCGCCCCCGATCTGGACGCGGCGCAGTTGGAAGACATTGCCGCCTGCCTCATGGAATCGCGCGTTGACGGCGTTATTCTCGGCAACACGACGCTGGATCGGCCCGATTATCTTCCCGCCCCTTTCCACGGCGAACAAGGGGGCCTCAGCGGCAGGCCGCTTGCCGGAAAATCGACACAAATCATCCGTAGCTTCTACAAACTGACGGATGGCCGGCTCCCCATCATCGGCGCGGGCGGCATCGCGTCGGCGCAGGACGCCTATGAAAAAATCCGCAGCGGGGCGAGCCTCCTGCAACTCTACACCGCCCTTGTTTTTCAAGGGCCGGCATTGATCGAAGAGATATTAAAGGGGCTTTGCGCCCTTTTGGAAAAAGACGGCCTCGGCCATATTTCACAAGCGACAGGATTAGACGCATGAAACAGAAATTCCCCCACCTTCTCCTCACCCTTTTCGCCCTGCTGGCGGCCTTGCCCTTCGCGGCCCCGGCAGGCGCGCAAACGGCGACGCCCAAACCTGCCGTTTCCATGCATGGCGACGTAAAATACGCGCCCGGCTTCACGCATTTCGACTATGTGAATCCTGACGCCCCCAAAGGCGGCGCCTTAAAGCTCCACGCCATCGGCACGTTCGATTCCCTGAACCCCTTCGTTACCAAGGGAACGCCCGCAAGCCTTTTATCCTTCCTCGGACAAAGCCTTGTCTATGACTCGCTGATGGAACAAAGCAACGACGAGCCGTTTTCCATGTACGGGCTTCTGGCGGAAACGATCGAGCTGCCGGAAGATAATTCATGGGTCGCCTTTAATTTGCGCAAAGAGGCCAGCTTTGCGGACGGCAAGTCCGTCACGGCGGACGATGTCGTCTGGACGTTCAATACGATGATGGAAAAAGGATCGCCGTTTTTCAAAGCCTATTACGGCGATGTGAGCGAAGTTAAGGCGACTTCGCCCACCCGCGTCATTTTCAAATTCGCCCATAACGACAATGCCGAATTGCCGCTCATTCTGGCGCAGCTTGCGATCCTCCCCAAACATTACTGGACGCAGGAAGGCAAGAACCGCGATATCGGCGCGTCCTCCCTCATCCGCCCTTTGGGAAGCGGCGCCTATAAGGTCGGCGCTATCGCGGCGGGCCGTTCGATCGAATATATCCGCGATCCCGCCTATTGGGGCAAGGATCTGCCGGTCAATAAAGGCCGTTTCAATTTTGATCGCATCATCGTCGATTACTACAAAGACAATAACGTCGCGCTCGAAGCCTTCCTTGCGGGGCAATATGATTACAGGCTGGAAAACACGGCCAAGCTCTGGAACACCGCCTATGAATCCCCCGCCCTGCGCGACGGGCGCATCGTCAAGGAAGCCGTCACCCACGGACGGCCCGCGGGGATGCAGGGTTTCATCTATAATATCCGCCGCCCCGTCTTCGCCGACAAGGCCGTGCGCAAGGCGCTTGATTACGCGTTCGATTTCGAATGGTCGAACCGGCAATTCGCCTATGGCGATTACAAACGCACCAACAGCTATTTCGAAAACTCGGATCTCGCCGCGCCCGAAGGCCCGCCAACGGGGCGCGAACTTGAAATCCTCGAAAACTACCGCGGCAAGATCCCGGATGAAGTCTATACAGAGCGCTACAAAGCCCCCGTCACGGACGGCAAGGGCAATAACCGGAACAACCTGCGCATAGCCGCATCCCTTCTGGACGAAGCCGGATGGAAGCTCGGCAAGGACGGTATCCGCGTCAATGACAAGGGACAAAAACTCTCCTTCCAGATCATTGATTCCAACCCGATGTTCGAACGCTGGGTTCTCCCCTTTATCGCCAACCTGAAGCGTATCGGCGTCGAAGCAAGTTTTCGCACCGTCGATCCGGCGCAATATCTGAACCTCATGAACGAATTTGATTTCGACATGACGATTCTACCGATCGGGCAATCAAGTTCGCCGGGCAATGAACAGCGCGATTTCTGGGGTTCGGAAAAAGCCGGCATGGCAGGCTCGCGCAATTATATCGGCATCGAGGATCCGGTCATCGACGACCTGATTGAAAAAATCATCCGCGCCGCCGATCGCGACGAACTTGTTGCATACACGCGTGCGCTCGATCGTATCCTTCTCGCCGGCCATTACGTGATTCCGCACTGGCATTCCGACCATTTCAACCTTGCCTATTGGCGCAAGATCGTGCGGCCTGAAACCCTCTCGCCGCTTACGCCAGCGGTGACGGACACATGGTGGGCGCGGCAGGATTAAAGGAAAATCTCCCTTAAATCGGCCATTTCTAAAAAAGGCGAAGTCATGTAAGATGGCTTCATCATGAAAACGGCCATTATCATCCCCGCGCGATACGCCTCGACGCGCTTCCCCGGAAAACCGCTCGTCCAGCTTGGCGGGCAAAGCATGCTCTCGCGCGTCGCCGCAATCGCGCACGCCGCCGCAGAGAAATTGAAAAACGTAACCGTTGCCGTTGCGACCGAAGACGAACGCATCGCCGATCACTGTAAGGAAATCGGCATCGAATGTGTTATGACCTCCGCCCACTGCAAGACCGGCTCCGACCGCGTCCTCGAAGCGGCGCAGCAGATGGGCGGCCATTTCGATTTCGTTCTGGGCTTGCAGGGCGACGCGCCCTTCACCCCTGTCGCGGCGCCGCTCAAGATAGTTGAAACCTTTATCGGCGCGCCGGATTCCGAAGTGATAACGCCCGTCGTCCGCCTGCGCTGGGACGAGCTTGACGCGCTGCGCGAAAGCAAAAAGACGACGCCTTTCAGCGGCACGACATGCGTTATCGATCCGAAAGGCCGGGCCTTGTGGTTTTCAAAGAATATCCTTCCCGCAATCCGCAAGGAAGACGATCTGCGCAAACGCGACAAATTCTCGCCCGTGTACCAGCATATCGGCCTATATGGCTTCCGGTTCGACATCTTGAAAAAATTCGTCACCCTTTCCGAAGGCCACTATGAAAAGCTCGAAGGGCTGGAACAATTGCGGCTTCTCGAAAACGGCATAGCGATCCAGACCGTGGCGATCGATGTCGATGCGGGCATGGCGCAGGCCGGCATCGATTCCCCCGAAGACGTCAAACGGGCGGAGGCCCTGTTAAAGACAGGCACAGCGCGATGAACGATGATATAACACCCGGCAAACTGCAACGCCTCTGGGGCAAGGTTCAATCTGACCTTTCCCTTGAAACGCGCGGGGAGATAGAAACCGAAATCCTGCTAAGATGCGGCTCCCGCCCGCTGGAAACCTTCCGGAAGGTGCGGAAACAGGAAGAAGATTATATCACGCGCATCCAGAACCGGATGCGCGGCCCCGTATAATCCACATAATCCGCCCTATAATCTTACGCCGCCTGATCCCATTGCGGCGCCCAGTCGGGATTGACGAGGCGGCCCGCAGGTGACGCCAGCGCGTGGATTTTCTTCATATCCTCATCGCTCAATTCAAAATCAAAGATATTGAGGTTGTTTTTTATATTGTCCGGCGTCGCCGATTTCGGGATGGCGGCGACACTGTCTTGTTGCACCAGCCAGCGCAGCGTCACCTGCCCCGCGCTCTTGCCGTATTTCAGGCCGATTTCCTTTAAGGAAGCGTCGCCAATCGCCTTGCCACGCGCGACGGGCGAATAGGCCGTCACGGCCATCTTGTTCGCACGGGCGCATTCAAGCACAGGCTCTTGCGAAAGATAGGGGTGATATTCGACCTGGTTGTTGCATATCTTTCCGCCGGAAACCTTGATCGCCTCTTCCGTCTGCGCGACCGTGAAATTGCTGACGCCGATGCGTTTCGCCTTGCCGGCATCAAGGGCCTTCATTACCTCTTCGACCATTTTGGCGACGGGCGTTTCGGGGAAAGGCCAGTGGACGAGAAGCAAGTCCAC
This sequence comes from Micavibrio sp., assembly GCA_041655955.1. Lineage (GTDB taxonomy): Bacteria > Pseudomonadota > Alphaproteobacteria > Micavibrionales > Micavibrionaceae > Micavibrio_A. The sequence continues at coordinate 839,248 of JBBAEN010000001.1, forward strand.
ATAGTCCGTCTTCAGTTTTTTCAAGGATTCATCGACCGATTCCATCACGCGGTTTTCGGCGAAACGGTCGCGCCAGACTTTCGTCGTCAGGAAAATTTTGTCGCGGGTGACGCCGGATTGCGCGATGCCGTCCCCGACCTCCGCTTCATTTTCGTATATTTGCGCGGTATCGACATGGGTATAACCTTCGTTCAGGGCAAAATCGACTGCCTTCGCGGCGTCCGGCCCCGTCAATTTCCATGTGCCAAAACCAAGCGCGGGCATTTGCAGCCCCTGCAAATCAATAAATTTCATAAAAATTCTCCTTATTCTTCAATCAGGCTTTAGAATTTAGGGCATCAGGCGCTTTTTTAAAGGGACAAGAACCATTATTTCTTATACCTAAAGACTATGACGATTTTAATCATCGCCCGCCATGGAAATACGTTTGAAAAAGGCGAAACGCCCCGCCGCGTCGGCGCGCGCACCGATTTGCCGCTTACCGAAACAGGCCGCATACAGGCGCGGGCCATCGGCGCATGGCTGAAACAGCGCGGCCTTTATCCCGAAGCCGTTTACGCCTCGCAGCTCAAACGCACGATCGAAACGGCGGAACTGGCGCTGAAGGAAGCGGGCTATACAGAACCCGTCTATCAGCTCGAAATTTTCAACGAAATTGATTACGGCCCCGACGAAAATAAAAGAGAGGACGAGGTCATCGCCCGCATCGGCGCGGACGCTATCAAGGCGTGGGACGAAAACGCCACAGTGCCGGATAGCTGGAATTTCAACCCCGAAAGCTGCATCCAGAACTGGAAGGATTTCGCCCGCCATCTCGTCGAGGACGAACAGGATTGCGCCCTTGTCGTAACCTCGAACGGCATCGCCCGCTTCGCGCCGCATATTACGGGGGATTTCGGGGATTTCTCGCAAAACCACCCCTTAAAGATTTCCACCGGCGCTGTTTGTATCCTTGAATTTTCCAATGACCGCTGGACAGTCAAGGAATGGAACGTAAAGCCCGTTTCCTGATGTCTAACGGGCGATCAGGACGCGGTAAAAGCTATATTGTTCAGCCCCGCTTGACGCATTGCCACTACGGCGGCAGCCCGCCCTCTTTCCCACAAGCGCGGACTCGCTATAACCTATCGGATTATTGCCGCAGGCTGGATATTCGCCTTCAAATTTATGCCCGCCGCCTAAACAATATCCGCCTTCATGGGGCGGGCTTCCGGACGGATTGGACACGCGAAGCATGTCATTTATCGTCAGGCACACATCCTTGCGCAGCCTTCCCGCATAAAGAACCAAATCCGTCCCGTCAGGCCCTTCCGTTCCTACGCCTTTTACACCCATAGCGCTCAACCACAGGCTTTGGGGGTGCGACCATGTCGGGTTCACGAGGGCGGGATCGGAGGCATATTTTTCATCGATCAACCTTGGCGTAATCTTGCCGCCATTCGGGTGAAAAATGCCGCATGATCCGTCTTCCCGGCGATAGGGATTATTATAAGGCACGGGTTCCCCTGCCGTGTTTTTCGCTACGCCGCCATGATCGGAAAAATCTATTTCCCGGTCGCTGCAACCATTGATCCGCATCCGCTGCACCGCATGCGCGATGGCGTCGCCATAGGAAATAATTTCAGCGGCGGCAAGCCTGAGCTGCGCGTCGCTCATCGTGCGGGTCGCTGCGCCTGTGCCGCCATCACGCATCATGGCGTAGGACAGAGCCGCGAACAAAGCGACCGCGATAAGGATGAAGACAAGCGCCGAGCCTGACTGGTTATAGATGGATAACGGGCGTGTGAAAAACCTTCCAGCCATGGAACTCCCCTTCTCTTCTGATGATCGGGGAGTTGATAAGCCCGCCAAAGGAGGGGCCGCGTCGGCCTTTACCCCTTGCGGGGCTGGACATACGCCGATGCCTCCCCGACCGAGAGTCGAGGAGTGCAATAACGGTTACACAAACCGCCTTTGGCAGGGGTTATCACGCCCCAAGGCCGTTTCTTTCCGGCCTCGCCAAGAATGTTATAGAAAGCCCTTCCCAAGTCAAGCCATTCCGGTGGGTTCTTTAAGGGGCGTGCCAGCTTTCGCTGGCATGGATGCGGCCCTTGTGTAAAATATCCCTTATGCTGAATTACATTCTCCGCCGCCTGCTTTTGATGATCCCGACCATTCTGGGGATCATGTTCATATCGTTCGTCATCATCCAGTTCGTCCCCGGCGGGCCGGTGGAGCGGATGATTGCGCAATTGCAAGGCCACGGTGTCGAGGCGACCGCCCGTTTCGGCGGCGGCGGCGGTGCGGGGGCCGATATGGCGATTGGCGGGGGCGGCGGGGACGGCGGAAAATACCGCGGCTCCCAAGGGCTCGATCCCGAATTCGTCGCAGAGCTTGAACGCATGTACGGCTTTGACAAGCCGGCCTATGAACGGTTTTTCCTGATGGTGAAAAACTACGCCATGTTCGATCTCGGCGAAAGCTATTACCGCGATGTTTCGGTCATCGATCTCGTGCTTGAAAAAATGCCCGTGTCCATCTCGCTCGGCTTGTGGTCGACGCTCATCATCTATCTTATCTCCATCCCGCTCGGCATCCGCAAGGCGGTGAAGGACGGACAGGCATTCGACGTATGGACATCGGCGGCGGTCTTTATCGGCTATGCCGTCCCGTCTTTCATGTTCGGGATTTTGCTTATCATCCTGTTCGCGGGCGGGCGGTATTTCGATCTCTTTCCCTTGCGCGGCATCGTGTCCGACAACTGGCAGGATCTGTCATGGTGGCGGCTCGCGCTCGATTACGCGTGGCATATGGTTCTGCCCATCAGCGCCATGGTCATTTCCGGTTTCGCGGGCCTGACCATGCTGACCAAGAACTCCTTCCTCGACGAGATCGGCAAACATTACGTCCTGACCGCGCGGGCCAAGGGGCTGACCGAAAAACAGGTGCTGCACGGCCATGTCTTCCGCAACGCGATGCTGATCGTCATTGCGGGGTTCCCGTCGGCCTTCCTTGCCATTTTCTTTACCGGATCGCTCCTTATCGAGGTTATCTTCTCGCTCGACGGGCTGGGGCTGCTCGGCTATGAGAGCGTCATCAACCGCGACTATCCCGTTGTTTTAGGGACGCTTTATATCTTTTCCCTGATGGGGCTGGTGATGACATTGGTGCGGGACGTCGTCTATGTCGCCGTCGATCCGCGCATTGATTTCGAGGCGCGGACGGTTTAACCAATAATTTCATTTGACAGAATATTGTATTTTCTGTAGTTTCGCCTCAGTTTTCTACAAGTTGATTGATTCCATGGATTTGAAAGACATACAGGAAAAGCTGCAAGCCCTGCGCGACCGTATCAAGGAAGATGGCCATATCTCGCCGGAATCCGAACGCGCGCTGCAAGATCTCCTGTCCACCAGCCTGATTTCCACCAATGAAGAGCTTTCCGCCGCGCAAGCCCGGCTGAACGCCGCCATGGCCGTACGCGCAGGCAACGACAACGCGCTTTCCGACGATCAGAAAAAGCGCCTGCGCCTCATGGAAAAGACCGGCACAGGCTCCTACGCCGTCCATTGATTTTCATCCAAGGGGGAAGAAAGAAAATGCCAGCCACCAAGACCGCCGAAGACCCTGCAAGGGAAATCGTCCGCCTGACCGACGCCTATCTGCACAGCATCGGCACGCGGGCCTCGGAAGAAAAGCTTTCCCTGCTCGAAAAGCGCCTCGAAGAGCCCTGCTCCGACTGCCCGCGGGAGATCGAAGCCCGCCGCTTCTACCAGACGCTGACGCAAACATTCTAAAGCCCGCCCCCGCTTTTCTTTAGGGATATAAAGACAAAACCCCTTCATGTCCCGCGGGTTCATGGTTAGAATGCCGCATGACCTTATCGCCGCTCACACACAGACGCCTCGCCCAGTTCAGGGCGAACAAGCGCGGTTATTATTCCTTCTGGATTTTCATCGTCCTGATGCTGGCTTGCCTGTTTGCGGAAACGATCGCGAACGATAAACCCATCCTCCTTTCCTATGACGGCGGCCTTTACGCGCCCGTCCTGAAAGATTACCCCGAAACCACCTTTGGCGGGGATTTCGAAACCGCCACCGATTACCGCGATCCGTTCGTGCAGGATCTTATCAATGAAAAAGGCTGGATGATCTGGCCGCCCATCCGTTTTTCCTATGACACGATTTCCTATGACCTGACCGAACCCGCCCCCTCGCGGCCCACGGGCGCCAATATCCTCGGCACGGACGATCAGGGGCGCGATGTCGCGGCGCGGGTCATTTACGGCTTCCGCCTTTCCATCCTGTTCGGCCTTGTCCTGACGGTCATAAGCTCCGTCATCGGCGTCACGGCGGGGGCCTTGCAAGGCTATTACGGCGGCAAGCTCGACCTTACCATGCAGCGCGTGATAGAGGTCTGGTCGTCCCTGCCCTCGCTTTATATCCTCATCATCTTTTCGGCGATGTTCGTACCGGGATTCTGGACGCTGCTGCTTATCCTCCTGCTCTTTTCGTGGGTGAGCCTCGTCGATGTCGTGCGCGCCGAATTTTTGCGCGCCCGCAATCTCGATTATGTGCGGGCGGCCAACGCGCTCGGCGTTTCCAACAGGCTCATCATGTTCCGCCACGTGCTGCCCAACGCCATGGTCGCAACCATGACCATGATGCCCTTTATCCTGACGGGCTCCATCACGGCGCTGACCTCGCTCGACTTTCTCGGCCTCGGCCTGCCGCCGGGTTCCGCCTCGCTCGGCGAACTGCTTTCGCAAGGGAAGAATAATCTTCAGGCGCCGTGGCTCGGCATTTCGGCTTTCGTGACGCTGGCCTTCATGCTCACGCTCCTGACCTTTATCGGTGAAGCCGTACGCGACGCCTTCGACCCGCGCAAAACCAGCCTGTAGAAGAGAAGAAGCATGTCAGGCGGCGGTTTTACCGCCTCCGCCTCTTTCGCGCCGCTTTTCCCAGACATGGCAGATATAGGCGAGCGCCAATCCAACGCCGACGCCGACAACCATATCGAAAATAACCGTCAGTACGAGCGTCACAAGCACCAGCATCGTATCGCGATAGTTTTTCTGGCGGATGATTTTGACGACCAGATGCGCGTGCGCCATCCTCCATGCGACGCTGAGAAGCAGCGCCGCCAGCGCCGCCATCGGTATAGCGCTTATATAAGGCGCAAGGGCCATCATAAAGGCGAGCAGGAAGAGAGCGTGATAAACCGCCGCCATCGGCGTTTGCGCCCCCGCATGGATATTGGTGGCAGTGCGGGCCAGCGCCCCCGTCGCCGGAATGCCGGCGAAGAACCCGGTCAGGAGGTTGCCGAAACCGATCCCCACCAGCTCCGCATCCGGGTCATGTTCCGTACCGGTCACATTATCCGCAACCGCCGCCGACAACAGGGATTCAAGCGCCGCCAGCAAGGCAACCGTCACGGCGGGGATAAGAAGCGGCGTCAGGTCAATCATGGCCGGAAGATGGAATTGCGGCAGGGACGGCGGTATGCCCGCGCCCACCGTTCCATCGGATGCCGTATAAGAAAACCGCGTGGCTATCGTTTCGACTGGCAACCCGGCCTTTACAGCCACAACCCCAAGGATTGTCCCCGCGCCAATCCCCATGACGGCCGCCGGCAAACGCTTTGTAATGCGCGGGCAGACGATCATAATCACAAGCGACAAAATGCCGATGACCGCTTCCTGCGGCGTCGCCTGCGCAAGGCTGGAGAAAATCGTCCCGACCTTCGTCCAGTAACGATCGCCGGGATCGTCGATATTCAGGCCCAGAAAATCATTGAGCGCGAGCGTTGCAATAACGATCGCAATCCCCGCCGTAAACCCCGTCGTCACCGCATAGGGCACAAGCCGGATGAATTTCCCGAACCGCAACAGCCCGAGCAGGATGAGCAAAACGCCCGCCATAAGCTGGCAAAGAATAAGCCCCTCCAGCCCGTATTGCGCGATAATAGGGACGAGGATGGCGACAAAGGCCGCGGTAGGGCCGCTGACCTGAAACCGCGATCCGCCCAAAAGCGCCGTCACAATACCGGCAATAATCGCGGTATAAAGCCCGTGCTGGGGCGGGAGGCCGACAGCGACAGACAGGGCCATGGCGAGCGGCAGGGCCACCAGCGAAACCACCAGCCCCGCCCCCAGATCGGCACGGAACGGGACGCCGCCATAGCCCCCTTTAAATGACTCTTTTAAAGCCGTAGCAACAGGAAAACAGTGATGCACTAAAAACCACACCCAATAAGAAAAACGCGCCGCAGCAAGGCGCACCCGAAGGCAGGTTAGCATAAAGACCGCGCTTTTAACAGCGGCCACGGGACTTGTATTTCACCTGCCGCTTGCCTAGAATTTCCTTATGAGCAAAATCAATTCCATCACCGCCATGAAGGACGAGATCGCCGCCTGCCGCCGCGAACTCCACCAGAACCCGCAAACCGCCTATGAGGAAATATTCGCCTCGGAACTGGTGCAAAAGAAGCTGACCGAATGGGGCATCCCCTTTAAGACGGGGTTTGCGCAAACCGGCCTTGTCGCGACCATCGAAGGCCAGAAGACCGATAGCGGCAAGGCTATCGGCCTGCGCGCCGATATGGACGCGCTTTCCATGACCGAACAATCGGGCCAGCCTTGGGCGTCGAAAATTCCAGGCAAAATGCATGGTTGCGGGCATGACGGCCACACGGCGATGCTTTTGGGCGCCGCGAAATATCTTGCCGCGACCCGCAATTTCAACGGCAAAGTCCATCTTATTTTCCAGCCCGCCGAAGAAGGCGGCGGCGGCGCCATCCGCATGATAGAGGATGGCCTGTTTAAACATTTTCCGATGAACGCCGTTTTCGGCATGCATAACTGGCCCGCAATGAAACGCGGCACGATCGGCCTGCGCCCCGGCCCTATCATGGCGTCCTCCGATTCTTTCGACATCACCGTCACGGGCAAAGGCGGCCACGCGGCCCTGCCCCACTTCAACACAGATCCCATCGTCGCCGCGTCGCATATCGTCACCGCCCTGCAAACGCTTGTGGCGCGCCAGATCGATCCGGTCGATCAGGCGGTGCTTTCCATCACCAATTTCAATGCCGGAACGGGCGCGTTCAACGTCATCCCCGACCAAGCCGTGCTGAGCGGAACCTACCGCGCCTTCCGCGTCGAAACCCGCGCCTATATTGAAAAGCGCCTGCGCGAAATTCCCGCCGCCATCGCCTCCGCCTTTGGATGCGCCTGCGAGCTGCGCGTCAATGACGGCTATGACCCGACCATCAACAGCGCCGCCGAAAGCGCCTTTTGCGCGGACATCGCGCGCCAGCTTGTCGGGGAAGAAAACGTCAACGACGCCGTCGAGCCATGCATGGGCGCGGAAGATTTCGGAGCGATGCTCCAGCAAGTCCCCGGATGCTATATCTGGATGGGACAGGGCGAGCCGGACGCACCCGAATCCCCCCATAATAAAGGGCTTCATAATGCGGGCTATGATTTCAACGACGCCATCCTGCCGCTCGGCATTGAATATTGGGCGCGGCTGGCCGAAGCCGCCCTGAAGTTGGAAGAATAACCGGAAGGGCCTTAAAAACAGGGCCGGAAAATACTGGCCCCTTTAAAATTCATCTTGCGCCGCCGCAATTTTTACGTATATATTCAGGCCATGGCACAATTGATATTCCATACCGTCACCCCTTCCCGACGACGTACGATCTGACCGCCCGCGTGGTTCAGGTTCGGACGTGATGCCATTCATCACACAATAAAAACGATAAGCCTTCCAGCGTTAGCGGTCACCGGAGCCCTCCTTGTTCAAAGGATGGATACGGGCTTCCACCTCTTTTTCGCACGCATAACGCAAAGACAATATGACCGCCAAGGAAGGCCATCAATGTTATCCGACAGCTTCTCACAGCACGCCCCCGCCCATCCGGCGGGAATCCATACGCCGCAAGCCCCCTGCGCCGCCGTCAAGCCCGCGCTTAAATTAACCGTGGCTTTTCTGGGGGCCGCGGATATTCCGGCCTTCATCGCCCTACAGCAATCCATCCGTGCGGCGCTTGAAAAAGACTATCACATCAAGCCCCGCACCGCCGCCGACCTCAAACATCATTTCGGCGAAAGAATGCCGCTGATTGGCGTAAAAGATGAAACCGGCGCCCTTGCCGGAGGCTGCCTGATCAGTTTTTTAAAGAACCATGACGCCGTAAAAAACATCACGGGCTATCCGATAGGCGACCATGAAAAATCCGTGACCGCCATCGCGCAAAGCGTCTGCGTCGCGCCCGCCCTCAGGGGGAACGGCATTGCCGGATTGCTGCTGGACGCCGCCCATTATGTGGCGGAGCAAAATAACATGACGCAAATTATCTCCGCCATCGCCGACGATAATTTGCAAAGCAGCAAAGCCTTCAAGGCCGCGGGATACAGCGCTTTCGCCCATGGTTTCGACCCGCACAAAGCCTATGCGAAAACCTATTACAGGCTTTTAATCTAAAGACGCCCCTGCGGGTGGTCATTATCCGTCAGGGGTGGTTTCTTTGCCTGAAATGGCTTAAAATAGAATAGTTTAGGCAAAACCACCGTAGCAGGAGAACCCCCATGGCAAACAGCGACTTTCTCGAACAGGCAAATGATATTCTCATCAATGTCTATGGTTTCTGGCCGGTGCAGTTCGCCAAAGGAAAGGGCGTCCATCTTTATGACACGGACGGGAAGGAGTATCTTGATTTTGGCGCCGGGATCGCCGTGAACGCACTCGGCTACGCCCACCCGCGCTATACCAAGGCCCTCAAGAAACAAATCGACAAGCTTCATATGGGCCTGTGTTACGTCGCCGATCCCGTGCGCCTCGAAGCCGCCGAAACAATCCTGTCTGTCAGCGAATTCGAACAGGTCTTTTTCTGCTCGACAGGCGCGGAGGCCGTGGAAGGCGCGCTGAAAACCGCCCGCAAGCGCGCGGCGGAAGTCAAAGGCAAGGACGCCTATGAAATCATCTATGTGAAAAATTCTTTCCACGGGCGCACCATGGGCGCGCTTTCCGTCAACGGCCAGCGCCAATACCGCGAAGGGTTCGAGCCGCTGCTCCCCGGCACGCACGAGGCCCTCTTCAACGATCTTGAAAGCGTCGCCCGTCTGGCGGGGCCGAACATGGCGGCTATTATCGTCGAACCCGTCATGGGCGAAGGCGGGATCATCCCCGCCACGAAAGACTTCCTCGAAGGGCTGCGCGCCCTGTGCGACCAGTATGACGCCGCGCTTATCTTCGACGAAGTCCAGTGCGGCATGGGAAGGACGGGAACCATCTTCGCCTATGAGCTTTACGACGTCGTCCCCGATCTTATCTGCCTCGCCAAGGGGCTTGGCGCGGGATTCCCTGTCGGGGCCTTTATGGGCAAGAAGAAATTCACCTCCCACATTACGAACGGTAGCCACGGCTCCACCTATGGCGGCAACCCGCTGGCCTGCGCCGCGGTCACGACCGTCATCAAGGAACTTCTCCGCCCCGGCTTCCTCGAAAATGTCGATAAGGTCGGCACGGTTCTGAAAGACGGGCTGGAGGAAATCGCGCGCGAAAGCAACCTTATTTCCAACGTGCGCGGCGTCGGCATGATGATCGCCGCCGACTATAATGGCGGGCCGGTCAAGGATGTCGTCAAAAAACTTTTGAAAAACGGCCTCATCGCCCTGTCCTGCGGCGAGAACGCCCTGCGCTTCGTCCCGCCCCTCATCCTGACCGAAAAACAGGCGAAGGAAGGGCTCTCCATCCTCAGGAAGACCTTGTCCGAGAATTAGGACAAGGAAGGCCGGAATGGGAGAAGCCGGAGTAAAAGAGGCCGGAGCCGTTTTCCCTTTACCCCTTCCTTCGCTCCTTCCCTTCGCCCCCTCCCTTTTCCACACCGCCTTTTTATCCAGACCCCGCATTCACCGCTTTGCGGCTGCCTGCGCCATGATATATAGTCAGGCGCATGGAATTTATCAAAAAATGCATAAACCATCCGGCTGCACAATATCTTTTGCGCCTGTACCAGAATATCGAGGATGATTATATCGGCCTGCTCGCCGCCGGCGTTGCCTTTTATTGTTTCATGGCGGCCTTTCCGGCGCTCGCCGCGATGATCTCGCTCTACGGCCTGTTTTCCGATCCGAATTTCATCACCCAGCAGCTTTCCAACCTCGAAAATTTCCTGCCGCCGGAATCGCTCAAAATCCTCTCCGATCAGGCGCGCTCCATCGCGGCGACGAGCCAGACGGCTTTGGGACTCGGTTTTATCGTCGGTATCCTGCTGGCCCTCTATACGACGACGAAGGGCATCCACGCGCTGATCAAGGGGCTGAACATCGCCTATAACGTGCGCGAAACCCGCAATATCGTCGTGCTGAACTCGACCGCCTTCCTGCTGACTTTCGGCATGATGCTGTATTTGCTGTTTTCGCTGAGCCTCATCGCGTTCCTTCCGGCCTTCTTCAATATCATCCACCTGCCGGACTATATTACCGCGCCGCTGCTTACATTGCGCTGGCCGCTTTTGATGCTCTCCGCCATGCTCGGCATCCAGATTGTCTATTACATCGCGCCCGCGCATAAACAGCCGCAATGGCGGTGGATGAGCTGGGGCGCCGTCATTGCCACGCTCTTCTGGCTCGGCGGGTCGTCGCTCTTCTCCCTCTTCGTTTCCAATTTCGGGCGCTATAACGAAACATACGGGTCGCTCGGCGCGGTCGCCGTCCTGCTCCTCTGGTTCTGGCTCAACGCGCTGACCATCCTCTTCGGCGCGGAAGTCAATGCCAGCTTCAGGCAACGGGACAATAGCCGCAAAACCCTTGACGATCCGCAAAGATAGATTTACCCCCGCCGCCGCACTTCCAGCCCGGCCCCGGCCTTAGCCATGGCTTGCATTCTTCCACGCCCTTCCCTGCCCGCAAGATAAACCGGCATGGCCCTTATCTTGCGCCTTGTTCCTTGTGCAAACAAAAGCTAAATGATAATCATTCTCAATCAGGCCATTTCAAACGGCAAAAGAGGAATAACCATGAACAATAATGATTTTAATATAAAAACAGATAGTTACGGCATTTCCGCAGAGCGCCCCCGTCCCGCAATCCCCCTCCAAGACCGCGCAGCGATAGGAGCCGGCCCCCTTCCCGCCGACCGCGCCCGCAAGCTGGCTGCCGATTTCTCCCTCGCCCTTGAACATGGAGCGGCCCCCGCCGCCCGAAACCCCATGCGCGAAGCCCTCTGCAATGCGGAGGAAGAATCCTTCCCCGTCGCCTGCGTCCTGTCTTTCGGTTGCTGAATAAAACCATGCACGCCGCTAATCTTGGGAAAAACACGACTTCTCCCTTACGCTTTCCCTCTATATAAGCTACAAAAAAACGCATGGCTGAAAGACTTCTCGACGTTCGCAACCTTTCCATTGATTTCAGGACGACCGACGGGACGTTCCACGCGGTGCGGAATGTGTCCTTCAGCCTCGATCGCGGCCAGACGCTCGCACTTGTCGGCGAAAGCGGATCGGGGAAATCCATCACGGCCCTGTCCATCATGCAGCTTTTGCCCTACCCGCTCGCCTCCCATCCGGCGGGGTCGTCCATCCTCTTTGAAGAAAAAGACGAGCTGATCGGCAAAAACGACGTCTTCATGCGCACCATCCGCGGCGCGCAAATCAGCATGATTTTCCAGGAACCGATGACGGCGCTCAACCCGCTTCATTCCATCGAACGGCAAATCGGCGAGGTGCTGAAGCTCCACCAGAAAATGAACGACGCGCAGGCCAAAAAGCGCGTTCTGGAACTGCTCGACATGGTGCAGCTCCCGATGCTGAAAGAGCGGCTCGGCGCTTATCCGCACGAACTTTCCGGCGGCCAGCGCCAACGCGTCATGATCGCCATGGCGCTTGCCAACAATCCCGAACTCCTCATCGCGGACGAGCCGACGACGGCGCTCGACGTGACGGTACAGGCGGAAATCCTCGATCTTTTGAAAAAGCTGCAAAAAGACCTGAACATGGCGATGCTGCTGATCACGCACGATCTCTCCATCGTCGAAAAATTCGCGGATCATGTCTGCGTCATGAAAAACGGCGAGATTGTCGAACAAGCCCCGGCGGCGCAAATCTTTGCGGCCCCCGCCCATGAATACAGCAAGATGCTGCTGAACGCCCAGCCGCGCGGCACGGCGCCGCCCCCCCCTGAAAATGCGCCCCTTATCCTGCGCGCCGAAACCATGCGCGTCCATTTCCCGCGCAAGAAAAGCTTTCTCGGCAAGGTGACGGACGTCGTCAAGGCCGTGGACGGCATCGACGTTGCGGTGCGCGCCGGCCACACGGTCGGCATCGTCGGCGAGAGCGGATCGGGGAAATCGACGCTCGGCTTCGCGCTGCTCCGGCTATTGAACGGGCAAGGCTCGATCCTCTTTGACGGCAAGGACATCTCCGCCCGCACGCGCAAGGAAATGACGCCGCTGCGGCAGGATATGCAGATTGTCTTTCAGGATCCCTTCGGCTCCCTCTCCCCGCGCATGAGCGTTGCCGAAATTATCGGCGAGGGCCTGAAAGTCCACCGCAAAAACCTCACCGCGCAAGAACGGGACGATCTCGTCGTAAAGGCGCTGAACGACGTCCATCTCAAACCCGAAACGCGCCACCGCTATCCGCATGAATTTTCCGGCGGCCAGCGCCAGCGCATCGCCATCGCCCGCGCCATGGTGCTGGAGCCGAAATTCGTCGTGCTGGACGAACCGACTTCCGCGCTCGACGTATCCGTCCAGTCGCAAATCGTCGATCTCTTGCGGGAATTACAGGCGCGCCACAATCTCGCCTATCTTTTCATCAGCCACGATCTGCGCGTCGTCCGCGCCATGGCCCATGATCTCATCGTGATGCGCCATGGAAAAGTCGTCGAATCCGGCCCCGCCGCGCAAATCTTTGAATCGCCGCAGCAGGATTACACCAAGACGCTCATCGACGCCGCCCTGAATTTAAAGCCGCGCAAAGCCGCGCTCGCGGCCTAGGCCGATTTTCAAAAAACGGACGGCCTATCCTTGCACCGGCCGGTTGGCGAGCGCCCATTCATAGGCCCGCGCAATCATCCCGCTCACCAGCGCGATAAAGGCGAGGACGCCGATAAAAACCGGCGCCGCAAGCACCGTCGCAATGAAAGTCAGCCCCCATCCTTCCGGCATGGCGGCCTCCCCCACCGTCAGGGCGACAACGCCGATAAGCCCGCTATAGATGTAAAAGGCGAGGATGAGGAGCAGCAGGAAAATCAAAAACCCGCCGGCCATTTTCAACCGCAATCCGCGCGACAGCCGCCATAAGGCCGCAAGGGAAATACCCGCCCCCGCCGCCCTGGCGGGAAGAAGGAATATCATCTGTAGCGCCGCGATAAAAAACAGCGCCATCACGATGCGAATAAACGGAAGATAGGCCGCGAAATCCGCGCTCACTCCCTGCCCGCGCAAAAAGAAAATAGCCGCCATGAATAAAAGCGCCGGAAGGGCGGGCGCCAGCGCAAGGCCGGTAAAGCTGAAAATAAAGGCCCAGTCCGCCTTTGCGGGTTTCAGGAATGAAAATCCTTCACCGCCATCGCGGCCATGCAGGGCGAGCCGGAACCATGCAAGACTGAAAAAAGATTGCAAATAAATCATCGGGACAAGCGCGCAGAGCTGGAGCCAGAATTGCCCCGTTATCGCCCCCGCCTGCGCCGCGCCGATCAGGATGAGAGCAAAGGGCAGCAAGGCGGCGATGCGCCTGCGGAAAAGATCCTTATTCTCTTTAAAAAGATCGACGCTCTGTTTCGTTATTTCAAAAACGCCCGGTTTTTCCATGTCCCGTCAATCCTTTTCAAGCTTCCTAAAATCCCGCCGCCGTACCTTCACGGCGCGGGTCTGCGGCGCCCGTCATGACGCCGTCTTTAAAATATACGGCGCTGAGGCCGCTATTGAGCGGCGACACCTTGACCGGATGCCCCATCTTCTCCAACGGCTCGATGATGTTGCCCGCCGCCGCTTCCAGCTCGAACGCGCCGCCGCGATTGACGATATTGGGGGCCTTCAGCGCCGTTTCGATGTCCTGCCCCCAATCGACGATCGCAACGATGCGTTGAAGCACATAGCCCATAATCGCACTCCCGCCCGCAGAGCCGATGGCAAGGGCGGGCCGCCCGTCCGGCGCGAACATGATGACCGGCGTCATGGTAGAGCGCGGCCTCTTTCCGCCCTCGACACGGTTCGCGACGGGCCGTCCGTTTTCTTCGGGCGTAAAGGAAAAATCGGTCAGCTGGTTGTTCAGCATGAATCCTTCGACCATCATCCGCGACCCGAACATATCCTCGACGCTCGACGTCATGGAAATAATATTCCCGCGCCCGTCAACGATCGTGAAATGCGTCGTGCCGGGCGGTTTCGGGTAAACGGGTTCGGCCTTGTTTTGCCGCGCTGCGGTCCATCCCGGCGGCACACCGTGGCGGGCCTCCTTCATCGGCGCGTCCTTGCCGATAAGCGCGGCGCGGGAACGCAAATAATTTTTATCGATCAAACGCTCGCCCGGCGACTGCACGAAATGCGGATCGGCCATGTAATAATTGCGGTCGGCAAAGGCAAGGCGGCTGGCCTCACCGATATAATGCCAGCTCCGGGCGCTTTCCGGCCCCGTCGCGGCAAGGTTGAAACTTTCCAGCATGCCGAGCGCCGCCAGAAGCATCAGCCCGCCCGAAGACGGCTCTCCCGCCGTGCAGATCATATAAAGCCGGTAGGTGCCGCAAACGGTCTTGCGCTCGATGGCCTTGTAATTCTTGAAGTCTTCCAGGGAAAGCAATCCCGGATTGGCCTTGTCCTCGCGCACCGCCTTGACGATTTTCTCCGCGATGATGCCGTTATAAAAAACCGGCGCGCCGCCTGTGGCCAGAGCGCGTAATGTCCGCCCGTAATCCTTGTTCACAAGCTTGTCGCCCACGCTGACCGGCGTGCTGGCATCGGGGAAATAATAAAGCTTGGTATCAATAAAGTTTTTAAGGCGCAAATGATCATGGACGATAAGGTCATGGAGGCGCGGCGTGACCTCAAACCCGTTCTCGGCCAGATAAACCGCGCGCGAAAACAAATCCCGCCACGGGCGCGCGCCGAAGCGCCGATGGATCATCGCCAAAAGCGCAGGCATGCCCGGCACGCCCACTGCCCGCCCGCCGACGGCGGCATCGTAAAAATCCATCGGCTTCCCGTCCTCGCCGCGGAACAGGTATTTTCCGGCGGATGCGGGGGCCGTTTCGCGGCCATCGAATGTATGCACGACATTGCGGGCGGCGTCGTAATAAAGCGCAAACCCGCCCCCGCCAAGCCCCGACGATTGCGGCTCCACAAGGCCGAGGACGAGCTGGACGGCAACGGCGGCGTCGGCGGCGCTGCCGCCCGATCGCAGGATTTCCTCCCCCGCCCGTACGGCTTCGGGATGGGCCGCGACGACCATAATCCGGCTGCCGCGTGCGGTTTCACCGGCCCGCACGGCGCTCGGCGGCTCCGGCGTGACGGGCGCGCCCGGTTGCGCCATAACAGGCTGAATCAAAAGGAAAAACAGGAAGGCGGACAGCGCCGCTCCTTGAACCAACCCCGATTTACATGTATAATCAATCCGATAGCGCATTTTTAAGGCTTGCATTTCCGAAGGATTAGCTTTAGGAACAGCCTACCCATTGGGGTTTTAAAAGGAAAGAGGTGATTTAGTTTGGTACTCGTCAGTGTTCGCGACAATAACGTCGAACAGGCCCTGCGCGTTTTGAAAAAGAAAATGCAGCGCGAGGGAATTTTCCGTGAAATGAAACTGCGCCGCGACTTTGAAAAGCCTTCCGAGAAGAAGAAGCGTGAAAAGTCCGAAGCCGTGCGCCGTTGGAGAAAAGTTGAGCGCAAGCGTAAAGACCGCGACTGATGCGCGTCCATCGCCGCTTGTAAAGGCAAACATAAAGACCTCGAAACCGCCCGCTTAAGGGCGGTTTTGTTTTATGGCCGGAAGAGCGGAATGGGGATGGGGCGGCCATCCTTGCCGTCGGGCAGGGCGGCGAGCGTCCGGGCGGGCGGTGTATAGGCGTCCGGCAATCCGGCCTCGGCGGGATCATCGATCAAGGCGCCCTTACCTTCGCCCTCCTTCCAGTCCGCAATATGTTTGACGGGCATGATTTCCTGCCACGCGGCAAAGCTCTGGAACGACGTCGCCTTTAAAAATTCATAGCCGGTCTGGAACGGGTAAAGCACCTGATCGGTCAGGTTATCGAGGATAAGATCGCCAGCGTCCGTACGCACCGCAAGGATAGCGTGCCCCTCGCCGTCTTTATTCCTCACGACGACAAGCGACATGGCGTTCAGGGGAATGCCGAGATTTTCATGCAGCTCCTTGCGTTTTTGCAAGGCATAATCCTCGCAATCGGCGCGGCTTTCGGGATATGTCCAATATTCATCAAACACATACATGGCCGCATCCGATGCGGGTTCGTAACGCTCGTTAATTTCTTTGTTAGCCCAGTGCAAATCGACCATAAGCCTGTCGTCTAGAATGACAGCCTCGCTGTTTTCAAAGATCGGCGCGCATTCTTCGGGAAGGCGTTTGCAAAAATCATGATGACCGATGGGCTGGCTGACCGGCTCGCCGGACACGGCAACAAACTGCATGAAAAATTTTGAATGGGTGCCAAGGAACTGCGGCGAAGCCGGCAAGGGCGCGGCAAGACCCTGCGCGATAATAGCATCGACGCTTAGCCCGTCCGCATCCGGTTCCGGCACGTCATGACTGCCCACCGCGCCATAAACCACCGCCGCAATGCTGGCATGCGAAAAGACGTGGGCGAATTTCCTGAGCCTGCTCATACCCCGATTTATAGCGGAAAAACCTTAAAAGCCCGTGAAGATCGGAAGGAAGGGCCTGGCGGAGGGCCAAAAAATTCCAAAGCCTTCACACTCTTTCCTCTCCCTCGCCTGCCCCTCGCCTGCCCCCGCCCGCCCTCTCTATGGCGCCGCCGGCAAAGGCTCCGCGCTCGCCGTCACCGCGACATCGCGCGGCGGCACAATGCCGCGGACAGCGGTGAAATTATAGGAGAAAACGGGGCTGATGGTCTTGATATACTGATAGTCCGTTGCCCTGATGGTTTTCATCATATGGCTGGTATCGGTTCCATCGGGCTTGATAACGCCGAGATTATCAAGGATATAATCGCCGCGATCGGTGCGCAGCGTCAAAACCGCATGTCCCTCCCCGTCCGGTTTGCGCACGACCGTCAGCAGCGCGGCGGAGCGCGGAAACCCCGCCCCTATCAAAAGCCTGCGCTTTTCCAGCACATAATCCTCACAATCGCCGATATTATCGACGGGATAATCCCAGTCTTCATGGCGGCCAACGGAATCAATATCGTTCACCGGCTTTACGCGTTCGTTGACCGTCCGGTTAATCGCAAGAATCGTTTGGTAGGTCTGCGGCGTCAAGGTGATTGTCTTGGGGAAAGGATCGAACTGCAAACATTCGAACGGGTATTTCTCGCAAAAACCGATCACTTCATTTGCGGGATCCAAAGGGCTGCGCATCCCCACATAGCCCTTCATGGGTGATGTTTTCCCGCCAAGCACCAGCGTCGAACTCGGCGGCGGCAAAAGGGCGGGATCGAAATCGTCACTATATTCGGACGGCTCGACATAGCCGGTCTGCAGCGCGATAATGGCGGCGGCGAATGATGTCCTGATTGCCGGATGGCTTGCCAGCGTCCCCATGAAACATCCCCCTTATACAAAGCAACGCATAAATTTTACGCGGCGGCCACCTGCTCTCCGAGCCATGCGCGCGCCTCTTCATCAAGATACGGCGACAATTCAGCAAACACCGCTTTGTGATAGCTGGCAAGCCAAAAGGCCTCATCGGCGCTTAAAAGCTCTGGAACGATCAGCGCCTTGTCGAACGGCGCAAGCGTAAGCGTTTCAAAGCACAGCATTTTCCGCCCCGTCGCGGCGCAGATCCCGTCCTCGCGCACCAGCAGGAGATTTTCAAGCCGGATGCCGTACGCGCCCTCTTTATAATAGCCCGGCTCGTTGGAAAGAATCATGCCGGCGCGCAAGGCTTCCTGCCCGCGCGGGGAAATGCTCGCCGATTCCTCATGCACCGAAAGATAGCATCCGACGCCGTGGCCCGTGCCGTGCGCGTAATCAAGGCCGCGCTGCCATAACGGCGCGCGGGCCAGCGCATCGATCTGCGCCCCCGTCGTGCCTTCGGGGAACCGCGCCGAAGCAACCGCAATATGGCCTTTCAGAACGGCAGTATAATTTTCCCGCATCTCTTCCGACGGCGCGCCGACCGCCATGGTGCGCGTGATATCCGTCGTCCCGTCCGCATATTGCGCGCCGGAATCAAGCAGCAGTAAATTCCAGCGTTCGATCAGCGCATTGGTTTCCGGCGTCGCGCGGTAATGGACGATGGCGCCGTTCGCGCCAAACCCCGCAATCGTGTCAAAGCTCGCCTCGCGGTATTCAGGCGCCTCTTTGCGGAAAGCTTCCAGCTTTTGCTCCACATCAAGCTCCGTGAGCTTTTCACGGACGGATTCCCGCGCGAACCAGTGCAGGAATTTCGTGACCGCCACGCCGTCGCGCAAATGCGCGGCCCGCATCGCCGCCTGCTCCGCCCTGTTCTTGCGGGCCTTGAAAAGAATGACCGGATCTTTTTCATCAATCCGTTTCGCCCCCGCGGCGTCGAGCCGCTCCGCGAACCACACCGAGGCGCGGCGCTCGTCGAGCAGAACCGCCCTCCCCCTCAAGGCCGCGATCTTTTCCTCCAGCATCGCGGGCGGATGGATGCGGACATCCCGCCCCAGCGCCTCCCGCACATCGCCGCCGACGCGCTTTTCGTCAATGAACCAGTCGAAACTGCCATCGTCATAGGCAATGCCATAGGAAAGCGCGACCGGAATATGCGCGATATCCCGCGCCCTGATATTCAAAAGCCAGGCGATGGAATCGGACAGGGAAATAATCGCCGCCTCCGCCTTGCTTTCTTTCAGGGCCATGGCGAGGGCCTCCAGCTTTTCCGCCGCTATATGGCCCGCATATTCCAGCGGGAAATTTTCGACCGGCGAAGCGGGCGCTTCCGGCCTGCCCTCCCACACCGCATCGACGGGATTGCGCGAAAGAGGTTTCAACTCAATCCCCCTGTCTTTAAACGCCGCAATCTCGCGCGGCGTGTGGAGTTTCGGGTCATAGCCGATGAGCGCATCCGGCGCGTTTTTGACAATCCATTCACCGGCGGACTGTTTCGTGATGTCCCCTGTTTCAAAGACCCCCGCATCGATTTCGCGGCCAAGCTGGATGGTATAGCGCCCGTCGCTTAAAACGGCGGCCTTATCCGCCAGCACCACGGCGATTCCGGCAGAGCCGGTAAACCCCGACATCCAGCGCAGCCTGTTGGCGCTGTCCGGTATATATTCGCCCTGATATTCGTCGGCGCGGGGGATCAAAAAGCCTCCCACCCCCTCCTTCTTCAAGACGGCGCGCAAGCGGGATAATTTTTCCGTGATTGTAAGTGTAGGACTGCTCATCCGGGAATCGTATGATAGACTGGCCGTAATGGAAAGGGCCGAAACATGCCTTATGTGATACTTGTCATCGGTTTTGCGATCGGAGTCTTCGGGCTTTACCGCTTTTTGCTCAAGGCGGATGCGCGGCAGGTCAAAACGCTTTTTCTCAGCCTCGCCGCGGCCGGAGTCGGGCTTGGCTCGCTGGTTCTCGCCGTCACGGGGCGGCTTCCGGCGGCGCTCGCCATATTGATGGCGCTCTGGCCGATCGCGGTTTCCTACCTGCGGAACCGGAAACTCACCGCCGATCCCGACCTGCCGGTCAGCGCCAAAGAAGCCTATGACATTCTCGGCCTAGAATCCGGCGCAAGCCCCGAAGAGATAAAAGAGGCCCATTTGCGGCTGATAAGGAAAGTCCATCCCGATCAGGAAGGCTCGGACTGGCTGGCGCAAAAAATCAACGCGGCGCGGGATATCCTCCTCGGCGGCAAGGAGCGCTAGGATTTTCACGAGGCGGCGGCACGCCCCGCCGCCGCCCCGCCCGTCCACAAAGCAAAGCCCTTGCCTCCGGCTTGTGCGGGTGCGATAAGGGACGCCATGAATAAAGGCTCTTCCAGCTTCAAACCTATTCGCAAGGCCGTCTTTCCCGTCGCGGGCCTCGGCACGCGGTTCCTCCCCGCCACCAAAGTCATGCCCAAGGAAATGCTCCCGCTCGGCGACCGCCCGCTGATCCAGCACGCGGTCGAGGAAGCGCGCGCCGCGGGGATCGAGGAATTTATTTTCATCACGGGCCGCAAGAAAGAAATGCTCGAAGAGCATTTCGACTACCAGCCCGAATTGATGGAAACGCTGGAGCAGCGCGGCAAGAAAGACCTGCTCGATCTTGTTTTACAAAGCGAAATGCCCGCCAACGCCCTTTTCACCACGCGGCAGGCGAAACCGCTCGGCCTCGGCCATGCCATCTGGTGCGCGAAAAAACTCGTGGGGGACGAACCTTTCGCAATCCTGCTGCCGGATGATGTCGTGCTGGCCGGTAAACCCTGCCTTTCCCAGATGGTCGAAACCTATAACAGCGTCGGCGGCAATCTTGTCGGCGTCATGGATGTAGAGCGCGCGGATACCGCGAAATACGGCATCCTCAATATAGAGCGCGACGACGGAAAACTCGTTTCCATCAAGGGATTGGTCGAAAAACCCGATCCCGAAGATGCGCCCAGCACCCTGTCCATCATCGGGCGCTATATCCTCCAGCCGCAAGTCTTTGATCACCTGTCCTCTTTCGAGCGCGGCGCGGGCGGGGAAATCCAGCTCACCGACGCCATGGCGAAACTGATCGGCACACAGCCCTTCCACGGGCTGCGCTATGACGGGACGCGCTATGATTGCGGATCGCGGCTCGGCTTTATCGAAGCCAACATCGCCTTCGGCCTCGCCGACCCTGAAATCGGCAATCATCTCCGTAAGATACTGGACAAATTCAAATAATCGCCCACAATAAAGCGCATTATTTATTTTCATTACGATAAAGACGACAAAAAGGAACCCGCCCCCATGACGACCGCCCAACCGCAACCCTCCATGCCGCAGGCCGAGCCGAACAAGAACAAAGCCGCCTCCGTCATCGAATTGCTGGCCTCGCGCATCTGCCACGACCTTGTTTCCCCCGTGGGGGCCATCAATAACGGCGTGGAATTCATGGAAGAAATGGGCAACGACCCAGACCAGCGCGCCGAAGCGCTCGGCCTGATTTCCCATAGCGCCTCACAAGCCTCCGCCAAGCTCATGGCCTTCCGCATCGCCTACGGCTCCGGCGGGCGCGACGCGAATATCAAACCCGAAGACGTGCAAAAAGCCTTTTCACAGCTTATCGCGGCGGATGGAAAAATCTCCCAGACATGGGATCCCTATGGCAATCTGGGGCCTAAACCGCTCCCCTACGCCTATTGCAAGATGCTGATGTGCGGCATGATGCTGGCGATGGAATGTCTTGTGAAGGGCGGCTATATTTCGGTGCGGCCCGGTGAAGGCGACCAGACGATTATCATTGCCGAAGGCGACACTGTCCTTCTCCGCGACAATGTGGAAGAGGCGCTGAAACAGGAAATCGCCGCGGACGATCTCGACCCGCGCCTTGTCCACCCTTATGCCATTTCGGTGATAGCCGACCATTACGGCTATAAGCTCTCCATCAAGGACAAGCGCGAAGACCGCGTGTCCTTCATCCTTGACTGTCCGCCTGCGTGCCCGCCTGCGGCCGCTTCAGACGCGCCCGAAACGCCCCCCGCGACGGGCGCTGCGTAACAATCGGTCAAAGCGGGGCCGCCCAATCACGGCCAAGGCCCCGCTCCACCTTCCTTAAACCCTCCTTAAAGAGTTCCCCTGCCCGCTACACGCTTTTCTTTCTTTGTATTTTTTGTTTAACTAGGCAAACCAACCACCGGATAAACCGGCAAAAAACCAGCAAAGCATGGAATGGACGCAATCCTCGCCGATTTTGTGAACGCCGCCAAGACCGGGCTGCACCATTGCGGCGATGATTTGGCACGCCTTGCACAAAATCCGCATGATGCCAAAAGCGCCGGGCGGATCATCCGGCTGATGGATCTTATCCGCAACGCCGCGGCTTTTCTGGGGCTGGAGCGGCTCGAAACCGAAGCCCGCGCTACCGCTGCCGCTATTGAAAATATGCGGGACAATCAAACCATTCAGGAAAACGAAAACCCGCAGGATAAAATAGTCGCCGCGCCGGAGCCGCCCATAGCCGCACTCAAGGCCCGCTATAAAAACATCGAAGAACTCATTGCCGCCATTGAAGAAACCCCGCCAGAGCAAAGCGAATCCAGACAAAGAACCGGACAGAAGAGTAACGGCCCGGCATCCCCGGTGGCAATGGCAGTAGCGGCGGCGGCGGTGGCGGCAGACCCGGCCCCGGCTTCCCGCGCTCACCCCCAATCCTCCACGCACACATCCCCCATAGCTGCATCTTCCGCGCCTATAGCTTTCACGCCTATAGTTTCCACACCCCCACGCCTTTACCCGCCGCCGGATATTGCGCCTTCCGGCGAAGAGGCCGCGGCAAAGTCGGCAGTAACAGCGGCAGCGGCAGCGGCAACGACAATGGCAACAGCGGTAACGCCGACAGCGGCAGCGGAAACCGCAGCCACGGCACGCCGCCCCGTCCGCAAACCGCCGCGCTTTCCCATGGACGGCGCTATGAACGGTGCCATAGACGGCGCTATGGACGGCGTTGTCATTCCGGCAAAACCCGCCGCGGACGCAGGTTCCTACGCAGGCTCTTCCCCAAACGGGCCGCCTGTAAACCTGCCCGCAATCCTCGTCAGCACCGATACCGGCAGCGAATCCGGCGGGCTGGAGCGCATCCCCCTGAACGCCTATTGTCAGGACGGGCGCATCATCATCGAATTGCCGGAGGATATGCGGATCGGGCAATCCCCCCGCACCCTGCCACAGCCCTTCCCGCATCAGGACACCGCTCTGACCTCAGGCGCTCATAGCGACTATGTCGCAAACAGACGCAGCGCCAGCGCCTCAAACGCTCCGGCTTCCAAAACATCCCTGCCGCGCCATGAATCCATTCCCCTGGCGGAAGGAACAGCACTGCTCTTTTTCCGCACCCACGGCAATCTCAAGGCTATTCCGGTCGATTATATAGAAAGGCTGGAAGAAACGGGAGAAAATGGCGAAATATTAACCCACGGCCTGAAAATCGTGACACTGGACGGGGAAGAGCCGCTTCCTGAGGGGCGGCGATATACGCTCATCGTCCTGTGTGATCCGCCTTCCGGCCCCGCAAAACGCCGGCCGCAACCGCTCGCAGTCGCAGCAAGCTACATTGTCGATATATCTTTGGCAAAAATCGACACAAATACGAATGAAGCCGGACATGGCGCTCTCTTGGGCCACGCGCTCTATCAGGGGCGCCGCATCGACGTCCTGACACCTTTTCCGGGTGAAACTGCGCCCGGCAACGGGTTTGCGGCCAAAACCGCAAGCGCCTTGCGCTCTTATCTCCGCCGCAAATGGCCTGAAACGGCCACGGCACCCCCACAGGACAAAGCCGCCGGAAACACAGAAAACCCTGAAGGCACCGGAACAAGCCCGGCCAACGGGGCAGGCAAGAAGGCTTCTCCCGAAAACAGCCCGTCCGGCGACGTTATTATATTGCCGCCTCCGGCCCCCCTATCCGCGCCGGATTTCAAGGAAATACTGGCCGAAAATATCGCCGCTTCGGAAGGGCTTCCGGCCCTCGCCCCGCCCGCGCCGGACAAGAACGCCCCCGCCAGCGCCCTCCACCCCCATGACGGCCTTCCGCATCAGGAAACAGAATCCGTTATCCTTATGCCGCCGCCGCAGGTGCCGCATGACCTGCCCGAAACGGATTGGGATGGAGCGGAACGCACCGCCGCAAAAGACATTTTCCCCGCGGCAAAGCCGCCGCCGCCGCAACAGGCTGGCGCCGAAGCCGCAACCGCAACCGGCGTCAAAGCCGGCGGCGAACCCAGCGCCGGAGCAGGAGCAAAAGCAAAAGCAGAAGCAGAAGCCGCCGCAGAAGCTGAAACCAAAGCCGGAACCGCCCCCGATACCGGCGCAAGGGCGGGCGGGGAAACCGCCGCCGCAAAACAAACCGCCGGCAACGGCCCCGCCAAAATCCTGCTGATTGACGACAGCCCCTTCTTCCGCAATATGCTGACGCCCGTCCTCAGCGATGCGGGCTACGAGGTCACGGCGCTTGAAAGCCCGCTTCAGGCGCTCAAAATGCGCGAAAAAGGCGCGCAATTTAACATCATCCTCAGCGATATAGAGATGCC
The DNA here is from genome assembly GCA_041655955.1 of Micavibrio sp. GTDB lineage: Bacteria > Pseudomonadota > Alphaproteobacteria > Micavibrionales > Micavibrionaceae > Micavibrio_A. Next base: position 863,578 of record JBBAEN010000001.1, read on the forward strand.
GCAGATGAACGGGTTTGAATTTGCCCGCAAAATCCGCGCGGCCTCCAGCGCGTGGCGCGACGTGCCGCTCGTGGCCCTTAGCGCCGCCCCGCCCAGGGACGACAAGCAAAAAGCCGCCTTCACGGGGTTCACGGCGAAATTCGATCGCGACGCGCTTTTGAAAACGGTGCGGGAAACGCTTGCCGCGTAAGGATGCGGGCTGTACCCTGCCCCCCATGTCACGAACCTTAACAAAACCCGCTGTGAAAGATCATGCCATGGCTTCTCCCGCTCCCGCTTCGGCTTCCGCCGCGCGCCCTTCCGTCAAAATCAAACGCGCCCTGATTTCCGTTTCCGACAAATCCGGCCTTGCCGCCTTCGCCGCCGCGCTCGCGGAGGCGGGCGTCGAAATCCTATCCACAGGCGGCACGGCAAAGGCGCTGAAAGACTCCGGCGTCGCGGTCAGGGACGTTTCCGATCATACGGGCTTTCCCGAAATGATGGACGGGCGCGTGAAAACGCTGCACCCAACCATCCATGGCGGCATCTTATCGGTGCGCGGCAATCCGGAACATAAGCGCGCGCAAGAAGAACACGGCATCGGCGACATCGACCTTGTCGTCGTCAATCTCTACCCCTTCGCCGCAACCGTGGCGCGGGGCGCGGACGATGAAAGCTGCATCGAGAATATCGACATTGGCGGCCCCGCCATGGTGCGCTCGGCGGCGAAGAACCACGCCTCCGTCACCATCGTCACCGATCCGCAGGACTATGAAACCGTGATAGCGGACATGAAGGCCAATGACGGCGCGACCTCCTTCGCCCTGCGCAAGACGCTCGCCGCCCGCGCCTTTGCGCACACCGCCGCCTATGATTCCGCAATCGCCGGATGGTTCGCCGCGCGGGAAGACGAAGCCCCGCGCCAGATCGCCTTTGCCGGAACGCTCAAACAATCCTTGCGCTACGGCGAAAACCCGCATCAGCGGGCGAGCCTTTATAGAACGTCCGAATCCCGCCCCGGCGCGGCGTCGGCGGAACTTTTGCAAGGCAAGGAGCTGTCCTACAACAACATCAACGACACCGACGCGGCCTATGAACTGGTGGCCGAATTTGCGGATCCCGCCGTCGCCATTATAAAGCACGCCAACCCGTGCGGCGTCGCGACGGGCGGGGCGATGCTGGAAGCCTATGAACGCGCCCTCGCCTGCGATCCGGTTTCGGCTTTCGGCGGCATCATCGCGTTGAACCGCACGCTCGACGCCGCAACGGCGGAAAAAATCACCGAAATATTCTCCGAAGTCATCATCGCGCCGGAGATTGACGAAGCCGCGCTCACCGTCCTTTCGTCAAAGAAAAATCTCCGCGTCCTGCGTGCCGGCGGCCTTCCCGCCATTGACGCGCGCCGCACCGCCTATAAACCCGTCGCCGGCGGATTGTTGGTACAAGACATGGATAACGGCATCGTCACAAAAGACGATTTGAAAATCGTCACGCGGCGCGCCCCGACGGATGAAGAGCTTGACGACATGCTCTTCGCCTTCAAGGTCGCCAAGCACGTCAAATCAAACGCCATCGTCTATGCCAAGGACGGGCGCACCGTCGGCATCGGCGCGGGACAGATGAACCGCCGCGATTCCTCGCGCATCGCCGCGCTCAGGATGGAAGAATTCGGCCTCGCCCCCGCAAAAGGCGAGGCGATGGCCGTGGCCTCCGACGCGTTCTTCCCCTTCCCCGACGGGCTTCTGGCGGCGGCAGAGGCGGGCGCGACCGCGATTATCCAGCCCGGCGGCTCCATCAAGGACGAAGACGTTATCAAGGCCGCCGACGATGCGGGCCTCGCCATGGTCTTTACCGGCATGCGGCATTTCAGGCATTAAGGCCAAGCCAACAGACTGAAAAACAACAATGATTTGGCGAATCTTCCGCCAAACCCCCGCCAATTCGTGACTTTCGCCCCTGTTTACGCTATACTGAACCCAAGGAAAATCAGCCCTTTCCCGCCCGAAAACACATAAACGGGCCGCAAAGAGGCAGAAAGCATAAATAAACGGCCAAAATACATAAAAACAGGCCGTTCAAACAGGGACAGAATCGGTTTTGAAGCCCGAAGCAAAAACGCCAAAACCGCCTAACCCCTTAAAATAAAATGATTTTCTACCCTGATTTGAGATCGCCGGATTATCTTTGCTATCTTAGGGGTAAGTTAACGTAATACCGCTATATGTTAGATGTAATTTGAAGCGGTTGAGAGGAACCCATGGCAATCGAAACAACCAGCGTAGAGGAAAAGGGCGGCTTTCTGAGCTCTATTCGCAACCGCGCCATGTGGGTGGTCGATAACGGCCTTTACAACACCAAAGAGCCTTGGAATTCTAATGAAAATCTATTCAACATCGGTTTCTTAGGGGCCAGCGTTGTTGCTGGCGCATTTACGGCTGGCGGAGGCACGGCAGCAATGCTTGGAGGCAGAGTTGCGCTTGGAGCCGCAGGCAAAGGCGCATTAAGAGCCGGCGTAACCGAGGTAGCCGTATCCGCACCAGCCATGGCCGCACTTTCCCCTGCCTTGGCTTACGCTAATGACAGACTGGATGACTTGCTGGCTGGTGACGAGGAGGCAACGGCGGAAGACCAGGATGCCGCTATAGAGGCTGAAGCTGATATAGAAGCCTCTCCCAAAGCAGCATTGTCTTTGAGCGATACATTTAACAACGCCGTAAACCAGTGGGACGATTATATTCCGCTGCCTCTGGCAAAAGTGATTGCGGGCATTACGACTTTGTTCAAAGCAGTCAGCGATATGACTTCTGGTAACACATCCAGCTTTGATATTGGTGGCCTTAGCAAGATTTTCAGTGAAATGGTTTCTGGAGAAACGCCAGCCGTTGCAAAGGCAGAACCTGCAGCACCGGACGTGCATGGCCCCCAGATACAGCGTCATTCATTCGCTCCTTCTCATGACGGCGTATAAAGCCCACGGAGAATAGGAAGAGAACAGTAGAAAGAAAGAGAAAAGTACAATGGCAAAAGGCACAGCATTTCAAGAAGGCTCGAAACTTTTTTCAAGGTTGTGGGATTTTGCATTCTCTAAAAAGCCCGCTACGGGAGGCCCTACGCTCAGTGGCACGACGGGAAAGCTTTCTCGCAGCGAAAGAAACGCGCTTGTCCGTGAAGGCCGTGAAGCAGGTATAGAAACGCGTAATATATCCAGAAACGGGCTCTTTAGACGCCCGACAGCAGACATTGGTGATATCAAAGAAAGCGCAGCACTAAAAATAAAAGAGCTTGCCGGAGAGAGCCTCTCCAAGGCAGAAATAGCGGGGCTTGCCGCCAAAGCCGCCAAGCAAGCAGAAAAAGGCGGCTTTGGTAAGCGCGCCCTTGTTGGTGTAGGCAAGACCGGCCTTATGGCGACTAAAGCATCCCCCCTTGTTGGGATGGGCGCAATCGGTGTCGCTGGATATGCCGGTTACAGCGCTATTTCCAACACATTTAATGGTTTGGCCAACGGTGAACTGCCCAGCATGAACGGCCCTCTTACCGGCATGTTTAAAACGGCAACCAATGGCCTTGAATATTTGGGCGTGAACCCCATGCTGGCATCCGGCCTCACGGCTATCGCAGCGTTTACCGCCACAAAAAGCCTGATAAATGCAGCCCTGTCGGTCAGCGGGCTTGATAAAATGTTGCCCAGCGGCTTAACAAACTTGGCGACGACCCTCGCGGTTGGGGCCTTTGTTCTCACAACGGCAATGTCCGCCTATGAAGGGAACAACCCCGAAGCTGCTCCGGCAACACCGAGCAACAACAAAATACCTGAAATGGCGCTAACACCATCATTCTAAAGGATAAATCAGCTTGATTTGCTTTAGACGTCTGAAATTTCATAGGATGAAGGCGTAATATTAAGAGGTACAATATGGTCACGGTAAACGAAGAATATGCAAGACAGACAATGGACGGCGGCATCGCTGCCATCGGCGGGGCTGTCAACGCTATCGGTACTGTTGCCGACCGCGCTTTCACAGCATTCGATAAATCCGGGTTAAGCTCTTTGGGAGGCGTCTTCAGCCTTGCCGTCAATCCGGTAAGAAGCATTCAAGGTGTCTATCAAATGGCAACTCTTGCAAAAGAATCGCCGCTGGATTTTGCCGCTACCGTTAAGCCCGAACTCAAAGATTTGGTTACCGCGATTGGAAAAGACAACCCGCTTGAGCAAGCCATTAACGATGCGATGGAAAAAGATCCCACGTTCAAGGCTGGGCTTATAAGAATGTCCTCGTCGGAAGGCGGTTCTGCTCTTCTTTCTACGCTTGGCGACAGTCTTAAAGATGAAACAATCCGCGCAAACCTCGCGCTCGGCATACAAAATCTAGCGGAAAGAGATGATATCCAGTTTGAACATCTGGAAGAGACCGTCAACTCCCTTGCCGAATACGATATCACGGATCCCAAAAGCAAAAACCGCGTTGTCGATGCTTTCAAAAGCATGGGGCTGACAGAAAATGATGCCAATGAAACTCTGGATGCAGGACAGCAACTCTTCTGGAAAAATATTCTGAACGAACCTGAAAGACTTGGCGGCTGGGTAGGCTCTCTATTCCAGAAAATGGGCTTCCCTGAAGGATTTGCCGAGACAATTGCGGCAGCCCTGCCGAAAGTCATAGAAACACTTGGTAATCTGCCTACCATCCTCAGCAACTGGATGGGGCCGGAATGGCAGGAATACAAAGACAATACCATTGCTCCTATTGCCTCAGAACTGAGGGACGCAGGTAGAGCGAATATTGCATCCTATGACAGCACCTTCGGAATGAACTAAACAAAAAAACCCCGCACAGTGCGGGGTTTTTTTAGGATTTTTTCAGCATCCGACTAAAAAATTGACAAAATTATATATATTTTATAGCCTGTGAAATAAAATCACACACAGGATAGCAATTATGGCTTGTTCAAGTTGCGGTAGAAGTAATTCATTCAATTGTTTGAGTCCAGTATGTTCAATGCGCTTTGAAGCAGCGGTACGGCAAGTAAAACCAACGGCGCCACCAACTCCTGCTAAAAAGCAAAAGCCCAAACCGCCTGAAACATACTATTCGTTTTTTCCTCCAACCGGAAATAATACAGAGCCCTCACCTTTACCTTCATTTCGACAAGAGGGGCTGCCGCTTTTTACCCAGAATCAAATTAATGAGATTGATGACTTTGCCATTAGCCTTATTACCGGCTTAGGGAATATTATAAAAGCCATTACCGTAGGAACTTACGGCACATGCAAGAAAGCAATCGACAGAACCATAGGTAATACAGAAAACAATCCTCTTTACGCAGGCCTTATAACAGTTGGTATCTTAACATCGCCTGCAAGTATCCCCATAGCTCACATAGCCTATGAGAATTACTATATTAAAAAATATCCTGTTTTAAGCGTTTACACGGATAAATATTTGCAGTTCCATTCAGGCTTGGGAAAGACAGAGAAAGAAGCAAAATCCGCCGTTCTCTCCAAATGCGCACCGGGTTTTTGGGGATTTTTAAATGGCTGCAACCATATTTTAACTATCCCAGCAAAGACGCCAGCTTGTATTTCTATTGCAAAAAATAATTATCAACCAAACGGATTTTTTCGGAGTTCCTTCAAACTCGATGAAAACGATAGCCTCGCCCACCTTAAATCACAATGTGCAAACAAGTCCCCCTTCAGCGCTCAAGATGCGTGCGGAGTGGATACGATAACTTATTTTTGCAACAGCACGGAAATGCATAAAAAGACATCACAACTCCATCAAGAAAACATAATAAATGATGAAAAAATAAGAGAACTGAAAAAACAATTTCATTTAGGAGCCCGCATACAAATGGGCTTTGGCATAGGCGCCAATTTTAAAAAAGAAGGCGATTACATTCGCATAGTAGGCTTAGATCCTAAGGGCCCAGGAGCACAAAAAGGCCTAAAAATCGGCGACACCATTATAAAAATTTATGGGAATTCCATGCGTGGAAAGAGCGTTAAAGACATATATGAAAGCCTGCTCCCCATGATAGATATCCCTATGCTTGTAGTCGAAAAAAGCGGAAAAGAAAAAAGCATTAATATCTCTACCAGAACAGAAAATATCTATAATCATTATCCGCGTTATATCTCACCGGCCCAAGAGAAACAGATAACTCATGAAACCACGGAAAATAAGAACCCAGAAACCTTGGCCGTGATAAATGACAAAATTAAGAATACACAGACCAAGATTGCATACGTAGTAACAGCATCCGCACTTAATGTGCGCAACTCTCCTTCATTGAGCGGAGAGATAATAGGAAAAACCACTAAAGGCTCATGCGTAATATCTAGCGGCCAAAACAAGAATGGGTTTATAAAAATTGAGTTTAAAGATAAATCATCCCAGACTTACACAGGCTATAGCAGTATAAAATATTTATCAGCAAGCAAGTTATCGTCAAACATAAAAAGTTGCTACGCAGACTTCACCAGCTAACCCTCACCCGCACCATACGCGGGTGACGATGTTGTTGTCGTCATGTTCGACATTGATGCGGTCGGGGCGGTGATCCATCGTCATCACCGATCCGGGTTTGAGGATGCGGTAATTGCGGCCCGTTTGCTTGACGGCCTCTTCGTCCACATCCTGCCCGACCCAGCTTTCAAACTCGCACTCCGCGTTGACGAAAACATCGCGCGAAGGCGCAGGCACGTCCGAATGCGGCAATTCGTCTTCCGTCACCATTTCACCGGCGGGGGAATCCGCGGCCATGGAACCAGAGGCACTCACGCCCGGCACCCCTGTTTGTGCGGGGGCATCCGCCGCTTCGGAATCAATATCGCCGCCGCTCTCCTGCCCCGCGCCGTTTTCTTCCGTCATCATATCAGGCGCGGTCGGCATCACGCTTTCAAGCACGGGCAGGTCGTCGCCGTTCGCGCCGCCGATTGTCGCCGGAACCTCGTTCCTGTCCTCCGCATTGTCACAGGCGGCGAGCATCAACCCCGCGCCGAGCATTCCGGTTAATAAAAAGCGTGAAAATTGCATGGCCATAATAATCTCCTTAAAATGTAACAACAGCTTACGCCCTGTTCGGTTCCTTCGTCCAGAGCAGGAAAGGCTTTACTTTTCATAAGAAAAGAATTAAAACAGCCGCACCAAACCATGGAAGATATAAACGAGTAAAGCTGAACATGAGCGACACCACGCCCCGCCAATCCGGCCCCGTTTTAAACGGCACGCCCGCCGCGCAAAAGAGCGCCCAAAAGAGCGCACAGAACGGCGCACTCAACGGCGGGCCATCAGGGACAGGCCCCGTCTTGAAAGCCGCGCCCGCCTCATCCTCTTCCGGCCCCGTCCTCAGCGGCTCCCCCGCCCTGCCGCCGTCCGGCCCGATCTTGAGCGGCGTTCCGGCGCATGGAAAAACAGGGCGCGGGAAAATGCTTGCCGCCGCCGCTCTGGCCGGGCTTGGGGCGCTGGCCGCGCTTCATTATTGCTCCCGCCAAGACGCGCCGCAGGAAGCGAAGCCCGTCCCCCTCTCAAATGACTTCGTCCTGGCCAGCAACGGCGCGCCGTTCCTGAAAAACCCCGCAAGCCGCAGCGTGCGCCTCGCGACCTTTAACAGCGGCGCCTGCCTGCATCTGGCGACGGATTTTTTCATGGAACGCACGCGAAACGGATTCTTGCGCGTCGTCGCGTGGGAAAAGGGTAAAGGGCCTGTTTTCGGCTATGTCGCGGCCTCCGACGTCCGCCGCGCGCCCGCAACCATGACGGAAACGGCCTGCAAAGCCTCTATGAGGCCCGCCTGACATGACCCGTAAAAACATGAAGATCGCCGCGCTTTTCGGCGGAGCCGCCGCCATCGCCGTCACGCTCACCGCATGTCCGGCCGATGAAGAGCCGCCGCCCGCGCGGCCTTTAAGCCCCCGCGCCTATCATATTTCCCACGATGTGGCCTTCCGCACCGCGCCGCTGGCGGAAGAGAAACTCAGGCAGGGCTGGCTTGCCGCCGGTTCATGCGTGCGCCCTTTCGCCGATTCCCGCACCCACCCGGACTATATCGAAATCAGGGTGCAAACAGGCGTTCCCCATACGGGCTGGGTGCTTAAACGCTATTTGAATGAAATTCCGCAAGGCGGGGCCGAATATGCGCCCCATGGCTGCATGGCCCGCCTTAAAACCCACCCCGGCGCGGATCTGCAATAACTATTGCCCTTTTGATGCGCTTTCCCTATCTTCTGCGGCCATGAGCACCATAAAAACAAAGCCTTTGGCACAGATCCGCAACTTCGCGATTATCGCCCATATCGACCACGGCAAATCGACGCTGGCCGACCGTTTGATTCAAACCTGCGGCGGGCTGGAAGCGCGCGAGATGACCCAGCAGGTGCTGGACAATATGGACATCGAAAAAGAGCGCGGCATCACCATCAAGGCGCAAACGGTGCGCCTTGCCTATAAGGCCAAGGACGGGATCGAATACCAGCTCAACCTGATGGACACGCCCGGCCACGTGGATTTCGCCTATGAGGTATCGCGCTCGCTCGCATCCTGCGAAGGCTCCATCCTCGTCGTCGATGCATCGCAGGGCGTCGAGGCGCAAACGCTTGCCAATGTCTATCAGGCGCTCGACAACAACCATGAAATCATCCCGACCATCAACAAAATCGACCTGCCCGCCGCCGACCCCGATCGCGCCAAGCAACAGATCGAGGACGTTATCGGCCTCGATGCGGCCGACGCGGTTCTGGTGTCGGGGAAAAGCGGCATCGGCATCCCCGATTTGCTCGAAGCCATCGTGACCCGCCTGCCCGCCCCCACGGGCGACGCTGAAAAGCCGACCAAGGCTTTGCTCGTCGATTCATGGTATGATGCCTATCTCGGCGTTGTCATCCTTGTGCGCGTCATTGACGGCTATTTGAAAAAGGGGCAAAAAATCCGCTTCATAGGCAATGGCCGCACGCGCGAGATTGACCGCGTCGGGATGTTCACGCCGAAAAAGGTTTTGCTGGACGCGCTCGGCCCCGGCGAGATGGGCTTTATCACCGCGGCCATCAAGGATATTTCGGATACGCTCGTCGGCGATACGATTACGGACGATCGCACGCCTGCCGCGGAGCCGCTCCCCGGTTTCAAACCGTCGGTGCCGATGGTTTTCTGCTCGCTCTTCCCCGCCGATTCTTCCGAATTTGAAAAACTGCGCGAGAGCATCGGCAAGCTCAAGCTCAACGACGCCTCGCTGCATTACGAGCCGGAAAATTCGCAAGCGCTCGGCATGGGTTTCCGCTGCGGCTTTCTCGGCCTGCTCCATATGGAGATTATTCAGGAACGGCTTGACCGCGAATTCGATCTCGACCTGATCCCGACCGCGCCAAGCGTCGTTTACCGCCTTACCATGACCGACGGCACCGAGCGCGAGCTATACAACCCCGCCGACATGCCGGAGGTGCAGCGCATCGCGAAAATCGAAGAGCCATATATCAAGGCGACCATCATGACGCCGGACGAATATCTCGGCTCGCTGCTCCAGCTATGCCAGGAACGGCGCGGCACGCAGATCGACCTTACCTATGTCGGCACGCGGGCGATGATGATCTACCGCCTGCCGCTCAACGAAATCGTGTTCGATTTTTACGATAGGCTGAAATCGATCAGCCGCGGCTATGCCTCGTTCGACTATATGCTCGATTCCTACATGGAAGGCGATTTGGTGAAGATGGACATCCTCGTTAATCAGGAGCCGGTCGATGCGCTTTCGATGATGGTGCATAGATCGCAGGCCGAACGCCGTGGCCGCCAGATGTGCGAGCGCCTGAAAGACCTTATCCCGCGCCAGATGTTCAAGATCGCCATTCAGGCCGCCATCGGCGGCAAGATCGTCGCGCGTGAGGATATCAGCGCGATGAGGAAGGACGTAACGGCCAAATGCTACGGCGGCGACGCCACGCGCAAGCGCAAGCTTCTGGAGAAACAGAAGGAAGGCAAGAAAAAGATGCGCCAATACGGCAATGTCGAAATCCCCCAAAGCGCCTTCATCGCCGCGCTCAAGATGGGGGATGAGAAGTAGCCCTTCCGTAAGCGGGATGTAAATGGGGCGCTAACGGGCGGGGTGCTAACCGGCTGTAAACGGGGCGCTAGTAAACGGACGGGGCGCTAACCGGACGCTAATGGCGCGTTTCTCCCCGCCCCCTGCGCCCGCCCCCGCGCCCGCCCCGCGCGTTCTTCCCCCCGCGCGGCTTTTACGCATCACTCCAGATAATCCTGAAGACGGAAACCGGTGATTCGCGCAATCTCCATCAGCTCCATGACATCGAGCCGGCGCTCGCCATTTTCAATTTTCGAGATATAGGATTGCGGTTTTTTGAGCCGTTTGGCCAGCTCTGCTTGAGTAAGGCCCGCCTCCTTGCGCGCGGCAGCAAGCGCGGCAAGCAATTCCTTATATTCCCTGCGATGGATAGATTTGCTCAAAAAGCCCTGCTTTCCCTTGTCAAAGCACGGCTAACCAATTAAACCTGTTTTAGGATTATCCCAAAATGGGTTATCGGGGGAAGCAAGCCAGGAAAAATACAAACCCGCAAAAAGCGGCGCGGCCAAAACCGGCACAGGAAAAACGGCGCGGGCAAAGAAAGCATAAAAAAAGAGAGCATGAAGAGGTAAGGCATGGACAGGAAAGCCGCGAATAAACAGGTCATAGACACAATAACAAACAGCGCGGAGGCAAATGGTGCGGAAGCAGGCGGTGCGAAGGCAGGCGGTGCAGAGGCAGACAGAGCAGAGGCAGCCAGCGCGGACGCCTCTTCCGCCGACGACGCCTTTTTCACCCATCTGGGCGAATGGTTCCACAGGCTGGCTTATGGCGTATGGTGCGTCTTCCTCCTCGCCGCCATGGTCGTTGCGGGCTTTGCCGCGCCCGGCCTCTTCGCGCTGTTGCGAGGCATTCTCCAGCCCCTGTTAAACCAGCCTTAGACAACGTCCGGCTTTCTCATATCCGTTTTCGTACGCCCTTCATACAGCCCCTCCCGCCGCTTCTTTTCCGTTCCCTTTTCAGCGCCCAGCGCCGCCGCCCCATATTGCCGCCCCGCCTTTGCAGGCCGCCTTTACCGCCTGCTTTTGCAGCCCACCTTTGCCGCCCGCTTTTGCCGCGCCGCTTTAGCAGCCGGCCCCGCGGCACCGCCCCCGCAACGCCGCAACACCGCCCGCCGCAACACTACCCCGTCGTAGCACTGCCCATCGCAACACGGCCCCATCACGGCCCCATATCACAACGCCGCTACGGCGCGCCCCCATCTGTTCCTCATGGCCGCCGCACTCCATGGCCGCTATCCCCTCCCGCACAGGCCGCACAAAAAAACCGCCCGCTGTTTGTACAGGGGGCGGTTCTTGTAAAAGAGGCTTTAAAAAATCCTAGAGAACGGCGGCTTTCAGGTCTTTGGAAACGCGGAAAGCGACTTTTTTCTTCGCCGGGATTTTAATGGATTCGCCCGTCGCGGGGTTACGGCCCATACGCGCGGATGTTTTCTTGACCATCAGGATGCCGAAGCCCGGAACGCGAACTTTCGCGCCGCGCTTGATATGCTTCGTGATGTGGGCAATCAGATCCGCCAGAACGGCTTCGGATTGCTTTTTCGGCAGCTCGTGCAGCTGGGAAAGATCAGCGGCCAGTTGCTTCAATGTTACAACGTCACCTGTTGCGGCAGAAACGAACTTGGCGGGTTTCTTTGCAGGAGCAGGTGCTGCTTTTTTGGCAGGAGCCTTTTTGACGGCTTTTGCCGGAGCTTTTTTAGCGGCGACTTTTTTAGCCGGAGCTTTCTTAGCGGCGGCTTTTTTGGCCGGGGCTTTCTTAGCGGCGGCTTTTGCTGCCGGTTTCTTTTTTGCTTTAGCTTTTGCTGCAGCCATTGTTTGAGTTCCTTCTCGTAGGTTTCAAAGTAAAGTTATCTTAGGACTGATTTTTAAAAACGCAATCGGCAAATGCATGCGGAGCGCAATAAATAAGGGGAAAATCACACGGCACAGGCTTGGCGGGGGGCGGCCTGTGCCGGAAATCCTTTTGTTTTACGGGCGGTTTTGGTACAAGAAACCATGCGGGATCGCCGCAAGCGGCATAACAGGAAAGGGCCGGAAATGCCTGAAAACATTGCATCAGAACTCTTCACCGTCTGTGATTTCGTGCGTTACGGCACAAGCCGCTTTGGCGAATCGGATCTCGTCTTCGGCCACGGGACGGACAATGCGTTCGACGAGGCCGTCTTTATCGTGCTGGAAGCCCTGCACCTGCCGCCGGACACGCTGGAACCATACTGGAATGCCCGCCTGAGCATGGCGGAGCGCGAACGAATCGCCTCCCTTATCGAATCGCGAATCGCAACGCGCAAACCTGCCGCGTACCTGCTGAACAAGGCTTATATACAAGGCTTCCCCTTCTATGTGGATGAGCGCGCCATCGTCCCCCGCTCCTTCATCGCGGAAATACTCTGCAAGGAGGACGGGTTTTCACAGCTTCCCGGTTACGGTGATGTGACCAGCGTGCTCGACCTTTGCACCGGCTCCGGCTGCCTTGCCGTGGTCGCGGCGCATATCTTCCCGAACGCCGCCATCGATGCCGTCGATATATCCAAAGACGCGCTGGAAGTCGCCCGCCGCAATGTCGCAGAACACGGGCTGGAGGATCGCGTGACGCTTTATGAAGGCGATCTCTTTACGCCGCTCACGGGGAAGAAATACGACCTTATCCTGACCAACCCGCCTTATGTCGATGCGCCGGCGATGGCGGCACTGCCGCCGGAATTCAGGCACGAACCCGCCATCGCCCTTGGCGCGGAGGCCGGAGAGGACGGGCTTGCCATCGTCCGCCGCATCATGGAAGACGCCGCCGCCCACCTGAATAATGGCGGCGGGATGCTGTGCGAGCTGGGCCGCTGCGGCCCCGCGCTCGAAGCCGCCTATCCGCAAACGCCCTTCCTGTGGGTCGATACCGAGGCCTCGCAGGGCGAGGTTTTCTGGCTGAAAAAAGAAGAGTTATAAGGGTTCCAAAACGGCCCGAACGGGCGCCGTTTTTCTTAAGGTTTGCTTAACCAACATATCGCCTAAAATTTTATGCATAATTAAAGAGGCCTTTACGCCGCTCCGCTAGTCTGGGGGCAGGAGTAAAGAGCTTATGTATGACACGCCCGCACAACACCCGTCCCGACAGCGCCAGACGACGCAGGCCGACAGTTTTTTCGGCATGGCGCTGGCGCAGGCCTTTACGGGCATCGCCTTCGGCCCCGCCGCGGACATGGCGTGGGAAGCGGCTGAAACGGCCTCTACGGTGCGCGACGACCGCATGGGCCGCAAAGCCGGGGGAGAGCCCGCCTCCTTCGTCCTCGGCGCAAAAAACAGCCTTGCGGGGACGTTCGCAAGCATGAGCGCCGGAATCGGCGCCGGCATGAAAAGCCTTGCCGAGCTGGAGCGCGAAACCTTCCGCCCCGCCGCCTTTTCCATGAAAGCGCCGGCGCTTGCCGCCTAAGCGCCTCGAATATAAAGCATTAATGATTCAACCGCTTAAAATACTGTGTTAGACTCCGGTTATGACACTGGCCTTTCAATCATCCTTATTACGGGAAAAATTCACCCTTCGCGATCCGGCGGGGGATTTGTCCGACGCACCGCCCGTCATCGCGCTCAGCAACCGGCTTGTCCTGCCGCTCCATAAAGAGGGGGAAGAGCCGGAAACCTTCGTCGTCCGCGCCCAGAACATGCATAGCTGCGCGCGCCTCGGCGCCGCCATCGCCAAGGAATATCTGGAACGCGGCGCGCTGATGCGGCGGGTTTTGGGGCCGTACTGGCAAAATCTTTGGAGCGACGTCATCAAGGGCTATGAAAAGGACTGGAATCCCGCCATCTGGTGCGCCATTTATTTCCGCGGGCGCTTAATATACGAATCCGGCGAGCGCCACCCTTTCCTCGACATCATCGAACAATGCGACGCGGTGAATAAAGGCGATTACGCGGAAACGCTGGCCTTCGCCGAACAGGCTTTCCAGCAGGCGGGCCGCACCGTCAATATCGAGCATGATTCCAACGTCGCCCTCATCCTTGCCGTAACGCCCGAAGAGGCAAAATGCGGCATCATCCTGCGCGCCGCCAACCGCAAGACGACCTTCAACTATACGGCCAAGGCGAAAAAGGGCGGCGAGAAAGTGCGCGTGCCGACCGTCCTCACCATCTCCGCCGCCTTTCTGGAAGGGGTGCAGCTCGCCTTCGATGCCGGCCTTTCCAACCGCAAGAAGGCGCTCGGCCTTATCGAACGCTTCTCGAACGACGACAAGCGCAGCAAGCGCGGGGCCGAACGGCTCGCCAACCTGACGCGGGCGATCGAGGCTATCGAACGCAAATATATCGTCAGCTACCGCCCCGACCGGCCCGATTTCCAGCTCATGGTGCGCGAAGCCGAAGACGTTTCCATGAAAATCCTCAAACCCCTGATCGACGCCAAAATCGCCAGCGGGGAGCTGGACGCCAGCGACTGGATTACCTGATCCCCCAAGCGCCGGAAGAACCATGTTCATCCCCGCCGCAGCTCCATAGCGGATTTATAAAGGGCGGATTTTATACGGGCGCCCCTTGCGGATTACTGGCCCCGGCCCCGGCCGGCACGCACGATTACAAAGGCCAGCGCCGCGCCTTTGGCCAGCAGCGCCAGCAGCACGAACATAAAGGAGGCCACAATAAGAAAGCCTGCCTGTTTCAACCGCGCGCCCAGCGCATAGCTATAGTCCCATCCATAGGCAGACAGCATGGCTTTCAAATAAAGCACCCGTGATTCAGGCATCCCGTATTCCCGTTGAAGATCGGGATCGTCCAGCATTGCGCCAGCCTGAACGGCCTCCAAAACAGCCATATCCGTCTTGTTGGAAACAGCGCCCTCATATAGCGGAGGCAAAAAGCGCGCCGTGCCGTAAGCGAAGGCAACCATTATCAGGAGAACCAGAAAAAATCTGGCAAAGGATATTTTTCTAAGGGCCACCTTTTCATACCACGCCATGAAACGGCCCCGCTCGCCAAGACGGGGCGCAAACAGCAAGAGGCCGTCCAGCGCAGAAAAGATCAAAAGGATGCCGGCGACAATAACGGGGGCATACATGCTTTCCCTGTTCTTGTTTTTCCCTTCATCCGCCCACCCCGCCAGCGTTTGCGCACTGTGCGTTTCCAACTCCCGCTCCAGCCCCGGATAAAACCACGGCTTCACGGCAAGCTCTTCAGCCGTCCCTTCCATTATGGCGGTCAGGACGGCCTCTTTTTCTTCGTGATATTTATATTCGCCATGGAAATAGCAAAAAGCCGCCATCATGCCGGCGATGAACAGGAGGTTGAAGGCAAGGTTTCCCAGCAAAAAGAGCCTGGGCAGGTCTGAACGAGAGGCCGTCATCCCTTGCACCGCCAGCCGCCATGATCATCCCTTTGCGCGTGCATTACGCCGCCGCACCGCCGGAGGCCACGAGCGAGCGCAGAACGTAATGGAGAATGCCGCCATTGCGGTAATATTCGATTTCGTCCAGCGTGTCGATGCGTACCAGAAGCGCGACCTCGTCCTTCGTGCCGTCCGCGCGGGTGATGGTCAGCACCGCGTCCTGAAGCGGTTCCAGACCGCCTTCAATGCCCGTAATATCAAAGGTTTCGGAACCGTCCAGCTTCAGATCACGGCGCGTCATCCCGTCCTTGAAGACCAGCGGCAGGACGCCCATCCCGACAAGGTTGGAGCGGTGGATACGCTCGAAACTTTCGGCGATGACGGCGCGGATGCCAAGCAGCGTCGTTCCCTTCGCTGCCCAGTCGCGCGACGATCCGGTTCCGTATTCCTTGCCCGCGATGACGATGAGCAGCGTTCCCTCTTCCTGATATTTCATGCAGGCGTCATAGATCGGCATGACCTCGCCGCGATGGCGCGTATAGCCGCCCTCGACGCCGCCGAGCAGCTCGTTCTTGATGCGGATATTGGCGAACGTGCCGCGCATCATGATTTCATGGTTCCCGCGGCGCGAGCCGTAGGAGTTGAAATCGATCGTCGCGACGCCGTTTTCAAGCAGGTATTTTCCGGCAGGCGAATCTTTTTTGATCGCCCCCGCCGGCGAGATATGATCCGTCGTGATGGAATCGCCGAACAGCGCCATCAGCTTCGCGCCTTTAATATCCGTGACCGCTTCGGGCTTTGCGCCCATCCCTTCAAAATAAGGCGGGTTGCGGACATAGGTCGAGCTTGAATCCCAGCCATAGGTTTCCGAAGACGCGGCGCCTTCGATGTCCTGCCATTCCTGCGGGCCTAAAAACACGTTGGAATAGCGGCTCTTGAACATTTCGGGCGTCAGGCACTGTTCGACCGTTTCCCGGATTTCCCGGTTCGAGGGCCAGATGTCTTTCAGGTAAACGTCGCGGCCCTCTTTATCCTTGCCGAGCGAACCGGTCATGACATTGACATTCATCGATCCGGCAATGGCATAGGCCACGACCAGCGGCGGCGAGGCCAGATAGTTCGCCTTCACATGCGGGTTGATGCGCCCTTCAAAGTTCCTGTTACCGGACAAAACGCCGGCGACGGTCAGATCGCCCTCCTCGACCGCCTTCGCGATCGGCGGCGAGAGCGGGCCGGAATTGCCAATACAGGTCGTACAGCCATAGCCGACAAGATTGAATCCAATCGCGTCCAGATGCGGCGTCAGCCCGGCCTTGTCGAGATAATCGGTCACGACCTGCGATCCGGGCGCAAGGGATGTCTTCACCCACGGCTTGCGGGTAAGGCCCAGCTCATTGGCTTTTTTCGCGACAAGCCCCGCGGCTACCATCACCGAAGGGTTTGATGTATTGGTACAGGACGTAATGGCCGCGATAACGACGCTGCCATGGCCGATCGCGTAATCCTCCCCCTCGACCTTGATGCTGACGCCCGTATCATATTTTTCGGCGCGGTCGGAAGAGATCGGCTTTTCGGCGATCATCTGCGCCTCTTCACGGCTCATCGGCAAAGCGCCGACCGTTTCGGACAGATATTGTTTGAAATCCTGCGCGGCGTTGAGGAGCAGCACACGGTCTTGCGGGCGCTTCGGCCCCGCGATGCTCGGCTCGACATCGCCCAGATCAAGCTGGAGCGTATCGGTAAAGACAGGCTCGGTGCCGCCCTTGCCGGACGAATCGCGCCACATGCCCTGTTCCCTGGCATAGGCTTCGACAAGCTTGATGCGCGCTTCGTCGCGGCCTGTGAAACGCAAATAACGGATTGTTTCGTCGTCGATGGGGAAAAAGCCGCAGGTCGCGCCATATTCCGGCGCCATATTGGCGATGGTGGCGCGGTCGGCAAGGCTCATATGGTTCAGCCCGTCGCCATAAAACTCGACGAACTTGTTCACGACGCCCTTGGCGCGAAGCATTTGCGTGACGGTCAAAACGAGGTCGGTCGCCGTCGTCCCTTCCTTCATCCTGCCTGTAATCTTGAACCCGACGACTTCGGGGATCAGCATGGATACGGGCTGGCCCAGCATCGCGGCCTCGGCCTCGATCCCCCCGACGCCCCAGCCGAGAACGGCAAGCCCGTTCACCATCGTCGTATGCGAGTCCGTCCCCACCAGCGTATCGGGGAACGCGACTTCGTTGCCGTCCTGATCCTTTTCAACCCATACGGCCTGAGAGAGATATTCAAGATTCACCTGGTGGCAAATCCCCGTCCCCGGCGGCACGACGCGGAAGTTGTTAAAGGCGTTCTGGCCCCAGCGCAAAAACTGGTAGCGCTCGATATTCTGTTTGAATTCCTCCTCGACATTGCGCTGGAACGCGATGGCGGTTCCGAACTCATTCACCATCACCGAGTGATCGATCACGAGATCGACCGCGCAAAGCGGGTTGATTTTTTGCGGATCGCCGCCCAGCGCCTTCGTCGCCTCGCGCATCGCGGCCAGATCGACGACCGCAGGCACACCCGTAAAATCCTGCATCAGCACGCGGGCGGGGCGATAGGCGATTTCCTTGTCTGACTTCCTGTCTTTTTGCCAGTCCACCAGCGCCTGTATATCCGCCGTCCTGACCGAACGGCCATCCTCGAACCGCAAGAGGTTTTCAAGCAATACTTTCAGCGTAAATGGCAGGCGCGAAATATCGCCGAATTTTTCCTCTACCGTCTTAAGCGAAAAATAATCATAGCTCCTGCCCCCGGCGGTGAGCGTCTTGCGGGCTTTGAGTGTGTCGTGACCTGTGCGTGCCATAATACAATACCTTTTTGGTGCCATCTCTTTGAGATTGTGAAGGAAATTCCGTGCGAATACGCGTATGGAGTCTATCATCGGCGGCAATGGATAAAAAGTGGTTAATATAAAAAGAAACGCCCAAAAATGCCTTATTTCCTTCCCTATTGCCGCCACAATCCGGCTTCATCCTAAGATCATACCGGAATTCCTCCTTCTCCGACGTTCAGACCGGTAGCCATATAAGAACCGTTATGAATGACCGCTGCCTCGTCCCCCGCGAGCGCAGCGGTTTTCCTGTGAAGGGCTATAAAACCCCTAAAAACGCATAAATTCTTGTAAAAGCGGCCGGACGGCGCGGGGGTGGCGGGTGCTTTATTTTTTCCCGCGGCACTGCGCTTGCACACGTTCATATTCCTCCAGCGTATCGACATTTTGCTGAAGGCGCTGGCGCTCCTCGCTCATCTGTTCGGAATATTGCCGCAATACGGCCTGTGCATATTGCTGCACGCCTTTTTGGCGCGCTTCAAGCTGGTTGATCGGGAACGGGCCTTGCGCATAGCCGATTTTCTTTATCGCCTCGTTCAATCCCTTCACGATGATATGCGTGTATTTATTGACGATCATCCGATCGACCATAATGTGTTTTTTCTCATGCTCCATGATGGCGCGGTACATGCAGCCCGCCTTGTCATACTCGCGCGCGATGTAAATCGTCGGCTTGATATGGATCTTCACATCGATCTTATCGACATAAAGACAGCCCTGATTGAGGTTTTGCCAATTTTCCTGCATCACGCGGATGCTCTGCGTCACGCTCACCTCGCCCGCCATCAGCCCGCCGACATGGGATCGTATCTCGGCTCCATAGGGCGAGATCGTGTCGTTTTCAAAATTATCCAGCTCTGCCTGGGTTTTCGAGTGATCGTAGCGAACCGAGGCGTCGGAAGCCGCGACATGGATTTGCGGCGCCTTCCTGAGCTGGCACTCAATCTGGCCTGACGCCAGATGGAAATAACCGGCGAACAAATAATCCAATCCAATCAAGCGCTAAGCCCCTTTACCTGTCGGCATTCTCACTATAGTATAACCGCAAGATTATTAGTATTACATTAATCACTATAGAGGAAACGGCGGCAAATCATGGAAATATTTATCGGCAAGGCACTGCTGCTGCTCCTTGATGTCTGTTTCTGGATCATCATCCTGCAAGTCATTCTCAGCTGGCTTATAACCTTTGACGTCATCAATATCAGGAACCCGCAGGCCGCGAATTTCGTGCGGCTGATCGACCGCGTCACATCCCCCGTTTACACGCCTTTGCGCAAAATCATCCCGCCGATAGCGGGCATCGACATTACCCCCATCATCGTTATTTTCGGCATCTACCTGCTCCAAGGCCTCGTGGCCTCCATCTTCTTCTACTAAGAGGCCGCCATGACGCAATCGGCCGGCATTATCAACGGGCGGGAGATTGCGGCACAGATCCGCGCCCAAATCGCGGCGGAGGTTGCCGCACTCAGGGAAAAGAACATTGCGCCGAGCCTTGCCGTCATCCTTGTCGGCGACGATCCCGCAAGCCATATCTATGTCACCAATAAAATCAATGCCTGCAAGGAAGCGGGGATTGAAAGCGTCGAACTGCGCATGGAAGCGCACGCAAGCGAAAACGAAATCCGCCATGCCATCAAAAATCTTAATTTCAATCCCTCCATCCACGGCATCTTGCTCCAGCTCCCCCTGCCCGCGCATCTGGCGGCGGTGCAGGAAAGCCTCGTCCAGCAAATCGCGCCGGAAAAAGACGTGGACGGGCTGACCGTCACCAATGCCGGAAAGCTTTTCCTCGGCATGGAAGGCGGGCTTGTCCCCTGCACCCCGCAAGGCTCGATGCGGCTTATCAAGGCGGTGCGCCAAGACCTAACGGGCCTGAACGCCGTCGTGATTGGAAGATCCAACCTGTTCGGCAAACCGATGGCGCAATTGCTGCTCGCCGAAAACTGTACCGTCACGACCGCCCATTCACGCACCAAAGACCTGCCCGCCTTGTGCCGCTCTGCCGATATCCTGATCGCCGCCGTGGGCCGTCCGGAAATGGTCAAAGGCGATTGGGTCAAGCCGGGCGCTATCATTATTGATGTCGGTATCAACAGGCAGAAAAACGGCAAGCTTTGCGGCGATGTCGATTTTGAAGAGGCCGCCAAAATCGCGGGGCATATCTCCCCCGTCCCCGGCGGCGTCGGCCCCATGACCATCGCTTGTCTTTTGCAAAACACACTCGCCGCCGCGCGGCTTCAATGGCGGAGCTGAAACAATCAAGACTGCGCAAACCCGTCATAAAACGCCCGAAAAAGATCATAAAAAAACACCATAAAAAAGACCGCCTTATTCACCTCGGCGGCCTTTTTCTTTTTCCGGCGTCAAAGCCGCATCCTTGTATGAAGCCACATAATTGCGGCGAATAAAGGCGATTTTTATGATGAAATCATGGTGGCGAACTTGCCGCGCACATTGGCGATGAATTGCTGGCCCGTGATGGCCTTGCTTTTATCCTTTGCAAGGTCGCCCGTCAGGTTGCTGGATGGCAGCCCCTCTTCAATCGTTTTAACGACGGCGATTTTAAGTTTTTTCGCAAACGCCACCCCCTCGCCCTGCCCGTTCAACGCGGCCTTGTGACGAATGGCTTCGGCATAGGCGAAGATATGCGCGGCGGGGTTGGCCAGCAAAATCCCCTTTTCATGCCATGCGGGTTCAAGGTCGGGGGCCGTTCCGTGCGGCGGGTCGGCAAGGAGCGTCCCGTCTGCGGATACGAGCGTCGAATCCATCAGGCCCAGCGATTTATGCTCGCCCGCGACCTGATCGGACACGACATCGCCGTCATAATTTTTAAGCGCGATGATGGTTCCGTTCAGCTTCCCTTGCGGAATCTTGGAAACGACCGCGTCGATAAGCTGTACCTTATCGTTGAAATGCAGCTTTGCCGCGGCGAATTTTTCCGCGTAGCTTTCCTTGAAAATCGCGTTGAAAATATCAATGAACCGCCCGTCATAGACGGGGCTTATCGTATTTTTTCCGGCAAAGAGGACGGATTTATCCATGGCGAGCGCCTGCCCGAACACCGCATGGGCGTAATCCCGGATCGATGAATCCGTTTCGGTCGTGAGCAATGCGACCCCGCTTTCAACCTCGCGGTTATCGACCAGAACATCTTCCCCGCCACTTTCATCGACATAGACGAGCCGTAAATGCCCGCGCCCCGGAATGGATACATTCGGCGCACCATATATGCCGCCGACGGCCTGCCGGACAATCGTGACGTCCCGCATCAGCGGCGCAAATTTTTCAATCCCTTCAATTTCGATCGTGTTGCGCAAAATCGCGGCGCCGTTGATCGCGCGGCGGATGATGCCGTTCGGCGAATCCCATTGTTTTGAAAGGCCGAACTTTGCGGTTTCTTCCTTATTCGGCGTGATGGTCGGGCCTTTCACGGCGGCCTTGTGCGCCTTCAAATCCCCGATAGCATCGTCCAGCGCCGCGTCACCGCTCTTGTCGCGCGCAGCAAGGGAAATATCATGCACCTTCCAGTCCACCTGAAAAAACGGGGCGATAAGCTGCCCGCGTATCTCCTCCGCCATATGCGGCCAAACGCCGTCCCCCGTCATATCGACGATGGAACCATGGATTTTATAGGGGGGGATAATTGACATTGACGGGCCTTCGGATGGTTATTGCCCGTGTTTTGTACCATCATCATGGTTAAAAATAGATAAATATTCCGCATAACCTTCTTCTGCCATGCGGTCTTGCGGGATAAATCTGAGCGCGGCCGAATTGATGCAGTAACGCAGGCCCCCCGCCTCCCGCGGCCCGTCGGGGAACACATGGCCCAAATGGCAATCCCCGCCGGCGGAGCGGACTTCGGTGCGTTCCATAAAAAGCTTCCTATCGGTGCGGGTCGTCACATTTTCTATGGCCAGAGGCCGCGTGAAAGACGGCCAGCCCGTGCCGGAATCGAACTTGTCCCGCGATGAAAAAAGCGGCGCGCCGGTCAGCAGATCGACATAAATCCCGGCTTCTTCATTGTCCCAATATTCGTTATCGAACGGTCTTTCCGTCCCGCCATCCCGGATCACGTATTTTTGAAGATCGGTCAGCTGCGCTGCCGCCTCCCCGCTTCCGGAAGAGGCTTTTTCCCCGCGCGTCACGCCGCTTTGTTGTTTTTGCTTGTCCATAGAAAAAGAATATAGGCGAGAATGGCGGAAAAGACAGAGCCGACCAGCACGCCGAGCCGCACGCTGTTTTGCATTTCCGTATCATCGGGGAAGGCCAGCCCGCCGATAAAGAGCGACATGGTAAAGCCGATCCCGCAAAGCAGCGCCATGGCGTAAATCTGCGCCCAGCTTGCATTGTCCGGTTTTACGCAAATCCGCATTTTGACGCAGCTATAGAGCGTTCCGAAAATCCCGATCTGTTTCCCCAAAATAAGCCCGAGTATAATGCCGAGCGTCAGCGGATGGAACAGATCCTCCATCCCTATCCCCGCGAGCGACACGCCCGCATTGGCAAAGGCGAAAACCGGCATGATGACAAAAGCCACCCATGGCGAGAGATCATGTTCGAGCTTTTTAAGCGGCGATGGATGCCCGCCCTTGGCCTTCATCGGGATAAAGAGCGCGGTTATCACCCCCGCAAGCGTCGCATGGACGCCGGATTCCAGCACCGCCGCCCATAATATCGTCCCGAAGGCCAGATAGGGCGCGACATGCCAGACCTTCATGCGGCTCATGACGATCATGGCGCCGATCGGCACCATGCAAAAAAGCAGGATATTGGTGTGAAGCTGGTCGGTATAAAAAAGCGCAATCAAGATAATCGCCCCCAGATCGTCAAGAATAGCGACGGCAAGCAGCAAGATCTTGAGCGATGACGGCACGCGCCGCCCAAGCAGTGAAATAATCCCGATCGCAAAGGCGATATCCGTCGCGGTCGGGATGGCCCAGCCCGCCATCGTGTCCGGGCTTCCGTGGTTGATAAACGCATAAATCATCCCCGGAACCGCCATGCCGCCAAGCGCGCAAAGCAGCGGCAAAAGCGCTTTTTTGGGGGTGTTGAGCGAGCCTTCATACATTTCGCGCTTTATTTCCAGCCCCACATGCATGAAAAAAAACACCATCATCCAGTCATTGATCCAGTGAAGGACGTTCTTTTCGATGCCTTTGGTGAAAACGCCGCCATCCATAAAACCGACGCGGATATAGGTATCGTGCAATATGGCCTGATACAGATCGGCGAGCGGGCCGTTTGCGACAATCATGGCGCAAAGCGCGGCGGCGATAAGAATCACGCCCGGCGCTGCATCCCATTGAAAAAAGCGGAAAATAAGGTTTTTCGAGAAAGGATTATTGCTTGTCATGCGGCGAGCATAGCCTCATAGTGGGAATGATCAAAAGAATATTTCAAGAAATATGCCCCACACACCGCCCTCTTCCCACACCCAAACGCTTCATGCTGCCTCGCTCGTCATTCTCGGCTATTGCGGCTATAGCGTTGCCGATCTTTGTTCAAAGATCATGCTGGAATATTATTCCATCTACCAGATTTTGGGGGTGAGCAGCCTTATCGGCCTTATTGCGACCAGCGCGTGGCTTTTGATAGGTCACGGGAAAAAATCCTTCCTGCCCGCGAAGATGAAACTCCATCTCCTGCGCGCCGTCTTTGTCACGGGCGTCGGGTTTTTCATGGTGAGCGCCCTGCGCACGCTCCCCCTCGCCGATTTTTACGGCATCGTCTTTATCATGCCTTTTATCGTGATGATCCTCGCCATCCTGCTGCTCGGCGAAAAAGTCGGCTGGCGGCGATGGGGCGCGGCACTTGTCGGTTTTTCAGGCATCATCGTCCTTGCAGGCCCGCAATTCGAGCAAATCGGCGAAGGTGTTTTCTTCGCGCTGCTGGGCGCGCTGTGCGCCGCGCTCAACATCATCCTGCTGCGCAAGATAGGATCGGGGGAGCCGGCGCCGCTCTACGGGGTCTTCCCTTTCCTGCTTTCGACTCTCTTCAATCTTTCCGTTCTTTTCATGCTTGGCGATTTCAAACCTTACCAGATCGAACATCTCGTCTATGTTTTCGTCCATGGCGGCGTCCTTGTGCTGGGGATCGTCTATCTGTCAAAAGGCTTCTCCCTTGCGCCCGAAACGGCGATCGTCGCGCCGCTCCATTATACGCAAATCATCTGGGGCGTCCTCTTCGGCTGGATCTTTTATAATGTCGTGCCGACGGCGACGACGATGACGGGCGTTGCCATGGTTATCGCCGCCGGGCTTTATTCCATACGGCGCGACTATAAAATCAAACATTCAGAACCCCGCTAATATTCCTACTGGTTCACGCGCGGGGGATTTGCAGGCGGCCTGCCTTCAGCCCCGCCTTGAGCGCCCGCCCCGCCCGAAGGAGATGCGGCCACGCCCGCGCCCGCCTTGCCCCCAGCCGATGGCAACAAGCCGCCAAGCGCAGATGATAAAGGCCCCCCCACCGCTTTCTTTTCCTCGCTGCGCTTATAGACATAGATGCCAAGGACGGACAGCCCGATGCCCCAAATGGTCGAAAGCCCCTCCATCCCGTTCAGGATCGCGGGCGCTTTTTCCGTCTGGAAGGTCAGCACATAGGCAAGCCCCAGCATTTGCGCGGCCCATGTAACCGCCATCAGATAACCGAAAGTCGGGCGCATGCGCCGCACATAAACATCGTCCGACGCCGCCTCGGCACGGATGCTCTGGTTTATTTCACCAAGGACGGATTCATATTCCTTCGCCTTGATGCGGGCGATTTCCTCGGCATGGCGGTTGGCCTCTGCCACTTGCTCCGCCGAAATAACCCCGCCCGCAATCGCGCTTTCAAAATTGCCGAGCGCTTCGGACGCTGTCTGCGCCGCCGGATTATTAACCCGCGCAAGCGCCCCCGCCAAAAGGCTTACCAATACGGGAAGCCCTATTTTTCCAATCAATGCCGCAAACATTTATCCTCCGATAAGCCTGTAAAAAAGATGGTTTCCGATAGAAAAAACGGGCTTTTGCCCCCGTGCCCAATAAGGCGTGATCTGTTTCGTGTGGTAATGGGTCGCGCCGCCGGCCGTATCCGCCAGAACGCCCGCGACCGCCCGCCGCGCAATTCGCAAACAGGTCGCGAAATGCACGTCGCGCTCGTCAACGGCGACAAGCTTTCTGTAATTGGGGTCGGATCTGTTCCAGCATGAAAACTGGTAGGGTTTCTGGCACACCGAAATAATATCCGCCCCCCACCAATATTTGCCGCCATGGTTTTGCGCGACGGCGACGCGGTTCAAGATGACAGAGGCCACCGCCTCCATCCCCGCCTGTCTTTCGCCCCGCGCCTCGCCCCAGATTGTGCGGGCCAGCACATCGGCCGCGAGTTCGTTATAAAAGGCCGCGCCGCCAGAGCCGCTTCCCGCCTCGCCGTCGGTGCCAGCACCGGCACCGGTAGCTGCGCCGGCCGCCCCGGCGCGAGCGCCGTTCTCTCCGCCTTCACCCGCCCCCTTGCCGCCGCCTATGCCGCCATCCATGCCGCCGCCCTTGCCTGACGGCGCATCGCCCCCGCATCCTTGCAGGGTTTTAATGATTTTCTTCATGATTTATCACTCCGTTTTTGCCGCCTTCAGCGCCTCAGTCTTCAGCGCCGTGCGGTCAAGTTTCGATTCAATCCGCAACAGATGCGATACGATCCGCGCTTCCAGATCCTTCATATCGGTTACGGACGCATAGCTCTTCGCGACCTCCAGCTTAAAGGCGGCCAGAGCCTCCTTGAGCTGCGCCGAGCGCACATCGAGCGTTTCATGAAGCGCCGCGACCGAAGCCGCGCTTTCGCTTCGCGTTTTCAGGACAAGCCAGAAAAGTCCGGTAAAAACCGGCACGTCCACCGCCGTGATCCACCAAAGCAGATCACCGCGCAAAACAGTTTCCATGATGATGTTCCTTTATCAGTCGATAACGGCGAAATCGGTTTTCGCCCGGTGTGCGCCCGCCCCCGCGCTCCACGCCCGGCCCTTTGGCGCATAGGTTTTGGGGATGCGCACCGGCTCCAGCGAAAGCGCCCCCGCCGCCGCGTCCAGCCCGTCATCCTGCGCGGACGAAAGCGCCGGCCTCCATTCGATCATTTCGCGGATAAAGGGCGTTTGATAAACGCTTTCATGCACATGGAGCGTACGCGCCGCCATGACGACATCGAACGATTCCAATATCCGCTCCGCCTTGGCCTGCCGGCTCGTCTTTTCCAGCACAGAAGCGGGAACGCCCATCGCCGCAAGCTCCCGCCGCAAGATGGCGGGCAGGAATTTTCCAATCCCGTTCGTTTCCACGGCGATGGAGGGAAGGTAAAAATCCCTTGCGGCCTGCGCCACGATCCGGCACTGGGCGCCCGCTTTGTCTTCCATGCCTGCAAAGCCGTCCTCCCCCGCCGCCACGGCGCGCGTTCCGTACGATGTTCCATACGGCGCGCCATCCGGCGGTAAATCCGATCCGCAGCGCATCTGCCCGCGCCCCATCATATCGGGCGCGATATAAAGAACGCGGTGCAATCTTTGCGCCCCGTCCTCATCCGTATAGACGATGGCAAGGACGCTTTTATCGCCGCCCGCCTTGCCGAAAGCCGGATCCCACCATGCGGAAGCGGACAGGATCTTCCTGCCCCCGATTTTGAGGACGGCATTTTGCTGTATTTCCTCATAGCAAAGCGCATCGTCATAACGGCGCAGCATGGACGGGTCGAGCCTGCTCTCCGTAATATTGACGGGGCGCAGCATCATTTGCGATTCAAATTTCATCGGCCCCGCCTGTCGTTTTATCTCCTCCAGTTTTTCAACGGGAAAGCGTTCCGGCCACGCGCTTTTCCCCGCATCGTCCAAAGCGGGAATCGTCAGGCGGCAATAATCTTCAAGGAAGATTTTCTCCTGCCCCAGCTCCGCGCGCGGCGTGCCGAGATAGATGCTGTCATAGCTGTGCGGCGTGCCGAGATAAAGCTGCGTCCCGCCGGGGACGAGGATAAAGCTGTTCTCCAAAAGCCGCTCGCGCAGGGAAGCGCGCTTTTCCGCCGTATCACACGTGTTCGGAACCTCGACATCGTCGCAAATGATAATATCGGCGCGCGCCCCTGTGCTGTTCGCCGTAATGCCCCGCGCCAGAACGGACGGGTCGCGCGAAACCATGCGCCGCCGGACGGTAAAACTGCCCGTGGCCCAATGCGTATCTTTATGTTTCGGAAGAAGATCCCGCGTCAGAGGATGACGTTCGATCACTTTCCTGATCGTCCGCGTCATCTTCTGCGCCAAACTCGATTCGGCTGCTAACACCAGGATACGCAAATCCGGATCCCGCCATAGAAGCCATGCCGAGAAGAGTCCGGCGAGCGTCGACTTTCCGCTTCCGCGAAAGGCCTGCAGCGCTAGCCGCGTCTCGCCATGCTCCCAGCACCTCTGCAGCCAGGTCGCGATCCTGTAATGAAGAAGCGGAGTCGCTGTATTTTGTCTTGCGTTCCATAGTGCTAAAAATACGCCGAAATCGTGCTTATTGCAAGATTCCTGCATCATTCCTCCCTTATTTCATGCTGTTATCATAACTATTTATGGCCAATGCCATATAAAGGAATGGCTTAATAGAGTTTCCCATCGCCATCCATCGCGTCCGCCTCCTCCCTGTGGCGCTCGCATTCCTCAATCGCCATGCGTATTTCATCCTCGTCCGCCGCCATGTGGGAAAGCTCTATACCGGCATCCTGCGCCAACTTGAAGAGAAGCTCCATATGGGCGACAGCGACCTTTCCGGCGCTGTGCTGTTCCTTGAACTTTTTAGAATCCGTGTCATTGGCATCTTTCACCATGAAGCTGCGATAGGACTCGAACACTTTTTGAATAGCGCAGGGCAAAAAAGACGCCACCTGTTCGCGGGTGACGCCTTCGATTTTAATCTCTGTCATGAAACCTCTTATTCTTTTAAAATTTGGAGATGATGTACCATTGCGAGCCGTTGGAGGCGACGGTGATAGCCTTGAACTGCTCATCCAAAGCCTGTGCATAGCCGTCCGGCCCGGCGCCGCCATATTCGGCCACGGTGATAGGGTTGGATGACGGGTCGGTCTTTTTAATCGTTACCGTCCGCCCGACGGAAATCGCGGCATTGGCGGGCGGAAGCCGCGCCGTCATCGCCCCGCCAAAGGAAGAGAGCAGGTAAATATCGACCGCCATGTCGATATCATAAATGCCGTTCCCGTCATGATAACGCGTATTGCCGGGCGCGCGGTTCGATGAGATCACGAACCATTCCGCACCGTTCGAAAGCACTTGCACGAAATCATTTTCCGCGCCGAGGAAATAGCTGCGCCCGTCCGGCCCGCCGCCGTCTTTTTCCCCGACCGTAATCACGTTGCCGGAACTATCGGTTTTCTTGACGACCATCATCACGCCGGAAGCCGCCGCCGCCGGAGGAAGCAGGACGGTAAGCGCCCCGCCAAAGCTCGACACCAGATGGACGGAGTGGGATATATCAAGCTCCACCACCCCGTTTGTATCAATATATTCTGTGTCATAGCGTTGGAGCGTGACGTTCATATCGACGGCGGTGGTTTTTTGCAGCCTGTTTTTGAACGGAAATCCGGCATTAAGGGCCGTATAATTCCCGCCCGACAGATCCCATATCGCCGCGCCGTCGGACATGGAAAGCAGGTTCATGATCGATGTTTCCTCCGACCCCGCCTCCAGCTTGATATTGGGAACGGTGTTATAGCTTTCCGCGTAAGGGTTGATAAGAAGCGTTTTGTAGGAGCCGGCGCCCATCGTGAAACAGCCTTGCGCGCCTCCCTTCACATTCGCCTCGCAATCGACAAAAGCATTGTTGAACGCACCATGTTCGACGTAAAAACCATGGCCCGCTATATCGGCCCCGTGGGAATAAACGCGGCAGGCATGGAATTTATTGGCGTTCGGCGTGTCGCCGTCCCCTGTCTTCGTCAAATGGACGCCGTGCAGCGCGGGCTGTTCGACTATCACGCGGTCGAAATTATTCCAGTAACAAGGCTTGTTCGTATCATTATACCCGTCAAGGAGAATCCCCGTATCCGCGCCGAAGATGCTGACATCCGTCACAGCATTCTGCACACAGGGGCGATCGCGGCCATAAAGTTTCAGGCCCGCCAAGCCGCCATTGATCCGCAAATCGGACAGGGCCGCAAAATCCGCGACCATTTCGACCGCGGGAAAACTGTTATCCCTGCATTCGAGAACGCTCGCCTGCCCCGCGCCATAAAGCCGCTGCCGCTCGCCGATCGTAACGGGGGCGGTAATCAGATAGGTTCCGGGCGGGATATAAACGCAATCATGCGCCGCCAGCGCTTGCTGAATAGCTATCGTATCATCCTTAAGCCCGCCGCCCGACGCGCCGAAATCCTTGACCGATACGCCGTCCGCCATTTTGCCGCTCATAGGCCGCGTGACGGCCCCCGCGCCAAGCGCCGTAAAATCGGGCGCGGCCATGGAACCTTCAAGGCTCACCGCTGCGGGATTGCCGTCCCCGTCAAAGCCGAGCGCCTTGTTCGCGCGGGCCGCCCTATCCGGCAACGTCACGCGCGCGGGCGCTTCAGTGTCGGAATAGCGGAGCATGGCCTTGTTTTCCCTGTCCACTTGCTGGATCGCGGCCGTGAGGTAATCAAGTTCGTTATTGATGGCGCGGGCGGAAAAATCGCCGCCTTCGATAAAGTCCGTCATGCGCTCCAGCGGCAATTTCCGCTCCAGCGTGACGATGACGCCATGCGGCGGCGGCACGTCGAAAAGGACGGTTCCGCCTTCGCTCTTCCCCGCATCCTTGATATCGTATCCGGCATAACGCGGCGCGCCGTCCAGATAAACGCGCAAATCCTCACCCGCAAAGATCGGGAAAGGATAGGCATAGTCCGTGCGCACGCCGTTCGCCACATAGCGCACGATAGGCGCGATGGCGAGCATTTTTATATGATCGGTCATGAAAATAATTCCTTCTTTTATCGCCATAGTCACCCGAAAGAGGAGAGGGAATTTAAAACCGCCGTTGCGGTCTTGAGCCTCTCCCGCTCTTTCATCTGGGTCAGTTGGAGCGTGTTGATGCTTTGCCGCTGTGCAATCCCTTGATCGAGGGCGCGGGTGCGGAGCGTGTCGAGCGCCGTGCGGCGCTGCGCCTCCTCATCGCTTTCATCGAAGAGGCCGAGCAGGACGGCCTGCGCCGAACCGTCGTAAGAGCCTGTGCCGCCGGCCCCGTAACGGGCGCGCTGGCGGGCCACGGCGCGGCGCAGGGCAGCGCGGCGCTCGGATTCCGCGCCTTGCGCATCAAGCGCGATTTTCTGCTGCTCCATCGCGGCGCGTTCCGCCTGCTGCTGTAATTCCAGGGCGCGCAAGTCACGGGAATCGCGATAATCATTGCGGCCCGACTGGTACGCATTCACGACCCCCATGATATTGCCCGCAAGATTGACGGCCTGCATGGCCGTGTTGGCAAAGGACGATAATCCTCCCATATGGTTTCTCCTTGAAGATTAAGTTATGCGTTGATTTTGATTTCCGTCATCACGGATAAAAGCGTGAAGGGGAGCGGCGCGGATTGTTCGATCCGCCATAAAGGCCCGGACAGATCCTCTTTCCAGCCCAGCGCGCGGACGCTGATATCGCCGCTCACCGAAGGCGGCTCTTCATCGAGGACGATCCCCGCGCCCATCTTCCTGAACGCCACGTCCTTCGCCCCGCCCCCGACATCGAGCCGCAGCGCCTTTGTATCCTGCACGCGGAATACGGCCTCGATCATGCGCAGCTTCCTGATAAACCGCCCCTCGCCCACGGCGCCGGGCGGCAATGGCTCGACAATATGCGTATAGGGAAGGCCGATTTCGACAGTGCGGGCCGGTTCGTCCAGCGTCACCGTTCCATGCGCCACTTTGCGCGGTTCGATGATCACGCCGTCGGCGACGATGGATACGTCTTCGCCTTCAAGATGCTCCAGACCGGCCCATTGCATGGCGGGCGTTTCGATCATCCCCGTCAAGGCGGAGTCGAGATTCAGCCCGTCATCGAACATTTCAATGAAGAAATCACCGCCGCGCTTGACCAGCATATAGACGTCGTCGCCGACGACCGATACGGATTTCACCTCTCCCTTTGTTTCGTGGAGCGTCCAGGCCGCGACCTGCTCGGCGCGGTAGATGGTGAGGGTCGCGAATTTCCCGTCCTCCCGCACGATGAAAAGCAGGCGGCGCAGCGCGTCGAAATCCTGATCCACGGGCTTGCCCACAATATGCCGCGACACGAGCGCGAGATCCGTCGCCTGATAGGCCTGTTCCATATCCGTATAAAGAAATTCGCGGATCTCGTTGCCGTTGCGGGCGATAAACATCGTCGCGCCGTCAACCGTGACGGGCGGGATATAGCGATCGGTGCGCGATCCGACCCGCGTCTGGCGGTTGAGCTGCACCGTTTCGGGGGTCAGGGGGTCGCCGCTCACCATCCATTCCGCGCCGCTCGTGAAAACCTGCAAATGGCGGCCCGAAAAAATGCCGCGAATGGCGTTCACCTGATCGGACAAAATGGCAAATTCGATCGATTCGTCGTCCAGCCCCGTGCCGAGATCGAAATTATAAAGATCGCCGCTCCGCGAAAACCACAAACGGTTCGGCATGTCGCGCGATCCGCCGATGACCAGCCTGTCCTGATGGAAGGCGACGGTCGCGGGATAGCCGCGCACGGGGGAAAAAGCCTGCTCGCTCCAATCGATCGTCGGATCCGTCCCCGCAAGCTCCTGCACGATATCGACCGTGACGACGGTCGGGGAATTGATGGCGGTGATAATCACCTCCCTGCCGCCGACGCGCAGCCGCGTGCCTTCATGCCCCGCCTCGAAAACAGCTTCGGAAGCTGTCAGTGTCGTCGTCCCGCTCACGGCGCCGGGCGTAACGGTCACCATGCTTCCCGCGAATTTATAGGTCGGCTGGTGGATGATATTCGCATCGGTAAAAAACTCCCAGTCCGCCAGAAAAAACCCGCCCGCGCGCCGCAGGAATTTTTTGGGCGGCGCGTCGGGATGGGTAAGCAAAAGCGTATCCGCGCTTTGCGTCCATGCGAGCTGCGCTATCTGCGCCTCCGTCCACGGCGCGGCGATCGTCTGCACATGCAGGCCGTTCGCATAAACGTCGATCCGCTGATGCGTAATCACCATAAGATAGGTTTGCTCCGTGTTGAATTCGAACGGGACGAGCCTGCCGTTCCCCGCCGCCGTGTCGATATAGGCAAGGCCGGCGCGGCGCGTGATCCCGCCCGTCGGAAAGATAAAAAGATTGCGCAAGGCAAGGGCGCCGTTTTCATAGGCGCGCAAATCGCCGCGGCCCAGAAGATCGCGGCTGACCTCGCCGGCGGTAAAATTGGTTTTGATGTGGCGGATACGGCTCATCCCTACCCCCTTATGTCGATAAGATTGAAATTTTCGATCCTGTTCGGCGTATCTTGCTGCGCGTCAATTTGACGGGCGCGGGCGAATTCGAGATCGGCAATCCGGTAAAGCGCATCGGCCCGCGACGTGTTTTCCGTGACCGGAATGCAAAATTCCGCCGCCAGCCGCGCAATGATCGCCATGTCGAAATAAGGCGGAAACTCTTCTTCTTCCGGCCTGAAAATATAGGAAAGCACGACGCTTTCCGCATCCGTATGCAGCGCCCCGCGGGCGATACGGTAGCGAAGGCCGCGCCCGCGCACCCCCTGCCCCGCCGAAATGGCGCGCAGGAAATCACCCGGCAGGGCAAAGGCGTTTTGATAATCGGCGAGCGGCGCTGCGGCGAGAACGGGCAAGGCCGCCTGCCCGCTCGCGAAACTCCACCCATAGGCGGAAAGCAGCGCGTCGCGCACAGGCGCGAAGAGCGCCCCCGCTATGGCGGATTCCGCCGTACCGTCGTCAAAGGAAGTGATGGGCGCAGCGCCAAGCCGTATCAGCGCGCGGCTGCACAGCCCCACGTCGTTCAATGCCATGAGAATTCTCCTTGGTAAATTTTATGAAGCTAAATCCGCCCCTGCCCGCGCGGCGAAGAGCGCCGGAAAGGGCAAGGCCGGATCAAAAAACGGCCCGCAAAGGGGCCGCTTTTTAAAAACTTTTTTTGCAGAAGGCCGTTATCAGGCCGCCATTGCGAGCTGCGCGCCGCCATGACCATAGGCCGGGCGGAGCGGGCGGAACGCGTCGTTGCCTTGCGTCGCAACCGCAAAAGCAGGCGTCAGGGAGCGCATCGCGCCGGCCGCCATCGCAGCAACGCCGAAATCGCCTTTCATCATCGCGCGGAGATCGTAAAGGCCGGTTTTTTCAGGAGCCGTAATTTCCGCCTTTTGCGGTGCGCGCTCAAGCGCCGGAACGCCGAAAACGACATCGAGAATTTTTTCCGCCTCGGATGCATGGCAAGCCACGATAAGGCCGCCGGCCTTTCCGGCCATCGTTTTCGCCGGGAAAATGCCGTGATCGGCAAGGCGGTTATTCTGCGCGCCAAAGACGCGATCATTCTCCGCGCCCATATCGCGCACATCGTCGAGATTATCGAAATCGATTTGTTGGATCGATCCGTCATAAGATATCAGGTGATATCCGAAACGGTCATTGTTGTTTACTGCACCCAAAGACACGGCGATCAGTCCCTCTACGCACGAAGTATTTTTTATAATGATTAACGAAACCTTAATAGCAAAAGCGGCAGGAAAAAGGCAAATGGAATCTTACATCCCTTTGTTTTTAAAAAGAAAACAAGCGCCCGCCTTATTTAATCCGCCGCGGGTGATTCATTGGACGCATATCCAAAGCCCCGCAAAGGGGCCTTCTTCCCCGCTTTTTACGGCAGGGAAGAAGGCGATCGTAAACAAACCGGACGGTAGCTGGCGGTAATGGCGCGGCGTTTTGCGGCACAAGGCGCAAAATACGCATCATATATACATATGATGGGAAGCCCCTTTGAATGAAACGGGGCGCCCGCGCCATCTTCAACCGTGGCCTAGGCTGGGGGTCTTAGGAATAGACCGCCACGGTGACAACCCCGCTTGCACTGCCCGTCACGATATAGAATTTCGTGGACGGGGTTCCGTCGGTGTCGATGTTTACGATAAGCAGGTCGCCGACGCGCATCATATCGGACGCGTTGTTGAAATAACCGGCGGCGGTGAAGACGCCGGACGCATCCACCGTCTTGTAATGCCAGAGCGTGAAATTATTGGCATAAGCCAACACGCTTAAATCATGCAGTTTTAAAGCCATTGATGTTTATCCTTTTCCTCTTGTTGTATCAGCTTGGATCTTCGTCGCACTTGATGACGACGACGCCGCCATCATCAATAAGCGCGGCGCCCTGACTCATCATGTTATTGACGAAATGCGCCGCGCGGTCGCCGTGCCACGTAACGTCGGTCTGCACATCCGATCCGGATGCGTGGCCCACCGCCGTTTTGTGATAGAAGAAACAGGATCGGACGCCCTGCCCGTCAACCGGCAGGCCGGAATGGGGAATCCAGATAGTGCCGAGCCACATCTTCGCCTGCGTGAACGTGCCGTTATAGGGAAGATTCGCGGCCCCCACATAATCCGCACTGGCGAATTCGGTGATGGAAAGCAGGTCGCTCCATTGCTTCCACCCGATAGCAGCAAAGCGCAGGGCATCGTCCGGCACGTCTTTTTCGCCGAATGTTTCAAACGCCTCCAGAACCTTGGCCTTGGTCAGCCCCGTCGAAGATGCCGGAATGGTTTTGCCGGACGCCATGGACAAAGCGTCGATGATCAGCTCGTCCGTCTTGCGGCCAAGGGCGTTCGCCCCCGCGCCCGCAATCACCTGCCGTTCGGGGATGTTGGTCTTGAGTTCGTCCAGACGGTCGACCCAGTCGCCCGCATAGAAATCCTGCAAGGCGCATTCGACCGTGGTGTGGTTCAGGTTCATCACCGGAACCATGCCGTGGGTGGATTTGGTCGATGCCGTCCCCGTCCCCACTTTCTGGAACACGGCGGACGTGCCGCGCACATTATTGATGGAGCGTACCGTGTTCCGCAATTTGGAACCCTGACGCTGATAGGCTTCATGCACTTCGCGTTCGAACTGCTTGATAAAGGCCTGATCGATGGTTGTCGCCATGATTGAGCTACCTCTTCATTTTCATTGTTGATGTTGATGGTTCGGTTAAAAGCCGGCCCCGTGGGTTGTCGGCATGGCGCGAAGAGAGGCTTTAAGGAACCTCTTCACCGCCATGCGGCCCGTCATCATGCCGGGACAGGCACCAGACCGGGCGCACGCAGGCTTATCGCCGGTGCGTTCTCCGGTCAGGAAATTAAAAAGCCCGCCGCATCATCATGGATGCGGCGGGGCAGCGGAAGCGGACAGAAGACGCGCCCGCATAAGGCGGGCGTGATCCGCCGTTCTTTCCGGCGCTTTTACGGCGCTTCTCCAGTGCTTTTCCGGTGCTTTTCGGTGCTTCGGGAAGGCTTCGCAGAGTCCCGCAGGGCGGCGTTTTCATAAGCAAGCCTTAATATTAACTATGTTTTTGACTTACAAGCAGTTTCGCCGCCTTAAACCCCGCGGCAAAACCCGCAAAATGTCAAAAAAACTTGCCATTTTGTCATTCTGTCCCTATTTTAAGGGAAGGATAACAGCCAAGGAGCCGGCATTATGAAATTTTTTGCCATGGATAATTTCATGAACGAACCCGTGAACGATACAGTCGATTCACGCCGCCGTTCGCCGCGCCGCGCCGCCGATAACTGCGTTTCCTTCATTAACGGCAAAGCCTATCCGGTGCATAATTGGAGCGATGGCGGCATGCTCGTCCACGCCGATGAACGCCTCTTTGCGCCCAATGCGCCCGTGGACATTACGCTGAAATTCCGCCTGAGCGGGCGCATCGTCGATGTCCCCCATCACGGCAAGGTCATCCGCAAAATGCGCGACCGCCTCGCCATCCAGTTCGAGCCGTTGACACGCGACGTCAGCCGCAAGTTCCAGGAAGTCATCGACGATTACGTCACCCGCGAATTCGCGGAATCCCAACTCGCCTGATAACCGCTTCATCTTCCGGTAATCCGCCGGATCGCCGCCTTCCCGGATAAGGGCGATGGCGTCCTTCTTTTCCGGCAAGTGGCGGTCGATTGGACGCGCATATTTTCACGGCGCGCCTTTTTCTTTGCAACGCGTTTCAGGCGTTTTTTTACCGACGTTTTTTACCAAACGCTTTTATGCTTATTTACACACGCTCCCCGGACGCGCCTATCGCTAAACGCCCCCGCTTACGCACCAATTACCCGCCCGGTTACGCACCGTTTACGCACCCGTTCAAGCGCCCGCGCGGCCATAGAGTTTCTGGAACCCTTCCGTCACCCGCGCGATAAAGGACGGATCCTGTTCGCGCCAATATTTGGGGTCGCGCATCATCGCCTGCAAATCCATTTCAGGCTGGCCGGCGGATCGGATGCCCGCACCCTGCGGCAATCCCGGCTCCTCGCCCTTCATCATGCGGTAGAGCGCCATCACCCCTTCATAAGAGCTGGACAGCGTTTCCAGCACATCGGCGGGAAGAGCCTTTTGCCCGAACGATAAAAGCTGGCGGGACACTTCGTTCCATTTCTCCTCCCCGCCAAATTGCTGGACGAGCTTTTCGATCTCGCGCTCCGCGCTGTAATCAGCGGCAAGCTGCATGACCAGCGGCACGAGTTTTTCCGCCGCGAGGTCATAGACAATCTGCACCTGCTCGTTGGTAAAACCATGCGCGTGGAGCCTCGCATTCAAATCGTCATCGACGCCGAAATAGCCGTGGTCGCAATTTATGCAATAATCGCCCGCGGACGCCGGCGGCGTCGGCATTTTTGAAAGCCGGCGCTCCAGCTCCGTATAGGATGTCAAAAGCGAATCGACCTTAAGCTCGCCGCTTTCGGGGTCTTTGAATTTATCGGGGATGGGAAATTGTGGTTTCATTAAATCACTCCTTGTTGTCATTTCCATTGTCGTCATTGCCGGATTCAGCCGCCGCGCCCGCGATCGATCATCCGCAGGATCGAGGCCATCAGATGCCGCTGCCCTTCCATAAAGCGCAACTGCTCACCGGAGGTCGAAGCGTTTCCGGCGCGGTGGAAGGTCATGACCTGCAGCCACGCCAGAACCTTGCGCCCCTCCTCCGTTGAAAAGAGGCGGGCGAAACTGCGCTCCATCTCCTGCTGTTCGTGGCGGGCGATATGGCCGATATATTCGGCGTCATGGAGGCGGAACGGTAATTCTTCTTTCCTGTTTTTAAAGAACATCGGAAAGCCCTCCCTCATCCAGGCGGAACATCAAATCGCTCGGCACGCCAAGCGCCTCACCGAGGAAGCGCGCCGCCCGTTTCATGTCGATAACGGAAGCCGCTTCCGGCCCCATCGCGGTCACGGAATTCATCCATGTCACGATGTTCTGGACGTTGCGCTGGGCCTGCGCCCTTGCCAGCGGCGCGCGGTAATCCAGCGCGACAAAACGCCCGTCAAGCGCGATATCGGGAATCTCCCCGCGGCGGCGCAAGATCGCATAGGCACGGCGCACCATCGGCGTCAGCAATTCGGTTTGCAGGCGGCCATAGGTCGCGCCGAGCAGCAGCGCCATTTCGCCGGATCGCTCGATAACTTCCGTCGCGCTCATCCGCCGCCCGTCAAGCTGGCCGAGCTTGTCAACCATCAGCGCATGGCGGATGCGTGCGCGTAAGTCGTCGAGGACGATTTGCGACACGTCGAACCGCCCCGGCATTTCAAGCGGGCGCAAGCCTTCGGATCCGACCGCCTTCGGGATAATCGCGCCCGGCACAAGTTCAATCGTCGCGGGGTTCAACACCCCGTCATCGTCGGCCTGCCAGATTCCCGTGACGGCAATCGAGGCGTTTTTCAAGATAAGCTCGACGACCTTGTTCGCGGTTTTAATGTCGGGCAGGGCCTTCATCACGGGCGAGCGCCCGTAAAGCTCGCCCGGTGATTTCATCCAGCGGAACGCGATGCAGGGCGAAGACGAAAAGCGCCCGCGCGCAAGTTCCAGCGGCGCCCCGCGCTCCAGCAAAAGTGCCGCGTAATCATAGGCGCCGTGATCGGGCAGGATGGTTTCGAGAATATCGAAAGAGGCCTGCGGGTCGCTTTCGCCGTCCCTCACCACATCCGGCGGCAAGGCCGCGTCCGCATCCGCATAGCGTTCGCGGATTTGCGCCAGCGTCATTTTCAGCGCGCGGAAGGAGCCGTCCAGAAAACCGTTCTCCCCTTCCTCAAGCATAATATCGGCGAGCGGAACGGAGGTGAATTTAAAGGCGGAAAAAGCCCCCGGCTCGGCCTCTTCGAAATAAAGCGCCGCCGTACCGCCGACGACGAGGTCGAGAAAACATTGATGCATCTCGACGCTGAAATTCGAACGGTCGAAATGCGCCTGGATTATTTTCGCGGATTCTTCCAGAACGGGGGCGAGCGCCTGCGCTTCGCGCGCATCCAGATCCGGCCCCGGCTTGAAGCCGAACCATTGCGTCCATGGCGGCGTCAGATGGCCGAGCAGACTCGCCCCCAGCTGATCCACGGCATCAAGCGCCGTCCCGTCATAAAGCCTGTCCGTGCGGATCGTCCCCGGCAGGGATTGGCGCGTAAAATCGCCGCGTTGCGGCAGGGCGTAGTCGTAACATTCCTGCCATGTGCGCTCCCACGCAGATCGCCTCCCCTTCGCCTGTTCGTAGCGGCGCAGGAGCGGCGCGTAATCTTTTTGCAACGGCGCGCCCGTGACGGCGCCCGTTTGTTCAATCAGCGTCTGCATTGATTATTCCCCCAACAGCGTCTTGCGCTGGCTTTGCGTTTCCGAGGGCGCAAGAATGCCGCGAAAGCCCGTCAGGATTGTCCCGAGGCGGCTGCGCGTGCGGCCCAGCAATGTTTTTTCGCGCTCTTTTTCCGGCGTCGTTTCCTCGCCGCCCCCCGCGGCGGAACCGGACGGCTGGCCGCCGGCGCTTCCGGCGTCCTGATAAATATATTGCGGCACGTAGACCACTTCGGTTCGCGGCGTCTTGGGCCGGCCCGTTATATCACCCATATGATAAACTCCTTGATTGTTTGCTTAGGTTTAAGCCGCGCAAGTCAGATGGCGGTAGAGCTGCCACGGCGTGACGACGAGGCGGCGATGGATGCCGAGAACGCGCTTGACCGCCTCCACGCAGGTAAAAAGCATGAAAGGCGCGGGGCGCGTCAGATCGCGGCGCATCGGCGCCTTCACGACACGGTTACCGCGCGCGGCGAGCCAGCCCGGCAGATCGAAATCCGCCGGCACATGATGATGCACCGATACTTCCGTCACGTGGGAGAGCGGATCGAGGCTCGTCCAGCGCTCCCCGTCATTGATCAGGACATAGCAATGGCGGAAACCGGGCTTCAGGAAACGCAGCCACGTTATTTCGGTGCTGCCGCTGAAAACGACCCATGCTTTCTGGTCGTCGATAGTATGTGTAAACAGGCCACTCATGCGTTCAGTCCTCCTTCATGGATTACGGCGTTATGGGCCCAGTAGCGGCCCGGTTGCGGGAGAGAAAGTTTCGGGCGGACGATGCCCTTTTTCACAAGGACGGGTTCGAGCCGCTCCAGCGCCTCCTTCCACAATATAAAGGCGCGCACCTCTTTCATGCGGCGCGGATCGGGCGGCAATTGCCGCTTGCCGTAATGGCGCAGCACCAAAAGATGATCCATGACAAGGCGGCGGTTGCGGTAAAGCCTGTCCACGCATTGGAGGATGTCCACCGGCTCACACGGGCGGGCGAACAGCCCGGCCCCTGCGGAAATGCGGGCGCCGTCATTGCGGGCTTCTTGCGCGAGGATGAACCACAGCCATGCCTCTTCCGCGTTTGAAAAAAGCGTTGTCTTCACCTCTCCCACCGGGCGCGGCGTATATATTTCTTTACGGCTCATAAAATTCTTCTCAATCATTCAAACTGTTAGCAGGTTCCAAAGGGCGGGACGGGGATGCGCTCTTGACACAATTGTTCCCTTTATGTTCCTATTCATGACAGGAACAAAAACCGGAGTCAAGAGTTTTTTAGGAATATTTTCCTATTTACTTTTAAATATAGGAATATTATCCTACAACCATGCTCACCCACGCAAATATCTGGCACGCCATCGACCGCCTCGCGGCCTCTTTCGGCTATAGCACCTCCGGCCT
Source organism: Micavibrio sp. (assembly GCA_041655955.1). GTDB lineage: Bacteria > Pseudomonadota > Alphaproteobacteria > Micavibrionales > Micavibrionaceae > Micavibrio_A. Next base: position 903,965 of record JBBAEN010000001.1, read on the forward strand.
TGCGCGGCAGGCGGGACTGGCCCCGACCAGCTTTAACAAGAGCAAGCGTTGCGGCGAGGACGGCAAGCCGCGCTGGCCCTCGACGGAAAGCATCGCCCGCATTCTGGAATCGACGGGCGCGACGATGGGGGATTTTCTTTCCCTTATGGATGCGGAGGGACAAGATTCCGCCGCGCCCGCCACGGCCATTCCCCTGCTCGGCTTCGCGCAGGCGGGGGCCTATGGCTATTTCGACGAGGACGGCTATCCGGCGGGCGACGCATGGGACGAAATCCGCTTCCCCGAAAATGACGGAACCGGCGAGGGCGCGACCTATGCCCTTGAAATCAGCGGCGATTCAATGGAGCCGCTCTACCGCAAGGGCGATATTCTTGTCCTGTCCCGCACTGCCTCCCTCCGCCGGGGCGACCGTATCGTCGTGCGCACCGTTGCGGGCGAGGTCATGGCCAAGGAGCTGGTGCGCAAGACTGCCGGGAAAATAGAGCTGCAATCCCTCAACCCCGCCCATGAAAACCGCGTCATCCCCACCAATGATATTTCATGGATGGCGCGGATTTTATGGGTGTCGCAATAAGGCACGATCCGGCGCGATAAAACATACCACGGCACGCTACCACGTTACGGCCCCCGTGCAATCCCGCCCGTTTTCATTCACTAGCCGCCGGCTCACAGCCGCGGCGTCCCGCTTGCTGTTTATTTAAGCCCTATCGCCTCGCACCGCGCCCCCGGCTTCAGCTTGCCGCCGCACGCCCCCGTCCATTTAGCCCTTACCGCGCCGCTATCCGTATCCCCCTGCCATTCCCGCAACAGATCCCGCGCGGTAAAAGCGGGTTTTTGCTTGCGGTTGCGGGCGCATTTTGGGACTATCCTTTCCAGAAATCAGGGAATTCAAGAATATGACACCGGAACAGATCGCTGCCGCCTCCGCAAAAATCCTGCTCGATACGAAATCCGTCCTCTTTAACGCCGACGAGCCTTTCGTTTTCACGTCGGGCCGCCTCTCGCCGGTCTATACCGACGTGCGCCGCCTGATCTCCTTTCCGGAGGAGCGCGAAACGCTGATGGATTTCGCCTGTTCGATGCTGAAGGATCTCGGCCTCGATTATTTCGCGGGCGGGGAAACGGCGGGGATTCCCTATGCCGCCTTTATCGCGCAAAAACTGGGCAAGCCCATGCTCTATGTCCGCAAAAAGCCCAAAGGCTTCGGCAAGATGGCGCAGATCGAGGGCTGCATGGATAAGGACGGCGCGCGGGTGGCGCTTATCGAGGATTTGCAAACGGACGGCGGCTCCAAGAAAGTTTTCGTCGATGCGCTGCGCGGCGCGGGCGCGGCCGTAGACCATGCTTTCGTAATTTTCCATTACGGCAACTTTCCGCAAAGCGAACGGAACATGAAGGATTGGGGGCTGACGCTCCACGCCCTCACCACATGGGCGGATGTTTTGAAAGTTGCGCGAAGCGGGAATTATTTCGATGAGGCGACGCTTACATCGGTCGAGCGTTTTTTAAGCCATCCCGATCAATGGGCCGAGGAAAACGCCCATAAAGCTCCGCCCGAACAGGCCTGAAAAAAGAAAGCGGATCTCCAGATGAAAATTCATTTTCACGCGGCAAAGACGGATAAGGCGCAAGAGGCCATGGACGCCCTCACCGGGCGCTACGGCCAGAGCGATTGCCGCGATTGCGATGTTATCGTCGTTCTCGGCGGCGACGGCACGATGCTGGAATCGCTGCACACATACCATGAATGCGACAAGCCCGTTTTCGGGATGAATTTCGGGTCGGTCGGGTTTTTGATGAATCCGTTCATGGAGGAAGACCTCCCCGCGCGGCTCGAAAAAGCCGTGTCGGCGAAAATCCATCCGCTGAAAATGCAGGCGACGGACGTGGAGGGCAAAACGCACGAGGCGGTCGCCTATAACGAAGTATCGCTTTTGCGCGAAACGCGGCAGGCGGCGCGGCTGAAAATTTCCGTCGATCACGTGGTGCGGATTCCAGAGCTTGTCTGCGACGGCATATTGCTCGCGACGCCGGCGGGAAGCACCGCCTATAACCTGTCCGCACACGGGCCGATCCTGCCGCTTTCGGCGAATGTGCTGGCCCTGACCCCCATCAGCGCCTTCCGCCCCCGCCGCTGGAACGGCGCGCTGGTGCCTGCGCATTTAAGCGTGCAGATCCATTCGCTCGACAAGGACAAGCGGCCCGTCAGCGCCACGGCGGATTCGCGCGAATTCCGCGACGTTGTCGCGCTCGACATCCATCAATCAAAAAGCATCAGCCGCACCTTGATGTTCGATCCGGATCAGCATCTGGAAGAACGGATTTCAAAGGAACAGTTCCTGTCCCACTGACAAGGGTTAAAGACGAGTACAGATTAGGGGTAAGTAAGTAAAATGGGTTCTTCCGCAGACGATATCATCAGCCGCAAGAAACTGCGCCGCATGGCCGGGGAAATATTCGCCCGTGCAACGGACGCGCAAACGGACGCCTTGATGGACGAAGCGCAGGAGCTTTGCGCAAAGGACAAGATGGGGCTGGGCGCCGCCGTGAAAATTCTTTCCGGCCAATCGAGAAAGCCTTACGGCACGCCCAAACGCTAGGCCCCGCTGCGGGGAGCGGCGGCGGATACAGGCGCTCCGGCCTTATCATGATGACGGGTAAAAACCTTGCGCAGGCGGCCTCTTAGACGCCGCGCGGGTTTTTCGGCGGCTGTTTGTTCACGGCGCGCAGGCGGCGCTCGCGGGCCAGCTCATTCTCGATCCCGTCAAGGCTTTCGGCGAGCTTTTCGTCAAAACTCCCATCCGACATCAACCCGCCCTGCGGCACAAGGCCAAGCCGTTTGGCGATTTCCTGATAGCCTTCGACGACATCGCCCAGATCCTGACGGAAGCGATCCTTGTCCAGCTTTTCATTGGTCTTCGCATCCCACAGACGGCAATTATCGGGCGAGATTTCATCAGCAAGGATGATGTAAAGCTCGTCATACTCGCCCCACAGCCGGCCAAATTCCAGCTTGAAATCGACGAGCTTCAAACCGATGCCGCTGAACATGCCGTTCAGATAGTCGTTCACCCGGTAAGCCTGTCCGATAATCTCTTCCAGTTCGTAAGGGTCGGCCCAGCCGAAGGTGAAGATATGCTGTTCCGTCACCATCGGATCGCCCAGCTCGTCCTTTTTATAATAAAACTCGACGATGGGGTTCGGGAGGATCGTTCCCTCCTTCAGGCCGAGCCGCTTGCACAAGGAACCCGCCGCGATATTGCGCACAACGACCTCCAGCGGAATGACCTCGACCTGCCGCACCAGCTGTTCGCGCATGTTCAGGCTTTTCAGGAAATGGGTCGGCACGCCGATGCTTTCGAGCCGCGTCATGATATGGGCCGAAATGCGGTTGTTCAAAACGCCCTTGCCGGCAATCACGGCTTTCTTTTGCGCGTTGAAGGCGGTCGCGTCGTCCTTGAAATATTGCACATAGGTGCCCGGCTCCGGCCCCTCATAGATAATCTTGGCCTTGCCTTCATAGATGACTTTCCGGCGGTTCCCGAACATGCTTGCCATAGCCCTTCCTTGTAAAAATCCACCTTCATATAACAATGGATTGCAAAATGCGCAAATGGTACTAATTTCTTGTATTTAAAGCTATTGGCACAAGGATAATAGAATGAGCGACATGAATGACCGCCAAAAGGCGTTCGAGAATAAATATGCGCTGGATCAGGAACTTATGTTCAAGATCGAGGCGCGCACGGCGAAATTGTTCGGCCTGTGGATTGCGGAAAAGCTGGGGCTTGGCGCGGAAGAAGCGGGCAGCTACGCCGCCGATATGGTCGGCATCAACCTGTCCGAACCGGGCTTTGACGACATCAAGCGGGCGGCGGAAAAAAGCCTCGCCGACAAGAATATTGATGTTCCGGAAAGCGAAATCGCCGTCCATCTCGAAAAACTGATGGAAGAAGCCAGGGAACAGGTCATCAACGAAGCCTAGGCAGACTTACTGACATAAATACAATCAATAAAAATCCCCTCTCTTAAAAGCGGGGATTTTTTTATAGGGATAAACAGGATATTCCGGCGGAAGAGCGTGCATACACACGCGGAAATAAATATTAGCAAACATTGTTTCTGTACAGGCGTCTATGATATAGTCTTGAAAACCAGCTAAATCGGCACATTTTAAAAAGTTGCAAGACGTCACTTGATATAACGGAACACTGCCATGGCGATGGACGCCCAGACGATTGAAAAACTGATCCGCGAAGGCATCCCCGATGCCGAAATCCGCATTCAGGATCTGCGCGGCGACGGTGAACATTATTCCGCCCATGTTATTTCAAAGAGCTTTGAAGGCCTGTCCCGCGTCCAGCAGCACCAGATGGTTTACAAGGCCTTTCAAGGGAAGATGGGAATCGAATTGCATGCTCTGGCGCTGCAAACGTCCCTGCCATCCAAGTAAAATCCGCAAAACATAAAAGGAGCGACTATCCGGCCATGGACAATATAGTTTTCGAACGCATCAAACAGGAAATTTCCAGCAACGATATCGTGCTTTACATGAAAGGCACGGCGGTTTTCCCGCAATGCGGTTTTTCCGCAGCCGTAGCGCAGCTTCTCTCCCAGCTCGGCGTGACCTTCAAGGACGTCAACGTGCTGGAAGACAGCGCGGTGCGCGAAGCCATCAAGGAATTCACCAACTGGCCGACCATTCCCCAGCTCTATGTGAAGGGCGAATTTGTCGGCGGCTGCGATATCATTCGTGAAATGTATATGAGCGGAGAATTGCAAAAGCTTTTGAAAGATAACGGCATTTCTTATAAAGAAGCCGCATAGACGGCGCTTTTCCAACCATCGGGAATTTTCATGGGGCGGCTTTATAAAAGGCCGCCCTTACATTTTGGGAAGCTTGGCGTCCTTATAGACGTTGCAGCTCATCATCAGGCCAAAACCGATCAGCGCCGCCATCATCGCCGTCCCGCCATAGGAAATCATCGGCAGCGGCACCCCGACCACGGGCAAAAGCCCCATCACCATCGCGATATTGACGAAGCAATAAAGAAAGAAATTGATAGTCAGCCCGAAGGCAAGAATTTGCCCGAATCCGTGACGGCAGCGCATCGAAATCCACGCGCCATAGGCAAGGATGATCGCGACCAGCCCCAGAATGAACATGCCGCCGAAAAACCCCCATTCCTCCACCCACAAGGTAAAGATAAAGTCGGTCTGCTTTTCAGGCAGGAAGTTCAAATGGCTTTGCGTGCCTTTTAAAAACCCCTTCCCTTCCCAGCCGCCAGAACCAAGCGCGATTTTGGACTGGGTAATGTGATAGCCGGCGCCAAGCGGATCGCGCTCCGGATCGAGGAAAGTCAGAACCCGCTGTTTCTGGTAGTCATGCAGCAGCATATAGGCCGTCGGCAGCGCGGCGATAAAACCGGCAATCCCGACAATGAATATCCAGAGCGGCGCCCCGGCCAGAAAGAATATCCCGATCCCGGCAGCGACAAGAACGGTCGCCGTGCCGAGATCCGGCTGTGTTACCACCAGCAGGAACGGAAAGAGGAGGAACAAGGAGCCAACGGCCAAAAAGAGGAGATTCTTCATATCCTCGCGCGACGCCCCGTGAAAATAACGGGCCAGCGCCAGAACGACGCATATTTTCATCAGCTCTGAGGGCTGGATCTGGATAAAGCCGAGATTGATCCAACGCTGCGCCCCCATGCCGACATGCCCCATCACCTCGACGATGATCAAAAGCACAAGGCAGATGGCATAGAGCGGATAGGCCGCCTTGTACCAAAGGCGTATATCAATCAGGGCAAGGCAAATCGCCCCGAACAAAAACGCCACGAACCGCACCATTTGTTTGGACGCCCACGGCTCGAAACTGCCGCCCGCGGCGGAATAAAGCGCCGTAAACCCCACGCCGGCGAAGAGGGTGATAAGCAGGACAAGCCCCCAATTCACATAGCGGAGCCTTTGTAAAACCCCGCCCTCGCTCGGCAAATGAAGCGCGTTAGGCATGGTTCTTCTCCTTTCGCGGCCCTGCAAGATCGGCGACCATCGGTTTTGAAGCCGGATCGCGCTGCAAGGTCATGGTCAGCAAATCACGTGCGACAGGGGCCGCCACCCTTGAGCCGCCGACCCCGTGTTCGACGACGACCGAACAGGCATAGCGCGGATTATCGTTCGGCGCATAGCCGACGAAAAGCGCATGGTGGCGTAAATGCCATGGCAGATCCTCGTTCTTGATCCCCATGGCGCGCTCTTGTTTCGTAATGCGCTTGACCTGCGCCGTCCCGGTTTTTCCGCCCATGGGGGCAAGCCCCGCTTCGCGGATGCGCGAGCCATAGGCCGTTCCCCGCCCGTCATTCACAACCTGGTTCATGCCGCGCATGACGAGTTCGAGATGGCGCGGATTAAGGCCGATATCCTTCCACCCGTCCGGCGCGATACGCTCCCGCCCCGCATAGCCCGCGAGCCACGGCTTCACCGCCTTGCCGCCATTGACGATCCGCGCCGTCATCACCGCGAGCTGGAGCGGCGTCGTCAGCATATAGCCCTGCCCGATGCTGGCGATAACGGTTTCCCCCGGATGCCATGGCTGGGAAAAGCGGCGGCGCTTCCAGTCTTCGTCCGGCACAAGGCCGGCGCGTTCTTCCTGCAATTCCATCCCGTATGTTTCACCAAGCCCAAGCCGGTGCGCCATGTCGGCGATGCGCCGGATGCCGAGATCCGTTGAGAGTTTATAGAAATAGGTGTCGCAGGATTCGGCAAGGGCGCTCACAAGATTCATCGTCCCGTGGCCGCGCGCCTTCCAGCAGTGAAAGCGCGTATTGCCGAAATTATAATGGCCGGGGCAAAAACAGGTCGTATGTTCGGTGATGACGCCGGCCTCAAGCGCCGCGAGCGCCGTCACCATTTTAAAGGTCGAACCGGGCGGATATTGCCCCGCAACCGCCTTGTTGATGAGCGGCAGGCGGATATCGGAACGCAATTCCTCGTAACGCTCATGGCTGATCCCGCCTGTAAAATCATTCGGATCGAAGGCGGGGAAAGAAGCGAGCGCGTAAATCTCCCCGCTATGCACGTCCATAACGACGGCAGAGGCGCTGCGCTCCCCCACCAGCCTTTGCTGGGCATAGCGCTGCAATTCCGCATCAATGCTTAAAACGACGCGCTTACCGTCTTCGGACTGGGCGGAGTTTAATTCCCGCACCTCGCGGCCTATGACATTGACCTCGACCTGCGAGCTTCCGGCCTTGCCGCGCAAGGCTTTGTCGAGCGTCCTTTCAACGCCGCTCTTGCCGACCTGAAAATTCGGCAGGGTCAAAAGCGGATCGTCGTCTTTTTCCTGATCCTGTTTGCTCGCAGTGCCGACATAGCCGATAATATGGGCGGTCGCATCGCCGAACGGGTAATGGCGCTCCTCCCCCGCATCGATCGCCATGCCGGGAAGGTTCGGTATATTGACCTCGACGGTCGCGACCTCTTCCCATTTCAGGTTGCGCGTGACTTCGAGCGGCGTAAAGGAGCGCGAGCGGCGCGCAAGTTCTTTCACCTTTTCAATTTCCGCATCGCTCACGCGGACGAGTTTCTTCAGCGCCTCAAGCGATTCTTCAAGATTGTCCGTTTGTTCGGGGATGATGACGACGCGGAAATTCTGGTTGTTATAGGCGAAAGGCACGCCGAACCTGTCCACAATCTCCCCGCGCGCGGGCGCCACCATTTTAAGGTTGATGCGGTTGCGCTCCGCAAGCGTTTTATAGCGGTTGCCCTCGACGAGCTGGAGCCATGCGAGCCGCCCGCCCAGAATGGCTATCGCGCCGCCCTGCACCAGCCCCACGACGAAAGCGCGGCGGGAAAAATCCCGCGTCCTGTCACTGTGTTTTTCCATCCCCATACGCATCTCTTTCTATACCCGCATCGCGTTGGGAGCGACCGGAAGCGCCCTGTGGACGACCTGAAGCAACAAGGAAATAACAGGAAAAAGCAGGATGCTTAAAGAAGTCGCCACCAGCATCTGGATAAAGGCGCTCATCGGCGCCAGCTCGAACAAAGCGAGGGACAAGAGGAGGCAAAGGCCAAGCGCATTGCAGAGCGCGACAATGGCAAAGCCAAGCCAGACGACGATATAAGGCTGCCCCATAAGAAAAAGCCGCGATTTACGCACCAGCGCCTGAATGGCCAGCAAGAGCAGCGCATTCATCCCCACCGGCATATGGGTCAACAGGTCAAGGATGATGCCCAGCACGAATGTATAGGCATAGGGCATCATGGTCGGCCTGTAGATCGCCCAGTAATAGACCGCCATCAACAAGAAGAACGGTTTGAAATCACCCGCATGCGGCAGGGAAAAACTCACCACATTCATCAAAAGGAAAAAGACAATAACGCCCTGCGCCAGAGCAAGGCGCAAAACCCAACCGAAAGAATCAAATGGAAGGAGAGCGGACATGCCAATGTTTTAAATCATGGCGGCGCGTTTGTCGCGTATTTTGTCGCAGGTCAGTTAAGACTGTTCCCACCTTGGATAAGGTTCGGATCTTCCGGGAAATCGACAATCCGCACATGGGAAAGGCGTGAAATATCGGCATAAAGCCGCACAAACGGCTCCCCGTCCCGCATGGCGATTTCGCCAACAGGCAGGCCCGGCATGAACATGCCCCCATTGCCGGACGTAATCACCCGCGCGCCTTCGCGCACATCGCTGTCACGCGGAAGATATTTCAGGACGGGAAAATCGGTGTTGTTGCCGCTTAATATCGCTTTTTGCCGCGTTCCTTCGACCAGCACCGGTACGCGGGAGTTGATGTCGGTCAAAAGCAGGATACGGGCGGAAATCTCTCCGGCCTCGATAATCCGGCCGACAAGCCCGTCACCGGACAGAACGGCCTGCCCCGCCTGTACATAATCTTTCTTTCCGGCAGCGACAATCGCGCTCTTGACGAAAGCCGTGCCGGAATCGGCAATCACCCGCGCGGTAATAAAGCGGTGCGCCGGCTGCGGCTTGACATTTAGAAGCGCATGAAGCGACTGGTTCTCCGCCTCAAGCATCAGGGCCGTCTGATACCATTCGCGAAGGCGCATATTCTCGGTGCGGAGCTGGGCGTTTTCCGCGCGCAGCTCAGACATGCCGGTAATGCTGTTGGCGACGACCACCGCCTGGCGGAAAGGCTCGCTCAGCACAACGAGGACGGGCGCGGCGGCGTCCGTGACGCTGGCGCGCATCCCGCCGAAAATGCCGGGCCGGACGAAGGAAACGGTGAGAAGGAGCGTGGCGGCCAGCATGAAAATCAGGGCGGCATGGCCGCTTCCAATAAACTGGAAGGGCGAGAACCTGACATAAACCTTGCTGCTGGCGCGGCGTTTCAAGGAAAACCTCATTTCAACTGAAGGCAGAGGCGGAACCGGACGCCCCCTTTACTGCAAAGAAGACCCTAATCCCAATTCGTTAATTTTATAGAAAGAACACGCATTTTTCAATGCGTTATCAACCGTTTTTTAGAATGTTCCGGCAAGAACGCCCGCGAAGGCGCCAAATGGGCCGCCTAATAGGCGCCGACCAGCACGTTTTTAAGCGTTTTCATCTCTTCCAATGCATGGCCTGTGCCAAGCGCGACGCAGGAAAGCGGATCGTCGGCGATCGTCACCGCAAGCCCCGTCGCATGGCGCAAAACCAGATCGAGATTGGCCAGAAGTGCGCCGCCGCCGGTCAGGACGATGCCTTTTTCGACAATGTCGGCGGCAAGTTCGGGCGCCGTATGTTCGAGCGCGACCTTGACCCCTTCGACAATCTGGCCGACAGGTTCGGCAAGGCTTTCGGCAAGCTGGCGCTCGGAAATCGTGATCTCCTTCGGCACGCCGTTCATCAGGTCGCGGCCCTTGATCTCCATCGTGCGGCCTTCGCCGTCCGGCGGGATGCAGGCGGAACCAATGGCTTTTTTCACGCGCTCCGCCGTGCTTTCGCCGATGAGAAGCGAATGGACGCGGCGGATATAGGCGATAATCGCTTCATCCATCTTATCGCCGCCGACCCGCACGGAACGCGCATAAACAATCCCGCCCAGCGAGATAACCGCGACTTCCGTCGTGCCGCCGCCAATATCGACAACCATCGACCCCGTCGCTTCCATGACGGGAAGCCCGGCGCCGATAGCAGCGGCCATCGGCTCTTCAATCAAATGAACCTCGTTCGCGCCCGCGCTTTCGGCGGCTTCCTGAATCGCGCGGCGCTCAACCGCCGTCGAACCGGACGGCACGCAAATCACCATCTTGGGCGATACGAAGGAGCGGCGGTTATGCACCATGCGGATAAATTCCTTGATCATCGCCTCCGTCACTTCAAAGTCGGCGATAACCCCGTCGCGAAGCGGGCGCATGGCCGTGATATTGCCCGGCGTCCGGCCCAGCATCTGCTTTGCGCGGTTGCCGACGGCCAGGACTTTTTTCTTTCCCGCCTCCTGCGAAATCGCCACCACGGACGGCTCGTTCAGCACAATCCCCTGATCGCGCACATAAACAAGCGTGTTCGCCGTGCCGAGGTCAATCGCCATATCGGCGGACATAAAACCGAAGAGTTTTGAAAACATTGATGTTTTTCCAGACTGGTCAGACAGTTAAGGCTAGCTCCATGGAGGTATAGCAAAGATCCGCATAGGGCGCATCAGGGAATTTAGGCTTTTCCACCAAAGGCTTCCGCCGGCCGGCAGAAGCGGATGCGCCCCCGCGGTTCAAGACGCGGAACCGGCCTTTAAAGCCCCCGCCAAAGCCCCCCGCGCAAACCGCTTTTTCCCAAAACAAAAGAGCCCGTAAATCGCATTTACGAGCCCTTCCACCCTCCGCTTGAAACGGAATATTTTTAGCCCTGACGCGCCTTGAAGCGCTTGTTCGTCTTATTGATGACGTAGGTGCGGCCGCGGCGACGGATAACGCGGCAGTTGCGGTCGCGTTTTTTGATTGTTTTCAAAGAGTTGACGATTTTCATTGTTTTGTCCTTCCGGGCCGGAGCCTTAAATTCAGGCCGGACAATACCTAAGGACGGGAAAGCTTGTCAAGCATTGAATCTCAAGGGAAACCCAAAAAATCGCGCAGTTTTCCCCGCCCTTATTTATACATAATATTAACACAAGAGTAACCATAAGCGGGCAATAATGTTATGACAACAATATGTTGTATCAACAGTGTGGCAGGGCCTATGGAAACCGAACAGAACCGCAGGATATTCAGAGCCGGAGATATTATCGTCCGCGCAGGCGAAAAGAACGATCACACTTATATCATAGAACGCGGCACGGTCGGGCTTTTCCGCGCAGAAGCGGACATGGCCTCCGGCTCCGAAGCGGCCCCGCTCCTGCAATCCTTGCTGGAAACGCGCGGGGCCGGCGCGCTTATCGGGGATAATAATCTCGGCGCCGTAAAGCCCTTTCCCCAAACAATCCAGGCCCTTGAGGAATGCGAGGCGCTGGTTTTGACGAAAGACGACTTTGCGCGCCTTCTCATGAGTCCCGATCCCGTCACACAGTCAACGGCCAAGATTATCCTCGCCCGCTCGCGGCTGGAACGCACCGCGCAGAATGAGGGTAATGACGCCGCCCCGCCGCTGGACGACGCGGATATAGAAAGCCTGTCCGCGGATTTTAAAAAAGCGCTCGGCACAAAACAGGTTTCGCTGCACTATCAGCCCATCATGAATTTCCGCACAGGCTTCGTTGACGGTTTCGAGGCGCTGATGCGCTGGAACCATCCGGAAAAAGGTGAAATACCCCCTTCCGTCTTCATCAGCGCCATTGAAAAAACGGGCCTTATCGTCGATGCGACGCGCTGGGCGCTGCGCAAAGCGTGCCGCGCGCTGAAACGCATCGAATCCCGCATCGGGCTGGAACGCCCCCTCTTTATGAGCGTGAACTTTTCGCCCGTCGATTTCGCGGAAGAGAATTTTCTGGATCAGCTTTATACAATCCTCAGCGAAACCGATGCGGCCGCGGCGGAAGTACATCTGGAGATCACGGAAACATTGCTGATGGGCCAGCCAAAAAATGCGTGGGAAACATTGTCCCTGTGTAAAAAAGCGGGGCTCGGCATTTCAATCGATGATTTCGCGATGGAGCATTCATCCCTTGCCTATCTGCATTATTACCCCATTAACAGCATTAAAATCGATCAGCTTTATATCCGCTCCATGTTCGACGACCCGGCGGCGTTCGAGCTTATCACCGCGATCCTCGCCCTTGCCCGCCATATGGATATTTCCGTGACGGCGGAAGGGATCGAAACACAGCAGGAGGCCGAAACGCTCGCAAGGCTTGGCTGCCACCGCGCGCAAGGCTATTTCTTCTCTCACCCGCTCGCCGAATCCGCCCTTACGGACAAGCTGCTGGAATGGCGGCGCGAAGGCTTGCTGGATTAGCCCCGGTTCCGCCCCGCCCCGATTGATTCCGTAAAAGACACAAGACTTTTTGCCTGTTGATAGAGCCACCCGCGCCCCCTGACGGGCCTTCACAACGCCTCTAAATTGTTGCAATCTTTGCCCCTAATTTCCATCCTTTCGTGAAACAGGAGCATTCCCGTGGCCATTACAATCGCCATTGCCAAGGAAACCGCGCATGAAGAACGGCGCGTTGCAGCGACGCCGGAAACGGTGAAAAAACTCGTGGCCCTTGGCGCGCGCGTTAAAATTGAAAGCGGCGCCGGAAACGCCTCCGCCATCTTCGACGACGCCTATGGCGCGGCCGGCGCGGAAATTGCCGCAACCCGCGCGGAGCTTTTCAAAGACGCGGATATCGTCTTGAAAGTGCGCATTGGCGAGGAGGATATCAATGACAGCCCGTCCGGCGCCCTCTTGGTCGGCCTGTTCGCGCCCTATCAGAATGCAGAGCTGATCGCCAAGGCCGCGAATAAGCGTCTGGGCGGTTTTTCCATGGAACTCGTGCCGCGCATTACGCGGGCGCAGGCGATGGACGTGCTTTCATCGCAATCCAACCTTGCAGGGTATAAAGCCGTTCTGGACGCTGCCGAACATTTCGGCCGCGCCTTTCCCATGATGATGACGGCGGCGGGGACGATCGCGCCCGCGCGGGTCTTCGTGATGGGCGCGGGCGTTGCGGGGTTGCAAGCCATCGCCACCGCCAAACGGCTCGGCGCGGTCGTCAGCGCGACGGATGTCCGCCCCGCTTCCAAGGAGCAGGTTGAATCGCTCGGCGGCACGTTCATCGCCGTACAGGACGAAGAATTCAAGGCCGCCGAAACCGCGGGCGGCTACGCCAAGGAAATGTCGGACGATTACAAGGCGAAGCAAGCCGCCCTTATCGAGGAAACAATCGCCAAGCAGGATATCGTCATCACGACGGCGCTTATTCCGGGCCGCCCTGCGCCGAAACTCGTCACGGCGAAAATGGTTGAATCGATGAAGCCCGGATCGGTCATCGTCGATCTCGCCGTCGAAAGCGGCGGCAACTGCGAACTTTCCGAACCCGGCGCGGTCGTCGCCAAAAACGGCGTTACCATCGTCGGCCACCTGAACGTGCCGGGCCGCCTCGCGACGGATGCATCGGCCCTTTATGCGCGCAATATTTTCAACCTGCTCGCCCTTGTCATCGACAAGGAAAACGCGGCGCTCGCCATCGACTGGGACGACGACATCATCAAAGGCATCGCCCTGACGCGGGACGGCGCCATTATCCACCCATCCTTCGCACCGGAAAAACCTGCGGAAAAAGCAAAAGAAGAAACCGTGGAAGAAGCCACAGAAAAAACAACACCGGCCCAAGGCTAGACATTCAGGAGAACCAGACAATGTCCGATACGACAGAATACACGCCCTCTTTGCCGGAAGCCGCGGCGGATCTCGCGAACCAGGCCAAAGTCCTTGCCGACCACGCCGCGCAAATCGCCATGGACGCCAGCAATTATGTGGCCGACGCCGCAAACACCCATGCCGATTATTTTTTCATGAGCGGCCTTACCGTTTTCATCCTCGCCTGCTTTGTCGGCTACTATGTCGTCTGGCGCGTCACGCCCGCGCTGCACTCGCCGCTTATGGGGATCACGAATGCGATCTCCTCGGTGATTATCGTCGGCGCGATTATCGCCGCGGGGCCGTCCGATTTCACTTTTTCAAAGATGATGGGATTCTTTGCCGTCATCCTCGCCTCCATCAATATTTTCGGCGGTTTTATCGTGACCCGCCGGATGCTCCAGATGTTCAAAAAGAAAGCCTGATAGAATGGAAACACTTGCCGCTTTTGCATATCTAGCCTCCGCAATCCTTTTTATCTTTGCCTTGCGCGGCCTTTCGCATCCCGAAAGTGCGCGGAACGGCGTTCTTTGCGGCATGATCGGCATGGGAATCGCCATCGCGACAACCCTGATCGTCGCCGTTCAATCGCCATGGATGATCCTGCTCGGCCTCGCCATCGGCGGTTCTATCGGAACCGTCATCGCGCAAAAAATCAGCATGACGGCCCTGCCGCAACTCGTCGCCGCCTTCCACTCGCTCGTGGGGCTGGCCGCCGTCCTTGTCGCAGCTTCCGCTTTCTACGATCCCGAAACTTACGGCATCGGCTTCAAGGGCGAGATTTCCAAAGGCAGCCTCATCGAAATGACGCTTGGCGCAGCCATCGGCGCCGTTACCTTCACTGGCTCCATCATTGCCTTCGGGAAATTGCAGGGCATCATTTCCGGCAAGCCCCTGACCTATCCCAACCAGCATATCATCAATGCCGGGCTTGGCGGGTTCCTGATTTTCCTGGTCATCATGCTCTGCGCCACACAGCTACCCCTCTTCTTCTGGGCCATCGTCGCGCTCGCGCTCCTGCTCGGCATCCTCATTATCATCCCGATTGGCGGCGCGGACATGCCTGTCATCGTGTCGATGCTCAACTCCTATTCCGGCTGGGCGGCGGCGGGCATCGGCTTTACGCTCCAGAACGATCTGCTGATCATCACCGGCGCGCTGGTCGGGTCGTCCGGCGCGATCCTCTCCTACATTATGTGCAAGGGCATGAACCGCTCCTTTATCTCCGTTATTCTCGGCGGCTTTGGCGGAGATGCGGCGGGCGGCTCCGGCGGCGGCGCGGATTATGGCGACCGCCAGCCCAAGATCGGCGCGCCCGAAGACGCGGCCTTTATCATGAAGAACGCCTCGCGCGTGATCATCGTCCCCGGCTACGGCATGGCGGTATCGCAAGCCCAGCACGTCTTGCGCGAAATGGCGGATGTGTTGAAGAGTGACGGCGTGGACGTCAAATACGCCATCCATCCCGTCGCGGGCCGCATGCCCGGCCATATGAACGTCCTGCTTGCCGAAGCCAACGTCCCCTATGACGAGGTGTTCGAGCTGGAAGACATCAACCGCGAATTCGCACAGGCCGACGTCGCCTTTGTTATCGGCGCGAATGACATCACCAACCCCGCGGCCAAGAACGATTCCTCCTCCCCCATCTACGGCATGCCGGTTCTGGATGTCGAAAAGGCGAAGACGGTTTTCTTTATCAAACGCTCGCTCGGCTCCGGCTATGCGGGCATCGACAACCCGCTCTTTTATTCCGACAACACCTATATGTTGCTGGGCGACGCCAAGAAAGTAACCGAGCAAGTCGTTAAAACGCTCGAATAGGCGGGAGCGCCCGGACATGGACATGGCTGCGCGCCTTCCTTTGGCAGAGAGATTTACCGCCCCGCACGGCTGGACGACGGGAAATTTTTTCAACGCCGCGACCGGACGCCACCTGCATTTCGGCTATGTGCAGCCGCAAGACGCGCCGCGCGGCGTCATTGTCTGCCTTGGCGGGCTTTCTGAGTTCAGCGAAAAATATTATGAAGTTGCGCGCGGCATGCAAAGGCGCGGCTATGCGTTCTGGTTCATGGATTGGCATTACCAGGGGCGCTCGGGCCGTTATAAACCATACCCGCAGCGCCGTCATTCGGACGGGTTCGACCTCGATGTATCCGACCTGCACAGCTTCATCGAAAACCATGTCGCGCCGGCGACCAAGGCCCGCGAACATGAATACGGCACGGAGGAAACTCCCTTTATCATGCTCGGCCATTCCATGGGCGGTAATATCGGCCTGCATTATTTGATAAAATATCCGCGCCGTTTCGACGCCGCCGCCTTTTCCGCGCCGCTGCTCGGCATTTATAATTTTCATGCCGGATACCGTTTGCTTGAAAAGATCGTTATCCGCATGCTGGATCGCGTCGGCGACCGCTATGTTTTTTTCGGCAGGGACTGGCATGAAAAAATGCGCAAAAGCGGCGCCGGAAATGTCTTTTCAAGCGACCCCGAACGCGATTACCTCCACCGCTACTGGTCTGCAACCGAACCGGATCTGCGCGTCGGCAATGTCACCTTCAGATGGGTTATCGAGGCGCTTAAATCCTGCGCCGCGCTGAAAGAGCCCGGCATGCTGGAACATATCGACATTCCCGTCCTGATCGCCGCCGCGGGGAAAGACAGGGTCGTCGATAACCGCGCCCTCCACCACGAAGCAGCGCGCCTTCCCCATGGGCAGGTTTTGGATATCAGCGGCGCGCGCCACGAGATTATGATGGAACGCGATGAATACAGGAAACAATTTTTCGATGCGTTTGACGCGCTTCTGGCCGAAAACGGCATCAGCTCGCGATAAGGCTTTTCCATTCTTCTTCGCTCAGGACGGTAACGCCAAGTTCCTGCGCCTTTTTAAGTTTCGAGCCCGCATCCTCTCCGGCAATGACG
Source organism: Micavibrio sp. (assembly GCA_041655955.1). Taxonomy (GTDB): domain Bacteria; phylum Pseudomonadota; class Alphaproteobacteria; order Micavibrionales; family Micavibrionaceae; genus Micavibrio_A. The sequence continues at coordinate 920,676 of JBBAEN010000001.1, forward strand.
TAATCCGTTTTTGCGGAAACAGACCTCGCGACCTTTGCGCCGAGCGCTTCCGCCCGCGCCTTGGCCTCGGCCCGCGAGAGCGTTACGAGCGTTCCGGTAAAGACGACCGTTTTCCCCGCAACGGCGCTATCGACGGCGCGGGGCCGCTCATAGGGCCTGATCGTTAAAAGCGCTTGCAGATCGTCAAGCACTTCCCCGTTATGTTTTTCCGCGAAAAAGCCGGTAAGGTCGTCCGCGACGCTCGGCCCCACATCTCCGATATTCAAAAGCTCCGCGCGGGCATCGCTTCCTTCGGTTTGCGCCTTTTCCATTTCGGAACGAAGCCGCCCCAGAGTGCCGTAATGGCCCGCCAGCTTTCGGGCCGTCGCTTCCCCGACTTGCCGGATGCCGAGCGCATAGATAAACCGGTCGAGTGCAATGACGCGGCGCTTTTCAATCGCATCGAACAGGTTTTTTGCGGACTGTTCGCCCCAGCCTTCACGGGCGCGGAGCGGCGTGAGCGTCCCCTTATCCTTCTCTTCAAGCCTGAAGATATCACCCGGTGTTTTAATCAGCCCGTCTTCATAGAAAGATTCAATGATTTTGGCCCCCATCCCTTCGATATCGAACGCATTGCGGGACACGAAATGTTTGAGCCGCTCCACCGCCTGCGCCTTGCATATAAGCCCCCCGGTGCAACGGCGGGCGACTTCGCCATCTTCGCGGATGGCGCTGGAATGACAGATGGGGCATGTATCGGGAAAGATATATTTCTTTTCGTCCCCGGTGCGTTTTTCGGGCAGCACTTCGACGATTTGCGGGATGACGTCGCCCGCCCGCTGGATTAGGACGTGATCGCCGATAAGAATGCCCTTGCGCTCAATCTCGTCCTCGTTATGCAGCGTCGCATTGGAAACAACGACGCCGCCGACCGTAATCGGTTCAAGCCGCGCAACGGGGGTAAGCGTTCCGGTGCGCCCGACCTGAATATCGATCGCCTTGATAATCGTCACGGCCCGTTCCGCCGGAAATTTATGCGCGGCCGCCCAGCGCGGCGAACGGGACACAAAGCCGAGCCGCTCCTGAAGCGCCAGATCGTTGACCTTGTAAACCACCCCGTCAATATCATAGGAAAGATCGGCGCGCATCGTCATGATGCCGTTATAATAAGCCACAAGCTCTTCACGCGTCTTGCAAAGAGCCGAAGGCTCCGCCTCTGCAAAGCCCCATTCATTGAGCTTTTGCCGGACTTCCCACTGGGTTTTCGCAAAAGGCGCGCTCACCTCGCCCAGCGCATAGCCGAAAAAATGCAGCGGGCGCTGCGCCGTCACAGATGCGTCAAGCTGGCGCACACTTCCGGCGGCGGCGTTGCGGGGATTGGCGAAAATTTGCTTTCCGGCCTCAAGCTGACGCTGGTTGAGGGCCATAAAATCCTCGCGGCGCATATAGATCTCACCACGCACCTCAAGGATGGCGGGAACGCCGCCCGCCTTGGGAAGCTCTTGCGGGATGCCGCTTATATGGCGCACATTGGCGGTGATGTCTTCCCCTTCATAGCCGTCGCCGCGCGTGGCCGCATAAAGGAGGACGCCATCCTCATAGCGCAGGGAACAGGACAGCCCGTCAATTTTCTGTTCGGCAACAAGCGCGATATCCCCTTCGGCGTTCAGGAAGCGGCGAATTTTTTCAAGGAAGTCATCCAGCTCTCCTTCATCGAAAACATTCGATAAGGACAACATCGGCACGGCATGGGTTATTTTTTTAAACCCCCTTGCGGGCGCCGCGCCGATTTTTTTACTGGCGCCGGTTGTTGCCGCAAGATCCGGATAGGCTTTTTCAATGGCCTCAAGCTCGCGGCGAAGCGCGTCATAGTCGCTGTCGGAAATTTCCGGCCTGTCCTTGCCGTGATAAAGCGCGTCATGATGCGCAATCTGTTTTTCAAGATCGGCATGACGGCGGCGCGCGTCTTCATAAGGCGTATCAAAAAGCGAAGACGAAACCATTATGCCGCGCTCTTTTCCAAAAGCTTTGCCGCCTGCGCCCGCGCTTCGCGGGTGATTTCGGCGCCCGAAAGCATGCGGGCTATTTCTTCGGTGCGCTCGTTGGAATTTGAAAGCGGCAGGATTTTCGTCGTCGGGTTTGTCTTCCCGGTCTTCACGACAATCGCATGATAGGCGGATTTCGCAGCCACCTGCGGCGAATGGGTTACGACCAGCAACTGGCATTTTTTTGAAAGAAGCGCAAGCCGCTCCCCGACCGCATCCGCCGTCGCGCCGCCAATGCCGCTATCGACTTCGTCGAAAACAAGCGTTTGCGCGGAGCCGACTTCGGCCAGCACGACTTTCAGCGCCAGCATGAAGCGCGCCATCTCCCCGCCCGACGCGATTTTATTCAATGGCCCCGCCGCGGCCCCCGGATTGGTCGCGACAAGAAATTGAACGCGATCCATGCCGTGCGCGCCCCATTCATTTTCAGGAAGCGTTTCAAGCTGTGTTTCAAACCGCGCCTTTTCAAGCTTGAGCGGTTTCAGCTCTTTCGCGACAAGCTTGTCAAGCCGGGCCGCCGCTTTCTTTCGCCTGTCGGAGAGTTTGCGGGCGCTTTCCTCATAAGATTTCTTCATCCGCGCCGCTTCCTTTTCAAGCGCCGCAACCGCGCCGCCTTCATCACCCATCTCCCGAAGCATGGTAACAATCTCATCACGCTTTGCCGCCAACTCATCAATCGTGCAGGCATGTTTGCGCGCCTGCGCCTTCAGGGAAAAGAGGCGATCGTCAATTTCAACGAGCGAATATTCGGATTCATCCATGGACGCGACAAGCGCCTCGACCCCCGCCGAAACATCCAATAATTCCGCCATGGCCCTATCGAGCGATTTCGAAACATCGCTGCCGCCTTCCCCCGCTTTTTCAAGCGCTTTCCAGACGGTATTCAGCTCTGCCGTTGCCCGCTCGCTGGCGGCAAATGCGGCGGAATAATTGTCGATATTCTGTTCGCGCCTCATCAGGCGGGAGCGCAACGTCACGAGTTTTTCCTCCTCGCCCGCGACCGGCTCAAGCGCGTCGAGCTGTTCCAAAGCGTTGCGGAAATATTCTTCGTCGCTGCGCGCGCGTTCCATCGCGGCGCGTTTTTCTTCAAGGAGGCGGACTGCATCCTGCCAGCCCTGCCACGCCGCGCGGCTCTCGGCAAGTGCGGCCCCATTCCCCGCATAATCATCCAGCATGGCCCTGTGCATACGCGGGTTGAGAAGCGTTTGCGTATCGAACTGGCCGTGAATTTCGACAAGCATCTCCCCAACTTCCTTCAACAAGGAAACGCTCACCGGATGATCGTTGATAAAGGCGCGGGATTTCCCGTCCGCCCCGATAAGCCTGCGCAGAATCAGGGGGTTGTCGGCCTCCACCGCCTTGCCTTTCAGGATCGCGAAAACAGGGTGGGCGGGGGCCAGATCGAATTCGGCGCTTACGGTCGCGGCATCCTCGCCGGCGCGCACAAGCCCGCTTTCCGATCGCGCGCCGAGCGCAAGGCCGAGCGAGTCGAGAAGGATAGATTTCCCCGCCCCCGTTTCACCCGTCAGGGCGCACAGGCCCTTATCAAACTGAATCGCCAGATGATCGATCAGAACGACATTTTTAATGGTTAGTCCGGCGAGCATAGCGCACCGTCCCTTTCCTAATCGGCCCTGAAGAGGGAATCGATCGCCTTATCGGTCATGGAGCGCCCTTCAAAGACGTCCTGCCGGCGGGCCGGATCGATAATTTTATAAGTATCCTCATACCATTTCGACCCCGGATAATTATATCCCAGAACAGCCGCCACGCGTTCAGCTTCGGAATGAAGGCCGAGCATCAGATAGGATTCCACAAGACGGTGCAACGCTTCCGGTGTGTGCGTCGTCGTCTGGTAATCTTTTATAACGGCACGGAAACGGTTGATGGCGGCGTTGACCTCGCCGCGGTTCAGGTAATAACGCCCGATCTCCATTTCCTTTCCGGCGAGGTGGTCATAGGTCAGATCCATCTTGAGCCGCGCATCGCGCGTATATTTACTATCGGGGAAGCGCTGGATAAGCGTATTGAAAGCATCTAGCGCGCGCTGTGTAAAAGCCTGATCGCGCCGCACGTCGGAGATCTGCTCATAATAGGCAAGCGCCTTTAGATAATAGGCATAGTCGATATCCTCGCTGCCCGGGTGCAGATCGATAAACCGGTCGAGCGCCATGATCGCGTCGTCGTAATTATCGCCCTGATAAGCGGCATAAGCGGCCATTAACTGGGCGCGCGTCGCCCATTGTGAATAGGGATGCTGGCGCTCGACTTCTTCGAACAACCGCGTCGCTTCGCCATAGCGCTCCTCCTCAAGCGCCTTCACGGCGCTATTATAAAGATCCTCGACAGGCCGTTCGACCTGCGGCTCGGCTGTCTTGTCGTTTGACGAACAAGCGGCAAGCGGGGAAAACATCACCAGTAAAACAAGCGGGATCAGGATCTTTTTCAGCATGCTTTATTCATACCGCTCCGGCGGGCGGCTGAAAAGGGCCTTAAGCAGTTTTCATGAAGTTTTAAACGGAGAAAATACGCTAAAAACAGGGATTTTCTCTCCCCAAGCGGTGTTAATTGACGGAGGCCAGCAAGGGCATTTCATCTTCTATCGGCATAATCGGCAGGCCGGAATCATCCATCTCACCCGCAAGATCGACAGGCATCCATGCGGTAGGGTCTGCAAAAACAGCGTGTAGAACGGCGTTGTTCAGGGCGTGGCCGCCCTTATAACCGTAATAAGCGCCAAGGATAGGCCCGCCCGCCAGCGCGAGATCGCCCACCGCATCCAATATCTTGTGGCGAATAAATTCATCCGTGCAGCGCAGCCCGTCGGGATTCATGATTCCATCATCGTCCAGCACGACCGCGTTTTCCAAAGAGCCGCCAAGGCCGAGGCCCGCAGCGCGCAAATTTTCCACATCACGGTAAAAACCAAATGTGCGGCAGTCCGCGACGTCATGGCGGAAATTACCGTTCACGAGCTTTAAGGAATATTCCTGAACACCGATATCCGCATGGGAAAACTCAATCCGGCCCGCATAGACGGGAATATCGGACGGCGCCAGACGCACCATTTTATCGCCGTCACGGACAATGATTTCTTTCAGGATCTTAATCGCGCGGCGCGGCGCTTGCTGCACCGTAAAACCGGTTAAGTCCATCGCCTCGACAAATGGTTTGGAACTTCCATCCATCACGGGAACTTCTGCCGCGTCAATCTCGACAAGGATATTGTCAACGCCGCAGCCATGGAAAGCCGCCATTAAATGCTCTATCGTTCCGACATTCGCGCCATGCCCGTTGCCAATGACAGTGCAAAGGCGCGTATCGACAACGCGATCATAGGTTGCGGGGATAAGATTGCGCCCTTCTTCCAAATCCACGCGCTTGAAAATAATGCCGTGATCCGCGGGCGCCGGGCAAAGGCGCAACGTCACCAGCTTTCCGGAATGGAGGCCGATGCCGTTCATATCAATGGGAGCGCGTAAGGTTTTTTGCATTTTTATAAGCCGTCAATCATTCGCCGCGGAAGCGATCTCTTTTTTGTACAAACTTAATATAGAGGCCGGCGGAGCGCCTCTCAAATCACTGATTGTTGCGCCCTGTTACAAAGACACAAACCTTTGTAATAAAACAACAAAACAGCCCCGTTAAAAAATTTCGGTGCGTAATCCCCACGGCTATTTTATGGCTCCGGCACGCGGGGATCGCCCCTAAAGAATCACCGCATCGGGAGCTAAAAGAATCATTGCCCGCCTTGCCGTTTACTGGCTAAGCTCTCCTTTGTTACAATTCGCAAAAAGGGGCCTTTGAATGCAGTATCTCCATACGATGGTCAGGATTACCGATATTAACGCGAGCCTCGATTTTTATTGCGGCAAGCTTGGCATGGTCGAAATTCGCCGCGTGGAAAACGACAAAGGCCGCTTCACGCTGATTTTTCTGGCCGCATCCGGCGATGCCGAACGGGCGCGGGATGCAGAAGCGCCGCTGCTGGAGCTGACCTATAACTGGGAGCCGGAAGAGTATAAAGGCGGGCGCAATTTCGGCCATCTCGCCTACCGCGTCGATAATATCTATGATACATGCGCAAAACTTCAGGAAGCAGGAGTCACCATCAACCGCCCGCCGCGCGATGGATATATGGCTTTCATCCGATCGCCGGACGGTATTTCCATCGAATTGCTACAAAAAGGCGAAGCGCTGGAACCTCGGGAACCATGGGCAAGCGCGCCCAATACCGGAGAATGGTAAACGCCCCGGTTCTAAAAGCAAAACCAACTTGAACCGGCGCGCGATTTCACCAGAAAAAACCTTCAAAAAAACTTTCATAAGCCGTAAATCATCTCCCGTGGCTCGCCACGGCCGCTATGCACCGAATAGCTTCTGGCTTTTTGGGCTTAATTATAAAATTCGCGAACCGCAAAGACAGCAAAAAACCCGCCTTGCGGCGGGCTGTTTGAGATGGTTTGCACATCGTGGATAGGTCATGAAGGTTCATGTGGATTTGGAAGACTTGGCAATGACCTACTCTCCCACGTCTTAAGACGAAGTACCATCGGCGCTAAGGCTTTTCACGGTCCAGTTCGGAATGGGATGGGGTGTTTCGCTCTCGCTAAAATCACCAAGTCATCCAAAGCCACATGAAAAAGTAAAGACGAACATTCCAGCTTAAACGCTGACAGATTTAATCCTGCGCGCGCATATCACGCCAGAAATTCTGGAGTGATTTAAATTCAAGCCGATCGAGCAATTAGTAACAGTTAGCTTCATGACTTACGCCACTTCCACATCTGTCCTATCAACGTCATGGTCTATAACGGCTCTGATAGGGAGTCCTAGTTTTGAAGGAGGCTTCCTGCTTAGATGCTTTCAGCAGTTATCCCGTCCGCACATAGCTACCCTGCGGTGCCGCTGGCGCGACAACAGGTACACCAGAGGTGCGTTCACCCCGGTCCTCTCGTACTAGGGGCAACTCTTCTCAAGACTCCAACACCTGCAGCAGATAGGGACCGAACTGTCTCACGACGTTCTGAACCCAACTCACGTACCTCTTTAAATGGCGAACAGCCATACCCTTGGGACCTTCTCCAGCCCCAGGATGAGATGAGTCGACATCGAGGTGCCAAACAGCGCCGTCGCTGTGGACGCTTGGGCGCTATCAGCCTGTTATCCCTAGAGTACCTTTTATCCGTTGAGCGATGACCCTTCCATACGGAATCACCGGATCACTATGACCGACTTTCGTCTCTGCTCGACTTGTCAGTCTCACAGTCAGGCGGGCTTATGCCATTGCACTCCACAGACGATTTCCGACCGTCCTGAGCCCACCATCGCGCGCCTCCGTTACTGTTTGGGAGGCGACCGCCCCAGTCAAACTACCCACCATGCAGGGTCCCTGTCCCGGATAACGGGACTAGGTTAGACACGACGAGATCCCAGGGTGGTATCTCACAGTTGGCTCCACGAAAACTGACGTCTTCGCTTCAAAGCCTCCCACCTATTCTGCACAAGAAAATCGGCGTGCCACTGCAAAGCTATAGTAAAGGTTCATAGGGTCTTTCCGTCTAACTGCAGGAACCCCGCATCTTCACGGGGAATTCAATTTCGCTGAGTCTGTTCTGGAGACAGTGGGGAGATCGTTACGCCATTCGTGCAGGTCGGAACTTACCCGACAAGGAATTTCGCTACCTTAGGACCGTTATAGTTACGGCCGCCGTTTACTGGGGCTTCAATTCAGAGCTTGCACTCCTCCTTTTAACCTTCCAGCACCGGGCAGGCGTCAGACCCTATACGTCGTCTTGAGACTTCGCAGAGCCCTGTGTTTTAGATAAACAGTCGCCACCCCCTAGTCTGTGCCACCCGCCAATAGTTGCCTATCAACGGGTCACCCTTCTTCCGAAGTTACGGGTGCAATTTGCCGAGTTCCTTCAGAACAGTTCTCTCAAGCGCCTTGGTATACTCTACCTTCCCACCTGTGTCGGTTTAGGGTACGGCCTAATGATGGAGCTATTTCCTGGATGTCCTTCACTGCACCTCCAATCCAATAAGGAGATACAATTTACGGCCACCGTCACTACCATCTGGTGCAGGAATATTAACCTGCTTTCCATCGACTACGCCTTTCGGCCTCGCCTTAGGTGCCGACTCACCCTGCCCGGATTAGCCTTGGACAGGAACCCTTGGGATTTCGGCGAAAGTGTTTCTCACACTTTTTATCGCTACTCATGTCAACATTCTCGCTTCCGATACCTCCAGGCAACCTCGCGGTTACCCTTCGCAGGCTTACGGAATGCTCCGCTACCACTCATATCCTAAGATATGAATCCTAAGCTTCGGTGCATGGCTTGAGCCCCGATACATCTTCGGCGCGGAGGCTCTTATTTAGACCAGTGAGCTATTACGCTTTCTTTAAAAGATGGCTGCTTCTAAGCCAACTTCCTGGTTGTCTTGGAACCTCTACATCCTTTCCCACTTAGCCATGACTTTGGGACCTTAGCTGTAGGTCTGGGCTGTTTCCCTCTTCACGACGGACCTTATCACCCGCCGTGTGTCTCCCAAGCAGTACTCTTCGGTATTCGGAGTTTGGTAAGATTTGGTAAGGCTCGCGCCCCCCTAGTCCTTCCAGTGCTCTACCCCCGAAGGTATTCACTTGAGGCTCTACCTAAATAGATTTCGCGGAGAACCAGCTATCACCCGGTTTGATTGGCCTTTCACCCCTAGCCACAAGTCATCGCCCACTTTTTCAACAGTGGTGCGTTCGGTCCTCCAGTAAGTGTTACCTTACCTTCAACCTGCTCATGGCTAGATCACCGGGCTTCGGGTCTAATTCTGCATACTAAAACGCCCTATTCAGACTCGCTTTCGCTACGCCTCCACCTAACGGCTTAAGCTTGCATGCAAAACTAACTCGTTGACCCATTATACAAAAGGTACGAGGTCACTCCGGAGAGCTCCCTCTGTTTGTAGGCAACCGGTTTCAGGTCTGTTTCACTCCCCTTATCGGGGTTCTTTTCACCTTTCCCTCACGGTACTAGTTCACTATCGGTCGATCAGGAGTACTTAGCCTTGGAGGATGGTCCCCCCATGTTCAGACAGGATTTCACGTGTCCCGCCTTACTCGAGGACTGCTATGCTTTCTACCGGTACGGGTCTATCACCCACTTTGGAGCTGGTTTCCAACAGCTTCCCGTTCTTACATAACAGCCACTGGGCTGATCCGCGTTCGCTCGCCACTACTAACGGAGTCTCGGTTGATGTCCTTTCCTCCGGGTACTGAGATGTTTCACTTCCCCGGGTTTGCTTCTTACACCTATGTATTCAGTGCAAGATACTCATAAAGAGTGGGTTTCCCCATTCGGAAATCCTCGGATTAACGGTTGTTGACACCTACCCGAGGCTTATCGCAGCCTGCCACGTCCTTCGTCGCCTCTGATCGCCAAGGCATTCACCAGTTGCCCTTAAGCACTTGAATTTAAATCACGCGCAGAATTAAATCTGCCGCTGCAAGAAAGAGAACTGGTATTTTCTTACAGCATGATTTCTCAGCATTTAAGTTAGACATTCGTCATGTTCCTAACAGAGAACATGACTCTATGTTGTTTGTCTTTACTTGCTTCATCAATACGGGGTTCGTATTGACGAAACAACTTCATAACCTATTCACGATGTACAAGAACCGAGAAGAAAACATTCTTCATTGAAACGTCACGCATGGCGCTTCAAAAAAGAATGGTGGAGACGAGGAGGATCGAACTCCCGACCTCCTGAATGCAAATCAGGCGCTCTCCCAGCTGAGCTACGTCCCCATTCGAAAAATGGTGGGCCTGGCAAGATTTGAACTTGCGACCCCACGCTTATCAAGCGTGTGCTCTAACCAACTGAGCTACAAGCCCGCACAAAATTTTCCCTTACGGGCTTTTTCGACTTTGTTCGGTTCTACACAAGAAAGAGAAGATGCGAAGACAGCAGCACCAAGGTGCGGCTATTAAAAGCAGATATGCCGAACACATCCTTAGAAAGGAGGTGATCCAGCCGCTCCTTCCGGAACGGCTACCTTGTTACGACTTCACCCCAGTCATTGATCCTACCGTGGTCCGCTGCCTCCGTAGTTAGCGCACGGCCTTCGGGTAAAACCAACTCCCATGGTGTGACGGGCGGTGTGTACAAGACCCGGGAACGTATTCACCGTGACATGCTGATTCACGATTACTAGCGATTCCAACTTCATGCAGTCGAGTTGCAGACTGCAATCTGAACTGAGATGGCTTTTTGGGATTAGCTTGGCCTCACGACCTCGCTGCCCACTGTCACCACCATTGTAGCACGTTTCTAGCCCTACACGTAAGGGCCATGATGACTTGACGTCGTCCCCGCCTTCCTCCGGCTTATCACCGGCAGTCTCGCATGAGTGCCCAACTAAATGCTGGCAACATACGATAAGGGTTGCGCTCGTTGCGGGACTTAACCCAACATCTCACGACACGAGCTGACGACAGCCATGCAGCACCTGTGCACTCCCCGGCCGAACCGAAGACAATCATCTCTGAAAGTCCCAAGAGGCATGTCAAGTGTAGGTAAGGTTCTTCGCGTTGCTTCGAATTAAAGAACATGCTCCACCGCTTGTGCGGGTCCCCGTCAATTCCTTTGAGTTTTAATCTTGCGACCGTACTCCCCAGGCGGTGTGCTTAAAGCGTTAGCTGCGTCACCGAACCCTAAGGGCCCGACAACTAGCACACATCGTTTAGGGCGTGGACTACCAGGGTATCTAATCCTGTTTGATCCCCACGCTTTCGTGCATGAGCGTCAGTTACTGTCCAGTTAGCTGCCTACGCCATTGGTGTTCCTCCGAATATCTGCGAATTTCACCTCTACACTCGGAATTCCGCTAACCCCTCCAGTACTCCAGCTATGAAGTTTCAAAAGCAATTCCAGGGTTGAGCCCTGGGATTTCACTCCTGACTATCATAACCGCCTGCGCACTCTTTACGCCCAGTGATTCCGAACAACGCTCGCTCCATTCGTATTACCGCGGCTGCTGGCACGAATTTAGCCGGAGCTTCTTCTTCTACTACAGTCATTATCCTCGTAGACGAAAGTGCTTTACAACCCTAAGGCCTTCTTCACACACGCGGCATGGCTGGATCAGGGTTTCCCCCATTGTCCAATATTCCTAACTGCTGCCTCCCGTAGGAGTCTGGGCCGTGTCTCAGTCCCAGTGTGGCTGATCATCCTCTCAGACCAGCTACTGATCGTCGGCTTGGTAGGCTCTTACCCCACCAACTACCTAATCAGACGCGGGCTGATCTCTGGGCGATAAATCTTTGATCCGTAGATATTATGCGGTATTAGCGTCAGTTTCCCGACGTTGTTCCGCACCCAAAGGCACATTCCCACGTGTTACTCACCCGTGCGCCACTAACCCGAAGGTTCGTTCGACTTGCATGTTTTAGGCCTGCCGCCAGCGTTCGTTCTGAGCCAGGATCAAACTCTCATGTTTGATCTCATCTCAAATCACTTCTCAAATTGAAATTGAAGTGTCCTAAAACACTTCAAAATCACATCAAAGTGATTGAAAAGTGCAAGGACCTGCTTTGCGTCACATAACTATAAGTTATGTTATATAGATACGTGGCCTAGCAGGTCTTTATGTTCAATGTGTCCAACACATCACACACAAGGCGCTGCTGCCTGCGTATCTTCTCTTTCTTATTCACGATGTCCAAGAACCGAGGCGCACTGACTACCAAAGAGACAATCAGTCCGCAAGCTTTATTTCGGGATATCCCGAAAAATTTTTGACGATGTCGATTTTATATCCCGTGGAGGGCTCGCCGTCAACTTCTTAAGAGAACTTATTTTGCCTTACGGCGCCGCCTCTTTTCGAAGACAGTTCAGGGTCGCCCCGTCGCTGTGGAGGGGGTTATATACCGGGCCTCGATCGAATGTAAACCCCTTTTTTAAAGTTTTTTTTAATTTTTTAAAAAATCGCGCAAAAAATCAAAAAACCCGCAGATTTCAGCGGTTTGCGCCGCAGGAAGAAATCACAGCCTTTATGACGCCGCCGCCTTAGCCAAGGAGCCGCGGGCGCAAATTTCACAAAAGCCCGATCCTGCGCAGCTCGTCCGCCATCTCCGGCGGCGGCTCGTTCCCCGATAATCCGGCGAAATAGGGGCCACGATCCTTGGGGGCATCCTTGGATTCCAGATAGCGCCAGCCCTGAATGGCCCTCTTCTGGACGGCGACCGTCAGGGTAAGCTGCGGCTCCACGACGATCTTGCACCATCTATTATCCGTATCCTCCACCATCTCGAATCCGAGGATTCTCTGCCGTACCTGAATGCGGTTTTTTAAAATCCAATAGATGGAACCTTCATTCTCTATGATTTCCTGCGCCCTTTTCGGCGCATAGCGGGTATAGGCATAAGTCAAAAGCGCACCATCCCGTTTAAAACGGTTGGCAGCCTGCCGCTCTATAAGCTGGTCGATTTCCTGCAAGCCGGCAGCGGTTTTCAAAAGATGTACTGTCATATTCCCTGATTTAGCGCCAACCGCCCCTGCAGGCAAGGGCTATGCCTATGTTATGCAAACGGAATTGTCCTGAATAACTTGCTTTTGCGGTTCAGGCCGCACGCATATGCATGTATAGTTGTAACATATTTTAGCACTCACCCCTACGTTGATAATGTCATACATACTGACGCCTTGCTATAAGGCATTAATATTTATTATATTTTTAAGCATTCTGCTAGCCGGGGCCATGACGGGGGCGAAAGCGCAAAGCTTCTCCGCCGGCGCACAGCCGCCATGGGACGAAGAAGACAACCCGGCATCCGCCCAGCGCCGCAGCGACCTCGCCCGTTCCGGCAGCTGGCAGGATAACGACACTCTGGATGAAATCCACCCACTCCCCCTCACCCTTGCCGATCTTGAAAAATTCACAAAGCCCGGCGGCGCAATCGCGCTCGAAACACTTGCGCCCACGGCGATTGAAACCATGTATTCAAACCGCGCCGGCGCGCCGCTTACATTATTCGGCTACGATCTCTTCCACTCCGGCCAAAAGCCGTCCGGCAAGCTCCCCTCCGGCCTTGTCGGCGACGATTATATCCTGAGCCATGGCGACCGCATTGAAATAGTTGCCAAGGGCCAAGAAAATATCAAAAAGACATACGAGATCAATTCGCGCGGCCAGCTCATCACCGATCATTTTACGACCGTGAACGCAAACGGGAAAACGCTGGGGGAGATTACAGGGATCCTGTCCGGCGAAGCGCGGCGCCTTCACAATGTCGAAATCAACCTGTCCCTCTCCGCCCCGCGCCAGATCGACGTGCTTGTCATCGGCGACGTCGTCAGGCCGGGCCGCGCTACCCTCACGCCCTTTCACTCCGTTCTCGACGCGCTGCAGGAAGCGGGCGGCATTCAAAGGACAGGCTCCCTAAGGCGCATCAAGCTCGTCCGCAGTGGGAAAAGTGAATTTATCGATCTCTATAACGTCATGATGCAGGGCGGCACGGGGGCGGACGGCACCTTGCGCGAAGGCGACCGCATCATCGTGCCACCCATCGGCCCCACGGTCGCGGTTGCGGGGGCCGTCAAGCGTCCCGCAATTTATGAAATAAGGCGCGGCGAAACGCTGAGCGCGCTTGAAATGCTCGGCCTCGCCGGCGGCGTGCTTGCCCCCGGCAGCAATCGTTTTATAAGGCTCGGCCTGACGGCGGACGGGCAGGAAATCGTCGAGGACGTTACAAATCCCTCGGCCAAGAGCTTCGGCGATGGCGGCATTCTCGACGTGGCGCAGGCGCAGGAAAAACGCGCCCGTAATATCGAGCTTTCGGGCCATACGCGCGCGCCGGGGCAATATGATATTCAAAAAACCGGAAAGCTTTCGGATCTTTTACAATCGGACAAAATATTCGGCGATGCGCTCTATCCCCTTCTCGGCGTCATCGAACGCAATGACAGGAACAGCCTGACAAAATCCCTTATAGAATTTTCCCCAAGGCAGGTTTTGCGTAAAAACCATGACAGGAAACTGGAAGAAGGCGATGTCGTCCATCTCTTTTCGATGCAGCAAATCCGCCGCATCGGCCAGGCCGTTGCGAAAGAGCCACTTTTAAAATCCGCGGCGCATCATACAGGCGGCGGGGGCGATGACGCGCTCCATGACGGCATGATCATCAGCTTCCTTGAAGAACGATCCGTCTTCGTCCGCGGCGCGGTTCGCCAGCCCGGCGCCTATCCTGTGGCGGACGGGACGGATCTTCAATCGCTCATCGCCTCCGCGGGCGGCACGACGATCGAGGCGGACAAGGACAAGGTTGAAGTAACGGCGCGGCCCAAAAAGAACCGGCAGGGCGCGCCCCATCGCCGCATCGTAAGCCTTCAGGATAAATCAGGCGCCTCCTTGCGGATCTCTGCCGGCGATACCGTCCGCATCAACCAGAAATTCAACCGCGTCGAAGAGCAAAGCATCGCGCTTTACGGTGAGGTCAGGCATCCCGGAAGATACGATCTCGCCCCCGGCGACACGCTGCTCTCCCTGATAGAACGCGCGGGGGGCCTGAACGATATCGCCTATCCCGACGGCGTAATTTTCTCCCGCGCGTCGGAACGCAAGCAGGAGGAAAGCAGGTATCAGGCGCAAGCGCGCGATCTTGAAATGAAGCTTGCCGAAATGATGCGGGGTGATTCAAAGGACAAGCGCCCCGATATGGAGCAAGTCAGATCCGCACAAACCGTGATAGCCCAGCTCCGCGGCGCAAAAGCCGTTGGCCGCATCACCGTTGAGGCCGATCCGGCAAAGCTTATACACAATCCCGATCTTGATATATTGCTCGAAGGCGGTGACAGGATCTATATCCCGCGCAGGCCGCTCACGGTACGGGTCGGCGGCGAAGTCCTCTCCCCCGCCGCGCTGCAATTCCGCAAAGGAAAAACCGCGCAGAACTATATAGAGGAAGCCGGCGGAACGACCTATTACGCCGACAAGGACAGGGCTTTTGCCGTTTTTCCGGACGGCAGCGCCCGCCCGCTTTCGGTTAGTCCGTGGAAACAGGGCATCACCATGATCCCGCCCGGTTCCACCATCATCGTGCCGCGCGATCCGAAACCGTTCAACTTCCTTGAAAGCGCGGAAAAAATTTCGACTATTCTGGCGAATATCGCGCTGACGGGATTTTATATCGACGATCTCCGCGATGACTGACGCGCCGCTTTTTTCTATCGTTACGGTGACGAAAAACAATCTTTCCGGCCTAACCGCAACGCATAAGAGCCTGCCGGCGCATTTCAGCGATTATGAATGGATTGTGGTTGACGGCGCGTCAAAGGACGGCACGAAGGAATTTTTGGCAACCCTCAGCGGTGCAAAAATTATTACCGAACCCGACAATTCCCCCTATGAAGCAATGAACAAGGGCATTGAATGCGCCGCCGGCCATTATATTATTTTTATGAATGCGGGCGACATTTTTGCCGACGCCGATATATTTTCGGCGATAGAGCGCGCGGTCAAAGCCCATGACGGCCCCGATTTCATCTATGGCGACGCGCTCGAAGCAAACGGTTTTTACAAAAAGGCGCGGCCCCATACCATGAAGTTTTACGGCATGTTCACCCATCACCAGTCAATGATCTATAAACGCTCCGTCATCGGCGATAGCCGCTATGACACAAGCTATAAGATCGCGGCGGATTATGATTTCACGCTCCGCTTCCTTGAACAGGCCGGGTCTTTTCATTACATCCCTGCCTGCCTGTGCGTCTTTGGCGGCGGCGGGCTATCGCATCGCTTTGCGGGGACGGGGCGGAAAGAAGAATTTGCCATCCGCCGCAAGTACGGATGCGGGCGCTCTTTTTCCATCAGTCTTTATGTGTGGCAGTTTCTCGCCCTTTATTGCAGGAGAATAACCCCTGCCCTTTACCGGAGGCTGAAGCGATGGAGCGGTAATAATCGTAGCGGCTACGCGCCAGTCTAAAACCGTTCCCGCCATCAAGAACGCCGCCGAGCGCGATATAACTATGCAAAAAGGCGGCCATAGGCTGAAGGGAAGGCAGGGATAAAAACATGCGCTTCATCATCCGGCGGGAAAGGGTCACATCGTCGGGATGCGCCTTCTTTTCCCGCATAACGGCCTCCCACGCGGCATAGGATTGATGGCGTTTTTTCCATGCCTCCATATCTTCCATCGCATGGTGCAACAAAACTTGCGAAAACGATCCGATAGATACTGCTCCCATAGAAGGGACGGGCTGATAATGCCCCTCTATTTCCCCAAGCCCGCGCGCCCCCAGATCATCCGGTGCGGGAAAGGAAAATTTCCTACGGTCGAACAGGCAAAGTTTTTTATTTTTAAGGCCGAAGCGGGCCACCCTGCCGCCAAGCACATAGGCCGCCTTCACAAAATAGCCGTCATGGGCGTAATCGCATCCGGCCATCTCTTCCCTCAGCGCCGGAGTCATTTCCTCATCGGCATCGAGAAAGAAAATATAATCATGCCTTGTTTTTACATTCTCAAGGCACCATTGGCGTTTTTTGGGATAGCGCCCGTTCCAGGCAAAGGGGATGACGGGAACGCCGAAAGAGCGGGCGATGGCCGCCGTCCGATCGGTGCTATGCGAATCGACGATGATAATTTCATCGAACCCTTCGAGCGCCGCAAGGCAGCGGGCGATATTCCTTTCTTCATTGCGCGTGACGACGATAACGGAAACGGGAATCCTACCGCCCATGGCGCAGTACATGGATCGTATAGCCGATCCCCGCCCCTATCAGCCCCATCAGGGTCAGAAGCAATGTCTTGGCGGGCCAGACGGGAAGCGGCGTTGACGAAGGCGCCTCCACGACAATCGCCGCATAGGGCTCGTCAAGATTGGCCAGCATCTGGATATGTTCCTGCTGCATCAAAAGATTGGCGATCCCCCTGCGGTGTTCGGGATTGATGGTCTTTTGCAGCGTCGCCTGAAGATAGGCGATGCGGGATTCGGACTGCCTGCGCCGGTCGCGGCGGATAAGCTGATCGGCGACAAGGTGGATCTTGCGCAAAAGCGCCGCGGCAAAGGCCGGATCGGGATGGTGGTAGCTGATGCGCCGCAAAGGCGTGGCCCCCAGATGCTCAACCTTGATGCGGCGGTTCAGGTAAGCGGAAAGCTGTTCCGCCGTCCAGTCCTTGCGGCGGGAAAAAACCCCCTCTTCCTCCGCAATTCCGGCCAGAACCGAGGAATCTTTGAGCAGCACCGCCGCAACCGACGGCCCGCGCGCCGTAAAAATAAAACGGTGGTAATCGGTCGAGATACCGTCCGCTTCCCGCGGCCGCCAGAAGGGGATATGGAGCGCCTCCCCCTCGCTCACCGAAGACGCGTAATCGCCGAGCGCATAGCCGTCGGCGGGCGCGACAATCATGCCCCCGCGATAGAGCGGCGTTGAAACGAGGATAAAAACAAATGTCAGGAAAAGAAAAAGCGCGGCAAGGGATAAAATGGATTTGCGGGCGGCCCATATATCTTTGAGAAGATCCGCAAGCGTTGGTGTTTCCCCTCTCATCCCCCCGCCGGCCTTTATTTATGCCACACGGGACTGGATGGTCGTTTCCGCTTCCTTCATGATCGATAGAATCGATTTGACGGGGCGGGCGTCAAGCGCGGCGGCCTCGGCCCCTTGCTGGGCGTTGAACCACACGTCGGCATCGTTCCTGAAATAGAGAATAGCCTGCGCGAGGGTTTTTCCATCGCCTTGGGGGACGATGGCGCCGCAGCCGTAATCGCGGATAACGCGGCCAATCTCCGTATCGGGCGGGCCGACATAGATAGTCGGGCGCGCCGCCGCCAAAGCCGAATAAAATTTACACGGCACCAAAAGCCCCGCCGCGTCGTCGCGCATGCTGATGAGGTGGAGGTCGCCGCTTTCCATCAAGTCTTTCAGGCAGCTTGACGGCTGATAGGGCAGCAGCTTGATATTCTCAAGGCCGCGGCGGGCGCGTTCCGCCGCGAGGCGGTCATGGCTCGGCCCCTCGCCGACAAAAACAAATTCGATTTCGGGATGGATGGCAAGATGCTCCGCCGCCTCTAAAACCGCCATCATCGGATGGGCGCGGCCGATATTGCCCGCATAGAGAACGCGAAAACGCGGGGAATCATCGCGCACCAGGCTTTCGGAAGGGCGCGCCAGCGCGACATCGCCTTTAAGCCGGATATCATTGCGCGCATGGGGGGCAGATTCGACCAGCTCCGCATCCGGCCAGTTCGGGATGACGCTGATACGCCCCGTTTCAACGCCCGTATGGGCAAGATATTTCGCCATGCAGCGGCCAACGGCAATAACCTTGCCCGTCGTGTTCATCGAACGCCGCACGGATTTCGAAAGCGTCTTCATCGCGAATTCCGGCATCTTCACGCCGATGCTGGGGAAGAGGTCGGGATAGAGATCATGGCACCAATGCATATGCGCGCAGCGTTTCTTTTTCGCGAAACGGCGCCCCAGGCTCACCAGCATCGGCGGATCGGTCATGGTGACAACCAGATCGTGGCGCGGCTGTTTCATCGCCGCGCGGTAAAGTTTCCACAAAACGCGGGCATAGGAAAAAGCGCCTTTCGGATTGGCGTTCGCCGAAACGCGGTAGACGGCGATGCCGCCGTCTTTTTCCATGAAGCTCTTATCCCCCGTGGTCAGGACGCTGACCGTCCAGCCGGCCCGCACCATCTCGCGGGCGAGATCCCGCAAAACGCGCCCGCTTGCGCCTCTCGCCGGAGGGTAAACGCGGTTGATAAGCAACACAGACGGTTTTTGACTCGCCATGGCCGGGGCCTGTAATCCTTTTTAAATATGTTCCTTTTTTCTATCAGAGCGCACAGGCGGATGCAATCTCTCCACCGCGATACTCCACACCCCGATAAGCAAAAGCACCAGCCCGAAATCCAGCGATTTGTACGAAGCATAGAGAAAAACCGGAATGGTAAAGGCCCAGAACAAAGCAAGCCCATGCAGCCTGTCCTTTTGAAATATAAGGAAAATTTGATATAACCCCGCGAGCGTTACAATCACGGCCAGCAAGGCCATGACCGCGCCGCCCTTCAGCATCATGCCGCTTAAAAGACTGTGGGTATAATTGACATCCAGCCCGGCAACGGCAGGGGACGAAAAAACGGCCCCCCACCCCGCGCCGATAAAGACGGTTTCGGGCGCGGAAGCCAGCCGTTCATAGACGGCCGTTATTTCCGCCACGCGCATATTCATGCCGACCGAAGCCGTTTTCTCCGCCATGGCCGTCAAGGCCTCGCCGATCAGCGGATAGAAAAACGCTGCACCTCCCGCCAGAATCAGGCACGGCAAAAGCGCCCTTGCGGGGGCCTTGATAAACTCCGCCGCCGCAAGGAAGAGCAGGCTTAAGATAACAGCGCCGATCGTCGCCCTCTGCACATCGAGCAGCATCGCCGCGATCAGGACGGCAAGCAGGGCAAGACAGGCCGCGGCGCCTCCCCATGCGGCAAGCCTCATGCGGGGGAGGCCGCATAGTCCCTTAAAAAATCCCCCCGCGCAAAGAACCGCCGCAAAAAGCGTTAAGGGGGAATTGGAAAGATATAAAAGCTCGCCTTGCGGAATCCATATATTAAAGGCGGGCATCAGGGTGCGGATAGAAAAAGCAACCCCGCATCCGGCCATCACGATTGCCAGCCACCTTACCATGGAACGATCCTCCGCGATTTTTCCGGCAAGGAACAAAGGCAGCCCCAAAAACATGAAGGAGAGAAGATCGCGCAGGATAAGCCCCTGATCGTTATTATAATAAACGCCCGTCACCGTCGGCACAATGAGGCCGGTAATGAAAAAGACCTGAAGGCTTTTCAAAAAGAAATTCTGCCCCAGAATAAAAAATTCCTGCGCGGCAAAGCCTGAAAGCAGGACGGCAAGGATAAGAAATCCCCCGATGCCAAGCTCCGCCATACCGGGATTATCGGGCGTCGGCGAACCGAAGAGCCCGTACAGGATAAGCGCCGAAACCAGGCAAAAGAAAAAAACGGGCTTTTGGAAGGCTTTATACATTCATCAGGGCTTCATAGATCATTTTCACCGCAACTACGCACAGGAAGAGGGCGAACACGCGCCGCAAGCTTGTCACGGAAAGCCTGTGCGCGGCTTTCGCGCCGAACGGCGCCATCATCATTGAAACAGGCGCAATGAAAAGCAGGGCCGCCATGTTCACATAGCCCAACGAAAACGGCGGAAGGCCGGATATGTTCCAACCGATAACGATGAACCCCAGCGCGCCGGGCAAGGCGATAAACGGCCCCAGCGCCGAAGAGGACGCCACCGCATTATGAATGCGTATCCCGTGAAGCGTCATGAACGGCACGTTGAGCGTCGCGCCCCCTATCCCCATCAGCGTCGAAAGAATGCCAACGCCAAGCCCGCCGGCCATCCCCCTCACGGGAGGAATCCGCGGCTTTTTTTCTTCGGTTGAAACAGGCGGCGGAATTTGCATGAGGCCGGCGAAGACAATCAGGGAAACCGCAAAAACAAGGATCAGGCCCGCCGCGCTCAAAAGCTTGGCGATTATCGTCCCAGCGATAACCCCCGCAACAATTCCGGGGCCGATGGCGCGGACGACGTCCCAAAGAACGGCGCCTTTGCGGTTATGGGCGAGCATGGAGCTTATCCCCGTCGGGATGATGACGGCAAGGGATGTGCCGATCGCCATATGCATCAAAAGTGCCGTGTCATATCCCAGCGCCTTAAAAAGAAAATAGAGGCCCGGCACAAGAATGATGCCGCCGCCAATGCCCAAAAGCCCGGCAAGGAATCCGGCGGCAAGACCAAGCGCAATCAGAAACGGGATATAGGCTAGAAAAATTTCCATCGGGCCATGCGAACAGAAATCACGCGCGCATGCAAGCGGGAATGCCCGCCTTCCGGACTTGGCGTCCGGGCCTAGCGGTCGAGATTGAAAAGACGCGGCGGCTCGGCAAGGGGATTATTGAGTTCTTTATAAAGAACCCGTCTTTGCACCGGCCTTCTGGCCGTGCCTTCCTCACCGGCATAAAGATGCTCGAAAGCCCTGCCCTGATAGCTGGAGCCTTCCGCATTCGCCTGCGCCTGCTGGCCCGGTTGGGCTTGCAATTGCTGCGCATTGCCGGATGGCAGCATCTGGGCAGGCGTTTGCGCCCGCGATAAAAGCTCGCGCTGATAAGCCGCCGCCTGCGCCTCGCGCTGACGGCGCAGCGCCGTTGCCTGTTCAGGTGAAACAATGCCGATCGATGTGCTGCTGTTACCGTTCCCGCCAAAATTCGTAAAGCTGTTATTGTCGTTATAACTATAGGAAGGCGTCACGAAGAGCGGCGGGCCGGCCTGAGGCTGGGCGACGACGCTGCCGCCTGAATTATAATTTGCAGAAGACTGGGCGCTTGCCGTGCCGGAGAGAATAAGCAGGCCTCCCAAAGCGGCGCATGTCATGGCTATAAAACGCATAAATCCTCCATCCGTTTTCACGCCCACTCTATCATAAAATGCCGCCATGGCGCAAAAAACATCCATAAAATCCTTTATAAAGAGGCAGTTCGCGCATGCCTCAAAAACCGGCAAAAATTTTACGCTTCCTTAATGATTTCCGATCATGATGAAGATGAAATTTCGGAAAATAACCGGCAGAAAGGCGCCTCTTAAAGGCCCTGGAATAAGGAGTACGCCATGAAGGTAGATGTAAAGGATCTCTTGATCAGCGCAGGATTGGAAAATGAATCCTTTTATAAAGGAAAGCGCCTGGTAAAGAAATACGTCCAGCCGGGCGACCATAAAAGCCATTGCGCCCTTTTTGAATGGCACGATAACATCATCCATGTGGAATTAAGGGCCGGCCTCACCGGACACCCGCTCGATCCCAAAGAGCTGCGCGAATATCCGGTAAGCTTCCAAGCCCCGACATATCTCGACATCGCGGCAGGCGCCGGGAATGAGGCGCATGACGCGGAAGACGGCGATGCGGAAGACGAGGATGAAGACGGCTCAGCACGCGGAAAATCCGGCGGCGGCGGCAAAAAACCCGCCGTAAAAAAGCTGGAGGAATCAACGCTTTCTTCCCTCAACGCCTTTGCGAAGACGGCGGAAGGCGAAGTTTCCACACTCGGCGAAATCAAGAAATTCGTTATCATGGGAAAGGAAATTGCAAAGGAAGCCTACGCACAGGCCTTTGAAAATCTCAAAGTCCAGCTATCGCAAGCAAAAGTCATGGCAATGGATCTGATGAAGGGCGTATCGGACATCATCCACCGCGCAACGCCCGGCGGCGGCCTCGTCGCAAAAGGCAATGAAACGATTAAATATAAATATGACTCCGAAAAAACGGCGGCCATGTTTGGCGGGCTTACCCCGTAAATGCCTGCCTGACAGGAAAAACCGGATATTCTTTCTACGTTAAATGCCTTAATCCCCGCGATTTTGCGGGGATTTTTTACAATCCCGCCACAAAAATGCCGTGGCTTTATTCTAAATTGGCTTATAGTTGTTCATTGCCCGGCGGGCGGGATAAACGTAATGCAGGAATGGGAATGGCACGATTGAACGGCAGCGGCGAACAGGATGCGGGGAATGAGGGTAAAATCATAACCATGCCGACTCTTGCCGAACGCGACAGGCTGCGCCGTGATAAGGAAAAAGCAGAGCGCACGCTTCGCCAGGAGGCGGAACCCCTTATCAATATGCCGCCCGTGACAAAATGGCTCCTGATTTACATTGTCGGGATTCATTTTATCAGCAGCGTCATCCTGTCCCCCGATCTCAGGAACACCATCATCGACCTGTTCGGCTTCGTGCCGCAAAGGCTGCGCGAAGGGTCGAACGATCCCTTCGCGCTGCTCAGCCCCCTGACCCATATTTTCCTGCATGGCGGCTGGATGCACGTCATCATGAACGCCTTTATGCTCGCCGCCTTCGGGAGCGGCATTGAAAAATGGCTCGGCTCGCGCCGCATGCTGATCCTGTTCATCGCAAGCGCTTTTTTCGGCGTCGCCACCCATTACATCCTGAATACAACCTCTCCCTATCCGATGATCGGCGCCTCAGGCGGACTTAGCGGCCTGTTCGCGGCGGCCATCGTCATGATCAACCGCGGCCAGCGCGAAATGGGCGGGCGCATCGGCATCCTGCCTTTCGCGCTTTTATGGGTCGGATTGTCCGTCGCTTTCGGCATGCTCGGCGGGCCGGACGGCAGCATCATCGCATGGGCCGCGCATGTCGGCGGTTTCCTCGGCGGGTTTGCCGTCTTGAAATTCATGAAGGCGTAATAGCGGCCCGGAGCGGCGAAGGGTATAATCCCTGCCTAGAGTTTTTCCACCATCAGGGGATCTTTCCATGAGGAAAGAAAAGCCTGATCGTTGGAAGCAAGCCGCGTCCGCGCCGATGGATTGCCCCATTCAATCGTATTGAACGAGCCGTGCGGTTCCGCCACCGGCGACCAGCGCTCGTAAATCGCGCCCGTCAGGGAACAATACCAGACAAAATCCGGCGGCGCGGAGGCCGCTTTTTCCATCCATTCACGCGTGCGCGACGCGTCGCGGGAGGTTTGCTCTTCCAGATCCGCATAAAGCCTGTAAACAGAAGCGCTTGGCCGGATGCTTTCCGCCATTGTCACATGCGCGCGCGCCTCGCCGAAAAGCCCGGCTTCCATCGCGGCCTTTGCCGCGGCCAGATGGGCCTGCGCGCTGTCCGGTTTGAAATCGACCAGCTTTTCAATCCAGCGCAAACGGCGGAAATTATCCGAAGCCTTGTCTTCCGGCGCGAGTTTGTCCCACAAGGCGACAAGATCGGGATGCGGCCTCATCTTCCATGCACGTTCTACAAGCGCCGCGACTTTCCTGTTTTTCTTGCGCGCCAGATAATTTTCGCCGAGCTTGACGATAGCGGGAGAAAAGGCGGGATCGAGTTTAAGGACGCGCTCAAGCTTTTTAAACCGGCCTTTTTCAAGCCCCGCGATCGAATCCTCTTCGGCCAATATCATCAGCAAGGCGATTTCATCCTTGCGCGCCTGCTCTTCATCGACCGCCTTGTATTTGCGCGCCTGCGCAAGCGTTTTATACGCGGCATGCCAATGATGGTTTTGCAGTTCCAAATCGTAAACGGACTTGATAATCCATGGCTGTTTCGGATTTTTTTCAAGCGCGGCATTGGCGTGGGTCAAAGCCTCTTGCACATTGCCCGCATCAAGCGACGATTTCAAAAGACCGCGTATGCCGAAAAAGGCCGCGTCCTTGTCACCCAGCAATTTCTCGAAACTCTTGCGCGCCGCGCCCTCTTCCCCGCGCAGCCGCGCCGATTGCGCCTCCAGCAAAAGCGGCAAGCCCGTTTCATCCGGCAGCAATCTGCGCACATCGCGCGCATAAGATGTCGCCTTGCGCGCATCGCCGGCGGCGATCGCGACAAAGCCACGCGTCAGTGCCTGAAAACCTTTTTTCCTGTTCCGCTCCACGCGCCTTTTCGTATAGGCGCCGGGCGCGCCAACGACCATTCCCGCAAATTTGAAGAATATGGCGGAGAAAAACGCAAAGAACGCAAGGAGCAGCAAGAAGATGCCGAGCTGAAGCGTTATTTCGTAATTATTCCACGCAATGTCCACCGCGCCGCGCTGCCCGATAAGCCACAGGGCCGCGCAAACAACGATTGCTATCTGGATAAAGAACCATAAAGCGCGGAGCATAAATTTTGCCTTCTTTATTAAACGATCCGTATGCGGATGCGGGAGAATTGCAACATTATACTCTGACGGTTAAGAGGGCCTGAACGCCCGTTACTCTGCGCTGCCCGGCGAAAACCCTTTAAAGCCGCGTTGCGGCGGCAGGATGGAAAAGCCGGACTCTTCGTCACGAACAACGCCCTGCTGGCCGGGAATCATGTTCTGAATCGCCCCGCCGGAATCGCCCAGAGCCTCACTTAAAGCATTGCCCGCGCCATTCAGGCCCTGTCCGGCGGCGGTGCCGATATCCGTCCCGACGCTCGCGACGATCATTTGCCGGAGCATATTTTGAATCTGTTCAGCCAGAACGGTCGCCTGCGCCTGCTCGATAAGCGGCTGCGCCTTTTCCTTTGCATCGCCGTCAAGGGCTTGCAAAGTCGCGATAGCGCCTTGAATATCGTTATTATCGAGCTGCTCCTGCGCGCGGGCGACGGTTTTTTGCGTATCCGTGCCGCCCACCAGCTCACCGTCTTTCTTCACATTGAGAATTTGCGTCAGGCGCGCCTTCGCCTTGTCGGAAACCGAAACCTCCTCGCCCTGCAAGGATGCAAAAACGATATCGCCCGTCATGGACTTAAGCTCGCCGGAAAGCCCCTGCGCCGTCAACACACCGCCTTTTTCCGCTTGCGGCGCAAGCCGCGCCAGCGCCATTTGCAGTTCCGGATCGTCATTGCCGACCAGCTTTTGCAAAAGGGCGAGATCGTTTTCAAAAGGCTCGTTCCGGTTCAGGGAATCGCGAAGCTGGGAGAAAGCAATCAGCAAAGCCGCCGCCTTCATATCATTGCCCGAAACGCCTTCAAGCGTTTCGCCAAGGGCGCTTCCAGGGATTTTCTTGGCTTCCGCCATCTTGTCGCCCAGCGCATTGACCTGCCCGTCAATCGAATCGACAATCTGGGTAAGCTCGGCAACGCTTGCCTGAATTTGTTCCTGCCCCGCAATCGTGACTTCGAGATTGCGGATACGCGCGGTCAGATCTTTCAAAGCCTGCCCACCTTCCATATCGCCGAACTTGGCTTCGAGAACGGAAAGCCTGTCGGACAGGGATCCGGCATCCGCCGCCAAAACGGTGCGGGAGATATCTTGCGCATCCTTCGCCACACGCTGAACATCGGAACGGATCGCCGCCGCCTCTTCTTTCAGCGCCGCCATTTTTTGGCGCATATCTTCGGGGAGGAGATCCTTAAAGGAGCGGGCCGTTTCATTCACCTCGCCCATCTGCCCTTCGATAGAGGCGATTTTTTCCTCATGGCGCTCAATCTTCTTCGCGCTCGGCAAAAAGGCCAGAACGCCCGCCCCCGCCAGCACGGCAGCAATGCAAACAGCCGTCCAGACGCTCGCGCTCACCGCTTTTTTCTGGCCGCGGGCAATAGCGTCCATCAATTCTTCATGCGTCGTATCGATTCCCGTATAACCGGGGGGCAAAGGTTTTTTGGTTTGCGGGCGGACAAGAGGCTCGACTGTAATTTTGGCCGTTTCGTCCTGTTCTTCCTTAATATCCTTCTTATCCGCTTCTTTCGGCCCGGCTTCTTTCGGCGCAGCATTCTCCACCACGCCGGCCGCGCCGCCGATAAAGACGCTTTTTTCGGCAGGGACGGTTTTTCTCGTTCTGTCTGTAGCGCCGGCAGACGGCGCCGAAGCCGCGGAACTCCCTGCCGCTCCAGCCAGATCCGAAAGATCGATACCGTTTTCACGCGCCGCCCGCACCACGTCGCCGCGGCGGGAGGCCGGAATGACATCGCGCTTTTTCCAGCCCTGCACCGTCGTAACGGGCGCGCCGACTTTCGCCGCCGTGGGGCGGATGCCGCCAAAACGCTCGATAATGGCGGCGGCATTGTTCATGGAATCGGCTTCGTCTTGGCTCATTCTTCGTCATCCTTGCTTACGGAAATATGCCCCAGCAATTCCATCATACCATGGCGATCGGGGCTTCCCGCAACCATGGCCTTTTGGAAGGGCAATACGGAAACAGACTCTAGCACGCCCTCGCTGATACACAAGGCCTTTGTCTTTTTAAGACGTACAGTACGCCCATATTGCTCTATAAGATCGGCAAAAGCGCCGGCTCCCCGTCTGGAAAACAGCATAACGGCGTTAATTTCCTGATGATCGAGTGATTTTAGCAGGTCTATAGACAAAATATCGGCAATATCGGCCCTATAAGCGGTTACTTCACCTATATTAACGCCGTTTTCGGCCAAAATTCCCTTTAAATCCCGCGAAATATTGACAGATCTGATATAAAAAAGCCCATCCAGAGCCTCTTTCGGCTTGGCAAGCAGCATTTTCACCAAATCATCCGCTGTTCCGGCCCCTGTTTCGATGGATTCAAACCCTTCAGAGCGCGCCGTTTCCGCCGTATCCCGCCCGACAGCGTAAATAAAATGGCGTCTATCCGGCATATTGCGCGCAAAAGCCCGTACAGCATGGGGCGAAGTAAAAATCAGGGGCGCCCCGCCGGTGATGCGGGCGTACGGCGCCTCCGCTACAGAGGCGATGCTGAGCATCGGCTCGACCAGCGGTTCGAACCCCGCCGTGCGCACGGCCTGCGCATAAAGCTCCGAGTCCTCGATTGTCTTGGTGATAAGAATTTTACGCGGCTTCATGCCAGTATGTCGGAGGGGCTGCGCTCTTTCAGCAAGGATGCGAGTTCATGCCCGAAGGATTCCGCCTCTTTTATCGAATGGATGGCGCGCTTTGCCGTTTCACGATAAATTGCGCGGCCATCTTCATAGGCGATGGCGAGGCGCAATTCCATGGTAAGCCCCGATGCGTCAAGAACGGCATAGGCCCCGATAGGCGTATGGCATGTACCGTCCAGTGTTTGCAGGGCCGCCCTTTCCGCCGCGAGGCAGAATCCGGTTTCTTTATGATGGACGGCATCCAGCAAGGCGCGGCTATTCAAATCATCCCGCCGCGTTTCGATCGCTATCACTCCTTGCCCGCTGGCCGGTAAGAGGATGTCGGCCCCTAAAGGGTGGACGAAACCGGCATCCGCCAGCCCCAGCCGTTCAAGCCCCGCCATGGCAAGGAAAGTCGCTTGCGCCAGCCCGGATTCAATCTTTTCAAGCCGCGTCTGGACGTTCCCGCGCAACGGCACAATGTTTAAATCCGGCCTTATTGCGAGCAAGAAAGCCTGCCGCCGCAGCGAGGATGTTCCGACGACGGCCCCTTCGGGCAGTTCGTCGAAAGATCCGTATTCATGGCAGATAAAAGCATCATAGGGATTGGCGCGGGACAGGACATGATCCAGCGCGAACGCATCATCCAGAAAAGACGGCACATCCTTTGCCGAATGGACGGCGCAATCAATGGCCCCATCGGCCAGGGCCTGTTCAATCTCACGGACGAAAAGCCCCTTCCCGCCCTCTTTTTCGCTGAGGCGCGTTTCCCCGTCGGCGGGTTTCCAGTCGCCGGACGTCTTCATAATGACGCGCTCCACAGCCACATCCGGATGGGCGGCCTTGAGCGCCGCCTCGAACAAATCCACCTGTTTCAGGGCCAGCGGCGAGCCGCGCGTGCCTATTTTCAGCAAAGCCTTATCCATGCGGGGCTGTTTAGCACGAGTTTCGATGCTTTGTCATCCCGCCATCTTCATGCTACAACCCCGCCCGATGATTATGCTCGGCATAGAAACCTCTTGTGATGAAACCGCCGTGGCGCTGGTGCGCGGCGACAAGACCGTCATGGCCAATCTGGTTTTGAGCCAGATCAAGGAACATGAGGCTTTTGGCGGGGTCGTGCCGGAAATCGCCGCCCGCGCCCATATGGAACATCTTGATACGCTTATCCGCGCCGCGATGAAGGATGCCGGTATCGGTTTTAAAGACCTCTCCGGCGTTGCGGCGACCTCAGGCCCCGGCCTTATCGGCGGCGTGATGGTCGGCATGATGGCCGGAAAAGCCATCGCCGCCGCCCGCAACCTTCCCTTTATCGCCGTCAACCATCTGGAAGGCCATGCCCTTACCCCGCGCCTGACGAACAATCTGGATTTTCCCTATTTGCTTTTGCTCGTTTCCGGCGGCCATACGCAAATCCTCATCGCGCACGCGGTTGGCCGCTATGAAAAGCTCGGCGGGACGATTGACGACGCGCTGGGCGAATGTTTCGACAAGGCCGCAAAGCTCATGGGCCTGCCCCATCCCGGCGGGCCGAATGTGGAAAAAGCGGCGGCGGATTGCGCCGATCCCGCCGCAGCCCTTAGAAAATTCCCGCTGCCGCAGCCGATGAAAGGGCGGGAGGGATGCGATTTTTCCTTTTCCGGCCTGAAAACCGCCGTGCGCAATCATGTGGAAAAACTCCCCGCGGGCAAGCTTGCCTATGATGATGTCTGCGCCTTATGTTTTTCCTTTCAGGAAACAGTCGCGCAAATCATCGAAGACCGCGTAGAACATGCGGTTGCCGCTTTCAAGGCACAAGCCCCCGCAGGCCGCGCCATTGTCGTATCGGGCGGTGTCGCCGCCAATATAAAAATACGTAACACATTGAAAGAACTTGCATATGCGCATTCCCTTGAATGTATTGCACCGCCGCTCGAATTATGCTCGGATAACGGCGCAATGATAGCGTGGGCAGGCATAGAGAGATTAAGATGCGGGATGACGGATACGCTGGACGTTCCGGCCCGCCCCAGATGGCCGCTCGATCCGGCAGCCTCCGGTAAAACCGTTCCGGTATAATAGAAGAAAAATTTTCAATAATCACGAAAGGGTGAAGAATGCAAACAATCGGCATTATAGGGGGCGGCGCGTGGGGGACGGCGCTGGCGCAATCTTTTGCTTCATCAGGCAAGCAATGCGTGTTGTGGGCGCTTGAGGTCGAAGTTGTATCCGCCATCAACACGACCCGTGAAAACACCGTCTATCTGCCGGGCGTCAAGCTGCACGAAGATATCCGCGCGACATCCGATCTCGCCGAAGCCGCGAAATGCGATGTCGTCCTCATCGTCACGCCGGCGCAACATACGCGCATCACATTGCAAAATCTAAAGCCCCATCTTGCCGCCGATAAGCACGTCATTGTCTGCGCCAAGGGAATCGAGATCGATTCCGGCCTTTTAATGTCGCAAGTCACACAAGAAATCTTGCCGGAAAACCCAATGGCCATCCTGACCGGCCCGACCTTCGCGTCGGAAATCGCCAAGGGGCTGCCGAGCGCCGTGACCGTCGCGATGAAAGACAAGGAAACCAGCGAAAAGCTTGTCGAACCGCTCACGAGCCGTTCTTTGCGCATGTATGCGTCGGGCGATATTATCGGCACGCAGGTCGGCGGGGCCGTCAAGAACGTCATGGCGATCGCCTGCGGCATTATCGAAGGCAAGAAAATGGGCGAATCCGCCCGCGCCGCCCTTGTCACGCGCGGCCTTGCGGAAATAGCCCGCCTGACGACCGCCCTTGGCGGCCGCCGCGAAACCTTGATGGGCATGTGCGGCGTCGGCGACCTCATCCTGACATGCTCCTCCATGCAATCGCGCAACTTCTCGCTCGGCGTGGCGCTGGGACAGGGAAAAACGCTTGCAGAAATTCTGGGGCCGCGAAAATCCGTTACGGAAGGCGTGCATACGGCGCGCGCCCTCGTCGTCATGGCCCGCAATAATGCGGTCGAGATGCCGATCTCCGGCGCCGTCAATCAATGTCTTTCGGAAGGTGCGGATATTGACGCGATGATTGCGAAAATGCTCGACCGCCCCGTCAAAAGCGAAATGGTCTAAGGCCGATGCAATACTGGCTCGTTAAATCCGAACCCTATAAATGGTCATGGGAGATGCACGTCAAAAAAGGCGTGGAGGGCTGGGACGGCGTGCGCAACTATCAGGCCTCGAACAACATGAAGGCCATGAAGATCGGCGACAAGGCTTTCTTTTATCACTCGAACGAGGGCAAGGAAATTGTCGGCATCGTTGAAGTGGTAGAGGAATACCATCCAGACCCCACCGACGAAAGCGGGCGTTTCGGCATGGTTTCCTTTAAAGCCGTAAAGCCTTTGAAGCGCCCTGTGACGCTCGCGGAGATCAAGGCTGACCCGAAGCTCGCCGCGATGGCGCTTTTAAAACAATCGCGGCTTTCGGTTTCGCCCGTCAAAAAAGAAGAATGGGATTACATTCTCGATCTTTCCAAAAACGCCGCGTAATCCCATCAATCCGCCTGGATTATAACTTTCATGCCCCCGGCCTATTGCGCCGCACAATACGCATGGGGTTTTCAGGCCGGGTTACTATGATAAAGTCGCTGGCATGACAGATTCACGCAGTATTTTCCCCCCTTCCGAAGAATTGAAAAAAAGCGCCAATATCACGCCCGAACAATATCAGGCGATGTATAGGGAATCGGTTGAAAACCCCGATCGCTTCTGGAAGAAAATCGCACAGCGCATCAGCTGGTTCCGCGAGCCGGACATCATTGAAAATTCAAGCCTGCACTCCCCCGTTACCATCAACTGGTTCGAGGACGGGGTTTTGAATGCGGCCTATAACTGCATCGACCGCCACTTGCCGGAAAAAAAGGACGACATCGCCCTTATCTGGGAAGGCGACGATCCGGCGGAAAGCAAGACTATCACCTATGGCGAATTGAAGGCCGAAGTTTGCAGGCTCGCCAACGCCCTTAAAAGCCGCGGCGTGCAAAAAGGCGACCGCGTTACCATCTATATGCCGATGGTCGCCGAAACCGTTTACGCCATGCTGGCCTGCGCGCGGATCGGCGCCGTCCATTCCGTCGTCTTTGGCGGCTTTTCTCCAAACTCCCTGTCCGACCGCATCCGGGACTGCAAATCCGACATCCTTATCACCGCCGACGAGGGTTTGCGCGGCGGCAAGAAGATCGCCAGCAAGGCGAACGCCGACAAGGCGCTTGAATCCTGCCCCAACGTCCATACCGTCATCGTCCTGAAACGCACAGGCGCGGATGTTGGCTGGAAAGACGGGCGCGATCTCTGGTGGCATGATTTCGTCGCGGCGCAAAGCGACGACGCGCCGTGCGAGGAAATGAGCGCCGAAGATCCGCTCTTCATCCTCTACACCTCCGGTTCGACCGGAAAGCCCAAGGGTGTTTTGCATACGACGGGCGGTTATCTCGTCTTCGCCGCTTTCACCCATGAATGCGTATTTGATTACAAAAAAGGCGAGATTTACTGGTGTACCGCCGATGTCGGCTGGGTTACGGGCCATTCCTATATCGTTTACGGGCCGCTTGCGAACGGCGCGACGAGCCTCGTCTTTGAAGGCGTCCCCCATTATCCGGACTGGGGCCGCTTCTGGCAGGTTGTGGACAAGCACAAGGTCAATATCTTCTATACCGCCCCGACCGCCATCCGATCGCTTTTAAAAGCTGGCAATGATTTTGTCACGGCGGCCTCGCGCAAATCCTTGCGCATCCTCGGCACGGTCGGCGAACCCATCAACGCCGAAGCATGGCACTGGTATAACGATGTCGTCGGCGAAGGGCGCTGCCCCATCGTCGATACATGGTGGCAAACGGAAACGGGCGGCCACATGATAACCCCCATGCCCGGCGCCATAGCGGCAAAGCCCGGCTCCGCGACCCTCCCCTTTTTCGGCGTCCGGCCCGTCATCATCGACAATGCCGGTAAGGAGCTGGAAGGCGAGGCCGAAGGCGCGCTTTGCATCGCGCAAAGCTGGCCCGGCATGATGCGTACCTTGTTCGGCGATCATGAACGGTTCGAGCAGACTTATTTCTCCACCTATAAGGGCTATTATTTTACAGGCGACGGCGCACGCCGCGACGAAGACGGCTATTACTGGATCACGGGCCGCATGGATGACGTGATCAACGTATCCGGCCACAGGCTCGGCACGGCGGAAGTCGAAAACGCCATCAACGAACATGACGCCGTCGCGGAATCCGCCGTTGTCGGCTTCCCGCACGACATTAAGGGACAAGGCATTTACGCCTATGTCACGCTCCGCGAGGGCGAGGAACCGGACGACGCCATTCGCGCCGGAATCGTCGCCAGCGTGCGCAGTATTATCGGCCCCATCGCAACGCCCGACGCCATCCAGTGGGCGCCCGCCCTTCCCAAGACGCGGTCTGGAAAAATCATGCGGCGGATTTTACGCAAGATTGCGGCCAATGAAACGGACTCGCTGGGCGACACCAGCACGCTGGCCGATCCGTCCGTCGTCGATGATTTGATTAAAGGGCGGCAATCCGTATAAAAGCCGCAGCACGCGCTTGAACGCCGCTCAAGCGGCGGCGGCGCGGCGGTTGAATTGCATCATGGCGTCGCGGTGGCGCGCCAGCCTGTCTTTTTCGCTGAGGACAAGGAACCACAGCGCCATAAAGATGGCCGAACCGCCTGCGCCTTTTTTCCGCGCAGCCATTTCGGCAAAAAATTCCATCCGGCGGAATTCTTCGAGCGATAAGGCGGCGCGGCTATCTTGAGCCTGCGCCTTCTCTTCCTCCACCTGCGCTTCGCGCAGCAAGACCTCCGCAGCCCGCGCCGCGCTTTCATCACGGCGAAGCTCCAGCAGCCGCGTTTGCAAGGCGCAGTGGCAGGATTCTTCCATGGCCATCGCCATTTCCGTCATCGCGGCATCCGTGCCATGTTCTTTGGCTGATTTCAAACTCAGCGCTTGCGCGCCCGTATATTGCTTATGAAGGCTTGCAAGGAGGGGATCGATGGCGATAAAGGCTTCCAGTTCGGACAGAACGCCCGAACCTGCCGCCGCAGGGACAAAAACCAGCTCACCCGCCGCCATTTTTTGCGCAACGGCGTTCATAACATCTTGCAGGTTTTGGCGATTATCCGTTCTCATAAAAAAGACCCCGAATTTCCTGAACTCGAGGCCATGTTATAGAAAAAGGATTACGGCTTCGTTAAAAGCCGCTTTCTTCCTTTTATTCCAGTCCGATAGCGGCTTTATACAGCTCCAGAAGCTCTTCCTCTTCCTGCCGCTTTTCGCGATCCATCTTGCGCAGGCGGATAACCTTGCGCATGGTTTTCGTGTCAAACCCGACGGCCTTGGATTCCGCGAAAATATCCTTGATATCCTCGGCAAGCGCCGCTTTTTCTTCTTCCAGACGCTCGATGCGCTCGATAAAAGCTTTTAATCTCTGGCCGGAAACGCCGCCCGTATCCTGCGTGTTGTCATTGTCGGTAGTGCGGAATTCCGCAACATTTGTATCGCTCATTATATGATACGCCTTTTCGTCTTTTCGATTTCTGTAAGACGCCCTTTATAGGCGGACGCAAGGACAAGGTAAAGGGGCGCAGGGACAGATCCTTAAAAATATCCTTGAAAATATCCCCGCTAACGGCGGACAGGACGGGGGGCAAGGGCCTGCCAGATCTCGATCCTGACATCGTCGGGGTTTTGCGGGTTTTGAACGCGCGTAAACTGCGCCCGCAAGGTGATGCGGCGGTTCTGGGGCCGCGCCGGATCGTTACGGTATGTGTCGGTGTCGCGCGGTGTAAAGCTGATGGTCACCGGAACCTCGAACGCCCATTTAAACACGCCGCCGAACACACCGCGGTTGATTTCCAGCGGCTCGGCCTCCAGATAAGCGCCCGATTGCAGGCTTTTGTCCGCAAGATTCGTTGCAAAGCCTGAATTTGACAAAAACTCGCGGTACTGGCGATAGCCGGACGGCGTAAAATAACGCTCCATCGCGGCGCTGTTCGCGGCGAGATTGTCATGGGTAAAGGAAAGGGCTTCGGCGACGATGCCGGAAAAACGGCTCGCAATTTCACGGCTGCTGTAATTCTGGCTTTGCAGCGGCGAGCTGCTTTCCGTCTGGATGGAGGGCCTGCCCGTAATGGGCTGCGCCGGGAAAATCATGTCGGCGGGCGGCGGGTTGTTACCGTCAATCTTGACCGCATAGATAAAGACGCCGATAAAGCCGGCAAGTGCGCCGACCGCGACAAGGCGGAACAAATTCTCTGTAAAATATAATCTTATCTTGTCAATCAGGCCGCTATCCATGGGGAGCAGTTTAAGCCGATTTGCGCCGCGCCGCAATCTTGCCAAGCGCCATAATATTTTCTATCCGGCGTTCGATAAAGGCGGCGACTTCCGCCTCATCATCCTCTTGCAACCAGAATAGCAAGGAAGAGCCGAGAACCCCGCTCAAAAGCGCCCGTTTCGTGTAGCGGTTATAATCCGTCGCCGTATCGCCGGCCCAGATCCAGATAATATCCGCCGTTTTCCATACCAGCTTCGCCGCGCGGTATTTCCGCAGCGGGCGCATCCACCACGCAGCCGCCAGCCTTTCGGCCTCCTTATGCGGCTCCAGCGCCTGAAGCCGCGCGCGGACGGCAAGCGCAATGCGATCCCGCACGCGCATTTCCTCCTTGTTTGTTCCGGCCAGTTTTTCCATCATCCAGCCATCGGCCATATGCGAGAAATGGATAAGGGCGTCCTCCGTCCCGCGCGGGAAAACAGCCCGCGCCATCGGGGCTTCATACCCCGCATGAACGGCCCCCCGCTCCAGAACCTCCGCCGTCCAGCCGTCAAAGACAACGTCCGGCAAGGCCGCTTCGATTATCGCGGATTTGATGATTTCATTGCGTTCCATAACGGCCATTATAGACCGATGCGGCGGCGGAGAAAACACTGGACTTTTGCCCCGCAAACGGCCACATCTGTGGCATGACCCGCCGCAAGGAAGACAGCACGTTGACAAGCCAGCTTATGCGCTATGGCCGCGTGGGCGGAACCATGGCGGGGCTTGCCGCACGGCTAGCGGGGGAAAAATATCTTGGGATCAAGATAGAGCGCGGCGACCATGCGCGCCAGCTTACCGAAGCGCTCGGCAACCTCAAAGGCCCGCTGATGAAGGTCGGGCAAATCCTTGCCACCATCCCCGAAGCCCTGCCCAGCGAATATGCGCAGGATTTCCAGCAGCTCCAGTCCGACGCGCCGCCGATGGGCTGGCCGTTCGTCAAAAGGCGGATGAAGAGCGAGCTGGGCGCGGACTGGGAAAACCGTTTCCAAAATTTCGAACGCGAGGCCGCCGCCGCCGCAAGTCTTGGTCAAGTCCACCGCGCAACCGCGCATGACGGAACGGAACTTGCCTGCAAACTTCAATATCCCGATATGAAATCGGCGATTGCGGCGGATTTGAACCAGCTTAAAATTATTTTTTCGATTTTCGAGCGCTACGACAAGACCATCCAGACGAAATATATCCACGAAGAGCTTGCGGCGCGGCTTTACGAGGAGCTTGATTACAAACTCGAAGCGCGCCATTGCAAGCTCTACGCGCATATATTGCGGGACGAGGAAAACGTCCATGTCCCGTCAATCATGGACGATCTTTCGACAGACAGGCTTTTGACCAGCACGTGGCTGGAAGGCGGAAAAATCCTTTCCTATGTCGATGCGTCCCAGGAAACGCGCAACCGGCTGGCCATGAATATGTTCCGCGCATGGTATGTGCCGCTCTATTATTACGGCATCATTCACGGCGATCCGCATCTCGGCAATTACACGGTGCGCGAGGATCTTTCGCTCAACCTTCTTGATTTCGGCTGCGTCCGCGTCTTTCCGCCCTCCTTCGTGAACGGCGTTATCGAGCTTTATCATTCGCTCATGGAAAACGATCTGGAACGCTCCGTCCATGCCTATGAAATATGGGGCTTCAAAAATCTTTCGAACGAACAGATTGAAACGCTCAATATCTGGGCGCGTTTTCTCTACGGGCCGCTGATGGACGACAAGGTGCGCCCGATCGGCGAAGTGACCAGCGGAATCTATGGCCGCGAAACCGCGCGCAAAGTCCATGAAAGGCTCCGCGAGGCCAGCAGGTCTTCGGGCGGCGTCACCATCCCGCGCGAATTCGTCTTTATGGACAGGGCGGCGCTGGGGCTGGGTTCCGTCTTCCTGCACCTCAAAGCCGCCATCAACTGGCACCGCGTTTTCAATGAAATGATCGAAGATTTCGATTTGGCGGAACTTGAAAAACGCCAGCGCGACACGCTGAAACGCTTTGATATTCCGCAAACACCGCTACAATAAGCGGCATGAGAATCAGACTTGCGACGCGGGAAGATATTCCGGCCCTCAAAATAGTTGAAGAATCCGCCGCTAAAGCCTTTATCGGCTCCTCGATCGGGTATGTTCCGGCGAATACCGTCGATCCCGGCTTGCTGCTTCAGCTTGCCGATAACGGCACGCTCTGGGTCGCCGTCGAAGACGACAACGTGCCGATAGGCTTTGCCGCCTGCTACCCGCTCGACGGGTTCTTATATTTGCATGAAATATCCGTTTCAAAAGATCACCAGCGCAAAGGCATCGGAAGGCGCCTGATGCAGGTGATAGAGGATTACGCGCTGGACGAACGCTATCCCTATATCGGCCTGACGACCTTCCGCGACATTCGCTGGAACGGGCCTTTTTATAAAAGCATCGGCTATGAGGAAATCCCGCCGGAGCTTTACACGGGGCTGCGCAATAAATATGAAGAAGAGATCCGCAATGGCCACGATCCGGAACTGCGCTGCATCATGATAAAGGTCATGAAGGACTAACGCCTCTTTTACGTGTTGCCGCACAGGGCCTCTTCATTGCGCCGTTTCCTTTCCCCGCACAAAAAAGCCCTCACATCATGAGGGCTTTTGTTTTCAGGCCAGCGCCTTTTCTATCGTGCCGAGCGCATCGTTGGCGCTCTCCGGGTTCGGCCCTCCGGCCTGCGCCATGTCGGGGCGGCCGCCGCCGCCGGAACCGCCCATGGCCGCCGCCGCCGCTTTCACCAGATCGACCGCGTTGATAGTGGCGGTTAAGTCTTTCGTCACCGCGACGACGATAGACGCCTTGCCCTCTTCCGTCGCGATCAGGGCGACGACGCCGGAGCCGAGCTTCTTCGTCATATCCTCCGCCATCGGTTTCAAATCCTTCGCCGGAAAACCGGGCAGGATCTTGGCAAGGAATTTCACGCCGCCAACATCCCTGGCATCGTCATTGGCGGACGACCCGCCGCCCGTCGCAAGCTGTTTGCGCAGGTTGGTAATTTCTTGCTCCAGCTTTTTCTTTTCATCGGCCAGCGCCTTGACGCGTGCCGCGGCCTCCGCGGGCGATGTTTTCAAGGTAGCGGCAATGTCATTGACGCGGCCTTCCTGCTCTTCGAAATAACGCAGCGCATTTTCGCCCGTCAAAGCCTCGATCCGGCGCACGCCGGCGGACACGGCCCCTTCGGCCACAATTTTGAAGATGCCGATCTCGCCCGTGCGCCCCACATGCGTGCCGCCGCAAAGTTCGACCGAAAAAGGATGGTTTTTGCCGGCGCCCTGCGTTCCCATTGAAACCACGCGCACCTCGTCGTCGTATTTTTCGCCGAACAGCGCCCGCGCGCCGGACTGCATCGCCTCGTCGAGCGGCAAGACGCGCGTGACGACTTCTGTATTCGCGCGGATTTCGGCATTGACGATATCCTCGACCTTGCGGAGATCTTCCGCCGCAATCGCATTGGGCTGGGAAATATCGAACCGCGTGCGGCTTTCATCCTGCAAAGACCCTTTTTGCGCGATATGATCGCCGAGCGTCTGGCGCAGCGCTTCGTGCAAAAGATGCGTTACGGAATGGTTGCCCTGAATGGCGGCGCGGCGCTTCATATCGACGCGCAGTTCAACCCCCTCGCCCGTATCCATCGTGCCCTTGGTCGTTTTGCCGATATGAACCCAGAGTTTTCCAAGCTGTTTTTTCGTATCGCTAACGGCAAACGCATCCCCCGCCGGTGTCATCATTACGCCGGCATCGCCGACCTGCCCGCCGGATTCGGCATAGAAAGGCGTCTGGTTCACGATGATAAAGCCTTCTTCGCCCTGTTTCAATTTATCGACCGCCACGCCGTCCTTGATAATTGCGAGGATCTGGCCTTCGGAAACGACATCGCGGTAGCCAAGGAATTCCGTCGCGCCGTGCTCGTCGAACAGCTCGAACCAGATCTTGGAAACGCCCGCGTCGCCGGAACCGGCCCAGCTCTTGCGCGCCGTTTGCTTTTGCACCTCCATGGCTTTTTCAAAACCTTCCATATCGACTTCCAGCCCCTTGGATTTCAGGGCGTCCGCCGTCAGATCGAGCGGGAAGCCATAGGTATCGTAAAGCTTGAAGGCGACATCGCCGGACAGCTTTTGACCGGAGCCGAGATTTTCCGCTTCTTCATCGAGCATCCGAAGGCCGCGATCGAGCGTCTTTTTAAAACGTGTTTCCTCATTTTTGAGCGTTTCGACAATAAGGGACTGCGCGCGGATCAGTTCCGGATAGGCTTCGCCCATCATCGACATCAATGTCGGGAAGAGCTTGTGCATCAACGGTTCCTGCGCGCCCAGAAGATGCGCGTGGCGCATGCCGCGGCGCATGATGCGGCGCAAGACATAACCGCGCCCTTCGTTGGACGGCATCACGCCGTCGGCCAGAAGAAAGGCGGAACAGCGCAAATGATCGGCGATAATGCGGTGGCTCGGCGCCTGCCCGCCATCGGGGGATATGCCCGTAAGGTCGGCGGAATGTTCGATAATGGCGCGCAGCAGGTCGATATCGAACACGCTGTTCTTGTCCTGCATAATCATGGCCATGCGCTCAAGCCCCATGCCCGTATCAATGGACGGCTTCGGCAGGGGCTTGCGGATATGGCCGCCATTGCCGTCCGGCTCTTGTTCGAACTGCATGAAAACAAGGTTCCAGAATTCAAGGAAGCGATCGCCGTCTTCGTCGGGGCTTCCCGGAGGGCCGCCATATATATGGTCGCCGCGATCAATGAAGATTTCCGAACACGGGCCGCACGGGCCGGTATCACCCATCATCCAGAAATTATCGTTGGTCGGGATGCGGATAATCCTGTTATCGGGAAAGCCTGCGATTTTCCGCCAAAGTCCTGCCGCCTCCTCATCGGACGTATGCACCGTCACCAAAAGCTTGTCGGTCGGCATCTGGAAATATTTCGTGACCAGCTCCCACGCATTGGCAATCGCCTCTTCCTTGAAATAATCGCCGAAGGAAAAATTGCCGAGCATTTCAAAAAACGTAAAATGCCGCGCCGTATAGCCGACATTGTCGAGGTCGTTATGCTTGCCGCCCGCGCGCACGCATTTTTGCGCCGTCGTCGCGCGGCTATAGGGGCGTTTTTCCGCGCCCGTGAAAACATTCTTGAACTGCACCATGCCGGAATTGGCGAACATCAGCGTCGGATCGTTCTGCGGCACCAGCGGAGAGCTTTGAACATGCTCATGCCCCTTGCCTTGAAAGAAATTCAAAAATTCCGAACGGATGTCATTCACCGTTTTCATACCGTGACCCTTTGTCTATATATGTCTTTGTAAGGAAACCATTCATCCCTAAAAAAGGCCTATCATGCAAGATTTATTGTCACTCGCAAACCACCTTGCCGATGAATCAGGCGCGGTTATCCGCCGTTATTTCAGGACGGTCTTTACGACCGAAACCAAGGAAGACGCCTCGCCCGTAACAATAGCGGATCGGGAAGCCGAAGCCCGCATCCGGCAGATTATCGAGGCTACACGCCCAGATGATGCGATTCTGGGTGAAGAATACGGCCATAAAGAAGGAAAAAGCGGCTTTACATGGGTTCTGGATCCGATTGACGGCACCAAATCTTTTGTTGTGGGCAGGCCTAGCTTCGGAACGCTTATAGCGCTGTGCAAAAACGGCACCCCTATCTTGGGGATAATCGATCAGCCTGTTATACGCGAACGCTGGGCAAGCGATTCCAAAAGCACAACCTTTAACGGCACGCGGGTTTTTACCCGAAAAGCAACCAGCCTTAAAGAGTGCCGGATTGCCTCTACCGCACCCGCACAACTAGCGCCGCCCAATACGCAGGATTATCTCTGGCAAACTCTGGATACGAATTGCTCCTATACGCTTTGGGGTGGAGATTGTTATTCCTATGGGCTTTTGGCCAATGGCGGGCTGGATGCCGTTATTGAAACATGCCTTTCGCCTCACGACTATCTGGCGCTTGTGCCCGTTATAAAAGGGGCAGGCGGATGGATGGGGGACTGGGGCGGAGGCGCTTTAATGCTTGAATCTCATAATAAAAGCGGCCAGACGCTCGCGCTCGGCAATCCGGCAATGAAAGATAGATTTATCGATCTTTTGAAATAAGGCTTTGGCGGA
Source organism: Micavibrio sp. (assembly GCA_041655955.1). Lineage (GTDB taxonomy): Bacteria > Pseudomonadota > Alphaproteobacteria > Micavibrionales > Micavibrionaceae > Micavibrio_A. The sequence continues at coordinate 961,502 of JBBAEN010000001.1, forward strand.
TTAGCGCGCGCTGGCGTCGGCGAATTTGACCGCGCCCTTGTCATGGGCGGCGTAACGCGCCCATTTGCCGCCGGCCAGCGCCACGAGGGATTCATTCGGCTGGTCGAATTTCATCCGGTAAATCCAGTAATTGGACAGGACGCGCTCAACATAGGTGCGCGTTTCGGCGAACGGGATCGTTTCGATAAAGAGGAGCGGGTCGTCAATATCCGCGCGCTCGGCCTTCCATTTGGCAAGGCGGCCAGGCCCCGCATTATAGGCAATCGCAAGGGAGAGCAGATCCTGCCCGACCATATTATTGTTCAAAAGCTCCTCGACATATTTCTGGCCGAGATCGAGGCTGACTTCCGGATTCTTCAAAAGGGCGCGCCCCATGGAATCGAGGAACATATCCGCCCCCGTCACATGCATGGCGGTGCGCGGCATCATTTGCATCAGGCCCGTCGCGCCGCTGCCCTTGTTTTCGGCGGAGGCGTTAAAGCGGGATTCCTGACGGGCGATGGCGTGAAGCAGGGCGCGGTCGATGCGGTAGCCCTGATTGGGGCTCCACGGCATTTCGGGATAAAGCGCCGCGTCATGCGTTTTGTCGCGGCCCGGAACGGCATGGGCGAGGCGCAGCGTCAGGGACGGCAGGTTGCGGTCATAGGCATAGGCCAGCAGCATCTTTTTCTGGGCATTATCGCCCGTGACGTAAAGGCTGCGGATTTCCGCCTCTGCCAGCGTAATTTCGCCCGCGGCCAGCAATTTTTCGGCGCGCATGCCGGCGGCGCTCTTCATAATCGCGCGTTCGTCCGAGGCACGCAGGGAAGGCGCGCTCCAGTTCATGTCGGTGCGGCGCTCAAGGGAGGCCAGCGCCAGCATGCCGTAGAACGTCCTCGAATATTCAGCCGCGCGTTCCAGCGCTGCATTGGCGCGGCGGCGGTTTCCGCCCTCTTCATGGGCGCGGGCGGCCCAATAGGACGCCGCCGAAATCATCCAGCCTGTGGCATAGGGGGAGCTTGCCGCGGATTCAAAAGAGCTTGCGGCCTGTTTGCGGTCGCCCATGCGCCATTGCGCGAGGCCGTGAACCCATCCGGCCATCGGCGCGGCGCTGCCGGATTGTTTCAGGGCCGCACCGGCCATTTTCGCGGCGTCTTCGGTCTTGCCGGCATAGAGATAGCCGGACGCGATCAGGGCGCGGATACGATCTTTTTCAACCGTGTCGAGAAGCTTGCTGGCGGCGCTGGCGTTGAAAAGATTCAAAGCCGCCGTCGGTTCATAATGCTGGATATGGCGGCGGATCTGGCGGATCATGTCGCGCGCCTGCGCGTCCTGCGCCTTTGAACGGCTGATGTCGGGATGATAGGTTTTTGCGGCCATGCCCGGCTCGCTCATCTCTTCGATGGAGGAGGCTTTATAGGAAACGGCCACGAGCTTGCTCTTGTCGCCTTGCGGGCGGCGGGCATTGGCCAGTTTCAAGATGCGATCGGCTTGCGGATGGTCGGCATAAGCGGCCAGCCAGTCCTTCAGCTCGGCAAAACTCACCTTATAGGATGTCTGCAAATAACGCTGGGCCAGGACATGCCCCATCAGGGATTTATCGTTCAAACGGCCCATCAGCGCATCGGCTTCTTCCAGCGAGCCGGAGGCCTGATGACGGAAAATATCGCGGTACAGATCCATCTGCGCACCGGCAAAAGGAGAGAGGTAAGGCGTCGCCTCCTTCATGGCCGTCTGGCCGCGCGAGGGCTGGACATAGTTCGCCGCTGTTGCAACGGCGGCAATCAGTTCCGGCTTTTTCGGGGGAAGGTTTGTATTGACGGCCGTTTGCCCGCCAAGGGAGGCAACCGTTACGACGATGGCGACGGGGCCAGCCATTAAAAAGCTGAATGCGCGGCCATATCTAGTCAGGGGTGCGGGTTTCTTTGTCAGGATAAGCTGGCCCGCGGCAGCAAATCCTCTTAATCGAGACATTGTTAACTCTATGTTAAGATTATGGGCGGTTAGATAGGTGTTTTTCCGCCCTTCGTCAACACTGTTAAGTTTTATCGTTCCATATCAATCAATTACAAACACTCACCCACCCTATCGTTTTTCATAACTTATGTTATTTTGAGGCGATTCTGGAGAAATTCCCGCCTTTCACAAAAGCCGCTGCCGGCCCCTTCTCCCGCCCTGTGGCCAAAGATCCATTCAGCAAAATCCGTTTAATACGATCTGCGCGAGAGAGTTCGCCCGCATACAAATATGCCGCGCCCTAACCGGCCTTTTCAGAAAGCTTCGCGCGCACGTCGAGCATGTCCGCCCAGACAGCTTTCTTTTGCGAGGGCGTGCGTAAAAGATAGGCAGGGTGATAGGTTGCGATTGCCGGAATGGACGGCGGCAAGGCTTCAAGCCCTTCCCCTATCTCCGGCGTCACGGGCGTATAAGCATGAAACTTCCCGCGAAGGCGCGAGATGCTTTCGCCGCTGCCCAGCAGCCCTTTAGCCGCAACGCCGCCGCACAGGATCAATATTTGCGGCCTGACCAGCGCAATATGCCGTTCGATAAAGGGCAGGGAAATATCGACTTCCGCGGGGCTTGGCGTGCGGTTGCCGGGCGGGCGCCAGTTGAGGATATTAGAGATATAAACCGCTTCTTCTGCCCTCTCCGCTGTCCGCGCAAGGCCGATAGCGGCAAAAATCCGGTCGAGCAATTGCCCCGATATGCCGACAAACGGCTTGCCCATCCGGTCTTCATCCCCGCCCGGCGCCTCACCGACCAGCATCACGCGGGCGGCCGGATTACCGTCGGCAAAAACAATCTGCGTTGCGGTCTTTTTAATGGCCAGCCCGTCGAATGACTGGATGGCGGCCTGAAGCTCTTCAAGCGTCTTACAGGATTTCGCAAGCCGGATCGCCTCCGCCTTTGACTGGGCCGTGCCGGGCAAATCCTGAAACGGCACTCCCTGCGCCGCCGCAAATACCGAACCGGAAGGGGGGGCCGCAGATGCCTGCCCCGCCGGAGCCTGCGCCATCATCCGCCCGCCTTGAGCGGAGCCTTCCGCCGCCGCCGGAAGCGCCGCGGATTGAAGCATGGAAGAAGCCGCCTTCGTCCTGTCATTGGGAGAATCCAGCCAAAGCTCGTCCGCCCCCGCAGCGATATGCCATTGCAGGGCGGCCAGATAGGGGTTGGCGGACAGATCGGCCATTTGCCTCCGAAGATTTGGGTGTTACCTTATATATAAGTATTCTTTTAGACTTATCCTGTAGCCTCAGGAATGACAAGGAGTTGAAACCGGTTATGCCCGCCCCGATACGCGAAGACCGCGAGGTCATGGATTATGATGTGGTGATTGTCGGTGGCGGCCCGTCCGGCCTGTCCTGCGCCATCCGCCTGAAACAGCTCAATCCCGATCTCTCCGTCTGCGTTCTGGAAAAAGGGTCGGAAATCGGGGCGCATCTGCTCTCCGGCGCGGTTTTCGAGCCGCGCGCCCTCACCGAGCTTATCCCCGACTGGCGCGATCAAGGCGCGCCGCTGCGAATCGAGGCTAAAGAAGACCGTTTCCTCTTCCTCACGAAAAACGCATCGTTCCGGTTCCCCATCGCCCCGCCGCAAATGCATAATAAAGGCAATTATATTATCAGCCTCGGCGAGCTGGGCCGCTGGCTTGCCGGACAGGCGGAAAATCTCGGCGTCGAGATTTTCGCAGGTTTTGCCGGAGCGGAAGTCCTTTATAACGAGGCGGGCGAGGTCATCGGCGTCGCCACCGGCGATATGGGCATCGGTAAGGACGGCGAGCGCCGCGGCGATTTCACGCCGGGCGTCGAACTCCATGCCCGCCAGACCGTCTTCGCCGAAGGGTGTCACGGCTCCCTCACCAAAACCCTTATCGCGAAATACGCCCTCCGCGCCCATTCAGACCCGCAAACTTACGGGCTGGGCGTCAAGGAGATCTGGGAAATCGATCCGGCGAAACATAAAGAGGGCCTTATAATCCACACAATCGGCTGGCCCATGGATTCAAAGACTTATGGCGGTTCATGGATGTACCATATCGACAATAACCGCATTTCCATCGGCTTTGTGGTCGGGCTTGATTACACCAACCCCTATCTCTCGCCTTTCGAGGAAATGCAGCGTTTCAAGACCCACAAGGCCATCCGCCCCTATCTGGAAGGCGGGCGGCGCATCGCTTACGGCGCGCGGGCGCTCGTCGAGGGCGGGCTGCAATCCCTGCCCAAACTCACCTTTCCGGGCGGCGTGCTTATCGGCGATACGGCGGGATTCATGAACGTCCCGAAAATCAAGGGCAACCACACGGCCATGAAATCCGGCATGATCGCCGCCGAAGAAATCGCCGCATTGCTGGCGAACCGGGACGCACAAAGCCGTGAATGCACAGGCTATGAAACCGCTTTTAAAAACTCATGGATCTATAAAGAGCTTCATCAAGTCCGCAATATAAGGCCCGGTTTTCATTGGGGGATTTTCCTCGGCCTTCTCAACGGCGCTTTCCAGACCTTCGGCGGCTGGCTCCTCCCGTTTACCTTTAAGAACCACGCCGATCACGCTCAATTAAAAAAGGCAAACGAGGCAAAGAGGATAGACTATCCCAAACCCGACGGCGTGCTGACATTCGACCGGCTGACATCAGTGCAGGCCTCGAACACGCACCACGAGGAAGACCAGCCCCCGCATCTCAAGCTCAAGGATCCTGCCATCCCGATCGAGGTCAACCTGCCGGAATGGGCGGAGCCGGCGCAGCGCTATTGCCCCGCCGCCGTCTATGAAGTAATCGAAGAAGCGGGCGCGCAAAAATTCGTCATTAACGCCCAAAACTGCGTCCACTGTAAAACCTGTGATATCAAGGATCCGTCGCAAAATATCAACTGGACGGTGCCTCAGGGCGGCGGCGGCCCTAATTATGCCGATATGTGATGATGTGATAGAGTATGAAGAGCAACCACCAGCGAGCAGAATGCCGATGACAGACACGCGCAAAACAGGAAGTTTTCACAAATTCCGTTCCATTACCCTTGCCATGCCGCTCCTGGCGCTGGCCCTTGCCCTGCCCCTCGCCGGATGCGACGACGGCAACGAAAAGGCCACAAGCTGGGTACAATGGCTTGAAGGCAAAAAAGAAGAGCCGGCCAGCCCGTCCAAAGCCAAGGGATTGCTCATTATTCCAGACGGCCTCCTTTCCGTGCGCGATACCCATGCGGGCAATTATCTTGCGGCCCAGTTCGCCCAGTACCGTCAGGATTGGGGCACGGCCAATAAATATCTGGAAAAAGTTCTGCGCATCGATTCCGGCAATATCGAACTCCAGCAGCGCGCCATGGTTCTCGCCATGCAGGCGGGGGATGCGAACCGCGCCGTGATGTTCGCGCGCAAAGTCCTTGATGCGGACAACAAAAACATGCTCGCCCTGCTTTTTATCGGCGTCGATCATATCAGCCGTCAGGAATATAGCGAGGCGGAAGACGCGCTTTCCTCCATGCCCAAAAACGGCATAGCGGACTTTATCCGCCCTATCCTTCTGGCGTGGCTCGACGCCCCCCGGAAACAAAGCGATCTGGACTTCCTGATGTCCACGGGCGCGCTTCACGCCTATCACGCCCTGCTGATTGCCGATTATCTGGGAACCGTCAAGGATCCCGCCCGCTACTTCCTGACCGTCCTTGCGGGCGGCGGCAATGACGCGCATATGCTCGAAACCATGGCGGATATTTACGCCCGGCACGGCCAGACGGAATTGGCTGAAAAAATATACGATACGCTGATAGAACAGGCGGGCGACAATCCCGCCCTGCTCCCGCGCATGGATCTGCTGATGGAAAAGCGCAATCATGCCACGGTCTTGTCCGGCGCCCTCATAAAAACGCCGCAGCAAGGCGCGGCGGAAGCGTTCTATAACATGGCCCGCGTCCTTTATAACGAACATAGCGACGATTCCGCCCTCGTCTTCGCGCGGCTGGCGCAGATTCTATCACCCGCCCGCGACGACATAAAAATCCTGATGGCGAGAATGATGGTGCGCAGCGACCACGCCCATGACGCCATCGCCCTTTTCCGCACCGTCAGCCCCGGCAGCCCCGAATATAAGGAATCCCTGCGGGCCGCCGCGGAGCTTTACGAACAGGAAGGCAAGACTGACGAGTCCATCGCCCTTCTCGAAGAAAGCTTCGCGCAAACCAAGGATGTCAACGCCCTTATCCAGATCGGCGATATTTACCGCCGCGAGAGCCGCCATCAGGAAGCGATCAAGGCCTATGACCGCGCCAAAGCCGAACTGAACGGGAAAATCTCTTCCGATTTCTGGCACCTCCTTTATGCGCGGGGCATGAGCTTTGAGCGCACGGGCAACATGAAACGCGCCGAAGAGGATCTTCAGGCCGCGCTTGAATTCCGCCCGAACCACCCATACCTGCTCAACTATCTCGGCTATAGCTGGGCGGAACAGGGGAAGAAGCTTGAAGAATCCCTCGCCCTTATCGAAAAGGCCTATCATCTCAAACCCGATGACGGCTATATCACCGACTCCCTCGGCTGGGTTTATTACCAGACTGGGCGGTATGAAGAAGCGGTCGCAGAACTTGAAAAGGCGGTCGAACTCGTCCCGTACGATCCTATCATCAACGACCATCTCGGCGACGCCTATTGGCAGGTCGGGCGCCGCAACGAAGCGCGCTTCCAGTGGCAGCGGGCCATGAACCACGCCAAGGAAGAGGACATCAAGTCCGCGCTTCAGGTAAAAATCAGCGACGGCATCGCCCTTGGTGCGGAAACGGTCATGGAAGCCAAGAAAATGCGCGGGCCAGATATCGATGTCGCAACCGATCACCAATAAGATTTTCCTTAAACGCGCCCTCGCGCCCTCAAAGATCAATCTTTTCCTGCATGTCACCGGCAAGCTTGATAACGGCTACCACATGCTGGATTCCCTGATTGTTTTTACAGACGGGCTGGCCGACATCCTGAGCGTACAGAACGCGGATGTTTTTTCCCTCTCCGTCAGCGGCCCCTATAAGGACGCGGTTGCGGAGGAAGACAATCTCGTCCTGCGCACCATTGACGGATGCTGCAAGACAAGGCCCGCCCTTCATATCGAATTGGAAAAGAACATTCCGGCAGGCGCCGGCCTTGGCGGCGGCTCGTCCGATGCGGCGGCGATGATCCGTCTTCTCGAAGAGCTCGGCCTGACGCCCCATGACAGCGTCGCCGCTCGCGGCGGGTTTTTAGCCGGCCTCGGCGCGGACGTACCTTCCTGCTACCATGGAAAACCTTGCCGCTTTCAAGGAATTGGCGAAATTATAGGCGAAGCCCCATCCCTGCCGCCCTTCTCCCTTGTCCTCGTCTGGCCGGACACCCATATGGCCACAAAGGAAATATTCGCGGCCAGAACGGGGGCTTTTTCGCAAGACGTCAATCTCCCCGCCCGTTTTGAAAGCTTTGGCGCTTTTACGGCCTTCCTGCGGGAAACGCGCAACGATCTTGAAGACGCGGCCATCGCCCTTGCTCCCGTTATCGGGATGGCAAAGGGCGCTGTGGGGATGCAGGACGGCTGCGCTCTTACCCGTATGAGCGGCAGCGGTTCGGCAGTCTTCGGCCTGTTTGAAGACCATGGCAGGGCGCTTGAAGCCGAAAAGGCAATAAGCGCCGCCCATCCGGATTGGATGGTCAGGGCCGTCCGCATCGCCTGACGGGCAGCTCTATGCTCCTCTTGATACGCCATATTATTTGCATTATCAGCGTCGCCGTTTTAAATATTGCTCCCTATGATAAAATTATTGAACCAGCCTCAAGGGAGCCTGTGCGCCCCCCGCGCCGGCCATTATGCCCGTTCAGGAAGAAGGGCACGCAGGATCGTGCCCGCGCTGCTATGCGGCGGGATTGCCCTGTCCGGTACGGTTCTTTTTTGGGCAGCGGCGCAGGCCCAGACCATAGACTCCGCCCAAAACGCCAAAAACATGCTGTCTGTTACCACCCGCACGAACAAGCTCTATGATCTGGATCCAAGGCGCATCGGCGATTTTACTTTTATTACCAGCCTGCAAACCGGCATGCGCTACAATGACAATATTTATGCGGCGCAAAACGGTAAGCGCTCTGACATCGCTTATCAGGCAGCCCCCTCGCTCGCGCTCGGCTCTGATTTCATACGTCATGCCGCTTCCTTTACCATGGCGATGGAAAAAGCATGGCATGCCCGCTACGCCGCAGAAAATTATACGGATTTTAAAACCATGGCGGACGGGCGGATCGACGTCACGGGCCAGACCTCCGTTCCTTTGCGCATAAGCTTCGAGCGCGGCCATTACAGCCGCGACGAGCCGGAAGAAAATATTACAAGAAAGCCCAGCACCTATAATCTCTGGACGGGGCTTTCGGGCCTGACCCATCAAGGGGCCCGCTTTTCCTTCAAAAGCCTTGCGACAATCAAGAAATATCTTTTCACAAGCAATGAAGATAAATCGGGCGTAAAAATAAACGATGACAGGGACAGGCGCGAAACAGGTTTCTATGCGAGCCTGGGCTTGCGCGACGATGTGCGCATCGCGCCGTTCTTCTATTCTTCCATTTTAGATATTTCCTATGACGAGAAGCGCAATACAGCCAGGCTGCTGCGGGATTCAAAAACATATGAACTCGGCGCAGGCACCATCGTTAATTTATCCGGCGTAACGCGCCTTTCATTTCATGCAGGCAAACTGCACCGCGATATGAAGGATCCAACCTTAAACGATGTAGATGATGTCGCCTACGGGGCAGCGGCGCAGTGGGAGCCTTCAACCCTGATGGCCCTTACCTTCAGCGCGGATCGCACGGCGCAGGAAACGATTACGGCGGGCGCGTTTAGCAGGCTTGCGGATACAATCGGCCTTTCCCTTCAATACGAGCTTTTCCCCAACGTCTTGCTGACCCCGGCCTTCACCTATAAAAACTTCGATTATCAGGGAATCAACAGGGAAACAGAGCAATATAACGCTTCCTTCGGCGCAACCTACAAGATGAACCAAAATCTCTGGTTATCGGGGAACTATCATTATATAACGCAAGAAGATAAAGGCACGGACGCCGCCGGAAACACGTTTGAGAGCAACATCATCAATCTCTCGTTAAAGCTGCAATTTTAAAGGACAGGCAATGCCCGTAAGAATAAAAACCATTTTTCTTTCATTCCTTTCCATGATGCTTTTGACAGGCGTCACCGGCTGTACCCATTCCGCGCCCGCGAGCAAGAGCGTCACGGAAGCCGCCGCATATACGCTCGGCATGGGCGACACCGTCCATATTACCGTCTTCGGTCACGAAGATCTGAGCGGCGATTTTACAGTCGAGCAGGACGGCGCGATCTCCTTCCCCCTGCTGCGCACCGTCCCCGCAGCCGGACACACGCCCGCGGAACTTCAACAGATGATTACCGCCGAGCTTTCCCCCGCCTATGTCGTCGATGCGCGCGTCAGCGTCGAGATAGCGGCCTACCGCAATATCTATATTCTGGGGGAAGTCCAGAATCCCGGCATGTATGAATATATCCCGCATATGACCTTGCTACAGGCCGTCGCCATGGCCGGCGGCTACAGCTACCGCGCACAGGAAAACCGGGCCGACATTACCCGCCATGTAAAAGGCGCGATTACGACATTCACAATTGATGACAAAACCATGATCAAGCCCGGTGATACCATCACCGTAGGCCGCCGCTGGTTCTAGGAAGAAAGCAAAAATGGATCGCAGAAGAACTGACCGCCGCCGTCCGGATGCCCAAGGCGAAAACACAATCGATATAAAGGCCCTGCTTTATATTCTCTGGAAGCGCAGGATTATTTTAACCGCGTTTTTTATCGCATTCCTGACGCCGGCATTCCTTTACGTCCTTCTAAAGCCCGCCTATTATAAAGCAACGGCCACAGTCCTTCTCGACAATCAGGACATAAGGATAGGCGATTTTACCGATGCCATACCGCCGCAAAAAATTGAAACAGCAGATGTCGATACGCAAGTAAGGATTATAACCTCTCCCTCCCTCGTCCGTGAAACAATCGCTTCCATGGAAGAAAACGGGGAAGAGCCCGAAAGTGTGGACGGGGAACAGTCTTTTAAAAACCTGCGGGGTTTTCTTGCAAATCTGTCCGTCGCATCGCAAGGCCGCAGCCGGATCATCGCTATCTCCTATAAAAGCACGGATCCTTTCCTCGCGGCGGAAACGGCCAACGCCCATGCCAGGCAATATATCGCTTTCCAGCTTCGCGAAAGACGGGAAAGACTTCTCCAAATCGACCGCTGGATAACAGAGCAAATCGCTTCGCTCAAAGAAGAAAGCAAACGCAAGGCGGAAGCGACGCAGGATTACCGCCGCTCTTCCGGCATCATCCCCGGTAAAAACAGCGAGGATCTCATCAACCAGCAAATTCTGGATCTCACCGCGCAATTGATACCGGTTGAAACCAGAAAACTGAGCCTTCAGGCACGAACAGATGCATTGTCCGCCGCGAATGATCCGGCAGGACAGGAAAGCGCCGCCCTTTTAGGCCAGCTTAAGATCAAACAAAGCGAAGCCAAGCAAAATCTTGAGGCGATGAAAGCGCAATATGGAACGCTTCACCCGCTCTATATCGCCTCGCTGAACCGTTATAAACAGGCTTCAGCCGATCTGCAGCGCGAGAATAAAAATGCCAGGGACAGCCTGCGCTCGGAACTTTCTTCCGTATCACAGCAAGAAGAAATGCTGCGTACCCGCCTGCAAGAACTGAACCGCGAGCTGGATTCTTATCGCGGAAACCTTGTCGCCCTTGAATCGCTTGAGGCAGAGGAAGCCGCAAACCGCACCTTGCTTGAAAGCTTCCTGAAACGCTCCGAGGAAATCCGCTCCCAGCTCTCGCTCGACCGCAGCGGTGCAAGGATAGATTCAGGCGCGGAAACCCCCACATCCCCCGACGGGATCACAAAACCCGTTCTTTTGCTTCTCGCTCTTATCCTCGCTGCTTCCGCCGCCATATTTACTGTTTTCATGCTTGAGCTGATCGATCGCGGCATCGAGGACGAAAATGATATAAAGCGCTTTTTAAATTTACCGCTTATAGCTTCCGTCCCGCATGTGGCGGCCCCTTTAGCGGAGATTGGCAGCGATAGGAAATCGCCCTTTTTGGAAGCTATCAAGCGCCTTTACCTTTCGCTTTCGGCACAGCCGGCGCCGCAGGCAATCCTGATAACATCCGCCTGCGAACATGAAGGAAAAACAACCATTGCGCGCGCTTTTGTTAAATATACCGCGACGCTTGGAAAGAAAGTCCTCCTGATCGAAACCGCCTTTGGCTCCGGCATTCAAGCACAAAGGCCGGGGCTTGGCGAAGCCCTCACGAACCCTCAAACCGCGAGCGAGTATATTCAGCCCGTCAGCGAGAATTTCTTCTTGTTGCCTTCGGGGAAAAAGCAGCCGGAATTCATGGCCGGAAACAGGCTTGAGAATCTTATCGGCCTGTTCAAAGAACAATATGATTATATCGTTTTTGACGGTTCTTCCGTTGAGGATTCAACCGATTCCGAAATCATCGCGGCGCAATCGGACAATGTCGTTCTTGTTATCGGCTGGGCGCAGGCAAAGCGCGAAGCCCTCATCAAAACCGCTAATATCCTGCGTCAATATGCAAGGAATACTCCCTTGGTCGTTTTGAACAAGCGCCCATGAAAATCGTCCTCGTTTCCTCCCATGACGCGCAAAGCCGCAGGAAGACAGGTTTCCATTTCTGGAAGGATATTCTTGCAAGGCAGGGGCATGAGGTTCGCTTTGTAACCGTTGGCTCAAGCCGCCTTTCGCTCTTAAGGCGCAACGCAAAACACATCGTTCCGCCTTATAACCGGTGGGTTGCGACGGGCGAAAAAATTATAAAATATACATGGATTCCGCTATTTCATCCGTTTTATACGCGCTCCCGCCTGCTTGGAAAATTACTTTCTCCTCTTTTCCGCCTATATCCTTTCCTCATGCCGGCGGCTTTGTTGAAAGAGATAAAAAATGCCGATCTCTTTATTATCGAGAACGGCGTCGGCGGCATGCTCGCCCCAACCTTTAAAAGAAAAGCGCCTGAAGCTGCTTTCATTTACAATGCAAGCGACAGGATGGACGTTTTGACATTCCATCCGCTGGTTAAAAACAGCATCATAAAAAATATCGGCCTGTTTGATTTTATCCGTTTGAACGCGGAGGAGATTGCCCAAGACTTCCCTTCCAATGTTCCTGCGCACTATATACCGCAGGCGATCGACAAGGATGCTTTCGACAGGCCGCATACCAACCCCTATGCAAAAGAAAAGAACGCCATCAGCATAGGCGATATGCTTTTCGATTCTTTTACCCTTGAAATATTGGCACAGCACTATCCGGACTGGACGTTCCATATTTTCGGAAGCGGCGCCAAAATAAAGGACGAGCTTCCCAACATACTCTTCTATGGCGAAAGGAATTTCGACGATATTATTCCTTATATAAAACATGCCGATATAGGGATCGCCCCCTATCTTTACCGCAATGGCGCTGAATATTTACATCAATCAAGCCTGAAGCTTGTCCAATACAGCTATTGCAAACTTCCCATCATAACGTCCCGCTTTGCCGCAAAAGCCAGGGAGCATGCCTTCGGCTACAACGAAAAAGATACAGACACTATCCTTCGGGCCTTTGAAAACGCAAAAAATTATAACAGGGAAACAATCGACATCTCGCCCATAAAAGACTGGGAAAATATTGTCGGCATATTTATCGACGAGGCCTTAAAGACTAAAGATTCCTAGTTCTATACATAAAACTTCCGGCCACGAACCATAACAGGGAAGCGATTTTTATCGACAAGATTGACGCACTTACCAATAAGCTCAAAAATAAAAACAACGAAAGGCAGGATGCGTAAATTCTTTCTTCAGCCGTTCTCTGCGCAATAGATACAGATGAGAAAATCCATAAAGCCGCAAGCCCTATGCCTGTCTGGGTGAATATTATATAGGCATAGCCGCTATCCCAAGCCCTGTTAATATCCTCCAGGGAACCGCCTAAGAACCACTCCCATTGCATAGTGGACAGGAAATAAACGCTCATCCCGATACGGCCCGGAAGGTTATCGGCAATTGACCCTGCCGCATAAGGCGTCCCGTAAAGCGCTATGAAAGAAGCAATCACAATAAGCGGCATATAAAGTAGCGGGAAATAACGCGGCGCCATACGGAAAGCCGCCGCCCCCGCCATGAATAACAGCACAAGCCCCATCGCCAGACGACTATCACTCGTTACAGCCGAAGCCAGAGTCACGGCAAGAATGAAGAAGCGTTCAAACACGGAAAGAGATTTATAAAATCCGCAGAAAAACATACATAGAAAGACCGCGAAATTTCCTAAACTGACCTGTTCCAGCATTAAGGACGATAAACGATGCTCAAACGGCCTTAAGGAAAAACGATCGCTATAGCTTAAGGCGGCGCCGTAAACGCCCAGAGCGTTTTCATCCCGGAATTCAATGCCGCGCGTCGCATTATAATAATCTGCTGGCTGAAAAACAGACACATAGAGATCAGGGAAAAACCCCTCAATAAGTATGAAGGAAAATACTAAAAATGCCGCGATTTTGACGGTTAAAATAACATCGCTTTTCTTCACAAGGCTTCCAAGAATGAAAAAGCTTACCAGAACAAGAATATCGCGGAACGATTTCAAGAAGATGTTCTCTTGAACCAAAGAAACAAAAACAAAAATACAAAATGATAATAAAAGATAAAGCAGGGAAAACCGCACATCCGGCAGACTTCTTACATTCATGAGGATAACAGCCCACACACCCGCCACTATTACGGCCTCTCCAGCCATTACGAGGACTGGCGACACGGCGGTGATGTGGGCGTTAAAAACCGCAAACACAGCATTGAAGAAAACGGCGCAGAGAACGGCAACTCCCGCGCCGCGCAAACTGCCGCCGGTTTCAGACGCCTGCGCTTGGGGTCGCGTTTTCATGATAGCGCCTTCAAATAAAATCCATGCGTTTTTTCGGAAAGTGATAGCCATGAATATTGCCTTGAAAAGTCAAAGGCCCTTTTCCTGTCCTCCATGCTAACCGAACGCATATGTTCATGGATCCTGGATGCTGTTTCCTCCGGCCGATGATAATCGACAGCTAGCCCGCAGCCGCTAAGCCCCGTCAACTCCTTAAACGCTTCATTGGCATGAACGTAAGGAATAAGCCCGGCCCCCATTGCCTCCAGCATCGCCATACCGAACCCTTCATAGGAGGAAGCCGAAAGAAAATAGCCGCAGCGCCCAATCAAAGCCTCAAGTTTTTCCCTATCCATGGAACCGTGGAAAATAACATCATCGCCGATGCCTATTTTTTCTGCATGGGTGCGCAATTCGTCGATAGTGACATCCCATTCCGGGCCGGCAATGTGCAGAATATACTGTCCATCAAGCTTCCCCTTCAGACAGGCAAACATATCGAGGAGCAGCCCTATCTCCTTGCTTTGCGCCAATCGCCCGACATAGATAAAGTCACTACCATGGCTTATTTTCTTTGCAGCCGGCACGATGGCGTTAGGCAATAATGTTATTTTTCCGGAGATCCTGGAAAACACATTAAAATCATTATCGCTGATTGCAAAAATACGTTCATACGCCAAGGAGGACAATCTTGTCACCGTATGAAAATATAGTTTCTTGATCCATGCAAAGTTACCTGTATGGAAAAATCCGCCATGCGTCGTCGCGAATATTTTGAAGTTTAAAAAGAATGAACAAAACGCAATATAATCATAAAAAACATCCGTATTATGAACATGGACGATATCAAATTTTTTAAAGTAAAATGGCGATATAAAGGGCATGAAATAGCGCCTTGCGCCTATGAACGAAACGCGGCGGACATGAACGCCGTTTATGGTTTCATGCTCCTTTAGCAGGCCATTTTCATGTTCCTGAAATAGTTTATTAAGCGTCAGAACCGTACATTCATATCCCAAATCTTTTTGGGTACGGCACATATTTTCAACATAGGTTTCAAGCCCGCCGATTGCGGGGGAATACTGCCTTACAACATGAAGGATTTTTATATTTTCAGGATCCCGCGCCTCCTTGGGAAGGGTCATGCGCATGGCGCGCCAGAGAAAAACTATATTTCCGGTAACATAGCGCCTGAAAAGGCGGCGCGGCTCCAAACCAAGCCTGTAAAGCCACTCCATACCAAAGCGCCGCATCCATAAAGGCGCGCGGGAGAACCTGCCCGAAATAAAATCAAGAATTGCGCCCCCGCAAATTATCAATGCCGGATAAGCAATATTATTTGCGATCTTACCGGCAACACGTTCTTGTTTCGGCATACCCATGGAAAGCACGACACATGATACTTGTTCCCCTTCCAATGCTTTTAAATAAGCATCATCATCTAGAAATCCATCACGCAAGATTTTCGTTTTTATTCCCGCTTCATCAAGAGCGGTTGAAGCATTCTCCAGATAAGGCGAAGAGGTTCCCAAAAGGGCTATTCCGTCCCCTTTGTAAAGTTCCAGAAGTTGGGGAATAAGATCCGTGCCGTTCATGTTAAGGCCCGCATCAATTCCATGCCAGTCATAGAGGAATTTCATTCCTGCGCCGTCGCGGAATAAGTAATCGCATTCATTCAAATCTTTTAAAAATCCATCATCGCGCCAGCATAGATTAAACGCATGTGCATTGACAAAGCCGATACGGACGGGCCTTGACGCCGCATCCTTGCGAATATCCTTCAAAAGCGCGGAAAGTTCCTGCTCATCCGCGACTATCGTTATTTTTTTTATAAGGGAGGCAATAGAGGATGCCATTAATATGCCCCCGATCTGAAAATCACTACGCGCACCGTTTTATACATGATGACAATATCATGCCATAAAGACCAATTGCGAATATACCATCCGTCCCAATAGATGCGCTGTTCAAATGTTGTTTCATTCCTTCCGCTCACCTGCCAAAGACCTGTGATACCGGGGCGGACGGAGTAATATTGCCCTATCTGGCTGCCGTAATCCGTGATCTGGCTCTCCAATATGGGGCGGGGGCCGACAAGGCTCATATCCCCTATGAAAACATTCCAAAGTTGCGGCATCTCATCGAGGCTTGTCTTGCGCAAGAAACGTGCGATAGCAGAATCGACACGCGGGTCATTCTTTAATTTCTGGAATCTCTCCCACTCAATGCGCGCCTCTTCGCTTGAAACAAGGATATTCCGGAGAAGATCATCAGCGCCGTCTTTCATGGTACGGAATTTCCAGCACTGGAATTTCTTTCCGTTAAGGCCGATTCGCTCCCCGCCATAAAAAACCGGCTCTGCCGAGCCGCCTGCTTTTTTAAAAATGGCAACAATCGCAGCAAGAATGCCGAGAAAGACAAGCCCGGCGCCTGAAACCAGAATATCAAAGGCTCGCTTGACGGCCCTGCCGGAGGGCGATCGGATAGGGTCGCGCCGGTGCATGACCATAACATCGTTGCCGAAAAAATAATGCGCCTCCATGCCAAATATCTCAAAGGCACGCGTATGCGGCACGACGGCATATTCGACTTGCGCCTCATTCGCGGCGGCCATGATATCGCTCCCGCCCTCGCCCCTGATTAAATCCATGGTAAAAATATAATAATAGCCGGGGCTTGCGGTTATAAATTCTGGAATCTCCTGATATCCGCTATGAATCTGCGCGGCAGAGTTCTTTTGAAACAGCGCGTCATTCTCGATAAGGCCGCTGCTGCCGTTCAAAAAGATATGTTTGATTTCATAGCCTGTAGAAGCATCAGCCTGAAAAGCATAGAAGCAATCAAGAACCGTCCTCGCATCGCCGGCAAGCACTGTGGGCAAAGGCCAGAGATTCGATTTTTTAATCAGGAAAAACGATATCTTCCGTCCGATCAGCAAATAGAGGAAACACAGCATCCAGTTAAAACACATCCAGGACGGAAAGGACGAATAATCAAGGAAATAATAGTTAAACCCGTCAAACAAGACTGCAAAAAGGATCACTCTTACGATATTTTCAGTTTGCATCAGGAAAGGAATGCGGCGCGAATAATGCCCCTTTGCCAAAAAATAAAAAACGGCGCAAGCGCAAAGGAACACATAGTAATAACGCCGCGTGTCAAAATGGGAGAAATCATAATCCCAATCGAATTTCCGGGATAAATCCACCATAAGAACGGACAAAAGCCGCGTCGTAAGAAAAGCCAGCCAAAGCGCCAGAACATCAAAAGCGGCGACAACCGCCCCTAAAAGACGGGAAACTTGCCGCTTAATACCGCGTTTTATTTTCGGTGCATTTTGCATTCCGTCTTCGTCCCTGTTTAAAGCCCCGCTATTTAAAAGCACGGCGCACTATAAATCTATTTCTTTATGCTTTAATAAATAACCTGCTCATAGGCGTTGATGCGCGCGCTTCCTAACCGCATCTTCCGCCGCACTATGGGTTTCGACACCGCCAATGGACACATCCCATAAACCGGCATTGCTGGAACAGGCCGTTTTACCGGAAACGCCGATTGCGCTTTCCTTCCGGTAGTTCTGGGAAAAGAGTGAAAACCCGACAATCTGCCGGCCCTCCAGCTCCGCTGCGGCAATCTGGCCGGATAGGAGCATATAATCGTACCCACGCACAGCCACCCAAGGATCTTGTAAAAATCGACAAGGGCCGCGGACGCCCTTTCTACCGGCAAGACGAAACCCACAACCGCCGCCTGTATCAGAACGCAGTCAATATACAGCCAGTTTTCTATTTTCAGGCCGGGATTGCCGAAAGCCAGCGGGTTTGAAACGAGAGAGGCTTTATGAAAGTTCCGGTGAGCAGGATTTTTCATGACGCGGATAATTTCCCGCCCCCAAAGAGGGAAGGGCCGAGATAGCCCAGATAGGCTCCGGATGTTGCCGCATAGGGTACAAGCCCCGCGGCCAAAAGCTGCTTTATCCAAGGTGCCATTTTCTTTCCCGCCAATCGCGCCAAACAACCAGAAATTGCATAAAAAATCAAGAAGTTGCTTTGCATCGACGCTATTTTTTCTATAACCTTAAGCTTTCTATATCTTTAAGAGAAAAGCATTTGTACAAGATAGGAAAATCAGCATGTTATTCTCTCTTGCTCGCAGGTGCGCTTCTCACCGGCGCCTGCTCCCTTACGGATGTGTTGAAGGGCGGGGAAGCTATAAATTATACGTTGAACCCGCACGCGCAGGATAAGGAAACAGGCGCCTATCTGGAAAAAATCCTGGAAGAGCGCACAGCCGAACAGAGCAGCCTTATTTCCGATGAGGCGGAGCTGCGGGAACGGCAACAAACCTATATCGCCAACATCATTCAGGCCGACCTTCTCAAGGCTTTATACGCAAAAGGATATTATGATGCGCGCATAAGGTTTGAACGGGGCGGCGAAGAATTTTCCGGCACCTATAATATCCATTACGGCCCTAAATTTTCTATCGCCTCCATCCTTGTCCGCCCCGGCGGTTTTGAAGAAGCATGGGATGACAATATTGTCGGGGCGGGGGACGATCTTGATGCCGAAAAAGTGCTAACGGCCCAGCATGCCCTTTATAACAATATCCAGAAAGATCAGTGTTACTTCAACCTTGATGTCAAGAATGAGGTCTTCCTCAACAGGCCCGCGCATAATGCCAAAGTCGATTTCGTCGTCGATGCGGGGGCGCAGGGAAATTTCGGCGCTGTAAAATTTCAGGGCAATGAAAATGTCAGGGAATCTTATCTGCGCAAATTATTGCCATGGAGGAAGGGCGAATGTTTCCGCCGTGAAAAACTTGAATCCTATAAAACCGCGCTTTTGCAAAGCGGCCTTTTTGCACGCGCCGAAACACTCCTGCCCGAAGCGCCGAATGAAGACGGCACGGTCGATGTGACTATCGACCTGCGCGAGCGGGCGCAAAGAAGCATCAGCGCAGGCCTTACCTATTATTCGGATGAAGGCCCCGGCGCGGTTTTCGGGTGGGAGCACAGGAACTTCATGGGCGAGGCGGAAAAACTTTCCGCGGCGCTGACGCTCAATATGTTGAAGCAGAGCCTTGATATTGAATACGGCAAGCCTTATTTCCTGCGGAAAAATCAATCGCTCTCTTTGAACACATCCCTTCGCCGGCAAGATACGGATGCCTATGAAGAGCTGCGCCTGTCTTTCGGCGGCGCCGTCAAACGCAGCTTTAACCGCAGGCTATCGGGAAGCTTTGGCGCCGATTTCGCTCTTACGCAGATTGAGGATAGCACGACAGGCGAAACAAGGACATTCGGCCTTCTTTCGGCGCCGCAATCCCTTACCTATGACAGCCGCGACGACAAGCTCGACCCGCATAAAGGATGGAACGCGACCCTTCAGGCCGAACCATTCATAGATACATTCGGGGAAAGCTCCCCCTTTATCAAAACAGAGATCGGGGCGAGCCATTATCTGGGACTTGGAACCGGTGCCGATCTGGTTTTCGCCAGCAAGGCAGGGCTTGGCACAATCTGGGGGACAGATCTTAAGGACGTCCCGGCGACAGAGCGTTTCTATGCAGGCGGCGGCGGGTCGGTGCGCGGCTTCGGTTATCAGGAAGTCGGGCCCCAGCGTAACGGCGATCCGACGGGCGGGCGCTCCCTTGTCCATTTCTCCCTTGAAATGCGGGGGAAATTCACGGAAAAATTCGGCGCCGCAGCTTTTGTTGACGGGGCAAACGTGTCGGAAGAATCCATGCCTGAATTTAATAACATTGCAATCGGCGCGGGTATCGGCCTTCGTTATTACACAGGCTTTGGCCCGCTGCGTTTTGATATTGCAACGCCCCTGACCCAGAAAGACAATGTCGATCGCAACTACCAGTTTTACATTAGCATAGGACAGGCATTTTGATGCGGGATTACGCGAATAAATTGGTTCGTTTTCTGGCGATGGGCTTCGCGTCGCTTGCGGCTTTCTTTATCCTTTTCCTAATCGGCCTGCAAATTATATTGATTGCCGGAATCAACATCCTGAATACGGGCGCCGCCCGCGATTTTGCAAAGACACAAATAGAGTCAATTCTGCAAGATAGCGGCTATAGCATGGATTTTTCCAATTTTTATTATGATCCCATTCGCGGCTTTACCATTCATGACGCGCTTCTGGCCGATACGGAAGGCACACTCGCTACACTTGATCGCGCTTCGGTCGATATAACTTTCGCGGCGCTCTTCCTGCGGCGGCTTGATATCACCGCGAATGCCGGAACCTTGCATATCATACGGCTCCCTGAAGCTGCGGGCGATAGCGGCGAAACGCAAGCCCGGCCCAGCGAAGCTTTTACCATCGGCGACATCTTCTTTCGCACCATTAAGATAAACCCCCTTACCATCGATCGCTTGCATATCGGGGAAGATGTTGCAGGAGGCCCTCTCGATTTGTCGCCAACGTTAAAGGCCGAACTTACAGCAGGGGACAAGATAACGCTTGAAGCCTCTCTCTGGCCTCAGGCGCGCGGGCGCTATCAGCAAGCGGCCCTGCCGGACAGAATATCGCTTCTGGCCTTTTTCACACAAGCGGAACAGCAACTTGAAATTAGCAATTTCGACATAATTTCCGCCGATTATAAAATTAACGGGCAGGGAAAAGCCTTGTTGGCAGGGGCCAAGGATATCGAGGCGCGAATAAGCGCCGCTTATCCCGATCTCAAGCCCGTTACAGGCGGAAATTTTGAATCCGCCTCTCTGAATGGCCGGATAGAAGGGACAATCGATCTTCCCCACATAGCGATGGACGGAATATTATCGACCGCACTTTTAAAGGAAAAGGGGCTTGACGATATTGTCCTTTCGCTCATGGCAGACGATGACGTGGACGGGGAAAATGGCAATCAGGCGGCCCTTGATATCCGCACCTCTTATCATAGCGAACCTATCAAGCTTCAGGCAAAAGCCTCTTACGATGAAGAGAGGATTCATTTTTCACCCATCACAGGAGAAGCCCCTTCTATAAATCTTACGGGGACAGGCAGCCTGTCTTTTTCCGGCATGGTTTTAGATGGCAAGGCCGCATTGAGGCTTTCAGACCTTTCCCATTATAAGGAACTAACGAGGGCCGATATCGCCGGCTCCATAAAAATAGATGCCGACTTCTCCCCTTCGGAAAACGGGCAGGCAGCCGCTGTAAAAGCCGCGCTGGAGAGTGTTCGCTACGAAGAATTGCGGCTAGGCAAGGCGGATATCGATCTTCTTTTCGGCAATCTCTTCGCCCTGTGGCCCGAAAAAGCCGATATAAGACTTTCTTCCCTTAAATCAGGTGAAACGATCACGATCGAATCAAGCCACGCAGCATTCGAGAAAGCCCTGGAAGATACTTATAAACTAACGCTTCAGGGAAAAGGAACCATGGGGCAGGCATTTTCCGTGAACGGGGAGGCACTGCTTTCGGGCCTTGCAAACCCCGTCCCCGCCATTCGCGATATTGACGCGTCGATTTCTTTGGGCCGCTCCGGCCTTCGCCTTATGGGTTCTTTTAATGAAGACAATGTCGCTCTTTCCCTTAAAACGCAGGATTTCAGGGGGAGAGATATTCCGGCGGCGATTCCATCGCAATTTGAAAATCTTCGCCTTACCCTGAATGGCGATATAACCGGCAATCCCTCTTCCCCCCTCGTCACCGCCGCCTTGCAGGCAAGCGGGCTTGATGCGGGACAATATAATGACCTTACGATTCATGCGGATGCAGACTATCGGGATAGCATGCTGAAGGCCACTCTCTCCGCTGCGGGAACGGGGGTTAGGGAGATGAAAGGCAACGCCTCCCTTCCCTTCTCCTTTTCCCTTTATCCTTTTTCTTTCGCGATGGATGAAAACGCCCGGCTAGATGGAAAACTTGCGGCCAATGTCGATATCGAACCTATCGCCGCGTTGTTCCTGCCGCCGGCGCATGAGCTTTCAGGCGCGCTCCGGCTGGACGCCTCGATTGGCGGCAGCCCTCAATCCCCCACTATTGACGGGCAAGCCAGCATCGCCAACGGTGCGTTCGAGGATGAAATAAACGGCATCACTCTTTCTTCCATCACCGCGAGCGCCGCTTTTAACCGGAACGAGCTTATCTTGAATAATTTAAGCGCAACGGATGGCGAAAGAGGCAGTTTAACGGCACAGGGTCGCGTTTCTTTAGGGGGAGGCGGCAATAGCAATCTTTCCCTGACCGCGAAAGATTTCCATGCGCCTAAACGCGATTTAGCGAATGGCAGGTTCGATGCCTCCCTGTCACTGGGCGACACGGACGGCGGCTATCTTGCAACGGGCACGATCGATATTGCGGAAATGAACATTACCATTCCGGAAAATTTTCAAAGCGACATTCCGGAGCTGAATATTGTCGAAGCGCAAAATAAGAGCAAAGCCGAACAGCAAGCCGCCGTCATTGCGCTGGATATAAAAATCGAGGCTCCCAACCAGATTTTCGTCCGCGGCTGGGGGCTGGATGCAGAATTTGGCGGCAATCTGGATATTACAGGGGCCGCCGACGCCCCGCAAATCCACGGCAATCTCGAATCACGCCGCGGACGCTATGAGCAGTTCAGCAAGCGCTTCACCCTTGAGCGCGCTCATTTACGCTTTCAGGGCGACGTTCCCCCCTCTCCCTATCTGGACGTCGAGGCCACAATTCCCGCGGGTGATGTCACTGCCTCTATCCTGCTCACCGGGCCGGTGCGGGATCCTTCCATAAAATTCGCATCGGCACCGGGCCTTCCCGAAGACGAGGTTCTCGCCCGTATTCTTTTTGGCCGGGATACGTCCAGGATCAGCCCCTATCAGGCAGTCCAGTTGGCGCAGACCATTCAAAAATTCTCCGGCCAGAGCGGCGGCGGGATTGGATTCGATCCGTTAGGCTTGATACGGTCGGCCACCGGCCTTGACGATATAAGCGTCGAGATGGATGAAAGCGGCCAGGCCAATGTGGAGGCCGGAAAATACCTGACGGACAAAGTTTATCTTGAGCTTGAGAGCGGCACGGCGGCAGGCTCCGGCGCGGCCAGCATCCAGATAGAACTCACCCCGTCCATCAACGTAAAAAGCAAGATCGGGCAGGACGCACAAGGCGGCGCAGGAATTTTCTGGCAGCGTGATTACTGAGCCCATAACAAGCATGGGAAAAATCACGGCAAGGCCCTGAGCCGTGCCACAATATAAAAAAACCGCGGGCCATCGAAAGCCTCGCGGTTTCTTGTAATAGCCGTCCTGACAGGATCCGTTAAAAATCCCAGTCTTCATCTTCCGTTTCAACGGCTGTCCCGATGACATAGGAAGAACCGGAACCGGAGAAAAAGTCATGGTTTTCGTCCGAGTTCGGCGACAAGGCTGACAGGATAGCCGGGTTTACATTGGTCATATCGGACGGGAACAACGCCTCGAAGCCGAGATTCGCCAAAGCCTTATTGGCGTTATAATGCAGGAACTTTTTCACGTCCTCGGTCAGCCCGACTTCGTCGTAAAGCGATTCCGTATATTTCGTTTCATTATCATAGAGATCGAGGAGCAGGGAAAACGCGAAGTCTTTAATCTCCATTTGCTCCATCGGCGTCAGGTTCTCGAAAGCGCGCTGAAATTTATAACCGACATAATAGCCGTGAACCGCTTCGTCGCGGATAATCAGGCGGATAAGATCGGCGGTGTTCGTCAACTTCGCGCGGCTCGACCAGTACATAGGCAGGTAGAAGCCGGAATAGAAGAGGAAGCTTTCAAGGAATACGCTGGCAATTTTACGCTTTAACGGATCGTCCGACTGATATTCCTCCAAAATCAAGCGCGATTTGCGCTGGAGATACTCGTTCTCCTCGCTCCAGCGATAAGCATCATCGACATCGCGCGTCAGGCAAAGCGTTGAAAAGATCGAGGAGTAGGATTTGGCATGAACCGCTTCCATAAAGGAAATATTGGCAAGCACGGCTTCCTCATGCGGCGTGATGGCATCGGGCATCAGTGAAGGCGCGCCGATGATCCCTTGAATCGTATCCAGCAATGTCAGGCCCGTGAAGACACGGATGGTCAGTTGCTGTTCCGCCGGATTAAGCGTCGCCCATGACGGAATGTCATTGGAGAGCGGCACTTTTTCGGGCAGCCAGAAATTCCCGGTCAGGCGTTGCCAGACTTCGAGATCCTTTTCATCCTCGATACGGTTCCAGTTGATCGCCTTGACCGGCGCAACCTTGTTAGGCGTCATAAGCATAGAACTACCCCCTTGCAGATTGTCTTTTTTTAAAGGCTGCATGAAACGCATCCCTCTACTTCCGTCCCCTCCAGCGCTTTCTGGCGCAGGCGGATATAGTAAATGGTCTTGATACCTTTTTTCCATGCATAGATCTGCGCCCTGTTGATATCGCGCGTCGTCGCCGTATCAGGGAAGAAGAGCGTCAGGGAAAGCCCCTGATCCACGTGCTGCGTTGCCGCCGCATAGGTATCAATGATTTTTTCGGCCCCTATTTCATAGGCATCCTGATAATATTCCAGATTGTCGTTCGTCATGAACGCCGCCGGATAGTAAACGCGGCCAATCTTGCCCTCTTTGCGAATCTCGATGCGGGACGCAATCGGGTGAATCGAAGAGGTGGAATTATTGATATAGGAGATCGAACCCGTCGGCGGAACGGCCTGAAGGTTGCGGTTATAAAGCCCTTTTTCCATGACGGCTTTTTTAAGCTGTTTCCAGTCTTCTTGCGTCGGGATATGGATCCCGGCCTGCTCGAATAATTGCCGGACTTTCTGCGTCGCCGGTTTCCACTCTTGGGAAGTGTATTTGTCAAAGAATTCGCCGCTCGCATATTTTGATTTTTCAAATCCTTTAAAGCTGCGTCCCTTTTCCGCCGCAATCAGGTTCGAGGCGCGGATACAGTGGTAAGCCACCGTATAGAAATAAATATTGGTGAAATCCACACCTTCTTCGGAGCCGTAGAAAATACGTTCGCGCGCCAGATAACCGTGCAAGTTCATCTGGCCGAGGCCGATGGCGTGGCTTTCGTCGTTACCGCGGGCGATGGAGGGAACCGACTGGATATTACTCATGTCGGAAACGGCCGTCAGGGCGCGGATCGATGTTTCGATCGTCTTCCCGAAATCCTCGGAATCCATCGCCGTTGCAATATTAAGGGAACCGAGATTGCAGGAAATATCCGTTCCCAGATATTTATAGCCGAGATCGTCGTTGTAAAGGCTGGCCTCGCTGACCTGAAGGATCTCGGAGCAGAGGTTGCTCATGATAATCCGCCCGTCAATCGGGTTGGCTTTATTCACCGTATCTTCGAACATGATATAGGGATAACCGGATTCGAACTGGATCTCCGCAATCGTTTGGAAGAAGTCGCGCGCCTTGATCTTGCTCTTGCGGATACGGGCGTCATTGACCATTTCATCATATTTTTCCGAAACGGAAATATCGGAAAAAGGCACACCATAGACGCGCTCGACGTCATAGGGCGAAAAGAGATACATATCCTCATTATTCTTCGCGAGATCAAAGGTAATGTCCGGAATAACGACACCGAGGGAAAGCGTCTTGATGCGGATTTTCTCGTCGGCATTTTCGCGCTTCGTATCAAGGAAGCGCATAATGTCCGGGTGGTGCGCATGCAGGTAAACGGCGCCGGCGCCCTGTCTGGAGCCGAGCTGGTTCGCATAGGAAAACGCGTCTTCCATCAGCTTCATAATCGGGATGACGCCCGATGACTGGCCCTGAATTTGTTTAATCGGCGCACCCGATTCGCGGATATTGGTCAGGCAGAAAGCGACGCCGCCGCCGCGCTTGGAAAGCTGGAGCGCGGAGTTGATGGAGCGGCCAATCGATTCCATATTGTCTTCGATGCGGAGCAGGAAGCAGGATACGAGCTCGCCGCGCTGTTTCTTTCCGGCGTTGAGGAATGTCGGCGTTGCCGGCTGGAAGCGCCCCGCCATAATCTCATCGACGATTTCTTCGGCCAGCTGCTTGTTACCCTGTGCGAGCGCCAGCGCAACCATGACGACACGGTCTTCATAGCGCTCAAGATAACGCTTGCCGTCAAACGTCTTCAGCGTATAGGCGGTATAATATTTGAACGCGCCGAGGAAAGTCGGGAAACGGAATTTCTTGGCATAGGCGCGGTCGTAAAGCCCGCTGATAAAGGCGAAGTCGTACCGATCCAGCACATCCTTTTCGTAATAGCCTTCGGTTACGAGGTAATCGAGTTTTTCTTGCAGGTTATGGAAGAAAACCGTGTTCTGGTTGACGTGCTGCAGAAAATACTGGCGCGCGGCCTGGCGATCTTTATCGAACTGGATCTTCCCGTCCGCATCATAAAGATTAAGCATGGCGTTCAGCTCGTGATAATCAAAGCCCGGCTCCTCCGCCTTTGCTTTTTTTACGTCTTGCGCCTCTGTCACGCCGGTTTTCTCACGTTCCATTACTTGCATATCTGTTCCATCCTGTTCTTTACAATTGCAACGTCATCTTCCGTCCCCGCAAGCTCAAACTTGTGCAGATAGGGAACCTTACACCGGGCCGAGATGACATCGCCCGCATACCCATAAAACCTACCGAAATTACGATTACCCGAGCCTATGACACCCCGGATAAAAGATCGATTCCTTTCATCGTTCAGGAATCGAATAATCTGTTTATGAACCGCCCCCCGCCCTTCCCCGTCGGCATAGGTCGGCACGACGAGCAGATAAGGCTCGCGCACCGCCGGCATTTCTTCATCGGAGAAGATAGGGATGCGCCGGGCGGGAACGCCCAGCTTCTCTACGAAACGATGGGTGTTCAAAGACCTGCTCGAAAAATAGACAACAAGCCCCATAGCCCGCCCCGCCCATTATGCGGCCAGAAGTTCGCCGGCCAGCATGCCGATTTTGTCCGGGCGGAAACCTGCCCAGTGATCGCCGCCGGCGACAACGACGGGAACCTGTCTGTAACCAAGCGATTGAACATGCGCCAAGGCTGCTCCGTCTTCGGACAAGTCAACAACATTATAGGGAACCCCGGCTCTTTCAAGCGCGCGGTAAGTCGCATTGCATTGCACGCAAGCCGGTTTGCTATAGACAGTCACGGTCATGATCTCACTCCTGTTTTATGGGAACCCGCCAGAGTGCAAAAGAGCAGCGGGAAAGAACCGTTTTCCTTCCCGTGTTCCAAGCGCACCCCTGTCGGTATCCCGCTTGTTGATATTTAGTGCTTAAGCATGAAAGAAGCTCCATGCACTAAATATGGTATGGCCGGGCTCCTTTACTGTCAACCAGTAGTAGGAGCAAAAGAAATAAAGATGCACACAATCGTAATTCCAGCGTGAAAACAAGCGCTTAAAAAATTGCCATAAAATGGTCTTTTGTGCGGTGTTTTCAGAACATTGGAACCGGGGCATGAAACATTCCCATAACCCCGCCATCCCCGTTCAAAATGATTCGTCCGGCGTCTTTTGAAGGCTATTAAAAAAAGCCTGCCGGTTCACCTCAAAAGGAAAGATACCCCCATCTTTTGGCCGGACGGGCAATGGATATGAAGAAAGCGCCGGAAAGGCGCACCGCCTCTGCGCCCCCTTCGGAAAAACTGTCTATCCCTTTCATATAAAACAATAAATTACGCGCCCTATAAATCGGCCCGCCATGGTTTCAAGCAAATGAAGGCAAGCCCGCCAAGGGAGGTTCGGGATAAAATTGTTCATATCCTGTCGATAAAAAAAACCCTCGCCAGAAGGGGTTCTTTTTCTATCTAATTCCGCAAGGCGCGAATCGGTTTCAGGGGCGCGGCGGCGGGGGGTAGTCACCCTGTTCCTGCGCATCTTCCCGCCTGTCTTCCTGCCTGTCCTGCTTTTTATGCATCATCCGGCCATGATAGCCGCCTTTTCGCGGCTTATGCCCCTGTAGCCCGTCCATGATGTTACGGGCAAATTCACGCCTGTCCTCTGCCGGAAGATCTTCCAGCGCGCGGCCCATAATCTCGGCGCGCTTGCTGCTGATTTGCGCGCGCGTATCAAGCATTTTCCGGGCGGCGTCACGATAGGCTTCCGCATCGAATTCTTCGGCCGTCACAATTTTCTCGACCGCGGCGCGCTGCGTTTTCACACTCTCTATAAGCGGGCGAATTTCTTCCCGCCCCTCCTGATAGGTGCGCGCGATAAAATGGCGTGCCTCCGGGCTGATATGCGGCGGAATGGGAAGCTCGCGCGTGAAATTAAAAAACAGCCCGGCCCCTGCCGCGGCAAAGACGATATTAAGCAGCAGCGAAACGGTAAAAATAATTTTCATCCGGCGGCTCATAACCAACCTCCCTCATTGATTTCAAGAAAGGACGACCAGTCCTGTTGCAGGACGAACAGCCCGTCCGCCGCCTGTAAGCCGGCCATTACGCCGAGAATAATTCCGGCGGCCACTGCGACCGACGGGTGCGGCATGGCAAACATGGACAGAAATTCCGCCCAGAGATTTTGCGGGCGCAGATTCTGCGGCATGGATTGAAGGGCCGCCCCGATAATACGCTCCGGCAAATCGCGGCGCGGCGCGGGCGGCGCGGCCCGGTTCAATAAAATCCGCTCAAGGTCATCGTGCTGCATAGCGCTCCCCTTTCTCCAAATTATTTGCGGGCCGGTTTATAAAATCGCGCAAACCCGCTTTCGCGCGCATCAGCAAGGATTCCAGCGCCTTGACTTTGACGCCCATAACGCCGGCAGCGTCCGCATTGCTGAGCCCTTCATAAAAACAAAGGGTGAGAGCCGTCCTTTGCCGCTCCGGCAGCGCGGCCAGCGCCTCTTCCAAAAGCCGCTGCTCCTCATTCAAGACCGCCTGTTTTTCAGGCGTCGGGTTACTGTCGGCGATAGAGGGCAGCATGCTGTTATCATCCGTCACATTGCGGTGCTTGCGCAGGCGATCCGTGTTCTGGTTAAGCAAAATGCGGTAGAACCATGTCGTAAATTTCGCGCCGCGATCATCCTTCCATAAATCGGGACGGTTCCAGATTTTCAAAAATGCATCCTGCACCATATCCTCCGCTTCGCTTTGATTGCCGCACATCCGGAACGCGGACGCGTAAAAGCGATCCGTATGGCGGCGGACTAAAAATGCGAAAGCCTGATGACTCCCCTGCTGGATAAGGCGCATCAGGCTTTCGTCAGTATCATCGGATGAGGCCGTCAGAGCCTTCATACGCATATCCCTCTACCCATGTTAAAGGGGCTTGCAGCTTACTCGGTGACAGGAGGCGCGCTGTCGGTTTTGCCTTTACGCTCGCCTCTTTTGGCCTTGAACTCACTTTTTATGGCCTCATGATGCGCCTTGATTTCTTCCCGGGTCAGCTTGCCGTCCTTGTCGGCATCCATTGCGTCAAAACGCGCTTTTGCCGTGGCAAGATATTCAGCCTCGCTAACGACGCCATCCTTGTCCGTGTCCTGCTTTTCAAACATATGTTCTATGAATTTGCCGCGCTCTTTATGGGGTTTTGCACCGTTTTCGGCCAGGGCCGGAACAGCCTGAACCGCAAGAGCCGCAGCAGCAAGAAGCATCATTTTTTTCATCGTCCATATCCTTTTGTCATGTGTGATTATCTAACATAGTTTATACGCAAATGGGGGCAAAACCCTTCGCCCCCATTAAGATCCTGAAAAAACTGGAAGTTCGCCGGATCTGTTAGCCTTCGGCAGCCACGTCGATAACGAGTCGCGCGGCATTCGCGCCTTCCGGCCCGATATATTCCGTCGAAAGGACACGGGCGGTTTTCTTGAGCTGAACCGCCACCGTCGCCCCGCCGGACGGCGTTTTTTGCGCGGCCCAACCGTCAATGAGGGGGGATTTGGCGCTGCCTGTCGCCGCCGCCGCCCAGTCGGAACCCGGCATATCAATCACGAGAAGCCTTTCGCCGTTATCGACATCGACCTTATAGGAAGGCCTGACCGCCCCGCCCAAATCGAAAACAAGGCGGGTTTTCGTCCCGTGTTCGCCGATACGCACCGCTTTCACCGCATTGGAGCCGCCGGAAACATTCATGGGCGCGGAGGGGGAAGCCGCAATGCTTGCCGCTGCGGCGCGCTCTTCATAAACGGCGGAGCTTCCCGTCTGGCGCGCCGCCTCCGCCCTGACCTCTTCCAGCGTCGGCTGGGCCGAAAGCCCTGCAAATAGAGGCGCCGGTTCCGCGCTTGCCTGACTGCCGTAAACAGGTTCCGGCACCGACGGCATTTCCGTCATGGCCGTCTGCGCTACCGCGGTTCCATTGGCGGGCGCGCGGTGCGGCGATACGCTTCCTTGCGCCGGAAGAACCCCGACGGCGGGAGGCACGCGGTCAGACTGGATCGGCGTATAATGCGTTACGGGCGCGGGCGGCGTCACGCCCGCATCCTGTTCAATTTCGTTCAAAAGGGTCTGCAAACGCGCATTGGTGGCGTTCAGCGAGGCGAAAGCAGGGAGAATCCGCTCATAATCCGCCTGCAGCACGCTCAAGGATTGTTCAAGCTGCACGATCCGTTCCTGCATTTCGACGGTAGTGGCCGGCGTGGAGGAAGGAGAAGAAGGGGTCGCCGGATAAACCGCCCGCGGCGCGGGCTGTGCCATGGCGGCGTCCAGTTCTGGAATAGGCGGTTTCGGCGCTTCCGCCTTTGCACTGTTCGCACCCGACGTGGCCGCGCAGGCCGTGAGGGCAATCATGGAAATAGAAGCGATCAAAAGGGGGTTTTTCGGAAATATGCGGGGCATGAATGCCATCCTTCATTGATAAAATCTCTCTAGGCATCCATCCTTAAGATCCTCCCCCCATGCGTCAAGCAAAGGGGGGCTTCCCCGCCATCTTATGCACAACCTATCGGGAAAGGCAGGATTTTAGCGCGTTAGCTCCGGCGGCGCAGCCGCAGGGCACGCGTCAGGAGCGTATAGCCTTTTGGATGCAAAATCCCGCCAGTATGCAAAATAAACAGGGCAAGCCAGAGATAGAACAGGACGAATTCCGGGACATTCAGCAACTGCGCCATAAAACCGCACAGGGCAAAAAAGGCGATTAGCCCCAAAATCATGCCTGTCGTCACGGACGGGGCGATCCCCGCATCAAGGAAACGGTGATGCAAATGGCGCCTGTCGGCGTTGAACGGGTGGAGGCCGCGCAGGCTGCGCGCAAGGAACAGCGCGAACGCGTCCATCACGGGAATCGCGATGATCCATATGACCGTCGCAGGATTAAGCGGCGCGCCGCCCCCTTGCGAAAGCGCGATACAAAACCACCCAAGCAAGAGTCCGAGGCACAGCGCCCCCGCATCCCCCAAAAAGACCGATGCCTTCCGGTTCCACGGGCTGCGCATATTAAAGATCAGGAAACCTGCCAGCGCGCCGAACAGGATCGCAAGGATCCAAAAGACATCCCACCGTTCTGTCATGGCGCAAACAGCCATCATGGCAAGGCTTACCAAAGCGCAAAAACCGCCCGCAAGCCCGTCCACCCCATCCATCATATTGATGGCGTTCATCAGCAAGGCCAATGAAAGAATCGTGAATCCCTTGGAAAGAAGACCGAGTTCGACCGGCCCGAAACCGAAGAGATTGCCGAGGCTGCTTATCTGCATCTCGCCAGCGATAACGACGAATGTCGCCGTAAAAAGCATCACGGCAAATTTTACCTGTGATTTCAATCCCCGCGCATCATCCACGGCCCCCATAACCAGCAAGACGCAAAGCCCCGCCGCCAGCGGCCACGGCACAATGGCCTGCCCGCTTGTAAACCACGTGAAAAGAAGGAAAACAGGAATGATGGCAAGGCCGCCAACAGGCGGGACGGCCTCTTCATGTTTTTTCCGCCCGCCCGGCTTATCGGAAAAACCGAACCACAGCGCAAGGCGGCGCCCTGTCCACAGGGCCAGTACGGAACAAGCAAAAGCGGCGGCTGCAAAAGCGAATAACAGCAAGACTAAAAACCCTGATCCATATTAGAATATCGTGCAAACCCTGCTTGTACGCGGCTTCACGGGACGGTTCAACCAGATTTATAAAGCCCCACCCGCTTATGCCCGTTTAAAACGGCTGGCGGCAAGCGCCCTCACCGTAGAAGCCGGCAGGCTGAACGGGCCGGAACGTATAATATCCGCCAGAAGATGCGCCCCCGCCAGAGAGGACACCAGCCCATGCGAACCGTGGGCCGTGGAGATATAATGCCCCTCCCCGTCCAGCGCGCCGATAATGGGGAACCTGTCTTTCGAGGCCGTCCGCAAAGACGCCCTGCGCCCGGTTATCCGGAAACCGGGGCCGGACAGGGCCGGAACATTTTCCAAAAGCTGGCGCAAATTGCTCTCGTCATCCTCATCCCGCGCCAGATTATCCTCCAGCCATTTCTGGAAAGTCGCCCCGATTGCATGGCTCCCGCCCCTGCAAGCGGCAATATAACCGCCATAGGAAAGATTGCATTTCAGCTTCCGGCTTATGGCGTTCGCTTCAACCATTGTCACCTGCCCGCGCACCGTATGGACGGGCAAATCAAACATGCTGCCGGCCGCGGCGGCGTTGGCATAAAGGACGATATCTCCTTCAACAGGCGCATAAACGCCGCGCCTGACCTCCACATCCCGCACATAGGCGTGGCAGAGTTTTTGCGGGCTGACCTGCGCAGCGTCGGCAAGATAAAGGGCCGGATGGGAAAGCGGCACGCCCGCGATGGAAGAAGCCTCCGCCGCACCGACGAGCCGCATGTGATCCACCGCCCATCCCCAGTTCGCCGCCGTCCGCGTCAGGCGCTTTTCCTTTTCTTCCCCCGTGATAAGGTGAAGCCCGCCGCAGCGCGCGTAATCAATCGCGGAAAAGCGCGCGAAACTGCGGATGGCCTGTGCGTAGCCCGCCGTATAAAAATCTGATTCCGCCGTGCGGAACGCGCTGAAACGCGGGTTGACGAGGCCGGTCGGATTACCGGACGCATAAGCCGCAATACCGCCGGGATCATAAAGGACGGGCGTAAAGCCATATTGCTTTAAGCTATAAGCGGCGGAACATCCCGCAAGCCCGCCGCCAAGGATATGTACCGTCCGCGAAGCCGTTATAGGGGGCGCCATGGCGGGGCCTATAGCAGGCGCGGCAGGCGCGGTAGACACGGGAGGCGCAGCGCCCTCCCCCGCGAACCGCCCCGCCAGCATGTCGCGCTTGGTTCCGAATCCTTTGCGCTTTTCAACCGCGAAGCCCGCCGCCCGCAAGCCGCGCTTGACGAATCCCGCCGCCGTAAATGTCGCGGCGCTCGTCCCCGCATGGCTGAGCCGCGCCATTTGCCCGAATAATTCTTCCGTCCACATGGCAGGGTTTTTCGACGGGGTGAAACCGTCCAGAAACCACGCATCGACGCTGGCCGTGATTTCCGGCAGGACGTCGTTCACATCGCCGAAAATCAGGGTGAGCGCCACGCGCCCGTCAAACACCATGCGGTGGAACCCCGGGACGCGGATGGGATATTGCTCCAGCATCTTGTCCAAAGAGGGCGCAAGCCGTTCTTTCCACGGCTCCAGCCACCGGCGGATTTGCTCCGCCGTAAGCGGGTATTTTTCAATGCTGATAAAATCGAGGAAAGCCCCCGCCGGTGCGGTGCGATCGAACAAATCCCACGCCAAAAGGAAATTAAGCCCCGTCCCGAAGCCGGTTTCGGCAATGGTAAAACGGGGGCGGCCTTGCCATGCTTCCGGCAAATTGTTACCGTCCAAAAAGACATGCTCCGTTTCCGCCGCGCCGTCCGCGCGGGAAAAATACACATCGTCGAACAATTCAGACCTTGGCGCTTCCATCTCCAGCAACCATATAGAAGAAGTTGTCTTAAACAAAAAGGATTAGAGTTCATATGCCCACGCAAAACCCCCTGCTTTCCGCTTTCACGGCCCCCCACGAAGCGCCACCCTTTGACCGGATAAGGGAAGAACATTACCTGCCCGCCGTCAAAGCCGCGATCGAGGAGGCCCGCGCCAATATTGAAAAGATAAAATCCAATCCCGAAAACCCGACCTTTGACAATACGGTTGCGGCGCTGGGACTGGCGAGCGAGCGGCTCGGCATGGTGACGGGCATTTTCTACAACCAGCTTTCCGCCGCGGGAACGGACGAGGCCGAAGAACTCGCCGCCGAAATCGGCCCGCTTTCATCGAATTTCAGCAGCGACGTCAGCATGGACGAAATTCTATTCAAGCGCGTCAAGGCCGTTTACGACGCCCGCGAAGGACTCAATCTCACGGTTGAGCAAACCACCGTCCTCGATGATTGCTATAAAGGTTTCGTCCGCGGCGGCGCCTTGCTCGAAGGAGAGGCGAAGGCCCGTTTGCGCGAAGTGAACGAACAGCTTTCCGTCCTCTCCCCCACTATCGTCAAGAACGTCAAGAAATCAGCCGAAGCCTTCACGCTCGTCATCGACGATGAAAAAGATCTGGCGGGCCTGCCCAAAAGCGCCATTGACGCGGCGACGCTTGAGGCGGAAGAGCGCGCCATGAAAGGAAAATGGGTTTTCACGCTTGATTATCCCAGCTACAGCCCTTTTATCACCTATGCCGACAACCGCGCTTTGCGCGAGAAAATATGGCGGGCCTTTTCCATGCGCGCCTATGGGGACGAATTCGACAATTGTGAAAACGTCCTGACCATGGTGCGGCTGAAGCATGAGCGCGCCAATTTGCTGAATTATAAAACCCATGCGGATTTCGTTCTGGAACAGCGCATGGCGCAATCGCCGGACACAGTCATGGCGTTCTTGAAAAAACTTCTGGCGACCTATAAGCCCGCCGCGGAAAAAGACCTCGCAAACCTCGAAGCTTTCGCCAAAGAAAGCGGGTTTTCCGGCAAGCTCCAGCCATGGGACGTTCCCTATTACAGCGAAAAGATGAAGCAAAAACTCTTTGCCTTTTCGGATGAGGATTTGCGGCCCTACTTCCCGCTAACCCCCGTTCTTAAAGGCGTGTTCGAGCATTTCTCGAAACTGTTCGGCATTACCTTCACGCAAAAAGCCTATCCCGTATGGCACGGGGATGTCGTGACCTATGAAGTCACGGATACGGAAACGGGCGGCTTTCTCGGCCTGTTCTATGCCGATTTCTATCCGCGCAAGGGCAAGAAGCAAGGCGCGTGGATGACATCCTACCGCGAACAGGGCGAATTTAACGGCGGGATGAAACGCCCCTTTGTCGCAATCGTTTGCAACTTCACGAAGCCGACCAAGGATGCCCCATCGCTCCTGACGCATGACGAAGTCCTGACCCTTTTCCACGAGATGGGCCACGCCATGCATATGATGCTTTCCGACGTGACCTATGCGTCGCATTCCGGCACATCCGTCTTGTGGGATTTTGTCGAGCTTCCCTCTCAGGTTCAGGAAAACTGGGCCTATACCAAGGAAACACTGGATCTCTTCGCCCGCCACTATAAAACGGGCGAAGCCATTCCGGCGGAGCTTGTGCAAAAGCTGAATGACGCGAAAAACTTCTTTGTCGGCTGGATGGGGCTGCGCCAAAGCAATCTCGGCCTTATCGACATGGCATGGCATTCGGCCGATCCGGCCGCCATTGATGATGTCGCCGCCTTCGAGGATGAAATCACAAAGGACACGGCCCTTTTCCCGCGCATGGCCGGCCCCGTTTCCACGTCCTTTACGCATATTTTCGGCGGCGGCTATTCCGCCGGATATTATTCCTACAAATGGGCGGAAGTCCTCGACGCGGATACGTTCGATCTGTTCCTTGAGAAAGGCCTCTACGATCAGGAAACCGCCGCAAGATACCGCCGGGAGATCCTTGCCAAGGGCGGCAGCGAGCATCCGTCCATCCTCTACCGGAATTTCCGCGGGCGCGACGCCGATCCGGAATCGCTCCTTCGCCGCGAAGGGCTTCTGGCATCACACGGCGCAATAGGTGAAACGGGGCGTTCTTCGCTATAGAAAAGAGGAAGGCTGTATCCCCGCGGTTTCGGCGCTGTCTATGAGGAGTTAGGGCGGCGCGAGCGGCGGAAGACCGATTCTGGCACGGCGAATATTTGATGCACGCCCATGTTTAATGTCGATATTGCAGTTGCACGCGGCGATAAAAGCCTGTCTGTTTTCCCGCCCCAACCAGCGCGCACCTGATCCAGCGCCTCTATTTCGCGTAACGGGTGACGCGGCGGCCCCTGACGGGCGTCATCAAAGCTTTGCGTCAGTCAATCGCGTGCCACGCTTCCGTGATTTATCCACCGACGGCGGATATTATGCTTCGACCACGCTGCAAGATAAGCGATTTCCGGCTCGATTCCCGCATTCTTGTATTCTTCCGCATTATACATGAAAGCTCTGCCGTCATTGGTGCCGAGCCAGCGGATCATATTCGTCGCGATGCGCGTATCATGCTCGTCCGGCACGCCGCCCGTCAAAACATCGAGTATGGGAAACGCGTCCTGTTCATTTTCCGCAAACCATCGATCGACTTTGATAGCGGCATCGCCGATCATCTCCTGCTCGCCGCGGATTTTTTCGGGGAGCATCAATTTCTGCCATTTCTTGACAAAAACGACTTCCGCAATCACATCCTCGCGCACGGCCGTATAGGGCGCAAAATTCCAGATAACTATATTGGCTTCTTCATCGAACATGGACAGGCACATAAGGCGCTGCAAATTTTATGTCAAGACAAGGCGGCAGATTCCAAACGTAATTGCCAGTCCGGGCCGGCAATAGCCGGCAAGCGATATTCTGCGCGCAGCGCCCCAAAACAAAACGGAGGCCTTGGTGACCCAAGGCGCTCCGCCGTGTGTGGGAGATTGCTCTCCCCCTCTATATTGCCGTTAAGCGTACTCTTTTTATATCCGTTTTACCTTCGAGAGTGGGGAACCAGCGAAGATAAAACAGCATAACTTTGTTATTCTCAAAGCTGCGCTTTGGACAATCTTAAATTATATCCGTTCTGTCAAGAAAATATTTAACTTGGCCGATGCCTTTTCCCTTGCATCATTTTACAGATTGGGGTAATAAAATTCCCAACCAACACTTAAGAAAAGTGTTATAAAGACACATCCACTTGGAAATATTATAGAAAATGACGATTACGACTGCCCAGATACGCGGCGCACGCGGCATTTTAAACTGGAGCCAACAAGATCTGGCCCAGCGCACTGGTATTTCCGCCACCTCCATTGGCGCCATCGAAAACGGGCAAACGACCCCACGCGAAAGCACGGTTTCCACGATCAGGAAGACTTTGGAAAATAGCGGTATAGAATTTATCGGCATGGACGGCGTCCGCACAAAAAGCGCCGATGTCCGGGTCTATTCCGGCACGAACGGTTTCAAGGATTTTTACGACGATGTCTATGAAACATTGAAAGTGCAGCCGGGAACGGTTTGCGTCAGCAATGTTGACGAAAACGACTTTTTGAATTTCGGTGACGACTTGCTGGAAAGGCATTCGCAAAGGATAAAGAATCTTGGGAACATTCAATACAAGATACTCATTCGTGAAGAGGACATGAATTTTGCGGCCTCCGGATACGCAGAATATAGATGGATAGCAAAAGAGCTGTTCACCACTGTCCCGTTTTATATTTACGGCTCTAAAATAGCGATTCTTCTCCTTGGAAATGAAGCGACGGCTATCGTCATGAATTACCCGGCCATCGCAGATGCCTTCAGGGTACAGTTTGAAGCAAACTGGGCAACGGCCCGCATTCCTCAGGAACAGCAACAGGGTTCTCAGAAATGAATGTAAGCGCCATCAAAAGAAATAACGGCTTTATTGCCGCATTCAAGGCAAGTGCGCGTTCGGGAAACACGCCGGAAGCGGCAATCACCAACGGCCTTAGGAAAGATTTCGCAAGGGCGCTCGAAGCCCGGACGCTGCAGGCGGATAAAGTCCCCTCTTTCGGCCTGTTGCTCAAATATTCCTATTATGACAGCGGTAAAAACAGCTGGCCGGGCATTGACACGATGGACAAGGCCCCGTGGGACAGTCTTTCCTCCGCAAGCGATAGCTACGCCCAGTTCGGCACAGGCGAAGTGCGCGCCATCAACATGGCCATTCGCGACGGGATGCTCGACGATATTCCGGCCGATGTCCATTATATGTCGCTGGGGCCGGGAAGCGTCGCTTCTTTCGTGGCCAAAGACTGCAAGATTCTGTCCGGCCTAAAAGCCACCAATCACAATCTTATCTCCGCAACGACGGTTGATATCAATGACCGCTATGCGCGCGATGCGGCAACGGAAATTTACGAAACATTCAACTGCGATGCGGTTGCATACCAGCTGGATTTCTTTACGAGCGCCTTGCCGAAAATACCGCTTTCCGCAAAAGTCACGCCCGTCATCGGCAGTTTCGGCGGAACGCTGCAAAACATGCCGCATACGGCCGAAAAAAGCCAAAGAGAAGCAACGCTTGAATTCTATATGAAATTGCGCGGCAACCTGCCCAATGCGCATCTTATTATGACGGTGGACGCGCCTGCCGCCAATATCCCGCCATCAATCATAACCGCGCCTTATCAATATTCGCTTGAAAACGAGCTATTCATCCTGAACTTTATGGCACGGGCAAAGGATCAGGGGATCATCCTCGATACGGATTACAACATTCTGCGCCACTGGAAAACGCCTGACCCGGTCTGGAAAGACGGTGCGGTTAATTTATATGCGGAAGCGAAAACGGATCATACGCTGCACACGGTCGATGATACCTATGGCATTCGAGCTGGCCAGAGAATCTCTGTTTCAACCTCCCAAAAAGCGCCCATAGAAACCCATGTGGGGCTTCTCAAAGAGGCCGGTTTTACGCATGTTGCCTATTATCCGCAAAACAGCCAGATGCCGGAAACGGAAGTCGGGAAATATATTCTCCACGCCGCCCCCTGATGTTTTTCTCGGAGGCCCCGCCCTATCCACAGGCGGCAAGGCTTATCCCGTACGTTTCGCCCGCTTTTCATGCCGCCCGCAATACCATTGATAGGTCGCGGCGATCCCTTTATCTAAACGGATAGAGGGCGCCCAGCCAAGGCTTCTCATCCTTGATGAATCTATCATCCGCCGCGGCGCACCGTCGGGCATGGAAGGATCATAGACTATATCCCCGTAAAACCTGGTAACTTCTTTCATGACGAGCGCAAGCTGCGCTATCGTCGTTTCCTCTCCGCTGCCAATATTGACGGGCGGCGCGCCATCATAATATTCCAGCAAATGCAGCAAAGCGGCGGCGAGATCGTCCACATGCAAGAATTCGCGCGACGCGGCGCCGCTTCCCCATAAGGAAACCGCTTCCGCCCCGTTTTCCTTCGCCGCATGGAACTTCATCATCAATGACGGGATGACGTGCCCGTTATATGCGTCAAACCGGTCATAAGGGCCATAAAGATTGCAAGGCATGGCGGATATATAAGACGAGCCGAACTGGCGGCGGTAAAATTCGCACATTTTAAGCCCTGCGATTTTCGCGATGGCATAGGCTTCGTTGCTCTCCTCCAGCGCTCCGGTTAAAAGCGCGCTTTCAGCAACCGGCATGGCCGCTTCTTTGGGATAGATGCAGGTAGAACCCAGAAATAAAAGCCTTTCAACACCCGCCCTGTGCGCCCCTTCAATGACGTTATGGGCAATAGCAAGATTGTCGCGGATGAAATCCGCGGGGCGGGTCTTGTTGGCGAGAACGCCGCCAACCTTCGCAGCCGCCAGAATAACGGCATCCGGCCTTGCTTTTTCAAGCCACGCATAGGTTTTTTGCTGATTGGTCAAATCAAGGATACTATGCGGCGCAGACAAAAGCCGGACATTCCTGAAACGCAGCGCCCGGAGAAGCGCCCGCCCGACAAGCCCTGTTTCGCCCGCGATCCAGATCTTTTTTCCTTCTAAAGAAAAAATCCTGCCGTTTATCTCTTTATAATAGTCCAAAGATGATGGTGGCATGAATCCCCCGCCTCTCTCCCATGCACCAGTATGGCATAGAAGAGGGCGCGGTCAATTCGGTTAAATTATATCAAAAAGCGCCGGGAATAAGAGGCGTTACCTGAGGCTGCGGCGCTTGCGGTTCAGGCGCGGGCGCTTGCTCGCTGACGCTGACCTCCGTTATAGGCGCGCCGGACCTTTCAAGCAATTCCGGAAGGGCTGCGACCTGCTCCCCCGCGCCGCCAAGATCCTTGAAACCCCCGAGAACCGCAAGAGGCGTGTTGACCGGCATCATGCCGCACCCCGCATCGTTTCGACGTAAAGAAGATTGGTCAGCTCACCCGGAAAGACCCCGCCTTCGGAACATTCCACTGCGCCGATCGTCGAAAGCTTTGCAAGCTCGTTGAAAACATCCTTGTTGGAAAAGGCAAAACGGGCGATTTCTTCCTGCCCTGCCCTGAAGACAATCTCGTTCGGCGTGGCCCGCAATGTATAGACGGAAGAATTGATCGGCAGCTCACCGGTCAGGACGACAACCAGCATGCCCGATGCCCCAAGCAGAAAACGGAAACCCGTAACTTTTGCGTCCTTTTTATTCATCTCCGACGGCCCTTCTGATGGCCCTGTTTGTCCATCTAGCACTTTATACGCGCCTTATTAATATTTTATGAAAAAATTAGGGCGAAAAGCAAATTCAGCCGGCTCAATCAGGTGGAAAAGCCCTGAATTCAGCGCAAGCCCCCCTTGCGCCTCCTCCCCGCCGTCCATAGGCTAGCCTCCTGTTTCCCTTGTATCCTGCTATGTATGCTTGTTTTGAATGAGGCATGTTGAACACGTTATAGCGATGGAAATCCATAACCCTAAAATTCTATACAGGTACGGGGAACAGGCCGGAAAACCGGCAGGGAAGAGCGCACCCTTGCGCCATTTTTCCGCGCCTCAGGCCGCTTCATCCGCACTGGCGCCGCTCCCCGCCGCCGCGCCATCACCGGCACAATCCGTAACAAGAACAATAGCCGCCGCAGCCGCACAGAATCAGGGGACAAGGCTGGTCAGGGAAAGTTACGAAGATACCCCGCAAGGCGGCTATCGCCGCACGCAAATCTATGAAAAACCTGATGGCCGCCAGTTCGGTAAATTCGAGGAAGTTTCCTTTACCGAAAACGGCATGACAAAAACTATTATCAGGCAAAATCCGTCGGGAAGCTTTGCGCGTTATGAAGACATCCTTGAGCGGCAGAAAAGCGGCTCTTTTCAAAGGACACAGCGTTTTACCGATGAATCCGGCGATGTTGCGCAAAATATTTCAGAAAACTACACCCCGGCAGACCCGTTCCTTTTAAGCTTTGGCACCGTCCGCGCCCACTCCCCCGCCCTTGCCCAGCATGGTTTTCGCGGAACGCAGCTTGATCTTATGGCGTAGGAAGCCCATATTTTAAAGCTCAGGATCTGCAAACCTTCTTATACGCGAAAAGGATTTTTCATGCTGAAAGGTAAAACGGCAATCGTCACGGGTTCCACGAGCGGTATCGGCCAGGGCATGGCGCGGGCGCTGGCAAAGGCCGGATGCAATGTGATGCTCAACGGGCTGGGCGATGCCGGGGAAATTGAAAAAACGCGGCAAACGATGGAAGAGGAAACCGGAAGCCGCATAGCCTATAACGGCGCGGACATGACAAAGCCGGATCAAATCGAGGCGCTTATCCGCGAAACAAAAGAAAAATTCGGCTCTGTCGATATTATCGTCAATAATGCGGGCGTCCAGCATGTCGCACCGATTGATGAATTCCCGCCTGAAAAATGGGATCTCATCATTGCGATCAACCTGACATCCGCCTTTCACATGACGCGGCTTGCGATCCCCCACATGAAAGAAGCCGGATGGGGACGCGTCATCAATCTTGCCTCCGCCCACGCCCTTGTCGCATCGCCGTATAAAAGCGCCTATGTCGCGGCCAAGCACGGCATTGCCGGCATGACGAAAAGCGCCGCGCTCGAAGTCGCGCAAAAGAATATTACGGTCAATGCCATCTGCCCCGGCTATGTCAAGACGCCGCTGGTCGAAAACCAGATCGCCGATACCGCCAAAGCGCGGGGCATCAGCGAAGAACAGGTCATCAATGACGTTATCCTCGGCGCGCAGCCTTCAAAGAGATTCACCACCGTCGAGCAAATCGGCGATTTATGCGTCTTTTTATGCAGCGATGCAGCGCAGAATATCACCGGCACGACGATCCCGGTCGATGGCGGCTGGGTCGCGCAATAATGGCGCAAAAAAAGAGCATACCCAAAACGCCCCGAAAGGCTCCCGCACAAGAACCGGCCCGCAAGAAAGTCAATCTTGCATTACAGGGCGGCGGCGCGCACGGCGCCCTTGCATGGGGCATCCTTGATTATCTTCTGGAAGACGGAAGGCTTGACGTCGAAGGCATGACGGCGACCAGCGCAGGCACGATGAACGCCCTCGCCTTCACCCACGGCATGGTCGAAGGCGGCAAGGACGGCGCGCGCAAAAAACTGGAAGAATTCTGGTGGGAAACTTCGAGGGTGGGCGCGATTTTCTCCCCCGTCCGCGGCAATCCGTTCGAGCGGATGATGGGCATCGGCAACGGGGAAAACCCTTTTTCCTATTTCCTGTTCGATATGATGACGCGGATGTTTTCGCCGTACCAGTTCAACCCGCTCGACATCAACCCCCTGCGCGATGTTTTGCAAAAAACGATTGATTTTGACGCGGTTCATGCCTGCTCCACGCTCAAGCTTTTCATCAGCGCGACCAATGTCCGCACAGGCAAGGTAAAGGTTTTCGATACACCCCGCATCAGCCTCGATGTCGCGCTTGCCTCCGCCTGCCTTCCCTTCCTTTTCAAGGCCGTCGAAATTGACGGGGAGCATTATTGGGACGGGGGTTATAGCGGCAACCCGGTTCTCTATCCGCTTTTCTACAACACGGAAAGCAGCGACATTATCCTCATCCACCTGAACCCGCTCTATAGGGAAGAGGTGCCGACCACGGCGCCGGACATTATGAACCGCCTGAATGAAGTATCCTTCAACGATTCCCTTTTGAAGGAGCTGCGGGCAATCGCTTTCGTCAAAAAACTTATCGAACATGATATGATAAGGGATGAGTACAAGCATATGTATAAAGACCTGCTTGTCCATCCCGTCCGCGCGGACGATATGATGAAAGAATTTTCAGTCGCCAGCAAATTCGATACGGACTGGGACTTCCTCACCACTCTCCGCGATATTGGCCGCGCAGGGATGAAAACATGGCTGGACGGGCATTACGATAATATCGGGGCGCGCACCAGCGTTGACCTCCATGAAGAATTCCTGGCGCCGAAAGGCACGCCGCATCACTTTTTTTCGGCAGAAAGGCTCAAAGGCCGCGCCGGGGAAAAACTCTAATACGCCCTTCGCCGCCGCTTATTCCGGGAATTCCAGCCCCAGCCCCTCTTCATAAACACGCTTGACGATCTCCAGCCCCGCTTCGGGCGTTGCCGGCGCATATTCGGTGAGGCAACATCCCGCCATCGGCATTTCGCTGCGTAAATAGCGCAAAATCTCTAAAAGCCGTTCCAGCGAAAGCCCGTCCGGCTCCGGCACATGGACATGCGGGAAAA
The DNA here is from genome assembly GCA_041655955.1 of Micavibrio sp. Lineage (GTDB taxonomy): Bacteria > Pseudomonadota > Alphaproteobacteria > Micavibrionales > Micavibrionaceae > Micavibrio_A. The sequence goes on from JBBAEN010000001.1 coordinate 1,004,911, forward strand.
CAGCCTCATCCATCACATCGCAATCCACATGGAGATGAAGATGCGTAACGCCGTTCTTTTTAAAATGCGCGACCACCGCTTCAAGCGGCCCGTTCCCATCCATGACCTGCCGCGCCGAAAAGCGGGGAATGGATAAAGCCTCGATCGCTTCATCCTCCTCCCTTTCCGTGTCACGCAGCCCGAAATAGGCGATTTGCGCGGGGCGCAAGGCAAGGGCGGGCTTTAAGGGAAATTCCCCGCTCCCCATCAAATGCCGCAAGACCATGCCGTGATAATTGCCCGACGGGGACGAAGACGGCGTATGGATATCCGCATGCGCATCGACCCAGACGACGCCCAGCGCGCCGTTATAATATTTGTTCATATAGTCGATGGAAGCAAAGGACGCGCCGCAATCCCCGCCGGTCGTCAGGATGAAATCCGGCCTATGCGCACCGATAATCGCCGCCGCCTCTTTTGTCTGCGCCTCCAAAACGCGGTAGAAACGGATCCCATGCTCCATTTCCGGTCTGGCCGGATCGATTTCCTTCAAACCCACTTCGGCAAAGCCGGGCGCTTTTTCCCACAGGCCGCGCAAAGAAGGCGTCCCCACCGGGATATTGCTTGGGACAAAACCGGCCTGATGTTGCGGGAAGAACAGAACCATCGGGGAGGATGAATCTATTCCCTTGATATTGCTTGTTATTTTCTTCATCTTCGCCGCGCCCCCCAAATCATTTTCACTTGCATCATTATAGGGCAAAATAGCGCTTGAGATATACCTGCATTTAACGGTAGAAGGCAGGAAATCATCCCCCGAACCGATGGGCGAAATCATGCATAAAACCATTTTGTCCACCTGGCCCCTTTTCTTTGGCGTTGCGATGATCATGATCGGCAACGGCCTTCAGGGAACCTTGCTCGGTGTCCGCGCGACGATGGAAGGATTCCCGACCTATTCCACCGGTATCATCATGTCGATGTATTATGCGGGATTCATGCTTGGCTCGCATTTCGTGCCGAAGCTTATCCAGGGTGTCGGCCATATCCGCGTCTTTACGGCGCTGGCCGCCATCGCGTCCACGACCGTGCTTTTTCACGGCATGTTTCCGGATGAGTGGGTATGGGGATTCGTGCGGGCGGCGACGGGCTTTGCCTTTGCCGGCATGTATATCGTCATTGAAAGCTGGCTGAACAACGCCGTCGACAACAAGGGCCGCGGCAAGATGATGGCTTTTTACCTCGTCGTCCTCTATGCGTCCATGGCGATTGGCCAGTATATGCTGGGGGCCGCCGATCCGGGCACGATGGATTTGTTCATCTGGACATCGGTCCTCATCAGCGTCGCCGTCCTGCCCATCTCCCTTTCATCGCGCCCCGCACCGACATTCAACGCGCCCGAAAAAGTTTCTCCGCATATGCTTTTTAAAACCTCTCCGCTCGGCATTTACGGGGTTTTTGCTTCCGGCATGGCCAGCGCCTGCCTTTTTGCGATAGGCCCCGTCTATGCCGCAGAGGCCGGATTCACATTGCCGCAAATCGCGAACTTTATGGCCGCCGCCATTATCGGTGCGGTCGCGCTACAATTCCCCATTGGCTGGCTCTCCGATAAATATGACCGCCGTAAAATATTGATTTGCGTTTCCATGCTGGCGGCAATCGCATGCGGACTCGCGCTGCTTGCGGCGCCCTATAATTCCTCCGCGCTCTATCTCGCGATGTTCATGCTTGGCGGTACGGCCCTTACCATATACGGGCTTTCAACGGCCCATACGAATGACCACCTCGCCCCCGCCCAAATCGTCGCCGCAAGCGCCGGCCTTATAATGATCAACGGCATCGGCTCTATTATCGGCCCGACCGCCTCGTCGGCCCTGATGAATATTACGGGGCCGTGGATGCTCTTTGCCATGATGGGCGCCGTCTATGGCAGCATTGCGGTATTCGGCATCTACAGGGCAATCTGCACGGCGCCGGTTCCCATGGAGCAGCAAGACCCGTTCGTCCCGCAAGCCAGCCCGTCCACGGCCCTTGTCATGCAGCAGGTCGTCGAACAGGGAATTGAAAATCTTAAATCGCTGGATAGTTTCGGCGATCCCGACATAACGCGGAACTAGTATTTTTCCAGCAGTTTGTCGATAATCGCCGCCGCCTGAACCCGTATTTCCGGCATGGCGGTGGTTTCAAACTTCTCGCCGAAAAGCGGCGGGCCTATTTTCGCGGAAACATCGAAACTGCGCCCCTCCTCGCGGCCGCGATATCCCATGCAGGAGATAACCGCATCCACGGAATAAATGCCGGACTCCGATACGATCTTCGGCCCCGCCGCTATATGTTCGACATTGCCTTTGACGATTTCAATGCGCCCGACACTGACGAGCCCGTGCAAGACAGCCGCTATATCCGGCGCCATGCGGTGACGGTGAACGTTCCAGATCGTAAAAAGCCGCTTCATGAATTTCTCGCGGGTGCGGCGCGTCCATTTAGCCCATAAAATATTGATATGGGGGCGCAGCGCATCGATCACAGACTGCCAGGGAATGGCTTGCGCCTGCGCCTTTTCAACATGCATCCGCAGCAGCCGCAAAACGCCGTAAGGCGAAAGCTCTTCATAACCTTCCACGGGAAGGCCGCCATAGGGCGCGGATTCCCCATACGTACCATGCGCCGCGGGAAAAAGCCCGTGACGGGAAAAGACGCTAATCTTCCCCTTATATCCCGCGCCGAACAGGGCAAGAATCGCATCCACCGCCGACAAGCCGCTCCCTATCAGGCCGATATGCGCGCACTCTTTCAAGGTGCTATAATCAATGCCATAGGGCTCGGCATGGTAGGAGGCAATATCCCCGTCCGTTTTAGGCTGTATTGGCTTTGCATTGCCTGTGGCCTGAACGACGAAAGGATAAAGCATCTTGCGCTTTTCCGTCGCAATTTCGATGCCCTCCCCTTCCTTCCGGGCCGTCATGACCTCACCGTCGATAAAGCTGATGGACAATTTGCCCTTGGCTTCTTCCAGCCGCTCGCACAAATAATCACCGTAAATCTTGCGGGGTACGAAATCAGCCGGCTGATACCCTCTCTCCGCGGCCCACCGCGCAAAATCATCCGGCGCATCCGGATAAAGGCTCATATTGGCCGCGCGGACATTCAGCAAATGCCCCAAATGCGGGGTCGAATAAGCCACGCCGCGCCCATAAAGGCCGCTCCGTTCATAAATATGCACATGCATCCCTTCCGCCCGCTCCATACGGGCAAGCTGGGCCAACAAAGCAACCGCCGATGCGCCGCAGCCAATAATAGCAAGATCGGTTTCAGCCATGCCCCTTTTGCACCTCATTCATTGCCGGAATCATTGCCGGGAAAATTCTGGGGCGCCGCCCGGCATTCACTTTAAAAACCATGCTGCTTCCCGTTTCCCTAAACCGCGCCGGACATAAACCATGGAACATAGCCGCCAGCCCCGCCCCCCTCAGGCGTAAACCGAAGCGGAAGGCGGTGAAAAGGTGCCGGAAGCAAGCCTCATACGCCGCCTCGGGATGGTTTTTGCATTGCTTTAACATCCTTCCATTGTGCCATAGGGCATCGGGGCGCAAAAGCTTTTTTCAAAAATTCCATGGTTTTTCAATAGGTTTTACGTTTTATTCTTTTACAGACTTAATGAAGCCGCCATTGAAGAGCGTCAAAGGCCGGGGTAAATTCCGGTAAATCCCCGCAAAGACCGGCCAATCCCGCCCCGCCCCAAAGCCCTGTTTATTTTATTTGAGATATTTAGCCGGAAAGAGTTGCAATGCATCAAAGCCCCCGCTATATAACTCCAACCGAACGGTATTCTTTCTTAACGCGGGATGGAGCAGCCCGGTAGCTCGTCAGGCTCATAACAGAGCCAGTTTAAGGCGGCGCTACGATAAGGAGTTGAATAAAAAGGTCTTTTGCACTGGGCCTAATTTGCTTAAAGTGCAGTGAGTAGCAGAGAGTAGCTCTGGATTATCTAACGGATTGTCTAACGCTCTTTGAGATTACATGAATTGAAATTCCTGACGCGGGGTGGAGCAGCCCGGTAGCTCGTCAGGCTCATAACCTGAAGGTCAGAGGTTCAAATCCTCTCCCCGCAACCAAGGAATTTCAATGAGTTAGCCGCCGTAAGGGCGGCTTTTTCATGTCAAATGATGCGCGTTAGATAGTATCTAACGGATTTAGAAGGTATTAGATTGAAAGAATGAACATATTCGATTTCTTAAAAGAGATTTTTTCGCTCTGGCCGGATGTAAAAGGATTTTTTAATTCAAATTTCTTTACGTCTATCACTGGTGCTTTTGCAGGCGCTTATGGTGCACAAATTATTGTCGAGCGTGGAAAACTCAGAGAACAATGGCTAAATGAAATCAGAAATGTAAACGCTGCTTCAATGATAGCGTTTGGCATATGCAATTCCCTTCTATCCCTTAAAAAGCAACATGTGAAAGCATTAAAAGAAAATCATGATCGGGATAAAGCATCTGTTTTAGAACATCATGCAAAAGTTAAAGCAGGAACTGCTCCGACTGGAGTTACTGTAAACTATACAGCTGATCTTCAAACTTTATCTCTTCCACCGCTGCCTGTTGGTATTTTGCAAAATCTCGTTTTTGAGAAGTTAAACTTAAACGGTCGGCCTTTGAGTCTGGTAACAACATTAAGCCAGACTGAACATTCATTGAACCAATCAATGGAAAAGAGAAATCAGCTTATTCAGTTCTACAGAAACAGCCAGCTTACACAGGAGCAATTTGCTGTCTTATATTTTGGACTGCCTTATAATGGCGGACATATAGACAACGATTATCCATCATGCGTCGATGCTATTTATAGCCAAACTAATGATGGAATAAAATTTGCTCAAATCTTGTGTGAAGATTTGAAAGAGCATGGCGAGATTGTTGCCAAAGCTTTCAAGAAAAAATTTGGAAAAGGCGCGCCAAAGATTAATCACCCTGACTGGAGCAAGGCAGAACAAGCAGGCTTAATGCCTCCTGACAGCGATTATGCTGATTGGAATACCACCTTCCAGAAACGAAAAGAAACCTCAAAATGGGATTCTTTTAAATCGCATTTGTGCTTCTGGGATAAGAAAAAAGAGCAAAATACTAACAATTCTGGCGCTTAAAGATTTCGCTGGCCACATGCTCAACAGACTTTCTGACTGGATCGAGGTTTAGCCGCGCATAAATTGCCGTTGACTGAATGCTTTGATGGCCCAAAGTCTGGGCAATAACAAACATATTTTCTCCGACTGCGGCCTGCCAACTTCCTAAAGTGCGTCGCAGATCATGAAAACGCAGATTCTTGAGGCCTGAAGCTTTTAACATACGTTGCCATGCTTTCTTGATACAAATATAATGGCCTTCTGCGCCTCTGCCCGGAAATACCCAATTTTCATCTTTTTTCTTGATACGCTGTTCCAGAATTTCCATTGCTTGTTTGCTGAGAGGAATTGCGTGTGCGAATCCGTTTTTTGTTTGAGGGATGTACCAAGTCGCTGTTTCCATGCAAATCTGCTCCCATCGCATTTGGAGAATGTTTGATTTGCGCGCGCCTGTTAAAAGCGCCATAAGGATGATGTCCCGCGCTGTTTTATTTTCTTCTTCATAAACAGCCTGTAGAAATCTTGGCATTTCCTGCGGCAGGATAAATCGCTCCCGCGCTTTTTCTCTGAATTTTTTAATGCGGGTCGCAGGATTATCTCCCTCCCATCCCCATTCAATCATTTTGTTATACATGGCTCTGATGCGCTCCAAGATACGGTTGGCTTGATAAATGCCGTTTTCAAGCGCAACGGCCTTATGCAGATTATTGATCTCCGCACGTTTTATGGAGGAAATACGTCTGTCGAAAGGATGGCTACAGAACATTGGAATTTCGCGCTCATCATACCGCCAGGACTTCTTTTCAATCATGGAATATTGTTCCATGAAGGCTCTATACATCTGCCGAAAGGTCATTGAGTGGCTGATGTAAGAGGATGGATTGGCAGGCAATAGCCGCTGCCTTAAGGCAACAATTTCACGCCGGGCGGCACTGACAGAAGTTTCAGGAAAATCTCCGATTTTTATGCGCGTGGTTTTTTTCTCGATCCTTTTATAAAAATAAAACGACTTATGACCATTCAAGGTGATTTGTAATATCAAACCCTTTTCTATTTGATCGTATATATAGGAGCGTTTACCTTCTGCCGGACTATCTAACGCCGCGATAGATTTGTGGGATAACCAACATAGATTTGCCTAATATTTCGAATGGCATAACTTTTCAGGGCATTTTAATTCGCACTCCCACACTATTAGTACGCTCCACCCTAACTGCTTTAATTCTCGGTAATTTCGCTGATCTCTGTTTTTAGTATCCTCAAATTTCTGTGTCCAAAAGTCAGCATTCGAGGATGGAAGGCTCTGCCCCTTCTTGCAAAGCTTATGTCGATGCCAATAGCAGCCATGGACAAAAATCACAGTATGATATTTAGGAAGGCATATATCCGGTCTACCCGGCAAGGGGCAATGAAGCCGAAACCGATAGCCCATTCTATGGAGCAAACTTCTCACAAAAATTTCCGGCTTGGTATTCTTTCCAGAAATCTTAGACATGATTTCGCTTCGTTTTTTTGTGTCAAAAATGTCAGGCATTTTAAAAAGATATATGTGGAAAGTAAGCCCGCCAATAGGCGGGCTCTAATTATCCGTTATTATCGTTTTCGGCGATGCCATAGTCTATGTTTTTCATCAAAATGGCAGTTTCAAGGTCCTTGAACGGAACGCCGTCCATGAGGGGGTAAAGGTAACGCTCTTTCGGTTTCATCCGGCTGACGCCGATAATCTGGCGCAGAAAGGTGCGGAATCGAATATCGTATTCCATCTTTTTGACTTCGCTGTTCATGCCGCCACCCCCGTTTTGTATTGATTAAAGGCAACTGGCACGGCAAACGCTGCCATGGCTTCGCGGTACATGGCGAAGTAGCTTTTGTTTGCTAGGCGATACAGGGCGATGGCATCCTCGCATTGACGTTGCAAGAACACGCCTTCCAATTGGACGAGATTTTGGTGGAAGGCACCTTTGGCCTGCGCCTTGCGCCATTCCTTCAGTCTCCAGACCGCCATCATAGCTTGGGCGCGGAAACGCTCCTGTAGTTCCGACATTGCCTTGACGTCCATATATTCCGGCGTCTTGGCGATCGGTCCGTTTTTACGGATGCGATCCACGATATCTTGCGCAACGGCTGGGCCGTATTGCTTTTCCAGCTCCTCTTGGAGCTTTTGAACGTCCAAATTCTCTTTAGTTTCAGTTGCATACATAGTGTTTTACTCCCCACACGAAGTTGATTTAACTGCGAAAGATATATCCATAAAAAATTAACAAAGAGTTAAAAGGCGTCATAATTATCATTCAAATGCAATTTTTGAGTTGTTTGTTAAGTTTAAGGTGATATAAAAGACGTCATGAATATTGCAGAGCAGCTAAGAGGCGCCCGGGGCGTATTGGATTGGAACCAGCAGGATTTGGCCGACAAATCAGGGGTTTCCAAGTCTGCCATCGTCAATATCGAGAAAGGCAAGGCAGAGCCTGAAGCTTCCACACTTCGAAAGTTAAAGACTGCGTTTGAGAGAGAGGGCGTTTTTGCCTCGGATGAAGGCATTACTAAGAGAGATCTTTTTAATATTCAGTTCTCTTCGTACCTAGAGGTTCTTGAGGATATAGAAAAATCCATGCCGAATGGCGGAGAAGTATTGGTACATTGTGCTGACGATAGGAAGTCCTCCGAAGCTGTGAACAAAAAGCTTAAAGATCTCCGCGAGAAAAAGATCAAGTTTCGGACAACGATTTGTGAGGGCAATACTTTTGTATCTGGCGACATTCGGGATTACCGCTGGATCGATAAAGATTATTTTGCCGAATCTGAAGTCTACGTCATATATGCGAACCGCGTTGTCCAGCACATCTCCGATAAAGACAAAAGTATTTTTTCTGCGGTTGTCAGCGATAAACATGCTCGCCGTGAACGCAAGCAATTTGAGTATTGGTGGCGAACTGGAAAACCTGTAGGTGGATCGAATGATTAAACTCTACCCTCCCGATGATAATCTTTCATGCATTATCCCCGTATGCCATGGATCGCAAGATATGCATGGAAAGAGATTTTTCGCTTATGTTTCTGAAGCAGCGAAAATCTATAAACATTGCCATCTCGTGGTATGTGACACACTGGATGTGCACAATATGTCCCCATCAGCTGACCTTTGGGATGAAGCGATGACCACAGCGAAGGCTATGGGAGACCGCTGGCTCCGTAAGCACTTATCCCATGTGCAGGATTGCTTTGAAAACAAAGTCACGCTCGCACGATGGGATGATATAAAAGCAGACCCTTCTTTTGATGCCAAATTTGCCGAAGCAAATAGACTTTACAGTGAAAGTAACGAAGTGAAGTCATGGGTTGATGGCGTTTGCAGTATGTATGCGAATATCGTCGCGGAGCGACAAAGAAACAGCGGAGCCATACCAAATGTCCAAAAGCTTTTTCAGCGTTCTTTGGATTATATGTTGGAGGAGATCGCCGGAACTTCCGTCTATCATAATTGGTATCAGGCCCCCGCCGTTTATCCCGGCCAGTACTTTGATGACCCGGAGCTTTTTAATAGACAAAAGCCGCTGGTGGATATGAGCGTACCCGCTCAGTGCGCCGTCTTATTCGTTGATCGGGGAGCCTTGGCCGCCTAAGGGTTGGTCGAGCTTACCGTGCTCGCTGGGTTTACCGTGTGCCTTCCAACACCTGCTGCATACCCCGCCAAAACCTGTAAACACAATGCACGATAATGCAATATGCTGGATGCGTCTCGATGCCCGTGAAAACGTGCGTTCTCGTGCATCAGAATGCGGTAAGCTGAATTAAAATATCGTTTATTATCAATAGGTTAAGGACGCTGAAGGTTGTAGGTTCAAATCCTACTCCCGCAACCAATTTTTCTTCCAAAGAAGTCCTAAATCATCCGTAAACGTCTGATTTAAATAAGAAAACCATCGGGTTAGCGTCCGGGGCGATCCAGCCCTGTACCCTGACTTCCAATTCTTTTTAGGGTACGCTATAGGGTACATGAGTTCAATTTACACTCTGTACCCTAAAAAAGGACGTGCCCATGCCTAAGATCAAGAGAAAGCTTACAGAAGCGGAGATTAAGAACGCCAAGCCCAAGGAAAAGGACTACAAGCTCTATGATGAGGCTGGTCTGTATCTTTTAGTCCGTACATCCGGCACAAAGGTCTGGCGTTTACCATATCAAATCAAGAAAGACGCTAGTGCGACTAAAGCGCACTACAACATGTACACGCTAGGCCGCTATCCAGAGATGGGATCAGCCGAGGCGCGGCGACTTCGTGATGAGATCAAGGCGATGGTGCGCGAAGGGATTGATCCGAACAAAACCAAGGAAGCCAAGAAACTCGATAACATCGGTCATAGAGAGCGGACGTTTGAGCACATTGCCCGTGAATGGTTCTTGCGTCAGACATGGGTTACAGTTTCTACGAATAGTGTATCTCCACGGGTTATAAGCACATCCACTTTGTGTGACGGCTGATGTCACTATGCGGAGCGGACTGTAAAGGACGGCATGTTTTGTTTTGCCGGGGGAGTACGGGGGCGGTGTAAGATTGGGGATGCAATTCGTAACTTGTTGAATGAAATTGAACGCCATTGTACAATCATGGAAGCAGATGGACGATCGGCAATCACGGATGACGATTTGGAAATCATCTACACGCCGTAGGTTCAATTCCCAAAAGCTAACAATTATTTTTTAGGGTACAAGTCAGGGTACATTTTTAGGGTACAAAAGAAAAAAGCCTTTTGTTTTCAATACTTAACTGCATGGTTCGGTTACGGCTCCCGCAACCAATCTTTCCAGACAAAGTTATCTCCGGCCCTAGTGGCCAGCCCTCAAAACCGCAGTTCAGCTGCGGTTTTTGGCTATATGGCTGAAGGATGCGACCTGCCGGTACAGCCGCCAAACGCCGACATTTCCTCTCCAGAGAGGGCTTTTTCTCCAAAAGCTGACCACCAAACCCAAAAACGCCCTTCAGCTTTTTTGTGATGAAAAATCAATGGGATGATGAAAATGGCCCGCTGGGTGGTTCTTTTTGATCAAGTGGCAGGCGGGGCGAACGTAGCAAAAATTGATGAGTTTTATTTGCTTGATGTTTTGGCCTACCGATATTTTCCGATTAGCTGTTGCGGATGTTATCCTGCTGAAAGTAATGTTGAATAAATAATGAAAAGTTTGATTTTATGAGCCTTCCATCTTCAATCCCCATCAGCAATTTTCTGCACTACTGGCGGAGTGCTCTTGCTGATGAAGACCTCATGGGACTGTCTGCCAAGGACAGTCCGGTTCGCATGCCTGCGGATACAGCGCGGGCAGGCCTTGCGGATAAAGGGTCTGTCCAGAAAATTCAGGAAAAGTGGAAAAGTCATAAAGCGAAGGCATCCCCGTCCCGCAAATCAGGTGATCTTCGTGAAGATGATACCGAATCCATACCTGTCATTCTTTATATGAAAGGACTGGGGCCTGAATACAGGCATGGGAAGACTTCAGGTGATAAAACCCCGAATTCCATTCATTACACGCTTTTTGTGCCAGCTCTTTTATCGACTGATGGGAGGATTTCTCCCAGGGATGATTCCTTACCCTGGATCGGTCGTAACTATTTATTCCCCAGGCTACCCACCGACAGGGATGATGAAAGCGTGCCGCTTATCGGAGAGGTTGAAGCGTTCGATAAATGGCTGGGTGAAAAACCGTTGGAAGCCACAACATGGAATGACCTGATGGCGTGGTGTGATGGCTTGTGGGATCGCGCCACAGGCAATCGCGTTCCTAATGGCTTTGTGGCCTTGTCAGACATATGCGTGGATATTGAGGAATCCGACAAGGGTACGGGAAAGGAAATTCTTCAGCTTTACGATGCCCTCCTCGCTGAAGAAAAAGTGCCTGCGCTTTTCGAGCGGCTCTGCCATGGGAAAAAGAATCCCCTTGTTGTAAGCGAAGGATTGCGGCAGCGGCAAATGTCCATGCCAAGAGGTACGATGAGTGCGGGGTATGGTTTGGCGAACAGCCAGGCGGATGCTGTCGCAGCGTTTACGGGGATGGCAAAGGGCGATCTTCTGGCGGTCAACGGCCCGCCGGGCACGGGAAAAACAACACTCTTGCAAAGCATTATAGCTTCTGAAGTGGTAGCGCGCGCTCTGGAAGGTGGAGAGCCATCTGTTATCGTCGGCGTGTCTACGAACAATCAGGCCGTCACCAATATTAACCGCAGTTTGAATGAAATGTTCGATGGCAATTCTGCGGCCGAAGCATTTCCATGGGCGCGGCGCTGGATTCCAGATGCACAAACATATGGACTCTATTTGCCTGCCGATTCAAAAGCCAAAGAAGCTCAAGAGGATGGCTGGGCAATTGCCAGAAAAGAGTGGGTCAGAGGTGAAAAGAAACCCCAATGGACGGGGTTTCCTGAAAAGGAAAGAGAATCGCGTTATTTGATGCAAGCGCAATCAATGTGGCTTGCGGGTTATCGTGAGACATACGGCGCTTCTATCGAGACGGTTGATGCGGGTCTTGATACGCTGCGGAATGATCTTGGATGTATTGTCAAAAATATTCAGGGTATGCAAGAGGCCATTGAACGCTTCGACGAAATCGATCAATGGTGGCGCAATACTGCTGGTGATATGCAGCCTGCAATTTTTGTCGAGAATGAAAAAGATAAAGTGCTGGCGGCTCAGCAAAAGCTTGATGAATGCAATCATTATGCGCGGAGCCTTATCGCTGTCCGGGGAAATATTGCAGGCGCATTAGTGCCGCGTGGATTTGGTGAATGGCTGGCGAAAATTATTCCTGTTTTCCGTGGCCTGGCCACGCATGGCCAGATAGAGCGTTTATGCGGACTGGCTTCCTCTGATGATCTGATTGCTAAACTATTTGAAACGGAAGTCTATAACAATAGCACTCCGCAGAGTTGGATCATGCGTATAAAGCAGCTTCTGCAACAGACCAAAAAAGATAAGGAAGATGCAGAGAAGACGGCTGAATCATGCAGAAAAAATTATGAGGTTCTCGAAGGGCGATTGAAGGAGCGAAGCAGTTGTCTGGCCACCTTGCAAGATTCCTATAAAACACTTCTGGCACAGGGATCTTCCGATTTTAACGTCAATACTGCCGGATATGAACCGGTGGCGGACTATCCGAAGGTGGTGGATTTCGATCGTATTCTGGATGTCACTTACCGGCACAAGGCCTTTCAGATTGCCATGCGTTATTGGGAAGGACGCTGGATTCTTGAAGCCAGAAAGCTGCAAGAGGCTCCGGCCACGGACAAAATCCATGGATTAGGCCGTGAAGGGATGGAAGCGCGTTTCCGCCGCTGGTGCATGCTGACGCCTTGCCTGGTCAGCACGCTGCATAGCCTGCCGAAACATTTTCAGTTTTGGGGCAATAATGCCGCCAATTACATGCTGGAATTTATCGACCTTTTGATTATGGATGAATCCGGACAAGTCAGCCCGCATGTCGGCGCGGCATCATTTTCTCTGGCAAGCCGCGCCGTTGTGGTGGGCGATATTTATCAGATCGAACCGGTGACAAAGATTTCTCGTGGCGCGGACTACGGCAATAGTCGGCAATATGGTCTGGAAAGCCTGTGGCATGATGATGAACCGGCAAATCCGCATCTTATCAGTGAGCCAAGAGATCGTACCCCCAGCGGCAGTATCATGCGGCTGGCCCAGGCCGCGACCTTTGCTGTCTCGCCAGGAACGGAGCAAGAGCCTGGGATTTTTCTGAGCGAACACAGGCGTTGCCGTTCCGAGATCGTCGCCTATTGCAACGAATTGATTTATGCAGGACGACTGGAGCCATTACGGCAGATAAAGCCGGGGGAAAATCCTCCCCTGCAACCCATGGCCTGGGCTCATGTTCGCGGCGACGCCCGGAAGCGTGGCGGCAGCTACGTTAATGTGGATGAGGTCCGTGCTATCGTGGGCTGGATCTCTGATAACGCTGCGGAATGGCGGGCGCGCTATAAAGGCGCCGCATTGGAAGATATCGTCGCCATCGTCACCCCGTTCCGCATGCAAGCGCAGGAGATAGAGGCGGCACTGGCAAGGGCGGGTTTGCGATCCGGCATCACGGTCGGCACGGTGCATCGCCTGCAAGGCGCGCAAAAACCGATTATCGTCTTCTCGCCGGTCTATAATGCGGATACGGCGAAAGGCCTGTTCTTTGATCGCAAGCCCAACATGCTCAATGTCGCCGTTTCACGGGCGCAGGATTCTTTTGTTGTTATTGGCGATATGCGGCTCTTCCGCCGCGGCGACAATGCGCCGTCTTCTATTCTCGGCAGAATATTGCTTGCGGACGCGGGTAACGAGCTTTCCGATGTCGGCGGGAATTATCATTTCCCGCAGGAATTATTGGTTCAGGCAGCGCGGATATCAACGCTTGAAGGCCATCGCCAGGCGTTGCGTGGCGCTTTGGCCAATATAAAAGCGGGTGAGACCGTGGTCATAGCTTCCCCTTGGATTACAATGAAAGCCATTGAGGCCGATGGACTTCCTGCTCTTGTTTCTACCGTTGTAAAAGAGCGCGGTGCCAATGTATGGATTATTGTAGACGGTGAACTTTCCCTTCGTGATCCAAGTCATCGTGCGGCAAATGCCATTGACGAAATGAGAAAAGCGGGAGGGAAAGTTTTCCCTGTCACCAATATGCACAACAAGACTCTGATCATCGGGAATGCCGAAATCATTGAAGGATCTTTCAATTGGCTGTCGGCAAACAGGCTGGAGAATGAACGCTATGTCCGGCATGATACGTCCTGGCGTATCACAGGACATGCAGCGCCTGAGGCCATAGAGGCTGCGAAACAAGAATTTAAAAAGATCGGTGCTAAAATAGACTTCTGATCAAAATCCAAAATATTGCCTCTGCTCCTGCCACGCATCCGGGAAAGGCCGCATAAGGTCGGCCAAGGTCAGGGATTGTGGCTGTCGCCCTGCAAGAATGGCTTCAATAATATCCGGGGCCAGCTGCGTCATACGGATGGATTTAGCGATATAGCCGTGGTCGAGTTTTTTGCGTTCGGCTAGTTTCATGACCGTTAAATCCGGATCACGGTCCAGCATGTGCTGGAAGCCGTGGCCCTGGATGAGGGCCTTGATCATATTGCTTTCGAGTTTCTGCATTTTGGGCGGGGCGATGTCCTGCCCGTCCGGGGTCATGATATAACGCCGTCCGCCGCGAATTTTGAATTGGATCGGGATGTCGAAGGTAACGGGCGCGGCATGATCGATTTTTGTATTGGCGGGTATGCCGGGGATGATTTCATGCAGCAGGCTGGCCATGCCAGTCGGATGGAGTGTGATCTGGAGCCTATCTTTGTGGACGACGATTCGCTGGATCAGCAGTTGAATAAGGCGTTGCTGCTCCGCCGGGAAGAGTTCGTCCCAGAGGGCGTCGAAATCTTCTAGCGCATGGAAAATCTGCTGTTCGGTCAAGCCGCTCTCCTTGTCTTTCAGTGCCTCCATGGCTTTTACAGCCCATGCAGGGCGCGATAATAGGCGGCGCAGCTGGGCGATGATGGTGGATTCCAGAACTTCACCGGAGACGGATTTTATGGGGCTGGCGGCATAATTGTTTTTCACGGCCTGGGTGCTGACGTAATATTTATAGCGACGGCCATTGCCCTTGCAGGCTCCGCAAGTCATGGCGTAGCCGTCCGGATCAAACACGAGGCCGCGCAGCAGATAAGTCGTTGTCGTTTTGCGAGCGGGCGAAGAATTCGGCGCGCGGGTTTCCATGATATTCCGTACCTGTTCGAACAGGGCGGGATCGATAATGCCTTTGTGTTCGCCATCATAGATTTTATCTTTATGCCGGATCTTGCCAATATAAATGGGATTTCCGAGGATCTGATAAAGGCCACTTTTCAGGATCGGCTGGCCTTCGCGTACACGCCCCGATCCGGATGTCCAGCTTTTGGATTTATACCCTTTCTCCGCGAGGTCATCGATCAGAAGGGTTGCCGATCCAAGTTCCAGATAACGGCGGAAGATATAGCGGACGATCTCGGCCTCGGCGAGGCTTTCTTCAAGTTTGCGGTTGCGGACATCGTAACCCAGAGGCGGTACGCCGCCCATCCACATGCCCTTGCGTTTTGAGGCAGCGAATTTATCGCGGATGCGTTCGGTGGTCATTTCGCGTTCGAACTGCGCGAAAGATTGCAGGATGTTGAGGATCAGGCGGCCCATGGAGGTGTCGGTGTTGAAATGCTGGGTCACGGATACAAACGAGACCTTGTGGCGGTCGAATACCCCCATAATCTTCATGAAATCAGCCATAGAGCGTGACAGGCGGTCGATTTTATAAACGACGATCACATCAATCTTCCCGGCCTCGATGTCCTGCATAAGGCGGCGCAGTGCTGGCCGTTCCATCGACCCGCCGGAAAAGCCACCGTCATCGTAACGATCCGGCAATATGGTCCAGCCTTCATGCGCCTGTGCCCTGATGTGATGCTCGGCGGCTTCGCGCTGGGCATCGAGCGAATTGAAATCCTGATCCAGGCCTTCATCGGATGATTTGCGCGTATATATAGCGCAGCGTTTTTGTGGCTTTTCTGTTTTCATCATTACCTCTTAAGGCCGAAAAAGAGCGGGCCGGACCATTGCGTTCCGGTAATGGCGCGGGCGATGACAGACAGGCTGGAATAGCGGCGTCCTTGATATTCAAAACCGCCGTCAAGAACCGTCACGCGGTGTTCGATGCCCTGGTATTCCCGCACGAGGACGGTACTAGGCGGCGGGCCTAAATTATCTTTCTGGCGAGTGCCTGCCTCCATCTGGCGGCGCATCTGGGTGATCTGGGCTTTGATCTCGGCAGGCAGGCCGCCATAGGCGATTTCCTGTATGCGGTATGCCAGTCGCCTTTCGATATTGGCGCGGTTGAATTTCGGCGGCTCTGTTTTATAGAGGTCGCGCCATGTTGCCTTCAGCGTGGCGATATCCATGCTGGCCAGCGCCGTGATTTGTTTAAGAACCGTATCGCTCATAAAATGATCTCCTTTCTTATCAATCGTTCGTGTCATGCATGCTTCGGTTGGCGGGGAAGTCGAGTGAATTTTTCTCTATTCCTGCAGGATGTTTGACGTATCGCCGGGATCGGGTGGATAGACCCATATTTCGGGGTTTTCGACCTGTTTTACGATACCTGTTCCCTGTTCGACGAAATGGGTGGGCGGGACAGGAATGCTGGTCTGGGTAATTTCGCCTGTTTCTTCATCAGTTTTCTGCTGCCAGATCTCCATACCCTCAACACACAGAAATCCGTACTTGCTGCGCTGGGCATTAGCTTCTGTAAGCGGATGTTTGCCTTTAAAAGATTTTATATACCCGCGTGTCATAGCCGTCTTGATACGGCGCTGGATTGTGCTTTGGCTGCCGAGACCATCGACATCCTCATATTTCTGGCTGAACTGCTCCATCGTATAAAGCATGCCTTCAAGAGCATCTTCATACAGGCGGCGGATGACCTGATCCTGGGCGCGGAGACGTTCGGCGCGCAGCTTTTCGTTATAATTCTCACGGACAATCGGTCGTTTATTCCGGTCCAGTTCAATCCATTTCCCATCCTGCTTGTCTATGAGCATGGCCGGGATGCCGGGGCCGTTGCGGAGTTCAAAAACGAGGCATCGTTCCGACTTGTCATCCTGCGGGCGAAAGATGACCATACCGCTGGTGTAATAGCCGCGCAACGCGCTGGCGCCGCTCAAGGTCTGGAAGGGATCCTCGCCGCCGCCTTTCATCGCCTTGCGCGTATGGTGGATGAGGATGATCCCGGCATCGGGATTGGTTTCAAGCCGCAACCGCTCAACGCGTTCCCGCAAAAAGAACATCATCGCGTTGTTATCATTCTCACCCAGGCCGCTGTCATTCGGGCCGCCGTCAAACACGTTGCGGATCGGGTCTATAACGATCACATCGGGCGGCGCATCCAGAAAACTTTCCGCGATGATGTCTTTGACGGCAGCGACACCGTCTTCATTAAGCAGCAACCTCATCTGCGGCGTGATGAACAGATTGTTACAAGCCTTCTCGATAATATCCTCAGAAAGATCCATCAAGCGCAGCCGCTCCGACAGATAGGGTTTCTGGATTTCGGCCTGTAAATACAAAATCCGTAGAGGTCGAGGCGACTCGAACCCAAGAAATGGAACTCCGGCGGCCATGCGAACCAGAAAAGACAGAACTAAATCACTTTTCCCCACCTTCGGCGCCCCCGCGATCACCAGCATGCCGCCAGGTGTCAAAAGCCGTTTTGAGATCAGGTCATCCGGCATGGGATCCGGGTCGTTTAGCAGGCTGCCGAGGGAATAAGCTTTATATGGGGATTTTCGCTCCGAAGGCTGATTAACAGGGCCAGAGCTCCCCTTCAGGAAGGCTGCTATATCCATGCCTTCCGCGACAGCATCGGCAGCATCCCATTTGAGCGGCTTGTCAGGCGGTGGTTGGAGAATGTTGATGGAGGCGGCTCCCACATGTTCCAGGGCTTTTCTCATGGCCTCGGCATATTTCTCTCCAGCAGGATCATTATCCGGCCAGATCGTCACATGCTTTCCAGCCATTGGGGTTAAATCCGTCTTGCTCGGCGACATGTTTGCGCCGCCCATGGTTGTCGTGGCATAGATGCCCATATCGATCAGGGCCTGAGCGCATTTTTCACCTTCGACAAAAACAAGATATTCACTGCTGGCGATGCCCGGAAGATTATAGAGGGGGCGGATGGACGGCATTCGCCATTTCTTTGCTTTGACATCCCACGGCCTGAATTCTTTGCTGCCATTGGCCTTGTCATACCTGTGCATGGTGACGATGGGCTTACCCTCTATATCGCAATAGTGCCACCGGCCTGTCTCTATTGAAATTTTTGATGGCTTGTGCGTTGGTGCTGACCGCATTCCGATATAGTTTTGTATTGATTCCAGAACCTTTTTGAATTCTGTACAACAATCAAAATTGTGACGGGCGGCCCAGAGGCTGAAGATATCGCCGCTTTCTCCCGTGGCAAAATCATGCCAGAGACCCGCCTTATCCCCGTGCAGACTAATTTTCAGACTCTGCCCTGGCCTTCCACTTATATTGCCAATTTCATAATTATCGCCTTTTATACGTCCCGCTGGGAAGAGATAGCGCAAGATGTCCAGCAGGTGCACGAGCATCTCTGTCTTTATCTCCTCCCGCGAAGGGGTGTCGGTGCATATATTAAAATCAAGGGTCATGGCTATCGCACTGGCAATGAAAAGGTGGGAATTACAAACCGGCCTGCTGGGCGGTGCAGTTAAAGCTGCGTTCCTTTTCCCAAGTTTCGATGTCCGCCAGGCGATAGATTACGCGCCCGCCGATCTTGTGATAATCCGGCCCCGTGCCCAGCCAGCGCCAGCGTTCCAGCGTGCGCGGCGATATTTTCCAGCGTTCGGATAATTCTTTTTGATTGATAAAGGTCTTGTCGGTCATTTGGGGGTTCTCCTCATCTCTGTTGGATAATTCGCACTTTAATGCGCTGAGTGAGAAGAGAATGACTCTGTTTCAAAAATGTGAGAATGAGGTAAAAATAATTGAACCGGTCCAAATTTTTTGAACCGGTTTTATAAATTGTTTCTGTTCTTTTATGCTTTCTTTTTTTGCCGTTCTTCCTGCTCTAGAACGACAAGGCCAATCTGTATTTTCAGGTCCAGGGCTTTTTGAATTTTTCTTTTAGTGAATTCTTTGGCTTTGTGAAAGGCCTGATAGGTTTCTTCATATTGCTTATGCCTGGGAAACGGTTTCTTTGTTTTATCTTCGAGAAGATGGATAACAAACAATGCATCCTGTACAAACTCATGATTTTCTAAGCATGAAGCATCTGACTTCAGACCATATTCATCGCGCACACGATAATAGCCACGTTTGATGCTCGACATTGAAGTGCCGTCCCAGTCGCCCATGGCCTTGGAAAGCTGATTAATATTGGCGCCATGCCCCATAAGTAAGGCCACAAATAGCCCAAGATTCCATGCTTCTATTCTGGTCCTAGCCTTAGGGCCTAGGTTTTGCAAGAAACCGCGATAGATCCAGCCTACGTTTCTGCCTGTGGCATAGTTATAGGTATCAATAACAATTTTAAGGCCGCCGATCAGTGCATGCACGTCAGCCGGATCATTTTCAAACTTCTGTTTGTATTCGCTAAGGTCGCGGCGCTTTTTCAATCGTATCTCGTTCTTTTTCGCACAAATACGACGAAGTTACGAAACAGAAATAACGCCCGCAAGAATGGTTTTTGATACATACAATGAGATGTGATAAACGCAGATCTGCGGCCAGCAAGTCAGATCTGCAAAAGGGCGGAAATTTATAGAAGCAGGATCAATGCCTTAGCGCAGATCCAGATTTTTTGACAATCTGGCGTGACAGACTGCCGATCTGGATAAAAGCCATTGTATTCATTTATCTTTTGTCGCTTTTCCAGATATTACTCTCTCCCCCTTCCTAAAGGAAGGGATGCGGGGATATGGATCCCCGCATCCCCTTTGCCTTTCGGCGCGGTTCTGTCCAGCTGCGAAAGCAATGAAATGATCATTCATTCCCGTCGACTCCCGGTCGTTTCCAAGCGTTCATGTCCTTGTAACAAAGGAGCCAGCGCGATGGGAACATGGGCTATACCGCATACGATAAAGAAGGCGCAACGCCTTGAGGCGCTGATGAAGGCGGAACTCCCGCGCACCCGAGCGGAGCAGGATCTCTACAATATCCTGGGCGATGACAGGCTTTATGACAGCTTTAACGAATACGGCCCTGAGGATGATGTCCGCTTCCTCATTGCGCACCGCCTGAGCGAGATTCTTGACCTTTCGGCTGATACGACCACGCCGGGCTGGGACGATGCTGCCCGTACACTCTGCCGCGCAATCATAATCCCGCACATTTAACGCAGGATCGCCCCACGCAGCCGCCGGACAATCGGCGGCTGTTTTGCTTCGTCGGTCCGTATGCCGCGCCGGCGCGCCTCCCTGTGCCAAAAAAGGTACTGTCCGGCGCAACCGCATAGGGGCGGCTGACTTTCGATTGATTTCTAGCGCCAGCCCGTGAAACTTGGTTGACAGGATTACTGTGATATTGCTGATTTTATTAAGATTATCTGTCAACTAGGCGCGGTCTGATTGACATTACGGGCAAACAAAACGGGCCAGAAAAATACGCAAGCGCATCATCCCCGCCAGCAGTATTTGTACTTTGCCAGATGGGGAACGTTTTATTGCTCAGAAATCGTCAAGTATTGAGCGGCACAAATCAAAAATGTCGTGCCACGGCACAATGGTGATATCGATAAGGCCCTTGTCGCGTTGCCAGTCTTTAACGGGCGTAAAGATCACCCCATCAATACTGGCACCAATTATTGTTCCTAAGGTCGTATTCTTCTGTTCCGTATAACGTTGCACGGCAATGCCAACCTGTTCCCACGACAGGCCGTATTCCGCCAGAAACGCATTCCCAGCATCGCTGTCGGGTGTATAGACCTGATATATCGGAATCTCTGCCATGCTTGGCATGAAGGCGTGAATTGCCGGAAGAAGCCAGGAAATAAGCTGATTATTTCATTGCTTTCGATAGGGCTTATAATCCTTTATTGTTTGATTATGGTATGGATTAATCCCAGTGATGCTCAACCCTTGTATCAATGCGCCCGGCGCGTTTGGTATGAACATAACCCACCGCTCGGTATGGGGGCTGCGGCGCTCAATCCATTTGATGCCATGGTCGTTTCAATGGGCAATGCCTATGAGCAATCGATCTACGCCCAGCTTGCCGAGACAGCGAAAATTGTAACAGCGCAATCCCCTGAGCATACGCAAACGCTGATGGCAGAGGGTGCGCCCATTATCTATCAGGCACGGTTGCGGGATGAGGCGGAACAGTTTGTCGGCTATCCGGATTTTCTTATCCGCCAACCAGACGGGCGTTATCAGGCTGCCGATGCAAAGCTGGCACGAAAGGTCGATAAGGAGATTGCCATACAGTTGGGATTTTATCGCCGCCTCCTTAAAAATGATCTGCCTGCGTTGGCCTATCTGGGAACGGGAGACGTTGTCGAAGTCGGAGATGAATCTAATCCAGACGTGAATACCTATGTCACTGAGATCCGTTCTGTATTGTCAGAAAAAGAACCGCCATTGGTCCGCTACAGTGAAAGTAAATGTAAAATTTGCCCATTCTATGATGTCTGCAAGCCTGTCTTTGTTGGGCAGGAAGAATTGACGCTGGTGTATGGCATCGAGAGACGCAATGCGAAGGGCTTGAAAAATTTGGCATCACGACCATAAGTGCGCTGGCGCAAGCCGATCCCACTGCCATCCCTGATATCCCCTATTTGAAGGGGTATGAGAAGAAGCAGCGCACTGTCCTGCAGGCGAGAGCCTGGAAGACGGGTGAGATGTTCAAGCTCAAGGATATTGTCCTGCCGGGTGGCACATGGGTTCATTTTGATATCGAAGCCAATCCGTTGACGCCGCATTGCGAAGACCATGTGTACCTCTGGGGTCTTTTAAAGCCGGGATATAGCAAGGACAATTTTGATTATATATGGACAGATCATCACGATGCCGACCGCCAGGGATGGGATGGCTTTCTGGCTAAGGTCGAAGAATACAGGCGCGCATGGCCAAACTTGAAATTGATACATTATTCAAGTTACGAGCGCACCAAGATCAAAGAATATGCAGCGCGCTATGGCATGGAAGCGCATCCAACTGTCACATGGCTGCTGGATGATGAAAATGGGCCGTTATTTGATTTACAAAAACCTGTTAAGGATTGCCTTGTGCTACCCGTCGCAGGCTACGGCCTGAAACCTATCTGCAAGCATGAAAAACTGGTGGACTTCCAGTGGGAGGATGATGAATCCGGATCTCAATGGTCGGTTGTCCAGTATGTGAATTTCCTGAATGAGCCCGATGCCACGAAGAAAGAGGCCATGAAGCAAGCCATCCTGACTTATAATCGCGATGACGTTATTGCCACGCGCAGGCTAGAGGAGTGGCTGAAGAAGCAATAACAAATAACTTATGCTACTTCTGGAAGTTTTGGCATCTCATCCCAAGTACGTCCTTCAAGTAAGCGACCTGCTTTCTTCTTATTTGTTCCTCCCCATTGCTTGAAAAAGAAGGGAACTTTCCGTTTTTTACACTGCCTTTTTATATCCAAAACCCATTCAGGTTCCATAGGCCGCGCCTTCCATCCCGACTCCCCTCCAACAATTACCCAATCAATATTGGAAAGTTTGAGCTTTTTCAGTGGGCCTAAAAGTGGCTCTAGCGACAGAAATTTAATATATGCAGATGTTTGTCTCAGATAATCAATTCTATCTGTGTAGTCTTCATTCTCAACGCTTGTTCCCATCCATATATTTGGCGTCCAATTTAAACGTTCATTCATTTCTAGTACCCGCTCAGGTCTTTTTGTCAAAACCTGGAACTGGTGCCAATGTGCTTCATTCATTGTTTTAAAAACTTTCATGATAAATTTATCAGGAACATCTTTGTGAAAAAGATCGCTCATGGAGTTTACAAATATGATTGATGGTTTTTTCCATGATAGGGGTTTGTCCAGCATGTGGGGATGCAAAGTTAACTTGAAACCATTCCGATAGTTCTCAACACCCATAGATTCCAAACGCTTGGCAAATTTTTCGGCATAGCAAAATTTGCACCCAGGACTGATTTTGGTGCAGCCGGTTACCGGATTCCATGTAAGTTCTGTCCATTCTATTGACGACTGCGCCATTTACTCATACTTCTTGAAAATATCGGTTATGATTTTGTCCGCCAGATTATTTCCGGACGCGAATATCAAATAATAGACTACAGCATTGTTTGAATTTTTCATAGATAGAGGCTTCGCAACATAGCGAAAACCTGCTGTTTTCTTGAGCCTTTCAACAAAGGCTGCAACAACGTCTTCGTTTTCCTGTTTTTTAGTCTGCAGGCCGAAAAGATCAGGCTCCTCCCTATATGCTGCCGTGCGCCAGGATTCATCTCCCCAAAATGCGGTCATGCGATCCCTGTCCTCTTGACGGATACGACTGTCCTCCGGATTCTTCCAAATAGCGTTCCTGTTCATATCCATGACTGGAAAATTCAAAAACATGTCCACAGCACGAGATTGCCCGGCCATTTGAATGACATTCCAGTCAAGATGCAGACCGTAGGGATCCAGAAGACACAAAGCGCGATTATATTTATCGTATTGGATATTGGGTAAAACCTGTTTCGTCAGATACTCATTGCAGTCGCCAGTATGAATGGAAATATTATGTTGTTTGCCCTCGGTTAGCTTACCGAGATGTTCTGTTTTTTCAGGATTTAGATCGATGAAATAATATCCGTCGAAAGGCGGATCGATTTCCATTGCTCTGGCCGGGCTTCCCTTGATCTCTTCGCCTGTCTTTTTTGAAACATGAATGCCAGCACCGCTGAAAGCATCAATGTAATATTTTTTCAAAGTCGTATTTTTTAGGGTGCCGGTATAGGCCTTACCGTACTTTTCGACGATCTCCAGCTTCAGTTCCGACCATTGGCCAATTTCATCAAATTTCAACGACACGTTGTTCCTCAATGATCCCTGCTCTGCGCCTTTTTCTGCGCGGAAATTATGAAATTGTATAGAAAAGAGAACAAAACGCAAACATTTCCTGTTTTCTTTACAATCTTCAGTCTGTATAAATAACGGAAAGCCCAATGATAATTCAGACAAAAGCTGTGGAAAGGTTCCTAGCCTTAAACTTTGCCGCAACTATTGGCACGTTAACCTGATGATACGAGGAAGAAATGGCAGAAAAATACAAGACCCTTGTTTTGAAAAAGACTTATTTCCCTGACGGCTATAATGGCAGTATGGAGCAGGTTGTTGCAGGGATTATTCAGAATCTGCCGAATCATAATGACCGTATTTATCAGGCTGATTTGTTAAGAACATATCGGCTGGCCCAGGTTGATACGCCTGCCAACGGCTCCGGAACCTTTGTTCGCTTGACAGCCTCGGAAGCTGGTCCCACCGGTATCATAAACTTGCAAAAATCTGACCAGACCATCGATGTGGAAGAGCATTCTCCACCGGAAAATTCAGAATTTCTTAACGAAGAAGTGATGCTGTTCATTGCGAACAATCACATTATCGCCTGCAATCTCGGCAACCGGGATAGCCTGGTTCATAATATTATCTGTACACTCGGCATAAAAGCAGGCGTCCTTGCTTCTGACTTTGCTTTCAAGGTCAGTGATGTCGCCAATAAAACCGAGATTGAAAAAATCCAGGAAGTCGGTGTGAAAAGCATCGACCTGTCTGTCACAAGCTATCTGGCTACGTTTGATAAAATCGCAGACGGAACCACAATGCCAGGCGCCGGATTTGTCCGTAAAATATTTGGTACGCCCGCAGATGCAGAAAATATCAGAAAGCGGGCAAATACCAGCGGACGGCTGGTATTGAACCGTGGCCGGTTCAAGAAGGAGGAGATTCGAAAAGATGAGTGGTTAACGGATATTGGCAAAACCATCATCGAAGGCGATATTGGTGAGTACACAATCACTCTTGAGGATGAGAGTAAAATTTCAAATCTCAAGCTGAAAGTTACCAAGGGCGTGAAGCTGAAAACATTTGCAAACAGCATTTGTCCCCAGCACACAAAACACGAACTGAAGATCTTTTACGACGAACTGCAAGCAAACAAGGCTTTGGAATGGTGATATGCCGGTATCGATAAGAAAGATAGTGTGGCTTTTGATTGCTGTCGGCGTATCGGCATACGTCGCCTATCTGGCTTATGGCTCGCCCCTTAAATTCATACCTTTGACCGATTTACTGGCGACCATCTTGTCAATACTGATCGGGATTTCCCTAGCCATTTCCGCTGTTTTATCATCTCGTCCCTCCCTGAGCCAGTCCGATTACAAGGATGAAGCCGAAAGAAAACGGATGGAGAAAATCATAAAATCGGATGATATGCACTTGATCGATGGTCAGGCCATGATCTTCTGGTCTTATTACCTTGCCCTAATTCTTGCAGTCGTTTTGAAATGGCTGAGCCTGGATGAGCCTGTCACGGGCGCCGAGATGCACATCAAAATTCTCTCCTCCGCTTTTTCTTTTATCGCCTGTTTTTCCCTGCTATGGTCAGCCACGCTGCCGACCCTGCTGCGGCAGATTAACGTGCAGCGGAAAAACCTTGATTAAAGCTTATTACAGATTTTTCTTTGCCCAGAGCAAAGCCTTCCAAGCAGCGACTTTAGCATTTTCGAGAGTTTCATATTTCTGTTTTGAATATTGTTCTTTTTGTGTTGTGCGATTAACAACGCGAATAGACCATGATTTCTTTGGGCCTCTGCTGTTCTCTGTAAGAGTCAGATTAAAGCCATCCACGTTCATGTAATAGTTCCCACGCATGGATTGCCGCCATGTGCGCCGTGACCAGTTTTGTTGCCGCTTGGCAAGATTTCTTAAATCACGCTCCCGGTTTTGCGCGTTTTTATAATCCTCCTCCATTTTTCCGGCGCAGACGCAACCGACAGCCAGACCGCCCGGAAAACGGGGATGGCTCATATGATGAACATAGCGGATTTCCTGGGTTTCGCACATTTCACAAATGGCGGAGGGTTCGCCAAGATCTTCCATGCCGTCGCAACTCCAGCCCTTCTGAGGAACACCAGCCTGTCCCCATTTTCCGAAGGCGGCCCTGTGTGATCTTTCAGCGTTCATGGGCAGTCCTTTGCTGACATGGCTTTCATAAGATCATCGACTGCATCAAGAGCATTTTTTATTTCAGCCGAAGCTAATGTCGGTGGAGCAGCGTGAGAATAAGGATTGAGAACAACATTTCTACATACTTTTACCGCGTTGACTTTTGC
Source organism: Micavibrio sp. (assembly GCA_041655955.1). Classification (GTDB taxonomy): domain Bacteria; phylum Pseudomonadota; class Alphaproteobacteria; order Micavibrionales; family Micavibrionaceae; genus Micavibrio_A. The sequence continues at coordinate 1,030,900 of JBBAEN010000001.1, forward strand.
TACTAGACCATTCCACCTAGGAGCCTTTCCAGGAATCCATAATAATATTCCATCCAATAAATCTTCCGTTTTTAAGTTTTTATAATTTTCATGATACCGAATTGGAATTTTTTTATTGTCACAAAACTTCTTAGTCGCCATCTCAAATGCGATCCGTGCATATGTGGCAGCCGCAAAATCGTGATGATTTGTAAAAAAGTCTTGCGCCTGTGCAAAATACGTTGCAGCGGTTCCATTGACTGGTGGATTTTTAGGTTGAATAAAAGGGGAAGGGATAGGTCCATCCCTATGTTCAAATATCTTACACCACTCCCATTGCTTGCTGGGTTCCAGATAATCATCCGCCATATCGAACCAAACACGGTCGTGAGTCAGAAGAATAATCTGCCAGTCTGAAAAATGTTTTTGCAGAACTTCCAGAACAGGCAAGCGGTTTGAATGGTCGAGGCCTATCAGGACATCGTCCAGCACCAACAGTTTAAGGATGTTTGCTGTCGTCCCGGCGGGAACGCAGGCAAGGCGACCGGCGAGGTATATGGCTAGTCCCAGCGCCGACAGCCTGGCTTCGTTGAGAAAGTATTGTGGCCGATCTAAAGGGTGGGTCCGGAATTGCACCGGCAGGGTTAAAGTCATCCCGTCCAGATTTCGGCTGCCTTGATTATAAGTAACGCCAGGAAAAGAAGAATTCCCAATATCTATATCGGCATGGAGCAGGTCAGATAGAAGGGTCTTTATATGCGGCGGTAAAACAACAATTGCCTGCCGGAAACCATCATTAAAAGTGGCGCAGGCGGCATTAATATTATCAACCATACGCTGGCTAACGCGGCGGGCCCTCTGAATATCATCCAGCGCTCTTCGCACATCGTTCCATAGTTCGCGGACGGTTTTCGATGTTCCTCCCGCTACGGTTACAGAATAGCTGTGCAGCAGGCGGCGTACCGCGATGTCGAAAAGATTGATCTCATCCGGGCCATGGGAAAGATTCGTTTCCAGCAAAGATTTGTAATCGAGGCAGGAACGGTAAAGCGCTGCATCTTTTACGGTCTGGTTACCTGCTGCAATGTTGCCGGGATGCCCTGTGCCATCCCAAACCGCCGTTGAGCCGTCCATGAACTCGACCTGAACGGAACAATCAGTCAACCCGGAAAAGACATTGTTATAAAAACCCAGCACCCGCCATGGCCTGAAAGAGAAAAAAGCGCGTAGTGCATGAAACACCGATGACTTCCCGGCGCCGTTTTCGCCATAGACCAGCAGGTTTTTGCCTTTCAGGTCGAAATGATGGCCGGGTCCGGGAAAAGCACGGAAATTATTGAGGGACAGGCGCTTGATGCGCATGGCCATTACTCCTTGCCCTCGATGATACGCACAATGTCCAGCGCCTGTAGGTCGAACAGCATGGCATAGAGCGGATGGCTGGTGCTGAATATCTTGTCCGCCAGGATTTTTGCTTCCTTCCGGAGCGCGTCACCTTTTAGACCGGATAGTTTCAGAATACCAGCCTTTTCCGCTGCATCGAAAAACCGGAGTTTTTTGGCATGTAACTCTTCCGGGAAGAAAAGTTCGTACACAAAGGCATTTGATAATTGTTCAAATTTATAAACTTCACTTCGGGGTTCAAGCAAGGCATGGACAATTGTTTCTATGATTTCCTTATGTTCTGCTTTTGCCGCTGGAATGGGTAAATCGGATATATACATTGGTTTGAATTCATAAAAACCACCCTGCTTACTGGAGAATGTTTGTTGAGAAACCCACCACGAAATGGACGAATTCAATACAGCAGACAAATATTTCCAGTCATCGGAAACAATAATATTGGTTTTATCGTTGCCGTAATAACCCTCTAAATCTGGCGCGTAATGGACACCATTTTGTATGGCGGGCACAAAAATTTTAGGCTTCTCGAATCCCTGCCAGTAGGCAATATTATCCTGTATCTCATACCATTTGTAAGAACCGGATTTTCTTCCTGGCCATTTCCCCTTTTTCTTTTCCTCCCAATCGGCAGGTTTTGGGGTCAGTTCTTTTTTAAATCCTTCTAGATAAGAAAGAACAGCCGGATATTCATCTATATTAATTCCACGGCGTGTAAATATCAGCCACTTTTCCTGAGATTCTACATGCCACCTTTTTATATCTCTGCCCCTCAAAAATGGTTTTATAATAAGCTGCGATTTCTTATCTTCCGCAATAAGCCGATCTTTTATAGTTGTATCAATTTCGAATGCCTTATTAAAACCTGTCTTAATTCCATAAAAAACCTGCTGATTGCAGTATTTCCCAAGCGGTTTTCCAAGAGAACGGATACGATCAAGAAGATTTTTCTTCAAAGGCGTTTCAATTTGCCAGCCAGAAACATCTAACTCTTCTTGAGATACCGTAAATGACTCTTTTTCAAAAACAGAGGCAAATGTTTCTACAGGTCGATCACTTGTCCAATTCAGCGCCATAATTTGATCTGATTTCAACGGGCGAATAATGTGTTTTCTGCGCCTTGTTGCAATAACAATCGTTGGATATGCAATCGCCGTAAAAACATTCGCATCGCCAAAATCGATCAGACGCCGGATCTGGGTGTGACTGTTCATCCAGGCGCGGAGTTTTTCGCCGTATTTGGCACGATACCATTTGTTCGACGTGATAAAGGCAAAAGCGCCGCCGGGTTTCAGAAATTTGATCGACTGCTCATAGAAATATACATACAAGTCTGCCGTCCCGCTGTAGCACTCATAGTGTTTCTTGAGATTATCTTTTAAATGTTTTATCTCTTCCTGTCTGACATAAGGCGGATTGCCGATCACAATATCGAACCCGTCCGTTAGCTGGAACATCCATTCGGAATCAAAAAATCCTGCGGCGGCGTTTTGGTCGAACGGATCCCAATGCGCGAGTTGCTGTGCCGATGCGGATTCAAGAAACAGGTCTTTCTCCAGAAGGTCGGCCAGTTCATCGCGTAGGGTATAAATGGCATTTTTCCATTTGCGTTTCGTCTTCCCTGTACGGGCGGCGAAATAGCGTCCGCCGGCCTCCCGCAATTCCAGTTCCTTTTCCCCGATACGGGGATCGCGCAGGCCACCCTGCGCCGGGCGGTCGATGGGCATAAGGCTATCCGCCGCCACCAGCTTGGTTTCCAGGTTCGGCAGGGCGGTGATGTTGCCGTTTTTGGCCTTGGGCTTGAATCTCTGACTGACCACTAGGGCAATGAAAAAGCGCAGCTTGGCGATCTGGACGGCAATGGGCTGAATATCAACGCCGTACAGGCATTTTTCGATCAGGTACAGTTTCCGGGAATAATCGGCGTAATGGGTGTCGGAGAAATCCTCATCAAGCTTGTCCAGGGCCTTTTCCGCCTCGTCGGTTTTTTCCTCTTTCAATTGCGAGTCGGGGATTTTTTTGGCTTCGGCCCTTTGCGCTTCCAGCGGCGCGCGGTTCCGCGCTTTCCACCGGGCATTGTCAGGATCCAGTTTTTTTAGAACGTGAACAAGTTTTTGTAACAATCCCATCGGAAAGGCACCAGAGCCGCAAGCCGGGTCGAGTGCCCGCAGACCTTCGATGGATTCGATAATGGCTTCGATTTCCGTGTCGGAAAAATCGTGATCCGGTTTAGTATAGGACAGAAGGCTTCTGAGCCGCGTATCCAGCGTATCGGCATCCGAGAGCGGTTGCAGGAATTTTTCAAAATGCGCGATGAGGGCTTCATCGACCATATAATCGACGACTTCACGCGGCGTATAGAAGGAGCCGGATAGTTTGCGGGCCGTGGTCTTCGTATCCTCGTTATAGCTGGCCAGCAGGTTTTCAAAGACCTTGCCCAGAAGTTCGGGATCGAGCGCCACCTCCTCTTCAACCGGCGTGTTTTCCTCGACCGTGAATTTATAACGGGAGAAAATTTCAATCAGGCCACTGGCCTTATAAGTTTTTCCCTTCGTGCCGTAATCGGTATTAAGATCAACCGTTTCTTCACTGGCAAAAAACAGCCTGTTGGGGACGCAGAGCGGGTTCTCCTTGCGTTCGGAAAAGCCGTCAACACGTAGGACAAGGCCGTTTCCTTCCTTTACCGCCATATCTTCGAGGCCGGGGTTGCGGGCAACATCCTGTTCCGACAATCGGCGATCTAGGCACTCAAACAATCCGCCGTTGAGGAATGGTATATGAGAAAACAGCTCCAATGCCTCATCGGGGTTTTTAAAGTAATCGCGGTAACGATAGACTGTATGGATCAAATATTTGTCCGTGGAGGCTTTTCCGTTTTCCTTCTGCTTCCAGCCACGCACCGATTGCTCGGTGTTCAGAGTGGCGAAAAACAGATTTTGCAGGATCGCTTTATAATATGTGCTGTCATCCGGTTTGTTTGCCGGGTCGCTGGCCAGCAGGAATTTTATTTTTTCTCTCAGGAAAAGCTCTTCCGGAACCAATCCTTTTTCCTTTACAAACCAGACAAAAATAAGCCGGGTTAAAAGGCGGATAACCGCAACGGACGGGCGGTCGTCGGAATCAAGCGGTTGTCCTTCCGGGAAGTTCGTTATCCGCAAGGCCCAAAAATACCAGTTGGCCAGTTCTTCATAAAACCGCTTGTTCAGTTCCTGCGCGGAGAGAACCTGGAGCCAGGCATCATACAGCGCCCGGAAATTCGTAGGGGAATAACGGCCACCAAGGTTGGACAGCGCCATATCCTGAAGAATGTCGATGTGCGCCCGGTGCGGGCTTTCCGGATCAATGTCGCGGATGATTGAAATCCGGCCATCTATAACGTCGCGGCTGGCGTCCTTTTTATTGGGGCGCCGGTCAATCACCACAAGGGACAGCTTCCTTTCATGCTTAAAGAGAATGATGACAGGCATAGGAAAGCGCCGGTTCACTTCCCTGGTGATATTGGCAAGGCGCGTCCGCGACCAGTCAGCGCCGGAAAGCTCAATAGCCAGAAAGACAAAGGATTCAATCATTCCCTGCTGCCAGTCGCGGCTTCCGGCCAGAAGATCTTTCTGGCCCGCTGCCAGGGTAGGAATTTCATCGTTGGTAAGCTGGAATAGGAAATGAACCTTTTTCCAGTCTTCGATGGATGCTTTTGCAGGATCAATCTTTTTCTGTGGGTCTATGATTGCCAGAAAATCTTTCGTATCAGCGGAATCCAGCGCCAAAGTTTTGCCGCTGGCATAGCCCAGCGTTCCGAAAAAGTTGATGGCGGCTTCTTTCAGGAGCTTTTTGCCGAAGAGAGCCAGATCGTTTTGAATTTCCTGTGAGGACGGTTTAGACGCCATATTTATTTCCCATCCTGCGCCTTGATAATAAGCCACGTTATTAATTCAAAATCATCCGCTGACCCGGCTTGCAATTCGGATTCTGTCAGTTTTCCGCCACGACTGGCAAGAAGATTTCCTAAATTCCGTTTATTATATTGCGCCAGAATTGATTCTACCGCTTTCTCCAGCAAGGCCGTATAATGGACCATATCGGCGCCGTTATTTGTCTCGTCATCGAATAGATCACACAGTTTTTTATACGACTCGCCTTTTCCCAAACAGACGGCGCGGAAAATATCGAGGATTTGTTTGGATTGGGCAAAACCATATCTAACCTCGCTATTCTCTTTAACATAGGCAAGATAATAAGGTTGCAGAGGGTTGACCGCTTCTGTGCCGTCGCTATTCCCGCGCTGACGCAGACAGAATATAACGCCCGGCTGGATGGCCTGAATTTCCGGATGCGGCGGCACAAGAGCATAAAGACCGAACGGTGCTTCCTCCAGTTTTTTCCTGTTCGCTTCAATGTAGCTGGAAAGCTCCATCCTAAAATCATCGAGCGTAAATTCATTCAAGGAAATAGTTTCATTGAAATCTTCTAGATCCAAGACTTCATCTTTCAACCGGAGAAGCTGCTTATCGCGATAGCGCATATCCTCGCGGATCAACTCTTCAAGATCTTTTGCCTGTAGAATGTTATCTTCCGCCGTGGCGGCAATATCAACCAAGGCCATTCGGGCCTCAACCCTGTTTTTCAGGTTGATATATTTATTAAGATCGGGCGTCGGCCAGAAATTCACAAGCTGGATTTGACTGTTAAGGCTGCCGATACGGTCAATGCGACCGAAGCGTTGAATGATCCGAACAGGATTCCAATGAATGTCATAGTTTATAAGGAAGTCACAGTCCTGAAGGTTTTGACCTTCTGAAATACAATCCGTGGCAATCAGAAGATCGATTTCATCATCTTGGGGCATTGATTTCATTTTTGCACGATGCTTGGCCCGTGGAGAAAAGTTTATCAGGATATTTGAGAAATCGGCCTTGCCAAAAGTGGTGCGGTTTGGCTTTGCTCCACCGGAAACCATGGCGCTGTGAATGCCCAACTCTGCTCGTGCCCAAACGGAAATGTCCTCGTACAGATACTCCGCTGTATCGGCAAAGGCCGTAAAAACGATAACTTTCCTGTTCTTCTCCCCCCTGATGTTGTCAGCAGGGTTTCTGATTTTATCGGCAATAATCGCTTTGAGGTCGGAAAGTTTTTGATCTCTTTCCGCCGTCACCGCACTAGCTGTCTCCGCTAGCATGGAAAGCTGCTGTTTATCTTTGGCAAGATCGGCAAGCCAAGCATCGACATTTAAATGCGCCATGTGAAACTTCAGAGCCTTGCCAACTTGGAAAGCATCCTGCAACTCATCGTCATCTTCTACCGACCCTGAGAACAAGTCCGCCTGAATGTCATTTTCGTTTTCTTTTTGATAGGCCTTGAAATCTTTCAAACGTTTTTCCAGGGATTCTATTTTTTCAACGGTTCTTTCCATTGTGATGGCGAAAGCGCGCACTGAACTCTCTAGGCGCTTAAGGAAATTGACTTTCATCATGCCAATGAGGAACCGCTCTCGGTCTGCCTGCGAGAAGTTTCTGACAGAACGTTCTTCATAATCTGCCTTATATTGTAACAGAACATAGCGCGACGGGTTGAAGAGAGATAATTGATAATTCTGGATTTCATCATTTAACCGGTCATAGGACATGAATCGTCCCTTGGCATCGATCTCGGTAAAGACGGCGCGAGGCTTCAGGCGCTTTGGGAAATGCCCAATTTTATTAATCGAATCTCGGTAATATTTTTGGATATGCTTGCGTGACCGAGCGATTGTTAATTCATCCAATAATTTAAAAAATCCGGCGGGCAGTCGCTCTAAAAGGTCGTGAGAATCTTTATCGCCAGAACGCCTAGCCCATTCCATGAAAGTACGTTGCGCATTCGTCAGAGTTTCCTTGATGCTGGCGACGCCGAAGCTTTCCGTGAATGCGTGATCGCGGCCTTCGGTGATAAAATAAATCTGATTTCTTAAATCTTTTAGATCATTGTTTACGGGAGTGGCGGATAGCAGAAGAACTTTCGTTTTTACGCCCGATTTTATGATGTCTTGCATAAGCCGTTCATATCGGCTTTTTTTGATGATGTTCCCGTCGTCGTCCTTTTTCCCCTTGGTATTGTTCCGGAAGTTATGAGATTCATCAATAACAATAAGGTCAAAATTCCCCCAGTTGACCGTTGACAAATCAACGCTGTCAACCTTGCCGTTTTCTCTTGAAAGATCCGTATGGGAAAGAACGGTATATCCAAACCTGTCTTTTAGAAATGGGTTCAATTCGCTATTATTTTGCGCTAGGTACTGTGTCCAATTGTCTCTTAGTTTTTTAGGGCAGAGAACCAGGACGCGATGATTCCGCAACTCAAAATATTTTATAATCGCCAGAGCTGAATATGTTTTTCCTAAGCCGACGCTATCGGCAAGGATGCAGCCGTTGTGAGAATTTATTTTGTGAATTGCGCCCTTCACGCCATCTTTTTGGAACTCATAAAGAGCATTCCAAACATCGGTATCAATAATTTCTGTCCGATCAAATAAATGAGAATCTTCTTGCTGCCCCGCCAGGAACTTTTCGAAAATGTTAAAGAGCGTGAGGAAATAAATAAATTCTGGACTATGATTGACGTAGAGCTGTTCAAGATAAGATAAAACCTCAGTTTTCACATCGGCAACAAGATTATTGTCATCCCATATCTGATCAAACCAGGCTTGTAGGTCGGCGCGATCTCGGTCGCTGTCTACGACAAGATTCAATTCTATATTCGATGTAGGAGCAAGACCCAAGCCTCTTAAAGTAAAATTCGAGCTCCCCAAGATCGCATGCTCACGATGACCATCATGAATATGATAAAGTTTGCCATGTAAAAGATTTGATTGGCGGATGGACTTAATCTCTACCTTTTCTTTAATCCATTCAGAGCAACGTCTTGCTACTTCTTTCTGCTGTAACCGATTAGCAAGCTCAAGTTCTTCATCTTCGATTTTGAATGACTTTTTATCGGTCTTCTCAGGATCAAGAGACGAGATGAAGCGCGGTTCTCCGAAAAGAAAACGGAGATTTCCGATTGTGTTTAAGCGTTCTGAAAGTGCCTGGTATGCATAAATTGTGAAATACGCCGAAACGATAGATAAGGCACTATCCTTCGAAACCTTATCTTTTAAAAAATCAGAAACTTTGCCGCGGAAATGATTGTCGCGGATGCCGGAATGACTTCCAGGCAAAAGGCCTGTTTTTGTATTTTGCGAGTTCTTAGACAAAAATTTTACCTATAATTTCTTTTCTGATTGCATAGAGCCGTATTACCATTTCTATGCTGTTTTCCTGCTTGCTTGCTTTGTCCACGCCTCGACCTCATCGCGCCGAAAACGCCAAGCCCCTCCAATTTTGAAGCCGGGAATAATGCCCTCAGCGACATAACGATAAGTTGTTTTTTCGTTGAGGCGGAGATATTCCGCGACTTCGCGTATGGTCATGATGTCTGATTGCATATGATTTCCTCGAATACTGGTAAGAAATTAAGAGAAAATAGCGGAACAATCAAGAAGGAATGTCAAATATATACAGGAAAAACAAATTATTAGGCCTCACTTGTGGTTGGCCATACAGGGGCGTTTTATTCAGCTTCTCCAAATAGAAGTTCACTAATCGTTTTTGCAGATTTGAGCTGATTTATATTGGTATAGCGCGGCCCCTGCATGGCGCCTGATGGCGCGTCAGCGTAATGGCGCGTCAGCGTAGTTGATAGGGCTAATTTCTTGTGCAGCACCTTTAAAATAAACGATATATTTCCCGGTATCTCCATAAGGTTCGATCCGGTCAATTTCTGCATAATGGGTGATGGCCATAACCGGCTTTACGCGATAGGCCGCGATATATTTTAAACGCTCCAACATGCCGCCGCCGATGCGGATGGCATACCATTGCCTGTCCTGAATGAAGGTTTCCTGAAATCCATCTTCTTTCGCAGGCACAATCACCGCATCCCAGAGATCAGGATTTGAGCGCCAGTCTTTTGTTCCCGGTGCCGTCTTTACTGGGGCGCGATAGGTCTTGGGTTCTTCAAATGCGTGAACACCAAGCAAAGGCAGAATTTGCAGCATTTGACGGGAGAATACTTGCATGTCTGCGCACTCGGATTCCGACATGCTGGGTTCCATGGGGGCGACCTGATTGTCGAGCCTGCAGCACTTCATACAAGTGGCTTTATTGTGCAGGAACCATTCAAGCCAGGTAATGTGAGCGCGGTTCAAAAAATCATTGTTGGAAACAAAGACAATCGCTTTATCCCAAAAATCCTTCTTCTTGCGATGGAGATCAAGGCGTCCTTTGATATCGTCTGTCTGACCGATGTAAAACACTGGCATGTCCGGATCGGATTCCTTGTATCCGGAAAGGATATAAACGCCGAGTTTTTTCATCTCGGGCCCTTGACAAGCGATGTCCCATTTATCACGCGGAAAAATCAGGCATTCGCCAGTCCAGTTCTTAAGACTGACAATCCGTATCCCTTCGGGGTCGCCATGAGGGACGAATATATTGATGTTATAGGCTTCCGCCATGACATTACTCAATTTTGTTTAGGTTTTTTGTAAAACTACATGAGGGCCGGGGTCGGTGCCAAGAGAACTATTGTATTGGCAGCAGGCCACCATTCTGAAATATGCAATATATCTCGGTATTCCCAGTCCAAATCCCGGCATTATCGTGGCAGGTTTAAATTTTCTCTTATTAGGGGACTCATAGTACCTTAAGGCATACAGAAATAAACTACGGCCTTAAAATTTCATAGAAATATGCTTTTTCTGTTAATATTATATCTAAGAAAATATATCATATAATCTTAGATATAAGTCGGTTGAAAGCCATGAAATCTGCAGCACAATGCGTAATAAAGAGGATACGATCGAAGGGCAGTGGCTGGGTCTTTACGCCTAAAGATTTTCTGGATTTGGCGCAGCGAAGCAATGTCGATTTCATCCTGCACGGCTTAGTGCAGGACAATACAATCCGTCGCATCGGTCGCGGCCTTTATGATTTGCCACGCCAGCATCCCAAGCTGGGAGATTTGTCGCCTGACCGATTGGAGGTTGCGCAAGCTATTGCCCGTCAGAACGGAGATACGATCTGCCCAACGGGCGCACAGGCTGCTAATATGCTGGGCCTGTCCACACAGGTTCCCGCAAAGCCGGTTTTTGCAACCACCGGAAAAGCAAAGAGGGTTAATCTCGGGAAAGGTCATATTATCCTCGTAAGCACAAGGGTTCCGCCATTTCAGAAAGGCGGCAAAGGTTTTCTCGTATTGCAGGCGCTTGATTATTTAGGAAAGGACTGCGTAGATGAGGGCATACTCAGGAGGTGTCGAAAACTTCTGTCATCAACAGACAGGAAGCAGATAAGAAAAAATTTGTCCCGCCTTAAAACCCCATGGCTCGTTGATGTTGCGCGCCAGCTGATAGATTAGGCTGGGAGCTGACGAAAGGGTCAAAAAATCCTATCCTTACGCTCTTTAGACTCCCCGACGGGCGCCGCTATTTGTATCCATAACCATTTTCCACAACGGCTGTTATCACGCTGTGATTTAGGCAAGATTATTAAGAATGTGTTTTGGTTCTAAGAAAATATGATAAATTTTGAAAATGGATTTTTTATCAATTTTTTTGAAGCTGGCGCTATTCATATGTCTGATTGCTGGTCCTATCGCGATTTTTAGGATGAAACCAAATATATCATCAAAGGCTAAAAGCAGAAACCTTTTGCTTCCAATGGGGGGCTATTTTATTTTTTCCGCCATCGCTTTTGAGTTTCAGGAATGTTTCCCGCTGATTAATAATGGGTGCTTAAGTTATAAATTTCTCTGGCTTATGATTATCAATCTTTTCTTTATAATGGGGCTAGGATGGTACGAAATTCTCTGGAGGCAGCATTACAAGTTACCCTCTTGGCCATTGTCTGAAAATTTGCGGTATGGATGGGTTAGCAATGCTGTGCTGATTATCTCAGCATGTATGACTATATTTTTGATTGTATCGATTTTCTCTGGACTTTCTATTTTCCAGCGCTGATTGAGCCGGTAATTTTCGTTTTCCAGTGGCCCGTTATTTCGTAGGGCGTTCCCATATATTCCGTATCCGCCGCGAAATAAGCAGCGCCAAGGTTGCCAGGATTCCACCACAGCTTTGAGAAATCGTAAGGAATATCTTCAAGCGCAGACGATCCTATTTTCTTTTGTCTCTTATTCAGGGGATCGGTAAAAGTATCTGAAAATTCATATTCAGCCTGTGCATCAATTATAAGAATGTTATCTTCTTTTTTAACTGTCCCACCAAAACGACCCTTAATAGTAACCCCACCTAGTGAGAAAATGACATCGCCAAACGGGTATGAATTACTCCACGATCCGGTAAAAACACCTTCTTGGGTGTTTTTTGCTTTTTCCGCGACTTGCTGCAGCACATTTTCGAACATGGTTTTCTTTGCATGGTCGATTACGGCATTTAAAAATCCAATTTCCGTCAGTGTTTTTCCCTGACCGCCGCCGAAATAAAAATGTGATACGAAATCCATATTAGTCCATGGTTTATTACTATCTTTAGCAAGCTCTATTATTTCCTGCTTTAGTCCCGCTACTGCAGAGACAGGCTCCGCCCAGCAACGACAGTTGAATTCCTCTCCTGGATCTGGATCGTCGCTCCAGTCGCGGATGGTACGATTGAATTCAGCGTGACCTTTGCGGACTTTGTCATCTTCGACTGTGCGCCAGATATATTGTCCCTTCGGAGTTTTCGATGTTTCCTTATTTAGGGTGTGGATAGTTTCATCGTCAGGTTTAGCTGAGCCGTTGGCTGTAAGGCCGCGATCCTTTTGAAATGCCTTTAATGCATCGAACACGCCCATGTCGGCGATTCCAGTAATGCCCACTTTTTCATAGGGCTGATAATAGCCAATGCGGTTCAAAGCCTTTTTCATTTGCTTGACGTCGAATTCGTCCACTTTGCCATTCGCGGCAAAAGGTTGGGAAAGCTCTATCTTCATCGGAATCCCAATGTGTTGGTAAAATGGAAAAAGGCCACGATGCTGGACGCACCTGTGGCCTGTACGGAGACTATATTCCTATATTATCGAGCGAAAGTCAAGTTTTCATTTATGTTGAAACCAGCACAATCCATTGAAACTACTACGATTGGAGAAAGCCGGGTCGCGCGTCTGCCAATCACAACCAATCTACTTTCCGGCACAGTCCGAGAACGCCCCTAACCCATTGATATACAAGCCATCCACAACACTTTATATCCAGTAAAGTACGTGGGGGATACCGGAGACACGCCCCACAAACTCTGGCTCTGCGTCTTCTAAACCGCTCCGGCGGCGTGGCTGGTATTACCAAGGCCGTTACCGTCAAATAATGACACTCCGGAAATTACGCCGCGTACAGCGCAGCGCTGTCTTCCTGTGGTGTATTGAAATCTATTTTCTGCATTTTTTCGACATCCATACTTCCCGTTCTAATCCAAAGCTCTATGAGTCTGGCCAATTTCGCATCTTCGGGCATTCCGCTCTCTCTGGTATATTTTTATAATATTTGAGTAGAAAACACCAAAGATCGGCCGCCATATCCAATGAGTTTTTCACAACCATGTCCGGGATGTTAGAGATATCGTGGGCAGCTTCCGGTCTGGACACCGCGTCATCAAGTGACGCAGACAATAAATCGAAGCAAGTTATCTGCCCGGAAAATATCACCTTCTATCAATAGGCTGTAAATTGCCCATCATTGGAATAATGATTTTAAATATATCTTTTCTTTGATCTAAATATTTTATCAAAAACTTTCTTCTGCATACCCATGAACCTTGCGTGATACACGCGGGTACTCATGCTTGTTTGCTAAAAAGATCTCCCTAAAATCAAGATGCATTTCGATACTTCTACGTCATCAATATTTTAATTTCTAATGAGCGGAGACATTCTATGAGCATCCAGATTCAAATTATCGACACTCAAACATCCGCCCTTAGAAATAAAATTGTGAGCGACGGCAGCACAACGCTGTCCCCCCAACCCGGCGACATCATCCAGATCACGGAATCAACACGACATGCCGCAAGTTATATGCAAGACGGCACTGATCTGGTGATTACGTTCGACGATGGCACAGAGCTGCGGATTCAAAATTATTTTAATTGTGGTTCCGGCACGTGCAACGAGATTGTTTTCATTGATAAGCTGACCAGCGAGGCATGGCGCGCCCTGCCCGAAGAAAGCGCTATGTCCTTATCGCCCAGCGCGGAAGCCACATCCATCAGCTTTTATTACGAACCCTTGGTCGCGGCGGAAACACAATCTATGGGATATGGGTGGATTTTACCTGCGCTTTTGCTTGGTGGCGCGGGTGTGGCAGCAGCCGCTAGCGGATCGTCCGGCGGCGGCAAGGGGAAATCGAGAACTCCCCGCGACAACTATGATTTTGATACGCGCTCGCCCAACCTTGACAGCGTAAGTGACAACGTCGCCCCCGTGATTGGCCGAATCAATGCGGGCGATACAACCAACGACAACCGCCCCGTCATCACCGGCACAAGCGCCGCCCCGGGATTACAGGTCAATATTTACGATAACGGCGTATTGATTGGATCGGCGCCGGTTGATGCGGCCGGCCATTGGAGCTTTACGCCCGGCGCGGATTTGGCCGAAGGCGCGCACAACCTTACCTTCCGCAATGCCAAAAGCTCCGGCGAAGAAGGGCCGGTATCCGCAGGTTTTACTTTTTCGGTGGATACGGTTGCGCCCACCACCACACCAGTGCTGGACAATGTGCATGATGATATTGCACCGATAATCGGCACAATCACCGCGGGCGACACGACCAACGATAAGCGACCGGAATTCACCGGCAACGGCGCAGAGCCAGACACGCATATCAATGTCTATAACAACGGGATATTGATCGGCACAACCACTACGGACGGCATCGGCGAATGGAGCTTTACGCCCGGCACTGATTTATCCGATGGCGCGCACAGCTTTACCTTTCGCAATGCCGATCTGGCCGGCAATGAAGGGCCGGCATCCGCCCCCTTTGAATTTTCGGTGGACACGATTGCACCAACCACCGTACCCATACTGGGCAGTGTAACCGATAATGTCCTGCCTGTGGTCGGCGCGATTACAGCGGGGGATACAACCAATGATCCCCGCCCTTCCTTTAATGGTTCGGGGGGCGTTCCCAACGCGCTGGTGAATGTCTATAATGATGGCGTTCTGGTCGGGACGACAAGCGCCAATGGCGCTGGGGTTTGGAGCTTTACGCCTAGCGTCGATCTGGCCGAAGGCGCGCATAATTTCACCTTCCGCAACACTGATTTTGCGGGCAATGAAGGCCCATCCTCCGCAGACTTTTCCTTCTCGGTCGATACGATCGTTCCAACCACCATACCCGTATTGGACAGTGTGACCGATAATATCGAACCGGTGACAGGCGCGATCAGCGCAGGTGATACAACCAACGATCCCAGACCCGTATTTGAGGGCAGCGGCGCAGAGCCGGATACGCTGGTGAATATCTATAATAACGGCGTTCTGGTCGCCACCGTCACTGTTGATGGCGGTGGTGACTGGGCCTACACGCCCGGCACAAATCTGGCCGAAGGCGCGCACAATTTCACCTTCCGCAACGCCGATCATGCGGGCAATGAAGGGCCATCCTCTGCAGGTTTTGCCTTTTCGGTTCTTACCGTTGTGCCTGGCTCTGCGCCCGTATTGGACAGCGTGACGGATAATATCGCCCCCGTAACAGGCGCGATCACCGCGAACAGCACAACCAACGACCCCAGACCCGTATTTGCAGGCAGTGACGCGGATCCGGATGAGTCCGTCAGAATTTATGATAATGGCATCCTGGTCGCCACTGTGAGCGCCGACAACAATGGTGATTGGAGCTTTACGCCCGGCACAGACCTGGCCGAAGGCAGCCACAGCTTTACTTTCCACAAGCTCGACAGCGCCAGCAACGAAGGCCCGTCATCGGCAAGCTTTACATTCCTGATCGACACGGTTGTGCCAACCCATATGCCGATACTGGGCGATGTGATCGACAATATCGCGCCGGTAATAGGCGTGATCCATGATGGCGATACAACCAACGATCCCCGCCCGACCTTTAATGGCGCGGATGCTGAGCCAAATACACGTGTAAATATCTATGATAATGGCGTTCTGGTCGGGACGACGACCGTTAACGGCGCTGGGGTTTGGAGCTATGTTCCCGGCACGGATCTGGCCGAAGGCTCACACAGCTTTACCTTCCGCAGCACCGATCTTGCGGGCAATGAAGGGCCGGCATCCGCAAATTTCGACTTCTCTGTCGATACGATTATACCGACCACCATGCCGGTATTGGACAGTGTGACCGATAATATCGCCCCCGTAACAGGCGCAATCAACGCAGGCGACACAACCAACGATCCCAGACCCGTATTCGAAGGCAGCGGCGCAGAGCCAGATACGCTGGTGAGAATCTATGATAACGGCGCCTTGGTCGCCACCGTGAGCGCCGACAACAATGGTGAGTGGAGCTATACGCCCGATACAGATTTGGCCGAAGGCAACCACAGCTTCACCTTCCTCAATGTTGATTATTCCGGCAATGAAGGGCCAATATCCGCAGCCTTCCCCTTTTTGGTTGACACGATCGTGCCAACCCATGTGCCGTCATTGGGAGAGGTGATCGATAACATCGCCCCCGTCACAGGCGCGATCAGCGCGGGCGACACAACCAACGACCCCCGCCCCGAATTTCGCGGCAATGGCGCAGAGCCCAATACACTGGTGAATATCTATGATAATGGGGTATTGATCGGCTCGGCAAACGTCAATTCCTCTGGTGGCTGGAGCTTTACGCCCAACTCTAATTTAAGCGAAGGTGATCACAGCTTCACCTTCCGCAACGCCGATTATGCCGGGCATGAAGGTCCCTCCTCACCTGCTTTTGAATTTTCGGTCGATACGGTTGTGCCAGGCAACGCACCAGTACTGGTCAGTGTAACCGATAACGTAACCCCCGTAACAGGCGCAATCAACGCAGGCGACACAACCAACGACCTCAGACCTGTATTCGAAGGTAGCGGCGCAGAGCCAGATACGCTGGTGAATATCTATGAAAAGGGCAATCTGGTCGCCACCGTAGCCGTCGATGGCGATGGTGATTGGAGCTATACGCCCAGCGCAGATTTGGCCGAAGGCAGCCACAGCTTCACCTTCCGTAATGCCGACCATGCGGGCAATGAGGGTCCCGCCTCCGCCGCCTTCGCCTTTTCGGTGGATACAATTGCACCAACCGACGCCCCGATACTGGGCGCTGTGATCGACAAGGTCATCCCCGTGACAGGCTCGATCAGCGATGGCGACGCAACCAACGATCCCCGCCCAAGCTTTAACGGTGGCGGCGCAGAGCCGGGCACATGGGTAAATATCTATGACGATGGCAATCTTATCGATTCTGTCCCCGTGGATGGTAACGGGAACTGGAGCTATACACCCGGTTTTGACTTTGATGAAGGCGATCACAGCATTACCTTCCGCAACGCAGATGCTGCCGGCAATGAAGGCCCACCCTCTGCGCCCTTTGACTTCTCGGTCGATACGGTTGCGCCAACCGACGCCCCGACGCTGGGCGGTGTGACCGACAATGTCGAACCGGTCACGGGCGCGATCAGCCCGGGCGGCATAACCAACGATCCCCGCCCGGAATTCACCGGCAGCGGCGCCGAGCCCGGGTCAACGATCAATGTCTATAACAAGGGCTCCTTGGTTGAAATCATCACGGTGGATGGCGCCGGCAACTGGTCCTACAGGCCGGGTGCGAATCTGGACGAAGGAAATCACAGCTTCACCTTCAGAAACCAAGATGCGGCCGGCAATGAAGGCCCTGCCTCTGTGCCTTTTGATTTCTCGGTGGATACATCTGTACCAAGCAATACAGTGACCATCGATTCCATCACACCGGACACTGGCGCGTCGTCTTCGGATTTTGTGACCAATGCCACATCCGTGACCTTATACGGCCACACAGGCGGCACTCTGGGCAGTGGCGCAAAGTTGCAAATCTCGCTTGATGGCGGCGCGAGCTGGATTGATGTGACGCCTACCGGCACAAGCTGGAGCTACACCGATAGCCGTACCCTGAGCGATGGGGCTGTAGAATATCAAACCCGTATCTTGAGCGCGGCCAATACATCCGGCCCGATCACAACCCAAACCATCACAATCGACACCGAAGCCCCCGCCACGATCACCGGCACGCATATCGAGGATGATACCGGCATCAGCGCAACCGATTTCATCACCTCCGACACCTCGCTCACCATTTATGGCACGCTGGGCGACGTACTGGGGGCCGGAGAGAGGGCGCAGATATCAACAAATGGTGGCACAACATGGCAAGATGTTTCCGTTAGCGGCACAGACTGGAGCTTTGTTGACAATCGTACGCTTACTCATGGCGATTACACGTATAAAATCCGCACGATTGATATCGCAGGAAATATCACCAATGGTACAGATATCGGGGTAACCGTTGACACGGTTGCACCGGGTGCCATCACGATTACCTCTATTGCCGATGATACAGGCGATAGCGCGACAGACTTCCTCACCTCTGACCAGACGATTACGCTTCACGGCAGCCTTGCCGTAGTGCTTGGCGCGGATGAAGAGGCGCAAATCTCGTTTGATAGCGGCACGACATGGGAAGTCATTACGAACATAGCGGGTACAAGCTGGAACCATGCAGATCCGCGCATATTGGCAGATGGCGATTACACCTATATGGTGCGCATCATGGATGCTGCGGGCAATATCGGCCCGGTCAGCAGCCAGATCGTTACCATTGATACTGCCATGCCCGGTATGCTCGTCGTGACGCGCATCCAAGACAGTATTAATCCAGTTTTAGACGATATTATTGACGGCACAATCACCAATGATGCCTCACCGATCATGACAGGAACGGCGGCAGAGCCTTATTCGATTGTGCGCGTTTACAACGGCGACTTAGCTTCGAGAGTTCTTATTGGTGAAGTCAGAGCGGATGCCGCAGGAAACTGGACATTCGCGCCGAGCGCACCGTTGGAGGATGGTTTATACGCCTGGAGCGTGAGCAACGTGGACGCCGCCGGTAACGAAGGCAACCGCACCGCGCCCATCCATTTTGAGGTGGACACGATACTTCCAACAGATAGCAACATTGTTGCGCTTACTGGTGATTCTGGCGCATCGGCCACTGATTTTATTATCAATAATGGAACGATTGAGTTGACTGGTACTTTTACCCTCCCCATCAATCCTGGCGAAATCGTGAATATTTCCGCTGATGGTGGCCTAAGCTGGGATGAGGTTACAGATATTACCGGCACGGACTGGCGCTATCTCGATCCGGTAACCCGCACAGATGGAACATATTACTACGAAATCTATGTGCATGACGGCGCGGGCAATGTCGGCGCAAGCGATACGCAAAAAGTGGTCGTGGATACAACCGATCCGGGGGCGATTACGATCGATTCGATCGGCAACGATACCGGCATTTCTGCAACGGATTTTATCACCAGCGCGACCTCTATCACGCTAAATGGTACGCTTGCCGCACCTCTGGCCTTGGGCGACAACAAAGAAACCGCGCAAATCTCGTTCGATAATGGCGCGACATGGACGAATCTGGTGGTCAATGGTACAAGCTGGAGCCACACCGACCCGACAATACGGGCACACGGCGCGCATGAATATCAGGTACGGATCATTGATCTGGCCGGCAATACTGGGCCTGTAGCATCGCAAGTTGTTACGGTGGATACGGTTGCCCCGGAAGCACCAAGTATCACAGCAATTGATGAAGACACCGGAATTGTGAGTGATTTCATCACATCTGACACCGAAATCACCATAGAGGGCACATTGGCCGGCGCGCTTGAAGCGGGCGACCGTGTTCAAATTTCTGTCGATAATGGCGCGACATGGGGCGATGCGGCCGTATCCGGCACCAATTGGAGCTTTGTGGACGGGCGCACATTAACAGATGGCAGCCATGTCTATCAGGTCCGCACGATTGATATTGCGGGCAATATCACGGTCGGTGCAAGCCAGACCGTTGTGGTCAAAACCAGCGCATCATCCGCAACGATATCCATCGACTCGATCGATCAGGACACAGGAATATCCGCAACCGATTACATAACCAGCGACGACACGCCGACCATTCACGGACGTCTTAGCGATAACATAGATTCCAGCACCCGTGTCGAGCTGTCATTTGACGGCGGCACGAACTGGCATACGGCAACGGTTAGCGGCACGAATTGGAGCTACAGCTCTGCACCGCTGGCCGAGGATACCTACACCCTTATCGCACGCACGATTGATGTTGCCGGAAATATCGGATCAACTGCGACGCAATCCATTACCATCAACCTGACCGCCCCCACAACTATGGCCATAATTACCCATGCCGTGGACGATGTCGGCATCATAACGGGGGATGTTTTCCACGGCGGAAGTACCGACGACACAAAACCCGTATTGCACGGCACGCTTAGCGCGCCGGCCGTATCTGGCGAAGAACTGCGCATTTATCTGGGTGCGACGCTGCTTGGCACTGTTGCCTTAACAGCCGGACAAACCGCTTGGTCTTACGCGATCAGTTCTGACCTTGCCAATGACACTCATGCCCTTTCGGCGCGTGTGGTTAACATTGTCGACCTTGAGAGTGTGGGGCCGATATTCAACATTACCATTAATACCGTTCCGCTGAGTGTTACATCGCTAACGATTGATGATCTAGACACAGATACATCGTGGACGAGCGCATTCTCCATAACCGAGGATACCAGTGATTTCATAACACGCGATACAACCATTAGCCTCAAAGGGGCGGCGGTTGTCGGGGCCGGTGGTATTGTACAAATCAGCAGTGACGGCGGCACAACATGGACCGGCCTTAATGTCGTATCGGGGGCATGGACATATGACGATCCGATCCAGCGCACCAGCGACACGACCTATCAGCTTCGTGTGGTCGACAGTGCCGGCAATGTTTCACCGACCACGGTTACACGCACAGTGGATATTGATGTTACCGCACCATCAAGCGGACTTCTCTCCCCCGCCTTACGGCCGCTGAACGATACCGGTGTTATCGGTGATAATATAACCCGCGATACCAGCCTTTTGTTCACCAGCGCCGATAGCGGCTTGAAAGATGCAAACAGCACGATTGTCTTGATCCACGACGTCAATGGCAACGGCATTTTTGAACATGGCATTGATGTTATTCTGGCGACAGATTCCAATGCGGGAACATCCTGGTCATTGTCATCATCGGTAAGCGCCGATACAAGTTATAATCTTGGCCTAATCCAATATGATGCGGCGGGTAATTTTTCCAGATTATCCCCGACCGTTCAGATCGACATTGTGAGTGCGGATGACCACAAAACAGGTTCTTTCACGGCGACGTCTTCATCCACCATCTATAACTACTATACCGCAGGCATGGGCACAGGAATCGGGGAAAACGGTCTTTTGCAATTCACTGTGCGCGAAAGCGTTTTGACGCAAACGGGACTGACAACAAGCACAAGGATAGACTCTGATTACAGAGTAGGAGATGTGATTACCAATACCACATTCTTTGATTATAACCGTGATGGATATGCGGATGTTGTCGCCGGCTCATATTACTATGGCGACATTGCCCAGAGTGTCTTTACGGGCAATAATGACGGAACATTCACCCATTCCCGCGTACCCGTATCCTATACCACCGCGCTTGGCGGCGTTATTGCTTTTGATAAAGAAGGTGACGGCTATCTTGACGTGCTTTGGGGTGACTGGGGCAATGATAATTTGCTCCCCATTTTTGCATCGAATAACGCAGGTGTCCTTGTGAGCAGCAATTTGCTTGCCAGTGGTAACACGATTTATTCGAACAAAGAGGCCTCCGGCGTTGATCTCGACAATGACGGTGACATCGACATTGCCATACATAGTTACATCGTGAACGGAGCGGTTAACGGCTATGCCATGACCACTTTGATCAATGATGGGTCCGGCACATTCCACGTCGGACAGACCGTTAATAACGTCTTTAATAACTATATCGCAAACGCAGATAATGCCGTGTCTATGACTTGGGCTGATTTTGATGGCGACGGAGATATGGATTTATTCCTTGGCCGTACATATGGCACGAATATCAGCGGTATTTACTTGAATAATAACGGTACAATAAGCTCTGAAAAAATAAATATTGGCGATACCAGTAGCGCTGTAAGCGGCGGTGCATCCATTGCGGTTGATTGGAACGGCGATGGCAAAATGGATGTCGTGGAGTTTTCCAATTCCGGCGTATCCTCCGGCGTTATCAGCCTGTACACCAACACCAGCACGAACGGTTTGCTGAGCTTTAACGCTCCGCAAGTGACGCTGGCATCCGCCATCCCTTATATCGGGGGCGCGAATGCTGTGGATTATGACTGGGATGGTGACATCGATATTGTTTACCAGATGGTCAGAACCGGCGAGGTTGCGAGCATCGAAAATACCAATCAGGTTGCGGACGGAACGGCTTTGCATTTGCGTATTGTTGATCAGAACGGGATCAACTCTTACTACGGCAATACGGTTCAGCTCTTTGATTCCAGAGGTAAACTGGTTGCTACACAAATTTTGAACCCGCAATCCGGTGTCGGCACGAATGACAGCACAGGGCTGGTTCACTTCTTTAATCTATCGCCGGATGAATCCTATACGGTTGCTCTTGTGCGCTCCGTTAGCGGCGCATCACAAGATATTGGTGGTGTGGCCAGCTTGGCAACGGGGGCGGATACCCTCTCAACCATCGAGAATGTGAACAAGCAGTGGAGCGGCCTAAAAACCGGAAAAGCGCATAACGCTTATATTCTTTCCGGTGAGAGCGATGTTGCCATCAATGATGGTGTGTTCATCGGCACAGGATATAACGATACGTTCTTTGGCACGCTTGGCGATGACACATTCTTCGGCAGTGGTGGCTGGTCCAACGCGCTGGCGGGCGACTCGGCATGGAGCGCCACGGGCGGTCTGGATATTGTCGATTACGGAACGGCAAACGCCGGCATTACCGCCGATCTTGGTACGGGCACAGCCACCGGACAGGGCAATGACACGTTGATCGATATCGAAGGTATTCGCGGCTCTGCTCATGACGATGTGTTGACAGGAAGCGCGGCCGATAATTTGTTCGAGGGGCGGGGCGGGAATGACACGATAAATCTTGTGGGCAGCGGGCGTGATCAAATCGTTTATAAAATGCTCGATCGCGATGATGCCACGGGCGGAAACGGTTCTGACACTATTACCGGTTTTACCGTTGGCGATCTGGCGACCAATAATAACGCGGATGTTATTGATCTGCGCGATTTGTTGAGCGGTTATAAAGGCACAGCCAATATCTACTACGATATTGGTGAGGGCGCGTATGTTCTGGATTATGCATCACGCGGCTTGCTGGATTACCTGAATGTCACGGTTGCGGGCGGCGATACGCTTATTCAGGTTGATCTGAATGGCACAGGAAGCTTCTCCACGGTTGCCACGCTATCTGGTGTAGAAACAACGCTGGAAGAGCTGCTGTCAGGTCATCAGGTTTGGGTTTCTTCGTCTGATAATCCGGTTATTCTGGTTCACGTGAATGCACTGAACACGACCGACACCACGCCGATTGTGACAGGCGCGCTAAGCCAAGCTTTGGGCGCTGGTGATGTGTTGCAGGTTGTTATTGATGGCGTGACCTATAGCAGCAATGCACTCAATGAAGTGGTTGTCGATCCTGTTCACAATACATGGTATGTGCAGGTATCTGGGCCACTGACCCCCGCAAGCTATAATGTTACGGCAACGGTGCGTGATACGGATGGCTCATTGCTGGGGCACAAGCACTCTACTGGCGAGGTGGTCGTCGCGGATACGGAAGTAAGCGCCCAGTTCAAAGGTGATTCTTCCGCAAATGATAAGGCCACAGCCCTTACCATAGGTGAGGATGGCGCATGGCGCGTCTTGTCCAATGGCCTGATATTTGACAGCACCGGCTCTAGCCATACATCCTTTGGGCGATATGATTCCACTCAGATACGGCTGCCGCTCGTAGCCACGCAAGCCGCAACATTCGTGGATTACAACCGCGATGGATATATGGACATTCTGGCCTCTGACAATACCTATGGTGATGGCGGACAACAGGCGTGGCATTATGACGGATCGGGATATTCAGACTTTCAGGTGGGCGGATCAGGTAATACGAGCGCCAATACTATAAGCTGGTATGGCGGTATTATGGCCTATGATAAAGTTGGCGACGGGTATGCCGATATTGTTTATGGCGATACCGCACCGAATGATGCAGCAGCGGGTGGCGGTTATGCCACGACCTTTGTCGAAAATCATGCCGGTACATTTATCAAAGATAGAAACTTTACCTATAACACATTGGGCTCTCCCGCCCCTACTAACTCTGGCAACTCCTCCCCCCAGAAAGAGATGTCGGGCGTTGATATCAATAATGACGGTACAGTCGATATTGTGTTCCATGGCAATACAAGCTCCAACTATCATGATGCAACAAAAACGACATCCAGCAACAATCTTTATCGACTTGTTGTCGTGAATAATGTTGGCGATGGCACGCTTTATAGCAGCCAGGTACTGGATAATGTGTTCTATAACTATATCGGCGATAGAGCCTATGCACCCTCTATGACATGGGCCGATTTTGATGGTGACGGATATATGGATTTGTTCCTGGGACGTGGCCGCACAAGCGAAACCGGCGCTGTCACGAACTCGGATATGAGCCGTATCCTGTACAATGATCATGGCACGATCGTGCAGTCCACAACAGGCGATTATGCAACGACCTATTTTGGTGATTCCCTCAGAGGCGGTGCATCCATGGCTCTGGACTGGAACATGGATGGCCACATGGATGTGATTGAGCTGCCTGAATATGCGGCGGGCGCAAGTAGTGTTCATCTATACGTCAATGGCGGGGACAAGACGTTCTCTACCACCGTACTCGATAACATTCCTGCTGCAGAAAATATCACGGGCGCGGTTGCCTTCGATATTGATTGGGATGGTGACAAGGATCTGATCTTCACCCGCTCCAACGGGACAAATACGCTAATCCAGAACAACTCCACCATCCTGCATGGCAACACGATCCATCTGCGCATTGTGGACGAGAACGGCATCAATGCGTTACTGGGTAACACGGTACAGCTTTATGATTCTAGCGGCAACTGGGTCGCCAGCCAGATCATCAACCCGCAATCGGGCAACCAGACCAGTGACACGTCGGCTCTTGTTGACTTCCATGGCCTGAATGCCAACGAAACCTATTCTGCGGTTCTGCTTCGCAATATTGGCGGAGTCTCGCAAGATGTGGGCGGCATCGCTAGCGCGGGGAGCAATGTTGTTGAAAACGTCAATGCAGCTTGGGGCGGCCTAAAGGCAGGCGCAGCGACCAGCGCTTATGTACTAACGGCGGAATCCGGCACGAATAATGCTGATACTATCGGGCCTGGCATTGTCGGGACGGGGTATAACGATACCTTGTTCGCCACGCTGGGCAATGATGTCTATAACGGCGCAGGCGGTTGGGCTGATGGCATATGGAGCAATACGGGCGGTCAGGATATTATCGACTTCAAATTGGCGGGAACGACGGCAGTTACGGTTGATCTCGGCAACACGGGCGCGCAAGCAACGGGCTTTAACACGGTGACGCTTCTGAATATTGAAGGCGTTGCGGGTGGTCAGGGCAATGACACGCTAAGCGGCAATTCCGGCGACAACCTGTTCGAGGGGCGCGGCGGGGACGACACCATCCATCTGGGCAGTGGCGGCAAGGATACCGTATTGTTCCGCCTTCTGGATAATCTGGACGCAACGGGCGGCAATGGTACGGATACAATTTCCGGCTTCACCGTCGGCGTTTATAAAGCAACCCCGGACGCAGACCGCATTGACCTGCGTGAGCTTCTGTCCGGCTATACGGCGGATGCGGATGGCGCGGCTCGTTATATCGACGGCATAGCAACGCTGGATGCGGGCGAAACGATTGGTGATTTCCTCCGCGTGAGCGTTTCGGGCGCAGATACGATTATCAGCGTGGATCGTGACGGTGCTGGTGGTGAGCATAACTTCACCGATATCGCCGTTCTGACTAACGTCAATACAAATCTGGAAACGCTTCTGGCCAACCATCAGCTTGTCGCGGCCTAAACCGGCAGCGACCACCGATATTCGTCATGAGGGAAAACACAGTAACGCGGAAAAGAACAAGCCGCCAAGATTATGGCGTTATAGGGCTTATTCTTGCGCTGCTTGCCGCTAGCTGGTGCAATCCGGCACAGGCGCAGGAAAAAGCAGAACAGGAAAAAATGGAATTGGCGAGCGCGATCTTCGGCCCGCCCGCCCCCCTGCACGCGCGGCAAACCACCGCGCAACAACAAAGGGAAGACAATATCGGATTGCCTGATGCCATCGCCATCGCGGTTACACGCCACCCCGATATTGCCCGCGCCCTTGCCGCGCAGGCTCGCGGGAGGGCCGATCTCGGCAGCGCACGATCTGTTTGGATGCCCTCCGTAAGCTATTCGGCGAATATTGGGCCGAATATGTTCGACTCTTATAACAACAGTAGCCTAAACAATAATATGCAAGGGCCGAGCATTGCCCTGAACCAGCTGGTCTGGGATTTTGGGCGTGCGCAAAGCGACATTCAGGCGGCCTCTGCGGTTGAGCGGCAGCGCCATTTTGAACTGTCAGCCACCGCCGACCAGATCGCCGAAAAGACGGCTCTGGCCTATCTTGATATTACACGGGCGGATATGATGCACCGCGAATCCGAGCGCCAGTTAAAAGAGCTGGAACGGCTGCGCGATCTTATCCGTATGCGGGCAAAGGCCGGAATTTCCGATCAATCCGATTTGGTGCTGGCCGAGGTGCGGATCGAGGGCGCGCGGGCAGATGTGATCCAGGCCGATGCCAATCTCACCGCTTCCAAGGCGGAGCTGGTCAATCTTATCGGCATTATGCCCACGGGCTATGACAACCCCGCCCCTATTTTTGAGCAGTTCCAAGATGATATGGGTGAGCCGGATTTTGACAGCCTGCCGATCGTGGCCTCAGCAAACGAGAATAAAGAAGCATCCAGCGCCCGCATCAATTTTGCGCGGGCGGAGAGATACCCGCGGCTCGGCCTGCAACTCGGCTACAGCCACAATAACTATAGCTATGAATCGCGTGATAATGCCCTTACTGCCGTTATCACGGTCAAGGGCGATTTATATCAGGCCGGAACAACGCACAGGGTAGAAGCCGCGCAGCAAGACCGCCATGCCGCGCGGGCGGAAAAAGAGGCGATTATCCTCAACATCAAGGGACAAATACACATGGCGCGCGAGGCTATTCGCGGCGGCGTATCCCGCATCGGGATTTATCAAAATCAGGAAGAAAAGGCCGTGGCCGCGCGCGATATCTTCATCGAAGAATATAAACTGGGGAAACGCAGCCTGTTCGATCTTTTAAACGCGGAGCAGGAAATATATCGCGCCGCCAGCGCCCGCGTCATGGCGCAAATAGATGTTATGCGCGCCCGCGTAGAGCTTTACTCTGCCTATGGGTTGCTGCGTACGACGCTCGGGATTGTTGATACTCTTGCAAAGGCGGATCGTCATGAATAATAAACCGGGCATTCATAAATCATGGTCTGCGGCGCTTGTCGAAGCGGCACGCGCCAAGGGCATACATATCACGGAAAGCGAAATCAGCCGCCGCATCGCCCAAGAAGGCCGCCATGATGATTTACTGGATATCCTGATGCGCTGCGCACACTCTATGGAGCTGAAATTTGATCTGATGAAGGGGGCGGTTGATGACATCTCTACAATGTTATTGCCCGCTCTGGTCGAGCTTAAAGATGGCGGCGTGGCTGTTTTAAAACATCGCAGTGTGGACAGCGCAATATGCTGGTTTTCAGAACCCGCGGCGATAGAGCGCGAAGTGCCGATATCAGAACTGCGCGCACAGGCCACAGGGCGCATCGCGCTGATCCACCCGTTATCAACGCGGGGCATAGATGCACGGCTTGATACATATCTGCGCCCGCCGCGC
The DNA here is from genome assembly GCA_041655955.1 of Micavibrio sp. Classification (GTDB taxonomy): domain Bacteria; phylum Pseudomonadota; class Alphaproteobacteria; order Micavibrionales; family Micavibrionaceae; genus Micavibrio_A. Next base: position 1,058,451 of record JBBAEN010000001.1, read on the forward strand.
AAACGCTGGCTGCGGGCGCTGTTGCTCCAGGACAAAGGGAGTCATGGCGAGATTATGCTGGCCTCGCTTTTTGGCAATATCCTGACCTTTGGCACATCACTATTTGCCATGCAGGTCTGGGACAGGGTTGTGCCCGCACAATCCATCCCGACGCTTTGGGTTTTGGCATTGGGGGTTATAACGGCGCTGTCCTTTGAGTTCCTGCTACGAACGGCACGGGTTTCCCTGTCCGATCACATCGGCAAAAAGGCCGATTATGCCATTTCAGCGCGGTTTTATGCCCGCGCGATGGATATACGCAACGATGCCCGCCCCCGTTCCACCGGTGCTTTTATCGCCCAGCTCCGCGATATTGAACAATTGCGTGAATTACTGACCTCTACCACGGTGGCGACGCTGATCGACCTGCCCTTTGCGCTTTTATTTCTAGGGCTATTTGCCCTGTTGGCGGGGCCGCTTGTCTTTATCGTTTTGGCTGCTCTTGTCCTGATTATTATTCCCGGCCTGCTTATTCAATATCCGCTTTCAAATCTGGCCAATGCGGGCGCACGAGAATCCGCCTTGCGCAACGCCATCTTGGTGGAATCGGTGGAGCGTATCGAAGAAATCAAGGCCCTGCAGGCCGAGCCGCATTTCCAATCCCAGTGGGAGCAATACACGCTGACCAGCGCGGGTATTGGCATCTCACAACGCTTCTGGACAACGCTTTACGTGAACTGGACGCAAACCTTGCAACAACTGGCCTATACTGCCGTTCTTGTTGCGGGTGCGTATAGCGTGATGGGTGGGCATATGACGATGGGCGCGCTGATTGCCTGCTCTATCCTGACCAATCGCGCCATTGTTTTGTTCATGCCGATGGGGCAGCTTTTTGCCCGCTGGCAGAGCGCGAAAGTCGCCATGAAAAGCCTTGACGATCTGATTTCCAAACCCGTCGACCACGATCCCGAAAAGGGGCTTATCCGCCGCACGACCTTGATGGGCGATTACCGGTTTAAAGAGGTGCGTTATTCCTACGACCCGGATGGGGCGCAAATCCTCAATATCCCCCATTTACAGATCCATGCGGGGGAGCGCGTGGCCTTGCTGGGGCGTATTGGCGCGGGGAAAAGCACATTGCTGCGCCTGCTTTCGGGGATGGCGCTGCCCGGTTCGGGGAAAATGCTGCTCGATGGTACGGATATCGGCCTGATTAACCCCGCGGATATGCGCCGCGAGATTGGCTATCTCAATCAAGGGGCGCAGCTATTTTTCGGCACGATCAGGGATAATCTTTTGATGGGCGATCCCAATGCTTCGGACGAGGATATTTTAGCCGCGCTAGCGGTCACTGGCGGCGTATCGCTGGTGCAAAACCAATCGCAAGGCCTCGATATGATGCTGCAAGAGGGCGGGATTGGCCTATCTGGCGGGCAGCGCCAGACCTTGCTGCTGGCGCGCACCTTATTGCGCAAAACGAATGTCCTGCTTCTGGATGAGCCATCCGCCCCGATGGATGAGGTGACCGAACGCCAATTTGTAAACAGGCTGCGCGACTGGCTCGGCTCTCGTACATTTATAGTGGCGACCAACCGCGCAGGTCTGCTTGATCTGGCGGATAGGGTGATCGTCATTGATGCGGGACGCGTTGTTATGGATGGGCCGCGCGATACAGTTTTGAGTCAGCTTTCCGCCCCCGCCGCCAAGACAAATCAGGCAGAGGAGGCCGCATAATGTTTGCGCAATCACGTAGTATAGGCAAGGACATAACAGGTAAAGGTTTGATGGGTAAAAGCCTGATGGACAAAGGGTTGACGGATAATTACCTGCAACCTCATTTCAAGAGGCCGGGCTGGCTGCGCTTTGGGTTGATCCCCATCATCTGCGCCACACTGGCGTTCTTTTTGATCTGGGCCACGCTTACGCAGCTAGATGAGGTTGCGGTTGGCGCGGGCAAAGTTACCCCTTCCTCCAAATCCCAGATCATCCAAAGTCTGGAAGGCGGGATTGTCGAAAGCCTACAGGTAAACGAAGGCGATGTGGTAGAGATTGGGCAGGTTCTCGCGACACTAGACCGCACACGATTCAAGGCAATTGTGGGTGAGAGCGAGGCCAAGGCGCTCTCGCTAGAGGCCACAGCGGCCAGATTGCAAGCTGAAGTGACGGGCAAAAAGCCGGAATTCAGCGATGCGGTGCGGGCTATGCCGGATCTGGTTGAGCGGGAAATGGCGCTTTACAATTCGCGGCAGCATAATCTGGGCGTCAACTCCGCCAGCCTGCGTGAGCAGCTTGGCCTTGTGCAGCGGGAATTAGAACTGACCGAACCCTTGGTGGATATGGGCGCGGCCAGCCCGGTTGAGGTTATTCGCCTGCGCCGCCAGATCAACGAACTGACCGGAAAGCTTGATGGGCTGCGCAACCAATATATCAGCGATGCCAATGCCGAATACACCAGGACGATGTCCGATTTTGATGTCGTGCGCCAGACCTTATACGGCAGGCAAGACCAGCTTAACCGCACCGAGCTGACCTCGCCCGTGCGGGGCGTTGTGCAAAATCTGGATATCACGACAATCGGCGGCGTGGTTCAGCCCGGCGGCGTGTTGATGGAGATTGTACCGATTGAGGACACGTTATTGGTCGAGGCACGCATCAGCCCGCGCGATATTGCCTTTATTCGCCCGAATCTGCCAACCACGGTTAAAATAACGGCGTATGACCCCTCTATTTACGGCACATTATCGGGCGTTGTTGACCGCATCTCCCCCGACACGATCGAGGATGAGGTGAATAGAACGCAAGTATATTACCGCGCCTATATCCGTACCGATGAATCCCACTTGCGCACCAAAAACGGTAAGCTGCACCCGATTATGCCGGGCATGGTGGCCACGGTGGAAATTAAGACAGGCGCCAAAACTGTCCTGCAATATCTGCTTAAACCCGTGAACAAGGCGGGCGAGGCCCTGAGAGAAAGATGAGAGAAAGAGATGAGATTTATTTTTCAAATCAGATTAGAGAGCGATTGAAATAAACAATTCCCTCTGTGCGCCGCTGATATATTTGCGCCAGTCGCCGGATCATATCAATGCCATGCCACAGGGAAATTTTGATGAAATCGGCAAGGTCGTGGACTGGAGCCGGCTGAAAAGCACCTTCAACACCCATATTATAAATGTCTGTAGATAATGTGCATTTATCGTATTTTTACTTCATATATACATAGGCAACCACTCTTTTTAATCATTTTTACTCTGATAAAATAATAATCGCGTTTTCTTTTTTGAGAGGCAGCGGGGATTTCGTGTGGCAGCGCTTTGTCATGGCCCTGTCATGGTTTTGTCATGACTTGGCTTTGGCAAGGTTTGTCGAGGCTATTGAAAATCAGGTGGGTTATGGTGCTTGTTATTAAAAAAACATATTCGAAATTTTTTTGCGCCTCAGCGTTGAGTGTCTTTGTGTTGTTTGGGAGCGGTGGTTTTGCGTATGCTCAGCAAGTAGACTTTATGGGCGACAATGCGGTAATTTCTAATGGCTGTCCTGATATTGCGGAAATACCAAGTATCTGCGGGAGCGCTGTCTTTACGCCTTTTCCCGATGTTAACGTCCCTAATCTTAACTTTCCGGCGGCAGATACGGACGGGGTTATCATTGGTACTAATTTATCAAACAGCCATACCGGGTCTGCGGCCAGCGGTAATGTAGCGATAACAAATGGGGGGCTGGTCACAAGCTCTTACCTTTATGCGGGGTTTGAGGCCAATACAGAAGGCAGCCTTACAATAGACGGATTAGGGTCGGAATGGGATGCGCGAACGGGGATATTCGGGTTGTATGGTACGGGCAGGCTTAGCGTAACCGGCGGGGCGCGGTATGAGCAAATGGTCGCAGGGCATTTATTTTTGGGCTTTTATGAGGGCAGCAAAGGGTATGGGCTGGTAAGCGGTGTGGATGAAGCCACAAGCACTGCTTCTACTGTTATTTCGCATGACGGCATGTATGTAGGGCGGGAGGGGCATGGGGAGCTGCGTATTCTGGATGGAGGGTATTTGGAAACCTGGCATTCCAGTGCTGTTGCGGGTAAGGCAAGCGGCAGTGGGCTGGTCATTATTTCTGGTGTCAATGAGGCTACGGGGTTACGCTCCACCTTTAAGGTGGCAAACAGGCAATTATGGGTTGGCAGTTCCGGCCCTGCAGATCATGGCGCTTACGGGGAGCTGCGTGTATTAGACGGGGGCTTACTTGACGTTGATGATGAGGTTTCGGCCGATGGTAAAGACGGGCATGTCATTATTAGCGGGGTCAACGCGGCCACGGGAACACGCTCTCAGGCTGATGCATATTCACTACATGCGGGGGACTATGAGAATGGAACTATACGTATTTTAGATGGCGCGATTGCGAATGTATTTTATGCGGCCATGGCTCTTAGGCCGGGGGGAAATGGCGTATTTATCGTTGATGGGGTGAATGCGGCAACGGGGGATAGATCAACCTTACTCGCGGATAGTAATATTTACGTATCGCAAATAAGCGAGTCTGAATTTACGGCCTCTGGCGGGGCGCTAGTGCATAGTAAGGCGCATTTAGTTATAGCAGATTATGCGAACAGCGTTGGCACCCTTAACATTCAGGATGAGGGAACAGAAGTCTTTGCCGATATTTTCACAAGAGTTGGACGGGACGGAAACGGGTATTTGAATTTACTCGATCATGGCCGCTTGATAACACCGGAGGTGCTGCTAGCGGTTGAGGACGGGTCAACAGGGGTTTTAAATATCGGCGACGGGCAAAAGGCCGGAATATTGGACACAGCTAAAATTACGGGAGGTTTAGGAAACGGGCATTTAAACTTTAATCACAATGAAGACATTTCATTTGCGCCCCTGATAACCGGCAATGTGTCTGTTAGTCACTATGGCATGGCTTCCGGGACTACAACCCTGAGCAGCGCCAGCGATTATACGGGTGATACTTATGTATTAGAAGGGATTTTGCGGGCGGGAGGCGTCAATTATTTTAGTGCGAATTCAGATTTCCTTTTAACCAATAGCGGCACACTGGATCTGGGGGGACATAACCAGACATTAGATAATCTTAGCAATGGCGCTAAACTGCAATTTGGCAACAATGTTGATACGCAGCTTACCATTACAGACACCTATACGGGTAATGACGGCGTTATTGTTTTTAATATAAAGTTTGATGGCAATACTAATCCTGCCAACAGGCTGATTGCGGATAAAACAGAGGGGCATTCATTTATTCGGCTTAACAACTTACAAGATACGGGCGAAAAAGCCGCCCATGATATTAAGCTGGTTGATGTGTTAAGCGTATCTGATGGCAGCTTTACGCTGCTGAGCGATTATGTGTATATAGATGACTACGTAGCGGTATCCGGGCCTTATGCCTATAAGCTTTATCAAGGCAGCACACAAACACCAAATGATGGGGATTGGTATTTGCGTTCTGCGTTAATGTCGAACGGCAATGATATATTATTTCAAGCAGGCGTTCCAACCTATGAGATTTACCCGCAAGCCTTGCTTGCCCTGAACGCGGTCGACACGCTGCAGCAGCGCGCGGGCAACCGTTCGTGGGTGATGCCTGATAGCGGAGGAATGTCCGGCGATCCCGGCGCAGAACAGCAGCAACACACCATGCCGGATATCGATCGGGGCGGCGTATGGATGCGGATTGACGGTGCGCATCATCATATAGAGCCGAATGCCAGCAGATCGGTTGAGGATTTCAGCCAGAATATAATCAAGGCACAGCTCGGCATTGAAAAAATGCTGAACGAATCTGACAGCGGCAAGATTATCGGCGGCATTCATGGGCAGTATAGCCATGGTAACACCGATATATCCTCGGTCCACGGTGATGGAAAAATCAGTACGGATGGCTATGGGCTCGGCCTGTCGGCCACGTGGTACGGGAACGATAATCTTTACATTGATACGCAAGCGCAGGCCACTTGGTACAGGTCTGATTTACACTCCAAGCTGGCGCGCAGAGAGCTTGTGGGCGGCAATAATGGTCTTGGCTATGGGGCCTCTGCCGAGGTGGGAAAACGTATTGCGATCGCGCCTGCATGGTCGGTTACGCCGCAAACGCAGCTTTCCTATTCCAGCGTTAAGTTCGATAGCTTTGATGACACATTTGACGCGCATGTCAGCTCGCAAAAGGGGCATATCGCGCAGGGGCGCGCAGGGCTTTCGGTCGAGCAGGAGAAAGAATGGGCAGGACAGAACGGCACGCCGCAAAGGCAGCATCTCTACGGTATTGCGAATGTTTACTATGATTTTGTGCATAGTACGCATGTCGACGTGGCGAGCACTAAATTCTCTTCGGAGAATGACAGGCTGTGGGGCGGTGTCGGTGTCGGCGGGTCGCGGAACTGGGCGGACGGCAAATACTCGATATATGGCGAGGTCGCCGCGAATACGAGTCTGGAGAATCCGGGCGATAGCTATTCGGCCAAGGGCAATGTCGGTTTCCGCATCAGGTGGTAGGCTCTTTGCCATCGGTAAGAAACGGCGCGTTGTGGCTGATGGTCAGATCAATATCTTCAGAAAACCGTTCTATTAAACCATAGGCTTTGGATAAAGATGTGCCGCCTTTGAATGTAAGGAAAGGAGCGAGGTTAAGGCCGCCCTATAATTGCAGGCTGCCGGATGAACGGGGGTGATTGTGCCGCTGGCCTTACGCCGCCTCCAACTCCCGCTCCCGCCGGTTAGAGGAAGACGCATCGTAGATATTCACCAATATGCCGTTCGGATCGGAGATTACAAAATGCTTGCGGCCCTCGATATCGGTTCCCGGCTCCTTAAAAACGTCAACACCTTCATGATAGAGATGATCGTACATACCGGCGATGTCGTGGCTGGCAATATTAAGAATAACACCGTTGGACGGCATCATACGGCCTTTCAGGCATGGATGATCCTGGGCAAATATTGCAATGGCGTTCACAGGGTTTTCCGGATCCTGCATAAAGACATAGCTCTCTTGCTCCACCACGGGCGCAAAGCCGAAATAATCCTCATAAAAATTAACCGTTTCGATGAAATCGGCCGCCACCAAGGACGTGTATAATAAGGACATACGCTCCTCCTCCTTCTGTCCAGACATACGATCTGACACAATGTCAATATATGATGTATTGACATACCGACAAGTGGTCAATATTATTTTTTGATAGTTCGTCGATTATTTTTATTTATATTAAGGCACTGATTTTATGGCTAAAAAACATGGCCCTAACAAGGAAAACCTTGAAGCGACCCGCAAACTTTTTTTGCAAATAGCCCGCCACGAGTTTTCAACCAAGGGGTTTTACGGTACGTCCACAGCCGATATCGTCGAAGAAAGCGGTATGGCCAGAGGCTCCCTCTATTACCATTTCGGCGATAAAAAAGGCCTGTTCCGGGCTGTTTACTATGAATTGATGGTGGAATTACAAGCCATCATACGGGGAACCGTAGCGAATGAAAACGACCCGTGGGCCGTCTTGATGACCGCCAGCAATAAATGGCTCGATATCTGTACGGACCCCTATGTCCGCCGCATCGTTATCGACGTCCACACGGCCATTCCTTATCAGGAGCGCATTGAAATCTTGCAGGAAACCTTGATGAACGAATTATCGGGCATCATGAAAAATGTCGTTGAGGCAGGTTATTTCAAAGGGCAGAATCCCCGGATGCTGACGATGATGATTTTCGGGCTTTTAAGCGAAAGCGGCAGGAGCCTTGAGCTTGCGCAAGATGCGATGCAAGCCCGCACCGAGCTTGGTGAAACCTATATGAAATTCATGGAAACCGCACGCGGTTGAAAGCCATATGATGCGGCAAATACCCCCCGGCGATCTTGTGCCCATGCATATTTTCCACGGCGAGCCATATGCAATAAATCTCGTCTACGCCGCCGCAAACCATGCCGAAAATATATTCGGCATCGCGGCCTATCATTCCGCCGCGCCCCTTATATTGCATCGCGATCTGGCGCGCATTGTCATCCTGACATCGCGCATCCTCCATCGCCGCCATGGCTGGGCCTTGGTTTTAAAGGACGGGCTGCGCCCTGTGGAAGCGCAGCAGGCATTGATGGATTCGGAAATTGCCCGTCAAAACCCGCAATGGCTGGCGGACGGGGCGCCGCGCCTTCTCTCCCCGCCGGGACAGGGCGCGCATCCGCGGGGCATGGCCGTCGATGTCGGCGTGGCAGGCATTGACTTCGGCACGGGCTTTGATGAAATGACGGCGCAATCGGCGCGCGCTTATACCGGCTTTGATGCGGATATCATTGAAAACCGCGCGATACTGGAACAGGCTTTTATGGAGGCGGCAGAAAAACTATCGCTTCCCCTCCTCCCCCTGCCTTCCGAATGGTGGGATTTCCGCTTTCCAGCCGCTTATTATCAGGTTTATGCCCCGCTGGGCGACCGCGACCTGCCGCCTGCCTTGCGCATGATAGAAAAAGCGCCCCATACAAGCGCCGGGAATGATGCGCCGCACTTTGACAAACTGGCAAAAGAGGTTCTTAATTCTCTTCCACTAGAATAACCGCCCAAGCTTTCCACAGGAGAAATTCATGCGTCCTTTCATACTGGCAGTATCATCTTTGTGCCTTCTCTTTACCGCCCCCGTTCATGCACAGCAGGTCAAGGCGCCGACCGGCCTCTGGCTCACGGAAAATGGGCGCTCCGTCATCGAGCTTTACCAGTGCCGCGCGGGCGAGGCCCTCATGTGCGGCAAGATCGCATGGATCATCGAAGGCGGCATGCAATATGACACGAAAAACCCCGACGCCTCGAAACATGACACCCCTCTGTGCGGCATGAACCTTCTTTCGGACTTGCGCATGGAAACGCCCGCGAAATGGACGGGCGGCAAGGTCTATAAGGCCGATGAGGGCAAATATTACGATGCGAATTTGACAATCCTCGGCGACAATAAGCTTGAAGTCCGCGGCTATGTTGGTATGTCTATGTTCGGAAAATCGCAAACATGGACACGCGTTTCGGCCAAGGATTACCCACCCTGCAAAGCGCCGTCCCGTTAAGAATATGCAGGCCCTATGGACGTCTATACTTCAATCAGCCAATTGCCGCCGGATGCGCAAGGCGCAGTCATTGCCGTAGGCAATTTCGATGGCGTCCATAAGGGACATCAGGCCGTTATAAAGGCCGCCAAGGACAAAGCGGACGCCGGGGGACTTCCCTTCGGCGTCCTTACTTTCGAGCCTCATCCGCGCAGGCTTTTCCGCCCTGACGATCCTCCCTTCCGCATCACTTCACCATCCCTTAAATGGGAAAGACTGAAAGAATGCGGGGCCGGTTTCACCCTCTCCCTGCCCTTTGACTGGGATTTCGCCAGCCAGAGCGCCGGTGATTTCATCACATCCATCTTGAAAAACGGCTTGCGGCCCGCCCATATTTTTGCGGGCGAGGATTTCCGTTTCGGGCAATTGCGCAAAGGCTCGCTCGATACCGTCCGCAAAGCCGGAATCCCGGCCAGCGGCATAAAACCCGTCACCAATCAAGAAGACGCCCTTTATTCCTCGACCTCCATCCGCCAGCTTTTACGCAGCGGGGAAATAGCCGCGGCAAACGCCCTGCTGGGCTGGGAATGGTATGTGGACGGCGCGATTGTCCGCGGCGACAGACGCGGGCATGAGCTGGGCTATCCCACGGCCAACGTCCCCCTTGGCGATACGCTCCATCCGGCTTACGGCGTCTATGCTTCCTATGTGCGAATAGAAGGCGATCCGGCATGGTATAAAGCGGCGACCAATATCGGCATCCGCCCCATGTTTGAATTGCAAACCGGCCAGATAGAAGCCCATATCCTAGACTTTCCCGATATTGACATATACGGCAAAAACCTGCGAATCCGGCCCGTCAAACGCTTGCGCGGCGAGGCGAAATTCGCCTCTCTGGAAGCGCTTGTCGCGCAGATAGCGGCCGATTGCAGAGAAACGCGTCACCTGTTGACGTAATCCCGAAAGCGCTATAAGCCTGCTATATGAGTATTTTTAAGTCTATTGCATCGGGGTTCGCCTCTGTTTTTTCCGTAAGCACCTCCTATCAAGGCCCTTTATCCCTTATTCACAGTGACGCTTATTGCAATCAGGCCGATATGATCGCGAGCAACATGCCGCTGATTGCATCCCATGATTTTGAAGACTTCGTCGCCTTGTTCGGACTGGAAAAATTCCGGCAATTCATGGAGCCGGGGATTTCCCTGTCATTCCCCGCCGGCGGACAAGAAGGGATGGGAAGCCTGCAGCAGCTAGAGCTCTCTATCAGCCTGCATGAAAAAGAGCCGCTTGCGCTTATTTCCCTTTCCGGCAGGGTGACGGAAGTCCATGCCGCCATTAAGAAGCCGCGCGAAGAAAGCCCCTTCCAACTTGATCTCATCAGCGTACAGGAAGGCGATTGCGTGACCGATATTATTTGCAGCCATGAGGTCTGTGAAAGATCGGTTCTGAAAACAATGGCGGGCGCTGTCAAAAACACCGTTGCGGCCCTGCATCATGGAAGCGGCCCACATGCCGTTATGGAGCGGGAACTGGCCCGTGAGGTCAATATTGCAATCCAGACCCTTGAAACTATCCTACAGCACAGGCACAGGCTTTCCGGTCAGGGAATGGAGCCATGAGGATGAGGAAAAGTCTTTTTCCACCCTCCACGCTCCCGCTCCCGCGCCAAGATGAACACGCGCCCGACCTGCACCAGGATGAAAGGGTGCAGGCCAGCCCCGCCTGAAAACATCCCCTCCTCCCTGCCTTCATCCCGCTTATAAAATCCCCCTGCACACCGGCTTTTAAAACAGATAGAGTGCGCCCATGGATATAATCGCCCTTCTCACGGTCAATATCATTCCGCTCTACCTGCTCGTCGCCGCCGGCTATGTCGCGGGACGGTGGATGGATGTCAATTTGCACTCAATGGCCATTATCGCCATTTATTTTCTGGCCCCGCTCGTCAATTTCGGCGCGATGATGAATCTTGATTTCAACCCCGCCTATACCATCCTCCCGCTGGTGGTTTTGGCCGGCTCCGTTTCGATTGGCTGCATCACTTATTATTCCGCCCGCAAACGCTGGAGCGATAACAGCGCCAACCTCATCGCCATGAGCAGCGTCACGGGCAATACGGGCTATTTCGGCTTTCCTATCATTCTGGCGCTTTTCGATCCGCATTATGCGGGGATCTATCTTTTGATCAATACGGCGCTCCTCGTTTCCGAAGCAGGGCTTGGCTATTATTTCGGCGCGCGCGGCAATGCCGGCATCAAAGGCGCGATCCTGAAGGTCATAAAACTCCCCGTCATCCATGCCATATGGATCGGCCTTCTTTTGAATATGCTGGGGGTAGAGCCTGCGGATCTTGTCATCCGCTATACGGATTACGCCACCGGCGCATGGGTTATCATCGGCATGATGCTGATCGGCATCGCGCTTGGAAAACAGGAGAAAATCCTGTTCGAGCCGCGGCTTATCAAATGGCTGTTCACGGCGAAATTCATATTATGGCCCGCCTTCGGCGCCATCGTCATTACCGCGGACAGGCTGTTCTTCCATCTGTTCGACGGCACGATCCATGCCATGCTTGCCATATTATGCGCGGTGCCGCTGGCGGGCAACCTCGTCGCCTATGCGGCGGCGCTTCATTTACGCCCCGAACGCGTGGCCGGCGCCGTCCTTGCCAGCACGCTCCTGGCACTCTTCACCGTGCCTTTGGCCCTTATGCTCGTTCGTTTATATGAAAATTTTTAATTGCTTTTACGGGCAAAAGCCCTATTGTTCCGCCATGGTTTTCAAGATGCGCGCGATGATACGAATTAGCCCCCCGGTTCTTTCCTGAAGAGCCGGGCCAAAACCACGCAATTTCCCTTTTTTTACAATCATTAATTTTGTAGGGTATCCCCTCGCACAGCCAAGGTGATGTGATCATATGACCAATAACGACAATAAAGCGGATCAATACCGCGATACCGTTTTTCTTCCCAAGACAGATTTCCCGATGCGCGGGGAACTGCCCAAGCGCGAACCGGCCATGGCCCAACGCTGGAAGGAAATGGATCTGTATGCAAGGCTCCGCGACGCCTCGAAAGGCAAAAAGAAATGGGTTTTGCACTGGGGGCCGCCTTACGCCAACGGCCACGCCCATATGGGGCACGCTTTCACAAAATCCTTGAAAGACCTCATCAACAAATCATGGCAAATGGCCGGATATGACGCGCCGATGGTGCCGGGATGGGATTGTCACGGCCTGCCCATCGAATGGAAAATCGAAGAGAAATACCGCGCCGAGGGCAAGAACAAGGATGAAGTCGATATCATCAAGTTCCGCGACGAATGCCGCGCTTTCGCGCAACACTGGACGGAGGTGCAGAGCAACGACTTCCAGCGCCTCGGCGTTATCGGCGATTTCAAAAACCCTTACCTGACGATGACGAAACACGCGGAAGCGCGCATCGCGGGGGAGATCCATAAATTCCTTTTGAACGGCTCGCTCTATCGCGGCGTCAAGCCCGTCATGTGGTCGTGCGTCGAGAAAACCGCTCTGGCCGAAGCGGAAGTCGAATATAAGGAACATAAATCCATCACCTGCTGGGTGAAATTCCCCATCGCGAAGACGGGCATGGCCGGCCTTGAAGGCGCGCATATCGTTATCTGGACGACAACGCCGTGGACATTGCCGTCCAACCGCGCCATCGCCTATGGCGGCAAGGTTGAATATGCCCTCTACACCGTGACAAAAGCTGCGGATGATTCCAGAATCAAGGAAGGCGACAAGCTCGTCCTCGCCACATCGCTCGCCGCCGACGTAAAGGATAAGGCGAAGATCGAGGAATGGGACGTTTCCGAACCGTTCAAGGGTTCGGCCTTAAAGGATACGGTCTGCAAACACCCGCTCTTTGAAAAGGGCTATGACTTCGACGTTCCGGCCCTTGAAGGCGATTTTGTTACCGAAGAGGCGGGGACAGGCTTCGTCCATATCTCGCCGAGCCACGGGCAGGACGACTATTTCCTCTATATCAAACATTTCGGCGGGCGGGATATTCCGGACAATGTTACGGATGACGGAAAATTCCGCGATCACGTACCGCTTTTCGCGGGGCTTGAAATCCTCACCCAGAAAGGCGAGACGGGCGATGGGAATTTCGCCGTCCTGAAAGCGATGGAGGAAGCGGGCGCGCTTGTCGCCAAAGGCAGTTTGCGCCATGAATACCCGCATAGCTGGCGCTCCAAGGCCCCCATCATCTTCCGCACGACGCCGCAATGGTTTATCGCGCTCGATGACGACAACAACCTGCGCGACGTCGCGTTGAAGGCCATCAAGGAAACGCGCTGGGTTCCGCCGCAGGGCGAAAACCGCATCACCGCCATGATCGAACAGCGGCCCGACTGGTGCATCTCGCGCCAGCGCACATGGGGCGTTCCCATCGCGCTCTTCGTCAATAAAAAAACCGGCGAGCCGCTGGAGGACGAAGCTGTCCTCAAACGCATCGTCGATACGTTCGAGGCAGAAGGCTCCGACGCATGGTGGTCGCGCAACCCGCGCCACTTCCTCGGCGACGATTACAAGGTCGATGATTTCGAACAAATTTTCGACATCGTCGATGTCTGGTTCGAATCCGGTTCCACCCATACGTTCGTCATGGACGACCGGCCCGAACTCGGCGTGAGCAAGGCCGATCTTTACCTTGAAGGCTCCGATCAGCATCGCGGCTGGTTCCATTCCTCGTTGCTCGAAGCTTGCGGCACGAAAGGCCATGCGCCTTATAAAAACGTGCTGACCCATGGTTTCGTTCTCGATGAAAAAGGCTATAAAATGTCGAAATCGCTTGGCAACGTCATCGATCCGAACGACCTTTTAAAAAATCACGGCGCGGACATCATCCGCCTCTGGACGGTCACGTCGAATTTCTCCGACGATATGCGCATCGGCGAAGGCGCGATGAAGGCGACCGGCGATCTTTACCGCCGCATCCGCAACACGCTGCGCTTCCTGCTCGGCGCCATTGACGGGTTTACGGGGGCGGAGCGCGTCCCCGCCGCCGAGTCCAAGAACATGCCGGAGCTGGAGCAATATATGCTCTCCCGCATGGCCTTTATCAGCGCGAAGATCAGGAAGGATATCGAGGAATACCGCTATAACGACATCATCCAGACGCTTTATCATTTCTGCAACGCGGATCTGTCTTCCTTCTATTTCGACATCCGCAAGGACAGGCTCTATTGCGACATACCGGATTCGTTCGAGCGCCGCGCGGCCCGCACCATTATGGCGGAGCTTTACGACTTCCTCGTCACGCGCCTCGCCCCCTTCCTGTCCTTCACGGCGGAAGAAGCATGGGATTTCCGCCCCAAAGGCGTGTTTGAAGAAGCGGACAGCATTCACCTGCGCACCTATTCCACCGTCCCCGCCGAATGGCGCAACGAAGGGCTGGAATCCAAATGGGAGAAAATCCTGAATGCCCGCGACGTGGTTCTGGGCGCGCTGGAACCGCACCGCGCAAGCAAGACGATCGGCTCCTCGCTGGAGGCCCACCCGCATCTTTATGTGAACGGGGAATATGCCGCGGCCTTGAAAGGCGCCGACATGGCGGAGATCTGCATCACCTCGCAGGCAACCATCCATGAAGGCCCCGCCCCTGAAGGCGCCCATACCGATCCGAAGATCGAAGGCATCGGCGTCGTCTTCCACAAGGCGGAAGGCGGTAAATGCGCCCGCAGCTGGAAAATCCTCCCCGAAGTCGGAACGGACAAGGACTATCCGGATCTGACGCCCCGCGATGCGGAGGCCGTCCGCTGGTACGCAAAACAGCAAAAGGCCGCATAGATCCATGGCAGCCTCTTCCTATTGGAAACTCAGCGGCTCCAAGCCGATCGTCGGCTTTTCGCTGGCTTTGGACGTTCTTGTTCTGGATCAGCTCAGCAAGTGGCTGATCCTCGAATATGTGATGCGCAGGGAAATTCAGCCCCACGCCCACCCGAACAGCCTGTGGGAGTGGATAACGGACGCCCCGTCCCGCCTGCCCTTCGCATCGGTCGAGATCGCCCCTTTCTTTAACCTGACCATGGTCTGGAACGAGGGGATCAGCTTTGGCATGTTCCACGGAACCGGCATCTGGCTCCTTGTCGGCCTCTCGCTGCTTATAAGCGTTTTGTTCGCTGTATGGCTTACAAGGGCGAAAAGCTGGCTTCAGGCCGTTTCGCTCGCGCTGGTGATTGGCGGCGCGCTCGGCAACGTGCTGGATCGCCTGCGCTTTGGCGCCGTGGCCGATTTCTTTGATTTCCACTTTGCGGGATGGCACTATCCCGCCTTCAACGTCGCGGATTCCGCCATTGTGGTGGGGATTGCGCTTCTCGTCATTGATGGGATATTCTTTGAACCGAAACGCGAACAGCGCAACGAGGCAAAGGCATGACGAAAAAATTGTTTTTATCCGTGGCGGCAATGGCGGCGGCGCTTTCGATGACCGCTTGCGATAAGACCCGCGAACAATTCGACTTCACCAAAAAAGCGCCCGATGAATTTGCTGTCGTGCGCCACGCCCCCTTAGAAATGCCGCCGGATTTCACCATCCGCGCCCCGCAGCCGGGCGCACCGCGCCCACAGGAACCCTCCATGGATGCGGTCGCCCGCGGCGCTATTCTCGGCGATGAGGCGACGCGCCGCATAGCGCGCGAACAGGGCGTTTCCCAAGGCGAGGCTGTGCTTTTGCAAAAGACGGGTGCAGCCAGCGCTTCGCCCGCCATCCGCGCCGCGGTCGATCGGGAAACGGCAGAAATCATCAAGGATGAAACGCCGGGAATTGATACGCTCCGCCGCTGGGTCGGCCAAAAACCCGCAGAACCGGCAACGGAGCTGGTCGATCCCGTCAAGGAAACAGAGCGCATCCGCCAGAACAAGGCGCAAGGCAAACCTGCGACCGCAGGAAAAACGCCGATCAAGGACGATTAAGCGGGCCTTTTACTTGAGAACAGCCCGCCCCCTATTCCCTTCCGCTGTTTACGCTGCGGGGAAAAATCACTATATCTAGGAGCATGAAAACCTCCCTTCTGGCCGCGCTGTTCCTCGTTTTCCTTTATGCCGTCCCCGTCATGGCACAAACATTCGGGGCAGAGCGCTTCACGCTTGAAAACGGCATGGAAGTCGTCGTCATCCCCAATCACCGCGCCCCCGTCGTCACCCACATGGTCTGGATGAAAGCCGGCGCGGCGGATGAACGCCCCGGCCTATCGGGCATGGCGCATTATCTTGAACATCTTTTATTCAAGGGAACGGAAAAGCAGGCTCCCGGCGAATTTTCCCGCATCGTCAAGACGCTCGGTGGAAACGATAACGCCTTTACGGGACAGGATTACACCGCCTATTACCAGTCTATCGCCGTGGAACATCTTGAAAGGGTGATGGAAATGGAAGCCGACCGGATGATGAACGCCAATCCGCCCCCCGCCCATTTCGCATCCGAAAAAGCCGTCGTCATCGAAGAGCGCCGCCAGCGCACCGACAACGATCCGCGCGCCCGTTTCGCCGAACAATTATCGTCCGTTCTTTTCATCAACCACCCCTATGGAATGCCTATCATCGGCTGGATGAACGAAATAGAGAAATATGAATGGCCGGATGTAAAACAATTTTATGAAACATGGTATGCGCCAAACAACGCCATCCTTATCGTCAGCGGCGATATTACAGCCAAAGAGCTGAAGCCCCTGGCGGAGAAATATTACGGCGCCCTGAAGCGGCGGGACATTCCGGCCCGCATCCGCCCGGAACTCCCCCCTGCCCCCGCGCAAGCGCGCCTTATATTGCGAGATGCGGCAATCCACCAGCCCGTCTATCAATCCCTCTATGCGGCGCCCTCACAGCACATGAACAAGGACGATGCTCTGGCGCTCGAAGTCCTTGCAGAAATCATGGATGGAGGCCCGACGACGCGGCTTTATACGAACCTCGTCGTCAATCAAAAGAAAGCGGTCAGCGTCTTTTTCAACTATAGCGCGGCGGCATATGACTATGCGCGGCTGAGCATGGGGGCCATCCCCGCAGACGGCGGGACGACGGATGAAATGGAAGCCCTGCTTGACCGGGAAATCGCCGTTCTTCTTGAAAGCGGCGTCACCGAAACAGAGGTCAGGGACGCCATCCAGCGGCTTCAGGATCAGGCTGTTTTCGCGCGTGACGGCGTTTCCGGCCCCGCCATGATTTTCGGGGCCGCCCTTGCGACCGGCCTCAATCTGGACGATGTCGAAAACTGGCCGCAGGACATCGCGAAAGTCACGAAGGAGCGCGTTCATGAGGCCGCGCGGAAATATCTTAATCCGGCCTCTCCATGGATACGCCCGCCCGCCCGCGGCCATCTTTTGCCGCTGGATAAGACAAAAGCGGCGCAGACCGTGCAAAATAAACGCATAAACAAGGACGCAGCGAATGTGGAAGAATAAAAGCCCCGCAACATGGGCCATGCTCGCTGTGCTGGCCCTGCTCTGCCTGATTGCCCTTGCGACCTATCTCAGCCTGCGCGCCCATGCGGCGAAAGACGATGGCCGCTTCCTTCCCATCACGGAAATAACCACCGGAAGCGGCCTGAAGATATGGGCCGTCAAGGATAACAGCCTGCCGATCATGGTTTTGAAATTCGCTTTTATCGATTCCGGAACCGCCCTCGACCCGCAGGACAAACAAGGGCTTGTGCGGCTCCTGTCCAATACGATGGACGAAGGCGCAGGCGATCTGGATTCACAAGCCTTCCAGAAAGAATTAAGCAGCCATTCCATCACGCTTCTGTTCAATGCCGGCCGCGACGTGTTCGGCGGCGAGCTAAAAACCCTGACGCACCATCAGGAAAAGGCGTTCGAGCTTCTCACCCTTGCCGTCAACAAACCGCGTTTTGACGATGAAGCCGTCGGCAGGATGAGGGCCGCAAATCTTGTGCGGCTCCGCTCCGCCCTCTCCCAGCCGAACTGGATGGCGGCCCGCCTTATCAATGACCGCGCTTTTGAAAACCACCCCTATGCCAAGAATAGCGGCGGGACGATAAGCGGCCTTACCTCGATTACGCCGGACGACTTGCACGATTTTAAAAACACCTATCTGACGCGCGATCGTCTGGTCATCGCGGCGGCAGGTGATATTGACGAAGAAGCACTGGCGCAAGCCGTTGACCGCGTTTTCTCCGGCCTTCCCGCCAGCGCCCCTGAAAAAACAATCCCCGACACGGCTATCGCAAATGAGGGGCAGAGTTTTTTATTCAAAGCGCCCGTGCCGCAGACCATGATCGAAATCATGATGCCCGGCATCAGCCGTAAAGATCTCGATTATCACGCCTTGCAGGTTTTGAATTATATTTTCGGCGGCGGCGGTTTCGGCTCCCGCCTGATGGACGAAGCGCGTGAAAAACAAGGGCTGACCTATGGAATTTATTCGGGGATACAGGATTACAGGCATGCCAGCGCCCTTTCGGTTACGACATCCACCAAAAATGAAAGCGCCGCCCTTATGCTCTCCATCATTAAGACTGAAATGGAGGAACTGCGCGCGGGCGGCGTAACGCAAAAAGAACTCGACGACGCAAAATCCTATATTACCGGCTCCATGCCGCTCTCGCTCACATCGACGCCGGATATTGCGTCCGTAATCTTAAGCCTGCTGGTGAACGAGCTGCCGATAGATTATCTCGATACGTTCAAGGATAAAATCAATGCGGTCGGACGGGACGATATTCGCCGCGTCGCCGAAAGGCTCCTGCACGCCGATAAGATGGTTACGGCGCTGGTCGGCGAGCCGCAGGATATTGAAACAATAACGATAGAGGAACTCCCCAATGTCCATTAAGGGCCTGATGCCGGTTTTAAAAGACCATCAAAAATCGCTTTCTACCATCCATATGCGCGATCTTTTCGCGAAAGATCAGGAGCGGTTCAACCGCTATAGCATCCGGCTTGACGGTGTCCTTTTTGATTATTCAAAGAATATTATTACGGATGAAACGGTAAGAATGCTTGTCGGCCTTGCTAAAGATTGCGGCCTTGAGGAATGGCGCGGGCGCATGTTCTCCGGCGACAAAATCAACATAACCGAAAACCGCGCGGTACTGCACACGGCCTGCCGCGCCCCCCGCGATGAGAAGATCCTCGTTGACGGTGAAGATATCATCCCTTTTATCCATGATACGCTTGCACGCATGCGCGGTTTCTCTGAAGCCGTGCGAAGCGGCGCATGGAAGGGCTTTACGGGGAGGCCTATAAAATATGTCGTCAATATCGGAATCGGCGGCTCCGATCTCGGCCCGCTGATGGTTTGCGAAGCCCTCAAACCTTATAGCGGCGGCGCGCCTTCGATGCATTTCGTATCGAATGTGGACGGAACGCACATCGCCGAAACGCTTAAACAAATCGAAGCGGAAGAAACACTTTTTATCATCGCTTCGAAAACATTCACGACGCAGGAAACAATGGCCAATGCCGCCTATGCGAAAGCATGGATGATTGAAAAGCTCGGCAGCGCCGGCTGCGTCGAACGCCATTTCTGCGCCCTTTCCACGAACGAAGAGGCCGTCAAAACCTTCGGTATCGCCCCCCAAAATATGTTTCCCTTTAAGGACTGGGTAGGCGGGCGCTATTCCCTCTGGTCGGCCATCGGGCTTTCCATCTGCATCGCCATAGGCTTTGAGCGTTTTGAAGAGCTGCTACAAGGGGCGCGGCGCGCCGACGAACATTTCCGCACCGCACCGCTTGAGGAAAATATTCCCGTCCTGATGGCGCTGCTGGGCATCTGGTACAGGAATTTCTGGGACAGCCCCGCCTATGCCGTCCTCCCCTATGATCAATATCTGCACCGCTTTCCGGCCTTCCTGCAACAGATGGACATGGAATCGAACGGCAAATCCGTAACCCGCGGCGGCGAGCCGATCAGGGACTATAAAACCGGCCCTGTTTTGTTCGGCGAACCGGGAACAAACGGCCAGCACGCTTTTTATCAATTGCTGCATCAGGGCAGGGATCTAATCCCTTGCGATTTTATCGCGTCAAAACACAGCCACAACAAGCTTGGCAACCAGCATGATCTGCTCCTCTATAACATGGCCGCGCAAACGCAAGCGCTGATGCAAGGGAGGACTCTGGAAGAAGCAGGCGGAAACCCCCACAGGGTTTTTGAGGGCAACAGGCCGAGCAACGTCTTCTTGTTCGATAAGATAAATCCGCAATCGCTCGGCTTTCTCATCGCCCTTTATGAGCATAAGATTTTCACGCAGGGCGTGATATGGAATATTAACAGCTTCGACCAGTTCGGCGTAGAGCTGGGCAAGGAGCTGGCCGGAAAAATCGAAAAAGGTGAGCTAAAAGAAGCCGATAGTTCAACAAGGGGATTATTGGACGCTATCAAATCCTGATCTCTTGCTGTATTCTATCAAGGTGATGCAAGGGCTTCTTTCTCCAGATACGGAATTTCGCCGGTACGGCCAGCAAGAGCTGGACGACATTATCCGCAAGCACGCCCATTTCCTGCGCGGACAGCGCGGCGGCGCGCGCGCCATCATCAAATTCGGCGATCTGTCCGGCCTGTCGCTCGCTGAAAAAGATCTCTCCCAAGCCGACTTCACAGGCTCTAGCTTTGCCCGCTGCATTATGACGGGCGGAAAATTTATCGGCACATGTTTCTTTTCCTGCGACATGCGCGGCGCGGATTTCAGCTATGCCGTCCTCAGCCGATCGGACTTTCGCGGCGCCAGCCTTGCCGGAGCCAATTTGACGGGCGCCAATCTCGACGCCGCGGACTTGCGGGAAGGCAAGATCATGGAACGCGGCGAAGAAGGCATGATGATCAACAAGCCGCTCCCCGGCTTTTCGCAAGGAAAGCAATCACACACAATCCTGACCGGCGCGCGCATGACGGATGCCAGCATGGTCAAGATCAAGGCCGGAACCGCAGATTTTTCCGACGCGGATTTAAGCGGCGCGCTTTTCAACCAGGCCAATCTCCACGGCGCCAATTTCGACGGGGCGAACCTTACAAAGGCCGATTTAACGGGGACGGATCTGTCCAGCGCGAATCTTTCCAACACCATCCTCGCGGGCGCCATCCTCCGCAACGCGGAATTGCAGGACGCTATCTTGGAGAACGCCATCAAAGACGCCGCGATGGGCAAGAGATTCGCGGGCGGCGCCGAAGCCATCGCCGCAATGCTTTCCGTCCACCGCGAATGGATCGCAAGCGGGGGGCGCAAGGGACAGCAAATGGATCTCAGCGGCTATGATTTGCGCCCGCTCCATAATCTCTGGAATTACCCCCTCACGGCTGTGCGCGCCGTACGCACTTGCTTCTTGGGCCTGCATATGCGCGGCGCAAAAGCGCAAAGCACGACACTGGATTATAGCGATTTCAGGGATTGCAGGCTGGCGGATTCCGACTTTCGCGGCTCTTCCTTAAAAGGGGTGCAATTTACGCGGGCTGATTTATCGGGCGCAAATTTCGGCCCGCTTAAATTCGACGCACCGGACGGACAGGGCGTGCGGCTCCAGCGCGTTAATCTCAGCGGAGCCTCGTTGCGGTTCGCCAACCTCAAAAACGGCGATTTCAGGGATTCCATTATGATGGGCGCCGATCTTTCCTATTGCAACCTTGCGGGCTGCGACCTGCGCCGCGCCGACCTTACCGGCGCGCATTTGGAAGGCGCAAACCTGCAAGATGCCATGACCGAAGACGCCGCCCTTTAGATCGCCGCCGTCCAAGGCATTCTTATGAAAAAATCAGGGGATTTTTCGGCCAAAACCCACGGAATCCTTTTATTTCCGCTATATCTTCCCTATTCTTCTTTCCATGCGTATCCGTCAGTTACCAGATTATCTCGTCAACCAGATTGCGGCTGGCGAAGTTATTGAGCGCCCCGCCGCGGCGGTGAAAGAACTCGTCGAAAACGCAATCGACGCGGGCGCGAGCCAAATAGAGGTCGAACTGCGCGAGGGCGGAAAGTCGCTTATCCGCATCCGCGATAACGGGCTTGGCATGAACCGTGATGAGCTGAATCGCGCCGTCGAACGGCACGCGACCTCCAAACTCGAAGGCGACGATCTCGTCAACATCAATTATCTCGGTTTCAGGGGCGAAGCGCTCCCCTCCATCGGCGCGGTTTCAAGACTGTCCATCACCAGCCGCACGAAGGATGGCGAAAGCGGATGGACACTCGGCATAGAGGGCGGGAAACGCGGCGATACGGCCCCCGCGCCGCACCCCGTCGGCACAACCGTCGAAGTGCGCGACCTGTTTTACGCGACCCCCGCCCGCCTGAAATTCCTGAAAACCGACAGGGCCGAATATGGCGCGGTCAAGGATATGCTTTCCCGCATCGCCATGGCCAATCCCGCGATCGGCTTCAAGCTTACCCATAACGGCGCATCAGGATTTTCGGTCAATGCGCAGGACGGGTTGCCGGACGATATGCGCCATATCCGCCTTGCCGATATACTGGGCAAGGATTTCGGCGACAACTCCATTCCCGTCGAGGCTGTGCGCGATTATATCCATGTATCGGGACGGGCCGGATTGCCGGGCTATGACAAGGCCAGCGCCCAGCACCAGTTCCTCTTCGTCAATGGCCGCCCCGTGCGCGACAGGCTGCTTCTCGGCTGCGTCCGCGCCGCCTATAACGATTTGATGCCGCGCGACCGGCATGCCGTGCTTGCGCTTTATATCACCGTCCCGCCTGAGGAAGTCGACGTCAACGTCCATCCGGCCAAGGCGGAGGTGCGTTTCAGGGACGCGGCCCTTATTCGCGGCGCGATTATCACGGCTTTGAAACATGCGCTTCTTGAGGGCGGGCAGCAATCAACCTCCACCATGTCCTCCTATGCGCTGTCCTCCTTCCGCCCGCAAGGCTTCGGCAGCGGCCCGTCCGGCCCGGCCCTGCCTTTCGCACGCGGCAACGGATTTTCATACGGAAGAAGCGTATCTCCATCCATGGCGGCGGCCCCTTCTTCCTACGCCTACGGCCAGCTGGCCGAAAAAATCCATGAAAGCTATAACCCCCTTATGGAGCCGCTCCCCTCCGCCCGCGCAGAACAGCAGGCAGACTCCCACGGGGCGTTTGAAGCCTATCCGCTCGGCGCGGCAAGGGCGCAGCTTCATGAAAACTATATCGTCGCCCAGAGCGAAGACGGCATGGTGATTATCGACCAGCATGCGGCCCATGAAAGGCTGGTTTATGAACGATTTAAAAACCAGATGAAAGAGGGCGGCATCGCGGCGCAAGGGCTTCTTGTCCCCGAAATCATCGACATGGACGAGGTAAGGGCCGCCCTTCTTCTCGAACGCGGCGAAGAATTCAAAAATCTCGGGCTGGAAATCGAAGCTTTCGGTTCAGGCTCCATCGCGGTGCGGAGCGTGCCTTCCATCCTCGGAACGCGGATTGACGTTAAAAAGCTTGTCAATGACATCGCCGACGAGATGGAGGAGCAGGAAGGATCCATCCTTTTGGAACAAAAACTCCACGCCGTGCTTTCGACCATGGCCTGCCACGGATCGGTTCGGTCGGGCCGGCGCATGAACGCGGAAGAAATGAACGCCCTTCTCCGCCAGATGGAGGAAACGGAAAATTCCGGCCATTGCAACCATGGCCGCCCTACCTATGTTAAATTAACGCTCAAAGACATCGAAAAACTCTTTCACAGACGGTAAACATCATGGACACGCAAAAACAGCAAAGCACAATCAACACCCTTTACGGGATGCTCATCATCTCGACCATCCTGTCCTTCACACCCTTTATGCCGATGCTCCTTTTATCGGTCGCGCTGTTCCTGTCCGTCCTCGTGGGGGCCTATATCTACCGCGCGAAAGATCAAAAAGACGGGCTTTTATACAATCACATGACCTATATGATCGGCACTATCTGGATCGGTACGGGGCTTATCACGCTTGGGACAATGCTCGCCGCTTATTGGATTTATACGAAAGGCGACCCCGGCGCGCTTCAGAACGCCATTGACAGCATGGGTTCCGGCGGCATGATCGACGAAACCTATCTTGAGGCCGCCCTGACCGGCTATATGGCGGATAATAAGGGCCTTCTTATCAAGGCCAGCATCATCACGATCGGCCCCGGAATCCTTTATTTCGTTTACCGTGTCGCGAACGGATTTTCGCGGAGCCTGAAAGGATACCGTATCGCCAATCCGAAAAGCTGGCTTTAATCCCCCATGAGGATCGCCTTCCTAGCCTCCCATAACGGCAGCGCCGCCAAGGCCATCGCACAAGCTTGCCGGGACCGGATACTTGCGGCAACGCCCGCGCTTCTCATCAGCAACAATGCCGGCTCCAGCGCCCTTCAATGGGCAAAGGAGATGGGGATGGAAACCGCCATTATCAATGCAGGCAATGCGGCAAACCCGGACAGGGCGATTGCCGATCTGATGAAGGAGCATTCCATCGATCTCGCTCTTTGCTCCGGCTATATGAAGCTTATCGGGGCGGATAGTATCGGTGCGCTGAAAGGCCGCATCCTCAATATCCATCCGGCTCTTCTGCCCCTTTACGGCGGCAAGGGCATGTATGGCCCGCGCGTCCATCAGGCCGTCCATGACAATGGCGACCGTGAAACCGGCATCACAATCCATCTGGTCAATAACGAATATGACAGGGGCCGGATCATTGCCCAAAAGAGGATTCCTATCCCGCCGGCAAGCAGTGCTACGGAAATCGAAGAAATGGTCAAAGCGGCGGAGCCTGATTTTTACATTGAAACGCTCGCCGGAATTCTCACCGGCTCCATCACTTTGGCGTGACAGGATAATAGAAGAGAATGCGCTTTAGTCCTATCTTGCGCGCAAAACCTCTATTTTTTCCCTTTACGGCTCTTCATCAGCGCAAGCAAAAGTTCCTGATCCTTCTTTGGCATCGCGTTGAAACTATCGATCACTTCCCTGCTTTTCTCTGAAAGCCCCGGCGGCGAAGAGCGCACTCCCGGCACAAGATTCATGGTAAGCCATTCATAGGGGATATCCAGCGCATGTGCCATTTTATGGAGATAGCGCGGATTCCTCGCCTTGCCGGATTCCGCCTGCTGGATAGCCTGCTGCGTCGTTTCGCAAATTCTTGCCAGCTCGATTTGGCTCAGCCCGTTAATTTTCCGTATATATTTCAATCTTTCCGAAAGTTCAGGAATATTTTTTAAAAAGCTCATAAAGAAACTCTATCACCAATAATCTTGTTCCTCATGACAAGATTGATTGTTGACAAGATAACAACTAATCTTGTATTTATATCTGGCAAGAGAAAGAGGCAGCCATGCAGGACATACATACCATCCCCCTATCCGGAAGGCTTCGCGCCGTGCTGGAAGAGCTGGAACAACTCACCGGCATTTTAGAAAAATCGGAAAACAACCAAGGCAAAGAAATAACGCGCCTAAGCTTTTATCTTGGGCAGGGAAGACATAAATGACGCTCTCTTTTGCTCTAGCCCCTTGCGCACATGACACTCCTCTACATGATCGTTGACCATACCCATCGCTTGCATAAAAGCATAGATCGTCGTCGGGCCGACAAAGCTCCAGCCGCGTTTTTTCAAATCTTTTGAAAGTGCGGTGGATGTCGGAGTGGTTGCCATCGCGGAAAGAATGGTGCGGCTGAAAATTTCAGGCCGCTCGGTTTCATCCGGAACCCAGCCCCAAAAATAGGCCGCAAGCGATCCGAATTCCTTTTGCATCTCCAGCGCGCGGGAGGCATTATTGATTGTGCTGACGATCTTTCCGCGGTGGCGGACAATCCCAGCATCCTGTAAAAGCCGTTCGATATCACGATCCGTATAGGCCCCAACCTTGGCAGGGTCGAAAAAATCAAAAGCCTTCCTGAAATTCTCGCGCTTCCGGAGGATAGTGATCCAGCTTAGTCCGGACTGGAACCCCTCAAGGCATATTTTCTCGAAAAGCCTTATATCATCGATTACAGGCTGCCCCCATTCATTGTCATGATAAGCAGTATAGAGCGGATCCTCGCCGCACCACCAACAGCGATGCGTTGCAGCCTGCACGCTCATTCCCGATCCAGCAATTCCATGAAACGCGCACAAGATGCAAGCTCGCGGTTCAATGTCGCCTGACGCCGCGCCTCAACCGGATCCGCGCCGTGGGTTTTTTCATCGGCGACTTCGGCATAATATATTTCCTCAAGCTCGGCCGCGTTAAACACGTCTTCGGGCGCCGCCTCATGCTCCAGAAATGCAAGGCCCAGAACGATAGACCCGCTGAGCGAGGTCGCAACCTGCAACACCGCAAAATAATATTCATCAAGCGCCTCTATATAATTCCAGATCTGCTTATGCGTTTTCTGATCCTGCTTGAGCGCCTCGATGCCGAAGGTCGTTGCAAGCGGGCTTTCAAAATGTTCATCGAACCATACAAGCCAGCGATCCCAGACGTCCTTTTGCCGTTTCGACAAGGCTTCCGGCTCCTTCGTCCGGTAACAGAGCAAATCGGTATCAAGATAGCCCAAAAGTTTTTGGGTTATCGCATCCCGATCGCGCATCCTGTCAATCGCTGTCGTCAGCATCTGGGTCATCGGCATGGAATCGGGGATAATCTCATCCTGCTGCGCCGCCCACTCGGCCACAATCTCGTCTGCCAGCGCACGGTTAGGGGCGGCAAGGGGTTGGCCGGTCTGGGTTTTTATACTCTTTCCGTCAAGCTGTGCCTGAAACCCGTCATCGGTTTTCGTATGCGAAGCCATGGTATAAACGCGCTTCATCCTTTATGAACTCCTTGTAATTTCATTTTTCAATCCGGACGATAACGGGCGCATCTTCACCATCCAGCCCCATCGTCCGTAAGACAGGATCGATAAAATCCTGCAATGTTTTTATGGCTTCGTCCCCGGCCTCATCTGCCGGATTCAAAAGGATTAGAATACGCCCGTCTTCTTGCTTTAGAACACCGTCAAAATCAATCTCGGAAGAGCTGCCCGTAATTCTGGCGGAAAGGGGGCTTTTCTGAAATTCGCTAACCGCAAAATCAAGGACGCCGCCCAGCCCGTTGCCGAGGCGCCCGTTATGGATGGCTATTCCCTTCCAGCCGCGCGCATAAAGCCCCTCGATTTCAACTTTCCCCAGCTTGAAGCTTATGGGGAATGTATCGCGAAAGGAATAAACGGGGATTTTACCGCGGCTATTCACAAGCATCTCGGCTGTAACAAGGAGAGGATGCCGGTTATATTGCCCATCCATCACGAAATAAGCCTGTCCCATAGGAATATCCGGGGGGGTTATGCCCGCAAAATCAAGCGTTAGCTTCTTCGGCAGGAAAAACCCGCTGGCGACTTCAAGCCCGGTAAGTTCAAAACCGTAATACTTACGGGTTCCTGTTATAAGCCCCCAAAAAGGCAAGGAAATCGAAACCCGCCTTGCCTTTAGCAAAGAACGCTCGCGCGTTTCCTTGTCGCGGATCAAAACGCCTTCCATGGTAAAGACGGCCGCCGGGACAATTTTTACGGTTGTGACATCCGTTATTTCTGCCATCTCGCCCGTTACGCTTTCAAGGTAATCCTGAAAACCCTGGCGCATCGGTTCCTTAAAGCGGGCCGCCATGACAAGGACGCCATAACCGGCGGCCAGCAGAAGAAGCAGGGCAAGAATCAAACGCTTGCCCCAACTAATGCTTCGTCCGTAACTGGTTTTATGACTGCTCATACAGGCCGGATTATAGGGGGTTTGCCATGAAATCTAAACCCCGGAAAAGGGTTCATGATCCGGTTTCTTGCTAAAACCAAGCGCGTCCCAGCTCCGCGCCAGATCCGCCGGCAAAGGCGCCGTAAGTTTCAGCTTTTTGCGGCTGACCGGATGCTGGAATTCAAGGCTGCGGGCATGGAGGTGCAGCCTTTGGGTAATCCCCGGCCCTTCGATGGCGGCTTTGACCCCGTATTTGCCATCCCCCAGCAAAGGGCAGCCAAGATAGGCGGCGTGCGCGCGGATTTGGTGCGTCCGGCCCGTTTTGGGCATAAAAGCGACAAAAGCGGCCTGCTTCCCCGCAACTTCCATCACCTCATAATTTGTATAGGCCCTTTGCCCCTCTTTTTCATCGACAATCATTTTGTCTTTTTCGGGGCCATGCGTGCCTTTGATTAAGGGAGCCTTGATTTCACCCTCATGGGATTCCGGCGCGGGCGATGTAATGGCCCAATAGATTTTACGCATATCGCGCCCCTGGAACATTTTT
The DNA here is from genome assembly GCA_041655955.1 of Micavibrio sp. Classification (GTDB taxonomy): domain Bacteria; phylum Pseudomonadota; class Alphaproteobacteria; order Micavibrionales; family Micavibrionaceae; genus Micavibrio_A. The sequence continues at coordinate 1,086,659 of JBBAEN010000001.1, forward strand.
CCAAGGCGGCGGGCAATCTCGGCAGAGCGTGCGAGAAGCAGCACGCCGGATGTGTCCTTATCCAGACGGTGGACAAGGCGCGGCTTGACGCCGTCCTTGCCGGTCAGCGCCTCCAGCATCCCGTCTATATGGCGCTCGATATTCATGCCCCCTTGCGTTGCGATGCCCGCGGGCTTGTTGATGGCAAGGACATCGCCGTCATCATAAATAACGGCCCGGATGATCATCTCCGCATCGTCTTCGCGGAGCCTGTACTGATCGGTTTTCTCCGGCCTCTCATCCATAGGCGGCAGGCGGATTTCCTGCCCCGTCGCCAAACGCGTATCCGGCTTCGCCCGTTTTCCATCCACGCGGATTTGCCCGGTACGGATAAGTTTCTGCGCCATCACAAACGACATTTCCGGCACGTTTTTCTTGAGCCAGCGATCAAGCCGTTGCCCGTCATCATCCGCGGGCACCGCAATATGCCTTACTTCCATCATAATCCCCGCCAGTCTTTCCATTTTTTCAAAAGCCGGTGCATGCTGTGATCCTGCGGCGAAGAAAGCGCCATCGCATCGTCAAAACCGCACCAGCGTAAATTATTGGATTCCGCGCTCAGACGGAAATTCTCGTTCTCCGCCGTACGCACGCGGAACAAATATCTTATATCGAAATGTTTATGCGCAGGCTCACCCTTTTTATCGTTGGGCGGAATCGCATGGACGTCGACACTAAAGATCGATTCAATCGCCGGCTCGATATCCGCAATTCCGGATTCTTCCATGACTTCACGCCTTGCCACATCCAAAATATCGCCGTTCCCGTCCGCATGACCGCCAAAACAGATCCAGATATTCAGGAATTTATGATGGTTCATAAGAACGCGCGCACCATCCGCGCTGACCAGCAATCCGGAACCCGTAATATGGCCGGGGCTGAAATGCGTGCGGTACAGGCATTCTTCGCCCGCAGAGCGGAAAAGATCGGCAATATCATCCCTATGCCCTGCCTCGTCCTCCCCCGCATCGTAACGCATCAGCGCCTCAAGCATTCTTCTTCTCCCGAAGCCTTGCCCAGTAATCAAGGCGCTTTCTAATCTCCCGCTCGAACCCGCGTTCCGGCGGGTTGTAGAAAACCTCACGCTTCATCTCGTCGGGGAAATAATCCTGCCCGGAAAACCCTTCTTCCGTATCATGGTCATAGGCATAGTTTTCACCGTAACCAATAGTCTTCATCAACTTGGTCGGCGCATTGAGAATATGTTTTGGCGGCATCAGGGAACCTGTTGCCGATGCGGCGCGGCGCGCAGAGCCGGCCGCCTTATAGGCCGCGTTCGATTTCGGCGCGGTCGCCATATAAATCACGGCTTGTGTTATCGCGAGCTCCCCTTCGGGCGAGCCGACGCGCTCATACATCTCCCACGCATTGAGCGCAACCTGAAGCGCCTGCGGATCGGCCATGCCGATATCCTCGACGGCCATGCGCGCAATCCGGCGGGCGATATAACGCGGATCTTCGCCGCCATTCAACATGCGCGAAAGCCAGTAAAGCGCCGCGTCCGCATCGCTTCCCCGCACGCTTTTATGAAGGGCGCTGATAAGATTATAATGCGCGTCATCTTTTTTATCATAGAGCGGCGCGCGTTTTTGCAGGAATGAAACAAGCGAGGCCGCGTCCATAGGCGCTTCCGGCGCAAGCGTCAGAACCTGTTCGGCAAGGTTCAGCGCATAACGCCCGTCCCCGTCCGCCATGGCCTTTAAAGTCGTACGGGCATTGGCGTCAAGGGGAAGCGCTTTGCCCGCCGCTTCTTCCGCCCGCTGAAGGATGCTTTCCAGCGCCTCGTCGTCGAGCCGCTTCAGCACAAGCACTTGCGCCCGCGAAAGCACGGCGGCATTCAGTTCAAAAGACGGATTTTCCGTTGTCGCGCCGATAAGTGTTATCGTGCCGTCCTCCATGACAGGCAGGAATGCATCCTGCTGCGATTTATTGAAGCGGTGAATCTCGTCCACGAAAAGAAGCGTACCGCGCCCGTTCTGGCGCCGGAATTTTGCCCCTTCAAATACTTTCTTGAGATCGGCGACACCGGAAAAAATCGCCGAGATTTGTTCAAAATGCAAATCTGTATGGTTCGCCAGAATCCGCGCTATCGTCGTCTTGCCGCATCCCGGAGGCCCCCAGAGAATGAGCGAGGGAAGCATTCCGCTTTCAACCATGCGCCGCAAGGCTCCGTCCGGGCCGACTAGATGATCCTGCCCGACAATCTCTTCAAGGATTTGCGGGCGCAAACGATCCGCCAGCGGGCGCATGGCTTGTTTTTCCGGCTCTCCGGCAACGCTATCGAACAGGGACGACATAGCCGGAACATAATGCGAACGGCAAAAAATAGCCAGAGTTTTTAGCGAATGACTATCCGGCTGCGCTTGCCGCCGCGCTCCACAACCAGTGCGAAGCCACGCCCGCCGCCGTCCTCTTCTGCCAGCGCTTTTTGCAAGGCACCTACACTGCCGGCGGAAATCCCATTGACCGATATAATAACATCGCCCCTTTGGATAATCCTTGTGATGGACGATCCCTTGGGCACGTCCGTTACGGCCACGCCGTTTTCGCTGTCAATATTCAGCTCCGTCGCAACCGCCGGATTTATATTGGACACCGTAAAACCGGCCAGCGGGCTTTTCCCGCGCAAAATGGTTTCGTTACGCGCAGGCAAATCCGGTGGAACGGTCGCCGTGACCGTGAAGCTTTGCGGCTTGCCTTTACGCAGGATGTCAATAACGGCCTCCGCTTCCAGCGGAAGCGTCGCAAGGCGGAATTTAAGCTCCGCCGCATCGTGCAAAGGACGGCCATTGATTGCTGTTACCACATCTCCCAGCTTCATCCCTTCTTTTGCAAGCGGACTCGCAGGATGCAGCCCCGTCACCAGAACGCCCATGGGGCGCTTTAAGCCAAGTGATTCGGCAATGTCCGCGGTAATTTGCTGCCCGCTCATGCCGAGCCACGCACGCTGTATCCCCTTGCCCGAATTGCCCGCCTTCTCCGCCGCAACCACGGTCGCAGCCATTTCGGACGGAATGGCGAAACCGATGCCAAGTGAACCGCCTGTGCGGGAATAGATGGCGGAGTTAATGCCGACGACACCGCCATCCACGGCCACCAGAGGCCCGCCAGAATTGCCCGGATTGATGGCCGCATCCGTCTGGATAAAAAAATTGAAATCGTTGATGTTGAGGCTGGAGCGGGCGAGCGCCGATACGATGCCGCTCGTCACCGTTTGCCCGACCCCGAAAGGGTTCCCGATAGCAAGGACGATATCGCCGACCTCCAATGTTTCCGAAGGGCGGAGCGGCGCGTAAGGAAGCGCCTCGCCCCCGGCATCAACCCGCAAGAGCGCCAGATCCGACCGCTCGTCAATCAGCGATAATTTAGCATCGAACTCACGGCGGTCGGAAAGGGCGACCACAATTTCCTGCGCCCCTTTTACGACATGGGCATTGGTAATGATAAGCCCGTCCGGCTCTATAATCACACCGGAACCGAGCGAGTTTTCAACCTGTTGCCGCGATAAACCCCGCATGCCCATACTGCCGAAAAAATGTTCGAAAAACGGATCGGCCATAAAGGGGCTGACCTGCTGCGTCACCAAACGCTTGGTATAGATATTTACAACGGCAGGTGAAATTTTTTTGACGACGGGGGCGAATGAATAGCTAACGCTCTCGCTGGTTTGCGGAACAATCTTCTCCTGCGCCGCCGCGGCCGCCACAGGAAACAAAACGTATAAAAGAACCAGTACCGGCAATATTTTAGGCATTATCTGTTCTCCTTATTTTAGATAAGAGCAGGAAGGCCCCGCTATATTATTCCTGCCTTTTCACTCCGTTCAATATTGGTAGCGGCCTTTTTAAATTCAAGCTCTCTTGCCACAAACAATAAAAAACCCCGCCAGAAGGCGGGGCTTTTTCTATAAATTTCCATCAAGCCCCGGACGGTAAAAGTCCCGGGCGGCACAAATACCGAAAATCAGGCGGCTGCTTTCTTCTTTGCAGGGGCTTTTTTCTTCGGGGCCGGCATATCTTCTTCCTCATATTCGGAATCTTCAAAAATCGGGCCGCTATCCTGGCCTTTCGCCGTTACGTCGCGGTCAACCAGCTCGATGACAGCCATCGGCGCATTGTCGCCATAACGGAAGCCGGCCTTCAAGACGCGTGCATAACCGCCCTGACGATCGGCATAGCGCGTTGCAAGCGCATCAAATAACTTCGCCACTTGCGCTTCATCACGCAGGCGGGAAATTGCGAGGCGGCGGTTTGCAAGCCCGCCTTTTTTACCGAGTGTAATCAGTTTCTCGACAATCGGCTTCAATTCTTTTGCTTTCGGCAGGGTCGTTACGATCTGCTCATGCTTGATAAGGGCAGCCGCCATGTTGGCGAACATCGCCGTGCGGTGTTGCGAAGTGCGGTTTAGTTTACGTTGTTTCAATCCGTGTCTCACGGCGTTTCTCCTTCATTATATTGCGGGCCGACGCATCGAACCCATCATATGTCCCGTTGGCATCTTGCGATTGGAAACGGGGGCGGACACTTTGTCCTTAAAACAGGATCCCCGCCTTCATGAAAACGGGAACCCTGAAATTCATTTAGTGGCTGAACGGATCGTCCAGACGCTTCGCCAGCTCTTCGATATTCTCCGGCGGCCAGCCTTCGACCTGCATGCCAAGATGCAAGCCCATGTTGGTCAGAACTTCCTTGATTTCATTCAAGGACTTACGGCCAAAGTTCGGCGTGCGCAGCATGTCGCTTTCGCTCTTTTGAACGAGGTCGCCGATATAGACGATATTGTCGTTCTTCAGGCAGTTCGCGGAACGGACAGACAGCTCAAGCTCGTCAACCTTACGCAGCAAGTTGCGGTTAAACGGCAATTCATCCGCTTCTTCGCGTACGGTGTGCGTGTCCGGCTCGTCAAAGTTGATAAAGACGGACAGCTGATCTTGCAGGATGCGCGCCGCATAGGCAACCGCATCTTCGGGCGTAATCACACCGTTCGTTTCAATCGTGAGCATCAGCTTATCATAGTCCGTGATCTGTCCGACGCGGGTATCTTCCACTTCATAGGAAACCTTGCGGACGGGGGAGAAAACAGAGTCGACGGGGATAAGGCCGACAGGCGCTTCTTCCGGACGGTTCAGGGCGGCAGGACGGTATCCCTTGCCCGTATTGACCGTCATTTCCATGTTGAACTTCGCACCTTTATCCAGCGTACACAGGATAAGATCCGGGTTCATGATTTCGATATCGGCGCCGGCTTCGATCATGCCTGCCGTCACTTCGCACGGGCCTTCTGCGGAAACGCGCATGCGTTTCGGGCCTTCTGCGTGCATGCGGACGGAAATAGCTTTTACGTTCAGCACGACATCCGTTACGTCTTCGCGAACGCCTTCGATGGAAGAGAATTCGTGCAAGACGCCTTCGATTTGAATGCCCGTTACTGCTGCGCCTTGCAAGGAGGAGAGCAGAATGCGGCGCAGGGCGTTGCCAAGCGTCAGACCGAAACCGCGTTCCAGCGGCTCGGCAACGATCTTGCCGATATTCTTGTTGTTCGCGCCGTGACCGATTTCAATTTTTTGCGGCTTAATCAATTCTTGCCAGTTTTTCTGGATCATCATGTTTCGTTTCCTTCCCGTGAACGTCATCCGGTTCTTAGCCGGCCTCTGGTTGATAGAGATAGATGGCAGCGCGAAACCATGTCGCGCCGCCTTAATTCATTATACGCGGCGGCGCTTGCGCGGGCGTGTTCCATTATGCGGGATCGGCGTGATGTCTTTAATCGCGCGAACCTGCAAGCCGATAATGCTCAAGGCGCGCAGCGCGGACTCGCGCCCCGAACCTGGGCCTTTCACTTCGACGAAGACTTCCTTCAAGCCATGTTCCTGCGCCTTGCGGCCGGCATCTTCCGCCGCCATCTGCGCGGCATAGGGCGTGGATTTTCTGGAGCCTTTAAAGCCCATCAGACCGGCGGAAGACCATGAGATCGCGTTCCCCTGATCGTCCGTGATCGTGACGTGCGTGTTGTTAAAGGACGCATTAACGTGGACGACGCCGGACGTAATGTTCTTTTTTACTTTTTTAACGTTTTTTGCTGCTGGTTTTGCCATGTCACATCACTCCCTTATTTGCCGACTTTTTTCTTGCCGGCGATGGCTTTTGCGGGGCCTTTACGCGTGCGCGCATTGGTTTTCGTGCGCTGTCCGCGAACAGGCAGGTGGCGGCGGTGACGCAAGCCACGGTAGCAAGCCATATCCATCAGGCGTTTGATGTTAATTGCAATCTCGCGGCGCAGGTCGCCCTCGATTTTATATTTGTCCGTGTCGATCTCGGCGCGGATGGCGTTCAGCTCATCCTCCGTAAGATCATTCATGCGGCGCGTTTCATCGATGCCGCAAGCCGCCAGAATTTGTCTGGATGAATAGCGGCCAATCCCGTGAACATAGGTCAGGGCGATCAGCGCGCGCTTATTGTCGGGTACGTTTACCCCTGCAATACGTGCCATGGTTTCTCCTTTTTGATCATATTAAACGGAACCGTAACGCCGGTTCCTACACCATCAAAAAGCCTTGTAAATCAGGTTCTTACAATAGAAACACAGACATAGCGGGCTTTAAGATTTGCCGCACTATAGAAACTCTGAACCACCCTGTCAACGGCTATTTTCCGCGGGTTTTATAGATTTTTACGCCGCTATTTTTCATTGACATAATCCATATAAAATCATATCAATAACCCATGGGAATAAATTACAGGTCACTCGCCGCAAATTTCATCGGGGCGGCGTCAGCCGCCGCCCTTGCCTACAATTATTTGCTTCTGCCTGAAACAATAATAACCCCGGTGAGCATCACCCCCGGACAGGAAAGAACGAAACGCTCTTACCGCGACATCTTCAAAATTGAAGCGGCGGACGGGGCGGTCTATTCCATATCAAGAGCGGACTGGCAAACCCGCGACCGCATACGGAAGGCGATGGTTCAAGACTGCTCCATCGCCATAAAACATTATCGTTTCCCGAATTTCCTGTCAGGCACCCTCTATCCGATCAGCTCCGTATCACGGGACTATATTGATTGTAAAAACGGATAGGCCCTACTTCAGAATCGCCTTGATTTCACCCGCCACAAAGTCAATCGGCTTCATGCCGTCGACTTGTTGGAGCAGCCCCGCCGCTTCGTAATAAGGAAGGATCGGCGCCGTCTGGTCGCGGTAAACGCCGAGGCGTTTTTTAAAGGTTTCGACATTATCGTCGCCGCGCACTTCGCACCCCGCATCAACCGTTTGCCGGATGCGGGTTTCAAGACGTTTAACAAGCTCGCCCTCATCGACTTCAAACAAGATAACCGCCTTGAGGGGCCTGCCCTTTTCGGCCAGCATTTTATCGAGCGCGGAGGCCTGTTCGACCGTCCGCGGGAAGCCGTCGAAAATAACGCCCTTGGCGCAATCGGGCTGTTCGATGCGGTTTGCTATCATGCCGATCATGATGTCGTCGGATACAAGATTGCCTGCATCCATGACCGTTTTGGCCTTTATCCCAAGTTCGCTCCCCGCGGCGATTTCCGCGCGGAGCATGTCACCGGTGGAGAGCTGCTTTAAACCATATTCAGCCTCGATAATCTTGGCCTGCGTGCCCTTGCCCGCCCCCGGCGGCCCGATCAAAATAATATTCATGGTCTAGCGCCTCCCCCCGCGCGTACCTTTGAGCCGCGTCTTCCTCATCAGCCCCTCATATTGATGCGCAATCAAATGTGAATGGATTTGCGCGACCGTATCCATCGTCACAGACACCGCAATCAGGAGCGACGTACCGCCGAAATAGAACGGGATCGAATATTTCGCCATCAGGAATTCAGGCAAAAGGCAAATAAGCACAAGATAGATCGAACCGACAAAAGTGATCCGTGTCAGGACGTGATCAAGATAATCCGCCGTGTTTTTGCCCGGGCGCATCCCCGGAATAAAGCCGCCATATTTGCGGAGCATTTCAGCATTTTCCTGCGGGTTGAAAACAATCGCCGTATAGAAGAAAGCGAAGAACATGATAAGCCCGCCATAGAGCGCCATATAAAGAGGCTGGCCATGTTGCAAATAGGCCAGAATCTGCGACGCCCATCCGCCTGTATTTTGCGCACCCGAAAAATTCACGATCGTCAGCGGCAACAAGAGCAAGGAGCTTGCAAAGATCGGCGGAATAACCCCCGACGTGTTGAGTTTAAGCGGAATGTGGTTTTGCTGGGCCGCACTCATCTGCCCCGTGCCGACCTGACGCTTTGGATATTGTACAAGAACGCGGCGCTGCGCACGTTCTATAAAGACGATGAAGGCGATGACTGCGATGACGATAAAGGCGAGCGCAAATAGTTCAATCGCGTTAAATTGCCCCTGCCGCCCAAGCTCCAGGACAGAGCCGACAGCGCGCGGCAATTCCGCCACGATACCGGCGAAAATAATCAGCGAGATACCATTGCCGACACCGCGCTGTGTAATCTGTTCGCCGAGCCACATCAGGAAGACAGTGCCGCCGACGATCGTAATGACCGTAGAAGCGCGGAAAAACAGGCCCGGCTCTATAACGGCGGATCCCATCGAGGACTGCATCCCCTCAAGACCGACGGCGAGGCCATAGGCCTGGACGGACGCAAGAAGCACAGTGAGGTAGCGGGTGTACTGGTTGATTTTCATGCGGCCCGACTCGCCCTCTTTCTTGAGGGCCTCCAGCTTCGGTGACATGGCTGCTGCCAACTGCATGATAATGGACGCAGAAATATACGGCATGATGTTCAGCGCGAAAATCGTCATACGCTGCAAGGCGCCGCCGGAGAACATATTGAACATATCCAGAATGCCGCCGCCCTTCTGGCTGTAAATATCCCCCCATACGGCGGGGTCTATTCCCGGAACAGGGATATAGGTTCCAAGCCGGTACACGATCAAGGCCCCAAGGACGAACAGAATGCGTTTTTTAAGCTCCGTCGCCTTGGAAAAAGCGCCCCAGTTGGCATTTTTGGCAAGTTGTTCAATGGCAGAGGCCATGGTCTTTTCACTTTCTGCTTTAAAGGAGATATTACCTTGATGTTGTAGGGAATTTAAGGCGGATTCACAAGGGGCAGATTCATGATCAGGGTGAATTTATAACCGCAATCCCCAAGGAAAAACCCCGCCTTTTCAGAGGCGGGGTTTCAAAAATCGTTTCGCCCTCTTTTAGATGGCTTTTTTACGGACAACCGGCTTGCGCTCGATTGTAATGATTTCAAGGGAGCCGCCGGCCTTGGAAACGGCTTCGGCAGCCGTTTTCGTCGCGCCCGTTACTTTCAGGGAAAGCTTTGCCTTAAGATTGCCGCCGCCGACAATGCGCACGCCGTCACGCTTATGGCTGATAACTTTTGCTTTAAGCAACATCTCTTCGTCAATAGCGCCTTTGGAATCAATCATCCCCTTATCAACGGCCTGCTGCAGACGGGCAAGCGTAACAACAGCATATTCCTTGCCGGAAAAATTCCTGAATCCATGTTTCGGCAAGCGCATGTAAAGGGGCATCTGGCCGCCTTCAAAACCCTTGATTGCCACGCCGGAGCGGGATTTCTGGCCTTTCATACCGACGCCGGCGGTCTTGCCCTTACCGGAACCGATACCGCGGCCAACACGCTTGTAATTATGCTTGGCGCCTTCGTTTGGTTTCAACTCATTCAGTTTCATATCGCTTCTCCTAAAGCAGGCCTTACGCCGCTTCTTCCACTTTTACCAGGTGTTTGACCGCATTGATCATGCCGCGAACGGCGGGCGTATCTTCCAGCGTTCTGGTACGGCCCATTTTGTTCAATCCCAGCCCGATCAGCGTTTCACGCTGGCCCGGCAGGCGGCCTGCGGCGGATTTCACCTGCGTAACAGTCACGGTCTTGCCCGAGGTTTCTTTTTTAGCCTTTGGCGCCGCTTTTTTGGCCGGAGCCTTTTTTACCGTTGCTTCAGTCATGATCGCTCACCTTGATCCTTATCTTTTATTCTTCGCTTGCTTCGACGGACGCGGCATCAGCCACCTTGCCGCCTTCGCGCTGTGCCACCACATCGGCAATTTTCTTGCCGCGGCGGGAAGCCACCTGACGGGGGCTTTGTATCAGTTTCAAAGCCTCAAGAGTCGCATTCACCATGTTATAGGGGTTGTTCGTCCCGACAACTTTGGCAACGACATCCTGGACGCCGAGACATTCAAACACGGCGCGCATCGGGCCGCCGGCAATAATACCCGTTCCAGTCGGCGCTGTGCGCATAACGACGCGGCCCGCCCCGAAATGCCCTTTAATATCATGGTGCAGCGTACGGCCATCACGCAAAGGAATGCGGATCATGTTGCGCTTTGCCTGATCGGTCGCTTTTTTAATCGCGTCCGGCACTTCTTTTGCTTTGGAGTGGCCCGTACCGACGCGGCCTTTGCCGTCGCCGATAACGACGAGCGCCGCAAAACCGAAACGGCGGCCGCCTTTTACCACTTTCGCCACGCGGTTGACGGCCACGAGTTTTTCAATGTACTCGGACTCTTCGTGTTCGCGTGGTTGTCTGTCTGCTTTTGCCATTATCATGTGCTCCTTAGAATTCCAGTCCGCCTTCGCGTGCACCGTCGGCCAGCGCCTTCACGCGGCCATGATACAGGAAGGAACCACGGTCAAATTGAACCTTTTCAACGCCGGCTTTTTTGGCGCGCGCGGCGATAAGCTTGCCGACTTTTTGCGCGGAATCCTTGTTGCCGCCGTTTTCCACCGCAGCGTCCTTATCAATGCTGGATGCGAAAGCAAGCGTAACGCCCTTCACATCGTCGATAATCTGCGCATAGATCTGCTTGTTCGTGCGATGTACGGACAAACGAGGGCGAAGATCGCGGTTCGCGTTCTGGTTGATATTCACGCTGCGCAGTTTTTTGCGCGTGCTGAATTTGCGTCTTGTGGAGCGGCTAAGTCTTTTTTGTGTCATGACCTTTATTCCTTATTTCTTCTTGCCTTCCTTCATAAAGACATACTCGCCGACATAGCGAATACCTTTGCCCTTATAGGGTTCGGGACGTCTGAAGGAGCGTATTTTTGCGGCAGTCTGACCAACGGCTTGTTTGTCAATGCCGCTGATTTTAATTTGTGTCTGGTTTTCAACTGCGATCGTGATCCCTTCCGGAACGTCGTAGCGTACCTCGTGGGAAAAGCCGAGCTGAAGAACAAGCGTGTTGCCCTGTAGCGCGCAGCGGTAACCGACGCCCTGAATTTCAAGCGCTTCCGTGTAGCCGTCCTTAACGCCGACGACAATGTTATTCACCAGCGTTCTCATTGTCGGCCAGAGCTTCTTTGCGCGCAGGGATTGAACGCGCTGCTCAAGCTTGACCTGCCCCTCGACAAGCTTCACCGAAACATCGTCATGAACGATGACCTGCAGCTCGCCTTTCGGCCCTTTTGCTTTTACGGTCTGGCCGGAAACGTCAACTGTAACGCCTTCGGGAAGTTGAACCGGGTTTTTACCAATACGGGACATTTCGTCTATTCCTTCTCTTAAAACACCTGGCAAAGGACTTCGCCGCCCACATTCGCGGCTTTCGCGCGATGATCGGCCATAACGCCTTGCGGAGTGGACAGAATTTTAATGCCAAGGCCGTTGTAGAATTGCGGCAAGCCTTTAATTTGCGCATAAATGCGGCGGCCCGGTTTTGAAATGCGCTTCAGCTCCCGGATGACCGGCTGGCCGGCATCGTATTTAAGCTCGATTTGCAAATCTTTCTTATTGCCGCCAATGTCGGCGACGCTATAACCGCGGATAAAGCCTTCATCCTGCAAAACCTTGCAGACAGCTTCCTGCAATTTGGAATAGGGCGCCATTATGACCGCTTTGCGGGCATTCTGGCCGTTCCGGATGCGGGTCAGCATATCGCCGAGGGGATCGTTCATGGACATCTTCTTATCTCTCCCTTACCAGCTGGATTTCGTTACGCCTGGCAACTCGCCACGCGATGCGAGATCGCGAAGCACCACACGGCACAAATTGAATTTACGGAAGTTCCCGCGCGGGCGGCCCGTCAAAGCACAACGGTTGCGAATGCGCGTCTTCGAAGAGTTGCGCGGCATCTCTGCGAGCTTGAGCACAGCGGCAAAACGCTCTTCCATCGGGGCTTCCTTGTCCGCGATGATTTCCTTCAGCTTCGTGCGTTTCGCATCAAAGCTTTTGGCAAGCTTGCGGCGCTTGTTGTTCCTGTTTACTGCACTGACTTTTGCCATGTGTTTTTCTTCCTTGCTACTAACTAGTTGCGGAACGGCATATCAAAGCCGCGGAGCAATTCTTTTGCCTGTTCATCATTGGCCGCCGTGGTGCAGATAATGATATCCATACCGCGAACCGCTGCTACCTTATCGTATTCGATCTCGGGGAATACGATATGTTCCTTGATACCGAATGCATAGTTGCCACGGCCATCGAAGCTCTTACCGTTAATACCGCGGAAGTCGCGAATACGCGGCAGGGCAATCGTCACCAGGCGATCCAGAAATTCATACATTTTCTCACGGCGCAGCGTTACCTTGCAGCCGATATCCATGTCTTCACGCACCTTAAAAGACGCATTGGATTTCCGGGCTTTCGTGATAACGGGCTTTTGCCCTGCGAGCAGCGCCAATTCGGCGGCGGCGGCATCAACAGCCTTACGATCCATAGTTGCGGCGCCAACACCCATATTGATCACGATCTTGTCCAGTTTCGGGATCTGCATATCGTTTCTATAGCCGTATTTTTCTTTCAGCACGGCTTTGAGTTTTTGCTCATAGCGTTCCTGAAAACGCGGCGTATATTTCTTTTCTGCTTTAGCCATTGTCTTCTTCCTTATTAGAGCGTTTCGCCGGATTTCTTGGCAACGCGCACTTTTTTGCCGTCTTTAAGCGTCGTATAACCAACGCGCGTGGCGACATCCTTTTTCGGGTCGATAAGCGCCACGTTAGAAACATGGATCGAAAGCTCTTTGTTTTCGATACCGCCGGCAGAAAACTGCGTCGGCTTCGTATGTTTCTTCACTACATTGACGCCTGAAACCACAAGGCGGTTTTCGGTCGGGATAGCGCGAAGGACTTCCCCCCTCTTGCCTTTGTCCCGGCCCGTAATAACGACGACCTGGTCGCCCTTTTTAATTTTTAATTTCGGAGCAGCCATTAGAGCACCTCACCAGCAAGAGAAATAATTTTCATGTAGCCCTTACCACGCAGCTCACGGGTAACAGGGCCAAAGATACGCGTTCCGATAGGCTCGCCGGCTGGGCTGATAAGAACGCATGCATTCGTATCAAAGCGTATTTTTTCACCGTTCTGACGGTTCAGCCCATGCTTTGAGCGAACGATAACTGCCTTGCGGACATCGCCTTTTTTAACGCGGCCGCGCGGAATCGCGTCCTTGATGGTTACGACGACGACATCGCCGATATTCGCCGTGCGGCGCTTGGAACCGCCGAGAACCTTAATGCACTCCACGCGGCGCGCACCGGAATTGTCGGCTACTTCCATATTTGATTGCATCTGGATCATATTCTTGAATCCTTATTCCCACTATCTTTTCAATTAAGCTTTTTTAGCCGTTTTTTTTGCTGCCGGTTTTTTCTTGGCAGCAGCCTTGGGGGCGTCCGCTTTCTTTTCTACCGGAGCCGCTCTTTCGGCCTTGGTCGTTACAGGCGCACCGTCAACGAGAAGCGTCCAGCATTTACGCTTGGAGATAGGGGCGCACTCCATAATCTGCACCTTATCGCCCTCTTGAGCGGAGTTATGTTCATCATGCGCGGCGTATTTATCCGTGCGCTTCAGGTATTTCTTGTAGATCGGGTGCATATAGCGACGCTCGACCAATACGGTGATGGTTTTATCCATCTTGGTGCTAGCAACGGTGCCTTCCAGAATACGACGTGGCATCTTCTTTTCTCCTTATGCCTTGGCGGCTTTTTTCTTCGCCGGCGCCTTGGCTGCAGGCGTTTCGGCATTTATGTTTATAAAGGTTTTAATGCGGGCAATGTTACGGCGGATATTACGCACCGTTGCCGTATTCTCCAACTGTCCCGCAGCGCGCTGCAAGCGGGCATTAAACTGCTCCTTGCGGGCATCCATAAGGGCCTTTTGCAGCTCGTCCCTGGTTTTTCCTTTAAGATCTTCAGCTTTCATCAGCTTTCTCCAATCCGTTCAATTACTCGCCGACACGGGCGACAAATTTCGTTTGCATCGGCAGCTTTGCAGCAGCCAGCTCAAGAGCCTCACGGGCGATTTCACGCGGCACGCCATCCAGTTCAAACAGAATGCGGCCCGGCTTCACACGGGCTACCCAGAATTCGGGGGAGCCCTTACCGGAACCCATCCGGACTTCAAGAGGCTTCTTGGAAACCGGAACGTCGGGGAATACACGGATCCATACCTTGCCTTGACGCTTCATATGACGGGCGATCGTACGGCGGGCCGCTTCGATCTGGCGGGCCGTGATACGCTCCGGCGCAAGGGCCTTCAGGCCGAAAGCGCCGAATGACAGCGTAGCGCCGCCTTTGGCCAAGCCATGAATCCGCCCTTTATGGGCTTTTCTGAATTTCGTTTTCTTTGGTTGCAACATTGTTCTAACTTCCGTTTCGACAATAAAAAAAATGCTGTCACATAGGCTTAAAGTCCCTTTGGACTTCAGTTCCCATATGGCCAAATCCGACTATAGCGTCCTTGGATTTTTACAAATTCCGGCGGACTATATAGTCAATCTGTTGGAATTACCAGTGTTATTTTGGGCAAAAACGAAAATTCCGGCCCAAAATTTAATTTTCGTTACGCGCCGCGGTTTTGGCCGCCGGCATTCATATGATCGCCCATGCGCTTGTCGCGGGCCATCGGATCGTGGGCCATAACATCGCCCTTATAGATCCAGACCTTAACGCCGATAATGCCATAAGTCGTCAGGGCTTCGGCGAAGCCATAATCCAGGTCCGCGCGCAATGTGTGCAAAGGAACACGGCCTTCACGGTACCATTCCGTACGGGCAATGTCGGCACCGCCAAGGCGGCCCGCCACGTTCACGCGGATACCTTGCGCGCCAAGGCGCAGGGCGGATTGCGTTGCGCGTTTCATCGCGCGGCGGAAGGAAACACGGCGTTCGAGCTGCTGGCAAACGCCTTCGGCAACGAGCTGCGCATCGACTTCCGGCTTGCGGATCTCAACGATGTTCAAAGAAACTTCCGAACCGGCGCGGGAAGAAAGATCCTTACGGAGCTTTTCGATATCCGCGCCTTTCTTGCCGATGATAACGCCCGGACGTGCCGTATAGACCGTCACTTTGGTGTTTTTTGCGGCGCGCTCGACGACCACCTTGGAAATACCGGCGGCTTTCAGCTTGGTATGCACATATTTGCGCAGCTCAAGATCCTGAATCAGCTTGTCCGCATATTTGCGATCGTCGAACCAGCGGGAATCCCAAGTGCGGTTAATGCCGACGCGCAGACCGATTGGATTGACTTTTTGACCCATAGTTTAAGTGCTCCTATTCCTTGTCCTGTTGGCCTGCGGCTTTTTTCTTGGCGGCGGGTTTCTTTGCAGCTTCTTTTTTGGCTGCGGGTTTTGCTGTTTTTTCAGCGTTCTCCGGCTTGGAAGCCGGCGCTTTTTTCGCTGCAGGTTTTTTAGGCAGCGTTTTCACGGCCTCGCCCTCGCGCACAACAATCGTCAAGCGCGAAAAATGCTTTTCGATTGCGGCGGCACGGCCACGGGCGCGCGGCGTAAAGCGGCGCATCTTGACGGATTTACCGACATAAGCTTCCGCAACGACCAATTTATCAACATCCAGATTATGGTTGTTTTCCGCGTTCGCAACGGCGGAAGCCAGTACTTTACGCACATCTTTCGCAATGCGGCGGTTGCTGAATTCCAGATCCGTCAGGGCGCGATCCGCTTTCTTGCCGCGAATCATCGTCGCAACAAGATTGAGCTTGCCGGGGCTCGTGCGCAGGAACTTGGCCATTGCCATGGCTTCGTTACCCTTTACGCGTCTTTCGTTTTTTTGCTGTCCCATAATAAGCCTCTATCTATCCTTACTTCTTGCCGCCGGCTTTTTTATCGCCGCCAGAATGGCCTTTATATTCGCGTGTCGGCGCGAATTCACCCAGCTTGTGGCCGATCATCTGGTCGGATACCAGAACGGGGATGAATTTTTTGCCATTGTGAACACCGAACGTCAGGCCGACCATTTGCGGCAGGATTGTCGAACGGCGCGACCATGTTTGAATGATCACATTTTTACCGGACTGACGCGCGTCTTCAACCTTTTTCAAAAGGTGGCGGTCAATGAACGGGCCTTTCCAAAGTGAACGTGCCATAGGTTAATCGCTCCTTATTTCTTCTTGCGGCGGATAATGAATTTATCCGTCTGTTTGTTCTTGCGGGTCTTGGCGCCCTTCGTCGGCTTGCCCCATGGCGTCACAGGGTTGCGTCCGCCGGAGGTGCGGCCTTCACCGCCGCCATGCGGGTGATCGACCGGGTTCATCGCAACGCCGCGAACATTCGGGCGTTTGCCTTTCCAGCGGGAGCGTCCGGCCTTGCCGAAATTCTGGTTCATATGGTCTGGGTTGGAAACTGCGCCAACCGTTGCCATGCAGTCTTGCGGGACAAGGCGCAGTTCACCGGATGCCAGCTTCACCTGCGCGAAACCTTGGTCACGGCCAACCAGCTGGGCATATGTTCCTGCGGAGCGGCACAGCTGTGCGCCCTTGCCCGGCTTCATCTCGATATTATGGATGATTGTGCCGACAGGCATGGATTTCAGCATCATGGCATTGCCCGGCTTGATATCCGCCTTCTCGCCGGAAACAACGACATCACCGGCCTGCAAACGCTGGGGCGCGATAATATAGGCTTTCTCGCCATCCGCATATTCGATAAGGGCAATAAAAGCCGTGCGGTTCGGGTCATATTCAAGACGGGCGACAACGCCTTCCACGTCGAACTTGCGGCGCTTCCAGTCGATAATGCGGTAGCGCTGCTTGTGGCCGCCACCGCGATTCCAGACCGTGGTACGGCCCAGATTGTTGCGTCCGCCGGTCTTTCTCTTACCCTCGGTAAGGACTTTCTCGGGAGCGCCTTTGTGCAGGCCGGATCTGTCAATCAGAATCAGGCCGCGCGTACCGGGCGTCATCGGTCTAAATTGTTTCAGTGCCATTTTCTTTTCTTACCTTTCTCCAGTATCGGCGGAGCGCCATAGTTTTCAATTACAATTAAAGTCCGGTGCCGACGTCGATCGTCTGACCTTCCTCAAGCGTGATAATCGCCTTTTTCACATCGGAACGGAAAGCTTTAACGCCTTTAAAGCGTTTTGTCTTGCCTTTCTGGATGAGCGTGTTGACGCGCGCAACCTTGACCTTGAACAAAGCTTCAACCGCGGCTTTGATGTCGGGCTTTTTTGCATCGGTCGGAACCTTGAACGTCACCTGTCCGTGTTCGGAACCACCCGTGGATTTCTCCGTTACAACCGGCGTGCGGATGATTTGATACATCCACTCGGCGACTTTTGCTTCTTCTTTTTTCTTCGCAGCCATGATCTTAGCCTTTCAATCTTTCGGTCAGGTCGTTTACCGCATCCTTGCTCAAAACCAGCGTGTCGCGGCGCAGAATGTCATAGACGTTCGCACCTTGTGCCGGCAGGACGTCTATGCGCGGAATATTGCGTGTTGCGCGTGCAAATTTCGCATCGATTTCCTTGCCGCCGACGATAAGGGCAGACTCAACGCCAAACGCCTTGAGAGCTTCCGCCATCGCCTTGGTCTTGTGATCTTTCGGCTCCAGCACATCGACGATAATAAGCTTTCCGTCTTTCGCCTTTGCGGACAGGGCCGATTTCATCGCCAGCTGGCGAATCTTTTTCGGCAGTTCGGTTGCGTGGCTGCGCGGCGTCGGGCCGTGCGCGACCTGGCCGCCACGGTCGATGTTACGCGTCTTATCGCCGGCGCGGGCCGAACCTGTGCCTTTTTGCTTGAACGGTTTTTTACCCGTGCGGGTGATATCGCCGCGGCTTTGCGTCGCATGCGTACCGGCGCGGCGTTTTGCCAGCTGATAGGTCACCATCTGGTGAAGAATATCCGTGCGGACATCAACGCCAAAGACGGACTCATCAAGCGTAATGTCGCCAGCGGCCTTGTTATCAAGTGTTTTAACAGCGATCTTCATGACTATTCACCTTTTTGCTCTTCGGCTTCCGGCGCATCGGCTTCCGGAGCGTTTTCGGCTTTCGCCTCGGCCTTGGCGGCCTTGGCGGATTGTTTCAGGCCTGCCGGAACAGGCGCGTTTTGATGCGCAGGCTTTTTCACGGCATCCGTGATCAGAACCCAGCCATTATCCGGGCCGGGGACGGAGCCCTGAACCAGCACCAGATTGTCTTCCAGATCGACACCGGCAACGACGAGATTTTGCGTCGTAACCGTTTCAACGCCCAGATGACCGGCCATTTTCTTGCCTTTAAACACTTTACCGGGATCCTGACGCTGCCCCGTCGAACCATGCGCACGGTGCGTAATGGAGTTACCGTGGGACGCGCGGTGACCGGCGAAGTTCCAGCGCTTCATCGAACCGGCAAAACCTTTACCGACAGATACGCCCTGAACGTCAATGAACTGACCCGCAATATAATGTTCCGCGGAGATCTCGGCGCCGACTTCCAGGACATTCTCCGGAGTCACGCGGAATTCCGCCATTTTTTGTTTCGGCTCGACCTTCGCCGCTCCAAATACGCCGCGCATCGCCTTGGATGTGCGTGATATTTTTGCCTTGCCGGCGCCCAGCTGGACAGCCGTATAGCCGTGCTTATCATCGGAGCGAACGCCGACAACCTGACAATTGTCGATTTTCAAAACCGTTACGGGAACCTGACGGCCATCTTCAGTGAAGATCCGCGTCATTCCTTCTTTTCTTGCAATTACGCCTGTTCTCATGGCTCTGTTTCCTTATGCTTAAGCGGCTACGCCAATCTTGATTTCAACATCGACACCGGCAGCCAGATCAAGCTTCATCAAGGCATCCACCGTTTGCGGTGTCGGGTCAACGATGTCCAGAACGCGCATATGCTTGCGCATTTCGAACTGCTCCTGGCTTTTCTTGTCAACGTGCGGTGAACGGTTCACCGAAAAATACTTAATACGTGTCGGCAACGGGACAGGGCCGCGCACTTGCGCACCCGTACGCTTCGCCGTATTAACGATCTCGTGGGAGGATTGATCCAACACACGGTGATCGAACGCTTTCAGTCTGATGCGAATGGTTTGGTTGTCCATATTCCCGCTACCTTTTTATCTTTCTGTATTAAGCTTTAATTTTGGCGACGACGCCGGCGCCGACGGTGCGGCCGCCCTCGCGGATAGCAAAGCGGAGGCCTTCGTTCATCGCGATAGGCGCGATAAGCTTCACATCCATCTTCACATTGTCACCGGGCATAACCATTTCCGTGCCGGAAGGAAGCTCGACCTCACCCGTTACATCCGTCGTGCGGAAGTAAAATTGCGGGCGGTACTTGTTGAAGAACGGCGTGTGACGGCCCCCTTCTTCCTTCGACAGAATATAAGCCTCGGCCTCGAACTCCGTGTGCGGCTTGATCGAACCCGGCGCACACAAAACCTGACCGCGCTCGACATCCTCGCGCTTCGTGCCGCGAAGCAGGGCACCGATATTGTCACCGGCCTCGCCGCTATCCAAAAGCTTGCGGAACATCTCGACACCCGTGCAGGTCGTCTTTTGCGTGTCGCGGATACCGACAATCTCGATCTCCTCGCCAACCTTGACAACACCCTGCTCGATACGGCCCGTCACGACCGTACCACGGCCCGAAATCGAAAACACGTCTTCGACAGGCATCAGGAACGGACGATCCTTCGGACGCTCGGGCGTCGGAATATATTCGTCAACGGCAGCCATCAGCGCGCGGATCGAATCCTCGCCGATTTCCTTGTCACGCCCTTCAAGCGCGGCAAGGGCAGAGCCTTTGATGATTGGAATATCGTCGCCGGGGAATTCGTAAGAAGACAAAAGCTCGCGGATTTCCATCTCGACCAGCTCCAAAAGCTCCGCATCGTCAACCTGATCAACCTTGTTCATGTATACGACGATATAGGGAACGCCAACCTGACGCGCCAGCAAGATATGTTCGCGCGTTTGCGGCATAGGGCCGTCAGCCGCGTTCACAACCAATATCGCGCCGTCCATCTGCGCCGCGCCCGTGATCATGTTCTTCACATAATCAGCGTGCCCCGGGCAGTCAACGTGCGCATAGTGGCGGTTCT
The DNA here is from genome assembly GCA_041655955.1 of Micavibrio sp. GTDB lineage: Bacteria > Pseudomonadota > Alphaproteobacteria > Micavibrionales > Micavibrionaceae > Micavibrio_A. The sequence continues at coordinate 1,106,966 of JBBAEN010000001.1, forward strand.
CCGTTTCATATTCGACGTGGCTCGTCGAAATCGTGATGCCCCGCGCCTTTTCTTCGGGCGCCTTGTCAATCTGGTCATACGCGCGGAAGTCACCGTAATATTTCGTGATCGCCGCTGTCAGCGTCGTCTTGCCATGGTCTACGTGACCGATCGTTCCGATATTTGCGTGCGGCTTCGTCCGCGCAAACTTTTCCTTAGACATTTGTCTTCTCCTTCAAACTTTTTAATTCTTCAATTAACCGGCAAGCTTTGCACGAACTTCGTCGGCGACTTGCTGGGGAACAACATCATAGTGGTCAAATACCATCGTGTACGAAGCGCGTCCCTTGGACATGCCACGCAGGTTGTTGATATAACCGAACATATTGGCAAGCGGAACCATCGCATCGACGACTTTTGCGTTACCGCGATCTTCCATGCCTTGAACCATACCGCGGCGGCTGTTCAGGTCGCCGATAATATCGCCCATATATTCTTCCGGCGTCACGACTTCGACCTTCATCACAGGCTCAAGGAGCTGCGGCCCCGCTTTTTGCATGGCTTCTTTAAAGCCCGCGCGTGCAGCGATCTCAAAGGCCAGAGCCGAAGAGTCCACATCGTGGTACTTACCGTCATAAAGTTCTATTTCGAAATCAATGACGGGGAAGCCGGCGATAATGCCCGTATCCTTTGCGCCCTTGATACCTTTTTCAAAGCCGGGGATATATTCTTTCGGAATAGCGCCGCCGACGATTGCGTTTTTAAAGTCATATTCAGGCTGGTAGCGCTCTTCGACCGGCTTGTTTTTATCCAGAGGACGCATCTTGAACAAGATACGGGCAAACTGGCCGGAACCGCCGGACTGTTTCTTGTGCGTATAGTCAACATCGGCTTCCTTGGAGATCGTTTCGCGGTACGCAACCTGCGGAGCGCCTACATTGACGTCGATATTGAACGGTGCGCGGCGCAGAATATCAATCTTGATGTCAAGGTGAAGTTCGCCCATGCCTTTCAGGATGGTCTGGCCCGTTTCAGCATCGCTGGTTACGCGGAGCGACGGGTCTTCAGCGACCAGTTTGCCAAGCGCAACGCCAAGTTTTTCCTGGTCGGCTTTTGTCTTCGGCTCGATGGCAATCTCGATAACCGGCTCCGGGAAAATCATTTTCTCCAGAATAATCGGTTTCAGCGGATCGCAAAGCGTATCGCCCGTCGTCGTGTCCTTCAGCCCGACAAGCGCGACGATATCGCCGGCATAGGCTTCTTTGATTTCCTCGCGGTTATTCGCATGCATAAGAAGCATACGGCCAATGCGCTCTTTCTTATCCTTCGTTGCGTTCAGCAGGTAGGAACCCGCTTCCAGCTTGCCGGAGTAAAGGCGGAAAAATGTCAGCGTGCCGACATAGGGGTCGTCGATGATCTTGAACGCCAGCCCTGAGAGCGGCGCGTCATCGGTCATCTCATAGCTGATCTCGTCTTCGGAATCCGGCTTCGTACCCTTGACCTTGCCTTTATCCAGCGGGGAAGGCAGGTAATCGACAACGGCGTCGAGGAGAGGCTGAACGCCCTTATTCTTGAAAGAGGAGCCGCAGAACATCGGAACCAGCTTCGATGCAATCGTGCCTTTGCGGATACATCTTTTCAGAACATCGATGCTCGGCACCTCGCCATTGAGATATGCTTCCATGGCCTCATCATCCATTTCGACGGCCATTTCCACCATGCGCTCACGATATTCCTTCGCCTTGTCCAGCAAATCTGCTGGAATTTCGCCGATCTCAAAAGCAGCGCCCAGCGTTTCCGCTTTCCAGACAATGGATCTCATATTCATAATATCGACGATGCCGATAAAATCCGCCTCAATGCCAATTGGAAGGGCCATTACGAGGGGGTCGATACCAAGGCGTTTTTTCACGGAGTCAACGCAGGTATAAAAATTCGCGCCGATTTTATCCATTTTGTTCGCAAAGATAATGCGCGGAACCTTGTATTTATCACCCTGACGCCAGACAGTTTCCGTCTGCGGCTCAACACCCTGGTTACCGTCGAGCAGGCATACAGCGCCGTCAAGCACGCGAAGGGAGCGCTCGACTTCAATCGTGAAGTCAACGTGGCCGGGCGTGTCGATGATGTTCATGCGGATGTCCTTGCCAGCACAAACGCCGTTTTCGGGCCCTTTCCAGAAAGTCGTCGTTGCGGCGGACGCGATGGTAATGCCGCGCTCCTGCTCTTGCGCCATAAAGTCCATCGTCGCGGAACCTTCATGGGTTTCACCAAGCTTGTGGCTTTTACCGGTGTAGAACAGGATGCGTTCGGTCGTCGTCGTTTTACCAGCATCAATGTGCGCCATGATGCCGAAGTTACGATAACAATCTAGTTGGTATTGGCGGGCCATAATTTTCTCTTCAATCTTTTCTTAAAGTCTTTTCTTATCGGACAATGATTACCAACGGTAATGCGCAAACGCTTTGTTGGCCTCTGCCATCTTGTGCGTATCGTCACGCTTTTTGACAGCCGAACCGCGGTCATTGGCGGCATCAAGAAGCTCGCCTGCAAGGCGCTCCATCATCGTGCGCTCGTTGCGCTTGCGGGACGCGTCGATAATCCAGCGCATGGCAAGCGCCACCGCACGCTCGGGGCGGACTTCCGTAGGCACCTGATAGGTCGCACCACCAACACGGCGGGAGCGGACTTCCAGTTGCGGGCGGACTTTTTTCAGGACGCGGTGGAAAACGCGAAGGCCTTTCGAGCCCTGACCGCCTTTTCCTTCGACATCACCTTCATCATCGGCGATGTTCTTGCCTTTTTCCTCGACGATATCGAGCGCGCCGTAAACGATATTTTCGGCAACGGACTTCTTTCCGTCTTCCATGATGTTATTCATGAATTTCGACAGAACCAGATCGCCGAATTTCGGGTCTGGAAGGATAACGCGTTTTTCTGGTTTACGACGACGGGACATCTATATTCTCTCCAGTTAAAATTATTTAGGACGCTTCGCGCCGTATTGGGAGCGCGCTTGCTTACGATCTTTAACACCTTGCGTATCCAGCGCACCGCGAACGATACGGTAACGCACACCCGGCAAGTCTTTGACCCGGCCACCCTGGATAAGAACGACGGAGTGTTCCTGCAGGTTGTGGCCTTCGCCGGGGATATAGCAAATAACCTCAAAGCCCGTTGTCAGACGAACCTTTGCGACCTTACGCAAAGCGGAGTTCGGCTTTTTCGGCGTCGTCGTGTAAACACGCGTACAAACGCCGCGCACCTGCGGGTTGTGTTTCAACGCGCGGTTCTTTTTGGACTTCATCGCCTTCTTGCCGCCTTTGGCGCGGGGCTGACGGATTAGCTGCTGTATTGTTGGCATGTAAGTGCCTTCTCCTTGGTTGTTTAGTTTTAACCCCGCCGATACCGGCCACCCGTTTCACGGGTAGCGAGCCCGGCGGACTCTTCACTCTCTTCACCGTTTCGACGCATGGCATGCCAAGCGGCTCTAAACGATGAACATATATCGCTACGGATGGCTTTTCCTAAGGAATGGCGGCTTGGAATGCAAGTGCGAAATGCGGCTGGCTCCTTATTCCGCATCTATGCGCGGGGAAACCAGCATATTTTTTCGCCCTTTGCGGCCCAAAGGTTTTTTGCCTTTTGCCATACCTGGGTCAAGAAATCCGGGTCTGCGTCTAGCCCCTGTTTTTCCTTGGAAAATCCCCGTTTAACGCGGGAAAAGGAAGCCACAGCCAGCCCATCCGATTCTTAATTTCGGGCGGACTATATGGCTAAAGAATGAGTCAAGTCAAGCGTTTGTTAAGCTTATTTTAGGATTTTTCGAGAATAAGGGCTGCTTCCCTCATAGACCTCACGGATTCGTCCAGCCTCTTCTCATCCTCATCCATCGCCTGCCGGACATAGTCCAGCCCGTGGCGGCGCTGTTCTTCGGGGTCGGCCATCATTTCCTCGAAAAGCGCCGTAACCTCGTACCAAAAGGCAACATCTTGAACTGATTTAATAAATTCAGCCCTCATTTCAATATCGTCAGGCACGTTCAAAGGCGTTTTCTTCCTGCCTATAACCAGCGAACCTTTCATCCCCATCCCCTTTCCATTCAGCCAGCTCCATCTAAGCGGCTCAACGCCCTTATGTCAATAAACGCGTCTGGCATAGCTCTTGCAGGGTTAAATCCCGCAATAAAACCCGAAAAACTGGATGCCTCATCATGGATTTGAATGCCCTTACCTACCTGAATAATTACCGCATGAGCCTTACAGATTATATGGATAAAGGGCGGACAGGCCATTTCGATTCGATAGCGCAAGGATTGATGGACACGGTCGCCGCCCGCTATGGCGCCACGGCGCAAATAGCCGGGGAAGCCGTTCAGGGCGATACGGTCACCTTGTCCGAAGAGGCAAAAGCGCTTCTCGCCGGGATGAACGGCAAGGACGAAGCGGGAAGCCGGATGTCCGGCGTGCAAAAAGCCGCGCAAAATTTCCTTATCGGCTTTTTTGATCAAAGCGGCATAGACTTCTCCTCCCTCTCTTCCGAAGCTTTCAATATTATAGAAGGGCTTCAGGGCGTGATTGAAGGCACGGGCGCCGCCGCGCGCGACACGACGACGGACAGGATGGAAATGCGTTACGGCGAGAACGGAAAGAAAGTTTACACGCTGGCCGGCAACAACACCCGCCTTCGCATAGCGATAGAGTATGCCGAAGATAAAACCACCCCCGTCAAACTTTCCATCACGGATATTACGGGGCCACAGGTAGAAACGGCGGAAATTACTTTAAAGGAAGATGAAGACGGCGTCATGCGCATGGATATCGAGCGCACCCAGCGTGAGTACAGGAACGGCTACATGGTATCCCTGGGCGAGATGGAACCGCTCTCCATGAAGCTTTACGCCGCGTAGGAACGCCCTATCTTATACCCCATGAAAAGATCCGCCTGCGCCGCCCTGCTCGTCACCTGCCTGTCTTCGCTCCCCCTTTCCGCGCAGCCTGATTTCACGACGCCGGAATATTCGGGGCCGATGGCGCGAATCGAAAATCGCGGCTTTGACAATCCGGGCCGCGAACGGCTAAGGCGCGATTCCTTTGGCGCATCCCGGCGCGACGATATGGGCTATGAAGAAAATATCCATAGGCGGCAGGAAACATACCGGCGGGAGATAAGGCGCAAACAGGAAGAAACGCTTCGCGCCAATGAAACCTACCGCATCATCCATATGAACGACTAGGATTACGGCCCCGCCCGCTTCCCCCAAAGAACCTACCGCAAAAGCCATGGCGGGAACGGATCGGGATGATTGGACGGCGTCCCGTCCCATTCTTCTTCAACAAGACAGGCATCCAGCCGCTCGCGTAAATCCGGCTCGCTATAATCCGTCCCGATAAAGACAATCTCCTGCCGCCTGTCGCCATAACGGGAATCCCAATAGCCGGTAATCATTTCTTCAAAAGCGGGGCCGTCCGGCCAGCGGTTCTTGGGGATGCCCGCCCACCACCGGCCAATCCCCTGATGCCGGACAAGGATTCCGGCCTGTGATACTTCACCGACGAAATCAGGACGGGTCGCAAGCCAGAAAAACCCTTTGGCCCTGACGATTCCATGCCATTTTTCACTGAGAAATTTATAAAGTTTTTCAGGCTCAAAAGGTTTCCTCGCGCGGTAAACAAAACTTCCGATGCCGTATTCGAGCGTTTCCGGCACATGCTCGTGCGGGTGGTAAAGCTCCTGCGCCCAAAGAGGATGTTCCTGCGCCTCCTCAAGCGAGAAAAGTCCTGTATTGAGAAGGCGCCCCGGCGCAACCGCGCCTTGAACGGATTCAATAATCTGCGCCCGTGCATTCAGGCCGCGAATAATCGTTTTGACCTTTAAAACCTCGTCCGCGCCGGCCTTATCGCACTTATTGAGAATGACGATATTGGCAAATTCGATCTGTTCGACGAGAAGGTCAACGAGAGTGCGCCCATCCCCCTCGCCCAGACTCTCACCCGTATCTTGCAAGCGGCGCGCCGATTGATAGTCGCTTAAAAAATTGGCGCCGTCCACGACCGTGACCATCGTATCAAGCCGCGTCCGGTCGGCAAGGCTGACCCCCTCCTCGTCCCTGAACTCAAATGTCGTGGCAATGGGAAGAGGCTCCGCAATGCCGGTTCCCTCGATGAGGAGATAATCATATTTTCCGGACTGCGCGAGCGCGCCAACCTCTTTAAGCAAATCATCGCGCAGCGTGCAGCAAATGCAGCCATTGGTCATCTCGACCATTTTTTCTTCCGTGTGCGATAAATTCGCGCCTGATTTTTCTATCAGAGAAGCATCAATATTCACCTCCCCCATATCATTGACGATAACCGCGACCTTAAGCCCTTCGCGGTTGTTCAAAATATGGTTGAGCAAGGTCGTCTTGCCCGCCCCCAAAAATCCCGACAGAACTGTTACAGGCAATTTCGTAATGGGTTTATTCATGGCCGATCCGCATATTCTTTAAATGTTATAATATAACACTTAATAAAAAATCCGCGCCGCCTTGTCAAAAAGAAAACGGCCCCCGAAGGGGCCGTTTTGAATTTTTATCGCTGTGCCTTCCAGCGCAGCCTTAGCCGTTTGCCGCAACCTGTTCCTGCTCCGGCTCGCCGCCATCATCCGCATCGATAGCGCTTGCCTGCTGCTGGGCGGCAAGGGCAATCGTGTCGCGCTCAGCCGCCAGCCTACGGACTTTATTGACGTAGGAGCCAGTCCCCGCAGGGATCAGGCGGCCGACAATGACGTTTTCCTTCAGGCCGTTCAGCTCGTCCACCTTGCCTTGCGTAGCGGCTTCGGTAAGAACGCGCGTCGTTTCCTGGAAGGAAGCGGCGGAGATGAAGGAACGCGTCTGCAAGCTCGCCTTCGTAATACCCTGCAGAACCGGCTTGCCCACGGCGGGAAGCTTGGCTTCAGAAATATATTTCTGGTTGATGGCTTCGAATTCTTCGCGGTCAACATGCTCGCCGACGAGGAAGGTCGTGTCGCCGACTTCAAGGATTTCGATCTTCTGCATCATCTGACGTGCGATGACTTCGATGTGCTTGTCGTTGATCTTAACCCCTTGCAGGCGGTAAACGTCCTGAATCTCGTTGATGAGATATTCGGCCAGGGCCTCGACACCCATAACGTCCAGAATATCGTGCGGCACGAGCGCCCCATCAAGCAGCGGATCGCCGCGGCGGACATAGTCGCCTTCCTGAACCGCGAGGTGGCGGCCTTTCGGGATAAGATATTCCCTCGGCTCCATCGACTTGTCGGTCGGGTGAACGATAATGCGGCGTTTTGCCTTATAGTCCTTGCCGAATTCCACCTGACCGTCGATTTCGGAGATGATCGCGAAATCTTTCGGGCGGCGGGCTTCGAAAAGTTCGGCAACGCGCGGCAGACCGCCCGTAATATCGCGCGTTTTTGACGTTTCGCGCGGGATACGGCCAATAATATCCCCTGCCTTGACTTCCTGACCGTTCTCGACGGAAAGGATCGTGTCGACGGACATATAATAGTTCGCCGGCAAACCGTTCGGCAGGGTCAGCGTTTCGCCTTTCTTGTCGGTCAGGGCAATGCGCGGTTTCAGATCGCCGCCCTTCGGCTGGGATCTCCAATCGATGATAACGCGGCTGGTAATCCCCGTCGCTTCGTCGGTGCGCTCCGCGATGGACACGCCTTCCACGAGATCCGCGAATTTCACAACACCGTCTTTTTCAGTGACGATCGGCATGGTGAACGGATCCCATTCGGCCAGCTTGACGCCGACACCAACCTTTTGGTTGTTTTCAACCAGAAGACGCGCGCCGTAAGGAACGCGGTGCGACGCGCGCTCTTTGCCCTTCGTATCGATAAGCACGATTTCCGTGTTGCGGCCCATGACGATATTGACGCCGGAAGAGTTTTTAACAACGCTTTCGTTGCGGATTTCGACCTTGCCTTCCAGAACCGCCTCGAAGGAGGATTTTTCAGCGCCACGCTGTGCCGCGCCGCCGATATGGAAGGTACGCATCGTCAGCTGCGTGCCCGGCTCTCCGATGGACTGCGCTGCCATAACACCGACAGCTTCGCCCTGATTTACCATCGTGCCGCGTGCGAGGTCACGGCCATAGCAATGAGCACAAACGCCGTTGCGCGTATGGCAGGTCAGAACCGAGCGAACCTTGATGGAATCAAGACCGGAAACTTCCAGACGTTCCGCCATATTTTCGTCGATCATCTCGTTTTTCTTGGCGATGATATCACCGGAAAGCGGATCTTTTATATCATCCAGAACAACGCGGCCAAGGCTGCGTTCGCCAAGACCGACGATAGCGTCGGCGCCGGACATAACCGCGCGGATTGTAACGCCTTCTTCGGTGCCGCAATCGACTTCATTGACAACGGCGTCTTGCGCGACATCGACCAGACGGCGCGTCAGGTAACCGGAGTTAGCCGTTTTCAACGCCGTGTCGGCCAATCCCTTACGGGCGCCGTGCGTGGAGTTAAAATATTCGAGAACCGACAAGCCTTCCTTGAAGTTGGAAATAATCGGCGTTTCGATAATTTCACCCGACGGCTTGGCCATCAGGCCGCGCATACCCGCAAGCTGGCGGATCTGGGCGGCCGATCCACGGGCGCCGGAATGGGCCATCATGTAAACCGAGTTCAGGCCGACATCGGCGACATTGGAGATTTTCTTCATCATCGCACCGGCGACATCGTCCGTACAGCGCGACCAGATATCGACAACCTTGTTGTATTTCTCACCCTTGGTGATAAGGCCGTCCTGATATTGCTGTTCATATTCGGCAACTTTCGCCGTTGCATCCGCAACCAGCTTCGCCTTTTCGACAGGGATGATCATATCGTCCTTACCGAAGGAGATGCCGGCGATGCAGGCATGACGGAAGCCGAGCTTCATCATGCGGTCGCAGAAAATGACCGTTTCCTTCTGGCCGCAGTGACGATAGACCGTGTCGATAAGATTGGTCACTTCCTTCTTCGTCATCACCTGGTTGATGAGATCAAAGGGAAGGTTTTTGTGGCGCGGATAGAGTTCGGAAAGCAGCATACGGCCCGGCGTGGATTCAACCAGAACTGTTTGCTTCTCTCCGTTTTCATCAATGCCGTGATAGCGGCATTTGATTTTCGCGTGCAGCGACACATGACCTTCGGTCAATGCGTGCTGGATTTCACCGGGGCCGCGGAAAATCATGCCCTCGCCCTTCTGGCCGTCCAGCTGGGTGGTCAGATAGTAAAGGCCGAGAACGATATCCTGCGACGGCACGATAATCGGCTTGCCGTTCGCGGGCGAGAGAATGTTGTTCGTGGACATCATCAGGCAGCGCGCTTCGAGCTGCGATTCAATCGACAGCGGAACGTGAACGGCCATCTGGTCGCCATCAAAGTCGGCGTTGAATGCCGTACAGACGAGCGGGTGAAGCTGGATAGCCTTGCCTTCGATAAGCACGGGCTCGAACGCCTGGATGCCAAGACGGTGAAGCGTCGGCGCGCGGTTCAAAAGAACCGGATGCTCGCGGATGACTTCTTCGAGAATGTCCCAGACTTCCGGACGCTCTTTTTCAACCATCTTTTTCGCGGCCTTGACCGTGGAGGCCATGCCGTAAATTTCGAGCTTGTGGTAGATGAACGGCTTAAACAGCTCAAGCGCCATCTTCTTCGGCAAGCCGCACTGGTGCAGTTTCAGTTCGGGGCCGACAACGATAACCGAACGCCCCGAATAGTCGACGCGCTTGCCGAGAAGGTTCTGGCGGAAACGGCCCTGCTTGCCTTTCAGCATGTCGGAGAGCGATTTCAGCGGGCGCTTGTTCGCGCCTGTGATAACGCGGCCGCGGCGGCCATTGTCGAAGAGCGCGTCAACGGCTTCTTGCAACATGCGCTTTTCGTTGCGGACGATAATGTCCGGCGCGCGCAGTTCGATAAGACGTTTCAAACGGTTGTTACGGTTGATGACACGGCGGTACAGGTCGTTCAGGTCGGACGTCGCAAAACGGCCGCCATCGAGCGGAACCAGCGGGCGCAATTCCGGCGGCAGAACCGGGACGACATCAAGAATCATCCATTCGGGACGCGTACCGGAAGCAATAAAGCTTTCAAGGAGCTTCAGGCGCTTGACGAGTTTCTTGCGCTTGGCTTCGGAATTCGTGTCGCGGAGATCTTCCTCGCATTTCACAAGGTCTTCTTCCAGATTGACGTTCTGGAGGATTTCCTTCAGCGCCTCGGCGCCGATGCCGGCGCGGAAATTTTCATCGCCATATTCATCTTGCGCATTCATGAACTCTTCTTCGGAAAGAAGCTGAAGCGGCTTCAACGGCGTCATGCCGGGTTCGAGTACGACATAGGCCTCGAAATACAGGATTTTTTCCAGCTCTTTCAGCGTAAGGTCGATCATCAGGCCGATACGGGACGGCAGGGATTTCAGGAACCAGATATGCGCAACGGGGGAAGCCAGCTCAATATGGCCCATGCGCTCGCGGCGGACTTTCGTCAGCGTGACTTCGACGCCGCATTTCTCGCACACAATACCTTTAAATTTCATGCGCTTGTACTTACCGCACAGACATTCGTAATCTTTGACGGGGCCAAAGATGCGGGCGCAGAACAGACCATCGCGCTCCGGCTTGAAGGTACGGTAGTTGATCGTTTCCGGCTTTTTCACTTCACCGAAAGACCAGGAGAGGATTTGCTCCGGCGAAGAGATCGCGATGCGGATGCTATCGAAGCTTTGCGGGCCTTGCGGGGCGCCGAAGAGGTTCATCAGTTCGTTCATGTTTTCCTGCCTTTTAAACCTGTCAAATTCGTCTTTGGAACGGCCCCCGCTCTTTCACGGGGGCGCTTAACTTTATTTCGTGCCGGATTGCTTCATATCGACATTCAGACCGAGCGCCTTCAATTCTTTCGTCAAGACGTTGAAGGATTCCGGGACGCCGATTTCGAAGGAGTCTTCGCCGCGGACAATCGCTTCGTAGACTTTCGAACGGCCCGCCACGTCGTCGGACTTCACGGTCAGGATTTCCTGAAGCGTGTAGGCCGCGCCGTAAGCCTGAAGCGCCCAGACTTCCATCTCCCCGAAGCGCTGTCCGCCGAACTGGGCCTTACCGCCAAGCGGCTGCTGCGTCACCAGCGAGTACGGGCCGATGGAGCGGGCGTGGATCTTGTCATCGACAAGGTGGTGCAGTTTCAGCATGTAGATATAGCCGACCGTTACGGGACGTGCGAATTTTTCGCCCGTGCGCCCGTCAATCAGCGTCATCTGGCCGGATGTCGGAACGCCCGCCTGCGCAAGCAGTTCGTTAATATCGGCCTCCACGGCGCCATCAAAGACAGGCGTCGCCATCGGCACGCCGCCGCGCAGGTTTCCGGCCATTTCGGCCATCTGGTTGTCGCTCAGCTGGCTGACGCGCTCTTCAAACTCACGCTCGCCATAAACATCTTTCAGCTTGCTTTTGAGCTTTACGATCTCTGCGGCAGCCGGATGTTTTGGATCATTGAAGCTGTCAATCATCTCTCCAATCTGCTTACCGAGATTTGCGGAAGCCCATCCAAGGTGCGTTTCCAAAATCTGTCCGACGTTCATGCGGGATGGAACGCCGAGCGGGTTCAGGACGATATCGACAGGCGTGCCGTCTTCAAGATACGGCATGTCTTCCGCCGGCATAATCTTGGAAACGACCCCTTTGTTTCCGTGGCGGCCGGCCATTTTATCGCCCGGCTGCATCTTGCGCTTGATGGCGACGAAGACTTTGACCATCTTCATCACGCCCGGCGGCAATTCATCGCCGCGCTGGAGTTTTTCAACCTTGTTTTCAAAACGCTCTTTAAGGTTATCGACGGCCTCGTCAAAGGTTTTGCCCATCGCTTCGATATCGGCCATCGTGGCTTCGTTATCGACAACGATCTGGCGCCACAGGCCGTGCCTCATATCATCGAGAGCGGCATTCGTCAGCTTGTCGCCTTTTTTCAGCTTCACATCCTTCGGAGCGGCCGTGACGACCTTGTTCACGAGCAGTTCCTTCAAGCGGCCATAAAAGCCGTTTTCAAGAATCTTGCGCTCGTCGTCGCGGTCTTTCGCAAGACGCTCGATTTCCGCGCGCTCAATCGCCATCGCGCGGGAATCCTTATCGACGCCGCGGCGGTTGAAGACGCGAACGTCAACGATCGTGCCTTGCGTGCCGGGTGGCAGGCGCAGCGACGTATCCTTCACATCGGCGGCTTTTTCACCGAAGATGGCGCGGAGCAGCTTTTCTTCCGGCGTCATCGGGCTTTCGCCTTTCGGCGTGACCTTGCCGACGAGAATATCGCCGGGGCCGACTTCGGCGCCGATATGGACGATACCGGATTCATCGAGATGCTTCAGCGCCTCTTCACCGACGTTCGGAATGTCGCGGGTGATTTCTTCCGTGCCGAGCTTCGTATCCCGCGCCATCACTTCAAATTCCTCGATATGGATCGAAGTGAAAACGTCTTCGGCGACGACGCGCTCGGACAGCAGGATAGAGTCTTCGTAGTTGTAACCGTTCCACGGCATGAAGGCGACGAGGACGTTACGGCCAAGCGCAAGTTCACCAAACTGGGTGGACGGGCCGTCGGCGATAATATCGCCCGCCTTGATGTCATCGCCAACCTTCACCAGCGGTTTTTGCAGGATACAGGTGGATTGGTTGGAACGCTGGAACTGGGCCAGTTTATAGATATCTACGACAGGCTCGTTTGCGTTCAATTGTTCCGTTGCGCGGATAACGATACGCGTCGCGTCCGCCTGCACCACGATACCAGCACGGCGCGCAGCAATAGCGGCCCCGGAATCACGGGCGACGATCGCTTCCATGCCCGTACCGACAAGCGGCGCGTCGGAGCGCAGCAACGGCACAGCCTGACGCATCATGTTCGATCCCATCAAGGCGCGGTTGGCGTCATCATTTTCAAGGAACGGGATAAGCGACGCGGCAACGGACACGATCTGTTTCGGGGAAACGTCGATATATTCGATCTGATCCGGCGTTGCCATCAGGTTGTCGCCGGCCTTACGGCACGAAACAAGCTCTTCTTCAAACTTGCCCTTTTGATCGAGCGGCGAGTTCGCCTGTGCAATCGTATATTTCGCCTCTTCCATCGCGGACATATAAACGACTTCATCCGTGACCATCCCATTATCGACGCGGCGATACGGGGATTCGATGAAACCGTACTGGTTGACGCGGGCGAAGGTGGACAGGGAGTTAATCAGACCGATATTCGGGCCTTCCGGCGTTTCAATCGGGCAGATACGGCCATAATGGGTCGGGTGAACGTCACGGACTTCAAAGCCCGCACGCTCACGCGTCAGCCCGCCGGGGCCAAGCGCGGAAAGGCGGCGCTTGTGGGTGATCTCGGAAAGCGGGTTCGTCTGATCCATGAACTGCGAAAGCTGCGAGGAGCCGAAGAACTCACGCACAGCGGCGGCAGCCGGTTTCGCGTTGATCAGATCGTGCGGCATATAGGTGTCGATTTCGACGGAAGACATACGCTCGCGGATCGCGCGCTCCATGCGGAGCAGGCCGATACGGATCTGGTTTTCCATCAATTCGCCGACAGAGCGGACGCGGCGGTTGCCGAGGTTGTCGATATCGTCGATTTCCCCCACGCCGTCTTTCAACCCGTGCAGATATTTCAGGATCGCGAGGATATCTTCCTTACGCAGGATGCGCAGATCGTCCGGCGTATTCAAATCCAGACGGCCATTCATCTTCACGCGGCCGACATCGGAAAGATCATAGCGTTCCGCGTCAAAGAAGAGCGACGCAAAGAGAGCGGATGCGGACTCGACTGTCGGCGGCTCGCCCGGACGCATGACGCGGTAAATGTCGATCAGCGCCTCTTCGCGCGTATCGCATTTGTCGATCATCATCGTGTTGCGGATATAGGGGCCGACATTCGTATGGTCGATCGCCAGAATCGGCAATGTCTTGATGGTAAACTCGTCAAGCTGCGCCATATCCTCGGCTGTAATCTCGTGGCCGGCTTCAAAGTAAACCTGCCCCGTCGCGCCGTCGAAAATATCTTCGGCAAGGTAGGCGCCGGTCAGCTCTTCATCCTGGACGAGGATTTCTTTCAAGCCGCCTTCGGCAAGCTGGCGCGCCTTGCGCGGCGTGATTTTTTCGCCGGCTGCGATGGTGACCTTGCCGGTTTTCGCATCAATAAGATCATAAGCCAGCTTGACGCCGCGGTAGCGATCCGCAACGAAAGCCGTTTTCCAACCCTTGTCGGTTTTGTCGTATTTCACGACATCATAGAATGTGGAAAGGATTTCCTCGTTGCTCATCCCCTGAATCATCAAAGGATCGACGGGCTTGTTTTTCGCCTCGCACTCCGCGCGATATTGCGCGGACGCCTCGGAATCGAGGGCGCGCAAGAGCGTCGTCACCGGCAATTTACGGCGGCGGTCGATGCGGACATACATATTGTCCTTTGCATCGAATTCAAAATCGAGCCAGGAACCGCGATAGGGAATAACGCGCGAGGCAAAAAGATACTTACCCGAAGCATGGGTTTTTCCGCCGTCATGATCAAAGAACACGCCGGGGGAACGGTGCATCTGGGATACGATAACACGCTCTGTGCCGTTCACGATAAACGTGCCGTTATCCGTCATAAGCGGCATGTCCACCATATAGACATCCTGCTCTTTAATGTCGCGGATGGAACGCAGGCCCGTATCTTCATCGACATCAAAGACGGACAGGCGCATCGTGACGCGCAGCGGAGCCGCAAAGGTCATGCCGCGCTGCTGGCACTCGTCCACATCGTATTTCGGCTCTTCCAGCTCATACTTCACATAGTCAATCTCGGCCTTGTCGCCAAAATCCTTGATCGGGAAGACTTCGGTCATGACCTTATGCAGGCCCTGCATCTTGCGGATTTCGGCATCAATATCCGTTTGCAGGAATTGCTCGTAAGAATCGCGCTGCACCTCGATGAGGTTCGGCATCTGCGCAACCTCACGGATTTTCCCGAAAGAACGGCGAACGCGCTTGCGGCCCGTGAAGGAATTCACGTCATCCGCAGAACGAACCGGCGGCTTTGCCATGCGTTTGGCTTTCTTCTTCAAGGGAGTATCTGCGATGGTCTTGGATTTGCTGGATTTAGCGTTCATTTTGTCTCACAACCTTCTTCAAGCATCAAAACAGGTATATCCGCATTCCCCCATGCTCTTTGGGGAAGCGGATTAAGTCATTGATTCAATTAGTATAATTTCGGCTTAATAACCGTCACCCTCGCCTACGAATCTTTCGCGTGACCCGTGTTATGGAGGACGTAATGCCAATTGTCAAGCATCGCGTTAAAAAATTATTAACGCGACAAAGCCGCAGAATTTCCCCATCCGTTTCCGCCCGCTTTCCAATAAAAAAAACCCCGGGATTCGACGCCCGGGGTTTCATTCTCACAAAAGGGGCTGAAATTACTTCAGCTCGACCTTTGCGCCTGCTGCTTCCAGCTGGGCCTTGATTTTCTCGGCTTCTTCTTTCTTGACGTCTGCCTTTACCTCTTTCGGGGCGCCTTCAACGAGGTCTTTCGCTTCTTTCAGGCCAAGACCCGTAATGGCGCGGACTTCTTTGATGACGTTGATTTTGCTTGCGCCCGCATCGGCAAGAACGACGGAGAATTCCGTTTTCTCTTCAGCGGCAGGGCCGGCAGCAGCCGCGCCAGGCGCAGCGGCGACAGCGGCGGTAACGCCCCATTTTTCTTCGAGCATTTTGGACAGCTCGACTGCTTCCATAACGGAAAGCGTGGAAAGTTCATCTACGATTTTTGCCAAATCAGCCATTTTAGTTCTCCTTAGGTTTTTAATCAGTTCAATAGGTTAATATTAGAATCAGGCGTCTTCTTTTTCGCCGTAAGCCTTGGTCACGCCAACCAGCTGGCTCGCAGGCGCCTGCAACAGGCCAACCAGCTTGGAGCGGATTTCGTCCAGCGTCGGCAGTTTCGAGAAGGCGTCAACTTGCGCGGCGTCCATCAGCATATCGCCGAATTTCGCACCGATCAGGACAAGCTTGTTATTCTTGCTGGCGAACTGGGCGATGACTTTCGCCGTTGCTACGCCGTCCTTGCCCGTTACGTAAACGATAGGGCCGACGGCCTTTTCGCTCAGCTCTTCGAATTGCGTGCCTTTCAGCGCGATTTTCGCAAGCGTATTCTTCGCAACGCGGTAATCGACATCCGCGGCACGGGTCGCAACGCGCAATTCTTCCGTCGCCTTGGCGTTCAGCCCCTGATTCTGGGCAAGGAGCAGGATTTCCGCTTCCTTGAATTTTTCCTGAAGCACGGCGACTTCAGAATTTTTCTGGTCTTTGGTCATTGCCATAGTCGGTGTTCCTTACTTTAATCCCTGCCTGTATATACGCCGCTATGCGGCCCCTGACAGGCAGGTTGGTTAGCCCAATAAAAAAGACGGCTTTTTACGGCCATCCCATCCAAATCAATCATGAAAAACAGCAAGCCGCGCAGCGGGCTTTATTTGCGTCTTTCACCATCTATGCAGGATTTTTAAGCTTTTCAGCCCCTTGCAGTCTTGGACAGGAAATTCGGGGGAGTTAAACCATAGCGGCCCCTCCCCCGTCAAGCATTTTATTTCCCCCGGCCCTAGAATAAGCCCTAGAGCGGCACTGGCCCGGCCCTAGAAAGTCGGGACAACCTCGTACCCCATCATTATAAAGCCGGGCTTCACGGTATCCTGCGCGTTCAAGGCCTTGCCGACATCCATGGTGCCGGTTCCGGCATATTGACGGGCCAAATCGCGGAAGACTCCCTCGGCGCGGGCGGCGGGGCCGGCCGTAACCGCCGCATTAAGATGCCTTAGCGCATGGGACGTCCATGCGGGCATGGAGTTGCGATCGACCGTTTCGCTCCATTCGATAATAGAGGCATTGCGCCCGTCAGCGATGCGGATAAAAGCTTCGCTGCCGGCGGGTACTTCAACAAGGGAATCGCGGAAAGATTTGCCGAAATGATCCTTCATCTGGCGGTAGTAAATAATATCCTCGCAAAAAGACACGGGGACGGCGCCGCCGAACGCTTCGACCGAACGCTCCCACGCCTCGAAGCTATAGCTATGCAAAGCGCCCTCATGGGACAGGATCGGCCAGGCCATGGTTACGGGGCGGGAGAACTTGCCGCCAATCTGCTTGGTGAAAACGCCATCCGGGCCAAGGCAATACATATCCTTTTCTTCCTGCTCGGCGGAAAGAACCCAGTAATCATTGTCGTCCTTGACGATATCCAGATGGAAAACGCCCCAGTTATTCGGCTCTTCCTTGCGGCCGAACAGATGCGTGTAATAGCGCGTCATGCGGGCAAATTCGGCATTTTCCAGCGCTTCGACATTGCGGCGCACATAATCGGGCGCATGGTGGTCGTCGTCATCGGAAAAGATAATGGCGTCGAGCTTGCCGAATTTTTCCGCCAGCACCTGCACGCCGACATTTTTCTTCATGCCGATGGACGGGCGCTCACCAAAGACTTGAGAGAGAATATTCGTCTGGATCGGATAGTCTTTTTCAAAAGGCACAAAACGCGCCATGCCGCGCACTTCGCGCAGGCGCTCCTTCCAAAAAGCCGCATGTGCCTGCTGTTCCGGCGCCAGAGCCGCACCGGAAGCCGCCCGGAATTCGCCGATATGGGTGCGCCCGGCATTGCGCTTGCCGACAAGCTCGTTCCACTCATCCGCGCTCAGGCCGAAATCACCCTGTGCAAGCTTTAAATCGCCTTCGAGGACAGGACGGCGGTTTGCTATACGCTCCGCAACATCAAGCTGCGCCGCCTGTTGAAGCGTCGCATTGTCGGGGACGAAGCGCGCCGCCTTGGGGAAATTCTGCTTGAACTCTTCCGGCAACTGATCGCGGGACGGAAGATGGATATAAAGGAGGTGATCGGAATAATTATCGCCAAGCTCGTCAAAGAACGGGTGCGGCGTCGGGCTTGAATCGACGATGCAGACCTTGATGGAACCGTCGAAATCCTGCCCCAGCATTTGTTCGACCAAAGATATCGTTCCATATTCCCGCACAAGGGAATCATGCTCCGGATTCCTGTATGTTGCGCAAACAACGCCGACTTTTTTACCCATTTTCTTACTCCTTAAAACTCAAAACCCTAAAATATTCACGCGGCCTTCTTCAAACCGTTGCCTTTCACCACATCGCCGAACCAGCGGTAGGAATCCTTGATCGTCCGCGTGCCGTTCCCGTAATCCACATGGACAAGCCCGAAACGGTATTTATACCCGTCGGCCCATTCAAAATTATCAAAGAGCGACCATGCGAAATAGCCCGTGACCGGCACGCCTTGCTTGCGGACATCCTCGACCACGGCGATATGTTTTTGCAGATAATCAATGCGCTCCGGATCGCGGCACCCGCCATCCGCGTCAATTTCATCGAGATAGGCCGCGCCGCTCTCCGTCACCACCAGATTCTTGTGGCCGTATTCATTATGGAGCCTCATCAGGATTTCACGGAAACCCTCCGGCTCGATCGGCCAGCCATAGCCCGTCACCGGCAAATGCTCCGGCACGGGGCCGAAAAACACATTATATATCCAGTCCGGATTATCCGTAAAATAGATCGGGTTATAATGCTGCACGCCGATAAAATCGAGGTCGTTCTTGATTATCTCCATATCGCCGTCCTTGATAAACGGCGCAAAATCATCGGCGATGATAGATGGATAAATCCCCTTAAACAAAGGATCGAGCGCGTTGCGGTTCCAGATCGCGTCCATCATCTCGACAGCATAGGCCGATGTTTCCGGCGTGGACGGGCGGATGCAAACCGTTTGGTAGGTTGAACCTATATTATGCTCCGGCCTTGCCGCCTTTGTCACGCGGTAGGCATGGCCTATCGCACGGTTTATATTATGCGTCGCCTTCAGGAAGCTTTCCTTATCCTTAAGGCCCGGCGCATGAATGCCGTTGCCATGGCCGAACCATGCATGGACGTTCGGTTCGTTGAAAATCATCCAGTTGGAAATCCGGTCGCCGAACAGATCCATCAGGCCGGATGCGTACTCGCCGAACCATTCCATGGAATCGCGGTTCGTCCAGCCGCCGCGATCCTGCAATATCTGCGGATAATCCCAGTGGAACATGGTGGCCCAGGGGGTCACGCCGCGCTCCAGCAACCCGTCGATCAGGCGGTTGTAAAAATCGGCTCCCTTTTGATTGCGGGAGCCGTTGCCGTTTTGGAAAAGGCGCGTCCATGAAAAGGAAAAACGGTAATTGGGGGCCGCGCCCGCGATAATCTCCAGATCCTCGCCCAGGCGGTTATAATGGTCGCAGGCTACGTTGCCGTTATCGTTATTGAGGATTTTTCCCGGAGTCTGGGAAAACGTATCCCAAACGGACGGCTCGCGCCCGTCCTTGTCCCATGCGCCTTCAATCTGATATGCCGCCGTGGACGTGCCCCAAATAAAGTTTTCCGGTAAAGCCATATAACCCTCTTGAAAAGCTGAATGTTTATATTATAGAAAATACACCAATGCAAGAAAAAACCCCGCTCCTTGGGGAAGCGGGGTTTTTATGAACTTTATGCGGCCTTGGAAAGATCCAGCTTCAGGCCCGGGCCCATGGTCGAAGAAAGGGTCACTTTCTTCATATAGGTTCCCTTGGCGCCGGACGGCTTGGCTTTTTGGATCGCATCAATCATGAAAGCCACGTTTTCGGCCAGTTTCTTTCCGTCAAAGGAAATTTTGCCGACGCCCGCATGGATAATCCCCGCTTTTTCGGCGCGGTATTCGATGGAGCCGGCCTTGGCCGCCTCAACAGCCGTTTTGACGTCCGGCGTGACCGTCCCGACTTTCGGGTTCGGCATCATGCCTTTGGGGCCGAGGATTTTGGCAACCTGACCGACAAGCCCCATCATATCGGGGGTCGCGATGCAGCGGTCAAAATCGATCTTGCCGCTTTTGATGGTTTCGATGAGGTCTTCGGCGCCAACGATATCGGCTCCGGCTTTTTTGGCCTCTTCGGCTTTTGCGTCACGGGCGATAACGGCCACGCGAACCTTCGCGCCCGTACCGTTCGGCAGGGACACGACGCCGCGAACCTGCTGATCCGCATATTTCGGGTCGATACCGAGATTGAACGCAATCTCGATGCTTTCATCGAACTTGCTGCCGGCGGCGCATTCTTTCAAAAGCTGTACGGCATCCTCGATGGAATATGCCTTCATGCGGTCGATTTTCGCGGCAATCGCCTTGTTTCTTTTCGTTGCTTTGGCCATTGGATTAACCCTCCACCACTTCTACGCCCATGGAGCGTGCGGAACCTTCGACGATGCGCACTGCGCCTTCGAGGTCTTTCGTGTTCATATCAACCATCTTGTCCTTGGCGATTTCGATCACCTGGGATTTCTTGATGATGGCCGCAGGCTCGCCCTTGCCCGGCGTTTTAGAGGCGGATTTCAGCTTGGCCGCTTTTTTGATGTAATAGGTATTCGGCGCTTTCTTCGTGATGAAGGTGAAGGAGCGATCCTTGTACACCGTGATGACGACAGGCGTCGGCATGCCTTTTTCGGATTTTTCCGTTTCGGCGTTGAACGCCTTGCAGAATTCCATGATGTTGACGCCGTGCTGGCCGAGCGCGGGGCCGATCGGCGGAGCGGGGTTTGCCGCGCCAGCCGGAATAATCAGGTTGATATAACCTGTGATTTCCTTTGCCATTATATCCTCGTAACAAAAGGGGTTTCAACGAGGGCTGTGGTAACGGTTCGGGACATGGGCTTCATAGCCCGAAAACCTCCCACAATCCTTAACGCGCGGGTTATAGGAAGAATCCCCTTCTATTGCAAGGAAAATCATTGGAAAAACCCCGTAGGAAACGGCCCGGGCGGCCTCTTCATCATTGTTTCCGGGCAAACAGTTCCACATTGCGATGGATGCAGGCGGGCTGCAATGGCCGGGCCGAAGCGTCGACCTGCGAGCTTCGCTCTAAGCCATAAAGAAAATTTATAAATATTTTCAAACAATTAACAGAATAAAGCACTGCTCAAAAAGGGTCGTTTTTGAACTCTCATCTTACCTCCATGATACCAAGCTCACGTGGCAGTTTCACCCCTTAATTTCATTGAACAATTCGATTTCGTCTGTCTTTTCGCCCTCTGGGTTCAAAAACGACCCTTTTTGGAGCGCCCTTTGAAAACAGGTTTTTATCAGACGCTATTTTTATTTATCGCGGCTTTTGCCTTGGCTGCCTGCGCCGAGAAAACCGCCATATCCAAAGCCGATATGACCGATATGGTATTTATCGGGGCGGGTGAAAGCAAAATCATCGACCGTCATGGCCGCTGCATCCTTTATGAGGACTTATCCAAAGGCCATGACGGTTATTATATCTCCACAAGCAAGGAATTATGGGACGTCCTCACCCTTGGCGAGCGCGACACGCCGGACGGCGCCCGCCCCGTGCGGATGAGCGAGTGTCCATGAGGATGCGCCCGCTCGCCATGGCTGTTTTCATGCTGCTGACGGGCGCGGCGCACGGCTTCGCGGCTGATAGTTATATTGTTCCTGTAGGGGGCACCGTCACGATTGACGAACACGGGGAATGCCGTCAAGTCACCAATCCGGCAGGCCAACCGGCCAGCCGCTTTGTTTCGACCAAAACCGCCCCCGAATGGACAAGCTTCCGCGACAATCCGAACGGCTTGACCATGGCGGCATGTTCCGTCGAATGCACCTACGAAAAAACCATCTTCCTCACGTCTGGAACGACATGGACAGTTCCATCCGATTGGACGCCATCTCACAACAGAATTTCCGTTATTGGCGGCGGTGGAGCAGGAGGCACGGGAGATTGGAGCTATGGCTATGGCGGCGGCGGCGGCGGCGGCGGCGGCTTCTCACAAGTTTCCAATATTGCGCTCACATCAGGCGCTAGTGTGAGATACGCAGTTGCGCCAACTACATACTCCAATGGAGGGGATACATATTTCTGCAATTCATCTTCCAACTGCACCGCAATAACGGGGTCGGCAGTCATTGTAGGGGCTAAAGGCGGCAGAGCGGCTTCGGGCGGGGCTTACGGCGCAACAAACGGCGGTACAGGTGGCGCTGCTTCTTCTGGTATTGGAACCTTAAAATATAACGGCGGCTCGGGCGGGAATGCGCATGGAGGCGGTGGCGGTGGCGGCGGTGCAGCTGGCCCGGATGGAAATGGCGCTGCTGGCGGCTCGACTGCCAATGGAGGAAGCGTCGCATATGGCGGCGGCGGCGGCGGCGGTGCGAATAAAGGCAGTACAGGAAGTGCACCAACCAGCAGTTTAGGCGCAGCGGGGGGGCATAACCGGCTTGACACAGGGGGCGGTGCAGGAGGGAACCCAACGCCCGCCGCTGGAAGCAACGGCGGCGGCGGCGGCGGCGGTAGGGCGTGGTCGTGTACCAATGGTGCGAAGGGGGGCATGGAAGCGCTATGGACGCAGACTTCTAACAACGCAAAAGCCGGGCCAGCTGGCGGCGGCGGGGGCGGCGGTGATGTTATGGAGTGCGGCGGCGGTGACGGTGGGGTGTATGGCGGCGGCGGCGGGGGCGCGGGAGGTGACACCACTGGTGATGCGGGAGGCTCTAACGCAGGAGCGGGCGGCGCGGGGCTTATCGTCATTGAATATGGCGGATCATGCGGCGGGCCGCCGCCAGCAGGGGGAACATGGGTAATACGGGGCGGATATGCTTATCCGCCGCTATCCCCTCAAGGATGCCATGCAGCCGCAGGCAAGGGCATATGTAGCTGTAGCGGGTTGCCGGAGCCAGATGTCTGGCCGCCCGGCCCTGCGGCTATGGGGCATCCATGTTCGCCGGTTGGTTCGTGCGCAGGCCCCATCTTTGATGAATGGGCGATGGATCTTTGGTTTGAGTGCGAATAGGCGCTATGCCCGCCGCCTTGCGGGCGGATATAACCCGCGCTTGGCGCGCAATTCTTCGAGGCCCGGATCCATATGACCATCTCCGCACGGGGATTTTGTGAAAGTCGTGTGGTAAGCATTATCCCGAATCCGGCGCGGGCAGAATATTGCAAGCAGATGGCGGGTTATTAGCGCACAATCTCCGTCGTCGCGGCGTTGCCGGAACATCCGGTTGTCGACACATAGATGCCGGTCGCAGGGACGGGGCGGTCATTGGCGGGGGCGGGTTTGGCGGCAAAACCGGCTATGTTCGCTGCATTTTTCTTTGCATCTTTTTCATTCATGGCGTCCTCGTCATTTTATTTTTATGGATGAAAGCAGGATACACCGGATGGCGCATGCCAACCAAGGGAATCATGTGCTGCACGCGCTTGCAGCAACGCAGGTGCAAAAAACCCCGCTCCTTGCGAAAGCGGGGCTTTAATTCATAAGAGGCAAAAGCCTACTGCTTTTCGACCTGTCCGTATTCCAGTTCCACCGGCGTCGCGCGGCCAAAGATGGAAACGGAAACTTTGAGCTTGGAGCGCTCCTCATCCACCTCCTCAACGGCGCCGTTAAAGCCGGCAAACGGCCCTTCGGCAACTTTGACTTCTTCGCCAATATCGAATGTGACGGCGGATTTCGGGCGCTCGACGCCTTCTTGCAATTGCTGGAGCAGGCGGGCGGCCTCTTTCTCGCTGATGGGGGACGGCTTGTTGCTCGCGCCAAGGAAGCCCGTCACTTTCGGCGTGTCCTTGATCATATGCCAGACTTCATCGTTCATATCGAGCTTAGCCAGGACATAGCCCGGAAATACCTTGCGTTCGGAATTGACTTTCTGGCCGCGTTTTACTTCGACAATCTCTTCCTTCGGGATAAGGATGTCCTCGACCCTTTCTTCCAGACCTTTTTTGCGGGCCTTGTCCTTGATGGCATCCGCCACCTTGTTTTCAAAGCCTGAATAAACATGCAACACATACCAGCGCATAGCCATGACTTGATTTTCCTTCCTAGATGCCGAGGCCGAGAACGAGCGAAACCAGATAGGCCAGTATCTGATCCGAGAGATAGAGGAATATCGACGCGAGCGTTACCATGATAAAAACGGCAATCGTCGAAGCGATCGTTTCCTTGCGGGAAGGCCACGTCACTTTTTTCGTTTCCGAACGGACTTCGCGCAGATATTGGATGGGCCCTGATTTGGACATTTTAAATACCTTGTTTCATTAGCTTTCTCCCCAGCGGCTCGTAAGCCCCCTTGGGGCTTGTGGAGTTTTATAAATGAGGGGAAGTGGCCTATAACTATCGCAAAGCGCCGGAAAAAGAAAGAGGGAAAACAGCCTGCCTGCCTTCTTTTTATCCTGCCCGCTCCGCGCGCCCTCAAAAAGAAAATGCGGGTATTTCATTCTATATCAATAAATTAAGCTGCACCAGCACACCGCATCCTTGTTACGGGCGGCGTGCGCCTGTTTTCTTCGGGGGGCAAAACATCCCCCGATCTTCCCAAAAGGCCCCCGCCCTTTGGCCACCCTTTAGGAGAACATATCCTTTACCCGGTACCATTGAAGCGCGCACCGTACCAGAAGGCCGTCACACCGCCCTGCGCCGGGAATCGGCGGCGCTTTCATCGCCTTTACAAAAGCCGGGGATTCTTCCTTGCGGATAATCATCTCCGCCATAAGCCGCGCCGCCATATGAGAGGGGACAACCCCATGGCCGGAATAGCCGAAGGCATAATAAAAAGCATTGTCGATACAGCCGATTTCAGGCACCTGATCCCTCGTCACGGAAAAATATCCTCCCCACCAATGGGTGATGTGAATGGCTTTCAAATGCGGGAATATTTCTTCCATCGAACGGACAATGGCCGTAAAAGCCCGCCGCCGCTCCGCTTCGCTGCGCGACAAAGGCGCGTCGCCGCCGCCGAATATCAAGCGCCCGTCTGCCGTCTTGGTGAAATAATTGAGCAAACTTCGCCATTCAAAAACAGCCTTGTCCGCAGGGATAGTCTGCGCGTATTCGTCATCCGTAAACCTGCGGGTCGCCAGCATCGACGTGCGCAGCAAAACATATTTTGCCCGCAGATCGGGCATCAGCCATCCCTGATAGGCGTCACCGGCCAGAATGGTTTTGGCGCACGTAACGGTGCCGCGCGGCGTGTTAATCGAAACCTTGCCGCCCGCCGTCTTTTCCAGCGACAGTGCAGGCGTTTCTTCATAGATCCTGACCCCCGCCTTTACCGCCATATCCGCCATGCCGTTCACATATTTTAAAGGATTGAAACGGCCCGCCTCATCATCCAGCAACCCGCCGCGATAGGTTCCAGTCCCCAGCATCTGCTCCATTCGGGCGGCATCGATCATTTCAAGATGATGGCCGCATAATCTTTTGACCGTTTCCTTATAATCCTCAAGGTCTTTGACCGATTTTTCCGTCTTACCCGCCATCACAAGCCCTGGCTGCCAATCGCATGCGATACCGCTCTTCAAAACATGCGACTTTAAATCCAGCAATGCATCCA
Organism: Micavibrio sp.; assembly: GCA_041655955.1. Classification (GTDB taxonomy): domain Bacteria; phylum Pseudomonadota; class Alphaproteobacteria; order Micavibrionales; family Micavibrionaceae; genus Micavibrio_A. The sequence goes on from JBBAEN010000001.1 coordinate 1,132,388, forward strand.
GCGTCGCCTTATAGGCCTGTGCGGCAAGCTCTTCGCCATGGCGCGCAGCAATACCGCGAATATCCCAATTGAAACCGGGGATCGCCTGTCCGCTATTGCGGCCCGAAGCCCCCCAGCCGATGCGGTGGCGCTCCAGCAAAATGACATCGAACCCCGCCTGTGCAAGGTAACAGGCGCTTAAAACCCCTGTAAATCCGCCCCCTATGACGCATATATCCGCTTTGGCATTTTCTTCCAAAGCAGGGTAGTCCGTTTTATGGTGGGGCAGATCCCTGTAGAGGCAGAGATCGTCTGTTAGGAAGCGATCCCGGGGATTTATAAAGACGGCCATGAAATATCCTGCGCTTGCATCACTAATGCGTATCAGGATACCCGCAAAAATCCGGACATGAAATACCCTATATATCCATTGCCGGTGATTGTTCGGCGCGGGGCAATGAAATAGCTTCAAAGACCGTATGCGAAGCCCCGTCCCAATGAATAAGCTCTACGTCAATATGGGCGGGTTTAACGCGCAGGATGTTATAACCGTTCCCCTGCCCCCTCAGGCGCGTGGAGGTTGCCGACGACGACCCGACCATTGCCGGCCCGCGCGCTGTTTCCTGCGCAAAAATAGAAGCATGATGGATATGGCCCGTCAGGACGAGATCTACCTGCTGTTCCTCCAGCACATGCATCAAATCCGTCGAACCCCATACAACCGTGTCGATTGGCGCACCCGTGACATTCACGAGCGGATGATGGCACACAAAAATGCGCGCCTTATCGTTCGGCGCGTGGCGGAACTGGCGGTAGACGAATTCAATCTGTTCGCGGCTGATCATGCCGTTCGCCCAGTTCCAGTGCGGCAATGCCGGACGCGCCGTATTGATGCCCACGACGAAATTATAATTATCTTCGTAAACCGTATCGACCAGCGGCGTAATATAATCGCGGTAGCGCCGCATAGGATCCAGGAAACGCAAGGCGGGGCGGTAGCGCGGAATATCGTGATTGCCCGGAACAGTAAAAACGGGCGCGGAAATACGGGCTATAAAATCGCGCGCGGCCATGAATTCCGCGCGGCTTCCTATTTGTGTAAAATCACCGGATAAAATCACCAGATCCGGCCTTTGGCGTTCTATTTCCTGATAAAAAAGCTCGACTCTTTCAAAAGAAGACTTGCCGAAATGGAGGTCTGAGGCATGCAGGATAACGCTCATTCACCCAGCTCCATCCGCAAAACCGGGATAAAGCGCTTTTGTATGGAGAATTGAAGCGGCATTTCCAAGCTATGCGGTTCACCGTCAATCGTAATCAGCATTTCACGCTCTCCCCCGCTTTCAATCGCCAGCCCTTCCGTTTCAAAGGATCTGATCGTATCGTGATCCTGCCAGTTTCCCTGCCACATGGAAAGCGCCATTGTCAAACCGTCCAGCATCCCTTCCGGCGCGACGGAATAAACGGCAAGTTTTCCATCCTGTATCGCGCCCCTTGAAAAACCGCCCGCAGCCGCATCATTCCCGGAAAAGCTGTTATTGGCAATGACAAGGGAGGTCGTCGAAAGCGGCGCGGCATCGTCATCATCATCGTCAATGTGCCTTTTCAAAAGAAGATCATGCCTGATACCGCCCGCCACGCCCTGTGCCAGCGTGGTCAGGAACCGCGCAAGATTGCCTATACTAAGCTCTTCACGCAGCTCTTCACGCGCGACGGCCCCTTCAGGGACAAAACCGATAATGGCGGCGCAAAGAAAAATCTTGCCGTTCACAACCCCGCAATCAATCGCATCGGGTTTGAACCGGCGGAACCGTTCCAGCGTTGTTTCCAGATTTGTGGCGGCGCCGAGATCCTGCGCCAGCATATTCATTGTCCCGAAAGGCAGGATACCGAAAGCCGTCCCCGTATCCCGCAAGCATTCCGCCGCACACACGGCGCTTCCATCGCCGCCGCCGACAAGGACGCCATGGGGGCTCTTCCGCGCCGCCTTTTTTAGTTCCCCCGCCATATCCTTGCCATCGACAAAGATCATGGAAGAAACCATGCCGCGGAGATGCTGTTCTATCATTTCCCGCACGCGCTCCTCGCCCAGACGAAGCGTGGTGCCGCTGTTTTTATTCAGGATAAGGGGAAAGGATTGTTCCATCAGGACACCCACGCATAAATCATAAACACGCCAACGCGTAAAGCCGTGCGCGGTTCCTCCCCCTGCCCTGAACCGAAGGCTTCCTGTCCGGCCTTGCAAGCGCCGCCGCCCCTCCGGCGGCTATGCAGCGCCTTCTTGCGCGCCATTCCCCAAAAGCCTTGCCAAAGCCTCCCGCAAGACCTCATTGCCCTGTTCCGACATGATGGATTCCGGATGGAATTGAAAGCCGATGAAACGGGGGCCGGTCATGGCGACGATCCGGCCTTCATCGTCCAGATCGGTTTTGATATGCGGCTTGTCTTCCAGATCCCTCGTATAGACGGCGGAAAAAGAATTATAAAAGCCGAGCCTGTAATCCTGTCCCAGAACACGGGCGATGCGCGGCATTCCTTGCGAGCTTTGCTTTTGCTGCACGACCGGAATCCCTTCGAGCGCGGCGAGCGCCTGATGCCCCAGGCAAACGCCGAGCAACGGTTTTTCACGCGCCCTAAGCTCCCCCAGAATCCGGCGCAGCGCCACCATGCGCGGATTTTCCCCGTCATTGATATCGCCCGGCCCCGGCCCGATCACGACAATATCGCTCTCGTCCCCCGCCATATCATAATCGAACGTGTCCTTTACAACCGTCCGGCATCCGATACTTTTGAAGACATGCGCGAGCATGAGGCAGAAATCATCCTCGTTATTGATAAGCGTAACCCGCGCGCCGATTTTCTTGCGCCCCTCTGTTTGCTTGTTCATCCAGAAATGCGACAGATGCCTGTTCCTTTGCATCAATGTCGGGTGATATTTATCATGCAGCTCCGGCGTCAAATAGATTTGCCCCTGCGCCCCGCCCGCCGTAAAGGCATCCACCATGACCGAAGCCTTCGCGCGGTCTTCCTTGATTTCGCTGTACGGATCGGAATCGCGGACGATGCCGCCGCCCGCCTGTATCCTGAAATTCCCGTCCGCCTCCACCTCGGCACAGCGGATGAGGATAGCCACGTCAAGATCGCCATATTCGCGGGAATCATCGCGGCCCTTATAATCATACACGCCTATTTCACCGGCATAATAGCGGCGGGATTCCGGTTCGTACTGGCAAATAATCCGCGCCGCGCTTTCCATCGGGCTGCCGACGACCGTCGGTGCGTGCAATGTATGGCGCAGGCTTTCGATGCTGTTTTCCGACCGGTTGCCGATCAGCTTATAATAGGTATGCACGACATTGCCGATTTCCTTTAAATAAGGCCCCTCGATCTTCCCGCCATCGGGACAGATGCGCGCCATCATTTTCAGTTCCTCGTCGGTAACCTGATAAAGCTCGTTGATTTCCTTGGAATCGATAAGGAAACTTTGCAGCCTTTGCTCGAATGTTTCATGGTCTTCCTTGCGGAGCGTCCCGGCAATCGGCATCATCACGGTCTGTTCGCCGCTGACCTCCAGATGGCATTCCGGCGTCGCGCCGACGATATACTGGCCTTCCTTGTGATTGCAGAACAGCACCGTCATATATTGCCCCGTCCGGCGCAGCAGGCGCTTATAGACGGACAAAAGAACCGCATTATCCGCCGATGAAAGCTTTCCGCGGAAGATGCGCGATAAATTGACCTGCGACGCGTTGCCGCCCTCTATCTCTTTTTTCTGGAAGGCGGCAATCATCTCCGCTTGCCGTTCATCTTCGACGCAGGCTTTTATCGGCCCCTCCAAAGATACGGGATGATCGGGGATGAGGGCGCAAAACTCTTCTACCGCTATAGGCTCCGCCTGCTCGTCAACCAGCAAGGCAAGGATCGGCTCCTCGCCCTGCGCCTCGAAACCGCGCTCACGGATCGTCCGGTAAGGCAGGACGAAAACGACATCCTTATTTTCCCGCCGCGCCAGCGCATGGATATCCTGCGTATCCGCAAGCTCATGCACGGCTCCCTTATAAAGTGTGATACGCCCCTCTTTTTCAATAAGGGCATAAGATGTCTTGCCGTTTACCAAATCCGCTGAAAAATTCACGAAAATTTCCGCCTTGTTGTCATTCAATCCCGCTAATCCCGAATCCCGCCAATGCTGCCAATGCCGCCAATCTCACCGACGCCCCCGCCCTTTGCGGGGGATTAAGGGATACGCCATGCCGCCATTTTCGGGAAAACACACTGTGCCGCCCGCGCCCCACAGGATCAAGTCCGGAGTAAATCTTGGAAATCGTCATGTGAATGGCAGGGGCAGCAGGGCTCGAACCTGCGGCCTGCGGTTTTGGAGACCGCCGCTCTACCAACTGAGCTATACCCCTAATAAGTACGCAATACCCATATCTTATTCCCTTAACCCGATGCAACCCTATTTTTGGCTGGCCTTTTTATAAAGCTCCAGGGTTTTCAGGGCGATGCCGTCCCACTCATACGGCTTCATGTCGAATATCCTGCCTTGCATGTGCGTGGCATTTGAAATGGCAGCCTGGATAAGATCTCCCGATAACTCCCCCTCATAAAGGAAAAGCCATTCTTTTCCCGCTTCCTCCTGCAACTCCGCAAGGGATCCCAAAGAAGGAGCCAGAACAGGAAGACTATAGGAAAAAAAGAGCATGAGCGTACCGGAATTAAGGATCTTTTTATAAGACAGGACAGCAAGGTCGGCGGCCCCCATATAGAGCGGGATATCCTCGGCGCGGATAAATTGTAAATTAAGATGGATACGCCGATCGGCGGAAGCCGCTTTTTCCATTCCGCTCCTCACAACCGGATCCGATGCATTCCCGGCAACGAGAAGATGAATGGCAGGATCGTTGACGGCTGAATAAGCGTCCAGAAGCCCTTCTATATTCTTGTAGGGGCGGATGGAGCCAAAGGAAAGAATCAGCTTCGCCTCTTCGGGAATGCCCAAAAGCCTGCGCGCCTCCCCCCTCTCCATCTTTGGCGGATATACGGGCCGGTAATGCCCCAAAGAGGTAATGGCATGAAACGGCATTCTTCCTTTCAGCGGGTAGAATTGAATAAATTCATCGCGGCTATAACGGCTTGGAAAAATAAGCCCACGGCAGCGCCCGGCGAAAAACAAAAGGAATTTCCGTGCAAGGCGCGGATGGCGGGCATCATGCGGCATGAGATTATGCACAGTCCAGACAATAGCCGTTTTGCGTAACGCGCAAATGAAAAGAGCGGCTGAAAGGACGCCCATCCTCCATATGGCTTTCGGCAGAAACGGGTGATTTATATAGCCGTCCGGCCAATGGTAATGCAAGACATCGTATCTTTTCATCAGCAAGCGCGCATGGCTATATTCCTCTATCTCTGCGCCCTGCTTTTCCAGCGCGGCATAAAGCAGCGCATTATAAGGATTGAAATCCCTGTTTATATAGGCAGGAGATGCAAGAACTTTCATGCCGATACGCCTCTTCCTTTCAAAATACCATCATATAGAAAAAGGCCGGAAAATATTCTCCGGCCTTTTCCATCAATCACTGTAATTAAAACGGTTAAGCTTTAATTTTGGCGACGACGCCTGCGCCGACGGTGCGGCCGCCCTCGCGGATAGCAAAGCGGAGGCCTTCGTTCATCGCGATAGGCGCGATAAGCTTCACATCCATCTTCACATTGTCACCGGGCATGACCATTTCCGTCCCCGAAGGAAGCTCCACCTCACCCGTTACATCCGTCGTGCGGAAGTAAAATTGCGGGCGGTACTTGTTGAAGAACGGCGTGTGACGGCCTCCTTCTTCCTTCGACAGAATATAAGCCTCGGCCTCGAACTCCGTGTGCGGCTTGATCGAACCCGGCGCACACAAAACCTGACCGCGCTCGACATCCTCGCGCTTCGTGCCGCGAAGCAGGGCGCCGATATTGTCACCGGCCTCGCCGCTATCCAAAAGCTTGCGGAACATCTCCACACCCGTGCAGGTCGTCTTTTGCGTGTCGCGGATACCGACAATCTCGATCTCCTCGCCAACCTTGACGACACCCTGCTCGATACGGCCCGTCACGACCGTACCACGGCCCGAAATCGAAAACACGTCTTCGACAGGCATCAGGAACGGACGATCCTTCGGACGCTCCGGCGTCGGGATATATTCGTCAACGGCAGCCATCAGCGCGCGGATCGAATCCTCGCCGATTTCCTTGTCACGCCCTTCAAGCGCGGCAAGGGCGGAGCCTTTGATGATTGGAATATCGTCGCCGGGGAATTCGTAAGAAGACAAAAGCTCGCGGATTTCCATCTCGACCAGCTCCAAAAGCTCCGCATCGTCAACCTGATCAACCTTGTTCATGTATACGACGATATAGGGAACGCCAACCTGACGCGCCAGCAGGATGTGTTCACGCGTTTGCGGCATAGGGCCGTCAGCCGCGTTCACAACCAATATCGCGCCGTCCATCTGCGCCGCGCCCGTGATCATGTTCTTCACATAGTCAGCGTGCCCGGGGCAGTCAACGTGCGCATAGTGACGGTTTTCCGTCTCGTACTCGACGTGGCTCGTCGAAATCGTGATGCCGCGCGCCTTTTCTTCAGGCGCCTTGTCAATCTGGTCATACGCGCGGAAGTCACCGTAATATTTCGTGATCGCCGCCGTCAGCGTCGTCTTGCCATGGTCTACGTGACCGATCGTTCCGATATTTGCGTGCGGCTTCGTCCGCGCAAACTTTTCCTTAGACATTTCAATATCCTCATAGTTTTGGTTTAGGGTCAAAAACTCGCGTTTTTAGCCATCGGCCTTGCCACAAAGAGCGCGTACCGCCACGAATTGCAAGCCAATCAGATAGGAAAACGGGGCAGGAAAGTCAACGGGTAATTTCATGGCCGCCCACGCACCGGCATGCTTTTCAAAACGGCCCCTGCCGCCTCTTTTACGGCGGGCCTTCACACAAGGAGATCGTGATATTCTTTATGCTTGCGGAGCCATGCGGCGGCGTAACCGCAAATGGGCAGGATTTTCCGCCCTTCCGTCCGCGCGGCGCGGGCGACTTCGTCCATCAGCCGGCCTGCCGCGCCCGTACCGCGCGAGGCTTCGGGGGCGAAAACATATTTTATCTGCAAGACATCGTCATCGCGCCTGTAATCGGCATAGAGCGTATGGCCATGCTCCACCAGCTCAAAGCGGGCCATATCCTGATTATCTGAGAAATCCGGGTTCTTCATAAGGAGTAATATAGGGCGGGCGGCGCGGCAGGCCAGTGTCTTAAAGCCCCCTACCCTTACGGACGCGGGCCCGGCTCGTCATCAAAACAGGCGAGCATATCGAAATCCTGCCCGTCATCCTGCCCGTCTTCCGGAAAGCCGCCGCGGACGACTTCACGCATGGCGCGGGAGGCGGACAATCTCTCGGATGATTTCTGGGCGTCGCGGATACGGGTGACAATCAGGCGGTTTCTTTTATCGGACATGATTATACTCTTTATTTTCAAATGCTTAATCAAAAATATGGAGCGGGTGAGGGGAATCGAACCCCCATAGCCAGCTTGGAAGGCTGGAGCTTTACCACTAAGCTACACCCGCGCCCGTCAAGGAAGATACTCGTAGCGGAGAAAAGCGCGCCCTGTCAATTGGTTTCGTGGGGGGCCGGATCCCCTCAAGGCGGCCCATCCGGCAGCCCCTTCGCCGGCCCCTTCACCAGCAACGCCTTCCGGCGCAGCGCCGCGCGCCTTTTCCGCCCGCCCCCGCGGGAAAGAACGCGATGAAGCCTTCCAAACAGGCGCAATCCGATCTAAACCATCGGCTATGACGATGAAGAGCGGCACAGGCGCGGCAAGACCGGCGCCCACAACGAAAGCGCAGGCGCAAAAATGGCTTGCGGCGCTCGCCAGCCCGCGAATCCTGCTCTACGCCCTGCCATGGCTTATGCTCCTGCTCGCCGCGGGAACGGTCGCCCAAAAGGATCTGGGGCTTTACGCCGCGCAAAATCTCTATTTTTCCGCGTGGATTGTCTGGCTCGGCCCGCTTCCCCTGCCCGGCACCTATGCGGCGCTCAGCCTCATCACCCTATGCCTTTTGGCAAAATTCCTGTTCTATTCGCGCTGGAGCCTGAAGCGGGCGGGGACGATCCTCACCCATTTCGGCGTTCTGGTCTTGATGATTGGCGGCCTGCTTACGGCGCTGACGCAGGAAGAGGGCTATCTCGCCCTCCATGAAGGCGAGGAAAAGCAGGTGGTTTCCGATTACCACGACCGCGAATTCGTCATTGAAAAGGACGGGAAACCCCATCTTTCCTTCCCTTTCGAAACGCTGAAAGCGGGGCAAACCATCGAGGCCGGCGGGGCGATGCGCCTTACCATCGCGGATATATGCCGCCATTGCCGCCCGCACCCCGCGCCGGAAGAGCCCGCCGCCGCGCCCCGCCGCGGGCTTGCGGCAAAAATAATGCTGCGCAAAGCCGCGCCGGAAAAAGAGGACGAGGCCAATCTTTCCGGCCTGACCTTCCGCGTTGAAAGCCCGGACGCGGAACAAAACGGCCTTTATATCGCCATGGAGGACATCCCCCACAGGGCCGCGCTCCATGACGGCGGTTCGTCTTATGAAATATTCGTCCGGCGGCGGGAAACAATCCTGCCTTTTTCCGTGACGCTCGCGCGGTTCCAGCGTGACATGCATCCCGGAACCGACAATCCGCGCAGCTTCACATCCGCCATTCTCATCAATGATGACGGCGTTGAATGGCCCGCGCAAATCAGCATGAACGAGCCGCTGCGCTATAAAGGCTATACATTCTATCAATCCTCCTTCGCCGTAAGGCCGGACGGCGAAGTTTCGATTTTGAGCGTGGTGCGCAACAAAGGCCGCGTCTTTCCCTATATCGCAAGCGCGCTTATTTTCGCAGGGCTGGTGCTGCATGTCTTTTTGCGCGCCCGCGAAAAGAGCATGGGCGGAAAGCGCATCAAATGAACCGTAAAACCCCCTTTCCACCCGCCTTTTCCTCCGCCCTTTTCCTTGCCCTTCCATGGCTTGCCGCCCTGTGGCTTGCCGCGGTTTTCCTGCCTGCGGGCGGCGGGGCACAGGCGGCTACGGCTACGGCTACGGCGACTACGGCAGCGACAACGGCAACGGCGGAAACCGCGCCGCCGCTGGACATGTATTTTTTCGCGCAATTGCCGGTGCAGCATGACGGGAGGCTGAAACCGCTCGACAGCTTCGCGCGGCTGATGCTCGAAGATATTCACGGCAAGAGCAGGTTTGAAGGCAAAGCCCCCGCCGCATGGCTGGCCGAAATTCTTTTCGATCCGGGCGCGGCGGTCGGGAACAGGGTTTTCCGCGTCTTCCGCCCGCAGCTTCTGGGCCTGCCGGCCCGCAAAGACCGCGCCTATAGTTTCGCCGAAATCGCCCCCGCCCTCGCCGTACGCGGCGCCAGCATAACGGCGCTTTCGCAAAAAGATCCGGCGAGCTGGAGCGCCGATCAGGCGGAACTCATGGCGCTTTCGGAACGGGCGGGCAATTACGCGCAATTGCTGCGGAGCTTCTCGCTCATCCTGCCCCTCAACATTCCCGTCCCTGAAACACTCGCGCGGGAATGGGGGCTGGAGGCAGGCGAAACCGTCACGGCGCAGGATTACAGGCGCCATGCAAAAGCGCTGGAAGACCGCCTGCAAAAGATCCTTGCGCAAAAAGGCGGCGATCCCGAACGCTACAGCGAGGAAGAACAGGATATCGCCCTTTTCGCCTTCCAGATGAAAAGCCTCGAAGCGGGCGCGGAAAACAATCTTTTGCTGCGCGTCCTTCCCGGCACATGGGACGCGGAAGAGGGGCTTTGGTATTCGCCGTGGGCGGCCTTGCAATCCGGTCAGGCCTCCCCTGAAAACGCCGCCTATCTGGAACATTGGAAAGCGCTGGCGCTGGCCTACCGGCAAGGCGACACGGCACGCTGGGCCATTTCCGCCCAGAACGCCTATAGCCATGCGAAGGATTTTGCCGACACGCGCAAAACCGCGCTCGAAATAATTTATAACAACACCCATCCCCTGACCCTTGCCATGCTGCTTTACGGCGCGGCGCTCGCCCTTCTTGCTATCGCAGCGGGGATGAAACAGGACGGCAAAACCGGATGGCCGCGCCTTATGAGCGCCCGTATAAGTGCCCGTGTGAGCACCCGCGTGAGCGCCTGTATGAACGCCTTTACAAACAAAGCCGCCGCGCGCGGGCTGGCTATCGCGGCGCTTTGCGGCGGGGCCGTTTTTCATGGCGGCGCCATTGCGGCCCGCGTCATCATCCTGGATCGCCCGCCCGTCGGCACATTATATGAATCCGTTATTTTCGTGGCCCTTGTGGGCGCGCTTATCGGCCTTGCCTATGAACTCCGCTCCCGCAACCGCTACGGCGTCCTGAGCGGCGCCGGGATCGGCCTCTTCCTCCTCTTTATCGCGCAAGGCTTTTCCGGCGGCGATACGATGCCGGTGCTGGTCGCCGTCCTGAACACGAATTTCTGGCTTGCGACCCATGTTATCTGCATCACCATCGGTTACGGATGGTGCATCGCCGCCGCCGTTTTCGCCCATTTCTGGCTGTGGCGGCGGGCGCGGGGGGAAGATGCCGCACCCTTGCTGCGGCCTGCGAAAATCACCGTCCTGACCGCGCTTTGCTTCACCGCGACCGGAACCATTCTCGGCGGCATCTGGGCCGATCAGTCATGGGGCCGTTTCTGGGGATGGGATCCGAAAGAAAACGGCGCGCTGCTCATCATCTTGTGGATCGTCTGGCTCCTCCATGCCCGCATCGCGGGGCAGATTGGCGAGCTTCTTTACATGGCGGGGATTGCCGCGCTTTCCATCATCGTGGCGCTGGCATGGTTCGGGGTGAACCTCCTCAATATCGGCCTGCATTCTTACGGCTTTATTTCCGGCGTCGCCGCGGGGCTTGCCCTCTTTTGCGCGGCGCAAGGCGCGCTTATCGCCGCCCTTTATGTCTTCGCCCTGAAGAAAGAAGGGAAAACCAATGCGGCTTAATCTCGCCCTCCTCCTCCTCTGCCTTGCCGGAGCCGCCGCCTATACGTTCCATGCGGATTACACGGGAAAGCGCGCGGGCAGCATGCAAGCGGGCGGGGGCGGGGGCGCAAGCGCAAGCGGGAGCGGACAAACGCCCTCCCCCAAAACCGCCGCGCCCGACTTTTCCTTTAAGGACATAAAAGGAATGCGGCGCGATTTGCATGATTTCGGCGGCAAGGCGATCGTCCTGAACTTCTGGGCGTCATGGTGCGCCCCGTGCGTGATTGAATTTCCGCAAATGCTCGATCTGGCGAAGCAAACCCGCGAAAACGCCGTCTTTATCTTCCTTTCCATCGACGACAGCGACGAAGCCATGATGCGCTTCGTGCAAAAATTGGGGCCGGATGCGGCGGCGGACACTGTCTATATTGGCCGCGACGCGGACAAAACCGTCGCGCAGGATTTATTCCAGACCTATAAAATCCCGGAAACATTTTTAATCACCCCGGATCTCGTCATTGCGGAAAAAATCATCGGCGCGGATATCGCCTGGAATGATGCGGCGATGGCGGAACGGCTGCGCGCCCTTGCGGAAACCGGAAACGCGCCGCCGGAAGATAAAAACCCGCAATAATTCAATCGCTTGCATTTTGCGGCGGCGCATATAGCAAAGCCTGCGGGAACATGCTTCAATCCCGCTTGCCAACATCCTTGTTCAGGCATAGGGTATCGGCACTTCCGGCGGCAACAACCACTCAAAAAAAACAACATAAAGAATACAGCTATAAACATGAGCACATCCATTCTTTCGCGTACCCTCAAGCTTCTCCCTTCAAAATCACCCTCTATGCTGAAGTCCTTTACGGAAAAGCTCTTGCAGAATATCCCGCAAGAGGATCTTGAACAGATCACGCCGGAAATCCTTGCGCTCACGGCGCAGAATCACTGGGAATTGCTGCACGCGAAAAAACCCGGAAAACCGGCCATCCGCATCTATACGCCGATAGCGGAAAAAGACGGCGTTTCCCTGAACCGCACGATTATCGACATCGTTCAGGACGATATGGCGTTCCTCATCGATTCCTTCGTCGCGGAAATCGTCCGCCACGAACAATTGATCCAGACCCTTATCCACCCGACCCTGCATTTTGATTATAAAGGCAAGGCGATCGCCTCCATCCATAATGATAACGGCGAAGGCTATCACCGTTATTCCTTCGCCCATATCGAACTGCGCGGCGCACTCGGCGCGGCGCAGATGCGCGAACTCAAAAAAGGGCTTGAATCGGTGATGGAAGACGTCGCCAACGCGACGAAAGACTGGTACCCGATGCGCGAAATGCTGCGCGAGGCCCAGCGCCAGCTCAGCCACGCGCCCTCAAAATTCGACGATTTCCTGATTGAGGAATATCAGGCCTTTTTGGAATATCTCTACGACAACAACTTCACCCTGCTCGGCTACCGCGAATATAAATTCAAAGAGAAAAACGGCAAGCTGGTGAGCGAAACCGTCAAGAACAAGAGTCTCGGCCTTTTGCGCGACGAGGTCATGCCGGTTTACCTCAACGACGCGCGCGAATGCCTGTCCGAACCGCAGCAAAAACTCCGCCGCGGCCAGCCGCCCTTGACGATTTCCAAGGTCAACCGCCGCTCCACCGTCCACCGCCGCGTCCCGATGGACGCGATTGCCGTGAAAACATTCGGCAAGGACGGCAAGGTCACGGGCGAAATGCTCTTTGTCGGGCTCTTTACCTCCGTCACCTATTCGCGCAGCGTTTCCGACATCCCTTATTTGCGCATCAAGATTCAAAATATCATGAACCGCTCGCAATTCATGCCGGGCAGCCATGACCGCCGCGCGCTCCGCCATATCCTCGAAAAATACCCGCGCGACGAAGTGCTGCAAATTTCCGAAGATCTCCTCTTTGAGCACGCGCTCAGCATCCTGCGCCTGCAAGAACGCCCGCGCATCGCGCTTTATATGCGTCCCGACCCGTTTGGCCGCTATATTTCCTGCCTCGTCTATGTCCCGCGCGAGCGATATGAAACGCGCCTGCGCCTGCGCATGCAGGCCGCGCTGGAAGGCGAAATAGGCGGGCAATGCACGAATTATCAGGTCACGCAGGATGATTCGCCGCTGGCCCGGGTAATTTATCTCATCGACACCAACCATCTGGATAAAATGCCGCGCTATAACGCCGCCGCCATCGAGAAAAAACTCGAAGAAGTCGGCAGGCTCTGGGCGGAACAGCTGCGCGAGGCCATGGAGCAAAGCGAAAGCGACCGCGTCTGGGCCGAAGCCACGCTTGAAAAATACGGCGCCGCCTTCCCAGCCGCCTATCAGGAACGCTATGAGGCGCGGCAGGCCATCCACGATATCCGCAAAATAGAAGAAGCGCTGGAAAAGAATGCAATCGCGCTCGATCTTTACCGCCCGAACGATTGCGACGCGAACAGGATGCGCCTGAAGCTCTTCAGCTATGACCGCGCCCTGACCCTTTCCGACGTCCTGCCGATGCTCGAAAAAATGGGGCTGCGCGTCATCGCCGATCTGCCCTACGAAATCAAACCCGCGGACACGGAAGAGTCTTTCTGGATTCACGACTTCCTCCTCGAAGCCGAAAAAGCCGGGCAAACGATCTCCGCCGCCGAGATCAAACCCGTCTTTGAAGAAGCCCTCACCCGCATCTGGTACAGGGAAATGGAAAATGACGGGCTGAACAAACTCGTCGTTTCGGCCAGAATGAACTGGCGTGAAGTCACGGCCCTGCGCACCTATATCCGCTTCCTGCGTCAGGCCGGCCTGCATTACAGCCGCGAATTCATCGAAAACACGCTTGCCGACAACCCCAAAATCGCGACCTGCATCGTGAATTTGTTCACGAGCCTTTTCGATCCGTCGCTAAAAGGCAAGAACGAGATTCATGCCGCCGGCCATGCGGTTGAAATCGAACGCGCACTCGAAGCCGTCGATTCAATCGATCAGGATCGCATCCTGCGCTCCCTGACCGCCGTTGTGAACGCAACCTTGCGGACCAACTATTTCCAGACCGATGCCGAAGGCAATCCGAAACCGTGGATCTCGATCAAGCTGGATTCGCAAAAAATAGACGACCTGCCGCAACCCCGCCCTTACCGCGAAATCTGGGTTTATTCCCCGCGCGTCGAAGGCACCCATTTGCGCATGGATAAAATTTCCCGCGGCGGGCTGCGCTGGTCTGACCGGCACGAAGATTTCAGGACGGAGGTTCTGGGCCTTTTGAAAGCCCAGCAAGTCAAGAACTCCGTCATCGTCCCGATGGGCGCGAAAGGCGGCTTTGTCGTGAAACAGCCGCCCGCAACCGGCGGACGCCCCGCCTATCTCGCGGAAGGGACGGAATGTTATAAAATCTTCATCCGCGGCCTTCTGGACATCACGGACAATCAGCAAGGCTCTAAAGTCACGCCGCCCAAAAACGTCGTGCGCCGCGATACGGACGATCCCTATCTCGTCGTCGCCGCCGACAAGGGAACGGCGACCTTCTCCGACACGGCGAACGCCTTGTCGCTTGAATACGGCCACTGGCTTGGCGATGCCTTCGCGTCCGGCGGCTCCGCCGGTTACGACCACAAGAAAATGGGCATTACCGCGCGCGGCGCGTGGGAATCGGTCAAGCGCCATTTCCGCGAGCTGAACCACGACACGCAAAAGCAGGATTTCGAAGTCGTCGGCGTCGGCGATATGGGCGGCGACGTGTTCGGCAACGGGATGCTGCTATCCGACCATATCCGCCTTATCGGAGCCTTTAACCATCTCCATATTTTCTGCGACCCAGACCCCGATCCCAAAGCGACCCACGCGGAAAGAAAGCGCCTCTTTACCGAGGTCAAAGGCTGGGACGAATACAATACCAAGCTATTATCCAAAGGCGGGCGCATCTTCTCGCGCAGCGAAAAGAGCCTCCAGCTCACGCCGGAAATCATGAAACGCTTTGACATCAACCGCGAACGCGTCACGCCGGCCGAGCTGATGAACACGCTTTTGAAAGCCCGCACCGACCTTCTCTGGTTCGGCGGGATCGGCACTTACATCAAGGCGAAAACCGAAACCCACGCGCAAGTCGGCGACAAGGCCAACGACGCCATCCGCATCAACGGCTCGGAAGTCCGCGCCAAGGTTGTCGGCGAGGGCGCGAATCTCGGCGTCACGCAAGAAGGCCGCATTGAAACCGCGATGAGCGGGGCCAAGCTGAACGCCGACTTTATCGACAATTCCGGCGGCGTGGATTCTTCCGACCACGAGGTCAATATCAAGATCCTGATGAACGCCATCATGCGCAACAAGGCGCATAATATGGACGGCGCCAAGCGCAACAAACTGCTCGCCTCCATGACGGACGACATCGCGAAACACGTGCTGCGCAACAACTACCAGCAAAGCCAGGCCATCAGCCTGATGGAGCTTCAGGCCGCGGATACGCTGGCCGAACAGGCGGCACTGATCGCCGATCTGGAGCGCTCGACCGGATTGAACCGCGCGCTTGAAAACCTGCCGGAAGATGAAGAGATCAAGGAACGCCTTGCGATTGGGCACGGTTTGACGCGGCCCGAACTCGCAATCCTTCAGGCCCACGCGAAAATCGCCTTTACATGGTCGCTGCTGGAAAGCGACATTGCCGATAGCAAGACGATGCAGGGCAAGCTTTTAAGCTATTTCCCCGAAAAGCTCAGAAAGCCGTATCAAAAAGAAATCATGGCGCACCAATTAAAGCGCGAGATTATCTGCACGACGCTTTCAAGCGCCTTGGTCAACCGCATGGGCCCGACCTTTGTGCGCGTGCGCATGGAAAAAGCAAACGCATCGCCCGCCGATGTCGCAAAAGCCTTTATCATCGTCCGCGAAGCCTTTGGCCTGCGCGCCGCGTGGGATGCGATCGAGGCGCTTGACAACAAGGTTCCCGCGCTTGTCCAGCTTAAGGCCTTCCGCGAGATTGCCCGCATGGTTGACCATTCCGTCGCGTGGCTTCTGGCCCGCGGCGTGAAAACTATCGACGTCAACAAGGACATCGCCGTCTTTGAAAAAGGCGTTGCGAAGCTGCGCGGCGGCCTTGAAAAATCCCTGACGCCCGGCCTGCTCGGCCTCGTCAGGCAAACGCAAAAACTTTATGAAGGCGACGGCCTCCCGGCTTCCCTTGCCAAGGAAATCGCCTTTATGCCCCTGCTCTCGTCGGCCTGCGACATTATCCGCATCGCCGACGCGAATAAGGCCGACGTCCCGCTGATTGCAAAAATCTATTTCGAGGCCGGCGAGCATTTCCATCTCGACTGGATGCGCACCCATGCCGACTATCTGCCCGCCAATGATTATTGGAGCAGCGAGGCCCGCGATTCCATCGTGGACAATCTCTATGCCGCGCAGGCTGGCCTCACGGTCAGGATCCTGAATGATCTCGGCGCCAGCCTTAAGAAAAGCGGCGGCGGCGGCAAGGATGGCAAGAAGGATGAAGGCGTCGTCGCGCGCTGGATGGCAAGCCACGGCGCACAGGCCGCCTCGCTGGAGCCGCTTTTTGCGGAAATCCGCAAGGCCGGCGCCGTTGACCTGCCGATGCTTATCATCGCCGAACAGAAACTGCGCAGCCTTTACGCTGCCTGATGAATCAGCCGGTATGGGTCAAGACCGGCTGGTTTCACACAGGCCGTTGAAGCTAATTGATTGCGTGGTGATTCCCATAGCCGCCCGCAAGGCTTCCTGTCACGAACTGCATATGATGGAGCGGCCCGTTAATATTATCCTGCCAATATTGCAAGAAGCCCCTTAAACGCGGGAAAGGAACCAGCGCCTTAAAGGTCTGGTTGATTTCATCCATGCCCGCATTGGTTTCTTCATCGGGTTTGGGAATAAAGACCTGCGGCACGATAACACTGGAGGCCGTGTCGATCGCAACGCCGCCGGCCAGTTTCTTTTGCGCTTCAAGCTGGACTTCTTCCTGCATGACCGCCATGCGCTCCATCCGGTTGTGGATTTTGACGATGCCGTTCGATATTTGCATCACCCTGGCGAAAACGTCCTTGAGGCCATCATCGATATCGGCCCGATCGTCTTGCTGATAGATAAATTCCTGCAAGATGCCTGCATGATAAATCCGGGCGGGCTGTTCCCCGATAAGCGGGGATGGAAGCTGGCGGGATTCTTCACCTTCGGGGAGGGGGATAAAATAATAAACGCGGGCGGTTATACGTTTCGACCCTTCAAGAAACTCTTCTATCAACGAACTCATCTTTATCCCCTTTTTACAAAAAATACATTACAGACGTAATAAAAGCACAATATCCATGCTTTACAAGCATTATTATAATTCAGGAGGCCATAAAGCTGAGGAAAACAAGAAGCCCGTAATCGCGGTTCGCCTTGAACCAGCGCAGGGAGCTGGCTTGATCATCCGGTTGCCAGAGCATGATTTGCAGGATCATATGCAGGCCCGGCAAAAGCAAAAGCCCCAGCGAAAGCACGCCGGCCCCGGCCACAAAAGCGGCAAGGCTTATTAAAACCCACGAAACGGCATAAAACACCCCGATCCATAATTTGCTGCGCTCCCCCAGCAGCAGCGCCGTGGATTTGATGCCGACCATCTGGTCGTCCTCGCGATCCTGATGGGCGTAGATCGTGTCATAGCCGAGCGTCCAGAAAAACGCGCCCGCATAAAGCAGGATCGCCGCCGGCTGGATGGTTCCGGTCGCCGCCGTCCAGCCCATCAACGCCCCGAAATTAAAGGTGATGCCAAGGAAAGCCTGCGGCCACCATGTAATCCGCTTCATATATGGATAGGCCACGACAAAAACCATCGAGAAAAAACCGATCCAGATGGTGAGCGCCGATGTCTGCACCAATATCAAAAGGCCGGTGAAGAGCAGCATGAACAAAAAGATCGCCGCCTGCCATATCCTGACCTTGCCGGACGCAAGGGGCCGCGCGCGGGTGCGCTCCACCTGCGCGTCGAGATCGCGATCCCACAGATCGTTGATGACGCAGCCCGCCCCGCGCATGATGACGGAGCCGATGAAAAACAGGAAAAGCAGGTAGAAATGCCAGCCGGTCATCTCCCGCACGCCGCCGCCGCCGAGCGCAATCGCCCACCAGCCGGGCAGGAGCAAAAGCCACCAGCCGATCGGCCTGTCGAGCCGCATCAAAAGCGCATAGGGCCGCGCGGCGGGGGGAAGCCTGTTCACGAGATCAAAGCGTATATCTGTAAAACTCATAAAACCCATTAAACGCGACTTCGCCGCCCCCGCCAAGCTGTTTTCAGGAAAGCGGCCCCGCTCCCGCCCCGCCGCCGGACGAAGCGGTGCGGCGTTACCGCGCCCCGCATCGTCTTTTCCCACCATGCCCTGCGCCGCACTCCCCGCGCGCGTCCCCCGCCCCGCGCCCGGCACCCCGCACCCCGCACCCCACGCTACGCCGCCGCGCACCCTGGAATTAAGCGCCACGCCGCGGCCCCTTGCACAAACCGCTTGGAACCGCGCCGTTTGTGCCGTTAAATAAAGCCTATGAACCTGCTTTATAAAACCCCGCGCCTTTTCCATGACGGCCCGCTTCACGCGGGGGAAACAATCATGCTTGGCGATGGCGCGCATCATTACCTGAAAAATGTCATGCGGGCGGAAACGGGTGCTTTCCTGCGGCTTTTCAATGGAAGCGACGGGGAATTCACGGCCCGCATCGAAGAGATCGGCAAAAAAACGCTGGCCGTCGCCATCCAGTCAAAAATCCGCAGCCAGCCGGACTCCGTGCGGCCCCTGCACCTGCTTTTTACGCCGCTCAAGAAAGAGCGGATGGATTTCCTGATTGAAAAGGCGGTGGAGCTTGGCGCAACCCATCTCCACCCTGTCCTGACGCGCTATACGGATATCCGTAAAATCAACGAAGAACGGATAAAAGCGCAAATCATCGAAGCCGCCGAACAATGCGAACGGCTGGATATTCCCGTTCTCTTCCCGCTCTCCGACCTCTTCGCGAAACTGGAACGCTGGGGCGGGCCTTTTCCTGTATTTGCCGCTATCGAGCGGGCAGACGCGGCGCCGCTTTCCCGCGCATGGCACGAAACAAGGCGCGGCAGGAGCGCCGGGGCCGCGGCGGGCGCAAGCGGGGCTTTGACGCCAAAGGCGCAAATAACGGGCGCCGCCTTGCTGACCGGCCCGCCCGGCGGCTTTGACGATGATGAAAAAGAGCGGCTTGCGACGCTTGAACACACTCTTCCCGTATCCCTCGGAACCGCCATTTTGCGCTCCGAAACGGCGGCGCTTGCGGGGCTTGTTCTTTTGCAAGAAGGCGAAGAACCGCAAGGCGGCGGATAAACCACGCAGAATAAAGCGATTTTACCCTTTTCTTACCCTATATTTCGGCGTAAAAGCATGGCAGTATCGGGCGGAGCGGCTTCCGGGCCGTTTTTCCCGCAACCTTTCAATATTTGCGCACGCGACGATGATAAATTTGGTGACACATTCCATGCATAGGTTTTTTGCCGCTCTCACGCTTTTGCTCCTTTTCCCCTTTGCCGCCACAGCCGCCGAACCGAAACAGGCAAGGCTGGGATTACAGGACGCGGCGACAACCAGCATGGAGCGGCTCACATGGTTCCATAACAACCTGCTGATGATCATCATCTCCGGCATCGTCATCCTTGTGTTCCTGCTTCTGACCTGGGTCGCCCTCCGTTATAATGCGAAAACAAACCCGGTGCCGAGCAAAACGACCCATAACGTGCTGATCGAGGTCGTCTGGACGATCGTTCCGGTCATCCTCCTTATCCTCATCGCTGTCCCGTCCTATAAATTGCTGTTCTATCTCGACCGTACGGTCGATCCGGATATGACGGTCAAGGTGACGGGCTATCAATGGTACTGGACATATTCCTATCCCGATCATGACGATCTGGAGATTGAATCCCGCATGATCCCCGAAGACGAACTGGACAGCTATATCCCCGACGGCAAAGGCCGCCGGATGCTCGAAACCTACAACCCCGTTGTCGTGCCGGTTGAAAAGAACATCCAGCTCTTGATCACCGCGGGCGACGTTATCCATGCCTGGGCAATTCCCGCCTTCGGCGTGAAAAAAGACGCCGTGCCGGGCCGCCTGAACGAAACCTGGTTCCGCGTGACGAAACCGGGAGTTTATTTCGGCCAGTGTTCCGAAATTTGCGGCATGGATCACGCCATGATGCCGATTTCCGTCTATGCGGTTGAACAAGGCGATTATGAGGACTGGATATCTTGCGTTTCCGGCGAAGAATCCGGCGCGGATTACCCGTCCCGCGCCTGTGTTCAAAAACTCGGCTTCGACGCGCGCTACCGCTCCGGCGGGGCAGACGCGGCGGCACAGGCCGGACAGGAATAACGGGAAAGGATAACCCGCATAAGGCCCCGGCCCTTATGATTTGAAGCACAAACCAAAGAAGCCAATACGATCAGAGGTAGAACGATATGAACGCCCAGCCCACAACAGCAGATCAGCATCTCACCGGAAATCATGATCACGATCACAAGGATCATGATCATAGACCGGGATTCTTCTCCCGCTGGTTCATGTCCACGAACCATAAGGATATCGGCACGCTCTATATCATCTTTTCGATTCTGGCGGCGCTTGTCGGCGGCGGGTTTTCCATGCTGATGCGCGCAGAGCTGGGCGATCCCGGCCTGCAATTCGCCGAAAACGGCCACCAATGGAATGTCTGGGCGACCGCCCATGGCCTTATCATGGTTTTCTTCGTCGTCATGCCGGGCCTTATCGGCGGCTTCGGCAACTGGTTCCTGCCCCTGATGATCGGCGCGCCGGACATGGCCTTCCCGCGTCTTAACAATATTTCCTTCTGGCTGCTCGTTCCCGCTTTCCTGCTTCTTGTCCTGTCTGCCTTCGTCAATGGCGGCCCCGGCGCAGGCGCTGGAACCGGGTGGACGCTTTATCCGCCGCTTGCCAGCAATCTCGGCCATTCCGGCCTCTCCGTCGATATGGCGATCTTCGCCGTCCACCTTGCGGGGGCGTCCTCCATCCTCGGCGCGGCGAACTTCATCACGACCGTTTTCAACATGCGCGCCCCCGGCATGACGCTCCATAAAATGCCGCTTTTCGCCTGGGCCATGCTGGTGACGGCGTTCCTGCTGGTTCTGTCCGTCCCCGTTCTCGGCGGCGCAATCACCATGCTGCTGACAGACCGGAATTTCGGCACGGCCTTCTTTAACCCCGAAGGCGGCGGCGATCCCATCCTCTTCCAGCATTTATTCTGGTTCTTCGGCCATCCCGAAGTCTATATCATGATCCTGCCGGGCTTCGGCATCATCTCGCATATCGTATCGGCCTTTTCAAAAAAGCCTATTTTCGGCTATCTCGGCATGGCTTACGCCATGATTGCGATCGGCTTTGTCGGCTTTATCGTCTGGGCGCACCATATGTATACGAGCGGCATCAGCGTCAACGCACAGGCCTATTTCACGGCGGCGACGCTCATTATCGCCGTGCCGACGGGCATCAAGGTCTTTTCATGGATCGCCACCATGTGGGGCGGCTCCATTGAATTCAAAACCCCGATGCTCTGGGCGATGGGCTTTATTTTCCTTTTCACCGTCGGCGGCGTGACGGGCGTCGTCCTTGCCAATGCCGGCATGGATACGTCGCTCCACGACACTTATTACGTCGTTGCGCACTTCCATTACGTGCTTTCGCTCGGCGCCGTTTTCGCGCTCTTTGCCGGTTACTATTACTGGGTCGGCAAAATGTGGGGCCGCCAATATCCCGAATGGGCCGGAAAGCTGCATTTCTGGATAACCTTCATCGGCGTTAATTTTATTTTCTTCCCGCAGCATTTCCTCGGCCTGCAAGGGATGCCGCGCCGCTATGTCGATTACTCCGCGCCAATCCCGCCCGAGCATCTGCAAGGCGTCTTTGTAAACCCTGTCGAGAAAATCCAGTGGATTCTGGCGCAGGATTACGGCCAGCATCTTTGGAACTATGTGTCCACCATGGGCGCGTACCTGACGGGCCTGTCGGTGCTGCTCTTCCTCGGCATCGCCCTTTGGACGGCCTTCTTCGGCCGCCGCGTCGGCGAGAATTACTGGAACGTCCAGCCGCAATGCATGACGCTGGAATGGACGCTCTCCTCCCCGCCGCCCTTCCACCAGTTTGAAATCCAGCCGAAAATCAACTAATCGGCCCGGACACCAAAAACCCCCGCATCATGCGGGGGTTTTTATTTGCACTAAAGTTGAAAACCTGCGGGCAATAGAAATTCCCGCTTTTCTTCTTTTCATGGCAAAACCCCTTCCCGTTCAGCTTTCCGACGGGACGCTTCGAGCGCGTCCTGTGAAAGACGCGGCAAATCCGGCCTTTTAGACTTTAAAAAAGTGAATATTCCAAGCATGGTTGCATGGACAGCCATTCGCATCTAATATGTCAATGAATCCCTTGAAAAAACACATGATCCGGCCACGCGCCGTGTGTTAAGAAGAGCCATGAGCGACGCAATCCTTTATAACAGCCAGATAGAAGCTACGGTCGGCGATTATATCGCCCTTTTGAAACCCAAAGTGATGAGCCTTGTGGTGTTCACGGGATTTGCCGGCATGTGGGTCGCGCCCGGCTTTGCAAATCTCCACCCCGTAATCGCCGCAACCGCCGTCCTGTGCATCGCCGTCGGCGCGGGCGCGGCGGGGGCCATCAATATGTGGTACGACCGCGACATCGACGCCGTCATGAACCGCACGAAAAACAGGCCCATCCCCATGGGCCGCGTCAATGCGGACGAGGCGCTTTCCTTCGGCGTCATCCTCTCCCTCCTCTCCGTCATGACGATGGGGGTCGCCGTCAACTGGATGGCCGGCGCCCTGCTCGGCCTCGCCAATCTTTTCTATGTGTTCGTTTACACGATCTGGCTGAAACGCCGCACGCCGCAAAATATCGTGATTGGCGGCGCGGCGGGCGCTTTCCCGCCCATGATCGGCTGGGCCGCCGTGACGGGCGATATTTCGACCGCCTCGATTGTCCTTTTCGCCATCATCTTTTTCTGGACGCCGCCGCATTTCTGGGCGCTCTCCCTGTTCGCGAACGAAGACTATAAACGCGCCAACATCCCGATGATGACGGTCGTTTCCGGCGCGCGCGCGACGAAAATCCAGATGCTTGCCTATACGCTGATCCTCGTGCCGCTGGCGGTCGCGCCTTATATTCTGGGCATTGCGGGACTCGGCTACGGCATCTGGGCCTTCGCGCTCAGCGTCTTTTTCCTCTTCACCAATTTCCGCGTCCTCGTTGATACGTCGCTGCGCAGCGCAAAGCTGATGTTCGGCTATTCCGTCTTTTACCTCTTCGCCCTTTTCGCAGCCCTCATGATTGACAAGGTGTAAGCCATGCCCATTACAGACCTTCACAAACGCAAACGCGCCAAAAACTTCATGATCCTCGCCGCCATTGCCGCGTGGATCGTGCTGATCTGGGCGATTACGATGATCAGGATTTCCAATGGTTGACAAGGCCGCCCCCTATCCGCGCCACCTGCCCGAAACGGTTTTGATTACGGGCGCGACCGGCGATTTCGGCAAAGCCATGGCCGCGCGTTTCGCCGCCGCCGGCTGCAAGCTCTATCTCCACGGGCGCGATTCCGCCAAGCTTGAAAAACTGTGCAAAATCCACCCTTCCGCCCAAATGGTTCTGTGCAATATCGCGGATGCGGACAGCATCGATTCCACGGCAAAGACGCTGCCCCCCATCGACCTGCTCATCAATAATGCGGGGCTTGCGCTCGGCCTCGACCCCGCGCATAAGGCGGATCTTGCCGACTGGGAAACCATGATAGACGTCAATGTCCGCGGCCTGTGCCGCATGACGCACAGGCTTTGCAAATCCATGGCGGAGCGGAAAAAGGGCCATATCATCAATATCGGCTCCACCGCCGGCAACTACCCTTATCGCGGCGGCGCGGTTTATTGCGCGACCAAGGCGTTCGTAAAACAATTCTCCCTCTCGCTGCGGGCGGATTTCGCAAATGAAGGGGTGCGCGTCACCAATCTCGAACCCGCGCAGGTCGAAACGCAATTCTCCCGCGTGCGTTTCAAGGGCGACGAGGCGCGCGCGGGCGCGGTCTATGCCGGAACCGAATCCCTGCGGGCCGAAGATATCGCCGAAAGCGTTTTCTGGGCCGCGACCTTGCCACCCCATGTCAATATCAACCGTCTGGAAATCATGGCGACCGCGCAATATCCGGCAGGGCTCGCCTTCGACCGCAAGAAAGGCTGAAGAATGGACAAGAACACCCGGATCCTGCTGATGGTTTTCGGCGGCGTCATCCTGATGACGGGCCTCGCCTTTGCCTCCGTGCCGCTCTACCGCCTGTTTTGCCAGGTTACGGGCTTTGCGGGGACGACGATGATCGCCGAATCCGCGCCGGATTACACGCTGGATCGCACCATCACGGTGAAATTCGTGTCCAACACCGCCCGCGGCATGAACTGGTCGTTCAAACCGGAAATGCATGAGCAAAAAGTCAAGCTCGGCCAGCAAGGACTTATCGCCTTCATGGCTGAAAACCGCGATAAAATGCCGGTCGCGGGAACCGCCATCTATAACGTCACGCCGAACAAGGCCGGCCAGTATTTCCAGAAAACGCAATGTTTTTGCTTTGACGAACAAATCCTCAAGGCCGGCGAGAAAATGCAGATGCCGGTCATGTATTTCATCGATCCGAAGCTGGACGAAGACCGGAACATGGACGATGTGACGACCATCACCTTGTCCTACACATTCTTTCCGGCCCATTCGGAAGAGCTTGATAAGGCAATGGAAGAATTTTACAATGCGGACGTAAATTGATAAGTAGCCTCACGAAACCCGCCCCTACCCAAGAGAGTCACCATGGCTGAGCATATCGAATACGGCACGACCGGAAAGCGCCATCCCTATCACATCGTCCGGCCCAGCATCTGGCCGCTTCTCTCGGCCTTTGCGGGGGGGCTTGCGGCGACGGGCATGGTTCTTTACATGCACGACGTCAAAATCGGCGAATTTTCTTTCGGGCTTTTGGGCGTTTATGCGGGGATCGCCGCGATTATCGCCTGTATGTTTTTCTGGTGGAAGGATGTCGTTTATGAATCCTCCGTCGAAAAGGCGCATAACGAAGTCACGGAAGTCGGGATGCGTTTCGGCATGGCGCTCTTCATCGCGTCCGAGGCCATGTTCTTTGTCGCTTTCTTCTGGGCCTTTTTTGACGTGAGCCTGTTCGCCAGCGAAGTGCAGCAATTTCTCCGGCTTGAATATACCGCCGGCCAGTGGCCGCCGCCGGATGTCGAAACCATCCCCGCCTTCGACCTGCCCTTTATGATGACGATGATCCTGCTCCTGTCCGGCTGCACCGTGACATGGGCGCACCAGGCCATCCTCGAAGGCAATAAAAATGCGGACGCCATTCTCGCGCTCGGCCTGTCCTCCGCGCTCGGCTTCATCTTCCTGCTGTTCCAGGCCTATGAATACAGCCATGCGACCTTCCCCTTCAAACACGGCGCCTATGCCTCCACCTTCTATATGACGACCGGATTCCACGGCTTCCACGTTTTCGTCGGATCGGTGTTCCTTTTCGTCTGCTGGCGGCGCGCGATAAAGGGCCATTTCACACAGAAAAGCCATTTCGGTTTTGAATCCGCCGCATGGTACTGGCATTTTGTCGATGTCGTCTGGCTCTTCCTGTTCGTCGCTATTTACTGGTGGGGCAGCACGGGCGCCGGCGCCCTTCACGGATAGACCGTGGAAGCGGCTTTTTGGCGGCAAGCCCTCTCCTGCAAATGCCCGCGCTGCGGTGAAGGCGCTCTTTATCCAAGGGGCCTTAATCCCGTCCTCTATTCTTCCTGCCCCGTCTGCGGCCTTCATCTCGGCAAGAACGATTCTGCGGACGGCCCCGCCGTCTTCCTGATTTTCGTGCTGGGCTTCGCACTCGTCCCCCTCGCCCTGCTTCTGGAGGCGGCATTTTCCCCGCCCCTCTGGTTCCATGGCGTTTTGTGGGGGGCCGTCGCCCTTATACTGACGCTCGGCCTGTTGCGGCCCGTCAAATCGCTTGTCATCGCCCTTCAATACCGCCACCGGCCAAAGGACTGGGAATGAAGCTTCCTCTTGGCGCGACCATCATGACGCTTTGCGGCATGGCCATTCTGGCCTCGCTCGGCACATGGCAATTGCAAAGGCTCGCATGGAAAAATGCCATCATCGAAAAACTCGAAGCGGGCTATGACGGTATGGGCGAGCAGGCCCCGCTCTCCCCAGAGCAGCTTGCGGCGTGGGAGGCGGAACCGGCCCCTATCGGCTACGGCGCCATTTCCGGCAGCTTCGCGCGGGGCAAGGCCGTCCTGCTCGGCCCCCGCACCCATAATGGCCGCGCCGGCTACCATCTCCTTTTGCCGCTGGAGCCGGAGGAAGAAGCAGGAGAAGAGGAGGAGGCCGCCCATGCGGGCGGGCGCAGCCTTATCGTCAATGCGGGCTGGGTTGACGAGCTTTGGAAAGACAGTCTTGAAGAGCGGCTGGCCCTGTTTCCGGCCAATGTCACGGCCCGCGGCGCGATCCATAAGCCCGACTGGTCGCGCTTCGCCTCGCGCAACGCCCCTGCCGCCGATATATGGTTCCGCGCCGATATCGGCGAAATAGCCGCCGCCAAATCTATCAACGCGCCCTATCCGTTCGTCCTCTATGCGGATTCTATCGAACCGCCCCTGCACCAGCTGATCCCGCATCAAGAAAGATGGCTGCCACGCAACAAGCATTTGCACTATGCGATCTTCTGGTATGCGCTCTGCTTTTGCTTTTTCGGCGTTTACGGATTTTATGTGGCAGGCCTGAACAAGAAGCCGCCCCGCCCTTAAAAAAACAGCCCGTGTAATCGTGCCGTTGCCACCTGCCACTGGCCGCTCACTGCCCGCTGCCCGCTGTCTGCTGTCTGCTATCCGCGCACATCATCCATATGGCCGTCATAGGCGGGCATATGGATGATGTGGAAACCGGGCGGGGCGGAGCGGAGCCGATCCATCCATAGGTATAAAAATGTAAAAGGATACAAAGGGAATTAAACGCAAGAATTTTGCGCCGAACCATCCCCGCCCGCGGCGCCCCGCGCCCTCATCACCCTCCTTCTCCTTCTCCTTCTCCTTCTCCTTCTCCTTCTCCTTCTCCTTCTCCTTCTCCTTCTCCTTCTCCTTCTCCTTCTCCTTCTCCTTCTCCTTCTCCTTCTCCTTCTCCTTCTCCTTCTCCTTCTCCTTC